>JAICWP010000029.1 GCA_025934735.1 Terriglobales bacterium | reverse complement strand
ACATTCTAAAAAGAAGAACAGGCTAAAAAAGAAGAACAGGCGGGGCGGTCTGGGCCCGCCCGCACAGGCGAGGGCGCCTGTGCCCACGCATTCACATGGGAGGGCGTCTGTGCCCACGCATTCACATGGGAGGGCGGCTGTGCCCACGCGCCCGCTTGCACGGGGCAGAGCCCCGTGCCCACACAGGCAGATAGGAGTTCTAGCGGAGAGATGACGAGCTGAACGGGTTGGTTGAGCTGAACGGGTGGTTGAAAGGAGAACGGTGGTGAATTTTCTATCGAAGGTGTTACGGGGAATAGCGTTTGTTCCGGCAGTGGTGCAGGGGATCGAGGGGTTGTTCGGCAGCCGGACGGGAGCAGAGAAGAAAGAAGCGGCGCTGTCGTTTGTAGGGGCGGCGCTGTCGTTGACGGAGTCCATCGCCAATCGGGACGTCGTGGATGAGGGCAAATTCCGGGAGGGGCTGGGCAAGATCATAGACGGAACAGTGCAATGCCTGAACTCCTCGGCGTGGGCAAAGGCGAAGTAAACAGACAGGCAAGGTGCTGGGAACAGGCCGATTTCCGGGGAAAATCGGCCTTTTCGTAAGCATTACCGAGGTAATTTGGCGGGGCGTGGGGGGTGACCTAGGATTGCGGTAGTTCCTCCCGCTGTAAGCACCTGCAGACCGCTCTCATTGCCGAGTCAGGAGTTGTGGGGGGAGAGGTCAGAATGTGGAGCTCGATTCTGTAAAGCAGACGATGGAAGCGGCGCTGGCCTGGCCCGGGGTGGACCACGCGCGGGCGGACAGCCAAACGACGCGGGGCGCGGGATTGCGACGGCGCCTGGAAGAAGTGAACCGGGAGCTATGGCTGGTCCTGTCGCTGTTCGTGCTGGCGGGGCTAAGCAATCTGCTGCTGGACGGGCACCACATGGTGCTGGGGCTCTACAGCCTGCCGACGTTATTTTCCGCGTATATCTATGGACGGCGACACGCGACCCTAACAGCGCTGGCCAGCGTGTTCATGGTGGTGCTGGTCACGTATTTCAATCCGGCGCTGTTCCGGCGGTCCAACGTAGTAGTGCTGGCCAACTACGACAAATGGTTCGAGATCACGGTTTGGGGCGGGATCCTGATGATCACCGCCTACACCATGGGTACGCTCTACGAGAAAAAAGAAGCGCACGTGAAGGAGTTGCGGCGCACCTACCACGGGATCCTGATCATCCTTAGCCAATTTATCTCCAAGGACAAATACACGCAGAACCACTCCTACCGGGTGTCGGTTTATGCGGCGAAAATCGCGGCGCAGATGGGTTTGGGAGTGGACCGGATTGAAGACGTGCGGGCGGCAGCCCTGTTGCATGATTTGGGCAAGCTGGAAGTGAGCCGGGACATTTTGCACAAGGCGTCGCGACTGACGGCGGATGAGTCGGAGCAGATGCGCAAGCACGTGGACTATGGAGTGGACATGCTGGAGCCGGTGGGCGGGTCGCTGTCGCGGCTGCTCCCGATCATTCTGGCGCACCATGACAAGTTCGACGGATCCGGGTATCACCCGACCCAGGGCGACAAGATCCCGATGGAGTCGCGCATTCTGTCGGTGGCGGATGTGTACGATTCGCTGACCAGCGACCGGCCGTACCGCAAGGCGATGTCGCCGTTCGATGCCAAAGAGATCATCATGAAGGGCGCGGGCAGCGATTTCGATCCGCAGGTGGTGGAGGCATTTGTAGCGGCGTTCCGCAGGGGACAAATGGAAGTGCCGGAAGTGCTGGTGTAGTTTCCCTTCTTGTTTGGACCGCAGAGAGCGCCGAGAAATTCGGTCGCGCTCGGATGAGATTCTCCAAAATCAAAGAGAGGCGGGCTGGGCCCGCCCTGCACGGGGCAGAGCCCCGTGCCCACACGGGCACAGAAGACGAGAGCGCCTTGGCCCGCCCCGCACGGGGCAGAGCGCCGTGCCCACACAAGCACAGAAGGCGAGAGCGCCTTGCCCGCCCTGCACGGGGCAGAGCCCCGTGCCCACACAAGCACAGAAGACGAGAGCCCCGTGCCCACACAAGCACAGAAGACGAGATCGCCTTGGCCCGCCCTGGACGGGGCAGAGCCCCGTGCCCACACGGGCACAGAAGACGAGAGCCAGTGCTCAGACAGGCAAAAAGTCTGAAAGCCGCGCCCATAGCGGGCTTCAGCCTACAGCTACCTCATTCCACCCGGGTTTTCCGCAGGATTTCCACAATTGCACCAAAAACGGGCGTTGACGCTATGTGTCACAGCCTTTATTGTCGCTTACGTCGATGGCTGAAAGGGTTGGCAAAATAAAACAGGCCAGTCCGAAGTAGGCCGGGCGATAGGCTCCAGCGGGTGACTGCGGGAGCAGCCAGACCGGAAAAAACCGACGGCTCTGCGAGGAGCAGTTGGGGTTTGGAACCGCGAAAGCGGTGATCGCATCAGGGGCTGCAGTGGTGCATGTATCCACGCGGTTGACTCCCTCGCAGGAGTTGGCAGCTGGAGCATAACCAAGACTGCAGCCCTTTTAATTTTTTTAGGCAATATTCAGTATCCTTCCACCATCCTTCCGCGGTTTCCCCCTTGGGCAGTCCCAATTTTCGCGTTGCTTCGCGGCTGAAATCCATATGCCCGCCCCAGTTCAGCGCAGGCAAAGTTGTGCAGATTTTGTTTGAGCTCTGCGTCGGGACGCAAATCGAGAATTGAATAGGCCAGCGAATGAGTGCTTCAGGTGGACTTCAGGAGCAGTGACGGGTGAGGTGGCTGCCGGCGCGGCTATGCATTTCCGCCATGTACTGCTGGAAACGGTTGCGAGAGGGCTCGGGCATGTAGAGGAAACGGAGACCGAGGCGTCCTTCAGCATCAAGCCAGGCGGTGTGGCCAGTGGCAACCACGACGGTCGGGTTGGGAGCAGGCAACTGGAAGCGGGCGCGCACGGTGCGGGTGATGCGCATGGGGTGGGCCAGGCGCAAGGATAGGCCTTCGTTGCTGATGTTGAGGGTGCGGGCTTCCAGGGTGGGACCGCCGGCATAGGTGATGGCTGCCGGGGTATCCACCGGGTAACGGAAGTAACGCAGGTGCTCGCGGGTCATGAGCAGCAGGGCGATGCGTAGGTAAGGCCGGGAGCGGGCCGGGGAAGAGGCCACGCTGAGGGCGGAGTTGGCGCCGCCTTCGAGCACGGACTGCACATTGATGGAATCATCCACCAGAGCCAGGATGGGAGTGGATTTGCAGGCGGTAGCGGAGCGAATGGCGCTAATGGCCTCGCGCACGCCGGCAACGCTCGTGAAATCGGCAATGAACCCGTCATAGTGGCGGCGCAGGAGGGAGGCAATGGCGTAGTCGGGCTCAGATTCCACTTCCGCCATAACTCCCCAGTGCTGCAGGGGAGCCAGCAAGCGGGCGGTGGAGCGCGGGTCGCGAGTGAGGAGGAGAGCGTTCAGCTGACTCACAGAGTCAATCTACTTCAGTTCTGGCCAGCAGGAACGTGACGGAGGTGCAATTGAGGGCAAGTATGGTGGCCAAGGAGCGAGGCGCCAAGTTCGCAAGCCTGCGGGAAAAGGCCCACAGGGTGCATGTCCGGGGGGACAGTGGCGAGAATAGCAACCCTGCGCCCGAGGTTACTTGCGAATCCGAAGAGCGGGGTTACGATGCGAGTGGAGCAACTTGTGGATTAGCGCGATGAAGGTACTGGTAATTGCAACGGCGAAGCGGGTCAGGCGTCAGTTGGTGGAACAGGCGCAGGCCGAAGGCCATCAGGTAACCACGCTGGAGAAGAAGGCAGCGCGGTCGTGGTTCCGAAAGCCGAAGCACAGGGTGATTGCGGGCGACGTGCTGGAGGAGAGGTCGCTGGGGCCGGCGGTGCAGGGGCAAGATGCGGTGGTGTGCTGGCTGACGCCGGCGGCGACCCGGAAGCCGACAACGTACTTGTGGGAGGGAACGGCGAACCTGATCCGGGCAATGGAGAGGCACGGGGTGCGACGGCTGATCTGCATCAGTGCGTGCGGGACGGGGGAGAGCCGGGGACATTGCGGATTTTTTCACGACAAAATCATCCAACCGCTATTCCTGAAGCAGGTGTACGAGGACCGGGACCGGCAGGAAGAACTGATTCGGGGCACACAGCTGGAGTGGGTGATTGTGCGTCCGGCGCGGCTGACTAGCCAGCGTCCGCGAGGCAAATACATGGTGCTGACTGATCTGCGGAACTTCAAAGCCAGCCGGATCGCGCTGCTCGACGCGGTGGAGTTTACGCTGAAGCAGCTGAGCAGCAACTTCTACCTGTTTCAGGCGCCGCTGGTGACGTATTGAGCAGCGAGTAGTCAGCGCCGAGTGAATCCTTTCCGTTAGTGCCGGTTTTTTGATAACCCATTTAGAATGCCTGTGTAGAGAGGCGGAATGAAAATCCTATTGGTATTAGCGATGATGGCGGCGGGGACGGCGGTGTGGGCGCAGACGCCCTACGATTTATCCGACGGCAGGGATTTGCAGGCTTTGTGCGAGGCCAACACCAAGGATTCAAATCTGAACGCGCTGGCGCACACGTTCTGCATGGGATACATCCGGGGAGTGGCAGAGCAGGCAGGGCTGATCAAGAGCGCGAAAGCCTGTGTGCCACGAGGCGTGTCGGACGAGGACATGAAAAAAGTGGTGTCCAGGTTTCTGCAGCAACATCCCAAATACATGCAGGAGAAGGCGACGACGGTAATCAGTGCGGCCGTGCAGGCGGCGTTTCATTGCCGGTGAACCCCGGGCTGACGCCCGTCTTGGGCAATTCCCTTTGCTCGCGCTCGCCTCGATAAACTCGGCTCGCGCTCGCTGAAAATAGAGGGCCGACGTACCCCGGGCTTACGCCCGGGGCTACATTCTTGGGCCGCTTCGCGGCTACGCAAGGCTCCCACCGCACAACATCTTTATGCAGAAATCAGGTTCCTTCGCTGAAAGCAAACCCTTCACGGTTGCGCCCTTGTGTTGCCCGAATACCCCTTGACAGCGCCGATTCGTTTATAGACAGGATGACACCGGTTTAGGTACCAATCAGGATGGCATTGATCTAAGTACGAATTCGGAAGAGGTGGGAAAATGGGAAGGGCGAAGGTGAGGGATGAAAGCTGCTGTGCTGAGCTCGCCGGGGGCGGTGGCGAAACGCCCGCTCCAGATTCGTGAGGTTGCACAACCGGAGCCGAGCGCCGGGCAGGTGCTGCTGCGAGTGAGGGCGTGCGGGGTGTGCCGGACCGATCTGCACATTGTGGAAGGGGAACTGGCGCCGAAGCTGCGGGAGGTAATTCCCGGCCACCAGATCGTGGGCGAAGTTTCGGGTGGGGCGACCGCGGAGCTGCCGCTGGGGACCCGGGTGGGGGTTTCCTGGATGGGAGGCACCGACGGCTCCTGCTGGTATTGCCAGCACGGGATGGAGAATTTGTGCGACGCGCCCACGTTCACTGGATATAGCGTGAATGGCGGGTATGCCGAGTATGCGGTGGCGCGGGCGGATTGGGTCTATCGGCTGCCGGGGGAACTGGATGACCTGCACGCGGCGCCGCTGCTGTGCGCGGGCATCATCGGGTTTCGCAGCCTGCGGGTGGCCGGAGTGCAGCGGGGTGAGAGGGTGGGCCTGTTCGGGTTCGGGGCCTCGGCGCATTTGGCACTGCCGGTGTTGCATGCGTGGAAATGCAAGGTGTATGTCTCCACGCGGGGGGAGTCGCACCGCAAGCTGGCGGAGTCGCTGGGAGCGGAGTGGGTGGGGAGCGAGCGAGAGAAGCCGCCGGTGGAACTGGACCGGGCGGTTACCTTTGCGCCTAGCGGCGAGGTAGTGCTGGCGGCGCTGGGCAGCCTGCGCAAGGGCGGAGTGGTGGCGATCAACGCCATTCATCTGGACCACATGCCGGAGTTCGATTATGACCGGCTGCTGTGGGGCGAACGGCAGTTGCGCAGCGTGGCCAACATGACGCGGGAGGATGCGAGGGATTTTCTGCGGACAGCCGCGGAAATTGGATTGCGGCCGAAGACCACGGCATTCGGGCTTGAGCAGGCCAATGAGGCGCTGATAGCGCTGAAAAAAGACGCGATTGATGGGGCGGCGGTGATTGTTCTGGCTGACTAGCTGTCTGGCTAGCTAGCTAGTTAGCCGGATGCCAGGCAGCGGTTGACTATTTCCCGGCTGGGCCGTCTGTTACACTGCTTAGCACCCCGCAAAAGGCCCACTTTTGAGCAAATCCGAGGTACAAACCATGCGAAGAGAACTGTTTCTTGCCCCGCTGCTGGCGGTGTTGTTAGCGCTGGCGGCAGTGGCCCAGACGACCGCGCCAGCACGCAAGCTGCCCCCGTTGAAATTCCAGGACTTGCACCTGGACAACGGGTTGCGCGTAATCCTGGCACCCGACCCCAGCGCGCCGGTATTCGGCATCTGCATGACCTACAACGTGGGGTCGCGGAATGAGCGGCCGGGGCGGACCGGGTTCGCCCACCTGTTCGAGCACATGATGTTTGAAGGGTCACAGAACGTGGGCAAGGGCGAGCACTTCATCCTGGTGGAAAACAACGGCGGCGGGATGAACGGCACCACCACGGAGGACCGGACTAATTACTTCGAAGTGCTGCCCAAGAACCAGCTGGACCTGGCGCTGTTTCTGGAGGCGGACCGCATGGGTCACCTGGCGGTGAACCAGCCCAACCTGGACAACCAGCGCAACGCGGTGCAGGAAGAGCGGCGGCTGGGGATTGACAACCAGCCGTATGGCAAGTCGTACCTGGAGATTGACAATCTTTCCTATGACAATTTTGCGTACAAGCATTCGGTGATCGGGTCCATGCGGGACCTGAACGATGCCACGCTGGCGGACGTGCAAGACTTCTTCCGGATCTATTACGCGCCCAATAACGCAGTGCTAACGCTGGTGGGCGATTTCGATCCGGGGGTGGCGCTAGAGAAGGTGAAAAAGTACTTTGCCGCGATTCCGCGGCAGCCGTCGCCGCAACAGCCCGACACTACGGAAGACGAGCATTACGGGGAGCGCCGGGAAACGGTTTACGATCCGCTGGCACGACTGCCGATGGTGCTGATTTCCTATCACATTCCCACCGGCAACACGCCCGAAAACTATGCGCTGAAGGTGCTGGGCGACATAGTGGGGCAGGGGGAAAGCTCGCGCTTCTACCAGCACCTGGTGAAGGAGCAGCAGTTGGCCACCTCGATTGAGGTGCAGGTGGACTCGCGGCGAGGGCCGAGCATGTTCTACGTGATGGCGATACCGCGGCCGGGAGTGAAGCCGGAAGAACTGGAGCAGGCGATCTACAAAGAGATTGGTGCGGTGGGCAAGGATGGGGTGACGGCCGCCGAGATAGACAAGGCACGCACCCAGTTCCGGCGGAGCATGATTCAGGTGCGAGAGTCAGACCTGCAGACGGCGATCCGGATGGGCCAGTACGCGGTGTTCTTCAACGATCCAGGGCTGATCAACACCATCGTGGACAGATATGACAGCGTGAGCGCGGAGCAGGTGAAGAGCGCAGCGCAGAAGTATCTGATCACCAACGAGCGGGCAGTCGTGACCACCTTGCCCGAATCACGCGCCGGCGCCGCCGGGGGAAGATAGGGAGCCCGCCATGAGAAGAAATCAATTCTTAATTGCCGCAATTGTGAGCATGCTGTGCCTGGGGACAATGGCCGGGGCGCAGGAGGAGGGGAGCAAGTCGGTATCGGTGAACGCAGTGCAGCGCCTGAACCGAGCTCCGGTGAACAAGCAGGTGCTGGAGGTGAAGCTGCCGCGGCCGACCGAGTTCCATTTGCCCAATGGCCTGACGGTGCTGGTGCTGGAACGGCACGAACTGCCGACGGTGGACTTCGCGTTGTGGATCAAATCAGGGGCCCTGCAGGATCCGAAAGACCTGCCGGGACTGGCCAAGTTCACCGCCGACATGCTGCGGGAGGGCACCACGCACCGCAACAGCGCGCAAATCGCGTCGGAAACTGACGCTATGGGGGCCACGGTGACGGCCACCGCGCAGTTTGGGTCGAGCCACTCGCAGGTGGCTGCGTCGGGGCTGGTGGAGAACACGGGCAAGCTGCTGGACCTAGTGTCGGACCTGGTGGAGAACCCGACGTTTCCGCAGGATGAGCTGGCCAAGTACAAGACCCGGCAACTGGCCGACCTGGAACAGGAGCGCTCGGACCCGGACTTCCTGAGCATGGAGCGGTTCCACCAGGTGCTATACCGGGATTTTCCGGCGGCGGTAATCGCGCCCACGCCGGCTTCGGTGAAGGGGGCGACTTCGGAAGAGCTCAAGCAGTTTCACGACCGCTACTACGTTCCTAATAACGCAATTCTGGGCGTGGCTGGGGACGTGCAGGCGAAGCAAGTGATGGCGCTGATCGAAAAGTATTTCGGGCCGTGGAAGAAGCAGGCGGTCAGCGAAGCGAAACTCGCGGCATTGCCGGCACCAGAGCCGGCCAAGGTGTACCTGGTGGACCGTCCGGGATCGGTGCAGACCAACATTGTGGCCGGAGATTTTGCGCTGCGGCGCAGCGATCCGGATTTCATTCCGCTGCGGGTGATGAACCGCATACTGGGGGAGGGGCCAACGGGGCGGCTGTTCCTCAATTTGCGGGAAGAGAAGGGCTATACCTACGGGGCTTACAGCTACTACACGGCGGATACCTATCCGGGCGCTTTCGTGGCCGAAACGCAGGTGCGCAACGCGGTGACCGATGGCTCGATGCACGAACTGCTGGGAGAACTGAAGCGCATTCGGGAGCAGGCCGTGCCGGAAAATGATCTGGAGGATGCGCGTCATGCCATCGTGGCCAGCTTTGCGTTGTCGCTAGAGAAGCCGGCGACGCTGCTGAACTACTGGATGACCTCGAAATATTATGGGCTGCCGGAGGACTACTGGGACCGCTACCCCGCCGAGGTGGCGAAGGTGACGCCGCAGGTGGTGCAGCGGGTGGCACACAAGTATGTGGATTTGGATCACCTGCAGGTAGTGTGTGTAGGCGACGGCAAACAGATCAAAGACGTGCTGAGCAAGTACGGCACGGTGGAAGTGTATGACACGAACGGGAAGCCGGTGGCGGCGGGAGGAAACTGAGGGGGCCCTCGCGTCGCCGAGGGTTACGCCCTGGGGCGCAGGTGGTGCACGCGAGATGCTTCGCGGCTGAAGCCGCTCAGCATGACGCCAAGTTTTTCAAGGAAAAGCGCCGGCAATGCTTTTCTACAGAACACCCTGGAGCAGTTGCTGTCACGCCAGCAGGGTAGGGGTCCCTCGACTCGGGCATACGCCCTCGCTCGGGATGACAGTGTTGGCGGGATGACAGAGAGAAGGTTTTCTTACGCGCTGTTTCCCTACGCGCTGTTTCCCTACGCGCGGAGAAGATTCCCTTAGGCGCTGACGAGGGAGCCGATTTTTTCGCCGATGAGGACGCGCTTGATGTTGCCGGTGCGGTTGAGATTGAAGATGATGATGGGCAGATTGTTGTCCTTGCAGAGGCTGATGGCGGTGGAATCCATGACCTGCAAGCCCTTCCTGAGCACGTCCATGTAACTGATCTGGTCGAACATCTTGGCATCCTTGACCAGCACGGGATCGGCGTCGTAGATGCCATCCACCTTGGTGGCCTTGAGGATGACGTCCGCCTTAATTTCCATGGCCCGCAGGGAAGCGGCCGTGTCGGTGGAGAAGTAGGGATTGCCGGTGCCGGCAGCGAAGATGACGAGGCGACCCTTTTCCAGGTGGCGCATGGCGCGGCGGCGGATGAAGGGCTCGGCGACCTGGTTCATTTCGATGGCGGACATGACGCGGGTGTAGACGCCGTGTTTTTCGAGCGCATCCTGCAGGGCGAGGGCGTTGATGACGGTGGCCAGCATGCCCATATGGTCGGCGGAGACGCGGTCCATGTCGCGGGCCTGCTCGGCGACGCCGCGGAAGAAGTTGCCGCCGCCCACCACCACCGCGACCTGCACGCCCAAGGAATGGACTTCCTGCAATTCGGCGGCAATTTCCTGCACCCGCACGCTATCTACGCCAAAGCCCTGGCCAGCGGCCAAGGCCTCGCCGGAGAGCTTGAGGAGCACGCGTTTGAAGACCGGGGTGACGGTGGACATGTGTAAGAACGAGTTTGCACTACAGGTTTCAAAGTTTCAAGGTTTCAAAGTTTCTGAACATGGGCCGGCTGAAACCTTGAAACGTGCGAAACCTTGAAACATTATTCGGCTTTCGGTTCGCCCTTGCTGATGGCGATGGTTTCGCCGGCGTCGCCGACCTTGAAGCGGGCAAAGCGACGCACCGAGATATTCTCGCCGAGCTTGCCGATTTTTGCGGCGATCAGCTGCGAGATGTTGACGGTCTGGTCCTTGATGAAGGGCTGCTCGTAGAGGCAGACCTCCTCGTAGAACTTGCCCATCTTGCCTTCGACGATGCGCTCCACCACATTGTCAGGCTTGCCGGTGGCCTTGGCCTGGGCGCGATAGATATCTTTTTCGCGCTCGAAGGCCTCGGGGGTGACATCTTCACGGCGGATGAACTTGGGGTCGCTGGCGGCGATGTGCATGGCGACATCGTGCACCAACTCCTTGAAGTCGTCAGTGCGGGCGACGAAATCGCTTTCGCAATTGACCTCGACCAGGACGCCGATCTTGCCGCCGGCGTGGATATAGCTGGCGACGGAGCCCTCGCTGGTGATCCGGGTGGCCTTCTTCTGCATGGAGGCCATGCCCTTTTTGCGCAGGATAACAACGGCCTGCTCGAGATTGCCCTTGGCTTCGGTAAGGGCCTGCTTGCAGTCCATCATGGGAGCGCCGGTTTTTTCACGGAGCTCTTTCACCTGTGCGGCAGAAACATTTGCGGTAGTAGTGCTCATATCAGACTTCTTCTCCTCAACGTTACAAGACCCTTTGTGTCCCGCTGCCAGGGAGCACCCGGGGGTCTTCTGGCAGCGTTCCGGCTGCCGATCCTCGGGCAGTGCAGCAACCACCGGCATGGTTCAACCTACATGAAATGACCCGCGCGGAAGCATCGCACGCGGGTCGGAAGCTCGTGTTCTTTGTGCCGTCCCTACGGGACTCTTATAATTCCTGCGACCCTACCCAGGACTTCCGTCCTGGGCTTTACTATGCCGCCCCGCTGGGGCTGGCCAAGATTTTAGCCGCTAATTTTAGACTTTCAGCTTTCACTGGTTGGCTCTGCCGTAGCAGAGCCGGCTGAGCGCTAACAGCTGATGGCTAGAACGTGTGCTGGCTTTCGACCTGCGGCACTTCCTCGGAGGCGGATTCCTTGGCAGCCTCGGGGCGCTTGCGGGGGCTGCCGCCAAGCACGTCTTCCATGCTGATGTCTTCGCCGGTAGCCTCAGAGGCGCCTTCCGCCGGAGCAGCACCCTCGGCCTGGGCGGCCGACTCAGCAGCGTACTGGGCAGCGCTCAGTTCCGCAGCCTGTTTATCGCTGGCCGCCTGGGCGCCTTCAACAACGGAGTCCGCGACCTTGGAGGCGAACAGGCGAATGGCGCGCAGAGCGTCGTCATTGCCGGGAATCACGTAATCCACTTCACTGGGATCGCAATTGGTGTCCACCACGGCGACCACGGGGATGCCGAGCTTGCGGGCCTCACGCACCGCGATCTGCTCCTTGTTGGAGTCAATCACGAAGATGGCATCGGGGAGGCGGCCAAGGTCCTTGATGCCGGCCAAATTGGCCTGCAGGTGCTTGCGCTCGCGCTCCAGTTTGATGACTTCCTTCTTGGGCAGCAGCTCATAGCGGCCGTCGGTGGCCATTTCATCGAGTTCCTTGAGCCGCTTGATGGATTTCTGAATGGTGGTCCAGTTGGTGAGCAGGCCGCCCAACCAGCGCTGGTTGACGTAGTACATGCTGCAGCGCTGCGCCTCCTCGGCGATGGCGTCCTGGGCCTGGCGCTTGGTGCCCACGAAGAGCAGAAGCTTGCCTTCAGTGGCCAGGTCCTGCACGAACTTGGACGCTTCCTTGAACATCTTCAGCGTCTTCTGCAGGTCAATGATGTAAATGCCATTGCGCTCACCGAAGATGAACTCCTTCATCTTGGGGTTCCAGCGCTTGGTCTGGTGCCCGAAGTGGACGCCCGCTTCGAGCAGCTCCTTCATGGTGATGTTAGCCAAACAACCTCCTTAAAGGTTTGCATCCGGCGCCGGCTCACGAGCTGCACCGGATTAATTCCCGTCACCCCGCCCCAGCAGGGTGCGGGAAGATTTAACAAAGTGGCCAGCGGACATTTGCCGGGGGCCAGGAAACCGAAAAAGTTTCAAAGCTTCGCAGGTTTGAAAATTCCAAACCCAATTTGTATTGCACATCCCGCAACCTTGAAACTTAGCGCTTGCTGAATTGGAATCTCTTACGCGCGCCCTTTTGGCCGTACTTCTTGCGTTCCTTAATGCGCGAGTCGCGCGACAGAAAACCTTCGCCCTTGAGCTTCTTGCGCAGTTCCGCGTTGAACTCAAGCAAGGCGCGGGCGATGCCCAGGCGCACCGCATCAGCCTGGCCATCCACACCGCCTCCGGAGACATTGGCCAGCACATTGAAGCTGGCAGTGCTCTCGGTGGAGACCAGCGGCTGGCGCGCTTTCACCCGCTGCGACTCGGTGACAAAATACTTCTCAAAGGGGCGATCGTTGACCTTGAACTCGCCACTGCCCGGACGCAAAAAAACGCGGGCGATCGCCGACTTGCGACGGCCTGTACCATAATACTGAACCAAATCTGCCATAGTAGCTGCTTAGCTGCTAGCGTCCAGCTGCTAGCAAAATGTTATTCCTTCCCAAAAAATTAGCGGCCCGATTCGGGACCGCGTGTAACTAAGCCAAAGCCAAAGTTTCCGGCTTCTGGGCCTCGTGCGGGTGCTTATCGCCGCGGTAAACCTTGAGCTTGGAAGCCATGCTGCGGCCCAGCTTGGTCTTGGGCAGCATGCCGACGATGGCGTCCTGCAACACCGCTTCGGGGCGACGGGTCATGCGCTTGGTGAACTCTTCGCTGCGCAGGCCGCCGGGATAGCCGGTGTAGCGGTGATAAACCTTCTTCTCGCCCTTCATGCCGGTGAGGCGAACCTTGTCCGCATTGATGATTACGACGTGGTCACCGGTATCCATAAAGGGGGTGTAGCGAGGGTTGTTTTTACCCTCCAACATGCGGGCGACACGGGTAGCGAGACGGCCTAAAGGCTGGCCGCTGGCATCCACGACGTACCACTTGCGCGCAATTTCCCCCGCTTTGGGGAAATAGGTTGACATCAAGGTTCTCCCAGAATGAAAAACAGCTAAGAAGACCGCTGAATCGTTCCCACGCCTCAGTGAAAAAAGCACGGGGGCTCAGGCGGGCGACAACAGTTGTCCCAAAGAATAGAAGATAACGTAGCCGACAGTGATTGTCAACGCGGCTACCCTCGCCAGTAACTCCCGAAGGGGGAGTTGCAACTGCTTGCTGGCACGGTGGTTACTCATAAGCCAGAGCGTCAATGGGATCCTTGCGGGCTGCCTTGAAGGCGGGGTAGAGCGCACCGGCCAGAGCGCCAACTAAAGCGATTAAGGTAGCCCGCCAGATCCAGTCGCCGGTGATGTGCATGGGCACGATCGGAAGGCGATCACGGATGACGGCACGGGCCAGAAAGCTTATGGCGATGCCCAGGGCAATGCCGACACAGGCCAGCAGCCCGGTTTCGCGCAGGATGGCATTGACGATATACAGCTTGGAGGCGCCCAGAGACTTGAGGATGCCGATTTCGCGGGTGCGCTCCATGACGGCGGCGTACATGGCCTGGAAGATGACGATGAAGCCAATGGTGACGGCCACGCTGATGACGACGGTGATGAACTTGTTAAATCCGGGAAGATTGGCCGGGGTCATCATGGAAAGATAGTCGCGCATGGAACGCACGGTGTAGGTTTCCATGCCGGGCACAGCCTTTACTTCCTTGACCACGAGATTGGCGTTTTCGGGATTGTCCAGCTTGACGTAAAAAACGGAGGCCTTGCCGGAGGCGCCAATCAGGTCCTGGAGAGTGGCGATGGGGACATATTTCCGGGCACCTTTGCCATGCTCGACGATGCCGGAGATGCGGAAAGAGTGGTTCAGGATCTGGATGTGGTCGCCGACCTTGACGTGGCTGGTGTCGGCAAAGTAGTCGTCCACGAGGGCGTCATTGGGTCCCTGGAATGGGTGGCCAGAGAGGTACTCAAAGGGGCCGGTGAGGGGGAAAGTCTCCAAGTCAATTCCGTAAATGACCTCGACATTCCCGGTGGTGGTGAGCTGAGTAACGATAGGAGCGACGGCCACGACGTGAGGCAGCTTGCGCAGGATGTTGGCCACCTTGATGGAAACGGGGGCGCCGGTGATGCCGCTGAGGAAGGAGGAGCCTGGGGGGGTGACAATGACATCAGCACCGATGCCCTCCTGGCGGGTACGAGCGTCATTGAGCATACCCATGGAGAGGCCCACGATGAGGAGAATGAGGATGACCTCGAGGGCGACAGCGACGATGCTGATCAGCGACCGAATGGGCCGGTGCAGCAGGTTGGCGACGATCATTTTGTTCATGGCTGATTAGCTGGCTGGCTACCTAGCTTACTAGCAATTAGCATCTGGCATCTACTCTGCGCTCGCCTCGTGTAGCTCGGGTCGCGACCAGGATTAAAATTAGACATCACGAATTAACCATGGCAGAAGCGCCCGGATCTCGCAGGATTCCGCCAGTTTCAGGGCTTGGGAGGGCGGGGCTGGTCCAAATGCACCACCTGGGCCCCCGGGGGTTGCTGCAGGACAAACTGATCGTCGGTGAGCGGTTGGTTGATTTGCAGCTTCACCATGGTCAGGACGATGGAATATTCCTCCTGCGGGCGCCAGATCTGGATGACCGAGGGGAATTTAAAACCGTCGTAGTCGCGAAGGTCGCTGTAACGGGTATCGGTGGCCACGTAGCCGTTGTGGTCGTACATGAGCTGGCGGTCGGGTTCCAGGTTGGCACGGTTGAAAATGATTTTTCGCTGCAGGTACCAGCCTTCGCCGTTCTTGGCGATGACGTCGAGTTCGTAGTCAGGTTGCTGCATCCACTTGTGGGTTTTGGGGTCCTGAATTTCCTCGTAGCCATTTTCCAGGACAGCAATGTCTTCGGGGCTGATCTGGCGGAGCAGAAGCGAGTCGTAGATCTGCTGAGGGCGGATGTTCTCCAGGGGCTGGTTGGAGGGAAGCACAACGTTATTGCGGCCAACAATGAACTTATTTTTGACCGGAATCCACAATTTGAAAGTCTTGCCGTCGCTGATCATGTCGAAGGCACGGTTACGGACGATGGGCATGAGGCCGATCATGCGCAGCATATCGGGTTTACGCACCAGCACGTAGCCGCGAATCTGCTTGTATTCGGTGATCTTGCCCTTGACCTCGCCGCCGACGGAGGTGTCAATGTCCACCGTGGCATTGAGGGTGTGAATCTTATTCGCGCCAGAATTGATACGGTCCGCCAGTTCGTCACGGGTGGCGGTGAGCAACTTGGCCGTGCTGATGCGGTTCTCGACCTTGCGGGAACGGAAGAGGCAGCCGCTCAGCGGGACGGTTGCGAGGAGGAGCAGCAGAAGACGTCGGCGAGCAGGAAGAGCCATTAAGAATAAATTGGCGAGTCTGAAAGTTAATCCTCTAAAAGTATATATAAGGGCTGCTCCTTGCGCTGGGGTTGCGGGGAACAGCGCAATGCTGATTAGATGCGGCGGATAGAAGCAGGGCAGCGGGTTTATCGCATCACGGAAACCGCTTTGCGGTAAAGAGCGACATTGTGGTTATGCTCTTCCAGAGTGGCGGCAAAGCGATGGTGGCCGTCGCCGGCGCTGACAAAATAAAGGTAAGGGCTGTTGGCAGGATGCATGGCAGCTCGGAGGGAAGCCAGGCCGGGGTTGGCAATGGGACCAGGGGGCAGGCCGATGTGGCGATACGTGTTGTAGGCGGAGTCGAACTGCATATCGTCGTGATGCAGGGTGCCGGAGTATTTGCCGGCCAGCAGTTCGGCGTAGATGACGCTGGGATCGGCGTCGAGAGCCACACGCTGATCCAACCGGTTGTAATAAACACTGGCCACCACCGGCCGCTCCTCCGCGACCGCGGTTTCTTTCTCCACAATGGAGGCCATGGTGACCACCTGGTGGGTGTTGCCGGTGAGCCCCATGGCGCGAGCCTGGGCACGAAAACGATGGACCATGATGGCCAGCATGTCGGTGGGGGTTTGGGTGCGAGTGAACTGGTAAGTATCCGGGAACAGGTAGCCCTCAAGCGAGGTGGCCTGAGGATCCAAATCCTTGATCAGGATGGTGTCGGTGCGCGCGGCCTGGAGAAATTCCTGCTCCGAGCCGAGGCCAGCGGCTTGCATGGCTTGGGCAATTTCAAAAATGTTGAAGCCTTCCGGAATGACCACGGAGTGGACATAAACGTCGCCGCGAGCCAGGCGGCGGTGCACCTGCAGGGCATTGGCGGGCTGATCGAACAGGTATTCACCGGCCTTGAGGGTGCGCGGGTGGACCACAAAATGCCAGAGCAGGAAGGCGGTGGAACTGCGAATCACACCCGCAGACTTAAGGGCGAACGCGATATGACGGGTGGTGAAGCCGGGGTGCAAGAGAACGAACTTTTGTCCTTCCGGGCGCACAGGCAGCCACAGCGCCCAAGCCAGCCAGGCGGCAGCCACCAGGACAGCAACCGCGAACAGTTTGAGCAGGGCCCGCATATCTGTTCCAGTTTAGATGATCAGGGAACCGCTGGTGTAAGCCGATGGTCGCTGGACGATAGGCGATAGAATGGCTTGCCCGTTCGTGCCCGACAGTGGACCTTATCTTGCTGCCAAGGCTGGGAAAGTGGCATCTGACCACCATGGTGCAGCGACGGCGGGGCTGCGGTGAAGCAGGTCCTTTGCTGCGCCGACGCCTGCGGAAAGCCGTCAACACGCCGGTCTGGCAAGATGGAATGGAGGATACGCAGCATGGCAGTGAACGCGTTGGAGGATTTTCGATGCTTTGCCGGGATCACGGAGTCCTGGGAACTGGTGAAAACCGGGCTGGTAATCATTGCGGAGATGTCCTACAAGCTGGAACTATGGCACTCCTATTCCAACCCGGACATTCCTTATTACGTTTCCACCTACGTGCAGGAGAACGGGGTGTGGCGCAAGCTGCCGGACCAGTCGTTTCCGATCGCCCCCAGCGGGGATGAGGCGCTGCGCACAGCAATGGCCTTCCTGGTGGAGAAACACGCGGCGTAAGGGGCACACAGTACTCAGCATTCAGCAGCTAAGTCGAGTGCAAGGGCGCTGATTAGTGATTCACTTCCCAAGGCCGCCGCCGGGACGGTGCAGTTTCTCGAACTGCTGCGGGTCGGCGGGGAGGAAATAGCCGACGACGATGCCCATGGCGCCTTCGCGCAGTATGTGGCCGGTGGGATTCTGGTAGGTGGCGGTAATCTGCATGCGGTCGCCCTTAGCGACTTTGTACCCACCTTGGTTCATGAACAGAACAATAGGCATAGAAAGCATGTGGCCATTGGCGTCGAGTTTGGCGGCCAGAGAGGCTACCGTCTGTTCGCGGGTTAAGTTGGTGAGCACTAATTCGCGGCCGTAATCGTGCATGTGACCGCCCACGCCGAGCAGGATCCCGGGGTAATCCATCGTTACATCGCCCGTGGTGACATTGCGGCCGGGCTTGAGGTCGTAAGTGGAGTCGCGGCAGCTCTTCACGTCCAGCCAGGTGGGGTACACGCTTTTGAGCGGCGTGCCGGCGGCGCCGATCTTGCGGTACTCGATGCGAACTTCCAAGTAGGCGGCGGGATAGCTGGTGGGAGTGGGGTTGTGAAACATGCTGCTAATGCGGATGCGATCCCCGGGGTGGACGCGATACCCGAAGCCGGGAGTGGCTGGCCAGTCATTCATTTCGCCACCGGCCCCGAAGATGTGCTCCTGCTTGTTGGGGCAGACAAAGTCGGGTCGCGATGTGTCGTAGAAGGCGACGTGGTGGAGGAGGCGCCCAGGAATGGGGTTGCCGCTGGCATCCACCAGGCGGGGATGATAGGCGATGATCCAGCCGTCGAAGGGAATTTTCAGAAACTGGGGACGGGGCTGGGCGGTTTGCATGTGGTCGGTGTGGGCGGGCAGTTTGAGCGGGCCGAGTTTGACGGTGAGCAGTTGGGCCGCAGGGTTGTCTGCAACCGCAAGGGTGGCGGTGCTGCTCACGGGCATGGTCATGCCCTGCATATCGTGATGCTGGGCCAGAAGGGGAGAGGCGCAGACTGCCGCAAGAAGGAAAAAGAGCAAACAGCGGGATGGCAGGACAGAACCCTTCATAGCGGTAAGAGCTTACCACCGGAGAGCGAGGGTTGAGCCGATTCGCGCAATGCCGGCGAGGATGACAATCGGGAAGGCGAGCTGCGCTCGCCCTGCACGGGGCAAAGCCCCGTGCCCACAAGGTTCCGGTTAAAAGTGGGGGAGATGCTGATGCTACGAACTGCCGGAGCTGGGACCGCAGCCGGTAGGTGCTGCGACGCTAGTGGGGGCGAGCGGAGAGCATGCCGAGAACCTCGCGCAAGCCCTGGCGCACCCGCTTAAGCTCGCTGGTGTGGTGAGTGGGGAAGGGCAAGGCGGTCTGGTGGGCGGCGGCGGCGCGAGCTTCGTCGCGCAGGTGCTGGCGGGCACCAGCAATGGTGAAGCCTTGCTCATAAAGCAGCTTGCGGATGCGCAAGGCACTATCCACATCGCGGCGGCGGTACATGCGCTGGCCGGTGCTGCTCTTGGAGGGCCGGAGTTGGGGGAATTCCGTCTCCCAGAAGCGCAGCACGTAGGTGGGCAGCTGGCAAAGATCGGCGACCTCACCGATGCGGAAGTAGAGCTTGTCGGGGATAACCGGTTCGATGGACTTGGCTTTTTCAGCTTTCTTTTTGGTGAGGCTCATCCTTCTTCCCCAGGAGAAAGTATGGCGTGCTGAGTAAGGTTGCTGGCGTGTTTCTAGCACGATGCGGGGCAGAGAACAACAACTTTCGTAAGGATTCGGGATTTTGGAAACACAGGAAAGGAAAAAGGTCTCCACCGTAGCGGAGACCGAGAACTCTCAGGGCCCAAAAGCGAGGTCAGAGCTCGCTTAGTGTTTCTTCTTTTTCTTTGCCTTTTTCTTCATTGGCATCGAAGTATCCCTCCGTGAACAATTTCCCTTGCTAAAGCTACGAAAGGCCCCGACTGCTCTCGCTGCGAGCAGCACATCTGGTGTGATGGTGCGGTGGAAAAGTACGGCTGTCAATTACAAATTCAGGTTCCCCCGGAGGGAGGAGATCGGGGGGTAAGAAATCTGTGGAAAAGAGGGTAGTGGAAAGAAAGCAGAGGAAAGCGGGGCCTTCGCGGGGCTTAGGCGAGAGAAGTGATTCTGAAGGATCAGATGGCGTAGACTTTTCCGGCATGGCAAGCGATCCCATCGAACTGGAAATCTTCAAGAACATATACCACTCTATTGCGGAAGAGATGGGCGCGGCGCTGCGGCGCACCGCGTTCTCGCCCAACATTAAGGAGCGGCGCGATTACTCCTGCGCGGTGTTTGACAGCACAGGCGAGGTGATCGCGATGGGCGACCACATGCCGGTGCACCTGGGCTCCATGCCGATGTCAGTGCGGGCGGCGCTGGGACGCCTGCAGTTGGGGCCTGGGGACATGGCCATGCTCAATGACCCGTTCTGCGGCGGAACGCATCTGCCGGACATAACGCTGGTGGCGCCGTTTTATGCGGGCAAGGCGCGTCGAGCCGGGGCGGCGAACTTTTTTGTGGCGGCGCGCGCCCATCATGCGGACGTAGGCGGGGCGTATCCCGGATCCATGGGACCGTGCCGGGAAATTTATCAGGAAGGGTTGCGAATTCCGCCGGTGCGGCTAATGCGGGCCGGCAAGATTGATGAGGACGTGCTCGGGTTGGTGCTCAACAATGTGCGCACCCCGGGGGAGCGGGAAGGCGACCTGGGAGCGCAGATAGCAGCCTGCCATACCGGGCTGACGCGACTGGAGGAAATTTCCGAGCGCTACGGATTGCGGCGAGTGACGGAAGCGGCACGCGAACTGCTGGACTATTCAGAGCGCATGATGCGTGCGTTCCTGAAGCAGGTGCCGGCGGGCACTTACCGGGCCGAGGATGCGCTGGACGATGATGGAGTGAGCGGGCGACCGGTGCGGATCGCGGTGGCGATCACGTTTCGCAAAGCAAAAGCAGGGCCGCTGGTAAGGGTGGATTTCACGGGCAGCGACAAGCAGGTGGAAGGCGCCATCAATGCGGTGGAGGCCATCACCTGGTCAGCGTGCTTCTACGTATTCCGCTGCCTGTTGGCGGAAGATGTGCCGGCAACCGCGGGGCTGATGCGGCCGATCGAGGTGATCGCGCCAGCCGGAACAGTGGTGAACGCGCGTCCTCCGGCCGCAGTGGCGGGCGGAAACGTGGAAACTTCGCAGCGGATTGTGGACGTGCTGCTGCGGGCGCTGGCGGAAGCCATGCCAGAGCAGATTTCGGCGGCGGCTTCGGGGACCATGAACAATTTGACTATCGGCGGCATGGACCCGCGCACAGGCGAATCCTTCGCCTATTACGAGACGGTGGCCGGCGGGATGGGAGCGCGTCCAACCAAGGATGGAGTTTCGGGAGTACACACGCACATGACCAACTCGCTGAACACACCGGCGGAGGCGCTGGAATACGCGTATCCGCTGCGCGTGCGGCGCTACTCGCTGCGGCCAGGCAGCGGCGGGAAGGGAAAATATAACGGCGGAGACGGCATTGTGCGCGAGATCGAGGTTCTGACGGATGCCGAGGTCACGCTGCTGGCCGACCGGCGCAAGAGTCAGCCCTATGGGCTAAGCGGAGGCGAACCGGGGAAGGCAGGACGCACGCAAGTGCTACGCGGCGATGGCAAAGACGAAGAGTTGCCCGGCAAGGCCAGCGTGCGGCTGAAAGTGGGCGAGCGCGTGCGTGTGGAGACTCCGGGCGGCGGAGGCTGGGGCGCGCCGTCAGGGCGAAAATGAGTAGGTGAACGTCACCGCCAGGCGGTGCTCCATGAGTTGCATGGGGTTGGCAGCGGCGAGGCTGGCGAAGCGCTGTCCGGCGGTATAGATGATGAAGAAATCGCTGTCCGGCCGATAATTCCAGCGAAGGCGGATGTTGGCGCTGGCGCCCTGGGTGTTGGCAGTATTCATCTGCACCAGGGTGGAGAGCATGAGGAAGCGGGAGAAGGAGTAGTCGGTTTCCAGATCGCCGAAGAGGATCGAGAAATTTCCCTGGGGCAGGCGAAAGCGGTTCCACTGCTCTCCCAGGCTGACGGACAAATGCTCGCTGGCACGGTATGTGCCGCGCAAGCGAGCCTCGTTCAGGCGGCCATCATAGTAGCTGCCAAAGCGCTCATACACATTCCAGGTAAGCCGCCGGTCCTCAGCTGAGCCGTAGGTGAGCTGGTGCCGCGACCAGCGGTAATAACCCACGGGAATAAAAATATTCTTATAGAGATTGAACGGAGTGGTGATGCGCTGGGCGAAGTTGTCAATGATGTCGTCGTCGGAATAGGCGCCATTGTTGAACAGGGCGCGGAAAGTAGCCTGCCATTCCTGGGTCTGGAGCAAGCCGCTGGTATCAGGGGCGTGAAACAGGAAGCTCTCGAAATTGAGCTCGCGGACGCCCGGAATGTGAGGCCGCGGCTTGAAGTTGCCGTCCAGATAATCGGAAACGGTGTTGTTGCGCTCCAGAAAGCCGACTTCAGGATTGAAGTTGCGTCCGATCTTATGGTGCTCGGCGATGAAATCGAACAAATTGCTGCGGAACGTGGCCGAGCCGCCTACATCCGATTGGCCGCCGGTTAGGCCGGGAGTGCGCGTCTGCGCGGCCACGCCGGTGACCACCAAGTTTTTGGTGAGCAGGATGCGAGCGTCCGCGCCGCCGGTCTGGTTGAAAGAGTCGAGAGGGTTGCCGGAGCGCTTGTCCACGCCTATTACGCCGATGTAGGACTGGCCGAAGATGGAGCGCTTAACGCGGACCACGCCAAAATTGGCATAGGGATTGGGCCCATGAGAGCGGGTATCCACGTCCATGATGCCCAAGTCAAAGCCGCCGAGGGAGCCAGTGATTTTGCCGCCGCCGTTGATGGGGACTTCCTGTCCGGTGATGGGGTCAATGCCAATTTGGCGGCTGAAGAAAAGCAGGTCGCCCTCACCATCGAGGGGAAAATTGAAGATGCCGGCGTTTTCCAGGAAGAACTGGCGCTTTTCCGGGAAAAAGATTTTGTAAGGGGTGAGGTTGAACTGGGTTATGTCTACGTCAGCATCGGCAAAATCGGTATTGCCGGTGAGGTTGGCGACGAGGTTGGAGCGCAGGCCGATTTTCATATCCAGCCCGCCGGTGTAAAGCGGGGTAGAGCCGGCGGGCAGTCCGCTAAAAGCGGCTTGGGGCGGAAGATGGCGGTATCCACCCAGCAGGTAAGGCTTGACGATGAAGAGGCGGCCGCTGTTGATTTGGGAAATGCCGCTCAGATCGCCGGCCTGGCTGATTTTGTTGATGCCAAAAGAGCGGCGCCAGCTCGACCACAGGTCTTCTTCATTTTTGCGGCGGATGAAGCGCTTAAAGTTGATTCCCCAAACCACGCCGCGGGACTGCATGAAATTGAGAGTGGTGAAGGGGATCTCGATGGTGGCGGTCCAGCCTTGAGCGGTGATGCGGGCAGCAGAGGTCCAGACGCCGTCCCAGCCGGGGTCGAACTCGTCACCGTACATGTCGCCGGTCTGCTCCTCGGTGATGACGCCGTCGCGCTGCGTGCCCAGCGGGTTGATCTCGAAGACGTAGGCATTGCGATGATCGTGGGTGGAATCAATGATGATTTCGAAGTAATCGTCGAGGGCCTGGGAGAGGTCACGGCGCAGCTCGGTGGCGACGATCTGCGCGGGGCGGGAATCGGAACACACGATGCCGAAGTAAACGGCGCGGCGGGTATAGAGGATGCGGACGGAAGTGGACTCGGTGGCCGGTTCGCCCTCCGCGGGCTCGCGCTGGCGAAAGTCGGTGATCGGCGCGGCAGCCTGCCAAAGCGGGTCATTAAGGGTTCCATCAAGGCGAGGGGCACGGCTGACCCGGGCGGCGTTGGCAATGCGGGGACCGGCCGAGGCAGATTGGCCGCGGCTGCGTGCCGATGCTCCTGAGGCCAGTGCGAGCACCAGGCACAGAAAGGGGCATAGGCGCATCACGGGTGCGGTCAACTGCTGGACGGCGAAGCGTGGTGGAGAGCCCATAGCCACTAAGTTCCGCTGAGTAACAGCCGACCAGCATAACGGATTCGCCGGGAATTAAGGATGTGTGGGCAGCCGGAGCGCAGCAATTGGCTGGAAGAGTGCAGGCGGTTCGTGCTGGGGGATGGGGGAATTAGTCGCTTGCACTATTCGGCGGGTGGGATATCATTAGATAGCGGAGTAGCCCTGTGGCAAAACAGAGAACAGCACTGCTGGTGCGCTGCTCGGAAGAGGAAGCGGAAGCGATCCGCGACGCAGCCAAACGGGAGCGCCGGACCATCAGCGGTTTTATTCTGAATGCGGTGCTGAACCGGATCGCGAACCAGAAGAAGATCGAGCAGGCGTGGCGCAAGACCGGAGGCGGGGGGCGGCAAGCCCGCGCCGCGGTTGAATCCGGAGAGTAAGCAGCGGCCGCCGCGGCCTCAATGTTCAGTTCCTGTCAGGGGAGGCTGCTCGTCCTTCAGCAGCAGGTGGCGAATAGACTGTGCTTGCTGGTGGACTTGGTCGGCGCTCTGCTGGAAGTGTTTGGCGGCTCGCACATTGCGCCGCCTGGTGGCGTGTTCGGAAAGACGGCGGTGCAAGGCCGCTTTCTCTTCCAAGGTGCGCAGAGCGGTCCACAAGGCGGTTTCCAGTTCGTCGTTCTTAGAGGCCAGCAGGCTCTCCGACCCGTACGCGTGCCCCACGCGACAACGAAAGCGCAGCAGCTCTCCCTCCCGCACTTCCCATAAGGCTCCATTGCACTCCGGGCAGGAGTAGGGCGCGGGAGTTCCGGGTTTGTCGCGCGCAACAGCTGACAAATCAATTTCAGCGATTTTGACCTCATTGGTTATATCGGAATTGAGCTGATCCTCGCCCCCTTGCCGCTGGCTTCCATTGAGTACCAGGTCAGTCAGTGTGGCGGCAATCTGCCGCACCGGCAAGACGTAGCGCGGAGAGTCGTTCCTGACGGCATTTTGCGGCATGGAGGAGAAGCGCGCTTCCTCGGGGTCCTGGACGATGGTGACGCCGCCCTGCGCAGTTACGGCCTTCATCCCGGCGGTACCATCGTCGAGAAGGCCGCTGAACAGGACGGCGATGACGCGGGAGCCACAGGCTGTGGCGGCACTGCGAAATAAGGGGTCGATGGCCGGGCGGTGCCGGTTTTCACGCGGACCCGCCGTGACTTTGACGGCACCGTCACGGATGAGCATATGGCGATCCGGCGGGGCGAGATATACGCGGGATTTCCGGATGGAATCGCCATCCACTGCATAGGCTACGGGCAGCGCGCTGGTGCGACTAAGGACGTCGGAGAGCAATCGGGGCCCTTCCGCCGCGGTGTGGATGGTCACAAACACGGAGGCAGGAAAATCAGCGGGAAGAGCCGAGAGCACGCGCTGAATGGGCGGAATTCCTCCCGCCGAGGCGCCCATAAGGATGACGTCGTAACCAGCCACAAAACTTGAGAAGCGCCACGCGCCGCCTGGGATGGCTAAGTACAGGTCACCGGCTTGTTGCGCAGGTTCTCAGAACGGGCACGAAAGACCCCGGCCTGACCACGGAGGTCAGTGGCTTGGCGGCACAGCATCTGCGCAGCCTGTCGGATTTTACAAGCTCGTTCCCGCATGAGCGCGGCGAACTCCAGCGGAGTTCGAGAGAAGAGATGATGGGGCTCCGGGCCGATGGGGTGGGACAAAGGCGTGAGACCGGCACCGGCGCGCAGAATTTCCAGGCTGTCGCGCAGGTGCCTGGAGGTGAGGCGAAGGTGGTTGGAACGCTCCCGCGCCGAGCGCGAGCGCTCACGAATATGCGACGAGCGGATTGTGCTTCTCAAGGTTGGTCTCCCAGCGTATGCAGCAGGCCGGCAAGAATGCCCTCTTTAGCGCTTCTTGGTACGTAAACTCTGTTTTTTAAAACCCTTCTTGCCGATGGGGCTGCCGCGTCCATTTCCGGAGGTGGGACGAGCGACGGTCTGGTCATTCGGACTGGCTGCCCGCCCGCGCGATACGCCAAACATGATAAGGACGCCTTCCATAGCAGCGTCGCGTGCAATGGGAGTAAAGTGCACATCGCACACCTGGCGGAGAGCGCCGATGTGAAAACCAAGGTTGCGCAGTACGGCGCTTTTCTGGCTCTTGGCAACAGCGCGGGAACGGCGCACCAGGGTGCGGCTGAGCGACTGCTCCAGCGGCAGGCGGTCCATGGAGACGCCGACCACGGAAGTGGCGCTCACGCCGAACAGTTTCTGGGCGGCGGAATTCCACAGCTGAATTTTCTCCTCGCGATCCAGCAGCATGACGGGCCAGGGCAAGCGGCGCAGAGTCTCGGCGTAGCGGTCGGTCACTTCGTGCAGTTCCCGGGTGCGATGTTCCAGCTCGTCGTTCATGTTTTCCAGTTCCTCGTTGAGCGACTGGAGCTCTTCATTGGTGGTCTCTAATTCTTCGTTGGTGGATTGCAGCTCCTCGTTAGTGGTTTCCAGCTCTTCGTTGGTGGACTGGAGTTCCTCGTTGGTGGTCTCCAGTTCCTCGTTGGCGGACTGCAATTCTTCGCCGGTCGCCTCCAGTTGTTCGACGGTGGTCT
The DNA here is from genome assembly GCA_025934735.1 of Terriglobales bacterium. Lineage (GTDB taxonomy): Bacteria > Acidobacteriota > Terriglobia > Terriglobales > Acidobacteriaceae > JAICWP01. The sequence continues at coordinate 23,514 of JAICWP010000029.1, read as the reverse complement.
GCAGCTTCTCCTGCACGCTGACATCGTCGCAATGGATGAGGGTGCCGGTGCGTTCGCCCTCGGGAGAGACGATAGGGCGAATGGTGACGTGGATAATCTTTTCGCCTGCCGGTTCGCGCGCAGTGCAGTGAAACTCTACGGTGTCAGAGGTGCCGTGACTTTCCTCGAGACGGCGTCCCATTTCCGGGCAGCGAACGACAATGTCGGTATTTTGCAGGCGCTTGCCCTGCAGCCGGGCGCCGTTAACCGCCCAAATGTCGAGGGCGGCATCATTGTGGGTGACGACAAGGTCGGCGCTGTCCAGCTCCATGATGCCGGACTTCAGGGTGTCGAGGATGTAGCGGTGATAAAGCTGCAGGATTTTCAGCTGTTGTGTGGTTTTGTCCATAACGGGACTCTCCGGTTCTGCCACTTGAGTCGGGGGAGTGGCAGGAGCGGTTTCCTTGTTGTTGTCGAGGCGCTGGAACAAGCGCCAGCGCAGGTTGAGGGGACGGAAGAGATGGGATTCACTGAGCTTGGATTCGGCCTTGCCCAGGAAGAGCACGCCTCCCGGCTCCAAAGCATAATGCATGCGGAGCAGAATTTGCTTCTGGGTGATGGGGTAAAAGTAAATGAGCAGGTTGCGGCAGATGATGAGCTGGCAATGAGAAATAGGAGCGTCCAGCATCAGGTTGCTGCGGCCGAAGATCACGAGGCGGCGCTGTTCGCGATTGATGCGGAGGAGAGGGCCGCCGGAGAAATAACGCTCGCGCCATTGGGGGCGCAGGCGGCGCAGGGAGTCGGCGGGATATTCGCCGCGGCGCGCAAGAGCGAGAGCTTCTTCGTCAATGTCAGTGGCGTAGATCTTGATATCGTAATCGCCCAGCTTAGGACCCAGAAAATCGCTCACCAGAAGGGCAAGAGAGTAAGGCTCTTCGCCGGAAGCACAGCCAGCGCACCAGGCGCGGAAAGGGTCGCCGGTTTTGAGGCGCCGCAGCATGGCGGGCAACACCTCAGTACGCAGCACCTCCCAAGCCGGGGGATCGCGAAAAAATTCGGTGACGTTGATAAGGATGGTGTTGAGCAGGGCGTCAACTTCGTGCCCATCCTGGTGGACCTTGTCGAGGTAGTCGGAGTAAGTGCGGGTGTTGACCTCGCCCATGCGCTTGCGAATGCGGCGCTCGAGAGTGCTGGTCTTATAGCCGCGCAAGTCAAGATTGCGGTTATTGGCCAGCTCGCTAACGAGCTGATGCAGCGTTAATTGGTTCTGGTCAGTCATGAGCTACAGTTCCGCACAATTCAATCAGGGTCTTAGCCATCCGGGCGATGGGTAAAACAATATCCACGCAGCCGGTGGCAATGGCCGCGTAGGGCATGGAACTGAACTCCGAAGTGGCCGGGTCTTCGGCCATGGTGGTGCCGCCGGCGGCCTTGATGGCCTGGATGCCGGCAGCGCCGTCCCGCCCGGAGCCGCTCAAAACTATACCGATGGCGCGCTGCCCGTAGTTTACCGCTACTGACTCGAAGAGCAGGTCAATGGAGGGCCGGGAGTGATGAACGGCGGGAGTGCGCAGCAGGCGCACGGCGCCGGCTTCGGCCAGCAGGTGCAGGTTGGGGGCAGCCACGTAAACCACCCCGGGGATGATCTTTTCTCCGTCGCTGGCCTGGTGGACGTGCAAGCTAGTCTTGCGTTCCAGCAGTTCGGCGAGGACGCTGCGGTAATCGGGGCTGAGATGCTGGACCACAAGAATGCTGCTGCCGAGGCCCTCGGGCAGAGGTCCAAGCAGGCGGGAAAGAGCGTTGAAGCCGCCGGCAGAGGCGCCCAGAGCGACGACGTCAAAGTCGCCTCCCGGGTGTTGTCGCGACTCCGTCATTTTTGCGGCCGTGATCTCGGATGCGGAACGCATAGAGACTCCGGCACCTTCTGCCACCTTTAGGATACCTGAAAGCCGCCAAAGTAGCGGTATGTATTGCTCGCGCCAAAGTTCAGGAAGCGGTTTCCCCAGGCTGACGCGGGCTTTCGCCCCTCTGGGGCTCGATTGTTCCCACTTTGTACCCACGGCTTACGCCGTGGGCTACATTCGTGCGCCGCTGCGCGGCTAAGATTTTGAAATTCTCGCCCCCGACTCTTGAAATTCTCGCCCCCGACTCCTCCTCTTCGGGCATTGGAATCCACTGCTCGGGGGCTGTGGTTGGAAATTTTGGAATTGCGACACAGTCTCTCGTCGTTCGAATAAGTTGAGGGTGGCGGGAATTGGGGAATACCGGGCCGTTCGTTTTCGCACACCGCTGTTCATAAGCGGACACTCCGGCGGTCAGCAATGATGAAGAACTCAAGCAGAATCAGCTTGTTAGGCGCTGGGCAGCCTGGCCCGTAGCTTGCCCGTGCTTTCTGTTGGGGCAACTTCCAAGCACCCGCTCCCGGGCCCCTGTAAGGGGGTGAGAAGGCTTCCAAGGACCAACTTATGATGTGGCAGGAACTGCGGTTCGGAATGCGACGCCTGGCCAAGACGCCAGGGTTCACCATCATTGCGGTGCTCACGCTGGCGCTGGGCATAGCTGCCAATACCGCAATGTTCAGCGTGATCAACGGCCTGTTCTTTCATCCCGCGGGCGTATCCGATCCCGGACGGTTGCTGGCGGTGCGCGTCAAATATGACAAGCTGAACATGAAGAGCATTGAGGTGTCGCTGCCCGACTTTGTGAACGTGCGCGACAGCAAGAGCATGTTCTCTTCGGCCGCAGTGGTAACCGCCGGTGACTACAACTACGTGGGCAACGGCCTGCCGGAGCGGTTGCTGGGGGCGAACGTTTCCTGGCAGTGGATGCAGACCTTCGGGGCGCGGCCGGTGCTGGGGCGGGATTTTCGTCGGGAGGAAGACCAGCCGGGAGCCAACCACGAGGTGATCCTTGCCCATGCGACATGGCAGCGGGTGTTTGGCGCGGATCCTGCCATCGTCGGCCAGAGCATCCAGCTCAACTCACAGGCCTATAAGGTCGTGGGAGTGATGGGCGAGGGATTTGACTGGCCTGACCAGGCGCAAATCTGGGTTCCGCTGGGCCTGGCACCCTCGGAGTACGCTGCCGGCAATCGCTTCAATGAAAGCTATTTCGCGGTTGCGCGGGTGAAACCCGGGGTGGACGTCGAGCAGGCGGAGGCCTTCGTTAAGGTTCTGGCGCAACAATCGGTGGAGCCGGGCCAGGCAGCCGCCTATGCCAAAGACTCCAGCTGGGGCATGTTCGCACTGCCCTTCATCGAGTTCATCTATGGCGACCTGCGCACGCCCATGCTGGTGCTGCTGGGGGCGGTGGGCTTTGTCCTGCTGATCACATGCGCCAACGTGGCTGGCCTGATGCTGACGCGAGCTTCCGGCCGATCCCGCGAACTGGCGATCCGATCGGCGTTGGGAGCACGGCCATCGCATCTGATCTGGCAAACCATGGCGGACAGCCTGCTGATGGCGACGGGCGGCAGCCTGCTGGGGCTGGGGCTGGCCTTCAGCGCAGTGAACGCGCTGCGCGGATTGGCTCCGGATAATACGATCCGCAATGTCACTATTCCGATGGATGGTTATGTGCTGCTGTTCACCGCGGTGGTGGGTGTAGTGGCAGCGGTGTTGTTCGGCGTGGCGCCGGCGTGGCAGATCTCGCGGGCGGGCGATTTTGAATTTCTGAAGGAAGGTGGGCGGTCGAACACCGCCAGCCGGGGGCGGCAGCGCCTGCGTTCGGCGCTGGTGGTGGCGGAAGTAGGATTGGCGCTGGTGCTGCTGCTGGGAGCGGGTTTGTTTCTCCGCAGCCTGGCGCACCTGCAGGAGGTCAGCCCCGGATTTGATGCGCAGGGCGTGATGACGGCGGCAGTGTCGCTTTCTCCCACCGCCTATAGCTCGCCGGCGAAACAGATTTCTTTTTATGACCAGATCACGAAACGTTTGAGCAGCCAGCCGGCCGTGCAGGCCGCCGCCGCGGTGGTGGGCCTGCCATTTTCGGGAACGGGCGCGGCTTCATCATTTCAGATCGAAGGCCGGGCAACTGGTCCGGGGGATCCCGGTCCGCACAGTAATCTGGCCTGGGTCACGCCCGGGTATTTTTCTGCGATGAAAATTCCGCTGCTTAGCGGCAGAAATTTCAGCGATCAGGATCGCGGCAACAGCCCGCTGGCTGTAATCATTGACGATAATCTGGCGCACCAGTACTGGCCAAACCAGAACCCCCTGGGCCGGCGAATCCGCCTTGGCGGCGACAACGGGCCCTGGGCGGAGATCATTGGCGTGGCCGCGCACAGCAAACGTTCCATGCTGGTGGGAGAATCGGGCAAGGGGATCCGTTATTACTCGCTGCTGCAGGAAGCAGCGGCGCCGGGAGTGTTTGGAGCCCACCTGGTAGCGCGCACTTCGGCCGATCCTTCCAGCCTGGGTACGACACTTCGCCAGGCAGTGAAGGATGTGGACCCGGCCCAGGCGGCAGCTTACGACTTGCAGACCATGGAGCAGCGTGTTTCGGATTCGCTGGGGCCGCGGCGCTTCGCGGTGACGCTGCTGGGATTATTCGCGGGAATCGCCCTGCTGCTGGCCGCCCTGGGACTTTACGGAATCGTGAGCTACTCGGTGGCGCTGCGCACGCAGGAAATCGGCATTCGCATGGCGCTGGGCGCACGGCGGCTGGAAGTGCTGGGGATGGTGGTGGGTCAGGGCATGCGCCTGGTGGGCGCCGGGGTTGCGGTGGGCCTGGTGGTGGCTCTCGCGCTGGGACAAGTTCTCTCCAGCCAACTGTTTCAGGTGACCGCGTTTGACCCGATCACGATCATGGTGATGGTAGTGGTGATGGTTGGGGTGACGGTGCTGGCCAGCTACATTCCGGCACGGCGCGCCGCCAACGTGGACCCGATTGTGGCGCTGAGGTATGAGTAGAGTGCAAAGCAAGATGAGGCGAGCTCCGCTCGCCCAGTGCCCGGCAGAGTTGAGTGCCCAGCTTATCGCACGCCATGTCAGGCGGCTTCGCGGTCCAGGAGTTTGCCGAGGGCGGCAAACAATTCCAAGGAACTGAAAGGTTTATAAAGCACAGTCTCCGACGCGTCCACCGGGTCCTCGGAAGCGATGGTGTCTCTGTCGTAGCCGGTCATAAACACGACTTTCAGATCAGGCCGTCTTCGCGAGAGGTGGCGAGCCAGTTCCCGGCCGTTCATACCGGGCATGACCACGTCTGCCACTAAGAGGTGGATGGGGCCTTTGTGCTGATCGCTAAGGAGAAGAGCCTCGGTGGCATTGCCGGCGGCCAGCACGGAATAACCAACGCCGCGCAAATCGCGGGCCACGGCATTGCGTACCACTTCCGTATCGTCCACCACCAGCACCGTGCGGGCGATTTGAGGGTGAACAGATTCCAAGAGGGGAAGCGCGGCTGGGACGGGCTGCGTCTCCGCCGCACTCCCCTGTAGCAGCGGCAGGTAGACGCGGATGGTGGTGCCATGCTCGGGTTCGGAGCGCACGGAAATGTGTCCGTCGCTCTGAGTGACTATGCCATAGCAAATGGGCAAACCCAGACCGGCCGCGGTGGTGGCCTGCTTGGTGGTGAAGAAAGGTTCAAAGAGGTGGGACAGGGTTTCCTCGTCCATCCCGGCGCCGGTATCACCGATTTCCACTACGGCGTAGAGTCCGGGGCGGGGGACGGAACTGAAGCGTTCGGCGTGAGACGCACGTTTGAGATGGAAGTTCTCCGTCCGGATGGTGATGCGGCCGCCCTGGGGCATGGCATCACGGGCATTGAGCATGAGGTTGAGAATGGCCTGCTGCAGTTGCACGGGGTCGCTTTTCACCCGGCCTAAGTCATTCTGAAGGTTGAGTTCGATGTGAATGTTCTCTCCGCCCAGACGGTCGAGCAGGTCTTTGGTCGCGACGATGACATCATTGAGGTTGACGGGCTGCGACTGGAATCCCTGGCGGCGGCTAAAGGTCAACAGGCGACGAGTGATCGAGGCGGCCCCGAGAGCGGCGTTGAGAGCCTGGTCCAGATAATCCATGAGGGCGAAGTCCTTGGGACCGAGTTGGCGGAGAGCCTGCTCAATGTTGAGGGTAATGCCCAGCAACAGATTATTGAAATCGTGGGCGATCCCTCCGGCCAAGCGTCCTACGGCCTTCATTTTGTGGGACTCGCGAAGCTGCTGTTCGCTGTAGCGCAGAGCGCGCTCGGCCTGTCTGCGCTCAGTAACATCATGCGCGATGCCGCGCACAATGGGGGTGGGAATCCCTGCAGTGCGCAGGGTGTTGTGGAACTCCCAGATCCTGTGTTCACCGCTGCGGGTGAGCATAGAGAGGTAGCCTTTGGCCGCCCCGTCCTGGCGGATTTTGTCGAGATAGGCGGGGAACTGGTCCCGAAATTCGGGGACTATGAGTTCGGGCATAGGCATTTGGAGCAGTTCCTCGACTGAATATCCCAAAATGCGAGCGGCAGCCAGATTCACCGAAAGCAGCCGGCCTTGGAGATCGTGGGTGCAGAGGAGGTCCTGGCTGTTCTCCACCAGGTCGCGATAGCGATCTTCACTATCCCGCAGGGCGGCTTCGACACGTCGGCGCTCGAGAATCTCAGCCTGTAAAGCGGTGTTGCTGGCGGCAATCTCGCGGCTGATGTTAGCGCTTTGCCACAAGGCATGCTCGGTGTGTTTATGCTCCTCTACCAGCAGCAGCACCATGCCCAAGCATATGCCGCAGCAATTGACGAGATCGAGAAAGAACAGCGCGGGGCTGCTGGCTATAGGTCCAAAGAAGCCGCGGACCGAAGGAGAGGCCAAACCGAGAAGGAGATGGTGGGCATACACCGCCGCGTATACGCTTTGATCGCCCGCATAGAACAGGCAAAACATCCCAATAATGCCCGTTGCCCAGGAGCGGCTGCGCCACCAGTCGCGAAGGAAGATCCAGGCGCACAACAATAAAGCCACAGCCAGAGTGAGAGTGCGCGGCACCGTGCGGATAGCGAAACTGGTGAGGCGGTTGTCCTGCCACCGCATGGACCAGGCAAAAGTCAGGGCCGCGAGCACAAGAGCGGCACCGACCGCCATAGCGACCGCGCCACGAGAAGGCCGGGTTGGACGCCGAAAGGACCAAGCACCGAACACGAGCAAGGGAACCTGCAGAAAGCCACTCGCCAGCATGAGCAGGAGCGCTCCGGTTCGCGACCGGTTCCATTGCGGAGGGAGCTGCAGAATGACGGCGCCAATGGCCAGAAAGGCTGAGAAGGCAGTCCAGGCCCAGGCCCAGTAGCGGAAGAATTCCTGGCGACGGAGCCGGACGTAAAGCGACCACAACAGCACCACCAAAAATATGGTGAGCAGCAACTGCAGGCGCACATACAGGTGCATGAGTTCCATCTGCAATGGGCTGCGGAGCGGGGCGGCCGAGGCTCTGCGGCCCTTTCCTGTGCCAGCATGGGACAGCCTGGGGGATGGAACTGTGATTGCCGTCACTGGGCAAAGTGACAGGCGCAGCGGAACTTATGCCCGGTTACATCCAGGAACCGGGGCGAACGTCATAAAGGATGACCACGACCGGTTCATCATCGGGGGTACGAGTCTTAGAAATGATCGGCTTCAGCCGAGCAGAGGAGTTCCGGGAGCGAGGGACAGAACGATGCAGGCCGCGACGCGAGGACGAAGGCTGGGGCATTTTAAGCAGGGAACGATCTGGAATTGTCGCAGAGCCGACGCAGAAGAGAGGAATCGCCAGGATGCAGGCTAAGAAAACAATTGTTAGAGGTCTTGTCATGGCCGCTCCAGCTCAATGAAAAGCAAGCATCGTGCCACAAGGATGGACGCTGACATCTCCGAATGGATTCAACAATCTGCGAGGATACGGAGGAGGAGCCAGGGGCGGCGGTGTCCGCTTGTGGGATGCGGTGTGCGAAAGCGAACGTGGTGCTGGGATCGTGGGCTGGATGCTAGCAATGTTGGACCGTCCGATTGCGTTCGTGACGGTTCGGGCATAGATAATAGGTTTAGGGGGCCGGCATGGGGCGTTCCGCGGAACTGAACCGGGTTTACGAGATGTGGCGGGGGGTGTTGAAGGACCGCGGGTCCGACCTGACCACGATGCGCGACACGGTGGAGGAGTTCTATCGCAGCAATTTCCGCCTGGTGGAGGACGTGGAAGTGGAGGCAGTCTTCACCCCGGTACCGGGACTGTGGATCACCACGCCGGCGGGACGTGGACGCACCATACTTTATTTTCATGGGGGTGGCTATGCGCTGGGCTCCGCCAAATCCTATGCGGACATGACCAGCTGGATAGCACGCGCCGCACAGGCGAGGGTGTTTGTCCTCGACTACCGCCGCGCCCCAGAGTACCGGTTCCCAGCCGCATTGGAGGATGCGGCGCTGGCCTATCGCTGGCTGGTGAGCTCCGGGGCTGACCCGCGCGCTATGGCGGTGGCGGGGGACTCGGCGGGCGGGGGGCTGACCCTGGCACTGCTCACCGCATTACGCGATCGCGGCGAGGAGCTGCCCAGTTGCGCGGCGTGCATTTCGCCCTGGGTGGATCTGAAAATGACGGGCGAGTCCATCGAGAGCAGGGCGGCCTTGGATCCGCTGCTGACGCGGGAAGGACTGCAGCAGTTTGCCGATTGGTATCTGGGCGGGCAGGACGCGCGTAATCCGCTCGTTTCGCCGCTGCACGCCGATTTGCGGGGGCTTCCGCCCCTACTGATCCAGGTGGGCACCAGCGAAATTTTGCTGGACGACGCTTTGCGCCTGGAGCAACGGGCGCGAGCCGCGAGAGTACAGGTGAGGTTGAGCGAGTACGAAGATATGCCGCACGTGTGGCACGTATTCGCTTCCTTTCTGCCGCAAGCCAAGCGGGCGGCCCAGGAAATCGGAGAGTTTGTAATGCAACATAGCCGGCGGGCAGCGGCGGCGTCGCAAGCCTAAGGATAGCCAGCGGATTACCAAAGCCGCTGTACCTCCCGCATTTGCCGAGAAGAGGGCTTTTGGCTAACTCTTACAATGCGGCTCGACTGCCGGCGTGTCTACCCGTGTCGGTAGGTAACCGGGAAACGGTTACTCACCCGAAGGTCAGCATCTCCCCATGGCAGGATTCGAGCGCCACTTCTACTCATGCTTATGCGCTGGATTGCCTGGATTGCCCGTCCGTCGCTGCAGACGGTAATCAGCATCATTCCCCTACTAGCGACCATTGTGACTACTCTAGTTACCGTCATTTTGGCCCGGGCAACTCTGCGCTACGCCGCAGCCACCGATAAGAGCCTGGAACTGGCACGGGAGCAATTTGAGCGGGAGTGGGCGCCGGAGCTGCACATCCACATCGAGCGGCCATCCGAGGAAGACGCCAAGGTCATCATCACCAACTTGGCCAAGAGCTCGGTTCTTCTGCAGTTGGTGCAAATTCGCAAGATCCACGACGCGGTGCCGTTTGCCAAATATCCACTGAACCACCCTCTGGTGGGCGGCCGCAGCTGGATGGAGGACGTGGGAGACCGGTTTCTTGCGCTGGGCAGCCAGGAGTTTCGAGGGACAGTGGCGGCTTCGGCGACCTTTTTCTGTTCGGGGAGGTTGTACCGCACGGATTGGTTCCGCTTTGAGCTGGAAGTGAGCGGCAGGAACATCCTGCGGCTGGTGCCGATCACGGCCGCGGCCAACCGGGCGCGCGTGCTGCAGACCAAAGTTGCGGAGCGGGCGGTGCGGCGGCAAGTAGTGGTGGATGTAGTGGCGGGCAGTAACGGCGACGGCGAAGGGAAGTAAGCGCCGCGAGGGTGTCCGCGCCACGAACTCACAACAGAGTCCCTAAGTCTGGCCGAACTCGGCGGTGTATTGCTGCCATTGGCGGCGCACCTGGGCCATCACCTGCTGGTACTGGGGATCACCGCGCAACTTGTCCCAGTTTTTATCGCGCTGGAACCACGGATAGTTCTGATTGCCTAATTCCACGGCCCGCTTCAGCCACAGAACCGCCTCATTTGCATTGCCGAGAAGGGCGTATATGCTGCCGACCCAGTAGGCTAGGTCGCCATCTATGACGTTCTGGACCTGGTATTGAAACAGGCGCGGATCAATCTTTTGCCGCTCGCCGCGGGAGGCATAGAGGAAGGCCGCCAGCAAAAGCGGAACCTGGTCGCCGGTGTCTGACCCGAGTTGGACGGCACGTTCAAGAATCGGCTCGGCCTCTTTCCATTTGCCCTGGTAGTAGAGGAACTCGCCAAGGAATGCCATAGCCTTGTACTGATCGGGATTGGCAGCTAGGGCCTGGCGCATGACCTGTTCGGCCTCGTCGGGCCTGCCCACGTAAAGCAGCATGCGGCCGTGCATCCAGTAAATCCGAGGTGTGGTGGGGTTCAACTGGCGGCTGCGGCGGTAAGCCTGTTCCGCCTGCTGGACCAGGCCGGCGTAGTGGTAGGCGTAGCCAAGGTAATCCCAACCGGTCTCCGAATTAGGGGCGAGAGCCATAGCCTGCCGCAGGGTGCGGATGGCTTGCGCATTCTGGCCGGTTTCGGCATACACATCGCCCATCGCGAGGAGCGCCTCCAGAGAACGGGAGTTGAGTTGTAAGGCGCGCTCGGCGGCAGCGGCGGAGAGGCGCAGGTTGGCGGCGGCGTTTTCCTCGAAATTGGCCGCTTCCATCAGGTACATGTCGGCCAGCATGGCTTCCGCATCCGCGAAATTGGGATCGACCTGGAGCGCCCGCTGCAAAAGACGGCGGCCTTCGCGGAGGCTTTCGCGCCGGGAATGCATGAAGTATTCGTTACGGTAAAAGCGCGCCTGCAGGTAATCGTTGTACGCTTCCGGGGAGGCGGTGAGCGGCTGCTGTAGCGAGTTTTGCTCGGCACCGGAAACCTGCACGCTCATGCCATCCACCACGCGGGTGGCCAGTTCATCTTCAAATTTGAACATGTCGCTGCTGTGTAGGTCGTAACGCTGGGCCCAGCGGGTGCTGCCATCATGCGCGTTAATCAACTGAACCGAAACGCGCACGTTTCCAGCCACGGTCTGGTACGTTCCGTCCAGCACCGACTCCACTTGCAACTCCTGCGCCGCCTTCATGGGGTCCGCGGGTCCTTGCGCGTACTTGAGCACCGAACTGGTGGGGCGCACGGCTAAGTCGTGCAGGGAGGCCAAGCGGCTTATGACGGCATCGGTCATGCCGATGCCCCAACTGTTCTCTTGCGCGCCCCCGGAAATATCGTGGAAGGGTAGAACCGCCAGAGTATGCGGCACCGGAGCGGCAGCCGCGGAAGCGAGTTGCGCCTGGGCGGCGGAATTGCGGCGAATTACCCGCGAGCGCAGATAATATTCGCTGGCGAAAATCGCCAGGCCCAAGGCCAGGATCCCCGCCACTAGTAGGGCGCCGCGCACGCCTGTGCGCTTTGGCCGGGAGACGGGAGCGGCTACCGCCATGCGCCCTGATTCCGTGTCGCGCTTCAGCCGTTTCAGGTCGGCGCGCATCTCCGCCGCCGACTGGTAACGCACCTCGCGGTCCTTCTCCAGGGCCTTGCTGATGATCTCCTCCAGCCGGGCCGGAAGCGTGGGGTTGAGGCGAACGGGTGCGGCGGGCGTGCGATTGAGGATGGCCTCGAAGATCACCCCAGAGGTGGCGCCGGGAAACGGAAGCGCCCCAGTTGCCATCTCGTAAAGCACAGCGCCAAAGGAAAACAGGTCCGTGCGGGCGTCCAATTGCAAACCACGTATCTGCTCCGGCGACATGTAGGCCATGGTGCCCACGGTGATACCAGGGCTGGTGAGGTGCTCAGGCGCGGTCATGGTGGGCGGCACGGAGGCGGCGTCCGCCACGGGCTGCACCTTGGCCAGGCCGAAATCAAGAATTTTGGCCTGCCCCCGCGCGGTGACGAAAATGTTGGCGGGCTTGATGTCGCGGTGAACGATGCCGTGCGCATGCGCCGCATCCAGGCCGTCGGCAATTTGCGTGCCGAGGTCGAGCAGGGTTTCCAGTTCGAGCGGGCGGGCCGCGATTGTGCGCGCCAGCGTTTCGCCCTGAAGTAGTTCCATTACCAGAAACCACCGGCCGGCACTCTCATCAATGTCGTGAATGGTGCAGATGTTGGGATGATTGAGGGCGGAGGCGGCGCGCGCTTCCCGCTGGAAACGCTCCAGGGCCTGCGGTTCTCCGCCCAGACGCTCGGGAAGGAACTTGAGGGCAACATGGCGGCCCAATTTCAGGTCTTCAGCCTCATAAACCACGCCCATGCCACCGGCTCCGAGTTGGCCCAAAATGCGGTAATGCGAGATGGTCTCCCCGAGCAACGAAAGCCCTCCGATGGGCGGGTATGTTAGGCCGGGGCGTGAGGGAAGGTCAATGGCGCTGCGGGTTGGTGTAAGGCGACGGCAAAATGCTCCACTCAGGCCAAAGCAGGCTCGAGTAGTCACCCAGGAGCAGTGCCAGTTTGGGCATAGAGCTGGACTTCGCCGGCTTCTTTTCAGGCCCGTCACAGACGCTGTCCTGAGGTGGTGTTACGGTGCAACTAGGGAAAGCGCTAAGCACCAGCTCAGAGCAGTTTCCACCTCGTCGTAGCGCTTGCCCATAAACTAAGGAGAAACATCATGGCCATTGCTAAACCTCAGCCCCGAAAGGAAACGACTCCCACCATTGACATGGATGAGCGCATCCGCCTGAGGGCATTTCAGTTGTTCGAGCTGCGTGGCCGGCAGGATGGCCACGACTTTGACGACTGGGTCACGGCAGAGACCGAGATTCTGGGTAAACCTGTCAAATTGGCGAATCTGCGGGTGTTGAAGTAATACGCCGGCAGAATAGTGAAAGGCCGAAACTACATGATGGGTGGCGCTTGCGGGTATGCCTGCGTCTCCGCTAACGGCCAGCGCAGTTTGTCGTCGGCAGGTCAGAGGAATTGTTCATTGCGAACATGATTACGTCCAGGCGCCCGATTGCACCTTAGGCTTGCCGACCTGGCGCATGGAGTCCCAGTCGTAACGGTAGCGAACGCCGCAGCGCAGGCAAACCTGATAGTCCTGGCCATCGGCTCCGGTCTGCGGCCAGGAAAAGCGGTGGGAGCAGCGCAAAAAGGGCACAACCTTATAAACAAACGCGAGGAGGGCGAACATTATCGGCTCCAGTACGGCTGTATGTAGCGAATGAGCTAAGCGGATTCTGCGCCTGCCGGACGCGCCCGTCAAAACGCGAGAGTGCCATAGGACAGTGTACGGAAGGACAGCCGGAGCCGGGCATTGGACAGTTCGGCGCGGCCAAATTCCCGTGTGTCACTCCGTATCAGCAGCCGACATCATGCCGCTTGCGCCAGCAGATATCCCAGCCCAGTAAACCAACCGGAATATGGCGGAGGGAGAGGGATTCGAATTCCAACCAGTCACTGATAATACGTAAGTTACTGATTACATTGCAAGCTACAAACGCTGGAATCTCGCAAAACGCGGCCATTTGGTACGCGATAGGTACACGAAAATATCGCCCCATTCGATATTTTTCGTGAGCCGATGAGCTCGTCAACGAGGTTGCCTCTTTTCGGCCCTGGCTCCCATGATCCTGCATTTGTATTCTTGCCCGTTGCCACGTGCGATGTATAGCCTGCCACCATCAGTGCGGTACTGAACCGCCTCCTTTGGCTGGAACGTGCTGCAGTTGTTGAGGGTGTAGGTCATCCCATTCGCGCTCAGCTCGTAGAATTTTCTGCCGTACGTAATTGTGGGGCGAGGGTGAACCCCGCCGTAAGCGCCACGTACAGGAGTCGTTGAGAGCGCTGCCGGCGTCTCGTTCCATCCGACGATCACACCCCGTTCATACGTGTGTGGCTTGGACTTTCCGGATGCGCTAGCACCAGAAACGAGACATAAGGCTCCGAAAGCAGCTGTCCAAACAATTCGCGGAAGCATAGGCGCGGAGGCAAATATACCTCTTAACCGACCTCCGGCCTGAGTTTTTTGTTTCAAGAAGCGGACATTTGCCGTTCCTTTTTTGGGCGACGGTGTAATTCATGGTTCATTTCGGCCACACCAATGCCCCAAGTTCAGGCATAATTGTGCGTTCCGCTCGATTGTCGGTGGACTTTCGCCCTTTGTTCGCCTATAATCGTGCGCTGTATGAGTTTTGGCGAATACTCACCGAATAGACGAGATCCGTTGCCCGATCCACGGGTTTATAGCGCTCAATGACTGGGAACGGACTGTAATTTCGCAGCCGGCGTTTCAGCGGCTTCGCCGCATCCGGCAGCTCGCGTGGACCGATTACGTCTATCCGGGCGCCATGCACACGCGTTTCGAACATTCCTTGGGCGTCATGCATGTCGCGACGCGGCTCTACGATGCGATTTGCGACAAATCCGGTGAGATCCTCAAAGCGGACCTCGCGTACAACAAGGACGGTCTCGGACGCGACCGGCAGCTCGTGCGCTTCGCTGCCCTGCTCCATGACGTGGGCCACTCTCCGTTCTCGCACGCCTCGGAAGAGCTCTTTCCGAAGCGAGGGAAGGGAAAGAGATACAAGCACGAGGACTACTCGGTTGCGATCATCAGGTCGGATTTGCGTTCGGCGATCGAGGAACACGACCTCAACGCCAATTACGGGCTTCATGCGGAGGACATTGCCACCCTCGTCGAGGGGAGCGCCAAAGCCAGGCAACCGATCTTCTGGCGGGACCTCATCGACGGCCAGATGGACGCGGACAGGATGGACTACCTGCTCAGGGATTCGTACCACGCAGGGGTCGAATACGGAAAATTCGACCTGAGGCGCATCCTTACGACGATCCGGGCGATCCGGAGCCGTGGTGGCCATCCTCCCCAGCTCGGGGTATCGCTCGGCGGATGGCATGCAGCCGAAGGACTGGTGCTCGCACGGTATTTTATGTTCACACAAGTTTATTTCCACAAGACCCGTGTGGCATATGATGTCCACTTGCGCGGAGCATTGAGAGACCTTTTGCCGGACGGGCAGTTCCCGCCGCCCACGGGGCGGGGTTTGTCCGCCTACCTCAAATGGGACGATTGGAAGGTCTTGGGCCTCCTTGCGAGCGGAGGGGGCGGCGAGGACGGGGATCGTTTGAGGACGCGGAATCACTACCGGCGGGTGTACGAGACGCCCGAGGTTTCCAGCAAAAAGGATTTCGAGGTGCTCGAAAAGGTTAAGAACAGATTGGGCAGACTCGTCGTCGCAGAGGAATCGGCCGCAAAGAGCTGGTACAAGACGGGGGAACCCGATATCCCCGTTGTCGACGATCACAACCCCGACGACGTAAAGCCCCTCTCAAGATATTCGAGCGTTGTCCGGGGCCTTAAGGCCAACAACCAAGTTTTCTTGTATGTCGCGCGGGAGAAGTTCGACGCAGCGGAACGCAAAGTCAGGGAGATGACTGCACATGGCCGAAAGAAATGAATGGCGCCTTGCGATGTTACCGGCTCTTGCAAGCAAATCGAAGGGCGGCTACATGGGCCGGACCGCCCTTATGAAATACATGTATTTGCTGCAGACGGTGAGAGGGGTTCCGCTCAATTACCGCTTCACGCTGTATTCCTATGGGCCCTTCGATTCGGATGTCCTCTCCGACCTTTCGACTGCCGAAGCTCTGGAAGCAGTCAAGACGAAATTGGAGCTCTATGCCGGCGGTTATGGCTACCGCATCAAGCCCGGCCGGAACGCGAAGTGGCTCGAGCGCAGGGGCGAGAAGTTCCTCGCCAGGTATTCGAAGGATATCGACTGGGTCGTGAAGAAGTTCGGAGCGTTCACGAGCGCCGAACTGGAATTGGTCGGTACGATCGTATATGTCGACCAAGAGGCGACTGGCGGGCGGAAACGGGTCGACCTCGAACAGATCGCAAAGCTTGTCCATGAAGTCAAACCTCATTTCAGCCAGGCGAAAGTCCTGCAATACGCGCGGCAGCTTGCCGAACAGAGCATCCTGCGAGCTTCGGCATAGACGCCCTAATCGCGGCCGGTGAGGAGCCACTCCATGCTCTTCCCGCACCTTTCGGAGATCCGCAGGAGGATCTCCGCGCCCATCTCGTGTTTGCCTTTTTCGTATCGGCTTAGCTGGCTTTGGCTGATCCCCAGCATGTGGGCGAACTGCTTTTGATTCTTCTCGAATCCCCTGAGCTCCCGGATTCTCCTGCCCACCGATTTCCAGTCGATCCCGCCCATATCGAGTGAGACCAATAATGGCAGCCCAATGGGAAGAACGACAAGAGATTCGCTATCCGGAGCAATTGACAAGTCAATTGCATATATGCATAATATATTACTTGTACGGCATATCATCAGAGGGGTGTGGTCCTATGAAGAAAAAGCGCCACGTGATCTGGATGATCCTCTTCGTGATCCTCGGGCTCATTGTTATCCGCTTGATTGCGCGCCGCAGGACGACTGTCGTGCAGGTCACTCGTCCGTGCAGATTCCATGAGCATGTCCCAGGCCTCCAGGCGAGCAGGGGGATGGACGCGCTCTCGACAGTCCTCCTGCCTTTCTTGCTCACACTCGATTTCGTCGTGCTTCGCGCTTGTTACCACACGCAGCTTTTCCACGATCTCGTTAGGCTGGGGGCGATGTTCTTCAAATGACCGACTTCGATATCCCGCTGCTCTATCTCTACCGTTATTGGCTCATGGAAGGTTCGTCACCCCGCATCCACGATGACAGCATGTTCCGGCTCTACGAAAAGACGGGCAACCCCCTTTATTACAATATGTACGTCCATACGATCGTGGACCGGCTCATCCTCCGCTTTGCCATCATCGGGCAGATACAAATTCCCAAGAACTGAAATCCCACGGAATCCTGCGCTTCTGGCGGCTTTACTCATGAGCGTGCCCTTGGCACACTGGCACCGTGATTCTTCGCCTGTTCGACTCCTTGGAACATTTCTTATGGGAGTCGATGGCATGCACCGCGACGCGGGCCACATGCCTTACGAGGTGCGAATGGATATTCGTGCCGTTTCCTGACAAGAGCGGGCAAGCATCATGACGGAAAGCGGGGCAAGGTTGCAGTCAATTTCTACAAACCATGAACAACACCCATCAACTCGAAGCATGGCGAGCGGAACTCGTCACCATGCTTAAGAATGCAAAGTCAGACGAGGAGAGAAAACTCGGACCCAACGTGCCAAGCGATGCCGAGATTTTTGCAAAGCTGTTGGACGATGTGGGAGGCAAGAAGCTCGTTTCACAGGTCCTCGACCACAAGAGACAATCCGAAGAGGCAACGGCCAACCTGAGGCGGCTCGGATTTGTTCTGGGCGACAGGGGACGAATCGAAATGGCGTACGATGCCCCCGAAAGCGTCTGGACGGCCTACCACAAGGCTCGGCATATAGACACGCAGCCCACGAAGTCGCTTAACAAGTTCGACGTTGCAATCGCAAAGGTCCTGACCGCGAAATCCGCGGAATCGGCTTGCGAGATTGCGGAGCCGTTACTTGCTCAGTAAAACATTCACCAACCCTTGCCCCACATTCCGCTTCCTGAACGAAAAGGCGAGGCCGAAGCCTCGCCGCTGTACTCACGAAGTCATCCACGAACGGATGAATCTTTGCCGTTCCGCTTCAGAGATCCGATACGAGTCGTATTTCCGAGTTCGTTTGTGACCTGAGCACGGAAAACGAAACGCCCTCAGAACGCCTTTCTGAATCCATCGGGCTACCGTATCTCGACCTACCGACAGAGATGCAGCAAATTCCTTCACTGAGTACCACTTCTCGTTGGAATCCATCTCCAAACCTCAAAGGTGAATTCCTCTCCCTTGACGGGAGCCGAGAAGCCCGGCCGAAACGAGCGTCGCTCGCGGGCCGAGTACCCCTACCCAAAAGGGTAGAGGTGGGTGTATTATACGCCCGCTTTTCGGGTGTCCAGGGACCCATCCACGGTCTGTCCACGGCTGGACGGTTGTACCGATGCGAGCAGGTCACCATCAACATCTTGCGCTGCCTGGGTTTACGTTCGGTTACCAGGACTGCCAGGCTACCGACGGGCGCTTGCATCCGCTTACCGCTTTGCGCCGACTTCGAGCCCGGTTTAATCGAAGCTTTTTGATTTTTGAGTTCTGCGACAGGCGCCTATGACAACTGAATGGATGATGCCGCAGCCCTACAAAACGATATCGATAATCCTGGTCTTCCTCCTCATTGGGCTAGCGTTCAAAAACTGCAGATTGAACAGTTCGACTCAGGGCACCCAAGTTGAGGCGCGTTATCCATGGCTTTACTGTGGTTTTCACGAATGTCCACCTTGTAGCTCAGATCGAATCGAAGTGAAAGCTGAAACGAGATTTCCTCTGCAGCGAAATTGCATACAGTGGTTCCGTACGCCCCCCGGTAAACGTTTCGATGCCATCAATCTTAACGAACTCGGATATGTCGTCCGCTGGGTTGACCAACAGGGAAACACAAGAACCTTGACCGTTGTTCCGCATCAGCCTGAACCTGAACTTGGGAGTAGTCCCTGCGGTACTTACGGCTGTGAAATGGGAGTGAGCGGGACAGGCACACTCCGAGTACAAGTTAGCAGGTAAAATTCATGAGCTTTCGCTACAGACAATATGCCGCGCGATTGCGCTTCGGTGAATATCTCTTTTTTACGATACTGACCGTAGTTGTGATTATTATCGGATATTCATCGTCGAACAGCTTAAGCCCCGTGATCCTCATCATGATGGGTAGCGTGAGCCTTTACCTCGCGCACCGCTGCTTCAAGCGCTTCTCAGAATTGTCGGCCGACATTTCCGTTTTTGACCAGACATTCGAAAATCAGACATTTAAGATTGTGCTCGCATATGAAATCCCCCCCGAACTCAATCGTCCAGATGCGAGGATGAGAATCTCTTACGCAGCGCAAGAAGCTCTGGACCGCCATCTTTCCGAGTCAGGCAGCACCAAACGTGACGATCTGAAGTCGGTTGTGCGACAAGCTGTATCCACAGTTATCAACGACTACGGAGTGCATGCATTTAACGTTCGTATCGCAAGCATAACGTCCAAGACTCTGAAGTATGAGGGGATAAAAATCGGTTATGACAAATCTGACTGAATTCGGTATTCCTGACGCAGCAAGAACGCGCCATGTCTACGTTGCGGGCAAGACCCAGCAGGGGAAATCAACCCTCATATTTTGGATGGCACTCCAGGATATCGACCGGGGCAAAGGAGTGTGTGTCATCGATCCTCATGGCGATCTCGTGAACAAGATGATCCACCACATTCCCAAACATCGGATCGACGATACCGTTTACCTCGACTTTTCAGCCCCTATTCCCCTCGACTTTTTTGGAGCTCAGACAGATCTAGAAAAAGAATACCTATCGGACGACATCATTTCCACATTCAAGAGATTGTCGGGCGTTGACTTCGGCGTGCGCATGGACTCCATTCTTCGCAATGTCGTTGGGGCGCTGGCATTCTATAAAGAGGCGACGTTCCTTGATATACATCGCATGATTACCGATGAGACCTTCCGACGAGAACGAGCGGCAGAATGCGACACCCCGGTCATTCGGCAATACTTCAGGAAAGATGGGGAATTCGACAAGGAACGGGGAGATTCAAAACTCGGGATCACGAGCCGCATGACCAAATTCCTTCTGACGCCCGTGCTCGAGACGATCGTTGGCCACCCAGAGCCCAAACTGAGGATTTCCTCAGTGATGGACAAAAGCCAGGTTCTCCTCGTGAACCTCTCCAAGCTTGGGGAAGAGACCAAACAGCTCCTGGGGACACTCCTCGTATCGAAGATACAGCGGTCGGCACTGCAGCGAGCCGCCCAGAAGCCTCAGGAGAGGGTGCCGTTCTTTCTCTATGTCGATGAGTTCCAGAATTTTCAGACATCTTCGTTCGACACGATTCTGTCGGAAGGCGGGAAATATAAACTCTGTCTCACGATTGCTCATCAGTACCTAGATCAACTGGAACCGAGGATGAAGAGTTCAATTCTCGGGAACATATCCACCTTCGTGCTTTTTCGAATGCACGAGAAGGATGCAAAACAATTCAAAGGTGAAATCGCCGTCGACAATCTGGCTCACCTCAAACAAGGCCAAGCGATTTACAGGCCATACACCGGGGAAACGTACACTATCAACACCCCAGAACCGCCGGCGCTGTCATCCCAATCATACGCAGAATACATCAGAACACGCACGATTGAGCGTTACTCTTGCAAACTTGTGACACGTCGGTTATCAGAGTCACAGGAGGACATCACAGGTTCTCCGCGACGATTGACCCGACATGCTCACTCCGCAAAGGCACAAAATACTGGAGCTTCTAGTTGAATACGCCTACCTCTCACGGAGGGATTTTTACTCCCTCGTAGAAAATACTTCGCCGACGGAAACCTCACACGAGCGGAGAATACGACGGATCCTCCAGGGCTTCTACCGATATCTGCGTCACGGCCCGATCATTGATTATGACTCCTCGAAGAAATTTCTCACCTATGAGACCATCTTCTGGCTTTCCTCAAAGGGTTTAGCGCTTGCCCAGACAGCGGGGATCGATAATGGTGAGGGCAAGGCCAACGACGAGCACTCTCCTCGGACGCTCGACCATGAATACGAGATAACCCGCTTCCACCTGTGCCTTAAGCAGCTCGCGGCCGAGCAGTGCCACGACCTCTATTGGCAGCAGCGCGACCTTCGGAAAACCGTATATCCTGATGCTATTTTTGCGCTCGCGAAAGAATACGAGTTTTACTACTTCCTTGAGATCGAAAAATCCAAACAAGGCAGGTATATAGATGGAAAGCCTCAGATTCTCCGCAAGCTAGCCAGGTATTACAACTATTACAATTCTGATCTTTGCGAAGACGAATGGGGGTTTCGACTCTTTCGTGTCGTTATCGTTGCCCAGACTGAAGGGCGGAGAGAAAATCTCCTTAACCATCTACGCGAGAGCTTTAACCATAGGATGTTTTGGGTTTCAACTCTAGACACCCCATTTGAATTCCTGAACTGCAGTGATGAAAAGACGAATTCACTGTTTAACCCAGTGGAGGGAGTGTGGAATCAGTAGACAGGGCATTGAAAGCGCTCAAGGAAGCTGAAGCTCTGAGAGCACAGGCGATAACGGACCTGCTTCGACAACGTGATGACATAGACAAAAAGCTCAGGGAACTCGGGCATACCGGGAAAGCCAAGGTCAGGAAACCGTGTTCAACCTGTGGGAGTACCGAACACGATGGGCGAGCCCACCGGGCAAAAGCGGCTTCGCGTGATGGGCTCGGCTAAGATGTAGGGAGAGTTTAGTTTGTTTTACTTAAACGTCCTGAACAGACTTCAGAAGCTGGTGGGCATCCTGAAGCGTCGAGACCGTGAGCATTGCGAGTTGGGCACTGTCAAACCGTGCGTCGATGTCGCGTTCACTGCCAAGTTCCTTCTCAATCCGTTTTTCAATAACTGCGTCGAGAGGATTGGTGTCCCTGTCGAACAGCTCCAGCCCATGATCGGCTCGCTCAAATCCGAGCTGCTTCAACTCGACGATGAGCTCGGTACGTTTCCGATCGGCTTCATCGAGCTGCTTCAGTACGGCGCTGGCCCCATTCTTCTCGGCGTGCTCCTTGATCAACGATTCTCGAAGTACCTCGGCCTTTTCACGAAGTCGACGCTTCGCTTTCTGCCGTAGACCCGCGTAGCCATCATCTAGCATGTCGGCAAAGTGCTTCCTGTTAGCCAACGAAAATTGTGAGATTTGTTTCATGTGTTTAGTGCTTTTACTTGTTTCTCCCTACATCTTCTCGAGCAATGGCTTGCGACAAACGGCGGCTGGACTCTACAGCCAGGCCTCGTGCATCTCGTCGCGTAGCGGCATAGCACAAACCCCATCAAGGGTGTTCCTCGCAATCATCGCTACTATTTTCAATAGTTGCGGTTCGACGTCAATCGGCACAAAACGCACAATACGCGGTCCAAAATCGGGAGACTGGGAGCTCAAAGATAACCACAGCGGCCCTAAAAGGTCCTTCTGATGCCACACAAGGTTGACAAAGGGGCGATCGGCTACCGGACAGCAGGTCTTCCCTGCGTTTACTTATCGGTTACCCCCTGCACCATCGTTAGCTTTGGCATCTCAAAATGTTTGCATATCGTTCTACGGATGCAGGTTTCGTTGGCCTTCCTTCGCAAGCACTTGAAAACAAGGGAGAAACAGTTAGGCTTTTAGAAGCAGGTAATTTAAGAAGATCAATGGGGTACACTATGGCATCTCTGAAGCGAAGGACGAAGTCCGTGCATACCGGAACCGAAAGAGCTTTATCAAAGAAAACAGCCAGATTGAGGAAGCCTGAAATTTCAGGTGCGGTCATCCGGTTTGAACCGAAGCACGCTGATAAGGGATTCGCAATTCTCTTTTCGCACGGTCAGGTGGGCATGGTTGGTGAGGACAAGTATGCCGTCGGACCAGAGCACATTGCTCTTTTGAAGCGAGCCGGCGTGCCATACCAAGTTGTGGCAACATAAGCGGCAACCCAAGCCCGGGTATTCTGTCTCAAAGGTAAGCAGCCCTGCTTACCTTTTTTATTATGTCAGACATTGACGATCCTCTCGCAAAGCATTTTTATCGAGTAGAGGTCTTTCTTACGACTACCGACAAGGATGGAATTGAAATACCTCCACGGAACCTTCGCCTAGTCGTTTCAGAGATCTTTCGCCACTTCGGAGGACTTACGATGACGGCTATTGAGGGAAATCCTGTTTACGACGGATTTTGGCATTCCACCAAACGCAATAGAGACATGCATGAGAAAACGAGTATCGTGACCGTCCTTGTCCCTCAAGTGCCCGACAGCCTCGATTTCTTCAGAGAACATAAAGAGGCTTGGATGACCGCCCTGAATTACGAGGAATTGCTGATTATTGTTGATGAGGTCCGTTCGATTTAGTTGTCTGATGAGGGAAAAGATTCCTTCCATCAAACCAGCATTTCAACGAATGCTAAACAAATTGAAAAGGAAGGGGTGAATTGTTCTTACACCCGATGTGTTCTTGTTTGGATGGCAGCATCCCCGCCCGTCTTTCCGAAAAGGCGCTATCGTCTAAGCTGTTTATACCGTGCCCAACCGTCCTAGTGAGCTCACACTCCGATCTATTTTCCCGCAGCTAAAAGACGAAGAACTCGACAAGGTCGAGGACGTGTTTATGGGTATCTTGAAATTGTCTCGCAGATTTACCGTGAGGCCGGGCGTACGCATCCGGAACGTTTTGACAGAGAGGTGCCCAGTTCCTAGCATGAAGGTAAAGGTCGAGTTTGTATGCAAGAAACATGCAAAACTATTTTGGCTACATCAGGGTTTCCACCGTAAAGCAGGGCGAGAAAGGAGTCTCCCTCCAGGAACAGAAAGATGCGATTGACGCATACTCCCGAAGGTTTGGATTAACGATCGAGCGGTGGTTTGATGAACGAGAGACTGCGGCGAAACGCGGGCGTCCAGTATTCACCCAGATGCTCAAGTTGCTCCGGGCAGGTAAGGCGCGTGGCGTCATAATCCACAAAATTGACCGAAGCGCTCGCAATCTTAAAGACTGGGCAGATCTCGGAGAGATGATCGACGCCGGCATTGAAGTTCACTTT
>JAICWP010000019.1 GCA_025934735.1 Terriglobales bacterium | reverse complement strand
GGGCAAGGGACCTCAAACGCCGGCCCCTTGCCCCACACCCCCATCCCCGCTACGCCGTCAGCGTTGCGGGGCGAACAAAACGCGGAGAAAGTCTCATTATCCGTGGACTAAAGATGGGGGGCAGGTCACGTCCCTTCGCTGTGCGAAGCTGAATGGAGGCATTCTTCAGCGGTTTGCCCTCATATGTAAACCTTCCAAAGACGGCATTGCCGCGAAGGTGCGTCGGGCTACTTGGTACCATAATGCAGGCGGACCCGGAACCAGTGATAAGCAATACGCAAATGAACAGTCGGGCAAGCATCGCAGCAGTCCTGTAGCTTTTGACACCGCCAAAGGTCGGAACGTGCCAATATTCGTGAACAGGACCTTCACACACTTTACAAATCCCCGAGCCAATGAAAAGTGCTATGGCGATTTCTATCCAATCATCTAAGGACTTTGTACCTGACGAGCTTGGACGTGGTCAGGGCGGCGGAGCACCGAGAACGCGGTGAGCAGTACCGCGAGAATTAGACCAAGCGAAACCTGCGGATTGCTCCGAATTGGAAGTAGGGCTGCAAAAGACAGCATCAGGAGCACTAGCACGATGTTTGCAATCACCGACACCACGTAGACGCCCCTTGCGATACGGCTATATGCCACCCGGAGTAGGTTGAGCGTCCCTATTGCGATAATGAGCAGGCCGCCACTTGCGAACCAAATAGCGTTAATGCCCATGTTCGGGTTTACCTTGTGCGTTAGGGCGATGTGAACGGCACCTAACGCGATCAGTATCCAGGCAGTGAGAATGTCGAGTGTTCTCACAGTTTTCTCTCCAGAGATTATGTGTTGCTTCTCCAATTCCCCGCACGCAAATACAGGATAGTCGGGAATGACCGCCGATAACAGCCGTTCTCACTCCTGACTGGCCTCCCATCTCGCTTACCTGTGCGTGTGGGGGCGGGCTCTGCCCCGCCCTGCACGGAGCCCGTGCCCACAAATCCCACTGCTGCTGTAACATGGGCGTAGCTGCACGATGGCCAAAAAGCTTTCCCATTACGACGCGGCGGGCAAGGCGCGCATGGTGGACGTTTCCGTTAAAGCGGCCACGGCGCGGGCGGCCGAGGCCAGCGCCTTCGTGGCCATGTCGCCGCATGTGCTGCGGGCGCTGCCCCAGAATCCCAAGGGCGATCCCCTGGAAGTGGCTCGTTTAGCTGGCATTATGGCGGCCAAGCGCACCGCTGAACTCATCCCTCTGTGCCACCCCGTACCCCTCTCGCACATTGATGTGCAGGTACGCCTATGCGAGAATGGCGTCGCTATTAGCTCCCACGTAACTACCACCGCGGTCACCGGGGTCGAAATGGAAGCGCTGGTGGCCGCCAGCATTGCCGCCCTCACCGTCTATGACATGTGCAAGGCTCTGGACAAGGGCATAGAGGTCCGCGAGGTGGTTTTGCAGCACAAATCCGGCGGCAAGAGCGGAGACTACCGCCGCCGCGGCAAGAGTTCAGGCTCAGATGCCCACTAACGTCAAAGTGCTGCTGGTAGATGACAACCCCATGGTGCTGGGAATGCTGCGTCAGGCGTTGTCTCCGCTGGCCACGGTCAGCACCGCTACCGATGGCGCCGACGCCCTGCTGAAGGCGGTGGACGACCCGCCCGACCTGCTGATCAGCGACTACCAGATGCCGGGCATGGACGGCCGCCAATTGGTGGAGAAGCTCAAAAGCCGCCCCGCCACCGCCTCCACCTCCGTCATCCTGCTGGCCAGCAAATCCGATATCGCCGACAAGCTCAGCATGCAGGAGCCAGTGGACGACATGCTGGAGAAGCCCTTCTTCCTCAAGGAGGCCACCACCCGCATCAAGCGCGTGATTGACAAGATCGCGCTGGAGAAGATGGCGAGGGAAGCGCCCGGGGGCAGCGTGTTCCGCGGCAGCCTCGCCCAGATGAACGTCATTGATCTGGTGCAGTCGCTGGAAATGGGACGCAAGAGCTGTTCGCTCATCATCACCCACGAGAATGATCGCTGCGAAATGTTCTTCGTGGAAGGGCAGATCAGGCATGCCGCCTATGGCGACTTGATGGGCGATGCGGCGGTCTACAAGGTGCTTGTCCTGACCGGCGGAAATTTCCAGATTGACTTCGAGGGCCGCAGCAAAGAGAAAAGCACCACGCTTTCTACCCAGGGACTGCTGATGGAAGGCTTGCGCCTGCTGGATGAAGCCCACAAAGGTGCGGAAGACAATGTCCTTGGCAACTGAGGCGGGTGCGCGCAGCGCAGCGGTGCTGACGGTGAGCGACTCGGTGGTAGCCGGCTCCCGCCAGGACGGCTCCGGCCCGGCGGTGGCGGAAGCGCTCGAAAAGGCGGGCTACCAGGTGGTGACCCGCGAAGCCGTTCCCGACGAACGCAATCACATTGAAAACGCGCTGGTGCAGCTGTGCGAGCAGGCCCGGCTGGTGGTCACTACCGGCGGCACGGGCGTAGCCACGCGCGACGTCACCCCGGAAGCGACCCTCTCCATATGCGACCGCGAAGTGCCGGGCATCGGCGAGCGCATGCGCGCCGAAGGCATCAAGCAAACGCCGCTGGCCGCCCTGAGCCGCGGCCTCTGCGCCACCCGCGGCTCTTCGCTGGTGCTCAACCTGCCCGGCAGCCCGCGGGGAGCCACGGAATCACTGGCGGCAGTGATTGATATTCTTCCTCACGCCCTCGACCTGCTGGCGGGCAAAACCGCGCACGGCCCGTCGAAATAGGGGCGATCCCGCCCGGCCGAAAATTTCTGGCAACCGGCTCCCATGGTGCGTCATCACTTGCCTCCGGAGGATATCCCCACCCAGGCAAAGAGACCGGCTCCGGCCCCAGGCATGATGGGCGAGGTTACGGAGGGGCAGACCGCGCCTGCCGCACTTGACGCTGAGCGGGGGAGATTCTAAAAAGATACACAGGGAGAGTCGCTCATAGTTGGAGGCATTTATGGTTCTCTGTCCGGAGTGCGAAACCGATCTCGACATTGCGGAAGACGAGGTGGACGAGGGCGAAATCGTTTCCTGCCCCGAGTGCGGCAGCGATTTCGAAGTAGTCACCACCAATCCACTGGAGCTGAATCCGCTCGATGAAGAGGAAGAGGCCGCAGATAAAGACGAAGAAGAGGATGGCGACTAGTCCTGCCTGGGCGGGGTAGCCGGGCGCAGCCGGCGAGTCCGCCTCCTCTTCGCCAATTCCATTGCATCCATCACAATCAGCGCGGAAACGCAGCAGCGGGACGGGCGCCGTAGCATGCCTGTTGCTCTGTGCCGTGGGGCTGGTGTGGACCGCTGCCGCCTCTTCCCCGCGCGATAAGCGGGACGACGAAAAACATGATGGGCTGATCTTCGGGACGGTTTGGGACCGCAATAACCAGCCGGTGTACGGAGTGCGCGTCAGGATACGCCGCGCCAGCGAGAAGAAAGCCCGCTGGGAGGTTTACTCCAACCATGTGGGCGAATTTGAGCAGCTGGTGCCGGCGGGCCAATACGTGGTCTGGGCGGACGTAAAACGGCCTAAAAAGGCCAAGAAAGGTGACCAAAGTAACCACTGGAGCCCACCCCAGGTCACCCTTCAGGTCCAAAACGACGTTCGGGTGAACATCGGGCTGCATCTAACTGAGTAGAAGCTCAAGTAAGATTGCGGTACTAGGAGGTCTTTGTGAAGAAGACCTTGGCTCTATTAGCGGGCATGATGCTGGTGGTGGCAGTGGCGGCGGCGCAGCTGCCCACGCCGCAGTTCCGCCAGGTTAAGGAACGGGCCCCGCAAACCCGCACCCTCACCGGGATGGTCAGCAACCAGCACGGCACTCCGCTGTCCGATTCCGTGGTGTATTTAACGGATACGCGCACTATGGGGGTCAAGACCTACATCGTGGGCAAGGATGGCATGTACCGCTTCCCGGCGCTTTCACCCAACGTTGATTACCAGGTGTACGCGCAATATCAGAGCCGCAGGAGCGACACCAAGACGCTCAGCTCCTTCGATAGCCGCCCCAACGCGGTGATCAACCTAAGGGTCGAAGTGAAGTAGCTCTCGTGTGGGCACGGGGCTTTGCCCCGTGCGAGCGAGCGCACCTCGCCTCAGTAATGGCAAAGGCCGCCTACACTGGCGGCCTTTTCTCATTAATCGTCATATTGAGCGAGTCACCCTTGGTCGTTGCCGGCGCGCTTCCACGACATCAGCTCTTCGATGGTGGAGGTGGCGCTGGAAACGGGGTGCTTGTAGGCTTCGACGTCGGCGCGGGTGGCTTCCGCCCCCACGGCGCGGGTGCTCAATCCCACCTTCTTCTCGCCCGGGTTCATCTTGATGATCTTGAAGTCGAACTCCTGGCCCGGTTCCAGGTGAACCTGGGCGCCGTGCTCATCCACCGCCTCGGAGTTGTGGCACAGGCCTTCAATGCCATCGGCAATCTCGACAAATGCGCCGAAGCTGGCCACCCGCAGCACCTTGCCATGGAGCACGTCGCCCACGCGGTGGGTCTGGAAGAAGGTCTCCCAAACGTCGGGTTGGAGCTGCTTTACGCCCAGCGAGAGGCGGCGCTTGTCGGGCTCAATGGCGAGCACGATGGCCTTCACCCGGTCGCCCTTCTTCAGCACTTCAGAGGGGTGCTTCACCCGCTTGGTCCAGCTCAGGTTGCTGACGTGGACCAGGCCGTCAATGCCGTCCTCAATCTCAATGAAGGCGCCGAAATCGGTCAGGTTGCGCACCCGGCCTTCCACCGTTGTGCCCACGGGATACTTCTCCACCAGCGATTCCCAGGGATTCGATTCCAGCTGCTTCATGCCCAGGGAGATGCGGCGCTCGGTAGGGTTAACCGCCAGCACTTCGGTCTCGATGATATCGCCCACGTTCACCAGCTTGGAGGGATGCTTCATGCGCTTGGACCACGTCATTTCGCTGACGTGGATCAGGCCCTCAATGCCCTGCTCCAGTTCCACGAAAGCGCCGTAATCGGTGACGCTGATCACCCGGCCCTTCACCCGCGCGCTCACTGGATAACGATGCGCCGCGTCCAGCCAGGGGTCAGGCGTCAGCTGCTTGAAGCCCAGCGAGACGCGCTGCTTGTCTTTGTCAAACTTAAGCACCTTCACCTGGATCTCGTCGCCCACGTTGACCAGGTCGCGGGGATGGGTAAGGCGGCCCCATGACATGTCGGTGATGTGCAGCAGGCCGTCAATGCCGCCCAGGTCCACGAAAGCGCCGTAGTCGGTAAGATTCTTGACCGTGCCGGTGAGGACCGAGCCTTCTTCCAGGTGCTCCATGGTCTTGTCGCGCTTGGCCGACTGCTCCTCTTCCAGCAGTTGCTTGCGCGAAACCACGATGTTGCCACGCTTCTTGTTGAGCTTGATGACGTGCACTTCGATGGGCTGGCCTTTGAAGCCTTCCAGGTTGCGCACCGGCCGCAAATCAGCTTGGGAACCAGGCAGGAAGGCGTGGGCGCCGTTAATGTCCACGGTAAGCCCGCCCTTAATGCGGTCCACGACCACGCCCTGGATGGGCTTTTTGTCGTTATAAGCCTGCTCGATTTCGTCCCACGCGCGCAGCCGCTGTGCCTTCAGGTGCGACAGCCTGGTATAGCCTTCCTCGGTTTCGCCCTTCTCCACCATGACATCAATGGGATCGCCGGCCTGCACCTTGGGCTTGCCCTCGTGGTCCAGAACTTCGGCGATGGGCAGCATGCCCTCGGACTTGGCGCCGATGTCCACCACTACGTGGGTAGGCGTAACTTTGAGCACCGTGCCTTTGAGGACGTGATCGTCCCCGGCAACGGACTCGGGTTCAGAGCTGAAGGTTTCCAGAGCAGTAGCGAAATCGTCGGTTGTCATGTTGTCTTTTTGAGTAGGAGCGGAAGTGGCGGATTGCGAGGTCATGCTTGATTCGGATTCCGAGGACTGAGATGCAAACCGAGCTTGCAGGTTGCTGGCTACAGTGTCTTCGAGCGCCATAAGTAAAACCGATGCACCCGGAAGACGCGGGAAGGAACGAGCTAGGCAGTTGAACTGCTGGCTTGTATCTCGGTGTGGTTGACCCGCCCTACAAAGCGCTGAAAACTACTTTCAGCCCGGCGGATCGTCTAACGCGAACCCGCGTCTCTACGGAACCCTTCGACTATAGCAACCGCTCGCAAAAAGTGTCAAACCTGCCGAAACAATTTCGCTTTAGCGAAACTGCACAGGCGCGGGTGCAGCGCCCAAGACGTCGAGCCTGCCTCTCTTCAGCTTTGGCGAGACCTCGGCTTTAGCGGCGGCGTGCGTTGAGAGCAGCTCTCGGAAAACCTGCGCGCATCTGCTACTCTCGGCGGCATGGATTACCTGTGGACGCCGTGGCGCTACGCCTACGTAAGCGGCGCGCGCAAGCCCGAGGGCTGCATATTCTGCCATGCGCCCAAGTTGCCCGATGCGCAAGCGGGCATCGTGTACCGCGGGTCGCAGTGCTACGTCATCTTGAACGCATTTCCTTATACTTCCGGGCACGTCATGATCGTGCCCTTGCAGCACGTCAATGAGCTGCAAAAATTGGAGAGGGCCGCGGCGCACGAAATTATGGACGTTTGCCTGCGCATGGAGAAGGTGCTGCGCCAGGTCTACCGGCCGGACGGCATTAACCTGGGCATGAACATCGGCCAGGCTGCCGGAGCCGGCGTAGCCGACCACATCCATGTACATCTGCTGCCGCGCTGGTCAGCCGACACCAACTTCATGACCACCACCGCGGAAACCCGGGTCCTGCCCGAAGCCCTGGAGACCACCTACCTGCGGCTGAGAGAGAAGCTGGCGTAGAGTTGCCAGTCCCGCAAGGACGTCATGGTAAAGCCCAGGACGGAAGTCCTGGGTCCCAAAGGCTGAAACTTGGCTTGCTAGGCACTCTCTCGCCCTATCTCCGTGACGTCGCTTTCTTCCTTGGCATTTCGAGTGGCGATGTACTTCAACATCACGTTTAGCGCAAAGCCACTCACCGTCCTATGTTCGTGTTTAGCAGCCCTCCGTATTAGCTCTGCCTCTTCAGGAGTGCATCGGATGAGAATTGCTGATCTGCCTGACTGCATGTGGCGCGTCCTGTGGATACAAAGTTGTAGGGCAGAATAGCGCCGCAATTGCGCAGAAAGCAACGAGAAACGCGCGTTTCCAGACTGGAAGGAGTCTATTGCTCAGGCCTTTGATGGGGCTGCGCTTTTTGCACTGTTCCGGTGCAGCTTTCTGTGGAAAACACTCTATACAACTGATTTAAGATAGCTACTCGGGCGATTGCATCGCCTTCCGTGCAGGCATCTACTGAGAATCTCTCCTCTGGCCAGAAATGGCGGTGCCATCCCATGGCACTGGATGCGCTCGTGCGCCGGATGGTCGAGGGCCATATCCTCTACAGCGAGGCGGTCAGGGAATTCAAGAGGGCCTTTATCGAGACCGTGCTGCGGGAAAACAGGGGCAACAAGAACCGGACTGCCCGAATCCTGCAAATGCACCGGAACACGCTTTCCCGCAACCTGGCGGATTTGGGAATCAAGGTGAAACGCCGTCCGCCGCAAAAGGAGGGGGAACGAAGTTACATTCCCCGAGTGGGGTAAAACCTACGGCATTCCTGCTGCGTGTTTTCGTGTCAGGAAGGCGACAAGAGAAAGTAGCTGCTCGGGAAGCTCCAGATTGTGGATGAACGCGTCGGCCATAACTTCTGGCGGCCAGGTTTCCGAATGCATACAAAGAACCTTCAGCCCCGCCGCGTGAGCTTTGTTGGCTATCAGGTTCTTTTCTGCCGTGCTGTATAGGTGTCCGACGATTATTAGATCAAAAGATTCGCGTTCTACCCCCGCCAGGGCTTCATTCAGACCCACTGCCGCTACTACGCTGTGACCTGCGTGTTCCAGCAGGGCATTGCGAGAACGCAATATGCCGCTTTCGCGGCATACGGAAAGAATTCGTGGCATCGTACGCTATCCGTTAGCGGCTCGCTTCGCGGATTTCTTCAGAGGAACGCTGCGCGCCCTTCCAAGTCGCCGCCTTAAGGAAACAACTTCCCGCGTCAGCCGCATGATGGTTTCGACTGCCATTTTTGAGGAGCAGCCCAGACAGTACGGTGACGGGACACCATCGCACTTAATACACCGTTCTGCCATGATTCATCTCCTCACTTCCCATTTCACGGACCAGAAGCAGCTACGGCATTCCTTTCTAATGGGAACCCGTTCACCTTCTGCTTGCAGATCGGGCGTTGGATACCCCATCCATCAGGCTTAACCTTGAAGTTAGTTTGATCAGCAGCATACAACCGCCTGGACCTGCGAGACAAGGTCTTTAATATAAGCACGTTACAAGCAACTAGATGTCGAATGCTATGCTTTGATATCACACAAAAAATGCGTTTACCGCCGTGGCAACGTGCTCGTGTAAGTTGGGGAAATCAAAGTTTTTGCAGTGAGGCAGGCGGGCCCAGTGAGTGCGGGCGGAGTGCCGCTCATCCCGAATCCTGCTGCGCTTCCAGGTCGGAGCGAATGGAGACGGTTCGCCACAGCCACGCTGGAGGGGGCCGCAGCAGAAGCTCAAACGTAACCGAGCAGAACCAGAACAATCAAAATCAGCAGCAACAGCCCCAAACCGCCACTCGGATAGTAGCCCCATCCGGCGCTGTAGGGCCAAGTAGGCAACGCAGCAAATAGCAGCAGAACAATGATGATGACTAGAATCACTCGCATCGCCTGACTCCAGCAGCCCTCTCGACGGTTAGCGCCGCAATCACAAAAACATCTGGCGCTGCCCGCCCTTAGCTGCTCCTACTCTTTGATGACTGAGTTGCTGTTGGGATGCCTTACCAAGCAGGCTTCCGAATGCCGGAATCGCCGCCCGTGTTTGAGCGCCGCACGTTGCATGCTGCTCCCCGGGTTCACCCCGCCTCTTTGCGCCGCATCCTAACCCTCGGAGCAGGCAGAAGGAGGAGAGCACACATGGCGCACTATGGCACGCTGCGCAATTTCAAATTACCTGTAGCCGCGGACGTGCGCGGTTCAACCGTGTACGGGCTGGAGGACGAGAAGATCGGCAAATTGGACGATGTCATTTTGGATCACAGCACCGGCGAAGTGCAGTACGCGGTGGTGGACAGCGGCGGCTGGCTCAGCAGCCATAAGTTCCTGGTCCCGGCGGACCGCATCTTTTCTTATGCGAAGAGCCCCGGCGATTTCATCGTGGGCGTCACCAAACAACAGATTAAAGAGTTTCCTGCCTATGACGAGAAGCACCTGGAGTCGGAAGACGGCTGGAAGCGGTTTCACGACGCCTACGACAAAGGCTGGCACGACAGCCCCGTCCAGCACCATCATGGATCGGATCGCAACGTAACTCCGGCCGAGGTCCCAAGTGCACAGACCTCCGGAGCCCCAGCGCGCGATCGCGACCTGACCGCGGCCGAGCTCTACCCTGAGCCCATTCACGACAAGTTCAGCTCGCCCATGCCGGGTGGCGGCAAACTGACTGAGCATCCCAGTGGAACGGTGGATCGCGCGGAGAATACGGCCTACGGCACCGATCCCATGAGCTCACGCTGGTCGGCCTTCCGGGAGCACCTGCGGCGCAACCGCGTGGACGTCCAGGCCAGCTGCCCGCAGTGCGCCCCCGCGCGCGACGACAAGCGCAACGTGGCCTAGCTGCTTTGCCGCCGGGCAAAGCCGAGCGAAAGGCAATTAGCAGTTGTTGCTCGGGAGCGCCGGACAGTCAAACGGCTGTCCGGCGGCTCCTGCGCCAACCCAGCCAATACAAAATCACCGAAACTAAAGCGATGATGCTCGCCCACTTGGCCAGCATGTAAGGCGCGGCAAAGGCCAATGGCGTGTAATCCACGGCCAGGCTGATGTTGGCGGGATTGTGCGGATCGTAGCGGATGCGCCGATGCGAGCCCACCGGCATCTGCGCCATCCAATGCTCAATGTCGGAGCGCACGGAGGAGCTGTATCCCAGGTCGGCGCTGGCATCGTAGGGTCGTCCGCCCGCGCTGTAGTGAAAGCTGAAGCGTGCGCCGTAGGATGTAATCGCAGGCTTCGCGGTGGCGGTGGTGTGGGTCGTCCACTCCGCCTTCGTGACTACCGCGTCCACCGCCGGCCAAGTAGTCAGGATACGGTACTGATGCCATCCCAGTAGTCCGGCGAGCAGCACTAGTGGCACGGAGAAGGCAAAGAACACCGCCGCGGCAAACAGCTTCAGCAACTGTCCCGGGCGTCGCGGCGGCGCTAAGGCCGCGGCTTTCACCGGCGGGACGGAAGCCTTCACTTGAACTCCACGTCAATCCAGCGTGCGCGCTCCAGGCCAAGGTTGGTGAAGGTGTGGGCATGGCCGCCTTGCGACCAGGAGATGCCGCCCGTCTTCAAAGTCAGGTCGCCGCCGCGGCCATTGGGCCTTTGATCGCGAAGCTTCAGGTCGCTGACGGCAACCAGCAGGTGCGGCCACTTGTCCTGGTGAATGTCCACGTGGACGCCGGGATTGAGCTGGAATTCGGAGACCCGCACCTGGGCCGTATCGTACAGCGTGTCAATCATCAGCCCGCTGTCCACGCTCAGCCCGCGCTGGCGAGGCTCATTTTCTGCCTCCGCCGAAGCCGGGCGCAGGATCTCGATGGTTACATTGCGGAATGGCGTATCGCCTACGTTTTTGATGATGTGAGCGAACGGGCCTTGGGCCAGTTTCGTCTGGCCGTCCACCAGTTTCATTTTCACTGGCGGTTTGCCCTGGACATCGTTCTCGATCTGCGCCTGCCCCAGGTTCACGAACAGGTAGCTGTGGCGGTGCAGATGCATCTGGGTGGCGGCATGCGGCGGCACCTGCACTTGAAACACGCGTGTGTAGGCGTTGCTCAGCGCCAGGTGGTGTCCGGGTTCGGAGGTGATTTCCACCGGCTTGGTCTGCGCCATCCCAGGCAAGCTCAGGACAAGCCCGAGCGTCAATAATCCAATGTGTTTCACAAACTCATTCTAACAACGTGCTCGCCTGGAAATGCGTGTGTAGGCACAGGCGGTCTTTAGCAACGTGCTCGCCTGGAACTGGCCGTGTGGGCACAGGCGCCCTCGCCTGTGCAGCCGGGCAGCGTGGGCTACATTCTTGACGCTCCGCGGCTATGACCGCTGTCCCAATTGCAATTTAATGAAGCCGCGATCCTTCACAGAAGATACGGTGGCCCATTCAAGCCTGCGGTTGGCTTGAGTGGGCTATGCCAGTCTCACAGTTTCCACGCCAGCAGGACGGCGCCAATTGCTATTAACGCGCCAATGGCGCCCCCGATCCAGAAGTTCTGCCATGGCGTGTTGGTGGTGCGCATGATGCGCCGGTCGTTCGACAGCACCAGAATGGAGAGCAGGATGGGCACGGTCAGCGCGCCCGCCAGAATTTGCGACCAGTACAGCGCCTTCACTGGATTGATGGGCATAAAGTTCAGCACCACCGCCGCCAGCATGGAAAGCGAAATCAGCACGTAGAAGCTCTTCGCATCCCAGGGATGCTCGCTCAACCCGGAGCGCCAGCCCATGGCTTCGGCAATGCTGTAGCACATGGAGGCCACCAGCACCGGAAGGGCCACCATGCCCGCACCAATAATGCCGATAGAGAACAGGATGGGTCCGAAGCCGCCCACCGCCGGGCTCAGCGCTTCGGCCGCCTGGGTGGTGGTCATATCCGCCGCATGAGGGAAGTGGAGCACCACTGCCGCGGAGAGCATCACGCAGTAAGCCAGCAGCGTGCTTACTACCGTCCCGGCGCGCGACTGGGCATCGTGCGACGCTTCGTCTCCCATCATCGCCTGCTCGCGCCGGGAACTGGTTTGCCACACAATCACGTAGGGCGTGAGCAGCGAGCCGAAGATGCCGACAATGGCGTCCACATATGGCGCCCCGCCCTGCACCCGGGGCACAAAGGTACGCAGCGCCACCTCCGCCGGCGAAGGCGCGGCAAAAATCGCCGAAACTACATACACGAACAGGGGTAGCGAGAGCCAGACCAGCGCGTCGGTAATGCGGCGGTAGTCGCGGAAAATCAGGATGTACCAGATGCTGAACGCTGCCCCCGCCACGAACAACATACGCGTCTGCCCCAGAATGATGGAGAAGGCGTCGGAAACCGCCATTAGATCGGCCACGATCATGGCCAGGTTGATCACCACGATCAGGACGGCGCAGGCCAGCGCCACCTTGCGCCCGTAATTTTCCCGCAGCAGGTGGACCAGGCCCATGCGCGTCTGGTACCCCAGACGGGCGGAAACGGCAAACACTGACAGCAGGATGGGCACGCAGAGCACCACTACCCAGAGCAGGGAAAAGTGGAAGGCGGCGCCCACCACGGTGGCGGTTACGATCAGCGAGGGGTCCACGTTGGCCGCACCGGTAACAATCCCCGGCCCCAGGCGGCGCAGCCAGGCATAGTTCTGCGGCGGAGCAGCCGGCGCAGGCTGGGGCGGCGCCGGCAGGTCCGGCGGGGGCCAGGCTACTACCTGGCCGCGATCTGCGGCGGTTCCTTTACGGGATTTTCGGGAGCTCACGGTGAAGGTCGCTTTCGATCTTGCGCTCGTGCAGCAGGCGGAGCGGCCGCCAGTAGGTGATGGCGCCGAAAGCGGCAATCGCGGCCAGCAATAGCCCCGTGCTTACCCACAGCAGAACCTTCGAGGCCCCGCTGTGGGCGATTTGCATGATCGTGGCCGCGTTGGCTGGGGTCAGCAGCAGCGCGATAGCTAGCACCATCATGCCGATGCCGGCCAGCAGCCCGGTCATGTTCTTGGCCCAGCGCCCCCGCGATTCGTACTCGGCAAACAGCGTAAAGGCGTAGATCACCAGCCCCACAATGATCAGGAAATTCGCCACTACCGACACGGTTTGCCGCGGATCCATACCTGTTTCATTTGGACGCAGGTGAGAAGCAGCAGGTTGGTATAAGCAGGGTCTCAGGCCTTAGGACACCGGGGATCGCATCCCCCTGCGGTAGACTCAAAGCAATGGCCGAATTTGGCAGAATACTGGTGTTCTTCGGCGTCCTGATCGTCCTGTTCGGGGTAGTCCTGATCTTTGCCGGGCGCATGCACCTGCCCATCGGCCGCCTGCCTGGCGATATGGTTTATCGCGGCAAGCACACCACCTTCTACTTTCCTTTGGCCACCTCCATCGTGCTCAGCATTGTGCTCTCGGTAGTGCTTTACCTGGTGAGCCGCATGGGCGGCAGGTAAAGCAGCCGTTGCGTTGCCGCTCCGCGACTGCGACTGCCACCATGACAGCGGCGCGAATCTTCAGTTGCGCCTGACGGGACTCTGGACCGGTGGGCATACCCCCCTCAAGCCAACCGCAGGCTTGAATGGGCCACCCCAGCTTTTATGAAGGCTCGCGTCTTCATTGATTGAAAGGACGGCGGTGTTAGCCGCGAAGCGGTGCAAGAATGTAGCCCACGGCGTAAGCCGTGGGTAACAAGGAAAACGAGCACGAGCCCCAGAGGGGCGACGACGGGACTCTGGTTCGGTGCCCCGTTAACCCGCCACTGAAGTGGCGGGCTACGTTCAGTCCATCCCTGGCGTGCTTACCTGGGCGGGGCGGACTGGACACGTGGCCCACCGATCCGGCATCCAAGAGCAGCTCAGAATAGAAATTTCAACGCCAGCTGCACCAGGCGGGGCGACAGAGCTTGTTGGACTTGCCCGAAAGTAGGGGAGCTGATGTCGCTGTCCGGCAAGCGGAAATTGGTGTGGTTGAAGACATTGAAGAACTCCGCTCGAAACTGCAGTTGTTTCGCTTCCGCCAGCGGGATGTTCTTAAACGCGGAGAAGTCCCACTCCTGAAGTCCCGGCCCCTGAACAATGTTGCGGCCCGCCGTGCCGAACTGTCCCGCCTGGGTGAGAAGGTTTAGCCGCTGGAAGGCATTTACGTTGAACCATTCCTGCGCGGTGTGCGGCCCGGAATTGGCATCGCCCACCAGGTTGGGGCGGTTACTGGAAAAGCCGGTAATCTCCGGCGCCGTGCCCTCCAGCGAGACATCCTGCGAATCGAATACAGTGAAGGGCGTACCGCTCATGAAGGTGGTAATGCCATTCACCTGCCAATTGCCCAATACATGCTGGTACCAGCTGTGGGCTTGTTTCCACCAGGGCAGGTTCCATTCATAGCTCAGCACAAAGCGATGACGCGCGTCGAACATGGAGCGACCGCGCTCCGCCGCCAGGTTAAATGGATTCTGCGGCAGATCGTTTTCGCCCGCCACCGGCCGGGAGGCTGAGCCAGTGATGTTGAACGAGGAAACGTCATCCAGGCTCTTGGAGAAGGTGTAGGACGCCAGGAATGACACGCCATGACTGAAGCGCTTTCGCAGGCTGGACTGCAGGGCGTTATAAGAGGAATCAGCGACCCCGGCAATCTCGCCCACCGACCCGTAAGCGCAGGTATTGGGGCGGGCCAGCGTGCATCCGGAATACAGGCGGCGCTGGTTTACGTTGTCCTCGCTCGATTGCCCGGGGATATACACCGCGGGATTACCTTCGATGAAGCGCGGCAACTTGACCCCGGTGGTGCCCACATAACCGATCTGCAATAGCCAGTCTGCGCCAAATGATCTTTGCACATTGAGATTCCAGTCCTGCGCGTAGGGCAACGGAAGCTTGGGGCTGAGCACGAGCAGGGTCATGGGCTGCGAAAAGTTGAGGGTGAACGGATTGCCGCCATGGAAGGGGTCAGCAAAGTTGGGCAGGCTGACCTGGGGTGTCTGCAGGTAGGGCGGCGCGCTGATGGGGTCTTGCAGCGGTCCCCCCACGCCGGTGTAGTAGGGTTCATAGAAAATACCGTAGGCGGCACTAACCAGCCACTGCCCCCGGCCGGTGGGGTCCCAAGCCAGCCCGACACGGGGCGCAAACGCCTTCTTATCGGTGGGAATCAACCCTCCCGGCACCCCGGAATCGCCAGGATAAAGCAATCCCGCCGGGGCATTGGGGAAAATCTTCGACTGTGCGCCGGACACAAAAAGGTTCTGCCGGTTGTGAATTTCGGTGTAAGGCGAAGGCAGCTCGTAGCGCACACCCATATTCAGCGTCAGGCGCCGCGCCATCTTGTAGGTGTCCTGCACGTAGGCGTTGGTGCTGTTCCCGCGCAGGCCGCGCGACAGGTCGCCTCCTCCCTGCAGGAAAAACACGGGCTGTCCGAACAGAAAACTGGCAAAGGCGTTGCTGATGGGAAAGGGAGCGAACACGAAGAAGCCGTTGGAGGCGATACCCTGCAATACGTTGATCTGGTTGTGCTGGAATCCGCCGCCAAACTTGAATTCGTGGGGGCCGTGAATCCAGGTCAGCGACCCGGACCCGTCGAACGAATTCTGGTACGTCTGCCGCGGGCCGGTAATGGGGTCGCCAATGGAGGCGTAGCCGTTCACCTGCACAAAGGGAGGACCGGCAGCCGCCGCCAGAGTGGGCTGGTACTGGAATCCCAGGTCGCTGGGCGCGGTATGGTTGATGTGTTCATCCAGCAGGAACTTATTGCGCAGGAAGGAAAATCGCGCCACCCCGACCATGGTGGGCGAAAACGTATGCGTCTCCTGGGCTACGAAGTTCTGCGCCCGCTGGTCCTCTCCCACCGGAAAGCCGGGAACGTTCGCGCCCGAGGTGGAGAGCGGATCAAGCGTGTTGCTGTTGCTGAACATATAGCGGAAGTTCAGCGTGTCGGCGGAGGAAAGATAGTGGTCCACCCGGAAGCCGAACTGGTCGTTATCGGCGTGCAGGGACTCCGTGGCCGTGAAAGTGTTGCTGCCGAGGTTCGGCACGGGAAAAAACGGCAGCAGGTTTTGCGCGATGGGATTGATGAACGGCAGCTGGTTACCGGGGAATGGCTGCCCGGTGAACTCGTTGATGAGAGGATCAACCCTGCCCGTGGAGGGATCAATTGTCCGCGAAAAGTTGCCTTGGCGTTCGAGCAGCGAAGGCACGGTGGCGGATTGTGTTTCTCCCTGGCGGTTGCGAAATCCTTCGTAGAAGGCGAAGAAGAAAGTCTTGTCCTTATGGATGGGACCGCCCAGGGTGCCGCCGAACTGGTTCTGTTTCAGGGGCTCGACCTGCTGCGCGAAATAGTTGCGCGCATCCATAGCGTCGTTGCGCAGGAACTCCCAGGCCGCGCCATGAAAGCTATTGGACCCGGAGCGGGTAATGATGTTGGTGGTGGAGCCGGCGCTGTGGCCGAATTCAGCATTGGCGCCGTTGGTCAGGATGCGAAATTCGGCAATCGCGTCAATCGGCGGCTTGAGTATGAATCCACCATCCACGCTGCTGAAGTTGTTGGCGCCGTCCATCAGGAAATTGTTTGACTCCGGCCGCTGCCCGTTCACCGCGTAAGCCTGGCCTTCGCGCAGGGTGCCGCCGGCTTCCGCCAGGCCGGGCGTGATCGGGGTTACTCCCGGCTGCAGCACTCCCAACTGCGAAAAGTTGCGCCCGTTCAGCGGCAAGCTGAGCAGTTCCCGCGACAGCACCGTTTTTCCCAGGCTAGTCACCGTGCTCTGGATAAGCTGCGCATCGCCGCGAACGTTGACCTCCTGCTTTTCCGTACCCACGGCCAGGCGCACCGGCACAAAAGCGGTTTCGTTCACATTCAACAAAATTCCTTCCTGCGAATATTTGCTGAAACCCTGCGCCACCACCTCCAGCCGGTAATGGCCCACCGGCAACTCCGGCAGCAGATACGTGCCGTCGCGGCGGCTGGTGGCGGTTCGGCTCAGTTCCGTTTCAGTCTGGGTAACGGTCACAGCCGCGTTCTGCACTACCGCCCCAGAGGGATCGGTCACAATGCCGCGAAGACTTGCGGTGATTTGCTGGGCAGCCAGTGGGAAATTGAATAAAACTAAGGCCAGCAGGCAAAGTGTGGCTGAAGCGGAAAAATCCCTCATTCGCAGGTGCAAGAGCGCACTCCCCTGATACGAAATAGCGGCCTGCGCGTGCACGCAGCCGGCAGTAATGGTTTTCGTTAAAGCCCCACTCTTGTGGCCCAGGGTTGCGTTCGCGGGAAAAGCAGCAAAAAGCTGGCGTGTTCCACCGCCGAACGCAAACAAGTTGCGCGGAATTTAACTGCCCAGCATGATGCGG
Source organism: Terriglobales bacterium (assembly GCA_025934735.1). Taxonomy (GTDB): domain Bacteria; phylum Acidobacteriota; class Terriglobia; order Terriglobales; family Acidobacteriaceae; genus JAICWP01. The sequence goes on along the minus strand of JAICWP010000019.1, from coordinate 67,463 downwards.
GCAATACTACAAAAATATTAGCCTGGATCTCGCTGCTCGCGGCCCTTCTCACCAGAGCCTAGCTTCGGGACGAAGACGCGTACAGGCGGTCCGCTCAAGCATCGTTTGTTTGAGTGGGACAGTTGCGGGAATTACTCTGTGCATAGCCCACTCAAGCCAACGGAAGGCTTGAATGGGCCAGCCCAGCTTTTATGAAGCCCTGCGTCTTCATTGATGTGACCGGTGGCCCACTCAAGCGTCTTTTGCTTGAGTGGGAAAGTCGGCTGATTCATCGCCACAGCATAGCCCACTCAAGCCCACCGAAGGCTTGAATGGGCCACCCCAACTCTCGTGGGGCCGATCATTAGGCTAGCTCCCCTGGGCTTACGCCCATCGCCTACCTGCTAAGCGCCAACTGCTAAGTGCCAAGTGCCAACTGCTAGCTGTAAACTGCCCCTCAGATGTCCACCGAGGGGCAACTCGATTTCACCTTCCAAATGGCTCAGGAGCGCCGCATCTGGAAGGTGCGCGACCTTGTAGGCGCGGTGCGCACCCACCTGGAGCGCGAATACACCGATGTGTGGGTGGAGGGCGAAATCTCCAACTACCGCCCCGCCGACTCGGGCCACCTCTACTTCACGCTGAAAGATGAAAGCGCGCAGGTGCGCATCGTGATGTTCCGCTCCCAGGCGCGGTTACTGCGCTTCCGCCCGGAGAACGGCATGCACGTGATCGCGCGCGGCCGGGTTACGGTATACGATGCGCGCGGCGAGCTGCAGCTCTCCGCCGAGTACCTGGAGCCCAAGGGCGCGGGCGCGCTGCAGGTGGCCTTCGAGCAGCTCAAGGGCCGCCTGGAAGCGGAAGGCCTGTTCGACGCCGCCCGCAAGAAGCCCATACCGGCCTTGCCCCGGGTTATCGGTGTGGTGACCTCGCCGCGGGCAGCCGCGCTGCGCGACATTCTCAATATTCTTCGCCGCCGGCACGAGAGCGCCAGCGTGCTCATCTTCCCCGCGCAAGTGCAGGGCGAAAGCGCTCCCGCCGAGGTCAGCGCCGGCGTGCGCTACTTCAACCGTGCACGCAATGTGGATGTGATCATTGTGGCCCGGGGCGGCGGCTCGGTGGAGGATCTGGCCGCTTTCAACGACGAAGCCCTGGCGCGTGCTGTGGCTGAATCGAAGATTCCCATCATTTCCGCCGTGGGCCACGAAACCGACTTCACCATCCTTGATTTTGTCGCCGACCTGCGCGCGCCCACGCCCTCCGCCGCCGCCGAGCTGGTCATCCGCTCGCGCCAGGGAGTCGAGGAGCAGGCGCAAACCCTGCGCTTGCGGCTGGCGCGTGCCACGCGGTACCACCTGCTGCTCCTGCGGCAGCAGCTCACGGAACTGGCGCAGCACGGGGCGTTCGCCCGCATCTCGGACGCCATTTCTCGCCGTCAGCAGCGGGTGGACGACCTGGTGTACCGCCTGGCCACGGCCCAGCGTGGGCTGCTGGCTCGGCAGCGCCGCCGCCTGGATATGGCCAGCGCCGGAGTGCGCCATCACGACCTAAGGCGCGTGCTGGCCGGCGTGCGCCGCGACTTGCACGCCCAGCAGTCTGCTCTGGTCGCCTCCGGCCGGGCGCAGCTCCTTCGGCATCGTTCCCTCCTGGAGCAGCTGCAAGCCCGCCTGCAGGGCCTTTCTCCCCTCAACATCCTGGACCGGGGCTACGCTCTGGTGTTTGATGCGGAAGGCAAGCTGGTCAAGGATGCCGCCCAGGTGCAGGCCGGGGACGAGATTCGCGCCCGCCTGGCCAAGGGGGAGCTCAGCGCCACCGTCCGGCAACGCCGGATTGACAGCAAGCGGTGATCGCCTTTACACCATTGGCAGGCGGCCTTTAAACTACTCGTTTCAGCACAGAGGGGGACTTGGACATGGCATCCGTGGACGAAAAGGTAAAGCAGATCATCGTGGAACAGCTGGGAGTTGAGGAATCCGAGGTCACGCCGACCGCTTCCTTTGTGGACGATCTGGGTGCGGACTCGCTGGACACGGTCGAACTGGTCATGGCCTTCGAAGAGGCTTTCGACATCGAAATTCCTGACGAGGATGCGGAGAAGATCCGCACCGTCCAGGATGCCGTCAACTATATCGGCAAGCACGCCAAGGCGGCCAAGTAGCCGGACTGAGCGGTAGCGCGCCCAGTTCGGGCGGGCCGCAAGGAGCCACATGGCTGGCGTTGATGACAAGGTGAAGGAGATCATCGTCGAGCAACTGGGCGTCGACGAGGGTGAGGTCACGCCCACTGCCTCCTTCGTGGACGATCTCGGCGCCGATTCCCTGGACACGGTGGAACTGGTGATGGGCTTCGAAGAGGCCTTTAACCTGCAAATTCCGGATGAGGATGCGGAAAAGATTCGCACCGTGCGCGACGCCGTGGATTACATCAAAAAACACGCCAAAACCGGAAAATAACCGCGTTTTAGCCAAGCAGGCGAGAGCCTCGCATTCTGAGCTGCAATAAAGGATTTCCGGACCCATGAAACCAAACACAGAGGCATGCCCTTGGCTCGGCGCGTAGTGGTTACCGGCGTGGGCCTGATCTGCGGGGTGGGCAACACCAGCCCGGAAGTGTGGTCCAACCTGCTGGCGGGCAAAAGCGGCGTGGCCCGCATCACCCACTTCGACCCCTCACAGTTCGCCAGCCAGATTGCCGCCGAGGTCAAGAACTTCGACCCGCTGCAGTTCGTGGAGAAAAAAGAACTCAAAAAGATGGGCCGCTTCATCCACCTGGCGCTAGCCGCGTCAGATGAGGCCATGCGCATGTCCGGGCTGCAAATCACGCCCGAAATGGCCCCGCGAGTGGGCGTGCACATTGGCTCCGGCATTGGCGGGTTCGACGTAATCGAGCGCGAGCACTCCAATTTGCTGACCGGAGGCCCGCGGCGCATTTCTCCTTTTTTCATTCCCGCCGCCATCGTCAACTTGGCGGCCGGGCACGTCAGCATTCGCTATAACGCCAAGGGGCCGAACGAGGCTACCTGCACCGCCTGCACTTCCAGCGCGCATTCCGTCGGCGATGCCTTCAAGATCATCGCCCGCTGCGACGCTGAGGTGATGATTGCCGGGGGCTCCGAGGCCGCTATCACGCCCATGGGGGTAGGCGGTTTTGCCGCCCTGCGCGCCCTTTCCACGCGCAACGATGAGCCGGAGAAGGCCAGCCGTCCCTGGGACGCCGGCCGCGATGGCTTCATCATCGGCGAAGGCGCGGGCGTGCTGATCCTGGAAGAGCTGGAGTTTGCCCGCCGCCGCGGCGCCAAAATCCTGGCCGAAGTGGTGGGCTACGGCATGAGCGCCGATGCTTACCACATCACCCAACCGGCGGAGAACGGCGATGGCGCTTATCGCGTGATGCTCAACACCTTGGCCGACGCCAAAATTCCCGCCGAGCAGGTGGGCTACATCAATGCCCACGGCACTTCGACCGACATTGGCGACAGGCTGGAAACCGTGGCCATTAAGCGCGCCTTCGGCGAGCACGCCAACAAGGTGGCCATCAGCTCCACCAAGTCCATGACCGGACACCTGCTGGGTGGCGCCGGTGGCCTGGAGGCCGGCATCACCGTGCTGGCCCTGCGCGACCAGAAGGTTCCGCCCACCATCAACCTGGAAAATCCCGATCCGGAGTGCGACCTCGACTACGTGCCCAATAAAGCGCGCTCCGTCCATATGGACTTCGCCATGTCCAATTCTTTCGGGTTTGGCGGCACCAACGGCGCTCTCCTGTTCCGCCGCTGGAACGAAAGCTAGCTCATCTCGCCGTGGCCGAAAAGCCCAGCGGCTCCCGGTTTTTGAGCACCGCCGCGGCCACCAGCCCGGCGGTCAGATAACCCACAATTTGCGTGGTCATGTAGGCGGCGGTGTAGTTGCCGGGAAAGCCGTACCAATTCCAGTAGGGAATATTGGTGGCGATGGCAGCGATGATGCCGACCAGCACCACGAATCCCACTCGCGAGGCGTAGCTGACCAGGCGCGTCTGGGCCAGCAGAAACACCGCCAGGAGTATTTCCACCAGTTCCGTCAGAAATTCCAATCCCAGCTTGCTTCCCGTGATGCCCTTGGCACCCGGCGGATGATAGATGAGCAGCCCGGAAGGGTTGGCAGCCAGCTTGGGCTCATAGTCCTTCATGGCCGCGTTGCGCTTCGCCGCCGTAGGATTGGGGCCCGCACCCAGCGCGGGAAAAATATACAGTCCCGAAGTCTGGCCCATGGTGGACTGCATGGCGCCCAGCACCGCAGTCTCGTTGGGAATTTCCCGCAATCCCGTGTATCCCAGGGGCAGCGCCATGTGGGCGATGGAGCCCCAGATGAACATCGCAATCCCGCCCAGCACGCCCGCCAGCAGAATTCTTTTCCCCATAGCACCCTCCTTGTTCGCGACATTATGGAAGAAGGGCGGCAGTTTGCATAGCCGGTGCACGGCGCAGGTAAGCAACTCAGTTCCGAACACTCCATCCACTGTCATCCTGAGCGCAGAAGGACCGATTCGCTTGGGAATCGGCCTGCGAAGTCGAAGGACTCCTACTTTGCTCACGCTGTGGAGTTGTCCTCGGGAGTTCTGGCGACGGTTTGAAGCTGTTGGCGGCCGCGCAAACCGCCGAACTGCTCAAGGGAGTTTCTAATGAAGAGCAATGGAGGAACTCCCTGCGGCGGTCGCGATGCCAGCAATAAACGCGGGGTCCTTCGACTCGGCGCCCATTCTGTAGGGGCGCCTCACTCAGGAAGACAATTCATGGGGTGATGTGAGAAGAAAAATGAAAAACTCTGCGCCCTCTGCGTCTCGGCGGTGAGATTTGGGTTCCTCAATCTGATCCGGCAGCAAATAACGGGTGTCATGTTGAGTGAGGGCGTAAGCCTGGGCTCATCTGGGAGAGCAACATGAGCCCCAGCGGGGCGAAAGAACAGTTTCAGACGCACACCTCTCGGCCGGCGGAGACTGCGGCAGCCCCTTTGCCGGATCTAATGCAGTCCGGCACGCCAATCCCGCGATAGCCGTTGCCGGCCAGCGCCAAGCCGGGTAACTGCTGGCGCAGGCTCTCGATTTTCTCCAGACGCTCCAAATGGCCGACGCCGTACTGCGCCATGGCGCCCTTCCACTTGTAAGTCCGGCAGAAAAGCGGCTGGGTGGTGAGCCACAAAATCTCGCGCAGCTCCTTGCGCACCACCGCTTCAATCTGCTGCTCGGACCAGCCCAGGATTTCTTCGTCGCGCGCTCCGCCCAGAAAACAGCGGACGAGGGCGCGGTCGTTCGGCGCACGATGGGGAAACTTGTTGTGCACGAAGGTGCAGGCCAGCATGCGCTTGCCTTCGCTCCGCGGCACCAGGAAGCCGAACCCGGGCGGCAGCCGCAATCCCGCGCGTTGATAACCCAGGGTGACCGTGATCGAAGAGCTATAGGCGATGGCGCTGAGTTCCGCCGCCATTTGCGGCTGTACCGATGCCAGCAGCGCGCCCGCAACCGGCGCCGGCGTGGCCAGGATCACGGAATCGAACCTTTCACCGCCGCTCTTGTCCGTTGCTACCAACCATGATGGAGCTTGCGGCGCGGGCGCCCCCGTCCGCGGAAGTTCGCACCGCAGTTCGCGAACCGCGGTTTCCGTGCGCAGGACCTCGCCGGGCAGGCGCGCCAGAATGGCGTCTACGAGTTGTTGCATGCCATCTTTCAGCGAAGTGAACAGCGGGCGCGGCGGCGTCTTGCTGCCGGCCATGTGCTTGCGCGCCGCCAGCATTCCCCGGCCCAGGCTGCCGTGCTTGGCTTCCATCTCGGCAAAGCGCGGCAGCACCGCGCGCACGCTCAGTCCGGAGGCCTCGCCGCCGTACACTCCCGAAAGCAGCGGGTCCGCCAGCCGGTCCACCATCTCCGGGCCGTAGTGGCGTTCTACCAGGCCCTTCACGGTTTCGTCAGCGCCCGCCGACCGCGGCGGATGGAACCATTCCTGCGCCATGCGGACCTTCGTGCTCAATGAAAACAGCGGCGAAAAAACAACGGGCAAGATTTTGGTGGGCACCATGAACATCAGGCCGTCGGGAATCGGCACCAGACGGCCTTTCACCAGAATGTAGGTTTTGCGATCGGCATCGTTGGAGCCGATCAGTTGGCCGGCAATGCCGAGTTCGCGGCACAAATCAGCGGCCCAGGGTTTTTCGGTGAGAAACGAATCAGGGCCGGCCTCGATCAGGCAGCCATCAGCGCGTTCCGTCATCAGCGAGCCGCCGAGCCGGGATGAGCGCTCAAATAAAACGTATTCCAGCGGCGCGCCATGTTGGCGGTGCTGTTCCAGGTAAAAGGCGGCGCTCAGCCCGGAAATTCCGCCTCCGATAATGGCAATGCGTGGCATGGATTGTTGGCGTCATCCTGAAGGCCTTTAGGCCCGAAGGATCTCGCGTGCAGCACCGGCGAATTGCCCTTCAGCCGGACGGCTTCCTTACTGTGCCCTGATGTTGACCGACGGCTTGGCCGCGTTCTGGCCGGCCAGTCGCGAGCGCGCCACGTCGGCCAGGGCCGCTACCAGCGTGGGCGACTGGTTCAGCGACTCCGCCCGCCACAGGCGCATTCCGTTCTTTTCCGCGAACTCGCGGAACATGATGTCCACGTCATAAAGCACTTCCACGTGATCGCAGAGGAAGCCAATGGGTTGGATAAAAACTCCGCCGTGCCCCTTGGCTTTGAGCTGCAGGATGGTGTCCTCCACGGTCGGTCCCAGCCAGGCGCCGCCCGACATGCCCTGGCTCTGAAACGCGAACCTCCAATCATTGGCCGTTAGCGCCGGCACCTGCATGGCCACCAGCTTCGCGGTCTCGCGCGCCTGCTCTTCGTAGGGATCGCCCTCCGCGATGGTGCGCTGTGGAACGCTGTGCGCGGTGAAGATCACGGGCACGCGCGCGCCCAATTCGCGGCAGGCGCGTTCCCATCCCGCGCGCAGCTTTTCAGCGAAGGCCCGCGCCAGCAGCGGGTGGTCGTGCCAGTTATCAATGAACTCCACCGGGAACGGCGGCTGCGCTCCCTCGCCCAGCACCGCCTTGCGGTAAAGGCCCACGCTGGTGCGCGAATCGTGCGGCGCCAGGCAAATGGCAGTGGCGCGCTGTACGCCGTCGGCAGCCATGGTGCGCACCGTCTCCGCGATGAACGGTTTCCAGTTGCGCATGCCCACGTACACTGGCAACTCCAATTCGCGGGCCAGCGCCTCGGCCTGCTTCATCGTGTATTCGGTGAGCGGCGAGCGCCCGATCAGGCTGTAGCGATGCTTGATCTCTTCCACCACGGGCGGCGGAAGCGGCCGACCTCCTGTCACATTGAGCAGAAATTCCGGCACTTCCTCCACCGCATCGGGTGTCCCATGCGCCAGCAGCAGCACCGCGGTTTTTGCCGAACTGACGCTCAAATCTTCTCCTTCAACGCGAGGCCGCCACGGTCCTGGCCGTGTACTCATGCACGAACTCCGCCAGCTGCCGCACATTCTCCACCGGAGTTTCCGGCAGAATGCCGTGGCCAAGATTGAAAATGTGTCCCGGCCGAGCGCCGGCGCGCCGCAGCACGTCTTCAGCGCGGGCACGCAGCTCTTTCCAGTTTGCCAACAGGGCCACGGGGTCAAGATTGCCCTGCACCGAGCCTTTGAAGCCCAGGCTCGCCCACGCGTCGTCCAGCGGGAAGCGCCAATCTACGCCTATCACCTCGGCGCCGGTTTCCTTCATGGCGGGCAAAAGCGTGGCCGTATCGGTGCCGAAATAAATCACTGGCACCCCGGCCGAGCGCTGCACATTGCGCACCAGTTCGGCGGTGCGCGGCAGCACGTAGCCACGATAGTCATCTGGCGAGAGGCATCCCACCCAGCTGTCGAAAATCTGAATGACGTCGGCGCCGGCGCGCGTCTGCTGCGCCGCATAGTCGCTGAGCACCGTCACCAGCTTACGCATCAGCTCATCCCAGGCCTGAGGCGCGCAGTACATCAGCTTCTTGGTTTCCACGTAATTGCGCGAGCCGCCGCCCTCGATCATGTAGCTGGCCAGGGTGAAAGGAGCGCCGCAGAAGCCGATCACCGGCAGCTTCTCGCCAAAGTGTCGCACCACCAGCCGCACCGCTTCTGAAACATAGGCCAGTTCGCTGGCGCCATCGCTGCGCAGGCGCGCAATGTCGGCAGGCGTGCGCAAGGGCGCTTCGATCACCGGCCCTTCGCCGCTGGCAAAATGAAACTTGAGGCCCACCACCTCAAAGGGCAAGAGCAGGTCGGCAAAAATGATGGCCGCATCCACGCCCAACGCCTCGGCCGCGGTGATGGTCACCTCCGCCGCCAGTTCCGGCTTTTTGCAGATTTCCAGCAGGGAATGATGCTTGCGCACGGCGCGGTACTCGGCCATGTAGCGCCCGGCCTGGCGCATGAACCACACCGGCGTGAGCGGCGTGGATTGAGCCTGGCAGGCCCGAACAAAGGCGGAGTTGGGGGCGGACATGAATCTTCAATTTAGCATGCCGCGGCTTGCCTCCCGAACCGCCTCCGGCATGTGGAGCTGGCAGTAACGCTGCCCTTAGTACCGTTAGTATCAGTTGGATTTCGAAACCGATCTTACACCTCACGGATGACCTTCGTTCGCACGAGCTTAAGCCACGCTTTTTCGTGCCGGAATCTTAGACTCCACTCCTTCATCCTTTCGCCACTGGTGGCGTCCTTGACCTCCGTCGGGTTCAATACAACATCGTATCGGTTGGCGAACAACACCAAAGAACATCCGCCTGGGTGTTGCGTGCTCGGGTATAGGATCCCGTCGACGCCCGACCCACGGTTCTGAAACACTGTCCTAAACCATTCAGTGACCACCTGCGTCGGCACATAATCTACATGCTCCCGCTCACCCGGCTCTACTTTGGCTGCCACGCTCATGACGAAACTATGTAGGAAGGCAAGGTTGTATCTATTTCTTTCATCGGAGTCTGCCTGCCTCTCGAAAAATCCAAAACGTCTTGGCAGTTTCGTCAAGTCCACAATATTGGCGGCGCGCGTTGTCCGAAATGTTCCCACCGCTATGCCGAGCTTAGGGTCATCGTCAATTTCTGCCACTGCCGTTCTTGTACTATCGCTGCCGTAGAACATCACAACACCGGCAGGGCTCATTCTGTTTGATTTCACAGCTTTCTCTACTGGAGGGGGCGCAAAATCGTAGGAGCTCTTTAGAGTCTGCCCCGCCTTAAACTGTCGTGCCCTGTAGATTAGGTAGCCGCCTGGCAGAGTTTTCACGAGCCCCAGACTTTCGACAGTTCCACCGATAAATTCCAAGAGTTCCGCTGGGCCCAGGTATTCTCCCGGTACCAGCAATTCCTCATCCTTGTGCTGAAAAAAGAAGTACCGCCGCTTGTATTTGATGAACTTGCAGAAACGTTTCCAGCTCGACACCAGCCTTTCATCTGGCCTTTGGGCATATGGATTCCGGTCACACCATGGCTCATCGCCGAAACACTTCACAAGTATTTCATGCAGCCGGCCATCATCAGTTGGCAAGTCCAGCCCGATTTGCTCAATCAGATCGTAGCTATCCCAATGCGCTCCTTGATATCCACCTTCTGCGCCATCCCAGCCCAAGGCTTCAACTGCATGCTCGTACTCGCGATTAACTGCCTCGAGAATGAAGTCCACGACTTCGTCTAATGGTGCAGCGATATTCTTCGTTCTGCTCTTGCGGTCGCAGAAATCGCACTCACTCGAGTCCGCAGCATCATCAATAAAAGACTTAATATACGGGTCAGCGAAGCATCTTCCGCATACCGAATACTCCTCAGCGGGCTGGCTCGACGCACAATCGGCATCTTCATAGCGGCCCATGCCAGCCAAGTATATCCCCCGGGCCTCGCAGGTGGCTTCTGCTACTATCGCGCCCGATAATCGCTCACTGTTCCGGCCTTTATACCGCTATCGAGTCCCTTTGTTTCCGGGTTCCTCAAAAAAAGTGCGACAGCAATCCTGCGATCTTGTGTACAAGGACGGTGCAACCGTTGATAGCCGCCGCGCCCTTTACTGCTTCCCATGCTGCTTTCATGATTGTTCCGTTGGGTTCTGTCTTTGCTAGCTGCGATTGAATGGTATCGATATCGGCGACCAGTTCCAGTTTTGTGGACTCTTGAACTTCGGAACTCGTGATCGCATTGCGAAGCTCAGAGAGTGTCTGTCCCAGTTCGCCGAACTTAGCATTGATCTGATTTCCGTCTCCAAGGGTAGGCGAGCCTCTTTCTTAGCCATCGGCTAACTCCTTCAGGGCCGCGGTACGCTTGTCAGTGGCTAGGCAATTACGGCCGCTCTGCAAGCATGCAAGCATATTGACAATACATGCTTGCATGGTACGATGCAAGCATTATTTCGCAAAACAGGAGCAAGCATGATTGACGAACCTTCTGCGAAAGCAAAGGGCGGATATGCGAGAGCACTATCGTTAAGCCCTGCTGAACGAAAGGAGATAGCAAGGAAGGCAGCGATGGCCAGATGGGGAGACAAAATGGCCAAGGCAACACATGCGGGATTTATGCAGATTGGAGGTATAAAAATTCCAGTGTTTGTTTTGGAAGACGGAACGCGGTTAATCAGCCAGCGTGGTCTTCAAAGCACAATTGGAATGGGAACCGGGGGTGGCACGGCTGGCGCGCACAGAATCGCTAGATTTGTACAGAAACTGGAAGACAAGCTCAATATCTCCAGTGAGTTATCAGCGCGCATGAAGTCGCCGGTGCTTTTCATGCCGCTCCGTGGCGGAAATCCGGCATACGGCAATGAAGCCACTAATTTAATCGACCTTTGTGACTTGCTTTTAAAGGCAAGGGATCGCGGCAGGGTATTGACACCGGGGGAATTGAAGTATGCGGATGCTGCCGACATTGTAATTCGCTCGTTCGCAAAGGTGGGCATCATTGCGGTCATTGACGAGGTTACCGGATACCAAGGAGTGCGTCCTCAGGACGCTCTACACGTTTACCTGCAAAAACTTATTCGGAAGGAATTGGCTGCATGGGTAAAACGCTTCCCAGACGAATTCTATGAAAACATTTACAAGTTGAAGGGTTGGCGATGGCCCGGAATGCAAAAGAATCGATACAGCGTTGTAGCTCATTACACGCGCGATCTTGTATATGAACGCATTGCCCCCGGCCTTTTGGAGGAGTTAGAGAGGAAGACTCCCCCGAACGAAAAAGGCCAGCGGCCAAACAAGCTGCACCAATGGTTAACGGAAGACGTAGGCAATCCGATGTTGGCCCAACATCTGTATTCTCTAATGATGTTTCAAAGATTGGCGATCAACAGTGGCTTCGGATGGAATAGATATGTGAAGATGATAGATCGTGTCCTACCAAAACGCGGAAATACATTGGAACTACCGTTCCCAGACCACGAGATTGCGGGTGGCTAATTCTTTCTGCGTAGCTGCGCTGTCTCCACCGCAATCCGGGGTCCCTAGCGTAGCCCGCTTTTGCCTTGCTGGGGTAGGAAGCCGGTCAAGCGCGGGTTGTGCAAGCGTCCGGCGGACCTACCCGCCCTGATGGGGAATCCCAACCTCTCGCGGGAATGTTCCGGTAGCCGCCTCACGCGTGCCCGGGCGGGTTGCGGCTGAGCAGCCGGTACTCCAGGAATCTGGCCGCCAAAGCGGGGTTCACGTCAGCGTGTTCCTGGTGCTCGATGCGCACCACCTCCCCGCGGCACAGCACTTCGGCTCCCCCGATGCCTTCAATTTCGATGGGCAACACCAGATTGATTTCCAGCTCGGAGCGCGGTTGCAGTGACTGCTCTGCATGGAACAGCACCCCGGAGCGGCTCACATTCTCCGTGGTGCCCTGGCGCCAGCGTACCTCCCCGGGCAGGCGGTAGCGCAACGGCAGCCGTACCAGCAGGCGCGGCGCGCGGTCCTCGGCCCACAGTTGCAGCTGGCCTCCTGCCAGATCGAACTCACGCGGCTGCCGCTCCCGGCTTTCCAGCACGGCCCGCACCTTTTCGGTCAGCACCTCTTCCGTGAAAGGCTTCTGCAGGAAGGCCAGCCCCGGTTCCAGTTCGCCGTTCTGTTGGATGGTTCGCTCGGTGTAGCCGGACATGTAGATGACCGGCGTGCCCGGGCGCAGGCGGAGCAGCCGCCTCGCCAGCTCGCGCCCGTTCATGTCAGGCATCACGATATCGGTGAGCAGCAGGTGAATGCGCCCGGTGTACTGGGCCACGATGTCGAGCGCGGCGCGGCCGCCTTCCGCCTCCAGCACCGTGTAGTGGTGGCGCTCCAGAAAGCGCCGCACCAGCTCGCGCAGCGTGGGCTCGTCCTCCACCAGCAGGATGGTTTCCTTGCCCGCCACTGCCTTTCTGGTGGGAGCGTCCGCCCTGGCCGGCACTTCCGCCTCGCTCACCCGCGGGAAATAGATCTTGAAGGTGGTCCCTTTCCCCGGCTCGCTATACAACCAAATGTAGCCTCCACTCTGCTTCACGATGCCGTACACGGTGGAGAGCCCGAGCCCGGTGCCCTGTTGTCCTTTGGTGGTAAAGAAGGGCTCAAAAATGTGCGACTGGGTGTCCGCGTCCATGCCCGCGCCAGTGTCGCTGATGGCCAGCATCACGTATTCGCCCGGCGGCATGGAAGTGTGCTTCTGGGTATAGCCCTCCTCGAGCTGGACGTTGGCGGTTTCCAAAACAATTTTTCCGCCGTGCGGCATGGCGTCGCGCGCATTCACCGCCAGGTTCAGGATCACTTGCGCCAGCTGTCCGGGGTCGGCTTTGATGCGCCCCAAGTCGGCGCCGAGTGCGTTCACCACCTCGATGTCTTCACCGATCAGGCGCGGCAGCATTTTGAGATTGTCGAGCACCAGCGCGTTCAGGTCGAGCACCTTGGGCGAGAGCACCTGCTTGCGGCTGAAGGCCAGTAGTTGCCGGGTGAGCGCGGCGGCGCGGTCTGCCGCCTTCTCAATTTCCGTGGCGGCCTTGCGCAGCGGCGAATCGCCTTTCAGTTCGCCCTGCAGAATTTGCGTGTACCCGGAAATCACCATCAGCAGGTTGTTGAAGTCGTGGGCGATGCCGCCGGCCAGGCGTCCGATAGCCTCCATCTTCTGCGCCTGCCGGAACTGCTGTTCGAGCAAGCGCCGCTCCGTGATGTCTTCGGCCACCAGTTCATACGAGCTGACCGTGTCCTCGTCCACCGGCCGTCCCGAGAGGCGCACCACGATCGGCTTGCCCTGGCGATGCTTCCACTCTGCCTCCACGTCGTGAAAGTGCTTAGCCATTCCGAAGTTGTGCTCCAGGTCGGAGGAGCCCTGCGGGCTGGCATACAGGTCGGCCAGCAGGTTGCGTCCCAGCAGTTCCGACGGGGAGCCATAGCCCAGCATCATGAGCAGCGCAGGATTCACCTGCAGGATGGTCCCGTCGCGCGCGCAGCGGCAGATTCCGATGGGCGCGTTGTGAACCATGGAACGGAAATTGGACTCCGAATGCATTAAAGCCTCCTGCAGCGAACGAAGCGCGGCATTGAACCAGCAAACCAGCAGCGCAAGGAGTAGGAACAGGACCAGTTCGATGACTTGGGCGCGGTGAGTGGGGTGTGCCCCTTGCGCCGGGTAGAAGAACAGCACGCCCGCCAGCAGCGACAGCCCGGTGGCGAACAAGCCCAGCTTCCAGCCGCCGTACCACGCGCTCACCATCACCGCCAGGGTGAACACCACCAGGCGGGTCTCGACGAAATTGGAAAGTAGCAGGGTAAAAGCCAGCGCCAGGCCGGTAATGGCTATGGCAAGCGCGATCCGCGCCGCCGCCGGACGGTTCGGCGGGACGCGCAAAGTGCGCTGGATGGGGATTTCCACACGCATCGGATACCTGAATCAATCGTAGATCAGTTGATATCTTTGGCCCACTTACCGAGGTGCAACGGGCAGTGGCCAGATGGACAAATTTCGGCAGGACCTATGGCGCGTAAATGCTGGGGCAACCTTTTCATGGCGATGAGCTCACGATTTTTGAGTTGCCGTCGCCGCATCCGCGTTGCTTTACTGTTTTGGTTCGGCTCCTGACGGCGGCCTGACGCTGACCGTAGGCTGACACAGGCCAGACGTGGAAGAGATTTGGTGGGAGAATGTCGCTCTTGTAAAGAGGCGTCATGCAGAGGGCCAGGGCGTCGTCCAGAGGGCCTTCAGGCCCGAAGCATCTCGCGTGCACCGCCGCTGTCATTTCCTGCAGCGGCCGCGTTGCGACAGGCGCTTACTCCGGCAGTTCCCTGATCCAGATGTTCCGGAAGCGAACCGGATTGCCGTGGTCCTGCAAGCCGAGCGGCAGGCGATCAGGGCCGGGTTCGTAGGGCGGGCGTGTGCCGTGAGCAGTGGGGCCGGTCAGCGCCACGTTGTCCTGTACCAGCACGCCATTGTGCAGCACCGTAATTCTCGCGGGCCGCTGCAGTTTGCCGGAAGCAAAACGCGGGCCATGGAAGATGATGTCGTAGGTTTGCCATTGTCCGGGCGGCCGGGAGGCGTTCACCAGCGGCGGATATTGCCCGTAAACCGCCGCCGCCTGCCCATCTGCATAAGTCCGGTTGTGATAGGAGTCGAGCACCTGAATTTCGTATTTCCCCATCAGGAACACTCCGCTGTTGCCGCGTTCCTGGCTTTCGCCCACCGCCGGCAAGGGCGCGGCCCACTCCACGTGCAGCTGGCAATCCCCAAAATCTTCCCGGGTACGAATATTGCCTATGCCCTTCACCACCTCCATGTAGCCGTTTGCTACTTTCCACTTTGCCGGACCGCCGCTCTCGCTTTCCCACCGCGAGAGGTCCTTGCCATCGAAGAGCACAACCGCGTCGGACGGCGGCTTGCCTGCCTCGTTCTGTGTACTGGCCGTGCCCGGCATGATCACCGGTGGCACGGGCCGGTTGAGGTCGTGCTGTTTCCAGCGATACACGGCTTGCAACTCCTGCTCGGCTGACTGCGCCCACGCCATCGGCAGCCACAAGCTGACCGCCAGCGCGGCCAAGAAAATGATTCGCATGAAACGCTCCTCGCAGCAGGATTAGAACTCGATGGTGATGAACCGCGCCGTGTTGCTCCCGACATTTTTGAACTGGCGCTCTCCCCGGTTCAGCCATTTGACTTCTCCCGGTTCCAGCGAAAGCAGCGCATCGGCTCCGTTGGCGCGCTCGTCCTGCAGTTGCACCCGTGTCAGCGATACCAGCAGGCTGTCGTTCCGATAGCTGGCGCCCACAAACGCCTTCTCGGGCGGCAGCGCTGCCCCCGCCAAAGTCGCCCCGCCGATGGATAGCGCCCACAGTTGCGGCAAGTGCCGCGAGGAGCACCCGCAGATGCTCTTCTCCACTTCGCCCGAGCAGCCGCACTCGCCCGGGCCCACGCCATGGGACTTGAGCGCCACCACGATGTAGCGCGACTTGGCCCCGCTGTTATTCGCCAATCCCTGCACGCTGAAGCTGCGCAGCACGCGCACGTCGCCGCTGTTCAACGCTACTTCTTCGGCGGCGCCGTTTGCCGGAACCACTGTGAGCGTCGAGCCCTCCAATGCGATCACGACCACGTCGTAAATGTTCTGGCGCAGGCGGACATGCGTGGCCGCCGGCAAATCCAGCGCGAAAACTTCGACCATGGGATTGGAGAGCAGCAGGTCAAACTTGCCCAAGGCCGGCTCCGCCGTGGGCAGCAACATCAAGAGAAGGCACAACGGCAGCACCTGCCGCCTAAGACGATCAATCGTGATGGGAAACGCGGCCATGCGCATCAGGGGCCCGCGCCATAGGGGTGCGCAGCCGCCTCCATAATAAGACGAGCGTGAAGCAGCCCGGATAGCGCCTGCAATCTACGCTAGCCGGCAGGCGGTGTGTTGCTGAAGGTGATGGTTAGCTGCATGTTCTCCACCTGGCCCAAGCCGTTCAACCTGACATCTTGCGCCTTCAGGATCACGTAAGAGCCCTCTACCTGCACCACTCGCGTGGCGCCCATGGGAACCAGCCGATTCTTGCCGGGATAGAACCACCACAGGTAATCGGGGCCTTCGTATTCCTCCTGTTGCACGCTGTTGGAGGGCAGCAGCAGGTTGTCGTTCGAATTCAGGGTGGTGAGATAAACGTGCCACGCGGCCACGCCATCTCCTGGGCCGATGAACGCTGCCGGCCGCACCAGCAGGCGATAAAGCGGGTGGCCGGAAGCGTCGTTGATGATTTTGCTGTAAGTGCGGTCCGCTCCGCTCAGCGTTATGTTGAGCGTCTGCGGTTCGGCTTGTGCCGTTCCTGTTTTCCAGCTCTTGATGCGGTAGTTGGACGGCGTCTGAGCGGCCATCACCACCGGCAAACATAATAAGAGAGCAATTTCGAGGAGACGTTTCACGCCTACTAGAATGCGCGTCCGCTTGCCCAGCACGCAAGTCGTGGAGACGGTGGTCGCACGGCAGCCGTTAGCGCAAGCCTAGAAGCACGGCGAAAGCGCCCTTGCGCCAAAGCAGTTCGGTCCGCAGGCCGCTTTTACGCCACAGCTCCAGTTCCGCTTGCAGCGGCACATAGGTGTCCTCGCGCGCCCAGGCGGCCAGCAACGCCGTCGCCTCTCTCGGGGTGTAGGTGGAGAGCAGGTGGGACTTCCACGCCTGGCGTTGCTGTTGTGCCAGCGCGCGGTTCGCGGCTGGGTGGCAGTCCACGCTGATGAACACTCCGCCCCGCCGGAGAGCCGCCCTGATTTGGCGGTACAAGTGGGCCTTGGCGCTGCGTGCCCGAATGTGGTGCAGGGCAAACGAAGCCACCACCGCGTCGCAGGCCGGCAACGAAGTGCGGGTAAAGCTGCCGCACTGCAGGCGAGCGCGGCTGCCCAGTCGGCCTGCCGCCAGCTTCAGGATCTCCGGGTCAGCATCAATGCCCACAGTTCGGGCTCGCGGCACGCGCAACAGGCAGCGTGCCGTTAACGCACCCGTGCCTGTTCCCAGGTCAACCAGGTTGCGCGCCCGGCGGGGCACGGCCGCAGCTGCCACCTCCAGCATCTCTTCATAATCCGGAATGAAGGTGCGAATGCGCTGGTCATATTCCGCCAGCTTGATGCCGAGATGGCTCGCGACTCCCACCTGTTTCCTCGTCTGGGCGTGCACCGCCATCTTAGCGCGCACACTCCCGTTTGTCCGGAAGCAAGGACGAACGACAGGACAGAGCTTGCTTGCAATCAATCTACTTAGAATAGGGAAAGCGAGAAGGAACAAGGCGTCCTTCAGCAGGGAATGTCCCCCCACTAAAGAGCCATGCGTACCATACTGTATACGGTTACCGATGTTCTATGCCCATGCTGACATAATTCGGCGCGCCGATTCTGAAATTGGCGACAAATAATGTCATCAGCGAAGCAGCACGCCTGCTCTGGGCTGCCTAGCTCTCCAGCTAAATGTACTGTTTCCGACATATTCTCCCTTGGCTGCACCGTTCCGCGCTTTGGAGAGGGAATTGCTCCATTCTGACCCAAGCCGGTTCAGAATCTACTCAAAACAGCCGGACCGAGGGGATAAATGAGGAAACAAAAAGGGTTCTCACTAATTGAGTTGCTGATTGTGGTGGCGATCATTCTGATCATCGCTGCCATCGCCATTCCCAACCTGTTGCGCGCCCGCATCGCCGCTAATGAGTCGTCCGCGGTGAGCTCGTTGCGCACCATCAACACCGCCGAAGTCTCCTACGCCACTGCCTATCCGAACGTTGGCTACTCGACCGGCTTGGCTGACCTGGGACCGGGGTCTACTGGCACTTGCCCCACCACGGGTCCGATTGCGACCAGCTCGTGCTTCATTGACAGCGTGCTGGCTGCCGGCACCAAGAGCGGCTACAGCTTCGGTTACGCTGCTGCGGCTGGTGCCAACGGCGGCGCCAACGTTACCTATGGCGCGGGTGCGGTTCCGGTGAACTTCAACCAGACCGGCGTGCGTCGGTTCTGCTCCGCGGAAGATGCGGTCATCCGTTATGCCGCAGGTTCGAGCAGCTCCTCTCCGACGACTACCTCCGCTGCCTGCTTGGCCAGCCCGTTCAGCCCGCTCCAGTAAACCGGCTGACCGTGTGCTTCGTTTTAGGGACAGGACGCAAGTCCTGTCCTTGTTTTTTTGTCCAGTGGCGCGACCGTTAGGCACTGGGGGTATTGTCCGTTCGTAATGTAAATATATCTGTAAAAGTATATAAAATGGGACTCACCTCGCGACAAAGTGGAGGGTCTGCCTACTCCGTGCAGACTTTGGCCAACCGGTGCAAGCCGGTTGGCCTTCCGCGTTTCAGGATCAGATCAGAATGGCACCCGCGTCTGGCCGCCAGAGTCCGGCAAGAAGCCTTCGCTCGCACCGCCATTCTTGATCAGATATTGGTAGTGGTTCTTGAATCGCGCGATGGTGCCTTTAGCGCCCACCGCCCAGCCCTGGTTGCCGGCGAAGCTGAGCGCGTTAAGGTTTAGCGGATCTGTATGCTTCCAGTGCTTGCCCTGGTCGTGGCTGATGTCGGTTCCGTTCGGCCCCACCGCTGCGAAATCGCCGTAGGAAAATGATCCCACAGCTGAGCGGTACCCTCCGGGTTGCTGCTCGGCCAGGCTCCAGGTCTCTCCGGAATCTCCGGAATAAATAGCCACCTGCTTGGCCTGCATCGGTTCTTTGTAGTCACCCCCAACTGCCACCAGGGCATCTCCTCGGCCCTGGCAGGCTACGCTGAAGATACCGCTGGAGGCGCCGAAGGCAACCGGCGTCGTCGCTGCTTTCCAGGACTGGCCGTGATCGTTGGAACGGAAGACGCGGGCGGCCCCCACTCCGGTTCCGAAATAAAGGCTGCCGTTCTCGCATACGGCCAGCGCGGTGCCGCTGGCGGCAAACGCACCTTCCTGAGGCAGCGCCGGCGGCATTTTGTCATGCGGCAGTTCTTTCCAGTGCTCGCCATCCTCCGTCGCCAGCACCACGAATTTGCCCTCCACGGGATCGCTGAGCGCATAGCAGTGGGTCGGCGAGTCGCAAGCCAGAGCGTCCAGGAAAAACCCGGACCGATGGTCCGAGTATTGCAGCTTCCAGGTCTTGCCCCCATCAGCGGTCTTGTAGATCCGCGACTTATCCCCATCGCCGCTCGACATCACGTAAGCTGTCTCCGCGTCGAAGGCTTCAACATCGCGGAAGTCCAGATCGCCGCCTCCCGGCACGCTAAGCTGTTTCCAGGTCTTTCCTTCATTAGTCGAACGCAGAATCACTCCATTTGAGCCCGAAGCCCAAACAATGTAGTGCTGTTTGCCTTGGCTGCCTGGGTCGTATTGAACGCTCACCCCGCGGAGGTTGGTGTCCAGGCCGCTCGTCTGCACCGACCACCACTGCTGGGCATACGCGGGAAGGTTAACAGCTAAAAGGAGCAGTAGAATTCGCACGCCAGATTGTATCTACAGCCACGTTCCCGCGCGATACGCCCGGTACTGCTCCCCGAACTTCGCCTCCAGCACCCGCGCTTCCTTGCGTGCCCGCCAGATTTGCAGGGGAATGACCGCCACAAAAATCAGCAGCCACCGCGGCCGGGCCAGGAACAGAATGTAGCCCGCAATGAAAAGCGATCCAAACACGTAAATCGGATTGCGAAGCTTGGCGTACAGGCCGCGCGTGACCAGTTGCCTGGCTTGCGCCGTCACGGCAAACGATTTGCCCAGCTGGAACCGCGCCGCCGTCCACAGCACAAACGCCACGCTCGCCAGGCAGAGCCCAAACATGCGCAGCGGCGTCCAGTTCGCCGGAGCGTACTGCCACCCAACGTAGGCCGCCGCCGCAGCCACCAGAACCGTCAGCAGTATGTGCTTACCCACCATGGTCCGTGTCTCCTGCCGCAATGCAAGCGCAACAGCACTTCGCCGCAAATTGTAAGTCTGGGGGCAGTGGCTGCAAACAAAATGTGATGAGAACGTGAGCCCGGCGGCCCGCCATGGCCGCGTCCAGGGCTGATAAACTAATTTCTTGCCCCGCAAGAAGTCCAATTCGCACGATACGACGGCCACGGCCGTGAGCGAGGCGCCCACCGCCCAGCCCGCGCCGGCGCCGGTCCCGTCGGAACCCACGCTGCCCCAGGGCGCGTCCGGGCACGGGCGCATCTTCCTGATTGACGCCATGTCTTTCATCTTCCGCGCTTATCACGCCATGGCGCGGCAGCGGCCCATGTCTACCCGCACCGGCATACCTACGGCCGCCACCTACGTCTTCGTCAACATGCTTCGCAAGCTGCGCGACGATTTCAGCCCCGAATACCTGGCGGCGGTATTCGACGTGGCCGTACCCACCTTTCGCGACCAGCAAGCCGCGGCCCTCACTTCGGTGAGCCGGTTCGATTCCAATACCCAAACCTGGCAGGCGCAGGCGTATGCCGGCTACAAGGCTACCCGCGCCGAAATGCCGGGCGACCTGGCGCAGCAGCTGCCTTACATCCGGCGTGCGCTCGAGGCCTACCGCATCCCTATCCTGGAGATGCCGGGCTACGAGGCCGACGACGTCATCGGCACGCTGGCGCGCCAGGCGGCGGCCCAGTCCTATCCGGTGTACGTGGTCTCCAGTGATAAGGACATGCTGCAACTGGTGGACGACAAAATCTGCGTGCTGAATCCGCCCAAGGACAACCTGATCTGCGACCGCGCCAAGGTGGAGGAAGTGCTGGGCGTCCCGCCGGAGAAGGTGGTGGACGTGATGGCCCTGCGCGGCGACACCATTGACAACATTCCCGGGGCGCCCGGCATTGGCGACAAAGGCTCGGTCGAACTGATTCGCCGCTTTGGCACCGTGGAAGCCGCGCTCGAGCATGCCGCCGAGATCGAGAAGAAGACCTACCGCGAATCCCTGCAGCACAATCGCGAAGCCGTCCTGAAAAGCAAGGAACTGGCCACCATTGACACCCATGTCGCGGTCACCCTCGACGTGGACTCCATGCGCGCCCAGCAGCCGGACGCCGACGCCTGCCGCAAGCTGTTTACCGAGCTGGAATTCACCACCCTGGTCAAGGACTTCATCTCCGGCGTGGAGGTGGCGGAAACCCAGTACGCGGAGGCCCAATCCGCGGCCGACGTCCACGCTGTGGTCAAGGCAGTCAAGAAGGATGGCGTGCTCGCGGTGGCGCTGGCCACCGCCGAACCGGCTGAAGTTCTGGAAGAAGAGCAGGAGCCCGAGCAGAGCGAAACCGGCACGCTGAACTTCAGCGCCGCGCCCGCCCCGGCGGCCACCGCTGGCCATAAAGCTGCCCTCTCCGCCCAGCCGGGGAAGGCAGTATCCGTTTCCCTGGATGACGGCCCGGCCGCGCAGGCGCTGCTCAAGGCGCTGGCTGATCCTTCCCTGCCCAAAGCGGTTCACGACTACAAAGCCGCCCTGCACGCGCTCGAAGCCGCCGGGCACGCGCTGGCTGGTGTGCGCGACGAGCCCATGCTCTACTCCTACCTGCTCGATCCTACCTACAGCGCGCATCACCTGGCCGACGTCGCCCTGCGCCGCTTCAACCTGAAAGTCTCCGGCGGGCTGGCGGAAGCCGCCGACCTGACTGGCCGTCTGGCTCAGGCGTTGCGCCAGGAAGTGCAGGACGCCGGATTAATGCCGGTGTATGACCAGATTGACCTGCCGCTTGTCGCGGTGCTGGCCCGCATGGAAAAGGCCGGCGTGAAGATTGATTGCGACGCGCTGGCGGAAATGTCCACCCGCCTGGAGCGCGACTGCCGCGCCAAGGAAAAGGAAATCTGGGAGCTGGCCGGCTTCGAATTCAACATCAATTCGCCCAAGCAGCTCGGCGACGTGCTCTTCAACAAGCTCAACCTGCCCAAGCCGGTCAAATACGGCAAAGGCAAGACCATCTCTACCGCGGTGGACGTTTTGCAGGAGCTGGCGCTCACCCACGATGTTCCGCGCCTGGTGCTCGATTACCGCCAGCTCACCAAGCTCAAGTCCACCTACGTGGATGCGCTGCCGGCGCTGCTCAACTCCTGCACCCAGCGCCTGCACACCACCTTCGGCCAGACGGGCACGGCCACCGGCCGGCTCTCTTCCGCCAATCCGAACCTGCAGAACATTCCCATCCGCACCGAACTGGGCCGCGAGATTCGCGCCGCCTTCGTCGCCGAACCTGGGCACGTGCTCTTGGCCGCTGATTACTCGCAGATCGAGCTGCGCCTGCTGGCGCACTTCTCCGGCGATCCGCTGCTCACCGAAGCTTTCCGCCGTGGCGACGACATCCACTCCCTGACCGCGCAGGAGGTTTTCGGCGTGCCTCCCATGATGATTACGCCCGAGCACCGCCGCCGCGCCAAGGCCGTCAACTTCGGCATCGTGTACGGGCTTTCACCCTTCGGCCTCTCGCAGCAGCTGCAGATCGAAAAAGCCGAGGCCAAGCATTTTATTGACGCCTACTTCGAGAAATACGCGGGTGTGCGCCAGTACCTGGATAGCACCCTGGAAGTGGCGCGCCGCGAGCAGCGCGTAAAGACGCTGTTCGGGCGCATCCGCCCCATTCCCGACATCAACAGCAAGAATATGAACATGCGCGGTTTCGCCGAGCGCACCGCGGTCAACACGCCCCTGCAGGGCACGGCCGCCGATCTCATCAAGCTGGCCATGATTTCGATTGACGAGGAATTGCGCCGCCGCCGGCTGAAGTCGCGCATGCTGCTGCAGGTGCACGACGAGCTGGTGTTTGAAGTCCCGCAGGCGGAAGTGGACACCATGCGCGAGCTGGTGCGCGACAAGATGGAAAACGTGCACCCGCTGAGCGTTCCCCTGCTGGTGGAAATTGGCGCCGGACCCAACTGGCGCGACTTGGACTGAGCTAAAACCTTCAACGCAGAGAACGCAGAGCAAATCAGAAGTAAAAGCAGACGCATGGAATTTTTGCGTCCTCTGCGTTGGTGTTTTTCTCCGTTCTCTGCGTTGAGATTCTGGGGTTATACCGTGAGTACGAAGAGAAAATTATTGACGAGGGGGCTTCATCCTGAGCGACTTAGTCGCGAAGGATCTCGCGTGCAGCACCGATCATCACACGCGAGATGCTTCAGGTCTGAAGCCCTTCAGCATGACGCCAACCCTTACCTAACTGGCACGACTTCTGCGTACTCTGCGTTGAGATTCTGGTCTTACACCGCTTCTTTTAGCACGTTGCGCACATCCTGCACTTCCGCCGCATTCGCCGGCAGGAACACGGAAAACACCGTCCCGCTGCTGCCGGGGGTGGTCCTGCTGCGCAGCCGGATTTTGCCTCCGTGCCGATCCACGATGCCTTTGGAGACCCACAGGCCCAGCCCCGTCCCCACTTCCTTTTTGGTGGTGAAGAAAGGCTCAAAAATCCTGGCCCGGTGCGTGGGATCAATGCCCGGACCGGTATCGGCAATAGTCACCCGCGCCCCGAAAAGGCCGGAACCATTGAAGTCTCTGGCTTGCGATATCCGCACCCGGATGGTCCCATCCAATGGCACCGCGTCTATGCTGTTGCTCAGCAGGTTGGCGAACAACTGCCGCAACTCGCCCGGTACCGCCACAATTTCCGGATCCTGGTCCACCTCAATCTGCAGGTCAATGCGCTTGTTGGTGGTTTTGGGAGAGAACACGGTGCGCAGTTGGGAAAGGATGGGCGCCACCCGGATGGTGGTGGCGGCGGTCTTTTCCCGGTAAAAACCCAGCGCCTGCCGCGTGAGCTGCGAAACCCTGTCCAGTTCTTCTTCGGCGGCAAGCAGGTACTCGCGCACGTTCTCCGGCAGGCCCTTCTGGCTCTTGGCCAGGTAAACCAGGTTGACCACCGATTCCAGCGGGTTATTGATCTCGTGCGCCACCGTTGCCGCCAGCCGCCCGGTGGTGGCCAGCTTGTCGCTCATGCGCAGCGCTTCTTCCGTTTTCTTGCGCTGGGTGATGTCGCGCGCGATCTTGGCCGCTCCAATCACCCGTCCGTTCTGATCTCTTACCGGCGAGATAGTCAAAGAAACATCCAGGCGCTCGCCCGATTTAGTCACGCGCACGGTTTCGAAGTGGTCAATGCGCTCACCGCGCCGCAGTTTGCTCAGGATTCGGGTCTCGTCGTCGTGCAGCTCTGGGTGAATGATGGTGGTGATCGGCCGGCCGACAATTTCCGCCGCCCTGTAGCCAAACATTCGCTCCGCCCCTGCGTTCCAGCTGGCCACAATGCCGTTCAGGTCCTTGCTGACAATGGCGTCGTCGGATGATTCCACGATGGCAGCCAGCTTCGAGTTTGCGCTCTCCTCTATCTTGCGGCTGCTTGTATCCGTGCACGCCCCCACCAGGTACGCCGGTTTCCCATCCTGGAACACCATCTTTCCGCGGTCATACAGCCAGCGGATGCTTCCGTCCGGCAGCTTCACCCGGTACTCCATTTCAAAATCGGTGCCCTTTCGGCAGCGTTCCACCGCAGCAAGCAGATCGGGAACGTCGTCGCTATATACCAGGCGGACAAAATCTTCGGTGGTGCGGACTTCCGCGCTGGCCGGTAAGCCGAACAGGCGTTTCAGGCTTTCGTCGAATTCCAGAAACACGCCGCGGTTGGGATCCCAGCGATAGGTTCCGGTTTCGGAAGCGGCCAGCGCGGCGCGCAGCCGCTCTTCGCTTTTGCGCAGGGCTTCTTCCGAACGCTGTTGCGTGGTGATGTCGGTATTGGTGCCGAACCAGCGCACGACCTTGCCTTCAGAATCGCGCACCGGCACGGTCCGGGTCAGGAACTGGCGAAAGGTTCCATCGGCGCCGCGCAGCGGAAACACCATTTCAAACGGTTCGCCGGTCCGAATCGAAGCCTGCCAGCGCTCCAATACTTTGGGCAGCACCTGCGGGTCGTGGACCGATTGCCACCCCCAACCCAGCATCTGCTCCGGCCGGGTGCCCGTGTAGTCGTACCAGCGCTGGTTGTACCAGTAAATCCAGCCGTCGGCATTGGCCATCCAGTCCAGCTGGGGAATGGATTCGGCCAGCATGCGGAACTGCTGTTCGCGCTGCTCGATGGCGGCGCGCGCCTTCACCTGCGCTGTGACGTCCACCGCGTGCACAAAAATGCCTTCCACTCGTCCGAAGGCATCTTTCATGGGGTGATATAAAAAGTTGAAATAGGTGTCCTCGAGCTGGCCGCCGGGGCCGCGCTTCAGGAGCACTCTCGCTTCCGTTCTGCTGCAGGGTTCACCGGTCTGGTACACCCCGTCCAGCAGTTCAAAAAAGCCCTGTCCTTCGACCTCAGTCAAGGTCTTGCGGATAGGTTTGCCCAGGAGATCCTCGCGGCAGCGGCCCACGGCTTCCAGGTAGGCAGGGTTTACATACGTCCAGACATGCTCCGGTCCCCGGAGCATGGCGATGGCAGCCGGAACCAGGCGAAGAACGGCGCCCATGCTGCCCCCGCCCGCAAAGATGTCGTCAGGGGTTGCTACAGGCTTCCCCTTTTTGCCGCTGTGCATAAACAGGTGAGAGATTCCAGGTTGCCGTTCGCTGACAGCGATGATTTGCGCGTTTTACTGCCCCGGGCTGACCCGCAATAGGATTCCGAGCTGCCCCTAGGAGTTGCTCGGAAGCTCCCCACAGCCCCAACAAACTGTCTATGCTAGCACGGGTTAGCGGAACTGGGAGGCTGCTCGCCGGG
Source organism: Terriglobales bacterium (assembly GCA_025934735.1). Taxonomy (GTDB): domain Bacteria; phylum Acidobacteriota; class Terriglobia; order Terriglobales; family Acidobacteriaceae; genus JAICWP01. Next base: position 41,898 of record JAICWP010000019.1, on the reverse strand, counting down.
ACGCAGGAATTTCGGGCTTCACCGCCGCAAGTACTTGCCCAGGCATCGCGGGCAGGGGGTGTAGCCGCGGCGAGCTGCTTCCTGAGCGCTCACCATCTCTGGCTTGCCATGAATGTAGGGGCAGGAGGGATCGTGGAACAGTTTGCCTTCAGGCGTTATGGCCACCTCGCGTGCCGGCGCCTGCATGGCGGGCATGCTGTGCCGGGAGAGCAGGGTTGCGGTCGCGCCCGGGCGCGAATAGCCATAGCCGACGGCTGCTGCCATAAGCCCCGCCGCCAGTACTACCCCGGTCCATACGCGCCTGCTCATCAGTTTCTCCGGAAGTCCGGGCAGGGCGCCCTCGCCCCGCCCGGAATCTCACCTCAGTGCTTCATCTCGTCGGCTTTCTTGTCCATCTTCTTTTCTTTTTTGGCCTTCTTCGCCTTAGCCTTCTGTGCCTTCTTAGCCTTCTTCGCGGGCTTGGCGGTATCGCTCGGGGCTGCATCCTGCTTCATGGCATCCTGCCCGGTGCGAGGTTGAGCAAACAGGGAGAGCGAACCCAGCAGAAACATCGCTGCTAGTAGGCTCATCAGGTACTTGCGCATTTGTGTTGCCTCCAAGTTCGAACCCAGGGGGTTCGGGTTGAGTGAAGATGCCTGACTGCCAAGAATCACTTACGGCGTACTTCTGCGTGACAGGTATTCGGGATCGCGCTTCCATCCCGTCAGCATGGAGACGAAATTCGACCAGCCATGCAGCGCAACCATAATCAAGTGACCGGGTATGAATGCCAGGAAACCGCACATCGCCGCAAAATGCCAAACCCGTGCCCAATGGAAGCCGCCCATCGGCCACGCCAGCCAGGGAAACTGCACGGGCTTGTACAGAACCAGGCCGGTGAGAAACGACGCCACCCCGCACAGCACCGTCGCGGTGTAAGCCAGTTTCTGCAGCGGGTTGTATTGTTCCGTCAGCGCCGGTTTGGGGCCAAACAGGAAGTAGTGGCGCGCCATGGGCCACACGCCCTTGACGTCGCGCGGCACGAACAGCACTGTCTTGTAATGGCCGCTCAGCAGTTGGTAGGCGAGGTAGAGCACGCCGCTGCCCGCGAATAGCCACATGAAGGTGAAGTGCCACTGCAGCGCTCCCCCCAGCCACCCGCCCAGGGTGAGCGCCTTGGGAATGTTGACCAGGTCGCGCTCGGGAATTTTTGCGCCGAAGCTGGGGAAGGCGCGGAAGATGCGCAGCCCGCTGGCCGCCAGCACAAACACCGCGGCAGCGTTCAGCCAGTGCGTGAAGCGGATGGCCCAGGGATGCTCATAGGCCGCCGTCACCAGCTGGATTCGCTGTTCCGGCTGGGCTTCCGGCTCCCCGGCTTGTGCTCCGCTCGCCATGCTCTCCTAAAGACCCGCGTGCCAGCTGTAGCCCTGGTCTTCCCAGTAGCCGCGCTGCGCGCCCAGAACGTTGGCCACCGTCAGCTTGGTCAGGTATTTGGCGGATTTATAGCCCAGCTTGGTGGGCAAGCTCAGCCGCAACGGCGCGCCGTGCCCGCGGTCCAGCGGCTTGCCGTACATTTCGTAACACAACAGCGACTGCGGGTGCAGCGCCGTGGCCATGTCCAGCGACTCGTAATAATCGTCAGCGCACTCCACCGTGACAAAACGTGAGCTGGTGTCCGCGCCCACCAGGCCGAGGAGATCGGATATCCGCGCCCCGCCGAAGGAGCCGATCACATCCCAGCCCTCGACGCATACGTGGCGCGTGTTCTGGCGGATCTTGGGCAGCGCCTGGACTTGCGCCAGCGTGTACTCCCCGGGATGGCGCACGTTGCCCGCCACCGTCAGCGTCCAGCTGTCCAGGTCAACGCCGGGATCCAGGTCGTCATAGCCGTTGTAGGGAAATTTCTCGACGGGAACCACGTCGGCATCGCTGAAAGTCTTCGCCGGATGATGGCGGCGGAAGAGCAGGCCGGAAGCCCAGTCGCTCAGGCGCACACCGCGCCCCACCAGCCCGTCTTGCCAGCGCGTGACTGCGAAAGCGCCCACCGCCAGCACCGGAGCCAGCTTCAGCAGCTCGCGGCGGCTCAGCCGCTTCAGTTTCTTATCCTCGATGCTGGCCAAAACCGATTCCTTCACTCCGCGCCGGCAGCGCAAAACTCCATTGCGCCGTGAGCGGCCGTTTCTAATTGTGACGTGCTGGAACCCTGAGCCGGTTTAGAACGGGATAGTGATGCCGAATTGTATACGAGGCAGAACTCGCCTGCGGACATTTTATAGGTCGATTTTTCGGCTGGCTTCCGACAGTATGGGGGCGCACCGTGAGGGCGCATCACGTGGGCACAAGGTGAAGGCGCAAGCGCCTTCCGCAATCGTGTGGGCACGGGGCTCTGCCCCGTGCGGGCGAGCGCAACTCGCCTTATATCGTGGGCACAGGCGCCCTCGCCTTATCTGCTCGTGTGGGCACGGGGCTCTGCCCCGTTGCGAGCGAGCGCAGCTCGCCTCTGCCTCTGCAAGACGCCCCACCATCTTCTCCCGGTTTCCTCTGGTAATATCGGATTTTGGCGCAAGTGCGGCAACGCTGAGGCCGGCTCCGCGCCTCATTCTTCTGGGGAGGAATTCATGAACGACGCGGGCAATTTTCCTGTGGGTACGCGGCGCAACGAAGACATCGCACTCGATATGATGCGGTTCATCGCCATGACCACCGGCTATGGCAAGACCGGCTCGGCCGGCGCAGGGTTTGGGTCCAGCGTGGCTTCCAAGCCCGAAGACTACGCCACCCATCTGCTCGAGCTTTACGGCCGCTGCCTCTCCGCCGTGGAGCACAAGAAATAACCAGCCTGTTGAATGAAAACCGCAGAGGACGCGAAGGACGCAGAGGAACCCCTGGTCGCATTCTCCAGGTTTTCTAGGCTTCTCTACGGTTTCGGTCCAGAGCACAGCAAGAGATTTCAGATATTCCCCTTCAAACCTCCGCGTCCCCTGCGTCCTCTGCGGTTTTGGTCGGCCGGAGCGCGTGCTAGAAAACGCAGAGCACCGCAAAGGGATTTCAGATATTCCCCTCCAAATCTCCGCGTCCTCTGCGGTTTTGGTTTTATAAAACAAAAGCCGCGGAGAATCCCGCGGCTTGATGAATCAGAGTAATTGAAATCTACCGGCGCTTGCGGCGCGAAGAACTCTTGCTTTTCGCTTTGCCGCCTTTACGTGCCGATGACTTGCCCCGGCTGCTGCTGCCGCCCCGCTTGGCGGCTTTTTTCTTGGCCCCGCTCTTCTTTGCCCCACCTTTTTTCGCCCCGCCCTTTTTCGCCCCGCCCTTTTTGGCGCGAGCCGCCGGACGTTTGGCCGCCGCTTTGCGCGCGGGCGCCTTTTTCTTGGCCGGAGCGCGCCGGCCGCCGCCGCCGCCTCCGCCGACCGTGGTTTCCTCCCGTTCCGGCGTTATGGCCGGCATGCTCGGCCCTTGCCCTGCCGTGCCACCTGCCGGTTCTTCTTCCTCTTCTTCCTCTTCCTCGTAATCTTCTTCCAGCGACTCGCCGTAAGAACCGGTGTCGCCAAATTCATCCATATCGTCATCCCGTCCGTACAGCGTCTCATCATTCGAAAATCGCATGGCTCCTCCTGATCTCTGCTGCGCAGCTGCCGCCACCGCAACGGCAACCCGTCCATTTAGGAATTGAAACAAGAACTGCAGGACCGCTTTAGCTCGAGAAGGCGTTCTTCCCGAGCGGCGCGCGATTATAGCACAGCGTTTTTGCCGCCACCGTGACGCGCTGCACCGCATATTACACCTTGCGGAGAGATTGCGTCGTTAGCGCCAGGGCAAGAAGATTTTCAGGGATTTTCCCGGATCACCAGCACGGCGCCGGCACGCAGGTTGGCCGCCACCTTGCCGTTGGTGCGCCGCAGCTCCGCCACCGTGGTGTTGTACTGGTTGGCAATACTGTAGAGAGTTTCGCCCCGCTGTACCTTGTGAACCACTTTCCCGCCCCGGGAGGCGGCTTGTAAATTGCTGCTCCGCTTAGACTTAGAGGACTTTCTGGTGGAGACCACCTCATGTTCCCCAGGGGCCAGGGGCCGGTGCAGGTAAAGCACCATGCCGGCGCGCAGCTTGCTCCCCGCGCGCGGGTTCCAGCGCTTCAGCCGTATCACGGGAACTCCGAAATCTTCCGCCACGGAAGTCATGGTGTCGCCCCGGCGCACGCGATAACGCGTGAGGTGGCGTGCATAAGCAATCGCTTCCACATAACGTCCGGCGGCAATCGGAATAATCAGCTTTGTCCCCGCGGCCAGATCCTTGCCGTCCAGACTATTGGCTTCCTCAATGGCGCGCGCGGTGGTGTGATAGTTGCGCGCCACGCCGGCCAGGGTGTCGCCCTGAGTCACGGTGTGATAGCGCCACCATACTCGCTTGTCGCGGGGAATGGCGGCAATGGTCGTCTGGAATTTCTCGGTGGTGCCCGCGGGCAGGTGCAGCTCGAACGAGCCTTCCCGCGGCGTGCTCATGCGCAGCAGGCTGGGGTTCAACTCCTGTAGCGTGGCCACCGGGCTATCCACGCACTCCGCCACCAGGCGCAGGTCCACGGGGTAGTCAATGGTCACCGTGTCAGAGGGAAGCGGTTTATCGGGAACAATCTGGTCCAGCCCATACTGCGCCGGGTTCTTGGCCATAATGGCCACAGCGATGATGATGGGCACGTAGTTGCGCGTTTCGCCCGGCAGCACGTTGCGCCGGTAGAGCTGCCAGAAATCGGCGTAGCCGGTGCGCTGCACCGCCCGCATCACCGTCAGCGGCCCGGAATTGTAGGCCGCCATGGCCAGATACCAGTCGCCAAACTCCTTGTACAGGTCCCTCAAGTGGCGGGCCGCGGCCCGGGTGGACTTCTCCGGATCCTGGCGCTCATCCACCCACCGGTTCCGTTGCAGTCCGTAGCCTTTAGCGCGGCTGGACATGAACTGCCACAACCCGCGGGCCCCCACGTGGGAAAGAGCCACGGGGTGGAAGCCGGACTCCGCTTCCGCTAGGTAAATCAGGTCCTGGGGCACGCCTTCCTCTTTCAACACCCGGCGGATCATATCGTCGTAAAGCCCGGCGCGGGTCAGTGCCCGCTCCAGCACCCCCCGGCCGCGGGTGGAGAAGTAATTGATGTAGCCGGCCACCGCGTCATTCATGGTCAGCGGCAGGTCGGAGTGGATCTTGCGGATTTCTTGCGCCGCCTTGGCCTTCAGGTTGGGGTCCACCGGGAAGGTAATCTGGTTGGTTTCATCAATCGGGGCGGGCTCGGATTTCTGCTCGGTGGAGTCATCACCTTGCTGCAGAGCCACCAGTTCCAGGCTGTTCACCCCATCTACAATTTTGTCGAATTCCTTTTGCAGGCGCTCGTCGGAATCGGGGCCTCCCGGAGCCTCGGTAAGAATGTCGAAAGCGCGGTCGAAATTGACCTTGGCGGCTTCCAGGTGTCCGGCGGAATAGTTCGCCTGCCCAGCCTGATATTGCTCCTCGGCCTGGGCCACCAGCGCGTCAATGGCGTCGGGCTTGGCGGCAATCTTAGCTTTTTCCTGCGGCTTGGGAGCGGGCGCAGGGATGGCAGCAGGCTTGGGCTTGATCGGAGGCGCGGAGGCGACCGGCGGCGCCGCGGCCATAATCGGCTTCTTGACCGCGGTCTGGCAGGACGTGGTGCCCAGAGCCAGGGCGGCGAGCAACGGCGTATACCAATAAAGCTTTCGAATCCTCATGCGCTCTGGGACTTAGGACCTTTCGCCTGGTTTTTGCGGAACTGCTGGAATCGTACTATGCGTTTTTTGCGCGGGTCAATCAACAAAGGTACCGTAGTTACCTTCCGATAGACCGTGTTCTTCCGCGATGCAACCTCTTGCTCTGCCTTGAGCTTAGACAGAATCAGAGCCGCTGGCCAGGGTCGATTTCCCACTCAAGCAAAAAACGCTTGAGTGGGCCACCGGTCACTTTCAATCATTAAGGACGCGACCTTCACAACAGATGGGGTGGCCCATTCAAGCCTGCTGTTGGCTTGAGTGGGCTACGCCCGGGGCGAAGCCAGCAGCAAAAATAAGCCGACTTTCCCACTCAAGCAAAAAAGCTTGAGTGGGCCACCGGTCGCTACCAGGAAAGCTTCAGCGCCAGCTGCAGCTGCCGGGGATCGAAGGCGGCGGTTGGCTGCCCCGCACTGCTCCACAGCGGATTCACGTCAGCCACGTTGAATTTGTTGATGAAGTTGAAGGCGTCCACCATGGCGTCCAGGCCCACGCGTTCTCCGAAGGCGATGTGCCGTGCCACGCGCATGTCGGTAAACAGGGTGGAGGGCCGAACCCCGGCGTTACGGCTCAAGTTGCCGATCAGCGTCCCATTCAGGAAGCAGGCCGGCTGCAGCCATCCTGTGGGAGAGAAGCTCGAGGGCACCGCCTGGTCGCCGCACAGGTTCTGCGCCGTGCCTCCGGGGACCGCCAGCGGCCGGTCGGTGGTGGTGCCGAAATCAAAGTTGCGGTCCGAGCCGGTAATGATGTTGAACGGCCGTCCCGCCCCCGCCTCAATGATGGGAGCAAAGGTCCAGTCGCTGCCGAACTTGCTCCAGAAGCCGCTGCCGGAGAGCTTGCCCGTCTGGTACACGCCGCTGAACACAAAGCGGTGCCGCTGGTCGAACAGCGAGGTGGAACGGTCGGAGTTGGGGTCGAAGTTGTTCTGCGGCGCCAGCGGCGATTCCAGGTCAGTGGAGTCATCTATGGCGTGCGAATAGGTGTAGGACACCAGGAATTCATAGTGATGGCTGAACCGCTTGCGCAGGTTGGCAGTGAATCCGTGATACACGGAGCTGCCGTTGGAGAAGTTGGCGGGCATATCGCTGAAAGGGATGCAGCCGCTCAGCGAGAGCGGGTCGCAATTGGCGTTCAACCCTTCCGCCGCCATGATCTGGTTCGCCAAGCCGACGCAGGTGCCGGCGCCGCCGGCAATGGCCGCCTGGGCCAGCGAAGGATTCAAACCGGAAGGACGGAAGAAGCTGACCAGCGAAGAGCTGACCCAGGGCTGGCCCTGCAACGGCCCCGGATTCAGGTTCACGCCGCAGGGAGCGCCGACGGAGCCCACGAACAAGGGAGCGCTGGCGCCGCCGCTCAGGGCGCCGGGATCGCCGGCCGCCGCCGCCACCTGGTAGTTGTGGATCAGCAGGTCAGAGCGCACGGGATTGGCATTGATGGGCCGGTTCAGGTGTTTGCCCGCGTTGAAGTTGTACTGCAGGCTCAAAGCGAAGTTGTGTCCCAGGTCGCGCTCGAGGGTCAGGTTGGCCTGGTTGGAATAGGGATACTGGAAATTGGCCGCGGTGGGGAAACCGAACGGCTGCAGGATCAGGGGTATGTGAGCCGCCAGGTACTGTTGCCCCACAAAGGCCGAGGGCGCGTTGGGAGCGGCGTTGAAGCGTTGCTGGTTGGAAAGATAGTCGAGCGCCTGCGCCAGTCCGGTGGGGGTGCAGTTGGCATTGCCCAGCGTGCCCTGGAAGGTGTTGGCCGCGTTGAGATTCAGCGGGCTGGCATTGCTCAGCGGAGCAGCCGTACTGCAGGGACTGCCGCCAAAGAGGATAACTTGCGGCGCCTGCGCGCCATCGGCGACGTCGGAGTCAAAGGCCAGCGCCAGCAGCGGATGATCGTAGAAAAGCCCATAAGAGGCGCGCACCACCGTCTTGCCGTCGTTGCCCGGATCCCAAGCCAGGCCGACGCGCGGCGCCACGTTGTTCCAGTCGCGGGGAATGCCCTGGGTGATGCCCAGGCTCTTTTCCGCCGCCTGCGAGAACGAATTGATGGCGCTGAACCTGGGCGTCAGTTCCACGTCATAGCGCACGCCGTAGTTCAGGGTTAAGTTGGGAAGCGCCCGCCAGCTGTCCTGAACAAATCCGCCCAGCGGCGTGTTGCTGAAGGCGTCGTGCGGATTGCCCACGCCCTGGATGAAGTTCTGCGGCAAGCCCAGGCCGTACGCCTGGATGGGCGACACTCCGGGGAAGTTGGGGATGCCGGGAATGCTGGGCAGGCCGGGCAAGTCCACGCCGCCAAAGTTATAAACTCCGCCAAAGTTGACGGTGAAGTCGGCCTGCAACGGTATGTAGTTGCCGTCCACGCCGAACTTCATGTTGTGATTGCCCTTCGCCCAGGAAAAGCTGTCGGAGAGCTGGTAGCGCTGCTCGGTGCGGTTCACAAAAGAGAACGGCTCGCGTCCGAAGAAGGCAAATCCGGGGATATTCACCGCCACGTTGCCGCCGCCGGGCGCGCTGGAGAAGTTGTAGAGCAAGCCGCGGCGCGAGTAGGCAAACAGGAAGTCGTTCACTTTGTTGTTGCCCAGGGTCATGGTGTCATGGGCGTTGATGTTGAAATCGCGGTAGGTCTGCTGCGAGGTGCGCGAAAAGGCGTTTTGCCCGAAGTTCTGCGGCCCCTGCGCGTTCACCTGAATACCGGTGGTGGTGCTGGGGCTGACGCCGCCCCGCAGCATGAGCTGATTATTGGCGCTGATGCGGTGGTCCAGGCGCAGCGAGTACAGGCTGGTGCCTTCAAAAATGGGGTAGTTTCCCACCAGCGAAGTCATGGGCACAAACGAAGACGGCAGCAAGGCGCCGCTGCTGGGGAAAATAGGCAGGCCGCCGCCCGCCAAAGGGCCCAGGTTCTGCGGCACCACTCCATTCAGCGCCACTCCGGAAGCCGCGCCGGCGGCGGCAGCGTATCCCGCCACTGCCTGGGCAAAGGGAGCGCTGGCTTGCTCCAGCTGCAACACCGAAGGGTTGGTCAGAAAGCCCACCTGGTCCGGGGTCAGATTGAGCACGCCAAAGGGCATGCCGACCTGTGTGGTGTCGAAAGGCAGCAGGCCAAAATTGTTGGCCCCGATGTTGGAGAACCCGGTTTCGTGACGGCGGGTGGTTTCGTAAGAGAAAAAGAAGAAGGTCTTATCTTTTACGATGGGCCCGCCAAAGGCCGCGCCCGCCTGCACCCGCGTGTAGGCCGGATTCACCGCCTTGCCGGAAGCGTCAACACTGAAGGGGTTGGTCGCCTGCAATTTGCGGTTGCGCAGGTAGCCGAAGGCGTCGCCGTGGAACTGGTTGGAACCTGACTTGGTGATGATGTTGACCACGCCGCCGGAGGCGCGCCCGTATTCCGGGGCATAGCTGTTATTGATGATCTGGAACTCCTGCACGCCTTCCTGCGAGACGGTGGAGCGAATGCCGTTCACGGAGTTGTCCACGGCGTCGGCTCCATCCACGTTCACCAGGTTGTCGCGGGCGCGCTGCCCGCCAAAATTCAGCCCGGAAGTGGGGGCCGCTCCGATGCTGGGCGCGGTATCGCGCTCCACCTGTGAATCGGTAAGGGCGAAGTTGATGTAGTTGCGCCCATTGATGGGCAGGTTCTCGATGCGCTCCTGGTCAATGGTGGTGGTGGAGGAGGTGCGCTGGGTTTCCACCAGCGCCGCTTCGGTGGAGACATTCACCGTCTCGGAGACCGTCGCCAGCTGCAGCGTGACCGGCAGCTCCGCCACCTGGCCCACCGTCACTCGCACGTTCTGCGCCACCGTCTTGGCAAACCCGGAGGCTTCCACGCTTACCGTGTAACTTCCCGGCGGCAGCAGCAGGAACTGGTACTCCCCGTTTACGTTGCTGGTGGTGGTGCGCCCGAAACTCTGCGCCTCATTGCGCACCGCTACCGTGGCATCCTTCACCAGGGCGCCCTTGGGATCTTTCACGGAGACGTGCAGTTCGGCGGTAGCCGAGGATTGCGCCGCGGCGCTGATGGTCAGCAAGGCCATACAGGCCAGTACGTATGCGAGTGTGCCCAGCTTTTTCATGGAAGCTCCTGTGGTGCTTGGCTGCTTTCGGGAACCGCAGCGCACAAATCCAGTTCTCCGGGTGCACCCGGATCGCGAGGGGGAATCGGGACCGGTCTTAGAAACGTGGATTCCGCTGGTTTGTACATCAGGCGCGGCTTAAAGGCAAGCCCGTAGATGGAAAATAGACGTGATTAGTAGGGGGCCAGGATGGCGCCACGGGCTGGGGCGAGCTGGGCTCGCCCTGCACGGGGCAAAGCCCCGTGCCCACACGTGCTCACGTCTTAAATTGGGGGCGGCACGCGGCGAAGCGGCACGATCATCTGAGGCCCGAAGGCTGGAGGCTGGAGCAGCGACTCTAATTTTCCGAGCAGTTCGGAAGGCGGGATGGGCTTGGGCAGCACCTCAAAGGTAATGCCGCCTTTTTTGGCTGCTTCCAGCAGGGGCGCGCACTCCGAGTCACCCGAAATCAGCAGAATCTTGCACTTCGGCAGCCGGTGGCAAATCTCCACCGCGACCTTGATTCCGTCTACATCGGGGAGGGTCACGTCCACGATAGCAAGATCAACCGCAATGCCGGACGCAATTTCCAGCGCGGCTTGCCCGCTGAGAGCGAAGGCGGCGGTGTAGCCCGCCTCCTGCAGCACCCAGGTGAGGGTTTGCGCAATGTTGAATTCATCGTCAACGACAAGAATGTTGTTCCGGGGGAAAGTCATGGCCTCACCTTTCATTGGCCTGAACAGAGAGGACTCTGGAATCAGTGAGGAGGCCACTGGAATGTTTCGAGTCTAGCCCCCCGCGCTGGCCAGCGCAAGCGCCGGATAGCAGCTGATAGCAATGATTATCCAGGGTTGTTCAGCCCTTTGGTTTCAATGGCGTGCCATGGGACGGCTTTGTCGCACTCGAGGAATGCTGAAGATCTGGATGGATGCGGCGAAAAACAGCCACAACTTCGGTGCACAGGTGATAGCAACCGGGACCATTCCGCTATTCATGCCGCCGGATGGCGGGTGCCCCACATCTGCCCGGCTGCCCGAACTCTCAAGTGATGAGGAACTTGGGTCGCGGGCAAATGTGGGGAAGTTCCGGGACTTCAGTTCGAGGTCCCACGTTCCCACATTTGGCCGCTCCAGATTGGTGTGAGGATCAACCGAAGTTCCTGCGGCTAAATATGGGGCACCCACACGTATTTCGTGGTGTCGCGCTTTGACTGAACGAAGAATCGCCCTGCGGCCTCCTTCCCCGAAAGCCGCAGGGCACAATGCTTCATGTACAGAAGTGGCACGACAATTAAGCGCGGGCTAGAGTAGGGTAAGGCGCGCCGCCTGTCAATAGCTTCTATCGGATTTTGTATACGGCGTGCGATATAACGCTAGGTTTTTTCCGGGCTGCGCAAGAACTCCACCGCGTGGTCCAGGGCCTCGGCAGTGCGGCCTTCGGCCAGCGCCATGGCGATGAGATCACTTTGGTCTTGCGCACCCGGCATTCGCCGTCCAATTTCGACCAGTCGTTGGGAGCGGCGGCGGGCCAACTCCGCCTCTCTCTGCAGCGCGTCCATCAATTCCGCTTTGGCGTTTTCCACGGGCAGAGATCATACCTCGCACGCGTATCTGTGCAAGCCAATAGCGCGGCCCAATGGCCCGACCAGCACACCGGCCGCGGCCCAATAATTGATATCACAATGTGTACTTTAGGTGAGGTATTTTAATTGCTGCAGCTTGACCGCGCTGCTATGATGCGGAGCATCTCGGGCCGTATTCGGACGAAAAAGGGAAGTGGCAAATGCTCCGCCCTCACTGCTGTCCCATCTGCAACGACATGCGGGTCACCACCACTCTGCAAGAGTACACCGTTGTAGCCAAAGTCAAGGGAGAAGACCGGCCGGTAAACGCGCTCGCCGCTTTCACCTGTGAGCGCGGGCACATCTTCTTTCTGCGCGCCAGTGACTTGGCGACAGACCACGCACCGCCCCGTTTTGCCCAGGGAGCGGACTAAAGAGAACTGGTGGTTGGGTTTAGCGCTGGGAAGGAATTCCAGTGGCCCGTATTCTTTCAGTGTCCTACGACAAATCATTGCTGAGCACCCGCGAAATGCTGTTGCGCAGCCGGGGGCATGAAGTGGTCTCCGGCTTTGGCTTTAACGAAGCCCTGAAGCACTGCGAGAATAGTGGAAATTTTGACCTTTTTATTCTGGGACATTCCATTCCCCAATTAGACAAGGACGCGCTCATCTCCGCATTTCGCGCGAAGTGTAATGCGCCAGTGGTGGCTCTAACCAAGGTAGGAGAAAGAATCGCGAGCGCGGATTTTGCGCTTGAACCTGACCCGGAAGAACTGCTTCGGCTGGTGCAGCGGCTTATCGGCAAAAGACGTGCCGCTGCCGATTAGGCGGCGATCAATGAAGGTGTTCAGGTTGCGATGCTGCTGGCCGGAGAAATCATTCCGCCGTTTCTGCCGGCAGAGGATCTAGCCGATCATCGCTGCGTGCGGCATGCGAGGTCGGTATCTATTCTCCGCTGAGGTGCCGTGTTCGCCCCCTGCCCCCGATATTGAGCCAATCTGGCGTGTAACTCTCTCGCCCGCTGAACCGTATGGGTTGCTTTTCGCCGGCTGGCCTCTGCTTTTTCGACCAGCAGTTGTGAATCGGATTTGGCCTTCGCCAGTCTTTCCAACAGTATTTCCCGGTCTTCCATAAGATGGCACCCCAAGCGAAATAACTATCTCCTGAAAGATGCTTACCTTAGCGCCGGGATGTTTGTGGAAATGTCAAATCGCGGTGAGTAGATCTTTGCTCTTGAGAGAACGCTTCCTCTGCAGAGAACGCCTGAACCTAGGCGGGTGCAGAGAACGCCTGAACCTAGGCGTAAAACCCTAACCCTTGCTGGTTGCGAGGGGCTTCCCGAGATGCCGTGCGCGGCAGGCCTGCTGTTTCCACACTCCACCAGAAAGTTTAGGCGCGCTGCACCCGGCGCAGGGGCCAGACCAGCACATCGAGCTTGCGGGAAAAGTGCAGCAACGGGGGCAAGGCGGGCAGAGTGATGCCGGCGGCCGCGGCCATGGTGTTGACTTCGATTTCGGCGGCGGCGTCCTGCAGGGGCCAGGACAGGTGGTGGATTTCGGCGCGAAACACTTTGCGCCCAGTGGTGGTGTAGAGGCAATAGCGCTCGGTGAGCCAGTGCTCCAGCGAGCCGGGAGCGCGCAGCTGGACGGAAGCCACCGGGCGGTAGCGGGCGCGGAACTCGGCATTGGCGGGGACACGGCGCTGGCTGTGGTAACGAATCTCTTCTCCCGCCACTTTTACTTTCATCCGCGCGTAGAAGTAAGGGAGGCGGTAAAAACTGCGGGCGGCCAACACCGCGCTCAGCATGCCGGCGTCCAGGCTGAAGAAATACACGCCGGGCTTATCGCCCAGCTTCACGTAAGTGCGGACATTGAGTTCGGGCAGGCTGGACAGGCCGGGGATGTTAGGCAGGCCGCGCGGGTGCACGTTGCTCATGTGGAAGGGCGTGACGGCCAGCCAGCATTGACCGTCGAAGGTGTCGAGCGGCAATTGGGCGGGCACCAGCGGGCGCAGCGCCTCCGGCGGCAGAGGCCAGTGGGCGAAGAGCAGATCATGCCAGGTCTGGGTCATGATCCAGGGGCCGCGGGGCAGCGGCCAGGGACGGTGGGCGGTGGCTTCGAGGAGCGGGTGCATGGATTCCGAGCCGCGCAGGAACGCGGATCATTGTATCCGGTCAGGTTTGAATCGGAAGAGAGCGAGCGGCCAGGCTACGAAGGCGTGGATTTCCGGCGGTGCTTCCGCATTCGCTTATTTGCCTGCTCCGTCTCACGCGTGGCTCGGTCCGCATGCTCGCGCATGTTCTGGCCTTACTTCTCGTGTTGCTGGGCGGAGGCCGCGGCATCGCTGGATGACTTTCGCCTTTTGGCCGCGCGTGCGTCAGGAGCGGTAATAAATCAGCTTCGACCGCTAAAGGTCTGTTCCCCACGGACGAGGACAAGGAGCATGGGAGCGTGAGCACCGCAGGGAACACAGGGATCATATGCGATGGGGTTCCCGCAACGGAGAGTCAGTTCGCAAACGGGACTCTATGTTGTTGATTTCGAAAGGCATGTGTGGAGTTTCGCATGGGGCTGTGCTAGTCTCTACCATAGGAATGCTACGTTTCGACGAAAGCAAAGCCACCCAGGCCGCCGGAAAGCTTCTTGCGATGCGCGGCGGCCGAATGCATTACCTGAAGCTCATTAAACTCCTATACCTTGCTGATCGCGCGGCATTACTGTCATGGGGGGCCCCCATCACAACTGACCGTTATGCGTCGATGGACCATGGGCCAATCGTAAGCAATATCTACGATCTCATCACAGATGAAAAACCGAAGCCCGTATGGGCAGAGTTTATTTCACCACCAAAAGGTGAATATGAGGTTGAGCTCCTCAGGCCGACGCCGAATGATCGCCTCTCTGCAGCCGAGGAAAAGTTGCTTGAAGAGGTATATCGTAATTACGGATATTGGAATCGTTGGAAGCTAGTGGAATTCTGCCACACTCTCCCGGAATGGAAAAATCCGCAAGGCGGCTCAACACCTATCTCCATTCGTGACATCTTGCAGGCCGGTGGAGAAGATGAAGATGTGATTCGCGCAGTAATCCGCGAACTGCGTGCAGTACGTTCTGCTGAAGTGGCGCTCGCCAATCTCCGAGATGCTTAATTGCGGAGATACCTTCCTAACTGGTGATAACGAGACAGACGATTGGCACCTATGGATCATCATCACCCCGCCTAGTGAAGGCGAGGTGATAACCGTCAGTGTCACGACGAGACATAAAAAATCTGAATCGTTGGTCGTGCTTCGTGCCGGTGATCATCCGTTCATAAAACACGATTCCGTTGTTGCTTATCGATATTCTATGATTAGAACAGTTGAGGATATCGAAGCGGCCATTGCCAATGGCAGTGCTAAGCAACGGGAGCCAGTCTCGGCGGCGCTCCTATCGAGGGTTCAGAATGGCTTACTGGATTCAGAGTTCACGCCGAATGGAGTAAAGCACTATTACACAGGTCTAAAATAGCCTCTCACCCGCCAAGTTGTTTGAGGTCCAGGTCCCCCTCGGCTAGAGATGCGATAGCGATGCCAATGTTAGAAGACGGCTAAGTCTCTGTTTTTTGGCGTTAGCCATTACGAAGCGTACGAATCCATCACCGTTGCGGAATCATTGTAGCCGCTCAGGTTTCAATCTGGATAGTGCAGATGCGGCCGGCGATGTAGGAGGAAGGAGGCTTGCCGGCGAGGGGGATGGAGTGGGCGGAGTAGCTACGGTTTTCCGCCTGGAGGACTAGGAAGGAGCCATCCTGCTCGGCGTAGCGCAGGTAGCAGTGGCCGTTGTGCACCACCGCGTACATGTTGTGCTCGTTGCGGCGGTAGGGGAGAAGCGAGTTGTAGTGGCGGTCGAGGAGAACCCAGGCGCCGGGCAGGAGGCGGGGATACATGCTCATGCCTTCGCGGGCGCTGGCCAGAATAAAGATAAAGCGCTGCCAGGCGGAGCAGTCGCCTTCCAGCGCCGGGCGCAGGCGCTTCAGCAGCAACTTGCGGACCTTCACGACGTCCAGCACCTGTCCACGGGAGAAACGCGGCTGAAAGGCGGAATCGGCGTCCACCAGCAGGACGTTCTGGAACTCATCCTTGCTGGGAGGCACCACGCGGGCGTGGCGGCTGATTTCCTCGGCATCCAGCAGGTCGAGGACGGAAAGATGCTGCACGGCCAGCACGCGGTCGAGGGCGCCCAGGCTGAGGCCGCGTTTCGAATTAAGAAAATTGGAAATGTGCGGCTGCTGGAAACCGGCCTGGCGGGCCAGCTGCAGCCCGCTGAGCTGCCCGGCGCGGATGCGCCGCAATAGAAGCTGCCGCAAGTTTTCCTGCAGGCTCAGAAAATCCATGGGGCGCCCCCGCATTTTGCCCCGCCCGCGCCCAGGAGCAGCGCGACAAAAATATCTTATAGCTATACGGTATAGCCGGTAGATATGAAATCCCCAAGCTGCCAAAAGCAAAGCAGATAGACGCCTTGACCGAAGCCCGCTCAAAGCTATAGTGGGAAATGGACGTCATAGTTTCATTGGAATATGCAGGTATGGACTCATGAAAAGCCAAGAAGCACCCACGGAGGAGGAGGTGTTTGTGCTCTTTCGCCGCAAGGTGCAGGAAGCGGAGGTGCTGTCTGCATCCATGGAGCGGCTGCTGCAATCAATGCGCTTTACCGGGCGGCTGAGCGTGGTGGTGCAGAACGGGCACATCCTGAAATCGGGCTACGAGGAAGGATACTTCCGAAGACGCAGTCAGGCGGGCAGCATGCTCGCAGAACCAGTCAGCGAGGTAGGGTAGGGATCCGCAGCGGAGCGGGCTTCCTGGCTACAACTAAATAACGCAAGCAGGTCATCGTAAGCGAAACGAGCCCTGTCAGGGTTTTGCCCCACGCGGACAAAACCGGGACAGGGCTTTTCTTATTTGGAGGCAATCATGACTTCGCAGAAGGAATCATTTGTCGGGCTGGAACTGAAATATTGCGAGCAGTGTGGGGGATTGTGGCTGCGGAAACGGGGCAGCACGGAGTGTTATTGCGCGGCATGCGCGCGATTTCTGCAGGAAATGCCGCCGCGGCCGCATGACAACCGGCGGCGGGGCGGGTCGGGACCGCTGCGGCGGCGCATGAGGAAGCATTACCGCGAGCCCGGCACCGGGCTGGCGCCAGTGGAGTACGTGGTGGCGCGGTTGCAGCAGGAGGAACGCGGCAGCCGGCCGCCGCTCAGCCTGCAAGCCGTGGCAGAACAGGAAGCGTGCGGCCATGACGACATGTGAAGTGGCGCCCGCATTCCGCACCTGGCAGCGCGTGCAGATGAGCCGTCGAGGTTCCCACCCTTTGCAGCAAGGGACCAAGCGCAGAGGGGTTGACCTCGATCCGGGGCTGTGGATTTACCGGCAGCGCACGGCGGGGCTGCTGCACCGCTACTTGCGGCTGTCGCTGGAAGTGGGACGTCTGCCCTCGGTGCTGGGAAGGGAGTTCTTTGGCGCCCGCTTTACCGGGCTGCGCAAGGTGAGCTTCGAAGATGCGGTCATCTTCGTGCATGACATGGAGCATTGCCTGGAGCAGGTGGACCGGTTCTCACAGCAAGTGCTGGTGTGGGTGGTGCTGCAGGGATACTCGCAGGAGGAGACGTCGCGGCTTTTGGGCTGCGCGCGGCGAACCGTGTCGCGGCACGTTCCCGAGGCACTGGACCGGCTGAGCGAGATTCTGCTGCGGGAAGGGATGGTGTGACGTTCGGGTCATCGCCTAAAGGCGCATTCGGCAACAGCAATGGCGGCAAAATACTCGATCTTGTGGGAGCGGGGCAGGAGACATGGACAACATGGAGAGCACGGAGAAGACAGACGGGATGAACGAGAAGCCGGCATCAGGTCAGAAAAGAACTCGGAAGGCGAAGAAGGCAAAAGCAAAAAGCGAGCCCAAGCTGCGGGAAGTGAGAAAGCGGGCGGTGGCGGTGATGTGTCCGAAGGTGAGCGGCATCGCCAAGGCACTGACGAAGTTGGCGGGGGAGGGCAACTGCCAGGCGGCGAAGCTGGTTTTCGAGTTCCTGGGGATTTTTCCGCCGCCCACGGAAGAAGACGACGGGGATGACACGCTGGCCCGCTATCTGCTGCGGCAGTTGGGCATTCCCGATCATCCCAGCGAGGAGGAAATTACCAAGGTGCTGGAAGGGGGGCGGGAAGCAAACACTGATGCCGTAGAATCATCCTGATAGAGTTGAAAGCAGAAAGGCCCGCAAAGCGGAGGACAGAGCAGACGGATGGATATGACCTGGGTGACGGACCGGATTGCGCTAGGGGCGGCCATCTGGACCGACAAGAACATGCAGGAAGTGGCGCGCCACGGAATTACGCACATCATTGACATGCAGATTGAGTTCGACGATACGGAGCTGGCGCGTCCCTATGGGATCGAGGTGCTGTGGAATGGCACCGACGACGACTTCCAGCCCAAGCCGCCGGAACTGTTCGAGCGGGGAGTGGAGTTTGGGCAGGCAGCGCTGGGGGAAAACGGGAGCAAGGTGTACATCCACTGCGCGGCGGGGGTGCACCGGGCGGCGATGATGACGCTGGCGCTGCTGGGGGCCACAGGGTGGGATGTGGATGAGGCCATGCGGGTGATCCAGGGAAGACGGCCGGTGGTGGACTTCGCCGATGTCTACGTGGGCAGCGTTAAGAACTTTTTGCGGCAGCAGGAGCTGTCAAGTGGGGGCAGTGAGTCAACTGATTCACGCAGCAGGAGAAACAGGCAGCGGGCGAAGTCCCAAAATAGGGTTTGAATTTGCTATTCTGAAATCATTCTGAAGCTGGAACTTGAAAGTGAGGGGCACGCGAGCGAGCGTGCCCTTTGTTTTTGACGATAGGTTTTCAGCGCAAAGGCCAGAATTGAAGCTTGGATGCGGATCCGGCAAGGCGAAAAACAGCGCCCAAACCTCCGCTGCGGGGCCGTAGCGCCGGAAAAGAGGCCCCGCTGATTTCGGACAGGCGATAGCGCCTGTCCGCAGATGTCGGGGATGGAGCAAGCCGCCGATGAGGCGGCATTTTTTATTGCGGTGGCAAATGACGAGGCAACGGAGAACTTCAACTTTGAAAACAACAGCATGCATCCTGCTGCTGGCGGCTGCGGGGTGGGGGCAGCAGGTGGCAGTGCCCCAAGGCGGAAGCCTTGGACCGAGCTGTAATCTCAGTGATGGCTTAACGCTGGGAGCCGACAAACTGGATGGCAGCCACGGTTCGGTTGTACCGGCGGCCAACGCGGTGCCGGTGGCGGATAGCAATGGGAAGGTCGCGCCGGGCTGGATCCCACTGCCCACTGCCAGCAGCGTGGGCGGGATTTTCATGGATGCCGACTGCCTGGCGGGAAATCACGTAAGCGGAATTGACTTGGCGACCGGGCGACTCAAGTGCAGCGCAGACACCGGCACGGGTGGCGGGTTAGGCGGAACCGTGACCAGCGGCAAGATTCTGCTGGCGGCCAGTTCCACTACCGCCGGCGATTCCGCGATGACGGAAAACTCCGGCGACATCACCTCCACCAAGAAGCAGAAGGCACCCAGTTTTGAAGGCACGGCCACTAGCGACCAGAGTCTGATTTTGCCGGCAGTGACCTCGGAAACTGTTTCCGCGACGGGACAGGCGAAGCTCATCGCCAAGAGCAACCAGTTGCAACTTTCCGTGAATGGCGGGCCGTTCGCCGCGGTGGGAGCGAACCTGCCGCCCGGCGCCGATACCCAGGTGCCCTTCAACGATGGCATGAACTGGGGGACGCTGAGCGGCTACACCTTCAACAAGACCACAGGCGCCCTGGCGGTGCCTGGGCCAATCATCGCGAGCGGCACCACGCAGATCGCCAGCATCACCGAAGCCGCTCCCAGCAACGCGGTGGCGGGCAAGGGCAAGGTGATGTTCAACTCCGTCACTCATCGCCCGGTGTATTGTTACGACGGAACCACGCTGCCCTGTTCCGATAACGTGCTGCAGGCTGACACTTCGGCTACCAGCGTTGCCAACAAGATTGTGAAGTTGGATGGCAATGGACTGTTGAGCACGGGGATGTTACCTGTTCCCGCGGCTGCGGCGCTGGGCGGAGTGATGGCCAAGGCGGCGGAGACCAACAAAGTTTTGCTTGGTATCGGCACGGATGGCGTGCCCAGCAATGGGTATTTGCCAGTTCCTTCTATTACGCTGCGGGGCGGGGTGTACATGCCGGCGGGATGTTCCACCGGCTACCATGTCGCCTCGATCAACCTCTCGACCGGCGAGCTGAACTGCACGCAAGATGCGACCACCGGCGGAAGCGGCGCGTTTACCAAGATTTACGATACGCGCTTCACCGCGCAGCGGGCGCTCATTTCAACTACGAGCATGGTGGTGGCCAGCGCGGACAGCACTTACCTGTTCAGCGCCAGCGGCACGCAGCAGGACATTGGAGTTGGGTGTAGCGCCCATCCCAACTGGGCAGTGGTTCTTACCTACACCGATGCCGACACCAACGTAGCGCGCAATGTGGCTACGACTTTCGTGAAGGCCAATAACACCGACGGCGCTAACCTGGCGCTCGATGACACGACCATCGGCACGGCGAATACGGGCTCCGTTAATTCCTACATGATTCGCGCGAAAAGCGGCACGGCGGTGCAGTTTAGCGTGACCTATAACGCCAACGGCGCTGGGTGCGCGACCTGGCCGGCATTTAACTTGTCGCCACTGCTGGTGCAGGTGAATTAATGAGAAACCCATTCACCACGGAGACACTGAGGTACGGAGAAAACCTAAACCCCATGAGATTAAGTACTCGTTTTTCTCTCTGCCTCTGTGTCTCAGTGGTGATGCTTACGGGCTTGGCTCGCGCCCAGTTCGACGGCACCATTAACGTGCAGGCGGTGGCCAATAAGTTTACCGGCTCGGATGTGTCGCGCACCGCTTATCCCGTGGGCTTCCCCGCAGTCTTTCCCCAAGGCGAACTGAGCGCGACCAGCGCCCTCGCCCTGACCGGCATGGGAGTAAGCGCAGGTCAGTATAAAATCACCGCCCGCTGGCCGGATGACTCCATTAAGTCCATCTTTGGCGATGCCATCGTCAACTACACCATGGGCGGGGCGACCAACCAGTTGCACCTTGCGCTCACCGGCGGTGCGGGCAACTTCGGCGGGTCGGACTTGGCGGTGAATAATTCCCGCATCACTGGCACCAGTTGCCAGGCGGCGGGCACTTCTTCTGGTTACGTGTGCGTCAACACCGGCCCCATGCAGGTGGAGTTCCGCAAAGCGGATTACGCCGGGCCTACCAAGGTAGTCAGCAATGGCTCGGTGATCGTGGATGACTCCGTGCGGGCGAATGACGGCCTGGTGATTCTGGGTCCGCCCAACGCCAACGACATCTCCTCGGTTCCTCCCGCTCCTGCTTCCGCGCCGACGATTGACATTACGACCACCTGCACTGCGGGCTCTGCCGGGTGCCCGACCGCTTCCCGTACCTACGCGGTTCGGGTGGCCTATGTGAACGCCAGCGGTGAAAGCCTGCCGTCTCCCGCCTCGGCGGCGACGGTGGTTCCCCGCGATACCCTGCTGAAAGCCACCTGCCCGGATGGCGGGGGCGTGACCCCGGCCCCGACGGGTTGCTACGTCTATGCCGGCCCGGGCGCGAGCGATGTGCATTTACAGCAGCCGACAGGCAAGCCTTTGGCTTTGGGCGCCACCTGGACCGAGCCTCAGGGCTGCCGAATTATTCTGCGCGACGATTCGGTGATGTCTATCCCGCAGACCAGTTGCCAGGGTACGGGCGGAGTGCTCTACGGCACGGCGGCTTCGACATTCGCTTTTCCCAAACCGCAAGCCTATACGGTAGCCGGCAACAGCGGTTGCCTCCTGGGCAACTGCGAGACGGTTTACAAGTCCGCGAATGACGATGGTTCCGACGCGGTGATTGAAGAGAACGGCCCGGTCAAGAGCATCATCAAGGGCATTGGCTCCTACGCTTCCTCGAAGAAGAGTTGCCCAGTGGGCTCGGATTCAAGCGGCAACGAGACGGTGGGGTGTTATCTGCACTACACCGACCGGATGACCTTTTATAAGGGCCAGACCTGGAGTAAGCGCGAGAGCACCAACCGCAACGCCGACTATGTTCCTTATTCCACCGCGAGCCAGACCTACCAGGCCAGCGACTTCAAGGGCTACCGGGCGTGGGAGATTCGCACCGCGCTTTCCGATACCGCGAGCGCCAAGACTTATACCTTTAAGGCCAACCAGACCAACACGGATTGCGCCGGCCAGTTATGCACCGGGACGTTGAGCGGCGATGCCCTGCTCTACCAGGGCTACCATCCGCTGTACGAACGCTACGAGCAGAACGGGCGTTCCATTTCTGAGTACCGCCCGCCGCTGCTCATGTTCCGCAGCCAGGGTGGCTCGACTGGACCCGGGCCTTTCGTGGATGCCGCGGCCCGCTACCAGACGCGCAACGGCTACGCCCAGGAAGGCTACCTCATCCAGGCCAATGGTTCGTATGTGACCGGGCGCAACGCCGACGTGGTGCGAGCCGATCCAGCCGCCGAAGTGGGCGATATGGGCTGGGGCGACATTCAGTACGGCGGCAAGGGTATCCAGGTGGGTATCTGGAACCTGGCGGCCTCTTACCCCGGAGAGTTGAAGTTTTCCGGAAGCGGCAATAGCTACACGGCGGTGATTGGGCTCAATCCCAACCAGACCGACCCCATCGCCGCCGGACAAACCACCAACCCAATTACCGGGCGTCCCTACATTGACCCCGAGGGCGCAGTGGCTTACGCCATCCCCTGGCCGCAGTACGAGGTCAAAGAGACTTTCTGGAACTTCCACTCGGCGGCCCCTAGCGGCACTGACTTCCAGGCTTACCAGCAGAACCTGATTGGGCGGCCGACGCTTAAGGACTTCAACCGCTCGGAGTTTGCCACCGAACTCTATCCCCTGATTGAGCCCAGCGTCTTTGACGGCTACATCCACAACACCGTCGGGGGCAGCATGGGTGGGGGACCGAACGCGGGCTGGCAACCACCCGACCCGGCCACCGACACCAACGTGCAGTTGTGGATTCGGGCCTGGGATCCGCGGCAGTCGGGCGAAGGTAACCAGAGCGAAGTGGCTTGGTCGAACCTGATGAACTGGCTGCAACGGGGCGGAGACTTTGCGACCGCCTACCTCTACGCCCGGATGTACTACCGGCAACAGCTCACCAACGCGCTGCCCCGGGCGGACAACTTTGGCACCTCCAGCGGCACCGGCCTGGAAGGCTGGCGTAATACTTGCGATGCCACCACCTGCAAGACCCGGCTTGACCGAGTGGGCTTCCCCAAAGACCCCCTGAGCGGCAACGGCGGCGGCGCCAAGTATCCGGTGGGCAATCTCTACTATGCTTCCCGGGACTGGAACAACGATGCCGAGCACATGCACATCTGGGGCCTGGGCCAATTTGCCGTGCTTTCCGGCGAGCCCTTCTTTATGGACGGGGCCAACCAGGCGTGGGCCGATGTGGCCGCGAACGCCAAAATCTCGAACGTGGTGAATTGCCCTTCGCCTTCCCCTTGCTATCTGTTCAGCCGCTCCGTGGGCTGGGCGCTGCAACTTTCCGCCCACGCTTACACCTACCTGAATTCACAGGGCGCAACCACCGACGCCGACAACACCAAGAGCAAGGCCACCGCAATCCTCGACCATGAACTGCCTATGACCACCTACGGTTACGGTTTCGGCAGCCAGATGCACGGCCAGAGTCCGGTGACCGGCATTGTGTGGAACGGCAGTTACGGCGGGGGTGGCTCGGATAATGACAGCGATTGCCCCTTTGACACCAACGGCGATTGCGATGCGGCGGATCCCTATGGAAGCATTCACGGGACGCGCATCTCGACTTCCTTCTTCGCCAATGTAGTGATGCAGTCCATGCTCGACAGTGCCATTGCCTATGGGCCAACCTGGGACCACTACCAGAAGATGCTTGACCAGGCTTACGGCGCCGCCGTCGCCGTCTTTGGCGAGGGGCTGTGGGTGGAGCACGGCAAGACCACGGGCTGCACCACGGGCATTCTCCAAAACATCCCAGCCTGCTCACGGGGCACTTCCAACCCGGACGGCACCGCCAACCCGGCCTGCTATCCCGGCAACTCCTGTTCGGGTTTCGTGTACTGGCTGGATATGGAGTTCTATAACTCCGACAAACTCTATTACCTGGGCCATAACACCCCCAACGCCGCCTACTTCACCTTTGTGCCGGTGGTGGCCCTTACCGGCGACCCCGACATCACCTTCCTTGATCCCGTGGACCAGACGGTAAGCGTGCGCAGGGCTATGCACGATTACCTGCAACTGCGGGGGCCGAACAAAGGCCCGGAGGACGGCGCGGAAGAGTGGTCCTCGATGATCGGGATGTTCATTGACGAGGACGGCAACAACCCCGCCACCTCGGGCAAGCCGCCCTTGACTCACTTCACCTGGAAGAACCTGCCGGGCAATCCGCAGACCCCGGGCGGGCACTGGGTTGACGTGCCTTTCACCAACTCCGGCTGCTCCGGCCAGACCTCTTGCACGAAAACCGGAACCTCTCCGGGCAACCTGACCTGGGCGGCGCCCGCTTCCGCGGTGGCCTACCGCATGAAGATGAACCCGGACGCCAAGGCCATTCAGGACCGGGTGCGCCTGGACAACGTAACCAACCCGCACGCCGATGGCTCGGGCTGCGCCAGCCGCGCTACCGGGACCACGGAATCGGGCGGCGGCACGGGCATCGCGCCCAACACCGTGAGTACCCTGCCTTCACCTTATCCCGACGGTAACTGGTGGTATGGCTGCTGGATTGATAACCCCAACAACAAGTGGCCCTGGTTCGCCTCGGCCGAGGTTGCAAATCCGCCGACGGTTCCGGCCACCTCGTTCAACCCGACCACGGCGGCTGGGTATGTCTCCGGCGGGTCCAACACCTTCGCCCTGCGGGCCTACGTGACCAGTTCCGTACCCACGGCGTATCTGACCGGGGACTCGCCCATCATCGCCGGCAACTCTTCCACCTTGCGCTGGACCACCACCAACGTGACCAGCGCCTCGATTAACCAGAGCATCGGCAGCGTGGCCTTGAACGGGCAGACCGTGGTTTCACCCTCCGCCACGACCACCTACACCCTGACCGCCACGGGGCCGAATGGCTCGGCTACCTCCAGTTTCACCGTGGTAGTGACCACGCCTCCGCCCGCGCCCACGGCGACCATCAGCGTGAATCCCTCGACCATCACCGCGGGCCAATCAGCCTCTCTAAGTTGGGCGACCACGGACGCGAACAGCGTCTCCATCAGCCCAGGGATCGGGACCGTACCCGCTTCCGGCACCTGGCCGGTCACGCCCTCCGCCACCACCACCTACTACATCACCGCCACCGGCTCAACGCCCCCGGCGGCGACTGCCCAGGTCACGCTGACCGTGAACCCGGTGATTCCGCCCGGCGGCACCACCACCAACGTGAACGGAGCGACGGTGAAGGGAGGCAAGATTCAATGAGAACCTTCAACGCAGAGGTCGCGGAGGGACAGAAGAGATTGATGCGAATTCCGTTCATAAAACTCGGTTTTCTCTGCGCTCTCTGCGTTGTGCTTTTGGGGACCGCTCAGGCCCAACTTGCCACCTGCGCCGACCAGAAAACGGCCACAGGCAGCGATTGGTGCCAGGTGTATGTGAATGGCTCCTACACTGCAAACGGCACGCCCCAGTTCAAGAGTAACGGCTGGAACAAAGCCATCTACGTCCACGACGTAGACCGTATCTTCATTACCGGGCAGGGCAACCAGACCACCGATGGCACCAAGTGCAGCGCCGCGAACGGCGATGGCACCACTCATCCCGTCCTCCCTTGCGCCGGGCAACTAAACCTGACCACGACCAACTCGCCCTACTCGAACGACCAGTTCTTCGGCCACCCGGCGCTTAGCGGTGCGAGCCCCGCGCCTTACACCGCGCCGCCCTGGACCGAGTTTTATTCCTCAGCCATCACCGAGAACTATCCCTTGCCCGCGCAGCAGGGGGCGCACCTGTGGCTGACCGTCAACCCGCACGATCCAACAGCCGAGCACCGGCCGTTTTCGGCCAGCGATATGCAGGTCACGCTCTGCAACAAGACCACCACCTGCGACACCACCACCGCCAGCGGCTTCATCCAGGCCCTGCCGCCTGATGGCTCGATGTTCCTGGACGACGAGGTGCTGGACTACTCCGACTGCGTAGCTTATGGCGATGCCGGCCGGAGCATTACTTCCTACAGTGGCGACGGGGCGACCGCCACCTACATTGTGGCGAATAATTTCCAGGCGGGCTGGACCGTCCAGGTGTATGGGCTGGCTACGGCCTTTAATGGCCTGGTGACCGTGACCGCGGCCACGTCTACCCAGTTCCAGGCAGCGAACGCCACGGTAAAAACGACGACCTCCGCTAGCGGAACCGCCCTGCGCTATCCCCCGGACCTGACCACGCCGCTCGCCGCCCGCACCGGCGGGGGAGTGACCGCGAGCTGCAATCAGGCCGCTTTTCAGTACGTGCTCACGGTTTCCGGACGCGGACGCCGGCAGGCAGCGGGCTGGACCGCGGCCACCACCCACAACGTGAACGACGCTGCCCACCCCAACCAGGGCTGGGCCTGGCTGACCACGCCCAAGGTATTAAGCGGGAGCAATGTTCTTTACGGGGCGCGGGTGAATACTACCCTGACCCTGAATACGCTGAGTTTCGCCTATGGCGACAATACCGCGGCGGGCGAGTTCGATGGCCCCACCTCCCGCCACCAGCGCGGCGTGCTCAGCTATGACGGCAAGCGCGGGAAGGTCTGGTACTTCATGGGCTTTCAGGAGATGACCTCGAACCTGAAAGACCTGTGGTGGAAGTGCATCTACGCTCCCGCCGGCGGGCCTTCCGGATCGGGAACCTTTTCCGACGCCTGCGCCGCGGGCGATTTGGGCAAGAGCTACCAGCACGCCAACTTGAGCCTGACCGATGGGGCTCCGCCCTGCTGCTTTACCGAAACCGACACCATCTACCTGCCGGATCCCTTTGACGCGCTGGTGCATTTTGGCGGCTTGCTCAGCGGCGGGCACGCCGACCTGAACATCATGTGCCTGTCGGCCACTTCGGTGCCAGTAAAAGCCTGCCACACGGACGGCGACATCACCAACGCCGCTTCCTACGTGCCCCGGCAGTTCTTCCTGCTGCCTGACAGTGCGGCCTTCCAGGGCTCAAACGGCCCGGCGGTCAATGGCTTCGCCACCTGCACCGGCGCCAACTGCCACGGCAACCCGGGATTGAGAGACGGTCCCACGCTGGTCTACGACCCGATTGGCGAGAAGATGCTGATCGCGGGCGGCAAGACCTCCACCAACGCCTGCCCCACCGGCGGGGTGTGCTGGACCTCGATTGCCCACTGGAATCCCCGCACCTCGGATTATTGCCTGTCGGACACCAGCCAGAACGGCCTAGTGCGCGGCGGGGCCACCTACCGCGAGTTCAATGGGGCGGGCTGCGCCACCACCAACCCCACCCTCAAGCAAGCGCCGCTTCCGCTGACCGGAGTCGCGCCCTTTGCCGAATACACCACGCTTTATTTCCCCGCAGCCACATGGAACAACGCCGCCGGGGTCAACAAACTGGTGCTCTACTTGGGCGACCAAGCCTCGGCTACGACCTCGGGTATCTTCCTCTACGATCCCGCGGCTAACACTTGGTCACGCAGCGGCGTGCCGGGCGGACCGCCTCCCCATGACGCCGGCAGCGCCATCTATGACGCTGGGTTGAGCATGGTGCATGACGACGTGCACGGTGTGATGTGGCAGGTGGAATCACACTCCGGGCTAAACCCTTCCATATGGGAACTGTCCGACTCAGCCTTGACGGGCACCCCGCCCACGCCCACTTACTACCTGAGCGTCTCTGGCGCAGGCGCGGGCGCGGGCACGATCCTCGATGGCCCGCACGTCGCCATCACCTGCACCTGGAACGGCAGCGCCAATTCCGGCGACTGCAACCAGCCTTACAGCGAGAACAGCACGGTGACCCTGACCGCCCAGCCCTCCGGGGGTGCGAGCTTCGCCGGCTGGAGCGGGGCGTGCTCAGGAACCGCCGACTGCACCTTAACCATGACCTCGGATGTGACGGTGAGGGCAAACTTCGATGCGCCGGCGGTACCGAGTTCGACCACCTACTCTGGTATGAGCCTGCAGGGAGTGCAGGTGCAATGAGTGTTCGGGCGGGAGAGGTGGTGAAGGCAATATGGAAAGGAATAGGCGCGCCCGCCCTGCACGGGGCAGAGCCCCGTGCCCACACGGTCACAGCGGGGCAGAGCCCCGTGCCCGCACGGTCACAGCGGGGCAGAGCCCCGTGCGCAAACAGTCATAGCAGGTCGGGGGCAACAGGCGAGGGTGCCTGTCCCCACACACATAGTTAAGGCAGGCGGGGGAGGTAGAGCAGGACAACAAGTGAGCGATCTTCAGGAGTTACTGAAACTGGGAAATGAGCTGGATGCGCGGTTCCGGAAAATAGGGAGAGCGCCGCTGGAGTTGGGAGACTGGGGCGGGCTGGAGCCGAGCGTACGGGATCTGCTGATTGAGAGAATGTTGCGGATCAGGAACAAGCGAGGCCGGCTGGTAAAGCTGCGGCCGAACCGGGCGCAGATAGACTACGGGCGGCGATGCACCCGGCGGAACATCGTGGTAAAGGCGAGGCAGCTGGGGATCACGACCTACGTGGCGGCGCGGTTTTTCATCCAGACGATCACGCGGCCAGGAACGCTGAGCGTGCAGGTGGCGCACGACCAGAGGTCGGCAGAGGAAATTTTCCGCATCGTGCACCGGTTCCACACGAACCTGCCGGCGCGGGTGCGGCAGACGGCGCTGCTGACGTCGCGGGCCAATGTGCGGCAGCTGATCTTTCCAAAACTGGACAGCGAGTACCGGGTGGAGACGGCGGCGGATCCGAACGCGGGGCGGGGGCTGACCATTCACAACCTGCACTGCTCGGAGGTGGCGCGATGGCCGCGGGACGCGCTGGAGACCCTGGCCTCGCTGCGGGCGGCCGTGCCGCCTTCGGGCGAGGTGGTTTTGGAATCCACCCCCAATGGTGCCGGGGGCCGCTTCTACGAAGAGTGGGAGTTGGCGGAAGAGAACGGGTACACGCGTCACTTCTTCCCGTGGTGGCGGGAGCCGAGCTACGCCGAGGACGCGAGCAAACTGGGTGAGCTGACGGAGGAGGAGCAGGAACTGGTAAAGGCGGAGGGGCTAAGCCGGGAGCAGATCGCATTTCGCAGAAAAATACGAAGCAGCCTGCGCGGACTGGCGGGACAGGAGTTTGTGGAGGATGCGACGGCGTGCTTCCTGGCGTCGGGCGATTGCGTATTCGACAGCGAGGTGGTGCAGGCGCAGCTGGGGAAGTGCGGAGCTCCGCTACAAAAGAAAGACTGCGGGCGGCTGCTGATCTGGTGGCCGCCGCAGCCGGGCCGGGAGTACATCGTGGGAGTGGACCCGGCGGGGGGAGGCACCGAAGGAGATTACGCGTGCGCTCAAGTGATCGAGCGGCAGACGGGGATGCAATGCGCCGAGCTGCATGGGCACTATGGCCCGCAGGCGCTGGCATTCAAAGTGTCGGAACTGGGAAAGATGTACAACCAGGCGCTGCTGGCGGTGGAGCGGAACAACCACGGCTATGGAGTACTGGCGTATCTGGGAACAGGCGAGAAGTATGCGCGGGTCTACGAACATCTGGGGCATGGGGGCTGGCTCACCAACGCGGCGACCCGGCCGGCGATGATCGAGAACCTGGCGGCGGTGGTGGGAACGGCGCCGGGTCTGTTTCACAGCCCGAGGTTCCTGGAGGAGTGCCGGACGTTTGTGCGGCATGGAGATGGATGGACGGGGGCGGTGGGAGGGGCGCACGACGATTGCGTGATGGCAATGGCGATTGCGTTTGCCGTGAGGAAGGCGGAGGCGGGGTCGCTCTCGAAGAACGCGATGATGACGATGCTGTCCATGTAGAGGTGTGTCGGGCGTCACAGCGGGGGAGGGCAGGGGAAAGGTACGATGCGCGGGTGCGAGAAGCGTCAGGCGGGCTTGCGCCCGCCCTGCACCCTCGCAGCCGAGTGCCCACGGCAACGGGTAGAAGGATGAGTGGGACTCCCTGGAGCGGCAGTTGAGGGATGAAGAAATGCAGGGGTCCTTCGACTCCGCAATTCAATTCGCAAGCGAATGGAATTGCTGCGCTCAGGATGACAATGAGAAATGGAGTGAAGCGACCGATTGGCGATATCGGCGGTACAGCACGTAAGACGGATGCGGGGAGGGGCGCAGGCGCACCTGATGCGCGCGGCCGACGGATTCTTTTATGTGGTGAAGTTCCGGAACAACCCGCAGCACCTGCGGGTACTGGCGAATGAGCTGCTGGCGGCCCGATTGGGGGAAGCGGTGGGATTACCGGTGGCGGCGGCGGAGGTGGTGGAGGTCAGCGATTGGCTGGTGGAACATACGGAAGAGCTGACCATCCACCTGGCGCACGGTGCGGTGCGGTGCGAGCCGGGGCTTCAGTTCGGGTCACGATATGTGGTGAGCCCGCTGGAAGGTCAGGTGTTCGACTATCTGCCCTGGGCAATGATGGAGCGGGTTAGAAACCTGGAGACGTTTGCCGGGATCCTGGTGCTGGACAAGTGGACGTGCAACGCGAACGGGCGGCAGGCAACGTTCTGGAGGAAGTCGCGGGAACGGAAGTACACGGTAACGTTTATTGACCAGGGATATTGCTTCAATGCTGGGGAGTGGAGCTTCCCGGATTCGCCGCTGCGTGGCGTATACGCGCGCAACGAGGTGTACCTTGGGGTGCGAGGATGGGAGCAATTCGAGCCATGGGTAACGCGGGTGGAGGAACTGGAGCCTGGGAGGATTTATGAGGCGGCAGGGCAGGTTCCGCCGGCATGGTATGAGAACGACTGGGAGGCGATGGAAAAGCTGGTGGAGCAGCTAATAAAGAGGAGAGGGCGGGTGCGGGAGTTGATTGAGGAGTTCCGGAAGTCGTCGAGGCAGCCGTTTCCGGGATGGAGGATAAATTAAGGCCGCAGAGAACGCGAAGGACGCAGAGGAATGCATAGGTCCCTTCGGTGATCGCGAAGGTATTTCGAGTGAGAACTCCCTGAGACAGCAGGGGGAGGGATCAGCAGGATAGGGGTCCTTCGGCTCGGACGGGCATTTGTATGACCCGTCCTCACTCAGAATGACAGACGAGTGAATGTATCGAAAAGTGAAATGGTTGAGATGAAGCATTGCGAGTTTTTCCTGCTGCGGTATGTGCCGGACGCGGTGAAGGATGAGTTCGTCAACATCGGGCTGGTGTTGCTGCAGAGAAACCCGAAAGGGGCGGAGTTCGCGGATGTGCGGTTTACGCGGGACTGGCGGCGGGTGAGGTGCCTGGATCCGGAGGCGGACGTGGAGGTGCTGCAGGCCATGGAAACGCAAATTCGCGCAGAGCTGGCTGAGCCGCGGGAGCGAGCGATGATGCTGAAGCGTTTGGAGGATTCGCTTTCGAACACGCTGCAGATATCGGTGAGCAAGGGATGCCTGACGGCGGACCCGGCGCAGGAGATTGAGGCCCTGGCGAGGATGTACCTGGAGGCGCCAAAGCGGCGAGGGACGCGGGTGGAGGCGGGAAGGCAGGCGATTCTGGGACGCATGCGGAGCGCCTTCGAGCAGGCGGGAGTGTGGGGCCTGATGAGGAAAGCGATTCCGGCGGCGAAATACACGCACGCTGGAGATCCGCTGAAGATTGATTGCGGATACAGGCCGAACGGGGAGGTCAGGCTGTTACAGGCGGTATCGCTGGGAACGGACACGGATTCGGCCAAGGTGCTGGCGTTCAGCTATCCGCAGATTGCGGCAGGCATCGAGCGGGAGGAGAAGGCCCGGACGGAGCTGACGGCAATTGTGGAAGATGAGCTGGAGCGCGGGGATGAGGGGATTGCGTTTGCCCTGGCGGTGCTGGAGGAGAGCAGGATTCGAGTGGCGAGGACGGAGGAGCTGGCGGGCATAGCGGAGAGGGCGAGGGTGGAATTGAGGGTGTAGCGCGTAAGACGGGCTTCGCCCGCCCTGCACGGGGCAGAGCCCCGTGCCCACACGGTTCCTCGCAGGGCTGGGGATGACATCCGATTTGAAAATGCCAGGGCACGGCAGATGAGAGGTCAGCAGTGCAGGGGTCCTTCGACTTCGCAGGCTGATTCGCAAGCGAATCAGCCTGCTGCGCTCAGGATGACAGTAAGAAAGAATCAGCCTGCTTCGCTCAGGATGACAGAAGTAAAAGTAGGTCGTTAATAAGGGAATAAGGGTAAGTTATCAGTAGGGGTGAGTTTCTGCGGTAAGAAGAAGTTTTCTTTAAAGAACAATCATGAAAATCAAAGAGAAGGTGAGTGGCGCGTGGCGCCGCGTGAGGGAAAGTGTGTCTACACGGCGTAATGGTGCGGGAGAAGCCGGCGGGGAAAAGAGAAGGACGGTGGCGCTGCCGTCCATCCTGAACACGTATTCGCCGAGGGTGGATGCGCTGCCCAAACCGACGCCAGTGAATCTGCGGCGGTTCGCGGAGACACCGGTGGCGCGCAAGGCAATCAACACGATCAAAGACCGGATCGCGGGGATGCATTGGCGGATCCAGGCAAAACGGGGGCGGGCGCTGGAGGAATTGCCGCAGGGCGAGGCGCGCAGCCTGGCGCTGACGGCGAACTTCGAGGCGCCGAATCCGGAGGACTCGTTCCGCTCGCTGGCGGAGCAGGTGCTGGAGGACGTGATCGTGGGCGGTTTTGGAGCGATCGAAGTGCAGGCGACGGGGGATGCCGCGCGTCCGCTGCTGCTGTGGCCGGTGGACGGAGCGACGATCCGCATGAAAGCGGCCTGGGACGGGCAGCCGAATTCGCCGCGCTACGTACAGGCCACGGGGCGTCTGGGATCGGACGCAAACCTGGAACTGAACGATGATGAGCTCATTTACGTGCGGCTGAACCCGCGGACGCACACGCCGTTCGGGCTGGGACGGCTGGAGGTGGGGTTCGAGGCGATCAACGCGTTCCTGAGCGCGCACCGGTATGCGTCACGGCTGGCGAGCAACTCGGTGGTGCAGTACGCGCTGTGGCTGCAGAACCTGACGCCGGCGCACCACGAGCGACTGATCCGGTGGTGGCAGGACGAGATTGAGGGCACGGGACGGGTGCCCATCCTTTCAGTGGAGAGCAAACCGGAAGTGCTGCGGTTTGGAGGCGGCACCGACGCAGATTTGCGTCTGGCCTGGCAGGAGTTTTTGCTGCGAGTGATCGCAGATGCGTTTGACCTGCCGCCGCAGTTTCTGGGAGTAGAACGCGACGTGAACCGGTCAACCGCGGCGGAGCTGAACGACCAGGCGTTCCGGTCGGCGATTGTGCCGACGGCTCGGCTCCTCTCAGAACACCTGACGCGGGGGGCGATCGGGAAGAAGCTGGGGTGGGATGACCTGGAGTTCGTATTCACGGACGTGGATGCGCGCAATGAGCTGGAGGAGGCGCAGATCCAGGAGATCCTGCTGCGCAACGGGGTGCTGACGGTCAACGAGGTGAGGAAGGCGAGAGGGCTGGGAGAGGTGTAGGCGGGCTGCGCCCGCCCTGCACGGGGCAGAGCCCCGTGCCCACACAAGCATTGCCGGCGAGAACGGCGGGCCCAAACAATCAAATGCATAGGTCCTTCGTTCGCGCTTGCCTCGCAAGCTCGGGTCACGCTCGCTCAGGATGACATTGTAAACAGAAGAAAACGATATGAACATTGAAGTGGAATGCATGGCGATCGAGATGCCGCGGGTGGAGGCTCATCCCAACCGGGAGGAGTTCCGCGGAGTGCTGACGGTGGTGGATGTGGCTTCAGACCGGCCGCCGGCGGGAGCGCGGGGGCACCGGGTGGTGCTGACCAGGGGAGCGGCGGAGGAGGCGCTGGCGTCGCTGCTGGGGATGGGGTTGGATTACGCGCCATCGCTGGACCGGCACGACGCGCAAAGGAAGGTGGGAGTCATCACGCGAGCTGAGATTGTGGGCAGGAAGCTGGAGCTGGGCGGGTATCTGTTCGCCAAAGACTTTCCGGAACTGGTACGAACGATACGAGGAAACATTCGCGGGGGATTGGGGATGTCGTATGAGATCGCCGATGCTCGCGTGGCCGATGTGCGGGAGAAAGTGTGGAAGCTGACGCAGGTAACGTTCACGGGGGCGGCGATCCTGCTGCGGGAGAAGGCGGCGTACCGGGAGACGTGGATAGAGATGGTGTAGAGCAGGAGTCAGTAGTCAGGAAGAACAGGATCTTTTCACCACAAAGGACACGAAGGACAAAAGCGGAAGGTCCCTCGACTTGGACCGGCCTAGCCGGTCCTCGCTCGGGATGACAGGAGGAGAGGAAATGGAACAGGAGATGATGCAGCAGTTGGCAGCAAGCGCGGAAAAGCTGGCGAGCGCGGCGGAGGCGTTAGACCGGGCGCTGGCAAGGCTGGATGAACAGCACGCGGCGCTGAATGCGAAGGTGGAACGGATTGTGGCGGCGGTTGAGGAGAAGGCGCCGGAAGAGGGCATTAAAGAGCGCTTAGCGGAACTGGCACGTGATAATGCAGAGCTGAAGGCACAGGCAGCGCGACTGGCCCGCAAGACGCTGTCGCCGCTGGTGACCACGCTGCTGGGGAAAGACTATAGCGAGGAGGTGGAGGCGGGGAAGCTGGACAAGGCGCTGAGTTCGTTGAGCGTGGAGCAGAGGATAGCGGTGAAAGCGGAGATGGCGCGGGCGGGAATCATTTAAGCAGCGGGTATCGGGTAGCGGGTAGTGGGTGGGCACGGCTGGCGCCGTGCCTTTTTGTTTGCCCTCGATCGATTGCGCTCAGGGCAGCTTTGCGAGCTCGGTTCAGGCCACCAGATGGGAGCACGCCGGTGGTGCACGCGAGATGCTTCGGCGCTGAAGCACCTCAGCATGACGCCCTCAGAACTTAGGGCGCTGGTGGAGAGAGAAGGAACAGGAAAACAGATGTTGATATTCAAGAACACAAATCAGGACGAAAGGAAAATATGAAAGCACAATTCATTGAGCTGGCCGCAGCGGCGGATTACCTGGGGCCGGGAGCGGTGGAAGTCAACCGCTATCAATCAGAAATCACGGACATCGTACGGCGGCGAGGAGCGTTCGGGCAGAGGATCCGGCAGGTGCCAGCCACGGGGCACCCGTCGCGGTTCTTCGAGCAGACAGCCATTGTTTCGCCGAGTGCGGCCAATGCCTTCGTGGACCCACGGAACATCGTGGCCACGGTGGGGTCGCCGACGCGCTCGGAGCGCAGCGTGCCGTTGAAAGCGCTGGTGTCGCAGATCAACTACAACCTGTTCGACCTGGAAGTGGGAGCGCAGCAGAGCCAGTTCGCGTTCCTGCAGGCCAAGGACCTAGCCGACGGGGTGGAAGGCCTGATGCGGACGCATGACGTGGCGTTGTGGAATGGGAACGACACATCGCTGAGCTCGCCGACCACGGCGCAGTACTACGGAGCCGTCGGGCAGATCGCGGCCGGCGGCAACCTGGCGACCATCCACAATTCGGAAAGCATCGTGGACGGGATGAAGGCGGCAGTGGCGGCGATGGTGGCAAGCTCCTCGTACGAAGTGAGGCCGAGCGCGATTTATGCCAACCCGGTGCTGCTGGACCTGATCGACCGGGAAATGAAGACGGCGTACAACGTGGTGCTGTCGAGCGCCGAGATCGTGGGCGGGATGAAGGTGAAGACGCTCTCGACGCAGGCGGGGGAACTGCCGCTGATTCCGGAGTGGGCGCTAGGGTACACGGGCGTGCCGGGGAGCGGGACGGCGGTGCTGCCAGCCTACATCGTAAGCGAGGACATGATCGAGTACCACTGGCTGACCGACCAGAATCCGCGGGTGTTTCAGCTGGGGCTGAGCGGATCGCTGGCATCGCAGATGGTGGTGGTGAAGTTCGGCGCGGTGGTGGTGAAGGGAGCGTCGTACGCGCACTATCACGTGAGCGTGGAGAGGTAAGGGAGCCTGGGTTGCCGTCTCCGCCGAGGCGGAGACGGCGGCGCGGGAGATTGAGTAATTGGGAGATTGAGTAATCGGGTAATTGAGAAATTGGGTAATTGAAGGGGACACAGCCAGGAAAGCGACGCATAGGTCCTTCGTTGCGCTCACCGCGACAAGCGCGGCTCGCGCTTCCTCAGGATGACATTTGTGTCGGTTGCGCAGGTGTTTCGACAGTATGGGGAGAATGCCCTCAAGCGGTAGATGAGGGATGAAATTGTGAGGGGACCATTCGACTCGGGCATGCGCCCTCGCTCAGGATGACATTCCTTAAATGAGTTGTAGTTGTGGAACGAACAACGACGAGATCAGGAAGAGGACATGAATTATTTAAGTCCGGCAGAATTTGAGAATTACGGCCTGGAGGCAACCACGGCGGTGGGATGGGTAGCCGCCGCGAGCGCGCTGATCAATGCGCATTGCCGGAGGGAGACGCTGGCGGTGACGCAATACCGGGAGCGTCTGGGCCTAAGCAGCGGGCGCAACACGGTGCGCCTGAGCTACCTCCCCCTGGCGGCGGTTGCGCCCGCGACCACGCCCATCGTCTCGGCGCGAGCCCGCTATGCAGTGCCGCGCCGAGGCGAAGGCGTGGGACAGGGGGATTGGACGACGGAGGTGGCGCAGGCGTTCGGGCTGCCGGGGATGTGGACGGAACTGGACGCCGGCGCCATTGATTGCGCGATTGAGACGGGAGAGTTGACGTTGCCGGGGTGTCCGCTGGGGTGGGGCTTCAGCGAGATAGAGATGGTTTACACAGCGGGGCTGGGCAACATTCCTGAGGGAGTGAAATGTGCCTGCGCGCAGATTGTGCGCAACGCGCTGGCGACGCCGGCGCTGAACGTGCGCGCCGGCAACCTGGAACGGATGCACCTGGAATACTTTTCAGACACGCTGCTGGACCAGACGGTAAGAGCGTTGCTGGCGCCGTACGTGGCGCAGAAAGTGGATTAGCCATGCGGGAAATGGGGGCGCAGTCGGGGAGAGCGCTGGCGTTCGTGCGGGCGGCCGATGCCATGCTGCAGGCCCTGGGCGGAGGAGGAGTGCAAGTGCTGTTCCCGGGGGCGAGCGCGGGGGGGACGAGCGTAGAGCTGGGGATAGCAGTGCCGCCAGTGGAGGAAGTAGAAGTGGCGCCGGTGTGCCGGCTGGCGGCAGCGCCGGCGAACGGGCTGAGGCGAGTGGAGTTTCTCTTTTCGGCGGCGGGGTTGGCGCGGTACATGGAGGCGCGGGGCAGCCAAACTGCGCAGGAATTCTTTAACGCCAGCCTGGGGATTGTGGATGACGGGACGCTGATGCGAATTGAGAGCGTAGTAACCGAGACATTCGCAGGGACCGCGTATTTGCATCGGGTGGTGGCGGTGGAGTGAAAAACGGCCGGGAGCGCGCCCGGCAAATGCATAGGTCCTTCGTTCGCGCTCGCCTCGCAAGCTCGGTTCGCGCTCGCTCAGGATGACAACAGGCTTTTGAAACGCAAGGTCCTTCGACTCACTCTGCAGGCCGATTCGCAAGCGAATCGGCCTGCTGCGCTCAGGACGACAATTTGATTTTGTGCACGCGAGATGCTTCGGCGCTGAAGCGCCTCAGCATGACGCCGTCTTAAGCGACGGCGTTAGGGAACAAGATATGCCAGGTATTAAGCGAGGCCGTTAGGAAACAGATATGCAATTTGCGAAAGACAGTTTCTATATGGCGCTGCGGGAGAGGCTGGCAACGGTGAACCCGGCGCGGACGCTGGCGGTGAACGGGGTGACGAGGCCGGCGATCGTCGTGGTGGAGAACGAAGCAGCGACCGCGGCGGAACCGGTAGCGGACGCCTTTCACATCTACTGGGGCGCCGTGCGGTCGCCCAAACCGCACAGCGGAGGCGAGAGGCCGCTGCGGGCGCTGGAGTGCACGATCGCATACAGGACCGGAGGGAGCGGAGAGGCGGGAGTGGACCGGGGGCGGAGCCTGGCGGCGCTGGATGAGGAACTGCTGTCGATGTGCCGGCCCGGATGGACGGTGAAGCGCGACTACCGGCAATCGCCGGCAGCGGAGCTGGGGACCAACCTGGTATGGAACCCGCCGGAACTGGGAGAGACGGAGACGGTGGGAGAGGAATCCAGCAGCTGGCGAAAGCCGCGGGCGAACTCAGGGGCACGGCTGCAGCGGCTGGCAAGCGTGACGATCTACTTCTTTTCCGAGATGGAGCAGAGATGAGCAGCGGGCAGGCATTGCGGGCGGCCATGGTGCCGGTGGCGGGGCAGACGCGAGCGTACTTCGCGCCAGTGGAGCGGAGCACGGGAGCAGTGTCGGTGTTTGATCCCGGCAAGCACGGGCGCTTCGCCCTGGAGGCGCCGCCGGCACCATGGCTGGATGTGGGATGGATAGCGAACTTCCGGCGATATGCGAACACAGGAGTGGAAGGGGAGGGAACGGGGTGGCAGGAAGCGACGGCGGCGCAATACCGCAGCCGGCTGCAAGGGGGAGTGGAATTCGATTTCCGGGAGTGGGGCAAGCTGCAGATGGCGCTGGCAAGCGGATCGCAGCACATGAACGTGCTGGCGGAGGAAGCGAGCGCAGAAGCGAGGCCGGCGGGCGGAAACCCGATTGCGGCGGTGGCGGTGCAGGCTTCGTCCACGGAGAGCGAACTGGTGGTTGGCGGAAACGCGCTGAATTTATTCGCCATGGGGGACCTGGTGGCGGTAGATGCGGATTACCAGCAGCAGGCGGGATATGTGGGAGCGGGCATCGCGGCGGCGTACGTAAGAGCAGCGGCGGATGTGCAGCAGGACGTGAATTACGTGCGGCGAGTGACGTTCAACGTGGGGCGGGTGGCGGAAAAGACGGCGACCTCGCTGATCCTGGCACAGCCACTGCTGGGAGGAACGCCGGGGGCAGGAGCAGGCGTGCAAAGAGTGGTGGCGCTGGTGGATCGGGAGGGAGGCAGCTTCTTCCAGGAGTGGTCAGCGCTGTTCGTGCTGGAGGAGCAGAGCGGGGGGCGAGTGTGCTTCTACTACCCGCGGCTGAGCCCGGCAGCGAAAGAGCAGTCAGAGACGGCGATCGAGGTGGCGGGGGCGGTGGCGAGCTATGCGCTTCATGCGAGCTTTGTTGCACTGCCGTACCAGGACAGCAGCGATGGAGAAGTGGCGCTGTGCTATCGCAGCTATTTTCCGGCGAGCGCGGGGGCGGTGTATTGAGAGCTTCGCTCCCCCGGACGAGCACGAGGGCGCCTGTCCCCACATAGGGATCGGTGATGCCCGCGAGATCCCTCGGGCCTAAAGGCCTTCGGGATGACGCCTTCCTTTCTATGAGGCGCGATCGTACCCGCTCGCCCGGACGGCCACGCAGTATGGCAAGCCGGCGTGTGGGATTCCCTGAGCGAGGGCGCCTGTCCCCAGACAGGGATGACAGGCGAGGGCGCCTGTCCCCACATAGGGATCGGTGATGCCCGCGAGATCCCTCGGGCCTAAAGGCCCTCGGGATGACGCCTTCGCAATATCTCCCGGTTTGTTCTGACATCCCAAAAACTCGGCTGAAAGCGGCCAGAGCGGGCCGGGGCGCAGTAATTTGCTTAGAAGATCATGAAGCTGAAAATTGATAACCAGGACGGGGCGGGACTGAGGGACTACAGCGAATTTGTAACATCGGAGCCGGCACCGCGAATCCACCGGCGCCTGAACCAGGCGAGCGAATTCGAAGCGACGCTGATCAGCAGCACGTCAACATTTGTCGTGCCGCTGGATGGAGCCAGGATCATCGTGGAACGCGGAGACACGGGAAGCAAGCTGTTTACCGGCTACCTGCGGGAGGCGCCGTGGTTCGAGTACGCCGGGTGGGGCGAAGCCGGGCCGGTGTACCGCTACCATCTGCGCGCCATCAGCGACGAGTATGTGTTGGACCGAAAAGTTCTTCCCCTGCGAGCCGCGCTGACGGGGCGGAGCGCGGGGGAGGCGCTGAAGCAGATCACGGAAGACCTCATGCGGGGAGGGTTCGACCTGGGCGGAGTAGAAGAGCTGGACGTGATCCCCGCCTACGCGATTAGGCCGCAGAACAGCTGGTCAGAGCATGCAGCGGAGATTGCGTTGCTGGCGCGGGCGAGCTACCGGGCTGAGGACGGGGCGATCACGCTGCGCAGCCTGGGAGCAAGCAGCTATACGGTGAGAGAAGGCGACGCGGGGTGGCAGCCACGGGAATTCAGAGTGACGCAGGCGGGAGCACGGGCGAATGACGTGATGGTGATAGGACAGGCGGAACCGCGGGCACACGTCAAGGCGTACTTTGTGGGCGACGGAGTGAGCCTGATGTTCGATCTGCCGGAAACGCCGTTCATGAGTTACGGCCAGACGGTGCTGGAAGAGGAGTACGCAGAAGCGAGGTTGCGGGATACGCGCTGGAGCGTGCTGGATCCGGCGGCGGTGATCGGAACCAGCGGCGGCAAGCTGCAGGTGAACGGGGGGACGGGAATAGACGGGCAAACGCAGGTGCGTTTCGCGGAGAAGCTGGAGTTGGGCGGGGCGGTGGTGCTGCAGCACGGAGATATCAGCTTCAGTGCGGCCTCGGAAGGCGTGCTGGGCGGGCTGTATGCGGGAGGAGTGACGGCGGGAGGCTGCCTGGCGGGATTCCAGATCAGCAAAGCAGGCGGTCAATCGTCCATCCGGGCGCTGATAAACGGCGGGGCGACGGGAGCGACCATCACTACGCAGGCAGGACACCGGTATGGGCTGAGCACGCGGTGGTATGCGAGCGAAATCTACCGGCAACGGCAACGGTATCACTCCTCGCACAGCGGAGTGGGAGGCGACACGGTAGGAGCGGATGTGCGGGTGGTGCTGGAGGTGCACGAGGTAGATGCGGGAGATCCGTCCACGCTGGTGGCAGCGGCCACCGTGCTGTACGACGGAATACTGGCGGGGGCGCCGGGGTATTGCACGTATGCACTGGTGAACAGCGCGGAGTTGCACTGCGGAATTGCTTTTACGCGAATGGTTCGGAGTTCGGCGACGGAGGTACGCAGCGCGGTACCAGGACAGGGATACCGCACCCGGCTGACAGGGTCGCTTTCGGAAGGAGCGGAGTGCCGGCTACTGAGCACGGGCATCTACTTTCTTCCGCAGCATGCGCCGGTGCCGGGAGAAAAGATCGAGGTGCGCTACCGCAGTTCGGGGAGAGCGCAAGCGCGAGTAATAGATGAGGCGAGCATAGCAGCCGAGCAGAAACCCGGGGATGACGGGACGCGCGGGATGGTGGCGCGGGTGCTGCTGCCGGCCGCGCGCACGGCAGAGGACTGCGAAAACGCGGCACTCATGCTGCTGGAGGACGGCAGCGAGCCGAGGGTGAGCGGGGAGTGGCAGGGGTTCAGCGATTTTCTGCCGGGCGGGGCGGAAGACTGCTTTCCGGGAGACGGAGTGGAGCTGCAGCTGCCATCGCGGGGAATGGCGGCTCATGCCACGGTGCGAGAGGTGCAAGTAGAGGTGATCGAAGGGCGGCAGGACCGCAGCCGCTACACCATTCGGATTGCGAATGACGGCAGCGAGCTGGCGGGATTCAGCCTGGGGAGCGCGGGCGGACAGGTGATGGCGGAAGTGAAGGCGCTGGCGAAAGAAGAGGTGGGAGGGAGTTGCATTGCCGATCTGACGACGGCAGAGGTGACGGACGTGAGCCCGACACAGATCACGGTGGATACGGGTTGCGCGGCACCGGCCGGCGGCGGCTTTGAAGTGCGGCGAACCGACTACGGCTGGGGAGCGGAGAACGACCGCAACCTGGCGGGACGGTTCAGCAGCCGGGGGTTCACGCTGGCGAGACTGTCGCGGGCGCAGGAATACTACTTTCGGCAGTACGACAGCGGGAGCCCGCGAAGGTATTCGCGCTATTCGACGCTGTTGAGGGTGGACTACCCCTTGTGAGGAATTTCCGATGACGGACTTCGAGCAGAGGGTGCTGGAAGATTTGTCCCAACTGAAGGCGCAGATGCGCTGGCTGGTGGGCAACGGGCATCCCGGCAAATTGAAAGAACTGGAAGAGCGGGTGGAGAGGCATGAGCAGTTCGTGAACCGAGTCGGGGGAATTAGCGCATTTTTGGCTACCGTCATTACCTTGTTGCACGTAGGGATGGATTACTTGAAAGTGCATGGGAGATAGGGAATTGAGTAATTGTGTAATTGGGTAATTGGGTAATTGGAAATCGCCCGCTTGCACGGGGCAGAGCCCCGTGCCCACACATTCTAAAAAGAAGAACAGGCTAAAAAAGAAGAACAGGCGGGGCGGTCTGGGCCCGCCCGCACAGGCGAGGGCGCCTGTGCCCACGCATTCACATGGGAGGGCGTCTGTGCCCACGCATTCACATGGGAGGGCGTCTGTGCCCAAGCATTCACATGGGAGGGCGGCTGTGCCCACGCGCCCGCTTGCACGGGGCAGAGCCCCGTGCCCACACAGGCAGATAGGAGTTCTAGCGGAGAGAT
>JAICWP010000025.1 GCA_025934735.1 Terriglobales bacterium | reverse complement strand
TTCGCACTCCTTCAGGATGGCTATGATCTGTTCTTCGCTGAATCGAGTCTTGCGCACGACTCCTCCTCCTGGCCCTTGGGTGGGCCATCCTAAATGGGAGAAGTCACATTTCCAACAGACTAATTTCGGGGGAGCAGGTCATGACGATTGACGATTTATGCGAGTGCGAGACGCATGGTGCGTGACCCTCCCCAACCCTGGCGGCCGTCGGCCATTGTTTTGTACCGCAACGGCGGACCAATAGCCGCTCTCTCATTTGGCAGCTTTCATCACCGTTCCAACAGCTCTGCGGTTTCCTTTAGGGTTTTTCGGGTCAAGCCGGACGGCTTTTTTTCTGTATCAAATACTTTGTCCGTTGGTGGCGTGAATACATTCCGTACCGAGTCAATAACAAAATCTGTGTATTTGTTTTGATCCACATTCCCATTCTTTTCGAGAATCGAGTGGACAAGATCGCGGTACGGATTTAGTGAAACGGAAATGCTTGACTTGAACGCGTACTCTTCCTCAAGCCGCCGCTCCCTACTGTATTGAACCGTGCAAAACGTGATTGCAAATCCAAGCGGTATTGTGAGCGAGAGCTGTATCAGCTTGCGCTTGTCGATAGCATCTTCCAGCAGGGAGCGGACAGCCGCTAGATTTATGAAGCTCTCTTGAAGGCTAACAATTCCGCGATCTGGATCGAAACCAGCGTCCTTGCACTTCTTGAGAGCCCTTGCTGTGGCTTCGTCGGTGAGAGTAGTCACAATCGCCCAGATCTCATTCAAAGCTCCATCTTTGGACATTGTGATTTCCGGGGCGCTCATTATGTTCACCTCTCCTCACTTCGCCAGATACAAACAATAAGGGGCACGGCGTGCCGTGCCCCTTTCGCGGTACGTCAGTTCCCTTGGTTCACTTCTCGACAGCGTTGCCTCAGGTTGCGGCCCGAGGATTGGGGTTGCTGGTTGAAACGGCTCTACTTTCGAGACTTCTTCAAGTACTGATCAAGCGTTTCCACCTTCGCGTCGTTCAGAACTGTTCCCAGTTGGGCATCGCTGCGCCAGTCTTCCGCAAACTCTGGTCCGTAAGTTTTGCGTAGCGTGCCAGCCTCCGTATCGCGGCGTTTGTGACGAATCTCGCCGTTCTTATCTCTGCAGCGACCATCTAACCCATCATCGCAATGGCTGGACATCTCTCTGTTCTCCTTCTAATTAGGTGCGGT
The DNA here is from genome assembly GCA_025934735.1 of Terriglobales bacterium. GTDB lineage: Bacteria > Acidobacteriota > Terriglobia > Terriglobales > Acidobacteriaceae > JAICWP01. The sequence continues at coordinate 64,593 of JAICWP010000025.1, read as the reverse complement.
GGTAAGCCGCGCCATCGTTCTAAACACAAGGTCCTTCGACTCGGGCCGGGATTTGTATTCCCGGCCCTCGCTCGGGATGACACTACTTAACTTCACTCTGTTAGGCATGGCTGAAGCCATGCCCTGATACAAAACGAATCCGCCGACTCCTGACTACCGACTCCTGACCCCTGTTCACGAGCAGCCGCTGGTGCTGCCGCAGCTCATGCAGCGGTAGCAGCTTCCGTTGCGCACCATGATGGAGCCGCAGACGTGGCAGCTGGGAGCGTCGCCCAGGTCAACGATATCGCTGAGCAAATCTGCCGCGTGGGCGGACTTGCCGCCGGCCAGTTTCGAGTTTCCAGTTTCAGGTTTCGCCGAAGCCTCGGCGGCTCCCGTAAGGTCGCCTGCTTCCGGCAGCTCGGCGGTTGACGGGCGAAGCCGCAGGTTCTCGAACAGCATCTGCTGCTGGCCGGTGAGGAAGCGCAGGTGCAGCCAGCGGAAGATGTAGTCCATGATGGACTTGGCAAAGCCGATATCGGGATTGCTGGACCAGCCGCTGGGCTCGAAGCGGGTGTGCTCAAACTTTTCGCACAGCAGCTTGAGCGGCACACCGTGCTGCAGGGCGATGGAGACGGCCAGAGCAAAGCTGTCCATCAGGCCGCTGACGGTGGAGCCTTCTTTGGCCATGGTGATGAAGATTTCCCCGGGGGTGCCGTTGGGATAGAGGCCCACGGTGATGTAGCCCTCGTGGCCGGCGATGTTGAATTTGTGAGTGATGGAGGCGCGCTCGTCCTGGAGCTTGTGCCGCACGGCGCGCGGCGGAGCGTTCAGGTCCTCTTCAACCAAAACCGCAGAGGACGCAGAGGTTTTTTCTTCTTTCTTCTCCTTCGAGGTCACCATGGGCTGGGACTTCTTGCAGCCATCGCGGTAGATGGCCACAGCTTTCAGGCCCTGCTTCCAGGACTGGAGATAGGCTTCCATGATTTCCTCGACCGTCGCCGATTCGGGCAGGTTCACGGTCTTGGAAATGGCGCCAGAGATGAAGGGCTGAACCGCGGCCATCATCTTCAGGTGCCCCATGTAGTGGATGGAGCGAGTGCCCTTGGCGGGCTTGAAGCTGCAGTCGAACACAGGCAGGTGCTCATCCTTGACGTGGGGAGCTCCCTCGATGGTGCCGGTAGCGTCAATGTAGCTGACGATAGCATTGGCCTGGTCGTGGGTGTAACCCAGCTTGAAGAGGGCCGCGGGCACGGTCTGGTTGACGATTTTGATCATGCCGCCGCCGACCAGCTTCTTGTATTTGACCAAGGCCAGGTCGGGCTCCACGCCGGTGGTGTCGCAGTCCATCATGAAGCCGATAGTGCCGGTGGGAGCGAGCACGGTGACCTGGGAGTTGCGGTAGCCGAATTTCTCGCCGTGGGAGAGCGCTTCGTCCCAGCATTCTTTGGAGGCTTCAATCAACACCTTTAACGCAGAGGACGCAGAGGCATTCGCCGAGGCCGCGGAAGAACCTATGTTATTGACAGATGCTCTGTGCATTCTGATGACGTCGAGGAAGGGCTCGCGGTTGATGTACCAGCCGGGACAGGCAGAGCCAGGAAGCGGAGCCGAGCTTGGCTCGCCCGGACGGGCGAGGGCGCCCGTCCCCACGCGAGCATCGGACACACGGGAATCGGCGACACGGGCACCGGTCAGGCCTGACTTCACCGCCTCCGTGATAGGAACCAGAGGCTCGCAGAGTTCGGCGATTTTGGACGACTGGAGATACGCCTGGCCGCACATGATGGCGGTGACGCAAGCGGCGTAGTCGCGTCCGGCATCGGAATCATAGGGCAGCCCGGAAGCCATGAGCAGCGCGCCCAGGTTGGCGTAACCCAGGCCCAGGGGACGGTAGTCGTGCGAGTTCTTGGCGATGGTCTCTGTGGGATAGCCGGCATTATCCACCAGAATTTCCTGGGCAGTGATGACCACATCCACGGCGTAGCGGTAGGCCTCAATGTCGAAAGTGCCGTTGGGCGCGAACTTCAGCAGGTTGAGCGAGGCCAGATTGCAGGCGGAGTCGTCCAGGAACATGTATTCGGAACACGGATTGGAAGCGTTGATGCGGGCCGTGTTCTTGGAGGTGTGCCAACGGTTGATGGTGGTATCGAACTGCATGCCGGGGTCGCCGCAGTGCCAGGTGGCATCAGAGAGTTTGCGCAGCAGTTCCGGAGCCTTGTAGGTATTGACAACGCGGCCGTCAACGATGGCCTTGGTGGAGAACTCGGTGTCGCGGACCACGGCGTACATGAAGTCGTCGGTCACGCGCACGGAGTTGTTGGCGTTCTGGAAGAAGATGGAGCTGTAGGCTTCGGAATCGGGCGAAGAGCCGTCGTAGCCTTCGCGCACCAGGGCATGGGCCTTGGCTTCTTCCCTGGACTTGCACTCGATGAACTCGACAATGTCGGGATGGTCAATGTTGAGGATAACCATCTTGGCGGCACGGCGGGTCTTGCCGCCGGACTTGATGACGCCGGCGAAGGCGTCAAAGCCTTTCATGAAGCTGAGCGGGCCGCTGGCGGTGCCGCCGCCGGAGAGCGATTCGGTGGAGGAGCGCAGCGAGCTCAGGTTTGTTCCGGTTCCGGAACCCCACTTGAAGAGCATGCCTTCGGTCTTGGCCAGGGTGAGGATGGAATCGAGCGAATCGTGCACCGAGTTGATGAAGCAGGCGGAGCACTGCGGCTTGGAGTAGCCGGTGACGCCGAATTCGATGCGCCCCAGCTGCGGGTTCCAGTGCCAGTTGCGGGCGTCGGAGTTGGGCTCAATGCGGTCGCAGCCCACGTTGAACCACACCGGCGAGTTGAAGGCAGCGTACTGGCGGAGCAGCAGGTAGGCGAGCTCATCGTGGAAGGTGGCCGCGTCTTCGGGAGAGTGGAAGTAGCCGCCGGCCATGCCCCAGTCGCGGATGGTTTCAGCCACGCGCCCCACCAGCTGGCGGACCCCGGTTTCGCGCTCCGCCGTGCCCAGCTTGCCGTGCAGGTACTTGGAGGCCACGATGTTGGTGGCGGTCATGGACCAGTCCTTAGGGACCTCCACATCCTTCTGCTCGAAAATGACGTTGCCCTGGGCGTCGGTGATTTGGGCGGTGCGCTTTTCCCATTCCAGCTCGTCGTAAGGTGAGACGCCCGGCTTGGAGAAGTAGCGGCGGAAGGTCAGGCCCGGCGCCTTCTTCTTGTTGGTCTTTTCGGCGGATGGGATGGTCAGCTTCTCTTGAACTTCTGACATGATCGCTCTCTCCTCGACTACGATCCGCTGGCGCGGAGTTGGTGCAATTCGTTGTTGCGCGCCGGGCTCACGCCCGGCCTGTGCCGCCCCTACGGGGCTCGGCAACTCATCCACATCTCTACCCCGGACTTCCGTCCGGGGCTTTACTATCTCGCCCCTGAAGGGGCTGGAGCCTGGCGAGGTCAGACGATGCTTCCGACCACGATTTTGCCGCGAAACGTCCACCGCGAGCGACGCCGGGCCTCCCTCCCTCAGGTTAGCCCGGGCCTTTGACTCGCCCCAAAACATCGCCTAGGACCGTCACAGTACTGCTAGGTATAGGGCCTGTCAATACTAAACCGCTACATATAGTATTTTATCGCTAAACTATTGATCTGGCGAGGGCTGCCGGCCGGAGAGAATGCCTGGCGGCCAAAGCTTGCACAACCCACCGGAATTCGGCTGCACTGCAGGCGAGATCTGCGGGCTAAAGCCCTCAGGATGACGCCGGGAGGCGAGTTAAACCTCGCCGAAAGAGAAGCTGCTATCCGGTAAGGCTGAAGAGCACGGGCTGGTTGGGGTCATCTTCGGCCAGGACGTGCGATTTGCGCAAGCCGCGAATCAGGGAGAACATGCGCGCCTCGATGGGAGCTCCCATCTCCACGTAGATGTCCTCAAAAACCTGTCGTGGCGCGATACGATGGGTGCCGTCGGAACACTCCACCAGGTAGTCGCCCTCGTGTCCGCGTTGTTCCTTGCCGGAGCCATCCACCAAGGTGAGCGGGGCGGTGAGCTGGCGGGCGCGCACCAGATAGCGGGTACGGTAAACCTTCCAATCGTCGGCATCCTTCACGGCACTTCTCCTGGTTGCAGGGTGGGCTTGCGAGTGGCCTGAAGATTTCTGTTCGGCTGGCGCGCTATGGCGAAAAATCTACGCGCGAAGGTTGGTAGCGTCAATCCCCGAAGAGTGGTGCAACGGTAAATTCTTGGCCGCGGATTAAGGCGGATAAGCGCAAATAGGAATTCGTTTAGAGCGGAGGTAAATAGCCGCTAAAAATGCGGTGTTCCCGCCCGCCGCCAGCAATCACCCTGGGCAGCGAAGCGGCCCGTGGAAATTTTTGCACAGCGGGAGCACAGGTTTTCAAAAAAAACCGTAGGTAGTAGCTGGTAGCTGGTGGAACGCTCCATCACGAGGAAGTCGGCAAGATGCAAGGCCAGCAACCAACTACTAACCATCAGCTACCCGTTCTTGTTACACTCGGCGGCCCGGGAAAAGGCGAGGAGGAGCGGCATAATGAGCAGAACTAGCAGCAGGAGCAGAGTGCTGGCGAAGCTGGTAGTGCTACTAGCAACAATGGTCGCCATGAGTGGCTCACTGTGGGCACAAACGAAAAATCTACAAGCGGGAGCCATAGCCGAGCTGCGCTCGGCCGGAAGGGCGGAGGCGCCCGTCGCCACACAGACATCAGCCGAGCAAAGCGCAGCTCAGAAGCCGGCCGTGACCTACCTGCGCTGCGGGACGCTGATTGACGAAAAGGCGGAGCAGCCGCGGCGCAACGTTGATGTAGTGATCGATGGCGAAAATATCCAACAGGTGCAGCCCGCAGGCCGAGGCGTGCCCAGAGGCGCCAAGCTCATTGATCTTTCGCACGAGACCTGCCTGCCGGGACTGATTGATACCCATACGCACACGCTGCTGACGGGCGACGTGACCGAAGAGGACTACAACAAGCAGATCCTGCAGGAATCGGACGCCTACCGCGCGATTGTAGCGACGCAAGCGGCGCGCCTGGCGCTGGGCTACGGATTCACGACGATTCGGGACCTGGAAACCGAGGGCGCAGGCTATGCCGACGTGGACCTGAAACATGCCATCGAGCGCGGCATCACCGACGGCCCACGCATGCGGGTAGCCACGCGGGCGCTGGACGTGACCGGCGCCTACCCGGTGCTCGGCTTCCGCTGGGATTGGCCGGACTGGCCGCACGGAGTGCAGGTGTGCGATGGCGCGGTCGGCTGCCGTACCGCCGTGCGGGAGCAGATTTCCAAAGGCTCGGACTGGATCAAGACCTACCTGGACGGCGGCTATCGCGTAACCGATAAGGGAGTGGTCGAGGACCGGCCCACCTTCACCATGGAAGAACTGAACGCGATTGTGGATGAAGCGCACCGCGAAAACCATCCGGTGGCCTCGCACGCGATCGGGATCAACGGCGTGCACAACGGGGTGGTGGCGGGAGTGAATTCGATCGAGCACGGCATGTACATTGCGCCCGACGATTTGAAGATGATGGCGCAGAAGGGCATCTATTATGTGCCTACGCTGTTTGTGGGCGAGTATGTGGCGCAAGGGCGGGCAGCGGCTGGGGCAAAAGTGTGGGAGCAGATGGTGGCAATTCATGGCGATACTTTTAAGCGGGCGTTGAATGCGGGCGTGAAGATTGCGTTCGGCACCGACGCCGGCGGCTTCCCATGGACGGTCAACCCGGCACAGGAATTTCCTCTCATGGTGAAGTACGGGATGACGCCGGCGCAGGCGATCCGCTCCGCTACCGTCACTGCCGCCGAATTGCTCGGTATGCAGCACAAGGTGGGAACGATCGAACCGGGCAAGTACGCCGATATCGTGGCCGCGCCCGGGGATCCGCTGGGCGATGTGACGGAACTGGAGAAGGTGAATTTCGTGATGAAGGGCGGAGTGGTGTACAGGAAACCGCAAATTGAGTAATTGTGTAATCGGGTAATTGGGTGATTGAAAGATCACGGCACAATAGCAACTCCCTTGAGCTGCATTGGTACTGCTGAACAGACACGGGGTCCTTCGACTTCGCCGGACGATTCGCAAGCGAATCGTCTGCCTCCGCTCAGGATGACATTGCGAGGAAATTGAAGATTGACGATTGAAAAGCGCCCGCGGATTGCGGCGGTTGTAAACCGCCAATCTTCGTTCTTCAATCTTCAATCAAGAAATCTCGCACACAACCTTAATCTGCCCGGGGGCGGACATCTCGGTAAATAGGTCTTTGTAGTTGGCCAGACCACGCACGCGGGTGGTAATCAGGCGGGCCAGCCAGCCGGGGAATTCGACCGCGGCCAGGGCCATATCTTCCACACCCATTTCGAAAAAGGTACGGTTAGCATTGACCGTGCCCACCATGACTTTGTTGCCCAGCACAAAACCGAGATTAATCTGGTCGGAGGGCACGGTAATGGCGCGGTTGCCGCCGGTAACGCTGGCCAGCACGAGCACGCCGTTTTTGCCCAGCACCTGCATGCACTCGAAGGCGATGGGGGAGTAGCCGGTGCATTCAAGAATGATGTCGAAGGGCCCGCGCTGGCGGGCGGCTTCGGCGATGGACAGCTTGTCGGTGGATTCGTAGAAAGCGCCGAGCTGGCCGATGAGATCGGAGTTGAGATAGGGCTTGTGGTCCTTGCCCAGGACTGTGACATCCATGCCGCGCAGGATGAGGGCGAGCGTCGCCAGCAGTCCGATGGAGCCGGCGCCCATGACCAGGGCACGGCGCGGTTGCCACACCTTGAGGCGGCGCTGGATTTCGAACGTCTGAGCAATTCCCTTCTCGATGATGGAGGTGGGCTCGAGCAGCACGGCGACATCCTTGAGGCCGGGCGGGATGCGCACGATGTACTCGGGCTGGTCCACGTAATACTCGGTGAGAAAGCCGTGCAGCAGGTTGATGCCGCGCTCGTAGTAAGTGTCGTCGGTGGTGAAATCGTATTCGCCGATAAGGTCGTAGATGCTGGAGCCGGGACGGCGAACGGTGGCAACCACGAAGTCGCCGGGCTCGAGTTCGTGGACGTTGGCTCCGACCGCCTGCACCTGGCCAAAACTTTCGTGGCCTTCGATGAGGTAATCGAAGCCGGGCGGGGGCGCGCCGTAGAGGCCTTCCTGCAATTCGCGGTCAGTGCCATCCACGCCCACGCGGATAATTTTGACCAGCACTCCGCGGCCGTTCGCGACGGACTCGAGCGCGGGTTTGGGAACATCGCGCAGCTGTGTGCTGTGGGGAGTGCGGGGAATGATGGTGATGGCCTGCATGGTGCCGCTCTTAGCTTTTAGCTCTTGGCCTTACTAAAAGCCAAGAGCTAAGAGCCAAAGGGTTTGACTTACCGGTGGGCTAACGCGGGCTCGTGCACGCCGGACTCGCTGTGCTCGAAGCGCTGATTGATTTCCGCCCAGTTGAGTACGTTCCACCATGCGGTCAGGTACTCGCCGCGGCGGTTGTTGTACTTCAGGTAATAGGCGTGCTCCCAGACGTCGTTGCCCATTATGGGGAAGTTGCCATCGGAGAGCGGGTTGTTCTGGTTGGGCGTCGTGACAATCTGCAGTTTGCCGCCCTGGGCGCGCACCAGCCAAACCCAGCCGCTGCCGAACAGCTTGGTGCCGGCCTCGTTGAACTGCTTCTGGAAGTCGCCGAAGCTGCCGAAGGTTTTCTTAATGGCATCGGCGATCTTGCCGCTGGGCTCGCCGCCGCCTTGCGGCTTCATTATGCGCCAGAACATGGTGTGGTTCACGTGACCGCCGCCGTTGTTGCGCACGGCGGTGCGAATATCCTCGGGAATACTGTTTATGTTCCGTAACAGCTCGTCCGCGGGCTTTTTCTGCAGGTCAGCATGCTTTTCCAGGGCTGCATTCAGGTTCTTGACGTAAGCCGCATGATGGCCGTCATGGTGCAGGTGCATGGTCTGTGAGTCAATGTGCGGCTCCAGGGCTGAGTAGTCATACGGCAAAGGGGGCAGTTCGTGGGCCATATTTTCCTCCTATTGAGTTCAGATGTTCAAAGACAATTTTTGATTCTAACAAAAAGCGCCGGAGTACGAGCGGGCCAGCAAACCTCTAGGACACTACCCCACACCTCAACGCAGAGGGCGCAGAGAAGAAGAGGGAAACATAGATAGATCAGCTCTCACTCCAGCAAACGTTGAACTTCATTGTTATCGCTGTGAACCTGCTGGCGAGCTCTGGATTTAAGCCTCGGCGAGCTGGATCGTCTACTTCTTTTTTCCCAGAAAGCGAATGCGGGCCACGAAGGTCCGGCGGTCCACATTGCTGAAGGTAAGGAAATTAGGGGAATCGATGTTGTTGTTCACGGCGGTGGGATTGGGGCTGCTGGTCACATTATCGAAGCCGCCGCGCACAGCGAAGTTGTAGCTGCGCAGAGTGAAACGTTTTTCAATGTAGGGACTAAACGAAAAAAAGCGGGGAAACCGCAGATTGTTCAGCGGCTGCAGAAATTGCTGTTGCTGGTTCACCATAGCGAAGGGATAGCCGCTGTGCCAGTCGAGCGAATAAGCGAAATCGAGCTTATGAATCAAGGGCAGGCTAGGCAAAGGCGCCATGCCCCAGGCGAGGAAGCGATTTGGCGTGTCCCAGGGATAAGGGCCGGGGCCTTCCAGTCCGTAATTCAGGCCGTCGAGGCTATAGGAAAGGACGGCATTGGTCACGCTGCGGGAATGGGTGTAGGAGGCCATGAGCGGATAGGTCTTAAGGAAGGTATGACGCACGATCAGGCTGAGCGAGCGCGAGTGGTCCTGACGGATATTGGTCATCAGGAAGGAGCCGCCGGTAAGGCCGGCAGCAGGAGGCTGGGGCAGATAGATGAACCCGTCGGTGCCGCGGCGCTGCAGGTATTCGACGGTGGCGTAAACATCGCCCGGAAGCCGTCGCTCCAGGCTGAGGCTCCAGTTGGTGAAGCGGGGCTCGCGCAAGGTGTTCTGGTTGAGGAAAAACTTCGTAAGTACGGGCGGACGCAGTAGAACGCCATTGGCGCCGTAGTAAGAATCGAGACGGGTGCCGGAAAGCGGAAGGCTGACCAGGGCCAGATTGGTGGCGTCGTAGAAGATGCCATAACCGGCGGAAAGCTTGGTTTCACCGTCGCTGGTCAGCATATAGGTGCCGGCAATTCGGGGTGAGACCAGGATGCGGCGAACAATCTCATCCGTGTCGGACCGCACTCCATATTCAAGGATGAGGCGCTGGGAAGGCGACCAGCGATCCTGAGCGTAGGCGCTGCCCTGCAAATTGTTCTTGCGCAGGCTAAGGATCTGGGTGGGAAACAGGGTCTGGCGCAGCAGGACGCCGGTTTCGCTGAAGACGCGGATGGGAGTGCGGTCGTCGAATTCGTGGTAAGCCACGCGATCCGCATCCATGCCGAACTTGAATTCGTGCCGGCCGTGCCAGGTGCGGGGGCGGAGATAGACGTTGGTGATCCACTGCAGCCGGCGGGAACGCTCCAGGGTGGTGCGGTAGAAATTGCCGCTGACCAGGCCGGGAGTCACGATGTAGGGCCGATTGCCCAGAGGCAGTACGTCCAGTTCCTGCTCGAACAGGGCCAGCCCATTTTCCAGCAAAGTGCCGTTGTGGAAATAGTGCTGATCCTTGAAAGTCGCCAGGTATCCGGTTGCGTCCTGATTAGTGGTGGCATTGAGCGGATTGAACAAGGACAGGCCGGCATGGCTGTATTTAAAGCGGTTAAACAGGAAGCTGCCGGTCAGGATGTTGGAGCGGGTGATGTTGCTCTGCAGCTTGACAAGATTGCTGAAGCGCCAAAGCGGCGCCTGGTCGGCGTTGGCGGGCAGGTCGCGAATCAGGTTGTAGTCGTATTCGAAATCCTCGGCCTCGTAGAACCAGACTCTACCTTTCTTGAGCGGGCCGGACACGGTGAAGCGGGGCGTCCATTTGTCCAGATTGACGCCGCGAATGAATTTGAAGGAAGGCAGGAAGTTGGTGCCGGAGTAGCGCAGGCGGTCGTCGCCAATGCCAGTGGAAAGGTTGAGCACGCCGGCCGAGGAGCGGCCAAACTCGGCGGAGTAGCGGCTGCTCTGCACGTCGATGGAGCGCAGGGCGTCGGTGGAGACGCGCAGTTGCAGGGTGCCGCTCACCGGGTCGGTAATGTCGAAGCCGTCTAGCGTGTCGAGGGTCTCGTAGGTATGTCCGCCGACCACGTGAGGCTGGCCGCTGCTGTCCTGCACCACGCCCGGAATGTAGGGCAGAATGTTGCGGTAATCGCGGGTAACGGGATAAGGGATGTTGATGACGTCGAGGCCAGAGAGAGTGCGAGTATCGGCAATTTTCTCTGGATCAATAGCGGGCGCGGATTCCACCACGTTGACCTCTTCTTTGACCTCCTGCAGGTGATGAAGCTCGACGTCAATGGTGCCCGTGGCCGCGCTGACCTGTACAGTCTGCGTAACCGCATAGAAACCTTCCTTTTGGGCCTGCAGCTGATAGGCTCCGGGAGGCAGGCTGGTGAACTGGCATCGGCCAGCGAAGTCAGTTTCCTGTTTAAAGACACCCGTTCTGCCTGTGGGCTGCAAAGAGACGCGGACCGAGCGCTGGGCGACGGCGTTTTCGTCGTGCACCGTGATGGTGAGTTTCTCGGCGGGTTGGGCGCAAGCGATGGAAGCGCACCCGGCAGCCCAGAGCAGAGCCACGGAAAGGACGAGGGCTGGCCACCGAGATGGTGAGTGAAACATGAACTACGCGAGCCTTGAGAAGCCTGTTCCACGCATTGTAATCGCAAACCGCGGCTGAAGAGCAGCAAGGCACGCTCGCGGTTCCCAGGTTCGACTTTCCAGGCGAGGCACAAACAACATCGGAGGAGAAATGACACTGAAGGCGCTATGGGTGGCGGGAATAGGGATGGCACTGGCGGTCACAGGGTGGACGCAGACGGCTCCCGATCCGCAATTGATGCAGGAGATCAACCGCATTGCGGCGATTGACGACCACACGCACGTCCCGAAAGTGGTGGCGCCAGGAGAAAAGGACGATGATTACGATGCCCTGCCCTGCGCACCCCTGGAGCCGACGGCCGATCCCACCATGGTGCGGCCGGACAATCCGCTGTTTCTGCAAGCCTGGAAGGCGCTGTACGGTTACAAGTACAACGATAAGACGCCGGATCACCTGCGGGAACTGCGCGCCACGCGAGAGAGGGTGCAGCGGGAACAGGGCGAGCACTTCCCCGCCTGGGTGCTGGACAAGCTGAACATCCGCACCATGCTGGCCAACCGAATCGCCATGGGGCCGGGCCTGGCGCCGCCCCGGTTCCTGTGGGTGCCCTATGACGACGCGTTGCTGGTGCCGCTCAATAACCAGCCGCTGGCCAGCGAAAATCCTGACCGGAAATTTTTCTTCAGCCGGGAGGAGATGCTGCTGCAGCGCTATCTGAAGGAGTCGGGCCTGAACGCGGTTCCGGCGACTCTGAACGATTACGTGGCGCGGGTGGTGGAGCCCACGCTGGAGCGCCAGAAGAAGGCTGGGGCAGTGGCAATCAAGTTCGAGGCGGCATATCTGCGGACCCTGAACTTCGGCGAACCCAACCGGGCGCAGGCGGAGCAGGCTTACGCGCATTACGCGGCGGGAGGAACGCCGGCCAAAGGTGAGTATCTGGCGCTGCAGGACGTTCTCTTTCGAGAAATTGCCAGGGCCGCAGGGCGGTTGGGATTGGCGGTGCACATCCATACCGGGGCGGGATGTGGCGGTTATTTCGATATTGCGGGCTCGAACCCGGAGCTGCTGGATTCGGTGCTCGACGATCCCAGCCTGCGGCAGACCAAATTTGTGCTGCTGCATGGCGGTTCGGGACCGTATTCGAAGGTGACCGCATTCCTGCTGGGCAAGCCCAACGTCTATACCGATTTTTCCGAGCAGGACTGGATGCTTTCGCCGCGGGCGCTGAGCGTGGTGATCCGCGACTGGCTGGAATGGTACCCGGAAAAAGTGATGTTCGGCACCGACTTGTATCCGGGAAACTCGCCAGAGTACGACTGGGATTCCATCGGATACATGATCGCAAGCACCGGCCGGCAAGCCTTGGGACTGGCGCTGACAGGCATGATGCAGGACGGGGAAATCAGCCGCGCGCGGGCAGTGGAACTGGCGCACATGGTGCTGTTCGATAACGCAGCGAAGCTGTATGGACTGAAACATTGACCGCAGAGAACGCAGAGAGCACAAAGAAAACACCACCAAGTGCGCGCCTGAGCGCAGACGCAATTTACGATCGTTCTCAGGTAGTGCACGCGAGATGCTTCAGGCCTAAAGGCCCTCAGCATGAGGCCCTCCTGGGAACTGCCTATCGCGGCCAAGGCTGCGTTGTGACTCCCGGCAGGGCATGACGCGGGCGGGCTGCGCTCACCTAAGGATGCAACATTGGTTCTAGTCGTTTCGTCTCTGCGTGGCTGCCCAATCTCCGTGTCTTTGTGTCTCCGTGGCTAGTCCTACATGTCGGCAACTATTTGCACAGGCACGGTTCTGCTTATCCCCACGATAAAAATTTTGAATTTCCGTTTTAGGCGGGAAACGAGGAAAGTAGCTGCCGGGGAAACTGCATGACAGCCACCGCAGGCGCTGCCTGACCTGAAGGCGCGCCACGGCTGGAGACCGCGCTACCAGATTCGCAGGCAAAACTGACCGCCAGTTACACGCGACCAACACGGAGGAAAGCGTGGAGACCAACGTCTATTGGTTATGGCTGTTGTCCATGGGGAGCCTCATCTTCCTAATGCAGGCGGGGTTTTTCCTGCTGGAAGGCGGGCAGGTGCGCTCGCGCGAAGTGAACAACGTCATGATGAAGATGACGGGGCACCTGGGCCTGGGCATCGTCGTCTTTCTGGTTGGGGGCTTCGCCATCAAGCAGTACGGCTGGCCGCTGGCGGCGCTGCCCAACGGCTGGCATTTGCCCTGGCAGTTTGTCGGCGACGGCGGGCACTCCATCGCGTTCTTCGTTTCCCTAATGTTCGTGCTGGTTTCCTGCGCTATTCCCAGCGGCTGCTTCTCCGGGCGCATGAAGTTTTCGGCTTACCTGCTGTTTGCCGCGCTCTATATCGGGGTGATTTACCCGATCTTCGCGTACATATTGTGGAACGGGCCGCTGGCGCGGCTGGGCGTGCAGGATTATGCCGGCTCGCTGGGAGTGCATGCGGTGGGCGGCATCATCGGTCTAATTGGAGCAGCCTACCTGGGCAAGCGCAAGACGCCGGGTCAGGCGCACGATGTGCCCATGATGGGGCTGGGCGCGCTGCTGCTGATGTTCTGCTGGTTCGGGTTCAACCTGGGCTCCGTACCGTCCTATGGCAACATTGCCGCGGATCTGCCGCTGGTAGCCATTAACACGCTCACGGCCATGGCCGGCGGCATTCTGGGCTCGATGGCGGCGACCTGGAAGCAGAACAAGCCAGACGCCATCATTACCCCCAACGGCGGGCTGGCGGGCGCGGTGGCCATCTGCTCGGGGGCGCACCTGGTGCACCCATTATTCGCGCTGGCCATCGGGCTGGCGGCCGGGGCGCAGATTCCCTACACCGCCCGCTGGATCGAAAAGCGGCTAAAGATTGATGATCCCTGCGGCGTCGGTCCGGTGCATGCCACGCCCGGGCTGTTGGGCGGCCTGGCGGCGGGGCTGTGGGCGCCCATGATTCCTCACGGCTTCCACGGCTACACGGTCCACATTTGGGCACAGGCTGTAGGCACGGTCACGGCGCTGGCCTACGCGCTGGTGGCGGGCGTGGTGGTGTTCAAGGTGGTGGACCTGGTAACCGGGCTGCGGGTGACCGAAGAAGAAGAACTGAGCGGGCTGGACCTGGCCCAGCATGGCACGGTGGCCTATCCCGAACTGTTCACCGGCAACACGGCAACCCCGCTGCACGTGCTTTCGGCCGTAAGAGTAGCGGACGTGATGACCGATGTGCCGGTGGTTTCGCCCGATGACATGCTGGATTCGGTGCAGGAACTCATGTTTGCGCGGGAGATCTTCGCCTTGCCGGTGCTGGACAAGGAAGCCGAGCTGTGCGGCATTGTCACCATGGCGGACGTCACTAAAATTGACCGCAGCCAGCGTTCGCACGTGCGGGTGGCGGCGGTGTACACGCGGCAGGTGCAGGCTGCCTTCCCCGACCAGACCATCCATGAAGTGGTGGAACGGATGCGCGAGCACCACCTGGCCAACTTCCCTGTGGTTTCACGGCGGGAAGAAAAACAGCTGCTGGGCATGGTGACCAAGTCGGATATCGTGCTGGCCTACCGGCAGGTGGCGGTGAATCAGTAGGCGAGTACCCAGTGCTCAGTACCCGGTACCCAGCGGTTTGTAAGCCGCGAAGGCGGGCGTCATCGCCCTTCGGTGGTGGCTAGTAAATCTTTGGTACCCGCAACTGAGTACTTTCACCCCGGGTACTTTCTTTGTTCCCCTGCCGGGACATGACCTTCGGAATCTAAGGCGCAACAATAAGATAGGGCTATAATCCGGCTAATTCTCCGGAGAAATGGATGCGCTTTCGTTCCATGTTGTGGGTGTTCGCCGTCGCCCTAGCCTGCTTACAGGCAGCAGCGGCCAAGGACGTCGCGCTGATCTCCAACAAGGCAAACAATCTGAAGGGGGTCACCTTTGTGGACCTGGTGAAGGTTTGCAAAGGGCAAATGGGACGGTGGCCCAACGGCCGGCCGGTCACTCTGGTGACGCGCGATCCTGCCTCTGCCGACATGCGCATCGTGCTGCAAAAGGTGTATGGAATGACGGCGAATGATGTGAATGAACTGATCACATCCGCCAATCATGGCCGCGTTGACCGTCCTGCCATCATGGTCGTCAACTCCGACGACGCAATAGTGAAGAGAGTGGAATCCACCCCGGGCGGGGTGGGCCTGGTGGACGTTTATTCGATCACCGGAGGAATTGACGTGCTGCAAGTAGGGGGCAAGTTGCCCCTGGAACCTGGATACGTGTTGCACGGTAACTAAACCCCGACCCGGCAGCCGGGAAAGGCGAAGCAGTGAAAAGGACGGATGGAATTACCGGCCTGAACGCCCCTGCCAGCAGAGAAGCCCGGCGCTATCCCCGCTATAACGTGAACATGCGAGTCGCGGTGCAGGTGTTTCGCGATGGAGTGGTGGAGTCCTTGTGGGGACGATCCAATGAGGTTGGGCAGGACGGCATGAGCGCCACCTTGACGGGGGAGCTGCAGCCGGGAGAAGTGGCGACGCTGGAGTTCACCTTGCCGGCCACCGTGATCGCGACCAAATTGCGGGCGGTGGTGCGCTACCGCAGCGGATTCCGGCACGGATTCGAGTTCCTAACCCTCGCTGAAGGACAGCGCGAGACCATCCAACGGGCGCTGCAGATAGCGGAAGAAGAAGCGTAGGTCAGATTAGAGGGTCCGTTCCAGGCAGCGCGAAAAGCGTAATGAGTACGTCTCTACCCACGGGCGGCCCGCCCATCTACAATTGACCGACTGCCATGAAGATCCTGGCCCTCATAGCGGGCAGCATCCTGGTCCTGGCCATCCTGCTGGACGCTTTTGAAACTATCGTGCTGCCGCGGCGGGTGACGCGCTCGTTCCGCTTCACGGCACTGTTCTACCGAATCACGTGGCGGCCGTGGGCGGCGCTGGCGAGGTTTGTCCCTTCGCCGCGACGGCGCGAATCCTACCTCAGCTACTTTGGGCCGCTCTCGCTAATCGTGCTGCTGGGCCTCTGGGCATTCGCCCTGATCGTGGGTTTTGCCCTGCTGCAATACGGGGCGGGTACGCACGTCCACCTATTTTCCGGAAACAGCGGCTTTGGCTCGCTGGTGTACTTCAGCGGCAGTACGTTTTTTACTCTGGGCTATGGGGACGTGGTGCCGCTCACGGGCGCGACGCGGGCACTGGCGGTGCTGGAATCGGGCGTGGGCTTTGGCTTTTTGGCTATGGTGATCGGCTACCTGCCGGTGATCTACAGCTCGTTTTCGCGCCGGGAGGTGGAAATCTCGCTGCTCGATGCGCGGGCCGGCTCGCCACCAACCGCGCAGGAATTCCTGTCGCGCATGGCGGATGCGAACAACCAGCCCTTGCTGGACCGTTTTCTGCACGAGTGGGAGCACTGGGCGGCGGAAGTGCTGGAGAGCCACATTTCCTATCCCGTGCTGGCGCTGTACCGATCCCAGCACATTAACCAGAGCTGGCTGGGCGCGCTGACCACCATTCTGGATGTAAGCGCGCTCACCATTGTGGGCATCGACGGAATACCCAGCAACCAGGCACGTCTTACCTTTGCCATGGCACGCCACGCGGTGGTGGATTTGGCCCAGGTGGTGGGCTCGCATCACCGCTCAGAAGCGCCCGACCGCTTGCCGCCGCAAGGTTTGGCCAATTTGCGCCAGGTACTGGGCGCGAATGGCTTGCAGTTGCGCGGGGGGGAAGAGGCAGAGCGCAAGTTGCTGGCGTTGCGCCGCATGTATGAGCCTTACGTGCAGGCGATGGCAGCGACTCTACTTTTGAACCTCCCCACCTGGAGCAGCGCCGTGAAGGTTAAAGACAACTGGCGCAGCAGCCCCTGGGACCGGATCATCGCCCAGAAGGAGGGCAGCGCGCCGGTAGCAGTGGGCGAAGAGCATTTCTGAAAAGTGGTGGTTGGTAGTAGGTAGTTGGTAGTTGGTAGTTGGTAGTTGGTGGTTGGTGGTTGGCAGTTGGTAGCTGGTAGGTGCCGCGAGTGAGGGCAGCGGGTGAGCTGCCAACCGCATTTCCCAACTACCGGCTACCCACTGCTAACAACTGCCCCTAAACCATTTGGGTTTCCCACAAATCATGCAGGTGAATGATGCCCTGCAATTCGCCGCGGGCATTCACCACCGGCAAGGAAGTAATCTTTCTCTCCTCCATAAGCGCCAGGGCGGTAGCGGCGAACTGCTGGGGAGCGATGACCGTGGGATTGGTGGTCATGCAGTCGGCGGCAGTCAGGTCGAGGACGTCCTTGCCGCGGCGCTCCAGCAGGCGGCGCAAGTCCCCGTCGCTGATAACGCCCAGCAGGCGCTCGCCTTCCACCACGGTGCTAACGCCCAGCTTCTTGCGTGACATCTCGTAAATCACCTGGGGCATTTTTGTGGCAGGGGCGACCCGTGGAACTGCGTCGCCGGTATGCATCAGGTTTTCCACCCGCGCCAGGCGCTTGCCTAATTTGCCGCCGGGGTGAAGATTGGCGAAGTCCTCTTCTTTGAAACCGCGGCGCTCGGCCAGGGCCATGGCCAGGGCGTCTCCCAGCGCCAGCATGGTGGTGGTGGAGGCGGTGGGGGCCAGTCCCAGCGAGCAGGCTTCCTTGTCCACCGAGCAATCGAGAGCCACGTCGGCGGCGGAAGCCAGGGTGGAGAGCTTCGGATTTTCAATGGCGCCCACGCCACCCGAGTAGAGGCGGTCGCAGGTGACGCTGATCACCGGAATCTGCAGGCGCTTCATGGTGGCCAGCAGCTGCAGAATCTCTTCGGTCTCGCCGCTGGCGGAGAGGCCTAGGACCACATCCCCACGCACCAGCATGCCCAAGTCGCCGTGCAGGGCCTCCGCCGGATGGAGGAAGAGCGCGGGGGTGCCGGTGGAGCTGAGGGTGGCGGCTACCTTGCGCGCCACCAGCCCGCTTTTGCCCAAACCAGTGACCACCACGCGCCCGTGGCAGGCATAGAGTAGATCAACGGCGCCACGGAAAGCCTGCGCCATGGGCCCGGCCAGGCGATCAGCCAGGGCGAGGAGCGCTTCGGCCTCGATCCGCACCACGTTTTCGCCGGTAGATTTGGCCCGTGCGGTGGATTTCATCGGAAGCAAGATGTTAGCAAACCCAAGAGGATCGAGTCATGCAGGCATTTAGGCGGTAAAGGCATTCAGCCATTCAAACATTGAGCCGTTGCCCAATTTGGAGAAGTGACCTTGACTCGAGGCACGACCATGTTGCCCTTGTGGCCAGCGCTGGCCTAACATTACCGGCCTGCCAGCAGGAGATCCCCAATGCCGCCGACAATTGCCAATGGCAAGATCTGCTATGTCGAAATCCCCGCGACTGATATTGAGCGCTCTGCCGCCTTCTACCACGCCGTCTTTGGCTGGAACATCCGGCAGCGTGGCGACGGCCACAAGGCCTTCGACGACGGAGTTGGAGAAGTCAGCGGCGCCTGGGTACAGGGGCGGCCACCCGCGGCGAAACCGGGCCTACTGGTTTACGTGATGGTGGACAATGTCGAGGCAGCGATCAAAGCCGTCGTCGCCAATGGCGGCGCCATCGTTCAGCCCATCGGCGCAGACGCCCCGGAAATCACCGCCCGCTTTACCGATCCGGCCGGCAACGTGATTGGCTTGTACCAGGAACCGAATCAAGAATGAAGAAGATCGCGACGACCACGACTCAGGGCTTGGGCGAGGTCTCGCAGAACAGGCGGATAAACACCGCCATCCCGATGATCCAGGTGTAGAGCAGCGCCTCTTCCTGGAGAACACGCCAGAGGTTCCTTCGCGGGCGAAGGCGCAGCGCCGGCGCGTTCGGGAACGTGGACTTGGCCGTCCCCAGCAGAAGATCGAACAAGGGGAAGAACACGTTGTAGCGTCCTTCGGGAATGTCGTGGTGGTCAAGGTGATAAGGAATGGCGGCCTGCAGGCCAGGCGGCAGCCAACCGCCCCGATGAATGCGCCAGTGGATTTCTTCCACCGCGATAAAGTACGCGGTAAAGCCCAGCAGGATGCCGGGGGCCAATGGGAATCGCCAGATCAGGTCGGCGAGGGCGACGGGGGAGCCGTTGGTGCCGAACAAAAGCATTACATACAGCGGCGACTCCCCAAACGTCAGATGCTCCAGCTCGTTTTGTTTCCCCGAGCTGATGTGGTGCAGGATGTGGCCCTTGCCCAGCCTCCCTCGCGTGTGGTGCAGAAGGTAGCGGTGGTAGAAGTATTCAAAAGCGTTCGCCCACACCAGTCCTATCGCCAACCCGATCAGCCATTGATGCCGCGTCGGTGGGGCATAGAGCGCCAGCAGCAGCGCGGGTAGGGCGCCGCAAAGCATGGCGGTGAGGGCATTGTTTCGCTTGAGGGTGGCGGCGTGAGTTAATAATTCTGAGCTACAAGAACTGGCGTCCATACGGGTGTTACTACTCGGCCTTTTTATTGGAATTCACGGCCTAGGCGCAAGTTGTCTTCACAGCACATTTTTTGGCGAATTTCCGAAATTAAAATCCCTGGAAACCCGCTACCGGGGCGGGATCCCGAGCGCTCAGGATAGCGCCTCGGTCAGGCTGCATGGCCGCCGGAGATCACTTGCAGTTCACATTCCGTAGCCCAGTAGCCATCGCCATCCGCGCCGTCGAGCACATACTCCTGGACTAGGTAAACGCTCTTATCGGCAGCCTTTTCAACTGATTCCCAGCGCTGAATGTGGCGAACCGGAAGAGGATTGCGCCAGACGATGTGCAACTTCATGGGGGGACTCCACCCCCCGCAGAAGCAACTCTCTTACCACACGCGAGGGGTCGAGCAAGGTCGCAATCTCAGTGATGTTGTTGGGTTTAGGAGATGAGCTCGAAAGGTGGTTGTGGTCCCCTGACACACTCCGAGCCCGATTTAGGCGCGTTTGTCCTGAATCGGAACAGGGAGCCACGGATTCAGATGAATTCGCATTTCTCTGAATCCGTGCTCAGCCGGGTAAATCCGTGGCCAGCGGCCTAGAAGGTCACCCGCAGCGCCAGTTGGATCTGGCGCGGGTTGAAGACCGCGCGCGGCGTGCCGTATCCCGGGTTGGGAGAGCCCTCGAAGAAGGTGCCCGGGGTCCCCGCGGGAATGAAATCAGGCGCGCCGTACACGGTATTGAAGTAGCGGATGTTCACGTTGTTCAAGGCGTTGAACGCCTCCGCCATCCCCTGCAGGTGAACCTGCTCGGCCACCTTAAAAGTACGGGAAAGGCGCAGGTCTACGGTTTGATAGCTGTCGCCGCGGAAGGTGTTGCGGGGCTCGAGGCCGACGCGGTCGTTCAGCGGGAAGCCATCTCCATTAGCGTCAAAGCCTACGAATTTGGTGAAGTAGTGTGGCGACTCCAGGGTGACGATGGTCGAGAACTCGAAGTCATTGAGCACGGCGTTCAGGTGGGTGGGGCCGGCCAGGGTCATATTGCCCACAAAGCGGTGGCGTACGTCGTCGGACGAGAGCGCCTTTTCGGCGCCGAAGCTGCCGCTGTCCTGCGGAATGAGCACGAAGCTGGGGTTGGGACCGTTGTCCAGCGTCTTGGACCAGGTGTAGCTGATGCCATAGCCAAGGTGATGGCTGACCCGCTTGTTAAGCGTGACCAGCAAGCCATCGAATTCCGACCACCAGCGCGAGTCGGCTTCAAAGTAGGTGAAGTAAGCCGGGTTGGCCGCTCCCGGCACACCGGGAGCGCCGCACACCGAAACTGGGCAAAAGAACGTGTTCTTGGAACCCACATCCCCTTTGGAGTCGTGCACCAGCACCGAACCGCTGGGCGAGGGCTGGTTGATGTTGAAAAAACTGCCCAGGTGCACGCCGTGAGTGCGCAGGTAGCTGATGTTAAGCACCGCGTCCTTATAGGGCTGGAACTCCACGCCCAGGCTGCTCTGGATGCCATACGGCAGCTTGTGGTCCTGGGTGAAGCGCACAATGGTGGCGGGCTTGAGCACGCCCAGGGTGGCCAGGTTGTTGGGGTCAGGATACTGCCCGTTGAAGATCAAGCCGTTGAAGGCGTTCTGAAAAGCTGCCGGAAAGAACCCCGAATAACCGAACAGCTGACTGTTGGAGTTCAGGTTATCTTCGCCGGGCCGGAACTTGCCATAAGCCGCGGTGCCGCCACAGGAGGGCGCCTGGCACATGAGCAGGGGTGAAGGAATCATGCCGTGGAACAACCCGAAGCCGCCGCGAATCACAACGGAGTGGCTGCCGCCCAGGTTATAGGCGAAGCCGGCGCGCGGGTCCACGCCGTGGGGGTTGTTCAGCACGTTGCTGGGCCAGGTTTCAAAATCGAACCGGGTGCCCAGGGTGAGGGTTAGGTTCTGAGTGGCGCTGAAGCGGTCCTGGACGTAAAAACCATCATACGTGTGGCCGAGGGTACCGCTGGCCTGGTTGCGGATCGCCTGCGGATAGCCATTCATCTGGAACACTGAAGTATTAAAAGAAGGCTCATTGAAGTTCGGCGCCTGGAAGCGCTCCATCCACAGCACTACCGGCGTGTGGTCCAGCAGGTTGGAGGTGTTGCAGGGCGAACTGGGGTTGGTCGGATCGGGCGCGATGCAGACGAAGGTCGCTTCGAAGGGGTAGAACAGCGGAAACGACTCGGTGGTGTTTACGTGGTTGAAATCCCCGCCGAAGCTGATGGTGTGGCGGCCGATCGTCTTGGTTACATCGTCCACCAGCTCAAAACGTCGTTCATTGTAGAAATCGGGATTGCCGCGGTTCACCCCGATGGCGAACTGGTTGGCCACTTCCATGTGGGGCTCTGCCGTCACCGTGGGGAAGTCGAAGGAGCGCTTGGCATACTGCATGCGAACTTCGTTGACCAGGGTGGGGGAGACGACCGAGGTCAAGCTGCCTACCAGCGACTGGTCGCGGGAGAAATTATTTTTAAATCCGGAAGGCATATCGGAACCGTCGTTAAGAGGCGAGTAGTTGTGCAGCCGGCCATCATCGAAGAAATAGCGCACATACATGTATTCCTTCTGGCTGAAGGCGTGGTCCAGCTTGATCAGGAAGTTGTCGTAATTGTTGGTGCGGGTGACGTTCAGGTTCTCCGCCGGAAAACCGATACCCGTCTTGAACTGGTTAATGGTCGTAATGTTATTCAGAATGATGGAGTTATAGTAGGGCGATTCGCTCCGGCGCTGGCCCTCGTAGTTGGCAAAAAAGAAGGTTTTGTCCTTCTGGATGGGGCCGCCCACGGTAAAGCCATACTGGTTCTGGCGCAGCTTGTTGAGGCGGCGGCAGCCGCCGGAGCTCAAGTCTCCCGGCACGGTGCAGCTGAAGGGGTCCTTGGAGGCCAGCAGGCTGTTGGCATCGAGGGCGTCGTTGCGGAAGTACTCATAGGCTGAGCCGTGGAAGTTGTTGGTTCCGCTCTTGGTGATGATGTCCACAATGCCGCCCACGGCACGCCCGTACTCGCTGCTGTAATCACTGTTGATAACGCGGAATTCGCGCACGGCATCCTGCGAGGGTGTGAACTTCTGCACTCCGGAAGCGGTGGAAATGTCGTCGGCGCCGTCAATGGCCACGAAGTTGTAGTGGATGGTCTGGCCGGCGAAGGAAAGTTTGGTGACGGGTTCGATGATCACGTCGGTGCTGCCGGAGGTGGTGTCGCCGATGGTGACCCCCGGGGCCAGCAGGGCAAAATCAATGAACTGGCGGCCGTTCACCGGCAGGTTTTGGATCTTGTTCTCGTCAATAACTGAGCTGAGCATGGTGCGGGTGGGCTCGGCGGTCACGCCCACATCTACTACTTTGACTTCCTGCGTCACCTCGCCCAATGGCAGGGTGAAGTTGACGGCGCCCACCTGGCCGATGTCGAGGTGGACCTTCTTGACCTGCTTTTGAAAGCCCTTTTTCTCCACCGTGACCATGTAGTCGCCGACGGGCAGCAAAGAGATTTGATAGTCACCGTTAACATTGCTGGCCGTGGTACGGGAAAGGCTGGTGGCCGTGTTGACCACGCTGACCTGGGCTTCAGGGATAACCGCTCCTGTGCTGTCAAATACCCGGCCTTGCACCGTTACAGTCACCACCTGGGACTGCAGGGGAAGGCTGCCAAACATAACAGCCACGGACAGAACAAGCAGGCTGCAACCGACCACGCGGGCACGCATCATGAGCTTTCACCTCAACACGATATAAGGACGGATGAAGCGCGGCTAAGTTGCAGTCTGCTTGTGATATTGGAAATCGTGGGTGATGTCAAGACGGTACCTGGGTTCCAAGGCGGGATGGCGCTAGATGGCGCAAGACAAGATTGCATACCACAACAGATGTGTCGTGCTGCCCATTCAGACGCAGCCCGACTGGGAACAGCTGGCGACGCGGCAGCCCTTAATGATTGCGGGTGAGCACGGTCTGGTAAGGATCAGTAAGCAATTTGCGGGTGCCGGCGGGGGCATGCAGGCGAAATGGCGTCTCCGGGCCATCGGCGAATACGCGTCCCAACAGCACCGGAGTCTTGCCCGCGAGCTGAGCGTAAATAGGAACGGAGGTGACCAGGTCGGCGGGTGCGTCGTCCTGCTTAAGGGTGCCTGTGGCGAACACAAGATTTCCCTTGCGCAGGAATTTCACCCCTGCCAGTTGCAAGCGGGGAATGGCCGTGCCGTTAACCCAGTCGTCGAAGAACCAATCCAATGATTTTCTTCCCTCGTACCACAAGGAGCGGGGCAGGTCTTGCTCAAACGCCGCCTGCACGTCGTCAAGCGTCATCTCTTTGCCGGCGAAGCGTTGTTGCAGAGTGCGCAGCGCGTGCAAGAACACTGCATCGCTATCGGCCTCCGCCGTCCGGACGCCGGGCCGAAGCTGGCGGGCGGTATCGCGCAGCATGTAGCGCAGCATATGGAACAGCCAGGTGCCCCGGCCATAGGCAATGGCGTCATAGGCATCGGGAAACTTGGAGGATGAGAGGCGCAAGCCCAGGGTGACCGGCCCGGCTTCGCGCAGTTCCATGCCCGCCTTATTCTTTTGCAACAGTTGCTGCCGGTAGATCTGCATCATGAGCGCGAAACCCTGGGGATGCTCCCGCTCCAGCATCATGAGCACGGAGTAGTTGGCCAGCGCTTCCCCGATCCACTGGTCGCGATAGCTGCTCCAGCCCACCAGGTCGCCCCACCACTGGTGAGCCGTTTCGTGCGCCGGCATCAGCTCTCCGTAAAGCACGTTGGCGCCCGGAGAAAAGCGCAGCGCCTCTCGCTCGTGCGGGCTAAGGAAGGCGAAACTGGAAAGGAAGATCAACCCCGGCCAGCCCTGGCTGGTGTTGCCCGGCATTTGCGTAAGCGCCAGGCTGCTGTAGGGAAAGGGACCCAAGCGAGGGCTGAGGAATTCAATGGTGTGCGCGGCCTCCTGCGCTACCGCCTCGGCATAGCGCGCCGGAGAAGGAGCGGGCGGAGGGGACATGAGAGGGGCCGACTGGCGCGGCATCTGTTCCGCCGGCGAGATGCCGGGCGTACCTGTAAGAGGAATAGGAGGCATGGGGGGCCGTGGGAAGGTATGCTCAACTCCCGCAGCTGCGTAGGTATTGACCACGACGTTGCCGGCGCGCGCGGAGGCTTTCACGTACTGCCCCAGGTTGAAGCCGGCCATGGGCATGGGGTGCTCGGAGATCCAGTGGCCGACCTGCTCGCCAGGCTGTGGGGTATCGGGGGCTTCTGCAGCCTCTGGCGTTACTTGCTTGCCCGTAGCGACCAGGGTCCAGGCCGCAGGATAGTGGAACTGCAAATCGAAATTTGACATGGCCAAGCCGCGGTTGGGATACCAGGTGCCGCGCGCGCCCACGTAGAGCAGGCCGCCGCCCGCCTCGGAAAGTACCGGGCCGGAATATTCGAAGCGCAATTGCAGGTGCTGGCCGGCCCGCAGCGGTTCGGGAAAAACCACCGCCACGATGTCATCGCCGCGCCGCGCCAGTTGCGTGCCCTCCAGCGCGGGGTTATGCACGAACTCGACCGGGTGCCCGTCAGCTTCCAGTTTCTGCACTTGCAGGAAGCGGGAAAGCTCGAACAGCAGGGCGCGCTCGCCGCCTTGCCGAACATCCACATCCAGCAGCGCCTTAGCCGCAAGTTCATGGGGCAGGGTGACGCGCGCCCGGATGCGATAGCGACTGATGTCCACCAGATCCGGGCTTCTGGCGTGCCCTCCCCGAGGCGTGGGCAGAGCAAAAGAGGTCCACAGGTCGTAGAAGCCAGCCTGCGAGGTCAGGCTGAATTGCCCAGCGGAGACCTGTTCCCGGGCCAGGCTGTCAAAAAAAACGTCGAATAACCCACGCCGGGGGCTGCTCAGGCGCAGGTGCAGATAGTGGTCATCGCCGGTGTACGGGGCCAGGGGCTGGGTGGGACCGGTCACCGGGAGAAAACGGCTGAAAGTGATGAGCAGACGCAAAGCATCGCTGCCGGCCAGCGAGCGCGAGACCGCGTCATGGGCGGCAACAAAATCCGGGGCATCGGTTGCGGGATACATAAATGGTTGCAACTTCTGGCGCATTTCGTCATTGAACCGCAGGTAAGCGCTGGTGAACTGCTCCTCCAGGATGGCGGTTCCAGTGAACAGGCCTAGTGAGGCGCGCTCAGCCCGGTTGGGCGGCATTAGCAGCAGGTCGCCCTCACCTTCGAAGTACGCGCCGCTCACACGGCCCAGCACGTCCTTGGTAAAGGCGATGACGCCGTCGTTGAAAGTGATGTGCAGGTCCGGGTGCTCAATGGAAGCATCGCGGATGTGGAACACGCGGCCGGGGTCCAGGCCCACACTGCCCAGTTGCTGATAAAGGCTACCGGCAACGCCCGGGCTGGGAGCCGCGGCAACGGCTGCTTGCGGGGGCGGAACCACTGCTTGCCCATAGGCTGCAAGCCCTGCCCACACGAGCAGCGCGCAAACGTGGATAGTTACCTTGGTCACGGTCTCAGCCGCGAACGGCGCGGTTAAAATCGCGACGTGCGGGCCTGCCTGATTATCGTCCTCATTTCGGCGGTTTGCGCCCCGGCGGATACCATTTATCTGAAAAATGGAGGCCGCATTCTGGCGGATCGCGTACGCCAGGGCCCTACTCACGTCGAATATGACATTGGGGACAATTCCTATGCTATCCCCAAATCGCTGGTAGATCACGTGGACGCCAGCGGCATACCGCCAAGCGAGGGCAGCAGTGCCTCCTCAGATTCGCAGAAACCGGCTGCGGAAATGCCGGCTTTCACCCCTAGCGTCAGCCTGGATGGCACGCAGGTAGCGGTTTCGGTAATCAAGGATGGGCAGGTGGATACCTCGGTGCTTGATTCCCTGGACCGCTCCGGGAGTGCCTCCATGGCCGCAGCCGGGTATTTTGTGGCCGGCAGGCATGAGGAGGAGGCGGGGCACCGCCAGCAGGCGCAGGCCTACTTCCAACATGCGCTCGGGTTGACCCCCGACAATGCCGCCATTCTGACCCACTATGCCGCGGTGCTGCTGCAGGGTGGAGACCACCGCCGGGCCCTGGAAGCGGCGCAGCGAGCCGCCCTGCTGGCTCCGGATTCGCCCGATGCTTTTGCCGTGCTCGGGTTCGCGCAGTTCATGTCGGACCGCAGCCGCGATGCCATCGCTTCCTGGAAACATTCCCTGCAACTTAGGCCTGATGCGACTGTGCAGCGATACCTGGCCAAGGCGCAGCGGGAGGTCGCCGCCGAAGCTGACTTTTCCCAGAGTGAGACCGGGCATTTCACCCTGCGCTACGAAGGCCGGCAAACCTCGGATGAGTTCCGCCGCCAATTGTTGCAGGCCCTGGAAGCCGACTACAACGATCTGATCAGCCAACTGGATGGGGAGCCGCGCTACAGCATTCCCGTGGTGCTCTATACCGAGCAGGAGTTTTTTGACGTTACCCAGGCGCCGGGCTGGACCAGTGCCATGAACGACGGCAAGCTGCGCATCCCGGTGAGCGGCTTGAGCGAGCTGACCCCGGGACTGGCGCGGGTGCTCAAGCACGAACTGGCGCACTCATTTATCAATCAGCTGAGCGGGGGGCGCTGCCCGCAGTGGCTGCATGAGGGGATTGCGCAGCTGTTGGAGCCCAGAACGGCCGCGCCCTTTGGACGGCGGCTGGGGCTATTGATGGCTCAGCACCAGGCACTACCGTTCAACATGCTGGACGGCAGCTTCATCCGCTTCAGCACGCCCGAGGCCCGGCTGGCCTATGACGAGTCGCTGGCCGCCGCCGAGTACGTTCGAGACACCTACGGCATGGAAGATCTGGTCCGCATCCTGCAGCGCATTGCTGAAGGCAGCTCCACGGAAGCCGCTCTGCGCGCCACCATCCACTGCGACTACGCAGGCCTGGAGAACGAGGTGGGCAGCTTCCTGCAGAATAAGTACGGCAAGTAGGCAGCTGTTGGCGCTTGGCTCTTAGCTCTTGGCTGTTAGCTCTTGGCTGCAGCCAGTTGCAAAGGGGCAAACAGCCCAATTGCCGCCTGGGCCCGCTTGTGCTACTTTGGCCCGCCGTGCGCTTCTCCTTCCAAAGCGCTGCGCCCCGAGCCTCCCGCCGCCTGCCCCAGCGCTCGCCCCTGCCCACCACAAAAACCGTCGAGGTCGGCGCGGAATACGCCTTTGCGCGCATGGGGGGCGACTTCTACGAGTTCCTGGAGGTTAGCCCCTCGCGCCTGGCGTTTGCCTTGTTCGACTTCGCGGGCAAGCGCGATGCGGCTATGGAGATCGCCGCCGCAGTGCAGGACGTTTTTCGCGCCCAAGTGCCGCGCCTGTTCGCCGCCGACCACAGCAACGACAATGACGGCATGGCCGAGCTTGCGTTGTTGCTGAACCGCGCCATCCTCTCTGCCGCGGGGGGAGTGCACTACTCGCCGGCATTTATTGGCTGCCTCAATCAGCTGGTAGGCACAATCTCCTATTGCAATGCGGGCCACACGCCCGGCCTGCTAAAACACGATTCCGCGGTGGACCTTCTCTCCGCCAATGCTCTTCCTCTCGGGCTTTTTTCTCACGCCACCTATGAACCCGAGGTGCGAGTGCTGCAACCCAGAGCCTCGCTGCTGCTGGTGTCGCGAGGACTGGTGGAGAGCAAGTCTCGCGGGCAGGAATTCGGAGTGGAGCGCCTGCGCGAAGCGGTTCAAACCATGCAGCCCCCCGATGCGCCGGCGTTATGCCGCCAGGTGCTGGACCGGGTGGAGGACTTCACTCGCAGCCCCCTGCTGCATGACGACGTGACCGCTATTGCGCTGCGGCGGAAATAGGTGTTTGGCAGATAGGCGGGTGTTGCTTACCGCGCCGGCGCCAGTTCATCAGCGGTGACGAACAGCGGCTCGATGTCCACCGGGATATCGTGCAGCCGGTCCAGAGCTTTCTGCACTTCCGGCCGGATCACGCCGTAATGCTCCAGCATCTGCTTCGCGCCGGCGTAGTTGCCTTCCGCTTCGAGGGTTAGAAATTCGTGGTCAAGATCGCGCACCGCATCCTTAATTTTGGCCATGTCCACAGAAAACGTGCCATCCCGGTTGACCACGAAGCCGCCCTTATCCAGCAGATAATTGAGCTGCACCGCCGTGCCTTTGCCGTGCGCCTCGTTCAGCCCAAATCGAATGCTGCGGAAGCCGGAGGCGAGAAAGGTTGTGTAGAGCTGGCGCTGCGCCGCCGCGTCGCTGGGCAGCACGCCGGCGAGCCCCATCTGCTGGTTGTGGTCCATCATGTACTGCAACGCGAACAGGCCAGTAACGTCGGCCTTGGCCTCCTCGATGGGCGCGTAGAGTTCCTTCAGTTCCTTACGCGGCGAGGTGTCGCGGCCCTGCACTTTGATCTGCTGCGGCCCCAGCCCGTGCATCAGCTCGTGGGCCACGGTGTGGGTGAAAAACATTTCAAAGCTGACGTCTTTCTGCTCCGCGGGGACCAGCACGCGGCTGGATATGGGAACAAGCGCAGCCTGGAATTTCGCTTCCTGAATGTTCTTCAGCATCACACGTTTGCTGCCCTTCTGCTGCACCACGCGCTCGTCGTTGGGCAGGTTGTAGGCAGCGGTCTGGACGCCGTGAGCACCATCGCCCGCGCTCAGAATCTCGTCCACCACGCGGATGGGCGCCAGCCCTCCCAGCTGCGAGCGGCGGTATTGCGGCGCTTCCGGCAGATTGTTTTCAATTTCCTGCAGATGCTGGGCAAAGGCGGCCAGCTTGTTGGTTTCCTTTTCGTCGCGCAGGTTGACGTAGGCCTCGAAGGCCGCTTTGTACCCAAACAGTTCGTCCGTATAAGTTTCGTACGGCCCGATGGTGATGTCGAGCGGCGAATCCAGGTCCATCCAGTCCAAATCGCTCGGGTAATAGTCGTTGGAGAGGAAGGCGGCGGCCCGGCTCATAAGGAACTTGCGAAGCGAAGCGTTGTCCGTGAGCGTAGCCGCCTGGCGCAGCAACGCGGCAGCGTGCTCCAGTTGGGGACGGTATTCCTGGCTGTAGGCCACCCAGGCAAGTTTGCCCTTGCCTCCCGCCTGCCAGCGGATCACGGTGAAGAAGCCTCGGGCCTGCTCCTGGTCCTTTTCCGGCAGCCCTTTCACCCAGCTCTCAAATTGTTCGCGGGTCATGTCTGCGGGATAAAAGTTCGCCCCTAGCGGTTTGCGGTCTGGCACTCCGGGGATGAATGCCTTGAAATCGTTTAGGTCGTCCCACGGGCTCTTATTGATCCAGAAATACTGAAAGCGGGCGCGCCCCAGCGGTGAGCGCTCCTTCCCTAGGCGGCTATACAGAGCCCGGTCGCCTGACCGCAGCTGCTGCATATAAATGTCGTTGAGGATGCGGGCTGCCGCAATCAGCTTGGAGAGCGCGCGGCGGTTGCCGGCGGAGAGCCCGGAAACATCCACCTGGATCCGAGTAGGCGCGAAGCGCGCAATCATTTTCTTGAGCTGAGCCTGATCTGGAACCCTGGCGGGCTTGGCCGCCGGAGCAGCAAAGGAGGCAGCAGACATAAGCAGAAGGGCGCTTAGGATCACCGGCATCTTCATGGTTGTCCTCGCTACGGACCGGAAACGATACGGGAGCCGGAGCAAAACTGGCTATGATAACAGTGTCTATCTGGTTGAGGGCGGCCGCTAAACCAGAGAGGCCCATGGGAGCGCTGGAGCGATGTACAATATTGGGAAGAACTTCACTCCAGAGACTTACAGGACCAGGGACCGCCAGCCGTAAACCATGAAACGCCACATATCCATTCTCGCCGCCATTGCGTTTTTAGCCTTGCCGCTCTTCGCCGCCGACACTCCTTCTAAACCGGACACCAAGTCCGGAACGGTGGTGGAGGAGATCATCGCCCGCATCAATAACCACATCGTCACCCGCACCGAATACGACCGCAGCGAGCAGCAGGTGCAGCAGGAAGGCGAGCAGCAGAACGCCACGCCGCAGCAGATTTCCGACAAAGAGAAGAATGTGCTGCGCGATCTGGTGGACCAGCAACTGCTACTGCAGAAGGGCGACGACATGGGCATCACGGCCGAGACCGACCTGGTCAAGCGCCTGGACGAAATCCGCAAGCAGATGGGATTGGCCAACATGGACGACCTGGCCAAAGCCGCCCAGGCCCAGGGCGTCTCCTACGAAGAGTTCAAAGAGAACCTGCGCGAAAACATCATCACGCAGAAAGTGATCCAGCAGGAAGTGGGCTCAAAAATCAACATCACGCCCGCGGAAATTCAAAAATATTACAAGGACCACCAGTCTGACATGGAGCAACCGGAGCAGGTGCGGCTGAGCGAGATCCTGATTTCCACCCAGCCCAAGCCGACCGAAGACCCCAAGACGGCGGCTTCCATCAGCGATGAGCAGCGGGTGGCGGACGCGCAGGCCAAGGCCAACCAGGTCTACGACGCCATTCAGAAAGGCGCAAAGTTCGACGATGTAGCCAAGAAGGACTCCGACGGGCCTACGGCGCCACAAGGCGGCGACCTGGGCTACTTCAAGCGCGGCACCCTGGCCAAGGAACTGGAAGACGTCACCTTCGGCATGAAGGCGGGCGAACTCACCAAGCCCATCCGCACCAAGCAGGGCTTCGTAATTCTCAAGGTCACCGAGCACCAGCAGGCGGGCGTGCCTCCGGAAAAAGAAGTCGAAGGGAAAATTCAGGACGCCCTTTATTACCAGAAGCTGCAACCCGCTTTGCGCGCGTACCTGACCAAGTTGCGTGAAGACGCCTACATTGACATCAAGCCTGGCTACACGGACGCCGGCGCCAGCCCCAATGAAACCAAGCCCATCTACACCACCGCCTCCGCGGAACAGACGAAGAAGCATAAAAAGAAGAAGCACTTCCTGCTCTTTTAATGGTAGGCTGACCTCACCGGCGGACTCCCGCCAACAGCGCGCTGTTGGCCTTTTTCCGTGGTCCGCCGCACGCTGGTCATGAAAGATTTTTTTATCGCCGATTGCCCTCGCTGCGAAAACAAGGTCATCACCTCCAGCTTCGTGGTGGCCTCCAAGCAGGTGAAGCCCAAGAAAACCGGCGAGCCCTATTTGGCCCTGACCCTGGCCGACCGCACCGGGCAAATCGAAGCCAAGATGTGGGACAACGTCGCGGAAGCGATTGATGCTTTCGAGCAGGACGATTACATCAAGGTCAAGGGGCTGATCAACCGCTACAAACATCATTTCCAGCTGACCATCCATAAAATACGCAAGCTCGGCGAAACGGAAGTGGACTTTGCCGACTACTTGCCCAAGACCAGCCAGGATGTGGAGCAACTCTGGCAGGTGATCGCCGATTTCGTGTCTGGATTCAAGAACGAATACCTGCGCGGACTGGTGCAGGCGTTTATGGCCGATCCGGAAATTGCCGCCGCCTACAAGGTCGCGCCCGCGGCCAAGACGCTGCACCATGCCTTCATCGGCGGCCTGCTGGAGCACGTGGTCTCGCTCTTCCGCTCCTGCGACCTGGTGAGCCGAAACTATCCGCAGATTGACCGCGATCTGCTGCTGACCGGCGTTTTTCTGCACGACATCGGCAAGGTCCACGAGCTCTCCTACAACCGCTCATTCTCTTACACCACGCGCGGCCAGTTGCTGGGGCACATGATTATCGAGCTGGAAATGCTGCAGGACAAACTGGCCCAGGTGCCCGGCTTCCCCAGCGAGTTGAAGGTGCTGCTGGAGCACCTGATCATCAGCCACCATGGCGAATACGAGTTTGGGTCGCCCAAGCTGCCCATGTTTCCCGAAGCCCTCATGCTGCACTATATGGACGACCTCGATTCCAAGATGGAAAGCATGCGAGCGCACTTCGAACGCGAGGCCGGGCTGGAGGGCGCGTGGACCAGCTATAACCCGTCGCTGGGGCGGCCCCTGCTCAAACGCGACAAGTTCGTGGACCAGCCGGCAACGCCGGAATTACCAGCGCAGCCGCAACCGGCAGCCGCCGGCGAACCTGCGCTGCCCGGCTTTGAGCCTGCCAACGGACACTCCGGCAAAGCCGCCGCTGCCGCCGCCTCTGCCTCGGAACCGGAAAAGCTGGCGGAATCCAGCAAGCAATAGAATTCCGGGAGGGGGGTTTGCTCTTCTACGTCAAGCGGCATCTTGCTCTGGAAATCGCAGTTACTTTTTTCCTGGGCACGGTTGGATTGTGGGGAATACGCGCCGGGAACCTACCCGTCGACTTACGGCCGACCGCCGCGTCCATCGTCCTTGGCATCGCCGCATTCGTCTGGCTGGCAGTGTGGACCCGCCTGGTGCAGTACGGCTACCAGGTGGCCAAGGGCAGCGCCTATGCCCAGCAACTGACGACTTCGCTGGCAAAAGAGTTTGCTGATGCCCGTCCTCTGCAAATGGTCCTGGGTGGACTGACCGCGGCTTGCGGTGAAGAAATCTTCTTCCGTGGTTTTATTCAAGCGCGCTGTGGCCTTCTCGTCGCTTCCGTGCTGTTTATGGCAGCTCACATCGGGAGAAGGGATATACGCGTTATCAGTTACTGGTCGTTTTTCCAGGGCCTCTACCTGGGCCTGTTCTACATGTTCACGGCCAAGTTGCTAGTGCCCATGATCGCGCACGGCCTCTTCGATATAGGAGGCATGATTTATTTTCGTGATTTCATGACGCGCTCCGAAAAGCCGGCGTGAAAATCCTGATCACAGGGGCGGCGGGCAATCTGGGTTCGCAGGTGGTGCGGCATTTTGCCACTGCCGGGCATCAGTTATGGCTTTTGGTGCACAAAAAGCCGCTGCCCTTCGATGCCTCCGCGCTTCCCAATGTTACTGTCTGCCCGGCTGATCTCGGCAATCCTGCAACGTTAAATGGGATTTGCGAAGGCGTTGATTGCGTGATTCATCTGGCTGGCGTGCTGTTCGCGCCCCGGCCGGCACGTTTTCTGCCGCTGACCAATGTGGGCTATGTGCGGAATTTGCTGGCTGCGGCGCAAGAGGGGCGGGTTGGGAAATTTGTTCTGGTGAGCTTTCCGCATGTCGAGGGTGAGACCACGCCCGAGCGCCGTGCGCGCGGGGTACTGCAATCCAAAACTGAGGTAATCCACTTCCGCACCCGGCTGGAAGCAGAGAAACTGGTATTGCAAGCTGGTGCTGATGCCGGATTGCACCCGGTGGTGTTCCGTGCCGGAGTGGTTTACGGCAAAGGAATCAAGCTGGTGGAAGGCGCCAAATGGCTGCTGCGGCATCGACTGATGGGCGTCTGGCGGAAACCTACGTGGGTGCATCTGATTGCTCTTCCCGATTTTCTTGCTGCCCTGCAGGCGGCGGTGGAGAACGAGCACGCTTCCGGCATCTACCAGGTGGCCGACGATGCACCACTCACCCTGCAGGCCTTCCTTGATCGCCTGGCGGCCCACTATGGCTATCCGCGGCCGTGGCGCCTGCCACGCTGGATGTTCTTTGCGGCTACATGGGGCTGTGAAGCGTTTGCCCTGCTCTTCCGCACTCCGGCTCCACTGAATCGCGACGTCATCAGGGCAGGCATGACATCCTCCGTGGCCGACAACTCGCGGATGAAGCAGGAACTGCTTCCGCGCCTGGCTTACCCAACTCTGGATGAAGGTTTAAAACTGCTATAGCTCAGTCCGTCGTCGCGCTATCAATATTGTTGGACCGCTAGCCATCGCAAAGCACACGACTGCACCTACCACGGTTTCCTGCTCTTGTATTGCGCTGTGGCACCTGGTCTGCTAAAACGCAGGTATTACTTGGAGGTGTCTCCATGACTCACCGCTACCAGGCCCTACTTCTATTTTTCTTGCTGATGACGATTGTGGCCTGCAGCAAGCCGCAACCAGCGACGGAGAGCGAAGCCCCATCAAGCTCGGCCGAGCCCGCCAACACCGCTTCTCAGCCCGCTCCAAAACCGGAACGAAGGGCGGTAGAAGCCAAACCGGTGGTGATTCCCGCCGGCACAGTGCTGACCGTGCGCCTCGACCAGGCGGTGGGGTCCAAGATCAGCAACAGCGGCGACACCTTCTCTGCCTCGCTGTCGCAGCCCGTGGTGGTAAACGGGGCAACCGTGATTCCGGCGGGCGCCGCCGCCCAGGGCACGGTGGTCCAAGCCGCTCCGCTGGGGCGGTTTAAGGGGGGCGCTCTTCTGCGCCTGGCACTGACCTCCATTACTATTCACGGAGCTTCTCACGAAGTGCAAACAGCAACCGTGAGCCGCTCGGAGAAAGGCAAGGGCAAGCGTTCGGCAGTGATGATTGGCGGCGGCGCAGGTTTGGGCGCGCTGATTGGCGGGCTGACGGGCGGGGGCAAAGGAGCGGCCATTGGCGCTGCCGCGGGCGCAGGCGCGGGCACGGCGGGCACCGCCTTTACCGGCAACAAAAATATTGAACTGCCGGCCGAATCCACCATCAGCTTCAGCCTGACCCAGCCGCTGCAAGTGCGGAGATAGGAGACGGTTGTTAGTCGTTGGTGCTTGCAGCTAACCACATGCTCGAATTTTCCCGTTTTCAGGCCCTGAGCTTCGACTGCTACGGCACGCTGATTGACTGGGAAACCGGACTGCTGGGCGCGCTGCGGCCCATTTTGCGCGCGCACGGAAGCCCGCTTCGCGACGAGCAGATTCTGGCACTCTATGCCGAACTGGAGCCAGCCGCGCAGAATCCATATCGCCGCTATCGGGAAGTTCTGCAACAGGTGGTGCGGGGACTGGGCCAACGGCTGGGATTCGCAGCTTCGGACGCGGAAGTAGGCTCGCTTCCCGATTCGCTGAAGACCTGGCCGCCCTTCCCCGACACGGTGGTGGCGCTTAAGAAGGTGCAGACCCGATACCGGCTCGCCATCATCTCCAACACCGACGACGACCTGTTCGCCGGCACGGCGCCTCATCTGCAGGTGAAATTTGACCAGGTAATCACGGCCGAGCAGGCGCGCGCCTACAAGCCTTCACTTGCTCCCTTTGATCGAGCCCTGGAAAGATTGGCTCTGCCCAAGGAGCAGGTGCTGCACGTTGGCCAAAGCGTGTACCACGATGTGGTGCCTGCCAAGTCGCTGGGCCTGGCTACTGTGCTGGTACGCCGCCGCGGCTTCGGCGCCACCCGGGTTTCATCAGAGAAGCCCGACCTGGAAGTCCCCGATCTGCAGACCCTGGCGGCTCTCGCTATAGCCTAAGACTCAAGCCCAGCGCCACGCCCAGATATACCTCGGATTCGGTACCCGGTACTCGGCGTTCCGCCCAGTGCTACAATCCAGCTAAGCTCATGCTGCGCAGGCGTTTTTCTCCGTTGCTGCTGCTGGTGTTGCTGTGGATGGCGCCTTTCGCCAACGCGGCCAGCAAGCCTTCCCTGGAAACACGGATTAACCAGATCCTTGCCGAGCCCGACGTGGCGCGTGGCTTCTGGGGCATCGAAATCATTTCCCTGGACAAGGGCAAGGTCCTGTACGCCCGCAATGAACACAAGCTGTTTACTCCCGCTTCCAACACCAAGCTGTTCACCACCGCGACGGCGCTGGCCCTGATTGGCCCCGACTATCGCTTTCGAACGACCGTGGAAACCACGGGCAACCTCGACAAGTATGGCCGGCTTACCGGCGATCTGATTCTGGCGGGGCACGGCGATCCCAACCTCTCCGGCCGGGTGCTGCCTTATAACCTGCATACCGAGCGC
The DNA here is from genome assembly GCA_025934735.1 of Terriglobales bacterium. Taxonomy (GTDB): domain Bacteria; phylum Acidobacteriota; class Terriglobia; order Terriglobales; family Acidobacteriaceae; genus JAICWP01. Next base: position 28,842 of record JAICWP010000025.1, on the reverse strand, counting down.
GACTCGCAGCCCATCAAGGTGCTGTCCGACCTGGCGGATGAGGTGGTGCGTAAGGGACTGAAATTCGTGGACGGCGATGTAGTGGCCGACGATTCCTATTACGCGTTCGAACGCTACGGTGAAGGCTGGAGCCAGGACGACCTGGTGTGGGGCGATGGCGCGCCGGTTTCCGCGCTGACGATCAACGACAACGTGGTGGTGGTCAGCATTTTGCCCGCCGACCACATCGGCGACCGCGCCTTCGTCAGCGTAACGCCTTTTGCCGACTACTACCGCATTGACAACCGAATCATCACCACACCGCCGGGCACCGGCCCGCGGAAGATCTACATCAACCGCGAGCCCGGCGCCCGCAGCATCACGTTATGGGGCAACATGCCGGTGGATGATGCCGGAGCCAAAGAAGCCCTGGCCATCGAGGATCCGGCCGATTACGCGGCCGATTTGTTTCGCCAACTGCTGGAACAGCGCGGGGTGGTGATTTACGGGCGCACGCGCTCGCATCACACCGAACTAGCCAGCTTATCCACGGTTACGGTAACCAGCGTGGCTTCGCGGGGGGGCGGCAGTTCATCCGCCACTTCGCCGGACCAGCGCGTGGTGCTGGCCAGCTACCAGTCGCAGCCGATCGCTGAAGATCTGACCGTCATCAATAAGGTCAGCCAGAACCTGCATGCAGAACTGCTGCTGCGCTTGTTGGGGCGGGAGAAAGGCAATGCCGGCACCATCGAGGGCGGCAAAGAGGTGGTGCGGACCTTCCTTACCCAACAGGTGGGCATCAGCCCCGACGAATTCGTTTTCTACGACGGCTCCGGGCTCTCCCGCGAGAACCTGGTTACGCCACACGCCATTGTGCAGTTGTTGCAGTATGCCGCCAATCAGCCCTGGGCGCTGCTCTACGAAGGCACGCTGCCGGTGGCAGGGGTGGATGGCTCCCTAGCCGACCGCTTCAAGGGGACGCCGGGTATGGGCAAAGTGCAGGGCAAAACGGGTTCACTCAATCACGTGAATGCGCTTTCCGGCTATGCCACCACCGCGAAAGGCGAAAAGATTGTGTTCTCCATCCTTACCAACAATCACCACCTTTCCGACTCCCAAGCCTTGAGCACGATTGACCAGATTGTGCTGGCGGCGATGCAGCAGTAGCTGCGGCTTCAGTCGCGCGATGCAGCGCACAAAACGTTTCGGCTTCAGGAACCTATCTGATCAAGATGGGCAAGACGCGAGTATTCGGCTCAGTGCGGGAAGCGGGATCGCGTCGCGCGGGCACACCCAGGCTGACTTCTTCCCGGAACGGCGAAGGGTCCAGCCGGCACAACTCTCCGTTGCGCCGCAGAATCATGGGACGAGAAGCGATCTTTTGCGGGAAGTGAATGCTGGCGCGCGAACCGCAGCACAAGTACAACGAGAGCAGGTCGCAGAACTGCAAGAGATCCACGAGTCGCTCCACCTCAGGGCGCGAGCGCGATTGGCGGCGAAAGCGCGCTTCGTCCTGCTGAACCTCATTCCCTAAGAACCGATGGATCAGGGCCGCATCTTCGGGCGTATCCTCCACCGAGTCCTGCCGGTATTCGGCCAGGCGGCGAAAATGGCCGCTGACCATCAGCCCGCCGATGGCGCCGGCTTTCTCCTGGGCGAGGTGGATGGAAGCGGTCCAGGCCTCCACGAATGTGTTGACGGGCGCCTGCAGAAAAGAGAGCGGACGCCCCGAACTGTCACGCTGCGCTTGAGGTGGAGCGCCTTTGATTCCACCGCCGGCTTCGCTACCGCCGTCGTATTTCGCCCAGCCGGCATCGTGCAGGGCGATTGCCTGTACCACGTCGGGGTCCATCGCGGGAAAATCCGGGGCGGCAAAATGTACTGCCAACTCTCCAGCTAACGCGGCATGATCGGGCTGCGCAATCAGCCACCAGGCGGACGCGCTCTGCTGCTGGGTCACGGCTACGGCATCCCAGGCGGGCATTGGGTCGCAGGAAACCTGCAGAGTCGGGCTCAAGGGATGAAGAATCATCGCGGCCGCCGGGCCCGTGCACGCTGCCGTGCGGGCATAGCGGCTGCAGCGGCCGGCCCGGTGCCGGTGGGCGGCTTGCGCATGCCGTCCAGCAGTTGCTTCAGCACCACCGCATTGTTGTGTTCCACGTCCCGCGAGGCAAACAAGAGCGTCAGTTTGCTGCGCTCCTCGGCCAGGCCATAGAGTTCTTCCAAAGCTGCCGCCGCCGGCGGGCGCGATAACTCTTTAAGGTAGCGCTGGCGGAACATATCCCAGCGCTGGGGGCGGACGTGAAACCAGCGCCGCAGTTCGTCGGAGGGGGCGAGTTCCTTAAGCCAGGTATGTACCGCCTCCTTGCGCACGCCGCGAGGCCAGAGGCGGTCCACCAGCACGCGGGCGCCATCGCCGCGCACCGGCTTCTCGTAAACGCGTTTGACTGCGACCGGCATCAGCTTTGCTCTATTATTGTACGTTTCCGGGTGCTCCCATTGAGAAGCGTACTTCTGATCTGCTCTTCGGTCCTGCTCTTAATCTTGCTCACGGGCTGTGATGTGGAACGGCGCAAAAGCGATGCTGAACTGGGGCTTAATCCGCAACAAGCCTCCGGCCGCCGGGTGTTCGATTACTACTGCGCCCGCTGTCACGAGCCCTACTCTTCCAAGGACCTGCAGGGGCCCAGCCTGCAGCATATGTTCAAGAAGCAGTACCTGCCCAGCGGGCTGCCTGCCAATGATGACCGGGTCACCGAGGTGGTGCAGTACGGCAAGACCCACATGCCGGCCTTCGGCAATGTGCTCACGCCACAGCAGATCAAAGATTTACTGGCATATTTGCACACGTTATAACTCTTTTGGGACACAGCCGCTCTCGGCTGCTTGGCGTTGAAGTCTGAGGAATCAGGCGAACTGCGCTCGCCCGGACGAGGCAAAGCCTCGTCCCCACACATTTCGTCGTAAAATAGAGGCTTACATGGGATCTTCCGCCGAACTGGTGCAGATCAGTCTCTCGCCGCAGCGGCCACAGCCCAAACCGGGCTGGCTGCGAGCCCGTGCTCCGGTTGGCGATAATTACCACAACCTGAAAACTTTGGCCCGCGGCCTGGGGCTGCACACCGTCTGCGAATCGGCGCAATGCCCCAACATTGGCGAGTGCTGGAACCACCGCACCGCCACTTTCATGCTGCTGGGCGACATCTGCACCCGCCGCTGCGGCTTCTGCGCCGTGCCCAAAGGCAAACCCGGCCCCCTGGATTGGGATGAGCCGCGGCGCGTGGCAGAGGCGGTTGCCACACTGGGGTTGAAGCATGCCGTGGTGACCAGCGTGAATCGCGACGACGACAACCTGGGCGGCGCCCGCATTTTCGCTCAGACCATCGAAGAAATCCGTAAGCTTACGCCGGAGTGCCGGGTGGAAGTCCTTATTCCCGACTTTCAGGGCTGGGATGACGCGCTCAAAATCGTGCTAGACGCGCGACCCGATGTGCTCAACCACAACACCGAGACGGTGCCTCGGCTTTACCGCGTGGTCCGCTCTGGTGCCCGTTACGAGCGGACTCTCAAGCTGCTGGAAAATGCCAAAAAGTTTTCGCCAGGCATGGTGACCAAGTCCGGCGTGATGGTCGGCCTGGGAGAAGAGATGGCCGAACTGGTGGAGGTTTTCCGCGACCTGGGCGCGCGCGGGGTGGACATCCTGACCGTAGGCCAGTACCTGCGGCCCTCGCGCGATCACCTGCCCATCGCCCGCTACTACAGCCCGGACGAGTTTCTGTACCTCAAGAAAGAAGCGCTGCGCTTCGGCTTCCGCCATGTGGAATCGGGACCGTTGGTGCGCTCCAGCTATCACGCTCACGAGCAGGCGGAAGCGACGAAACCGGCTCCCAACTGCTAGCTTCTGGCTGTTCTCTCGTGGCGCAGCGCCGGTCGGCATAGCCCGGAACCTTCGCGTACCCTCCCGGATCTGTTCCGTGGGCCGAATGCTGATTGCTGAATGCTGCGTGCTCCCTCTACAATCCTTCCGCACTTACTTCCTCTTGCGAGACCAATCATGACCGTGTGGCACGTAGTGGGGGCCTTGGCCCTGGGTGTGGCTGTCGGTGTGTTTTCCGGACTCATCGGCGTGGGTGGCGGCATTATTCTCATCCCGGCGCTGATCTACATCTTTGGCATGGACCAGCACATGGCCCAGGGCACCTCTCTGGCCATGCTCTTGCCGCCCACCGGCGTTCTCGCGTTCATGGAGTACTACAAGGCTGGCAAGGTGAACTGGCAGCTCGGTTTGCTCATCGCCGGCGGGGTTTTTGTGGGCGGCTACTTCGGAGGCGCTTGGGCGCAGGAAATCTCCGGCCCCACGTTGCGCAAGATTTTCGCCATTGCCATGGTGGCGACCGCGGCCAAGATGTTTATGCAAAACTGAGAAAACCCAAACCGCAGAGGACGCCCAAGACGCTGAGGATCAGCGCCCAGATTAAAAAAACTTCAAGCGGATGGTGAGGTACTTCTTTGGATTCTTGCGGATGGCCGCGATCAGGTCACGGGTTTCCGTCAACAAGCGGTCGGTGTTGTTGTACATGGAGGGATCCTGCAACAGCTTGCCCACTGTCCCCTGGCCGGAGTTGAGCTGCGTAGCCAGGGCATTGAGCTTGTTGACGGTGTCGTTCACCTTGGCGGCGAAGGCCTGGTCCTTGGTCACGAGCCCGAGGGTGCCCTTACCGGCATTGACATCGGCCATGAGCTGGTTGGCTTGGGAGATGGTGGCATTGGCATTGTTGTAGAGCGATGGATCCTTGATGAATTTGCCTACCGTGCCCTGACCGGAATTGATCTGGTCGAGGATGGCGTTGAGTTTGTCCACGCTGGCGTTTGCGCGGTTATAGAGGTCGTCGTTCACAATCAGCTTTCCCAGGCTGCCCTGGCCCTCGGTAACCGCGGCGGCCACCTTCTGGAATTCCGCCAACGTGGTATTCAGGCGGTTGTAGAGGGCCTCGTCGTAAATCAACTTGCCCACTGAGCCCTGGCCGCTCTGCACAAAGGAGACGATGCTGTCCACGCGCTGCAGCAATGCCTGAATGTTCTGCAGAGTGCTTTGGCTGGCGCGCACCATATCAGTGAGGTCCGGGCGTTCATGGATGGGCAGCACGGCGCCATCCTGTGCCGGTGGCCCATGCGCGGCGCGGCTGTCAATATCCACGAAAGTTTCACCCAGGACGCCCTGGGTGCTGAGTTCGGCGGTGGAATCGGTGCGCACCGCGTCCTTAAACCTAGTGCTCACCGTCATCGCCACCTGTACGGGGGTCAGCCCATGCCCAGGGACGACTCGAATGGCCTTCACATTGCCGATGTCCACACCCTCCAGGCGCACGGGCGCACCCACGCGCAGTCCGGAAGCATTATCAAAGTAGGAGAAAAGGGTGATCTTGTGGGTGAACAGCCCGCTTGAGCCGGTCATGAGGAAGATCAGAATGATGAGCACGATGCTGGCGAAGACCACCGTCAGCCCGACCCGCAGTTCCGACCATCTCAATTGCCTCTGGCTAGCCACTTTTCCCCTGACACTTAGTAGCTATTCTGATGCTTCGGCGCCGGCACCGGAATTGTCAATCTAGGGGCCTCGGTTCCGACCCGTGGGCCGCCGATGCACGCCCTCGCGCTGATACCACTCCTGCCATGACTCAAATTTAAGGCGATGATAACAGACGGCCCGAGCTAGGCTCCACGGGCAACCGGCGTGTGCCGGAAGGTAACCGTGAGCAATAAGGCCAGCAGATAGGCGAGGGCGCCGCAGCTAAGCGTGAGGTTCAGGCCCACATGGATGGCAATGACGATGGCCAGCACCGAGCCCAGCACACTGGAGGCCGCGTTCATGGCCCAGGCCCACTCGATGACGTTGCGCTGGGCAGGAGCGCCGTCCGCCGGCGCAATGGTGGCATCCTCAGCTTCTACCGTATCTCCCGCCAGCCAGCGCAGTCCGGTGGGGAAGGGCATGCCCATGGCAAAGCCCAGAGGAATAAGCACGGCCGCGCTGATCACCAGCTTTACGAAAAAGGGTAAGCCAACCAGCGAACCGAGAAGGTGGTGCAGCACACCGACGTAAACCAGCAGCGCCGCTACGATCGCCACCAGCGGGACCTTCACCTGGCTGGGCTGAGACAACCAGCGGCGTGACGCCATGCTTCCCGCCCCGCTGGAAAGCATCAGCAGAAAGATGACGACGGTCAGCGCGTAGGTGGGATTGCCCAGAAACAGAACGAAACGCTGGATAAACGTGATCTCCACCAGGATGTAGCCCAGGCCCACGGCAACAAAGTAGAGCAATTGCAGCGTTTGTCCGCCGCCTCCGCCGTGCAGGGCCAACGGCAGCACCAGGAAGAAAAGCACGGCGGCAATGGAGATGAGCAGCACCATCGCCAGCACTACCACCCCCAGGTTCACTTTCCAGTCAATTCCCCGGGCCAGCAGTTGCTTGTTCAGAATCTGCCGGGTCTTGAGGGTGAAAAAGAAGAAAGGGGCATTGTCGGTGACGGGGGTTACGTTGAATTTGTAGTTCTGCGCGAAGCCGTAAGGATCATTGCTGGCGATGAGCTGGCCGAAGGCATTGTCCTGGGGCTGCGAAGGCATGTATTGCGCCACCAGCCTGGTTTCCGCCAAGTGCGCCTGTACCGCGGCTTCCTCCTCCGCGGTGAAAGGAGTCTTCTTGGCCAGCACCACCACGGGGCGGCCGTCCACATTCAACGCCCCTTCGGAGACCACAATAAAGTTGCGCGCCGGGTTGGCCACGCCAATGTCATGCAGCGCCTGAATGGCGACCGCAAGCACGCGCAGGGCTTCGCGGGGTTCTTTGAATTCCCAGCGGGTGATGGCAATCATGCCGTCCGGCTTCAGGTGCTCGAAATATTCCTTGAAAGCTTCCACCGTGTACAGGTTGTTTTCGCTGAGGGCGAAAGCGCCGGCGGCGGTAGAGGCCCAGGTATCCACCAGGGTCATCTGGATCACGTCGTAGCGCTGGCGGGAGTTGCGCACCCAGGAGCGGCCGTCGGCAATGTGAATGTGGACCTGGGGCAGGTCGTAGAGGTGATGCGAGTAGTCGGCATAGCGGCCGCGCATCACGTTGTTGATGATGATGGGATTGATCTCAATGCCAGTGATGTTGCTGCTGCCGTTGGCCAGCGCGCGCATCACGTCCGGACCGCCTCCAGGGCCGATGATGGCGTAGCTGCCGTGAGGCCGCAGCACATTGGTCACCGAGGGTGCGGTGGACATCATGGCCCTGTGCAGCGGCGTCTGCTCCCACACCTTGGGATCGAAATTCATGATGGCGCTGTTGGCGTCGGCATCAATCACCACCCACTTGGAGCCGTCCTTCTTGCGGTCCACTTCGATACGCGAGATGGCGTTCCAGCGCACATACTCCACGGTGAAGTAATCGGAGATGCGCACCCCTTTGGCGTAGATCACGTCCATCAGGCGGCCGGAGTAGTTGGCGGCGATCAGGGCAGCCAGAACCAGTGCAAGGACGACGCCCGCGCGGCGCCCGCGCCTGGAAGGGGCCCAGGTCACGGCGCCCAAAGCCATAGCCAAGGCGGCAAAAACCACGGTATTCGGTCCGCCGATCCAGTTCAGCAGCGGAACCACCGCCAGGCAGGCGAGCGACCCGCCAACTAGGTCGGCGCCGTACAGCTGCGGAATACGACGAGTCTCCCGCGCAAAGGCCACAGAGAACAGCAAACCGGTGAAGAAAAACGGTATCGCCGAGAACAGGTAGATCGCGGTCAGGCGTTTGAAGTTGTAGCTGCTCAACTGCAGGGCCACGCGCGTGTGCAGCACCACTTCCAACGTGAGCACAATGGCCACCGCATTGATAAGACAGAGCAGGCCGCCAATTTTGCGCACGTCGTGGGGAGCCAGCCAGTGCTGGCGAAGGTAAGCAAACACTCCGCCGGCGCCCAGGCCAAGCAAGGCGATGGAAATCGCCAAAAAGGCGAAGTGGTAGAAGAGCACCACCGAAAACAAGCGGGTCAGGGCGAGTTCCAACAACAGCGCGGCAAAGCTGACCAGAGCCACGCCGGCCAGGGGCGCGGTGGCGGTTGCCGCTTGAGCTTGCGCTGGTTTGGGGAGAACTGCGGATTCGCTCATTTTCAGCTTATCGTCACGCTTCGAGGATCACCTGGGCAACCGCTTCGGAAGCAGTGTGCGTCAGCGAAAGTGCGGTATTGGTGGCGCCCAGCCCGGCGGCAAACTCGGCCGCTTTGCCGCTGAACACCAGCGTGGGGCGGCCGCCCGGTTGCCGGCGCACCTCGATATCGCGCCACCTCACGCCCCGATTCCAGCCCGTGCCCAGCGCCTTCATGGCCGCTTCCTTTGCGGCAAAGCGCGCGGCGTAGCGCTCCACCCGGTTGGCTTTGGATTCGCAATAGCGGATTTCGCCTTCCGTGTAAATCCGCTCCAAAAAGCGCTGGCCAAAGCGTTCGATTGCCGCCGCCACCCGGGGCACTTCCACGATGTCAATGCCGGTTCCGACAATCATGCAGCAGCGCACTATGCCTTCTGTCCCGCCAATTTACGCCGGAGTTTTCTACGGTAACACAAATAATGGCATTGATGATTGCCGATCGAAAAAGCTCACCGCAGAGGTCGCAAAGGTCACGCGGAGTTCGCCGAGAAAATGCTGCCACTGGGCTTCATCCGTCGATCTTCATTACTTCAAGTCACAGCAGTCTGTCGCCGCGGTAGATGAGCTGCCCATCCACAACCCGCGCTTCTGTCATGAGTTTGTGAGGACGAACGGGACCAGTGGCGTCGATGTGCAGCACCTCATGGCCGTGCGCGACCAGGTAATCAGAAACCAGCATGCGATGGCAGCGGAAGTAAACCCGCTCGGCGCACATGATGGCTGTGGGGGCCTGTGCAGCGAGGCGCAACAGTTCTTCGATGGCGCGCTGGAAGGGTTCGGTCAGCATGTAGTCGGCGTAGTTGCGGAAACTGTCATTGCGCAGTGCCACGTTGGGAGAGTCGTCCCGCTGCTTCTTGCGGCGCCCGCCCAGGTCTTTCATCCACACGTAGGCGATGCCTGCCCGGGGCAGTTCCTGCTCCAACGCCTCGCGATTGAAGTGCGGCAGGCGACGCGACATGGGAAAGGAACGGATGTCCACCAGGGTGCGCATACCGTGTGCCTGCAGTGCGGCGACCAGTTCCTGAAGAGTGCGCGTTGAGTGGCCGATAGTGAATATAGTCGCCAAGCAAGTCAACTTCACCACTGAGACATAGAGATACGGAGAAATGCTTTTTTCATTTTTTGTGTTTTCTCTGTGCCTCCGAGTCTGCCTGGTGAATCAGGTTTTCGAAATCGCGGTAAGAGCCCGCTCCACCAACTCATCTTGTTCCGCAAACACGGTGCGCAGGTCGAGCAGAACTCGGCCTTCCTCAACGCGGGCGACAATGGGCGGCTCCCAGGCACGCAGGCGTGCGGCAAGTTCATCGGCGCTCAGGCCTTCGCAGGTGACTGCCAGCAAGCGGGTTGACAGGGTCGCGGCCGGAGCGGCCCCTCCGCCCACCACCGAGCGGCCATCCACAATCTCGACGGAGAGGCGGATGGCGTTTTGCAGCTTCTGCTTTACGGCTTCGGCGCGACGCTCTATTGCTTCCGCGGAAAGCCGCAGCATGCGCAGGGCAGGAATGGCATCGTGGTCCTGGCGAACATAGGCCAACAGCGTGGCCTGTAACGCGGCGTAAGTCAGCTTGTCCACACGCAGGGCGCGAAACAGCGGGTTAGAGCGGATCCGTGTGATCAGGTCGCGGCGGCCGCTCAACATGCCCGCCTGCGGGCCGCCCACCAACTTGTCGCCGCTGTAGGTCACCACATCCACGCCGGCGCGCAGGCTGTCGGCCACGCCCGGTTCCCCGGCGATGCCCAGCGAGCGCAGATCTACGAGCGCGCCGCTGCCCAGGTCCTCCATCACCGGGATGTGCCGCCTGCGCCCCAGTTCCACCAGTTCGGAAAGCGCAGGCTGCTCGGTAAAGCCAGTGATCTGGAAGTTCGAACGGTGCACCCGCAGCAAGAGGCGTGTCTTCTCATTGATGGCGCGGTCGTAATCGCCGATGCGCGTGCGGTTGGTAGTGCCCACCTCGCGCAGGATGGCGCCGGATTTCGCCATCACCTCGGGGATGCGGAACGACCCGCCAATCTCTACCAGTTCGCCCCTGGAGACAATTACCTCGCCGCCTTCGGCCAGTGTGTTCAGGCCCAGCAGTACGGCGGCGGCGTTATTATTCACCACCACCGTGGATACAGGTTCGGATGGGCCAGCTTCGGCCCCGACCATGGGGGCGAACAACTGCGCGAACAGGGATTGCACATGTACGTCGCGCTTGCCGCGCTCGCCCGCAGCGACCTCGAATTCCAAGTTGGAATAGGTGGAAGCCACCTCCCTCAAGTGGTCGAGCGCGCCGGCGGCCAGGGGCGCCCGCCCCAGATTGGTGTGCAGCACCACACCGGTGGCGTTAACCACGGAACGCAAGGATAGTTGCGTAGCCTGCCGCAGTTGCCGTTCGAGCGCCTCGCTCAAGCTGGAAACCGCCAGGTCCACTCCCGCGGCGTTCAGCGTTCCTGCGGCAATCTCCTCCCGCACCCGGGCCAGGACGACTCGAGCAGCCTCCGCAACCGGGGCATGGCCTTCACGGCCTGCCAGCTTTGTAACCTCTGGCAAACGCAGGAGTTCGTCTACGGAAGGCAACCGGCGATACAGTTCGGACTGGTCAGTCACTGGCACTGCCGGAGATTATCCCACAACGTCGGGAACTGGTGACGCGAGTGCGACGTATTCCATCGAGAAGGAGTACGCATGAAACCGCTACGGTTAGCCGGGGCCCTTCTTCTCCTGGCTGGAGTGGCAGCAGCACAAGACCTGGTTCCTGAAGCTCACGTTGAGAAGAAGTTCGCTGCGGGTGGCAGCATTCAAATGCACCTGGCGCCTGGCGACTACGTCATTTCCGGCACTCCCGCGGAGCACGTGCGCGTCACTTATCGTCCGGCGAGTACGACTTCGGGTTCGGTTCAGGTCGAATTGCAAGCCGCGGGCTCAAGCGCCAGCCTCACGGTGCGACGGGCCCCTCACCAGGATTTTCATGCCGAGATCGAGGTGCCGCAGCGTTCTGACCTTTTCATCCGGCTGGGAGCCGGGGATCTGAATGTTCAAGGTGTCTCGGGAAGCAAGGACATCGAAGCCCATGCCGGCGACGTAAATGTTGATGTGCGCCGTCCGGAGGACTACCGGGAGGTGGATGCGTCCGTAGCCATCGGCGATCTCACCGCTCCCGCGTTCAATGTGAGCAAAGATGGGTTCGCCAGGTCATTTAAGACGCACGGTCCAGGTTCCTACCGGCTGCACGTTCACGTGGGAGCCGGAGACCTGCGCCTGTATCAGAGCGACTAGAGGGCGGCGCCTACCGCCTGCGCGATCACAGTCGCCATGCGCACGCAGTTACGCCCCGCCTGCTTGGCGGTATAGAGGGCTGTGTCGGCGGCTTTCATTACTTCGTCACGGGAGCCGCCGTGGATGGGGTACGCGGCCGCCCCGGCGCTGATGGTGACGGCGCAGGGCACGCCCGAGAAGCGGTAACCGGCCACCTCGCGGCGCAGCTTTTCCGCCACGCTGAAGGCCTGCTCGGCGCTGATCTGGGGCAAGAGCACGGCAAATTCCTCTCCGCCATAACGGCAAACCACGTCAACCTTGCGCAATTGCTGCGAAAGCACGGATGAGACCTGACGCAGCACCTCATCACCCAGCAAGTGGCCGAAGTCGTCGTTCAGCCGCTTGAAATTATCAATGTCGAGCATGATGACCGACAAATTGCTGTTATATCGGCGCGCTCGCTCCATCTCCTGGGCGATGCGCATATCGAAGTAGCGGCGATTAAAGATACCGGTAAGGCCGTCAATGTAAGCGAGTTGCCGCACGCGGTCCACGTAGTAGGCGTTCTGGATGGCGGTGGCGCATATATCCGCCACCGATTCCAGCGGCTGCGAATCCGTCATCTGAAAGCTGTTGAGCTGTCCGCTGTCCAAAGCCAGCACGCCCAGGGTCTGGCCGAACGAGATCAGGGGAATGCACATCTTGGACCGGGTCTGCTCAAACATGGCCAGGTATTGCGGCACTCTGGCGACATCGTTTTCCACCACGGTGCGGCCAGTCGCCATGCAGCGCCAGGCAATAGCGTCTCCGATCAGCATTTCCGGATCGGAGCCGCGCAAAGTAAGGCTGCCCTCGTGGGCGCGCAACATCAGTTCCTGATCATCACGCAACAAAACCGATACGTGGTCGCCGGGAAACGATTGCCGCACCAGCGAACACACCTTGACCAGCAGGTCCTTGAGGTCCAGCACCGCCGTGGTCTGCTTGGCGATGGCGTTAATAGCCTCCAGCTGTGCCGCACGGTGCTGCTCCAGGGAATAGAGGTGTGCGTTCTGCAGCGCCATGGAAGCTTGCGTGGAAAACAGCGTCAGCAGATCAATAGTGTCGGAATCGAAAAAGCTCAGCTGCTGGCTCTGGCAGTCGAGCACGCCCACCACCTGGTCGCGCACCATGAGCGGTACCGCCAGCTCCGACCGAGTGCTCTGCGCGGAAACCATATAGCGAGCGTCCTTGCTTACGTCGGGCACATAAACCGGGCGCTTCAGCCGCGCCGCCGCCCCGGTGATGCCCTGGTCCAGCGACAAGCGGATCTGGTCCATTCCGGCATCCCAGCCGATTTGGCTGCGGACTTGCAATTCCTGTGTGTTTTTGTCCAGCAAGAGAATGGCTACGTTCTGCAGGTGAAAATAATCGCGTGCAATCATTAAGATCTGATTCAGCACCTCATCCAGGTCGAAGGTGGACAATACGGCCTGGCTGGCGTCGTAAAGGACGGCGATTTTCTGCATAGTATTCCTGCAGGATTTTAGGGGCTGTAGGGAAATGTCAGGAAGTTACCGAGGTCACCTCCGCCGTCACGAACCGGGCCCAAGCTGAACTACTGTGAGGAAGTGCGGCCGGGCCGGCGCCAACGCTTGAATAGTGCCAGCAAGCCATAGATAACAAGGCAGATCCAGAAGTCCACTACCAGGCCAAAGTCAAAGCGAAATGTGGTGTGCCGGGCCCGTAGGGGCATATAGGGCATGAGCAGGAAGTAAATGGCGTTGCCAACCACCACCGCTATCAGCGACTGCCAGAAATTCTTGGGTAAGTAGCTCTTGGCCACCGGCCTCCTCGATCTGCTGACCTTTATTCAATTATGCCCTGAGCGGGTGCCCAGCGTCGTTCCTGAAAGCACGTCCGGGTGCTGCTGCCGGTTTGCTACCATCAGTCCAGACCTCCATGATGGAACTGACCACGCCCGTGCAGTACGTCAAAGGGATTGGCCCGCGTGTGGCCGAGGTGCTGGCCGGCAAAGGCATCAGCACGGTCGAGGACCTGCTTTACTACCTGCCCTTCCGCTACGAAGACCGGCTGAACCCGCGCGGTCTAGGCGAACTGCGGCCGGGCGAGATGGCCACGGTCATCGCTGAAGTGCGCGGCTCGGGGCTATTCCGCACCCGCCGCGCGGGCAAGGACATCTTCCAGATGACTGCCGGGCAGGGCCGCTCCAAGCTCACCTGCCTGTGGTTTCACGGGCGGTACCTGATGGGCAAGTTTCAGCCCGGGCAACTGGTGGCGCTCTACGGCAAAGTGGAGGAAAACACCTGGGGACGTGGCGGCCTGCAGATTATCCAGCCGCAGTTCGAAATTCTGGGAGAAAACGGCGAGGGCGAAGCTGCCGATCGAGCGGCGCAGTCGCTCGAGGTCGGACGCATTGTGCCCATCTACGAGTCCGCCGCCAATGGCAAGCTGACCAGCCGCTGGTTCCGCCGCATTATCCATTCCGTTCTGGAGAACCTGCCGGAGGTGGCGGAAAGCATCCCGGCGCCGATTTGCGAGCGCATGGCGCTCATTCCCCGCCGGCAAGCGTTCTGGCAGGCGCACTGGCCCGAAGCCGGGGAGAGCCTGGCGAAGCTGCAGGCGGCGCGCACCCCGGGGCACCGGCGGCTCATTTTCGAAGAGCTGTTCTTCCTGGAACTGGGCCTGGAGCTGAAGCGCCGGAAGCAGCGCACGCATCCCGGCATTTCGTTCGAGCTGAACGACCGTGTGCGCCAGGCCATTAAGCGCATCCTTCCCTTTCACCCCACGGCGGCACAGAAGAAGGTGCTGAAGGAAATTGCCTCTGACATGCAGCAACCCTTCCCTATGCGGCGGTTGCTGCAGGGCGACGTGGGTTCGGGCAAGACCATTGTGGCGCTGGAGGCGGCCATCATCGCCATCGAAAACGGCTATCAGGTGGCGCTGATGGCGCCCACGGAGATTCTGGCCACGCAGCATTACCTTTCCGCCCGCCGCATCCTGGAACATGCCGGCTACCGCATCTTGCTCCTCACCGGCTCGATGGAGCAGGATCGCAAGCGCGACCTGCGCCGCCACATCGCCCGCGGCGATGCACAACTGGTTATCGGCACGCACGCCCTGATCCAGGAGACGGTGGAATTCGCAAACATTGGCCTGGTCATCGTGGACGAGCAACACCGTTTCGGCGTGATTCAGCGCTTCAAGCTGATGCGGAAGGCCAGTGAAAGCCAGGTGGAGGTCTCCTATGAGCCGCACTGCACGCCAGACGGAGCAACTGCGCGCCGGCGCAAGCTAAGCTCAGCTCCGGCCGAACCTGACACCCTGGTCATGACCGCCACTCCTATCCCCCGCACGCTGGCACTGACCATCTATGGCGACCTGGACTCCAGCGTTCTGGACGAACTGCCTCCTGGCCGCTCACCCGTTATCACCCAGCGTGTTCCCGACGAGCGTGCCGCCGAGGTATGGGATTTTGTGCGCAAGGAGGCAGCCGCCGGGCACCAGACGTACGTGGTTTATCCGGTTATTGAGGAGAACGAGGAACGCGAGGTAAAAGCGGCTATCCAGATGTACAACAAGCTGCGCCGCGAAATTCTGCCCGGCTTGAGGATCGGCCTGCTGCATGGCCGCTTGGAGGCGGAAGAGAAGGACGCCGTGATGCGCCGCTTTCAGAAGGGCGAAGTAGATGTCCTGGTTTCCACCACGGTAATCGAAGTCGGGGTGGACGTGCCCAACGCCAGCGTGATGGTGATCGAGCATGCGGAGATGTTCGGGTTGGCGCAGTTGCACCAGCTCCGTGGACGAATCGGTCGCGGACCGGCGCAGTCGTACTGCATTCTGATGACAGGAACCAAAGTTTCCGAGGAAGCGGAGCAGCGCCTGCAAGCCATGCTGGGCACCTCGGATGGCTTCAAAATTGCGGAACTCGATCTGGAACTGCGCGGGCCGGGCGAATTTTTCGGCACGCGCCAGGCGGGCATGCCCAGCCTGCGGGTGGCCAACATCGTGCGGGACCGCGACCTGCTGGAACTCGCCAAGAAAGAGGCTGCGGCCCTGCTGGCCGACTCCAACCTGGAAGTGCCCAAGCCGGACCTGGCGCGCGCTTTTGGCCATCTGCGCAGCCACTGGAATCGCAGGTATGGGTTAGTGGAGGTGGGGTGAAAGAGCAGTTCTCGGTTCTCAGTTCCCACATAGGGTGAATCAGTTGAAACAGTCGGCTGTTGGCTGGTTAGCTTTCAGCTTTTGGCCTGTAGCTTTCGCTTAAGCTGCGATAGGTGCGTCAAGAGTAAAGGCCCAAAAGCCAAGAACTGATGGCCACGGGCCATCCTCACATCTCTTCCGCTTTGTGCTTCCACTCTTCCATCTGGCGCTGAATGCGCTCGATGTCCTTGCGGTGAAGCTCCATCTGGCGGCGAGCTTCTTCCACGGCTCGCTGTGCCTGCTCCTGGATCTCGCGCTGATGAGAGAGAACTTCCCGGCGCGCTTCGGCGGCGGCTTGCCGGGCCTGTTGCTGGATTTCCCGCTGGTGGGAACGGATCTCGCGTTGCGCTTGCTCCGCGGCCTGGGCTGCCTGCTTGCCAAACTCCGCGTTGTGCTTCAACAACTCCTTCTCCGCATCCATGGCCTGGCGGTGGGCACGCTCGATCTCCGGCCCCAAGTTGTCCATTTCGGCCCCAAGCGCTCCCATATCCGCAATGATCTCTGGGTCCAGGCCGATGGCCTGCCCGGTTTGCCGCGGAACGACGAAGTGAATGGTTAGCGATTTACGGTTGCGCACCACACTGATGGGCATCGGGCCGCTGCCGTGCCGGCGCATGGCGTTCCGCCAGTCACTGCTATCGGTGACCTGCCGGTCGCCCACCCGCACGATGATGTCGCCGGCCTGGAATCCGGCACGCTCCGCCGCGCTGCCCTTCTCCACCGAGCGCACCAAGACGCCCTGTCCGTTCTTCACCCCAAAAAAGTCGCCCAACTGGGGAGTGAGGTTCTCCACCATAAGGCCGCCGCGCACCGAGGAGTGCACGATCACGTCCATGGAGGGCACATCAAAGTCGGGAACCATCGGCACATCCATATTCATGGGGGGGCCCATGGCGAGACCGGGAACCGGCGGTACGGGGGGTACCGCGGCAATAGCAGGATAATGGAACAGCTTGCGCCGGTCAGCCAGCTGGACTTTCACGTTCATCATCTGCCCATTGCGGCTGATGCCCAGGGTGACGGCGCGCCCGGGCGGCGTCTCGTGAATCATGCGCCGCAACTCTGCAACGCCTTCCACCGGCTGACCGTTGAAGCTGAGGATCACGTCTTGCTCGCGCAATCCGGCTTTGCCCGCGGGAGCATCCTGGTCCACCATGGTGATTTCCACGCCCCGCTCTTCGTTCAGCTTGAGCGCGACCATGCGTTCGTGGGTAATGTCGCGGGTATCAATGCCCAGATAGGAGCCGCTCTCCTCGCCGAACAGGGTGTAGGGAGTGTCCGGCTGCAGGCCCAGGTCCGCCGCCCGGGAAGGCAGCGCCCAAGACGTCGCTACTGCCAGCGCCAGCGTGCTCAAGAAAAGTGTACGCATGTGAATCCTCTATGGAAATTTCGTCAATGTGACCATCCCGCCGCCAGCTTCACTTACTACTGCTGCGCAGGAAAACGATGTCACCGGAACTGGTGTGCACTTTGAGCACCGGCCCGCCGCCGTTCAGGCTGCCTTCCGCCGTAATGCGCTTGGGACCGTAATCACCGCCCTCCGAGAGCACCTTGATCTCCGGAAAATCAGACCGAATTTTGTGGCCATTGCCCATGTCCACGGCGGCATGGATGGTGACCGGGAGAGTAGGCGCAAGATACACGGTGATATCGCCGGCGGGAGTTTCCAGCACTGAGTTGCTGAAGGACCCGCGGGTAGCGACAAATTGGGCGGTAATGCCGCCCCCGCCGGTTTCCGCCCGCGCCCCCTGGCTGAGATTCATCAGTTCGATGCTGCCGCCGCCGCTTTCGGCGCGCACCGGACCATTGGCCAGAGCCAGATGAATGCTGCCGCCGCCAGTATCCACTTCCGCTGGACCGTCAATTTGCCCCAGGTCAATGCTGCCGCCGCCGGTGGACGCCTTAACGTGGCCCTGGCAGCGCTTCACCTGGATGCTGCCGCCGCCGGTTTCCAGAAACGCGCCCTGCAAGCCATCCAGCACCACCACGCTGCCGCCGCCAGTTTGGGCCGAAATCTTGCCCTTAGCGGAAGCTACGCGGATAGAGCCCCCGCCGGTTTCCAGATCGAGGTCGGCGCCGGCCGCCCCAACGTCAATGCTGCCGCCTCCCGTGCTGCCGCTGATGTTGCCGCCGATGCGGTCCAGTTTCAGGCTGCCGCCGCCGCTTGAGGCCTCCACGTGGCCGGCAATGTCGTTGACGCTCACACTGCCGCCATCGGTTTCAACCTTGGCGGCTTCCAGGCTCTGCGGAACTTGCAGCGAAAAATTCGCGGAAAAATGGCGCGCTCTTCGGCCCAGATACTGGCCCTCGATCACGGCCATGTCGCCGTGTTTGGCGGCCTCAACATGGTACTGTTCGAATTGGCGGCGCGCTTCCTGCTCCGAGGAGGTATAGGCGCGCACCCGCACGACATAGTTGACAGCCTGCTGGGCGCCACCCTGCACCTGCACTGAGCCCATTTGCGCGCTTACGCGCAAACTATGTGCTCCCGGTAACGAACCAGTAATCTCTTCTATCCATCCGCCATCTTCGCGATACACTCGCGACTGCTGCGCTGCCGCTGCTACTGACGCCAGCAGCAACACCAGCGCGACTTTTGGAGTCGTTTTCACAACGTTTCCTTCCCTGTTCCCTGCGGAGCATTTGCAAGCGCCGGCTCCGCTGCGGCGATGAAATTCCTGTAATCCATCAATCAATCTCCGGCATCTGCGCCAACAAAGCCCGCGATTCAGTGCGAATGTAGGAGTTCTTATCCTGGCGCGCGAGGTGTTGCAGCACGTCACGCACGCTGCTATCGGCGCGCACCGATTGCAGCAGGTGGATGGCTTCCGCGCGCACCCCCGGGTTGCCGTCGTTGAGCAGCGCCTCCAGCACGGCATCGCGCACCCGCACATCCTGGCGCACGTAAGCCCCCAGGCTATTTAAGGCCTTGAGCCGAACTCCGGGGTTGCTGTCATACCGCAACGCATAAATCAGGGCCTCGCGCACGCGCTGGTCCTGCGGCTGTTGAGAGAGCAGGTCCACGGAATCGAGGCGCACGCCGGAGTTGTAATTATTGCGGGCGGCGAACAGCAGCAGCTGCTGGATTCGAGAATCGTCCATTGAGCCCTCGGCGGATTGCGTGGTCACGGTGTCGTACTTGATTTCCACCTTGTTGCTGCCGGGAAGCTGGTTGATAGCGCGAATGCCGGTAATGGAAGATTCCACGGGTTGTGCCGGCACGGAAGTGCTGGCGATTTGCGGGCTGTTGCCGGAAACAATCTTGTAAGTGCTGCCGATGCCGGCGGCGAAGCCAACGATGAAAATCACGCTGGCCAGCGCGGGTGAAAAGCGAGCGCGGCCAAAAAGCGCGGCGAGGTCGAAGGTCCAGCGTTGCCAAAAGCGCGGCTGCTCGGCGGTTTCCAGCGCTTCCTGCAGGCGCATGCGCGAGGCCGTCAGCAGGTTGGGCGTGGGCTCCACAACCGGCGTCGCGGTCATGCTGGTCTTGAACTGCCGCAGGCCTTCCAGCTCCGCCGCGCATTCGCCGCAGCGGGCCACATGCTGCTCCAGCTCATAGCGTGCGTCGTCCAGCAGTTCGTCGTAAATGTACAGCAGAAGGTTCGCTTTAACCCATTCGCACTTCATAGTTTCCATCCCCTTCCGGGGTCCCTCAGGGGCTGAAGCCCCCAAGTTCTTGTCGCCTTTGCGGCCCGGCTGAAGCCGGGCCCTTCCGAAATCTCGTTCCTTCGGCCCGAGGGAGCTGGGCCGTTTCCAAAACCGCTACTTCATATCCGCCAATGCCACCCGAAGCTTCTGCGTGGCCCGAAACAGCGTGTTCTTGGCTGTTTCCTCGGTGGTGTTCAAAATTTCTCCTACGGTACGCAGCCTCAGGCCGTGGTAATGCTTCAACTCAAATACCATGCGCTCGCGTGGAGTCAGCTTGCTCAAGGCCCGGCTGATCCGGCCTCCCAATTCACGGCGCATCAAGTCGCGTTCGGGATCGGCGCCGGCACGCCCGTCCGCCACCTGCTCCAGGACGTCGTACTGCTCGCCCTGGGGATCCACCGCCACCGGGGCCTCTTCGCGCCGCACCGCCCGCTTGCGCAAGTGGTCGAGGCAGAGATTGGTCACAATGCGGTAAATCCAGGTGTAGAACGAGCACTCGAACCGGAAGCTGCCCACGTTCTTGTAAGCCTTAAGGAACGCTTCCTGGTAGATGTCTTGAGCGTCGTGCTCGGAGCCGGTCAGGTGCAGGGCCAGCCGCAACACCGCCTGGTCATAATGGCGGACGAGTTCCTCGAAGGCGCCCGCATTGCCGCGTTGCGCCTCACGAATCAGCGCCGTGTCATCAACACGGCCTAAGCTCTGTCCGAGCATGTGCCCCCAGCTGGGGTTTCCGGATCCGCTGCCCTGTCCCGCCCCTGGCTTGCGGCTCGGGGTGGAACGCTCGCCAACCGTTAAGGGAACTGCCATCGCATCGGCCGGCATGGTCTCGTCTGAACCTGTCCTTGGCAAGCCGGATTTGCCAGAGTCGGTACCGGTTTGCACTGGCTTAGACGGGCCGGGACCCAATCCGTGAGCAGAATTATAGGGGTTAAATGAACCTTCCGGGGCCGCTAAGAGGCCCAAAATGGGAGTTTTAGGGCGCTTCGACCCCAGTCAGGAGTTTAGGGTAGGGGCTGCAGCACGGTGTTGACCAGGTGAGGATCGTTAAAGCTGGTTTTTTCGCCGGCCTGCTTGCCAGGCACAGGCAGAAGTCGCACAGACAGAGGCTTGTTCCACTTGTAAGCCAGGCTGGCGGTGTCGGAGAGCATGCGTTCGACCTGGAGCGTCGAAACCTTGCCAGGCAGGGGAATAGTGTCCAAGCCGGTGCCGCAGACTGATGAATATGCCAGCAGGCCGTCAATGGAGATGCGGCCTTCGCCCCACCGCCGGGCCAGAGTGCTGTCCTCGAGGATCGGCATCATCAGGCCGGAATACCCGGCGCGTTTGACCGGCAACTGTCGCAGCACGCTCGTGATGAGGGCAGCGGCGGTGAGCGTGCCCGAGGAACCGAAGGGCGCGCCGGTCAACTTTTCGATGGCTGCGCCAATGGAGACTTCCCCTAAGGGGGCAGGCGAGACATCCATTCCAGCGTAGGTCCAACCGGTCCCGGATGCGAGCGTCGTCGCAACTTTCTCGATGGGAGTGACGGCTGCGGTTAGCTTTTGCGCCAAGCTGCGGCGTGCGGAAGGTAAGTCCTGCCCGGCGGAGAAAGCGTCCTGCACGACGTTGGCTGATTCAAGGCCGATGGCGAACTGATGGCCTTCAGCGGTGAAGTATGCGCCGGGGAAGAAGGGGCCGTAGGGCGGCAGCATGGCGGTGGCAGCAAAATTGAAATTGGCCTGGGCGCCGGGCGAGTGGGCGGCCAGGTATTGAATGGTCTGGGCCGCCGCAGCAATGGCCTTCCAGTGCAACCCGTCTTGACCGGCGATGACGATGCTGCCAGACAGGTTCTTGGAAGACGCCAGGACCTCGGAGAGCAGATTCGCCATGCCACGATCATCTGAATCGCTGAGCATCGCCGGGCCGAGGCTGGCGATGAATCCCTGCTTTTGCGCCAACTCGTCCAGACTGCGAAAAAATGCCAGCGCCTGCTGATGCGACAAGCCGTGAATGTATTCGGGAAAGGGCTGGGTGGTGATGCGCAACGTCTGCACTTCATAACCGGCACCCTGGTAGGCCGCCTGGGCGCGGTGCAGGAAGGAGACGGCATCTTGCACCTGAGGCTGGTAGTGGTCCCGGTCGAGGCGCACGAAGGCGGTGATGGCGCGAACGCGAGGCTTGGGTTGCGCCCGGGCGAACGGCGCGGCAGAAGCAATCAGCAGCGAGATCAGAAGAATTCGGCGCGACATGCGAGCTCCGGGGAGAGCTTAGCAGGAACAAAGCAGCAAGGTTTTGAAAGTTCTCAACCCTTCTAAGGTGCGTTGCGGAATGGGGATCAGCCGAAGCGCTGGAACTCCTTCCAGAATTGCGGCCAGGGCAGGCGGGGAGGGCCACAAACAAAAATGTCCGGGTGGTCGTCGCTCTCCTCGTTATGAACGCCCACAGAATTGCCGTTGTGTCCAGCGAGGCGGCAGGAGGTAAAGGTGCTCTCCGCGCCTTTCCGCGACCAACCCAGCACGATCAGAGTCGAAGGCGGGGGCTCAGGATAGCCGCGCAGCCACGCCGAATTCGTGCCGCTGATCGGTTGTGGCAGATGATAAGCCCGGCCTAGAACTTCGATCGAACCCTGCTCGCCGTAATTCCCTACCAGCACGCCTACATTGGCTTGCTGCTCCGGAGACAAGGAGTCGCGAATGCCGGCAACCGTCCTGACCAGTTGGTTCCAGCCAATCTCTTCCCGCAGATCGCCGTTGTTCTTGAGAGCGAAAGACTTGAGGGGCCCGCTCGATGCCAGGGGCAAAATCACAGCGCCGAAGTACAGGCCGAACAGCACAAGGCCCACGAAAAACGTAGCTTCTACGGTGCGCCGCCCGAGGCGCGGCAGAGAGGCGAGCCATCGCTCCCCTGCGGCCGCGCCCATCGCAATCAGCATGGGATAGGCGGCCGCCAGGTAATAGCCTCGTCCCTTGCCAAAATTACAAACAGGGCCAGCGGGATCAGGTACATCCAGGCCAGCAACCGGTATTTCGGGCTGCGCAGAAAAGCTATTAGCCCACCAATCCACAAGGGCGCGGCGAAAAGATTCGCGCAGATCCGTAACTGGTCACGCACGAAGCCGTTCGTCCGGCCCTCGCCCACGTCGCGCGCATGGATGTGCTGCAGGAAGTGGAGGGAGATGAATCCATGCCGGATCTGCCAGATGATGTTGGGCAGAAAAATCACAAAAGCCAGCGCCGTGCCGCCCCAGAACCACGGGCTGAGGAAGAACCGCCGGGCGCGGGTCAGCAGCATGCCCCCCAGAATGCCGGCGACGTAAAAACCCATGGTGTACTTGGTCATGAAACCCAAGCCCACGGTAACGCCAATGGCTAGCCACCAGCGAGGGTTCTCCGTATTGAGCAGGCGAACTACGAAGTAGGCAATCAGCACCCACCACAGGTAATCAAAGGTCGAGTATTGGAACTCCGTGCCTTCGAACAATGGCAGGGGAGAGAGTGCGACGGCCAGCGCGGCGGCGATTTGTGCGAGACGTCCGCCGCCTAGTTCCCGGGCTATCAATCCGGTCACCACAATGGCCGCGGCCTGCGCGATCACGGAGAAGAGCCGCAATCCGACCAGGGAAATGCCAAAAATATGCAGGCTGATCCGCTCCAGAAACGGGGTCAAAGGCGGATAGGCCACGAATCCCCAGTCGAGGTGCAGGGCATCGCTCAGAGTTTGCAGTTCATCGCGATGGAAGCCGTAGCGGGAATTGGTGAGCAGATGGACGAGCGCGATGGCCAGGGCGATCCCGATCAGGACAAATGTAGTGGTGCGGGCTTCGGCATCTGTCTGCGCCGGTCCGAGTGCCGGCTTGGTTGATGCCATGGAGTCCTCCGTGCGCGCAGTTTGTCTCGTGGATTGTACGCGTTACGGGACTGCCAAGTTCCAGGTTGGCCTTGGGAAAGCAGGTCCCTTGGCTGCGCTCGCTCGGCCATTGAGCTAGCGCAGCACAGATGACAACCCAGACTACTGCTCCTCTTCCGTGGCTTCTTTTTCAATAACCACGCGCACGTGAGCAGTGACTTCCCTGTGCAGCCTCACCGGGACGGTGAACTCGCCCAAGGACTTCAGGGATTCATGCAACTGGATCTTGCGGCGATCCACGTTGAAACCTTTTTTCTCCATCTCGGCGGCCAGGTCAGACGAGGTGACCGAGCCAAACAGCTGGTCGTGCTCGCCGGAACGGCGCTGGAAGGAGAGGGTCAGGTTGTTGAACTGAGTGGAGAGAGCCTCGGCATCGGCCTTATCGCGGGCTGAGCGGCGGACCGACGCGGCCTTCATCTGCTCAATAACCGCGCGATTATTCTTAGTGGCTTCGATGGCCAGCTTGCGCGGTAGCAGGTAGTTGCGGCCATATCCGTCGGCGACCTTGACCACATCGCCGCGCGAGCCCAGCTTATCTACATCTTCCTTCAGAATGACTTCCATGGATTACTCCGTTCTGAAATTTCCGTGTCGTCCTTACAGGACTCCTGTTCGAATTCCGTTCCTGACCCAGGACTCCCGTCCTGGGCTTTCCAATGGCGCGCCTACGGCGCTGAGCCCTCAGGGTTTCTCGTGGCTTGTGGCTGAGGCCTCAGAGTTTCTGATGGCTTGTGGTTCCTTCGGCCGCTGGGCAATGGAACCACCGTATTGCGCGTGGGCGTGTCGTCAGTCTGTACCCTTGCAAGGCGAACGACTCACAGCCAACGACTAACGGCCGCCCTCAGGTGCGCGCGCTGAACGGCAGCAGGGCGATGTTGCGCGCCTGCTTGATCGCCGTGGACAGCCGCCGCTGGTGCGGTGTACACACGCCGCTCAGACGGCGAGGCACGATCTTGCCGCTCTCCGCCACGAATTGCGAGAGCAGCCGATAGTCCTTGTAGTCAATTGACTGGATCTTTTCCACGCAGAATTTGCATACCTTTTTGCGGCGGAAATATTTGCGTCCACCTTCGCGCGATCCGCCGGGGCCACGCCCGCCACGTGGTCCGGGCGTGGGCGCCGCTGCCGACGGTGCCGGCGCAGCGTGCGTGGGAGTCTCGGCCGGAGCCGGAGCCCCCGCCGTTTGAGGTCTTTGTGTCTCGTCAGCCATAATGCTCCTTAGAATCTTCGAAAATCCGGTTTCAAGGTTGCGAATGCACAAAGCCGGTGAGACTTTGCCATCATGCGACCTTGAAACGTCGCTTATGCCGTTACTGCCGCCGGCTGGCTGCCCGTTTCCGGAGGCGGCGCGGGCGCCTTGCGCCGCTCCTTCAGCTTGGCCAGGCGCGCCTGCTCCTTATCCACGCGCACGGTGAGAAATTTGATCACCGGCTCGGTGACGCGCAGGCGGCGTTCCATTTCATGAATGGCAGTGCCGCCACCTTCCACCGTGAACAGCACATACATGCCTTCCTGAAAGCGGCGCACCATGTAGGCGAGGCGGCGCTTGCCCATGCGCTCCACATTCTTCACGGCGCCGCCGGCCGCGGAAACCTGCGACTCCAGCGTGGACACCAGCTTCTCCAAGTCCTCTTCGCCCATGTCAGGCCGAACAATGAACATCACTTCATAAGTACGTTGCATGTTTTCTCCCAAACCTGGCCACAGATCGTCAGAAAACCTGAGGGATCCGTGCAAATCCGTGGCTAATCGCTTGCTTCTGTTTCGGGCTTGCGGTTGAAGCGGTTCATGGCCGCCGCCGCGCCCTCTTTCAAAATTGCTTCCACTGCGTCTGCCGCGTTATCCAGCATCTGGTCCACGGCTTTGTACTGCGACCGGCGAAACTGGCCCAGCACATAACGGGCGCCGTCCGCGACCTTGCGGTCAGGCGCGATGCCCAGCCGGATCCGCAAGAACTCTTCCGTGCCCAGCGCGCCCACAATGGATTCCATTCCGTTGTGGCCCGCCGTGCCGCCTCGAGGCCGGATACGAATTGCGCCAAACGGCAGGTCCAGTTCGTCGTAGATCACGATCAGGTCCTGCTCCGGCGTGGCCTCGTACTCCTCCACCAGCCCGCGCACCGCCAGCCCGCTCAGGTTCATGTACGTTTCGGGCTTGACCAGCAGTACGGCCTGTTCGCCTACTGTGGCCCGAGCCGTTAGCGCCTGGCAGTGCCGGTTCTTGACCTCTACCGCAAGACGTTCAGCCAGACGGTCAACCGTCAAAAAGCCGAGGTTGTGGGGCGTGAACTGGTATTCGATGCCCGGATTGCCGAGCCCGACGATCAGTTTCACGCTTACCCGTCACCCGCCTATTACCAAGTTTCAGTTTCGCAGGTTCAAGGTTCCTGAACTCTGAAACCCTGAAACGTGCCCACGCGCCGGCGCCACAACACCGGGTTATTTCTCTTTCTTTTCCTTCTTCTCGGCCTTCTCCGGCTTCTCTGCCGGAGCAGCTTCGCCACCCTCTTCCTCGGTCTCCTGCTTGCCCTTCTTGATGACTTCGGGTTCGGTGGGAGCAACGGCAGCTTCGGCCGCGACCGCTTCCGGAGTGGGGGCCACTTCTTCCTTAACCGAAATGACGTGGGCCACAGGCTGGTTCGGGTCGCTCAGGAATTTCAACTTGCCGCTGTGCGGCAGGTCGGCAACACGCAGCACTTTGCCGAACACCAACTCGGTAACGTCCGCCTCGATGGAGCTGGGAATGTCGTCCGGCAAGCACTCCACTTCGACCTCGCGCGCCACCTGCTCCAGAATTCCGCCCTGTTGCTTAACGCCGATGGCCTCGCCCTTCATCACGATGGGGACGCGCACCTGCAGCTTCTGGTCCATGGCAATGCGTTTAAGGTCCACGTGCAGCAGCGAGCCTTTGATGGGCTCATGCTGCCAATCCACGATCATGGCGCGAGTGCGCTCGCCATCCAACGCCAGCTCGAAAATGGTGTTGTGGCCGGTGGCCGACTGCAGAATGCGCGCGATCTGCTTGGGATCCAGCGACACCGCGACCGGCGCTTTCTTGGCGCCGTACACCACACCCGGCACCTGGCCGCCGCGACGCACGCGCCGGGCTTCGTTCTTCCCGTTGCTCTGCCGCTGCTTGGCTTCCAGTACGTTGCTTTCTTTGGTTGCTGTTGCCATAAGTTAAGTCCTGCCTTACATGAATAGCTTGCTGACCGAAGTCTCTTCGTGAATCGACTGAATGGCGCGCGCAATCAGCCCGGCAATGGAACGCACTTTGATTTTGGGCTCGCGCTGCGCCGCCTCACTGAGCGGGATAGTGTCAGTCACCACCACCTGCTCGATATCCGATTTGGCCAGGTTCTCCACTGCCTCCCCGGAGAGCACGGCGTGGGTGGCGCAGGCAAAAATCCGTCCGGCACCGCTGTCTTTGAGAGCGCGCGCGGTCTTTACCAGCGTGCCCGCGGTGTCAATCAGGTCGTCAATCAACAAGCAGGTGCGGCCTTTGACGTCTCCGATGACGTGCATGATCTCGGCGACGTTCATCTCCACCCGGCGTTTATCCACAATGGCCAGGGGCGAATCCACCTTCTTGGCAAAGAAGCGGGCCCGCTCCACGCCGCCCGCATCGGGCGAAACCACAGTCAAATCGGGCAAGGCCATCTTCTTGAAATGATCCACCAGCACCGGCGAGGCGAACAGGTGGTCTACCGGAATGTTGAAGAAACCCTGGATCTGGGGCGCGTGCAGGTCCACGACCAGGGCGCGGTCGGCGCCCGCCGTGGTAAGCAGGTCGGCAACGAGCTTGGCGGAAATGGGGGCGCGCGGCTTGTCCTTGCGATCTTGGCGGGCGTAACCGAAATAGGGGATGACCGCGGTGATACGCCGCGCCGAAGCGCGCTTCAGCGCGTCCATCATCAGCAGCAGCTCCATAAGGTGCATATCCCCCGGATGGCACGTGGGCTGCATCAGAAACACGTCAGCGCCGCGGACGTTTTCCAGAATCTGTACGTACACTTCACCGTCAGAAAAACGGGTAACGTGCGCCTGGCCGCGCACCAAACCCAAAAAGTTGCAGACCTCGTCAGCCAGGTTCGGGTTAGCGGTGCCGCAAAAAATCTTGAATTTGTCGTCCATGCGGGCGCGTTGTGGCTTGCGTTCCGGCTTGGGTTCAGACTGCTGCGTTTTGCTTTCGGTTGCGGTGGCCATCGTTGCCATGGCTTGCCTCGTCTCCGGAGTCAAACTGCGCTGCCAACCCACGTGTTTTGTCGGTGCCGCCATAAGTACGTCGTGGACTTTCGCCATTGGCTCTTGGCTGACGACCACAACCAGAGCTAACGACGGATTCTCTGGCTGGGCGGCTAGGATTCGAACCTAGACAAAGTGCTCCAAAGGCACTTGACCTACCATTAGTCGACCGCCCAAACCCAGTGGGTCAGTTGCCAGTGGTCACTTGTCAATTTCCAGCAACCGTTCCCAGTATTGCGTTCGCGGCACGGTAGTGGTCACGTGAGCGCGAGTTCCGTGTGCCTGTAAGCGCCCCGCTGCCGTACTGGCGGCCTCGGGTGAGCCGAACAGGCCAAAAACCGCAGAGCCGGAACCTGACAGGGAAGCGTACAGCGCTCCCTCGGCTTCTAAAATACTTTTCACCTCTGCCAGTTCGGGATGCTGCGGGAATACGACTTTTTCAAAGTCGTTCGCGATCCCGGTACGGACAAGGTCGAGCAGCTGGGTCTCGGCCCGGCCCCTACTCTCCATGGCAGGGACACCGGAAAAAAGCCGCCCGGCCGCTTCACTGGGCCGGGACAAAAAGTCATTCAAGCCGCAAAAAACGGCTGAACTGAACAGGTTGATTCTATCGGAGGGCGGGGAAACCGTCAATTTTGCCGATGCTTGCATGCCGTCCCAGTCGGCAAAGGCTCGCGGGGTGGAAACGGGCACCCCGGGCGTGATCAGCACACAAGCGATGGGCGGCAACTCGGGCAGGGGATACACCTCCTCGCCACGGCCGACGCCCAGCACGGTTCCGCCGATCAGGAACAGAGGCAGGTCGGACCCGACTTCCGCGGCCAGCCGAAGTTTTTCGGGGAAGGGCAGGTCGCGATGGAGTTCGCGTTCCAGGGCCAGCAACGTGGCCACCGCGTTCGAAGAAGCGCCGCCCAGGCCGCCCTGCACCGGCAGTTGCTTTTCGATTTCAATACGCACCCGACCCGCCATGCCCAGCTGCGCCACGGCGCGCTCGGCCACCCGCCAGCAAGTATTCGTTCTATCCAGGGGAACGCCAGCCGTGGTGCAGTGCAGCTCAATGCCCGTGCCCTTCCCCACGCTCACGGTGACCCTGTCGTGCAACTCGATCGTCTGGTAGACAGTGCGCAATTCGTGAAAGCCATCCGCACGCCTGCTGCCGATGCACAAACCGATATTGACCTTAGCGAACGATCGCACCGTGGTGGCCATGCAGAGAGGATTGTACCGAATAGGACCTGCTGGCCATCGTCGCCGTGCACGAGAGATTCTTCGCCCCTGAAGGCACCAGGAGGAGTCCGGTAACGGGCCGGTCGGGACAAGCAAAACAAAAAGGCCGAACCTCGTGCGAGATTCGGCCAAGGAACAGTTCAGGCAGCGATCAGAACGAAAGCTTTAAAGCAAACTGGATCTGCCGGGGGGCACGCGCGGCGGTCAGGAAGCCGAACTGCGAGGCTCCCAGGACGGTGGAATTG
>JAICWP010000046.1 GCA_025934735.1 Terriglobales bacterium | reverse complement strand
GATTACGAAGCTAGGGATGGCACTGAACGATCGGTCGCACGCCAGCGCCTAACCAGATGTTGTGCGGCGCTTTCCCACTCAGGAAATTGAAATTGGAAACCAGCTTCGACAAGACGACCGGGAATAACGCGGCGGCTCTTGAGCACCAGTTCCGTTTCGGAGCGCAGAAAAAGGGTAGCTATCTCCAGCATCCAGCTTGCCGCAGGCAGCCCGATGCGTGATCCCCATGCTTCTCGCAGGGCCTTCATGAATTCCCGGTTCCGCAAAGGATTTGGCGATGCAATATTGACCACGCCATCAATCTCATCTCGGGCAATCAGGTAATCGATACTACCCAAGAAATCGGCATCGTGAATCCAAGAAACAAATTGCATACCGCTGGCTGAAGTTCCTCCGAGACCAAACCGAACCAGACGAAGCAATTTATCGAATATTCCCCCGCGATCTGGACTCATGACCACGGCGCTGCGAAGTGCGATCTTGCGAGTATTGGGTGTAACAGCGTCGAAGAAAGTCGTTTCCCAGCTAGTGGCGACATCGATACTGAAATGCCATTTGGCAGGCGCATTCGGTTCGTTGCCACCAATCTCCCCGGTCTGCTCGTCCATCGGTCGGTCAAGAGCATGACGGTAAATCGTCGCGGTACTTGCGTTCATCCACAAGCGGGGCGGATGAAGGCAGTGACCAATCGCTTGACCTAGCAAGTGAGTCGTCTGAATCCGGGATTCTTTGATTGCTCTGCGGTTTGCCGTAGTGTATCGGCAATCTACGCTTCTGCCCGCGAGGTTAATGAGCACATCAGTATTCTCCAGTTCGGATGTCCAGTTACCCAGAGTTGCTCCATCCCAATTGACGACGCGCCACGGGGCTAATGTAGCCCTGCGAGCGAGGACGACGACATCATGTCCCTGAGCGTGAAAATGTCGGGCGAGAATGTTGCCGACCTGTCCGTTGCCACCGGGAAGAACGATACGGAGACGGGTTCTCATGCTTGAATCCCCTCGAGTCATACTGACCTACCATCAATTGCGACCGAAGGGGGCCTCCATGGTCCAGTGGAAACCTCTTGAGATCAGCGGAAACGAATTCCGGTCGGTCAACTGAAGCTCCATATGAACCTGATGATTGTCCATCCGGCCATCCAGGATGAGTTGATTCTCGGCAGGCCGCTGGAAGGTGAGGTTCGCCGTCCAGTTTTTGTCGTCACTCTTCGTGAGGACGATAGTTTTCTCCGGGATCTTGACCGAGGCGCCATAAGGAGTGAACGAATCGTCCCAGCGCTGAAAGGCCATGCACAGGGACGCTTGTGAGTATCTCACTTGTGTGTACGCCCCAGCACAGTTCCGGCTGGGTAAATCGAAGATGGCGCGCCGCCAACGGGTGGAGTCGGTGAGGAGTGGCAGACGTAGTTGTTCGTCGATCGACATCTGCTTTACCTCCCAGATGCCATAGAGCGGCGGGAGCGGTCTGCCGTCGCCCTCGGTTCTCCAGTAACTCCAACAGTCTTGGACGTTCATGCCTACGAGCCACAGACCAAATATGATTTGCGCGGCAAGTGCGATCCGGTTGGCTCGGAAGCTACGGAAGAGTTGCACTTGCGTGGAAGGCGCCGTGGCCCGGTTCAGCAACAGGAATCTGACCAGGCGTGAAACTTCGGGAGCCAGGAGAAAGCAGGCAAGCAGGAGGTTGTGGAAGGCAAGCAGCTTTGCCGGCACATCGTACGTCATGTCCAGCATAAACACAAGGATCATGTCGGCGAGGCTGATCAACGCGCCCAAGGTGGTCGTGCGAGGGACGATCAGCAGCAATCCGCCTGCGACTTCGGCGCAACCAGTGAAGATTTCGTAAGCCGGGGCCGAGCCAATGGAGTTCCAGAGCGTCGCCATGGGAGAGAACGTGCCGAGAGGCTGCAGCAGCCAGGTCAATTTGGGATGCGCCATCTGTATCGGGATGACTTTCGCAAAACCGTACATGAGCATCTGTCCGGCAAGCGCGAAGCGAACGAAAAGCCGAAACCACTTATGCAGCTCAGCGTAATTCTCCCGACTGCGGTCGAGAAGTGACCAGACGAGGGTCGCGGCAGTGGCAATCATTAGCACGCAGAAGGCCGTGACCCAACCGAACATGTCGTCGGCGGTGCCGCTGTTGCCGCCCCAGAAGGCGGTCACGGGCGCATTCACGTGGAGAATATGGGCGCCTGTCCAGGAGATCACGGAGCGCAGCGGCCAGAGAGTGGCCGGATCGGGAATAACGGCTCCCTCATCAGCGTTGAAGAAGCTGGCGACGTTTTGCGTGACGAGACAATACAGCCCCAGATATATCATCGAGAATCGAAAGGCAATCCGCAGGGTTAGGTTCCAGCTCGGAATATCGGTCTGGGCCTGGGTGGGTTTGGTGTGGGGCTGTGGGATCATCTGAAGCTGTGCGTTCATTCGTGACCTCCGTCAGAAAGCGGCTGAGAATAGGCCATTCACTATCACTGCGATGGAAGAAGCTCCTAGTTGTAACTATCCCCGCAGTCTTTACGGCACCTTATGAAGTCTGTTGTGGATTTCAAGGACTCGCTGGATGATTTTCCGTTTATCCAATCAAGGCTGCGGAAGCAATTTAAACTCCTGGATCCAGTGGAAACCTCTTGAGACCAGCAGAAACGAATTCCGGTCGGTCAACTGAAGCTCCATATGAACCTGATGATTGTCCATCCGGCCATCCAGGATGAGTTGATCATGGGCAGGCCGCTGGAAGATGAAGTTCGCCGTCCAGTTCTTGTCATCACTCTTCGTGAGGGCGAGAGTTCTCTCCGGGAGATTGATGGAGGCACCATAAGGAGCGAACGAATCGTCCAGCCGCTGAAATGCCATCCGGTCGGGGTAATCGAAGATGGCGCGCCGCCAACGTGTGGAGTCGGTGAGCAGCGGCGGGCGAGGTTGTCCGTCGATCGACATCTGGCGGACCTCCCAGATGCCATAGAGCGCTGGGAGCGGTCTGCCAGCGCCCAGGGTATTCCAGTAACTCCAGCTCTGTTGCCAGGCCAAGCCTACGAGCCAGAGACCAAATATGATTTGCGCGGCAAGTGCGATCCGGTTGGCCCGGACCCGACGGAAGAGTTGCGCTTCGGTGGAAAGCGACGTGGTCCGGTGCAGCAAAAGGAATCTGACCAGGCGCGAAACGTCGGGGGCCAGGAGAAAACAGCAGAGCAGGATGAGGTGGAAAGCAAACAGCTTTGCTATCACATCGTACGTCATGGCCAGCATAAACACCTCGATCATGCAGGCAACGCTGATCAGGGCGCCCAAGGTGGCCGTGCGAGGGACGATCAGCAGCAATCCAGCTGCGATCATGGCGCAGCCGGTGAAGATTTCATAAGCCGGGGCCGCGCCGATGGAGTTGTTGAGAACCCCGTAGGGGGAGAACGTGCCGAAAGGCTGCACCAGCCTGGTCAATGAGGGATAAACCATCTGCACCAGGAAAACTTTCACCATACCGTAGCCAATCATCTCTTCGGCAAGCGCGAGGCGAACGAAAAGCCGAAACCACTTATGCAGCCCAGCGTAATTCTCCCGGTTGCGGTCGAGAAGTGACCAGACGACGGTCGCGGCAGTGGCAATCATTAGCACGCAGAAGGCAGTGACCCAAGCGAACATGCAGTCGCCGGTGCCGCTGTTGATGTCGTAGGACAGCGGCACCATCACGTGGAAAATATGGGCGGCGGTGCAGAAGATCACGGGGCGCAGCGGCCAGTTAGTGGCCCCATTGGGCAAGACGGCTCCAGGTCCCCCGGTAGCGCTGAACAGGCCGGGGAAGATTTCCGTGGCATAACAATACAGCCCCAAATATACCATCGAGAATCGAAAGGCGATCCGGACAGCCAGGTTCCACCTCGGAATGTTTAGCTGGGGCTGGGGCTGG
>JAICWP010000009.1 GCA_025934735.1 Terriglobales bacterium | reverse complement strand
TTTGGTCAGTGCGACGGATGCAGGGTTAGTTTCTGTACTCGCCAATTCAGCAGTTCAGCGGCAAAAAGGGTGTTTTCGGAGGGGCAGGCAATCTCGTGAACCCATCCGAATTCCTTCAGTTGCTTGCCGGGCTTGCCGAAGGCGCCGAGGATGTTGCCATTCAGGTCCATCTTGTAGATGCGACCCTTATTGGAATCAGAGGTGTAGAGCACCTGGTGCGGTCCGGGCGTAATGCAGATGGCCCACGGCGCCCCTATGTTGGTGAACGCTTTGAGGAATTTGCCATTGCCATCAAAGACCTGAATGCGGTGGTTCTCGCGGTCGCCGACGTAGACATTGCCCTTAGCGTCCGTGGCGATGGTGTGAGGATGATAGAACTCGCCCGGTTCGCTGCCGCGCTTGCCCCATTCGGTGACCCAGTCGCCATTCTTGTCGTACTTCACCACGCGCGAGTTACCGTAGCCATCAGAGATATAGCTATTGCCTTCGGCGTCCCAGGCAACATCGGTGGGGCGGTTGAAGAGCCGCTCCTGGAAGGTGGCGAAATCGGGCGGCGGGGGTGGAGGCGGCGGGGCGCCGGGAGCACGCGGGCCGCCACCCTCGACCGCTTCCGGCTTGCGGCCATAAAGGGTGATGACGCGGCCCTCGGGGTTGAATTCGATGACCATGTTGGCGCCTTCATCCACGGCCCAGATGTTGTCGTTCTTATCAATGCGCACCACGTGGGCGAAGGAAAAGCCATAAAGGTCCTGGCCGATTTCGCGCATGAACTTGCCGCTGGGATCAAACTCGAACAGGCGAGTGTGGCCGCTGCGGGTGAACACGAAGATATCGCCCTTGGAATTGACAGCTACGCCGGCAGCCTCGCCCAGATAAAGGTCAGGCGGAAGCTTGAGCAGGTTGGGAACAGAATCGAAAGCAATCTCAGGAACGGACGCCTCCTGGGCCAGTACAAAGAGCGGGACAACCAGAACAAGCGACAGCAGCAGGGCAAAACGCCTCATTCAGGCCTCCTATGAATTCTTACGGATTCGCGGGCTCGAGGGTCAGGCGATCCTTAGCCTGCTTCTCCACCGCATCGCGCGAATAAAGCATGGGGAAATATTGGGTCTGGTCCCACAGGGGCAGCAGGTCAGAGTAGTGGGGACTGCCGGCCTGGCCGCTCTCGCCGGGCACGTTCACAACCAGGGAGCCGTCCCAATTTCCGACATCAATGATTTCGCGGTAGCTGGGACCGCTGAGCTGATCAAAGCTCTGGCCGTTATAGTAAGCGGCGTTCACCGTATAGGAATCGCCGGGACGAGGCACAGGGCCCACGTCAAACAGCGATTTGCCGTTCGGCAACAATTCCAGCACGTGGTGGAAAGTGACGGTGTGCAGGCGTCCCCAGGACCAAGCTGAGGGATCCGGCCCTTGCAGCGACTTCAGGTGGTCGGCGGCAACGTGGAGCGCATCGCGCAGCAGTTCATTGCGAGCCGCGACCGGATTGGCGCCAAAGGTCGCGGCATCTGGATTCTGCAGATGCGGGAGCATGACAGTGAGCGGAATGTGCCCGCGCAGCGCCGGCCAGGCGTTTTCCGGCGCGAGACGGTGCAGCATTTGATTTTCGATCTCACCCTGCCAGAACTCATAGAGCGCTGCGGCCGCCGAGTCGCGGTCCACAACGGCGTTCCATTTAAGAAGCAATTTCGCGACCGGGTCGTCGGAATTGCCGATCGCCGCCGGTAAAAGGCGCAACAGTTCGCGGGCAGGGAGAGAGGTGACGTCGGCCTGCAGGCGCTCCATGTCTTCCAGGGTGATCTTGTGGCCGCTGCCAGCGTCGCCGCTCAGCACCTCGGTAATGCGATTGGCACGGTAAGGCTCCGCCCATTCAAATCCGACCTTATAAGGAAAATTCTCGGGAATCATTCGCTGGTTGGCGGTGACCGCAAAACCGCGCTGGGGATTGAACTGATGGGGGAGTTCCCGCAAGGGCACCCATCCTGCCCACTCGTAGCCGCCGTGACCGGGCATAGGCATGGTTCCGGTGAAGTTCTTGCGGATGGGCTCCATGCCGACGGAGTGCTCGCCGATATTGCCCTCCACATCGGCGTAAACGATGTTGTGGGTGGGAAGCTTCCAGCGCTGAGCTGCGGATTCAAACTGCTGCCAGTTCTGCGCCCGGTCGAGGGTGAGGCAGGCGAGATAGCCGGCGGTACCGGGTTCAGCGCCAATCCAGCGCAAGGCGAGAGCACGATGCGTGGGCACATCTTCCCAGAGCACCGGGCCGTGCCGCGTGAACTTCAGGTCCACCGTCACATCGGGCTGGCCCTTCACGTGGAACGTGGCCTTCTCCACCTGCATGGGCTGCCAGCCGTTTTCGGTTTTGTAGCGCAGGGGATTGTTGGGATCGAGTTTCTCCAGGTACAAATCCTGCTGGTCCATGCCGAAGATGGTCCAGCCCCAGGCGATGCGCTGGTTGTGGCCGTCTTCAATGCCGGGCGAACCGGGCTCAGTGGCGCCAATTACGTCCCAACCTGGGGCCACCAGGTGCACAACGTACCGCAAGGAGGGAACCTTATCTATGGTGCGGTGGGGATCGTTGCACAGCAGAGGACGCCCGGAGGCAGTCAACTTGCCGGAGACCACCCAGTTGTTACTGGCCCAATTGTCGGTTGCGGGCACGTCGAGCAGGCGGGAATCGGCGGCCAACTGCGGCACCAGGGCCATGGAACTGTCGCTGCCCTGCAGGTTGCGCAGAAGTTCCGGAGACAAGTTGGAAAGATCTTCGCCGGGAGCAGGGTCGAGCACCACTGGCGGGTCAAGGCCGAGCAACTCCGAGGCTTTCTTCGCGCCAATCAGGGTCACGAGCTTGGCGTGGAGAAGTTCCGCCACCGAGTTGCGGGTCATGGGAAAGCCGGCCATGCGGGTCAGGCAGTCTTCCGGCTTCCACGGCTCGGGCTTGAATCCGGCAAGTTGGAATTCCAGAGGCAGGCCGGGACCGCCGGGCGTCAGGCGGCGCACGATCTCCGCATTAACACCCTGAGTGAACGCTTCCAGGATTTCCCTGGCATCGGGAGCATAGCTAGCGTTTTCGTCGGTCATGGAGCCGCGGTAGGCCAGCAAACGGGCATTGATGTCGCGTTGCAAATAGTCCGGGCCGAGCACCTCGGCGAGCCGTCCCTGGCCCACGCGCTTCCAGAGTTCCATTTGAAACAGGCGATCCTGGGCGGTCACGAACCCCTGAGCGAAAAACAGGTCGTGCTGGTTCTGGGCGTAGATGTGGGGCACGCCCCAACGATCTCGCAGCACCTTAACCGGGTGCTGCAGCCCCGCGATCTTTAGCCTGCCGCTGATGGTGGAGAGGGCGGATTGCGCCCTCGCCTGCATAGAAGATTCACTGCCGGCTGATTGCTCGCGGCCGACCGAGGCGGAATGGGTGATCGAATACGCCAGGGGGGCAAGACACAGAAAGCCCAAAACAACTTTCCCCAGGGCCCAAGTTTTCATCGCTGCCGCATTTCCTCCCTGCCCTCAGCTAGCGCCGGTGGCTCACAATGTGGGAACCAGGCGGTAAGCCTGGTTCCCGCAATTGATTGCGACTACCACATGACCTTGATTGCGAACTGAATTTCACGTCCCGGGGTCTGCGTCGAGTCAATCTGGCCGAAGCCCGGGACGGGCGCGCCGCTGGCGTCGAAAGCCTCCATATTGTCCACGGGTGGAGCAAAGTTCGCGTGATTGATGACGTTGAAGAACTCGGCGCGGAACTGCACATTCAGGTTTTCCCGGATGTGATTGTTCTTGACCATGGAGAAGTCGAGGTTGACCAGTCCCGGTCCAATGATGGAATTGCGCGCCTCAGTACCCACCAGATTGTCGCAGCGCGGGAAGGCGTGCGACTTGTCGCAATAAGTGTTGTAGAAGCTCTGGCTGGGCGCTTGGGCAATGGTCAGGCAATTGGGATTGATGTACTGATTAGGATTGCCCACATTAACCGCCGTACTGCAAGGTCCGCCGTAGATGCGGTCGGGAATGCCAATCGGCTCCGAGTTCAACTGACCCATGGGGTCGCCTTCGACGCCATTCAGCGGCCAGATGGGAACGCCGTCGCTGGCCTCAAAGATGGTTCCCAACTGCCATCCCCGTAAGGCCCAGCCTGCTGGTCCAGCGAACGCATGAGGAGTAGGAACCTGGTAAAGCAAGTTCACCACCAGGTTGCGCCCAACATTGAAATCGGAGAGGCCGCGGACGAGCTTCAGGTCCCACCAGGGCGTGGTCGGGCTCAGATCAGCCGCGAAATTGTCGCCGGCGAAACTGCCGGACGAGGTGTCCATGGTCTTGCTCCAGGTAAAGGAGGTCATGGCTTGCAGGCCATGGCTCATGTCCTTGGTCAGGCGCACCTGCAGCGAGTTGTAGTAGGAGAGGCTGGTCCAGAGCGTGCTCTGGATGGCGTTGACATTAGTGTTAATCGGGTGCCCGGGGACTAGGCCGGCACCGCCCTGGGTCAGACAAGTAGCGTTGGGCGTGGGCCCGGAGCAGATGGGATTAGGGAACACCCAGCGATCGCCGACGTGATAGGGAAAGACGGTGTTGATGTCGTCTTCCTGGAACGGGTTATGCACGCCGCGCGAACCGGCATAGGCGACCGTCACAGCCGTATTGCCGGGCAGCTGCCTTTGAACGTTCAGGTTCCACTGATAAATGTAGTTGCGCTTGAGGTCAGGCTGGACGTAGTTCCAGACCTGGCTGGCGACGGGCGGATTGCTGAGCTGCGAGGCGATACCCCCAGGGAACGAGCCCTGTCCCGGATTGGTAACCGTAGCGGTCACGTGGAAGGGCGATGTTTGGGCGTTGTTGATGACCAGCTCGTAAGGCAACGGGAGGGCATCGAACAACCCGAAGCCACCGCGGATGGCGGTCTTCTGGTTATGGAACGGGTCCCAGGCAAAGCCGATTCGCGGCTCAAAATTCTTGAGCGTGGGGTTGCGCTGGAAATAGGTGTGATAGAAAGGACCGGTCGCCGGATTGGTTTCGATGGTCTGCAAGTTGGCGATATTGCCGTTCTTCTCCGTGGGAATGGTGGACATTTCGTAACGCACTCCCAGGTTCAGAGTCAGGTTGGAGCGGAGATGCCAGTCGTCCTGCAGGTAGGCGCCCAGGATCCAGTCGCGGTTGTAGTGAGTAGAAATAGCCGAGATGTCGGGTGGGCCACTGAATCTGAAGGGCACATTCTGAATAAAATCAGACATGCTCTTGAAGGTAACGGTGCCATCTTCAATAAAGGGGGCGAACAGGTCTTCGTGCATGCGGACGATCATGCCGCCGAACTTGATGTTGTGGGTGCCCACGGTGCGCACCGCGTCGTCATACACCTGGAAGCTTTGCATCAGGTAATTCTGAACCGACTGGCCGCGCAAGCCGCCGCGGAATGGAGTAAGCCCGGGCACGGTGATGCGCGGTGCGTACAGCGTGGGCAGGATGCCAAACGAGTGGTCGGCGGCTGCCGGATTGATCGCGTTGGGAGTCAATTGACCGTCGCCGTAGCTGCGGTTGTAGCCCAGACGGATGGTGTTGCCCATTTGCGGGCTGAAAATGTGCGTGTCTTCCAGGGAGCCGCCCTGGCGGCCAACGGCAAACTGGTCCATGACCTGATTCGTTCCATCGGGTTGGGTAAAGGTGGAACGGTCGTAGTAGTAACTGGAGTTCAAGCTGTCCTTGTCGGAAAGCTTAACGTCGGCACGAGTGGTGAAGTAATTCTCAGGGACGATCTGCGCGCCGGAAAAGGCATAGTTGCCGGTATCTCCCGGACCGATCAGGCCGGAATTGGGGAGCGGATAAAAAGTAAAAAACTTGGCTATTGTGGGGTCCACCGGCACGGTGATGGGATTGCCGTTATCGTCGTGAATGTGGCCGAGGCGCGCGGCCGCTGAAGGCGTGTGGGCCACATGAGTGATGCCCTTGCTTTGGCGCAGACCCTCGTAGTCGCCAAAGATGAAGACCTTGTCCTTCCAGACGGGCCCGCCGGCAGAGGCGCCGAACTGGTTGCGACGGAACGCTGCCTTGGGCAGGTTGTTGTTGTTTTCGAAGAAGTTTGCCGCATCCAGAGCGCTATTGCGCATGAACTCGTAGGCGCTGCCGTGGAACTGGCTGGTGCCGGAGCGGGTGATGGCGTTGATGACGCCGCCGGAAGTGAAACCATACTCGGACGAGTAGTTGCTGGTGAGAACTGAGAATTCCTGGATGGCATCCACGCCCAGGTTCTGGCCAAGCACGCTGCCGGGACCGGCGTTGGAATAGTCATTGATGATGATGCCATTCAACCGGTAGGTGTTCTGCGTGGGGCGGCTGCCATCAATGGTCATCTGCATGCCCAGGCCGCGGGCATGGGAACCAACCTGGGTGACAGCCTCCTGGGTGCGCACCGTGGCCACTCCCGGCTGCAGAGTAGCCAAAGAGCCCCAGTCGCGGCCGTTCAGGGGGAGTTCGCGAACCTCCGATCCAACCACATCGCCACTGATGGTGGAGGTGGCGAGGTCAACGCTGGGAGCGGTTTCAGTAACGTCCACCCGCTGCTGGGTTTCGCCCACGGCCAGCGACAGGCTCAAGATCTGCTTGGCGCCGACAGTCAAGGTGGCGGCCGCCGCTTTGCTGGCGAAGCCTTTGGCCACGAAGGTGACCTGGTAGTTGCCGGGCAGCAGATTAGGAACGTTGTAGAAGCCGTCGGTGTTGGTGGTAGTGGACTGCACCACGCCAGTGGCCAGATTCTTCACCGCAACCTGGGCATTCACGATGACCGCGCCGGAAGAGTCTGTCACGGTTCCCGACAAAGTTGCCCCCGCCACTTGTGCACGCACGGGAAGCGCGGCCACCGCAATGATTACCAGCAGCAACAAGCTCCAGCGAATCTTCGCAGCGTACATGTAGATCCCTCCCTTTCACGGCGGCATGGGCCGACCGGCATGGACAGAGCGAAAACCCACACTGGTGTGGGTCCGCACTCTGTTTTACTTTCGTGCATTCGAGCTGAACGAGAATGAACGCGGGCCGAAAACCAAACCAGAAAAGAGCGGATGAATGAAGTACCCGGTAAGAAGACTTCTATGTGAGAAGCGTGGGAAAACACGCTGCTCACGATGAATGTGCGCGGATGCTACTGCCGACTTGCCGCAGCAAGCAAGAAAATAATTGTCATCAGTTAACAATTTTCGCAATACGGAAAGATCTCTGCCGACTTTCCCCACACCTAGCCAGCAGCACAGTGCGAAAACATATCGCATGTACCTTAAGGAAAGCTTAAGGATGGGCTGTTTTGTGCGCGGAAAATCCAACCAGGTCGTCAAACGATAAATATCAGGCTGCGGCAAAAAGCAACAATCCTTCGCCTGAGCGGGCCTGGCGGCGTAATTTTCTTGACGCTGAAGCCGTCCAGTGGTACAGCTGTCGAACCAGTTTTGGAGTCAATTGCGGTCCGACCGTACTATGGAACGTACCCGGGCCGCCAGCGGAGATTCCTGGCTGGCAAACAGCATGCCTTCCTTCCGCCAAGCGGGAAGGGGCAAACCTAACAACGGCGTTCACCGGAATGGCGAAGCACCCCACACGACGACAATTTTTTCGCACCACCGCCGGCGGCGCCGCCTGGGCCATGCTGGGAGCGGGTACTGTTTTTCCAGCGGAGAGGGTGAGCGCTTCTGCCGGCGCTGATTCGGCAGTCACGGCTCCAATGGAAGGGGCCAATCTGCTTACCAATCCCCGCTACACCGTGGGCGCCAAGTTTCGGCTCGGGCAGTTCATCAAGCGGGGGGCCGACCCGGAACAGGCGAAGGCGGTGTTCAGTTCTCTGCCGGACCTAGCCCCGGAACCGTGGGCGGCGGCGTGGACTCGCCTGGCCGAACCCTGGGAGCGGCAGGGGGCGCAAGCCGAAGCGCAAGGCAAGACCGCTGAGGTCAGAGAGGCCTATCAGAAGGCTTCCATGTACTACGGAATTGCCAAGTTTCCGGTTATCAACCACCCCGCCAAGCAAGCCGCCTACCACAAGTGCATTGAGAACTATCTGAAAGCGGCGCGCTATTTTGATCCGCCGCTGGAGCGGGTGGCGATACCCTTTGAAGGCCAGGAGATCATCGGCTACCTGCGGCT
Source organism: Terriglobales bacterium (assembly GCA_025934735.1). GTDB lineage: Bacteria > Acidobacteriota > Terriglobia > Terriglobales > Acidobacteriaceae > JAICWP01. Next base: position 192,793 of record JAICWP010000009.1, on the reverse strand, counting down.
GCCGAACGGGGCGTCCCAACCTCCGGTAGTCATTGCGACGGGGGGCATAGACGTTTACAAAGAAGAGCGCGAAACTTCTGATCTGCTCGAGGCTGGCTTGGCCGCCTTCTCCACCGACATGCCCGGCAATGGCGAATGCCCGCTGTGGTACACGCCCGACGCGCACCGCTTCTACAGCGCCGTCATTGACTACCTGCTGACGCGCAAAGATGTGGACGGAACGCGCATGGGAATTATTGGGCGCAGCTATGGCGGATACTGGGGCGCCAAAATGGCCTATGTGGAGAGCAAGCGGCTGCGGGCGGCGGTGGATTGGGGCGGCCCGGCGCACTACACCTTCCAGCGGGAGTGGTTTGAGCACCTGCAGCAGGACCGGTTATATCTGTGGTCACTTCTGGATTCGATGATTTACGCTCACCACGTCCGCGATCTGGACGAATTGCGGCGGCAGGCGCCCACGGTTTCGCTGCAGGCGCAAGGCTGGCTCGATAAATCTTGCGCGCCGCTGCTGGTGGTGAATGGGGAGAAAGATCCGTGGATCACGATCCGCGATCTGTATCTGCTTTTGGAGAACGGCGAGCCCAAGTCTGCCCGCACCTATCCCGAGAGCGGCCACATGGGCGGAGATCCGAACGGGGACAAACTGGTGGCGAACTGGCTGAAGACCCACCTGCTCAGGACATAACACATGCGCGCATTGTGCCGCTTGGTAGCCTTAATGATCGCCGTGGCCTGCGGGGCGTTAGCCCAGGCACCCGCCATGACCCCGGTTCGCGTGGTCACGCTGTTTCCTTCCCTGCCAATTGTGGTGGCCCAGAGGAATGGCTACTTCGCCAAGCACGGCATCGAATTGCAGGAAGAGCACGCCGACAGCTCAGATGTTTTGCGCGCCATGCTGGCCAGCGGCAAGGCTGATGTGGGGCACGCCGCCGTAGACAACGCGGTGTTCATGGTGGAAAACTCGGGCGCAGACGTGGCCATCGTGATGGGCGGCGACGGCGCTACCAACGACCTTATTGTCCAGCCGGATGTAAAAACAGTTGCGGATCTGCGCGACCGCATCCTGCTGGTGGATGCGGTGAATACGGCCTACGCGCTGCAGCTGAAGAAAATTCTGCTGCTCAGCGGATTGGAAGCGGGCCGCGACTTCACCCTGAAGGCACTGGGCGCCACGCCTCTTCGTCTGAAGGCGATGCGGGCAAACAAGCAGTACGCCGGCACCATGCTGGGCCCGCCGAGTTCCATCGTGGCCAAGCGCGAAGGCTTCGTGAGCCTTGGTTCTACGCTGCAATTTATCGGGCCGTACCAGGGATTTGGCGCTTTTGTGCTCCGCCAGTGGGCGCGCGAACATGCCGACGTGCTGGAGCGATACCTGGCGGCTTACATCGAGGCTCAGCGCTGGCTGCTCAATCGCAAGAATAAGCAAGAGGTCATCAACTTGCTGATGACTGGCTCGCATCTGCCGCCTGAAGTGGCGGCCGAGACCTACGCCGACATGACCGGGGCGGGCGGATACGAACCGGACGCGCGCTTTGATCCGGCTGCCTTCAAGAACACGCTCAAGCTACGGGCTGAGGTGGAGCACGAGTGGAACGGGCATCCGCCTGCGCCCGGCAAGTACTACGACGGCGTTTATTACAAAAAGGCATTATCCCTGCTGAAAAATGCCGGCAGGAAGTAAGGCAGGCGAATGGGCAATTATCGAGGAGGCAGTGCATGAAACGGCTGGTCAGAATTGCATTAATTTTGGGTATTTCGGCGATGGCAGGGTTCGGTCCCGGACGGGCATTTGCCGCGGAGACCAATCAGGCGGTGATAGATGCGGACCACGCCCTGGTGGAGGCGCTGGCCAAAAGCAATAAGGCGGAAGCCGGCAAGCTGCTCGATGCTGAATTCATGTGGACGGATACGCAGGGCAAGACCGTGGGCAAGTCAGCCGCACTGAGCGAGTTATCGGCGATGGCCGGCGGCAATCCCTCTGACGCCGAGGTAAAAGAAACCACGTTTGACGAAGTGGGAGAAATCACCGCGGTGAGCGGAAAAACTCACGTTTTACGGGTGTGGGTGAAGCGGCCGGCGGGCTGGCGTCTGCTGGTCTCCCACGCAGCCACGCTGGCGCCAGCAGGCCACGTCGGCACCGCTGCGAAACACGGCACGGAATGTGTGAACCCCTGCAAGACCATTCCCTACAAGCCCAAGAACGCGGCGGAACGGGGCGTGATTGCCTCCTGGCAAGCACTGGAGACCGCAGTCACCAACCATGAATCGCAGAACTGGGGTCCGCACGTGGCCGACGAGTTCATGCTGGTAAGCTCCGGGAACGATCATCCGCTCGACCGAAAAGATCGCATGGCCATTCTTGACAAGCAGAAGGCAAACGGGACGAGTTCGGCGCCGGCACCCCTGGTTTCGGCGCGCATGTTCGACTTTGGCGACACGGTAGTGATGAGCGCGCTACATCAATCGCCGAGCGGCAAACCTACCCGCGTAACCCGCATCTGGATCAAGCGCGACGGGAACTGGAAACTGGCGTACAGCCAGCAAACCGCGGTGCAGGGTGCGGCAGCTGGTGCGAAAGGCTCGCAAAGTTAATCAGGGGGCAGTCTGAACAACGCCGGACTTTTGTGATGAAACCATGCTGGGCAGGCTGGAGGCGTTCCAGCCTCCGCCCAGAGCCTGGATGAGCAGAACGGTAGCGGACATCCTGCGTCCCAGAATATTGACGGCGCTGACTTCGTTGGTGAGAGCAACATTCTGCGCGGTAATCACTTCCAGGTAGCTGGTGACTCCGCCCTTATAACGATTGGTAGCCGTGGCCAGCGCTTTCTGCGCGGCGGCGACGGCTTCGCCTTGAACCTGCCCTTCCTGCTCCAAAAGCGAAACGGCATTCAGCTCATCCTCCACCTGCTGAAAGCCGGCGAGCACGGTTTCGCGATAGTTTGCCACCGCCTGGTCATAAGCCGCGCGCGCCTGCTCGGAAACGGCGCGTCGGCGGCCCACGTCGAAGAGAGTGGCCGCGGCCGCAGGCCCGGCAGACCAGAAGAGGCTGGGCCCGGAAATGAGGGTGGTGATGGTTCCGCTTTCAAAACCGGCCGATGACGCCAGGTTGAGCACCGGATAGTAAGCGCTGGTGGCGATTCCCACCTGGGAGTTAGCTGCCGCCGCACGGCGCTCAGCGGCGGCAATATCGGGACGCCGTTCCAGCAATTCCGAGGGCAGGCCCGCGGGGATGGGAGGAGGCGGCGTGCTGAGCGGCAAAGGCGGCAGAGTGAAAGCAGGCGCGGGAGTGCCGACGAGGGTCGCCACGGCATGCTCGTACTGCGCGCGTAAAACACCGACATCAATGGCTTGGGCCCGGGTGGCCTGCAGTTGCGCTTCGGCCTGTTGCACGTCTAAGCCAGAAGCGAGCCCTCCCTGGTAGCGATTTTTCGTAAGCTGCAGGGCGCGCTGGTAGTCGGCCACCGTGGAGTTCAGAAGCTGCTCCTCGGCATCGAGGCTGCGCGCCTGGAAGTAATACAGTGCCAGGTCAGCGTGTATAGCCAGGTTGACCGCGGCCAAATCGGCGGCGCTGGCCTGCGCCTGCTCCCGGCTGGCCTCCACCGTGCTCCGCACCCGGCCCCACACATCTGCCTGATAGGAGAGCGTGACCGGCAGCATCAAATCGGTGAAAGTTCTGCCGGAGAGAGTAGTGCTGTGCGGCTGCCGATTATCCGAAGTGTGGGCGCGAGTGGCGGAGGCTCCGCCGGTTATTGAGGGATAATAATCCGCGCGATAGTAGCGCAGGAGAGCGCGAGCCTGACGGAATTGCGCTTCCGCCGCTTTCAGGTTCTGGTTGGAAACGTTGACCTGTTGCTCCAGCGCGTTGAGCTGCGGATCATTGAACAGGGTCCACCAGTTCCCACCCAAAGCCTGTTCGCTGGGCTGCGCCTGCTTCCAGGCGCCGGCTTCCTTGTAGGCGGGCAGCACTGGCGTGGTGGGGCGCGAGTAACGCGGGCCGATGGTGCAGCCAACGGATAGAAACACCAGCAGCGCTGCGCAGACCATCGCGAAAGCTGGGTTCACGCAGGCATGCGACTTGGCGGTCACGTTCATTTCCTGCTGTCCTGAGCCGCATGGCGGGACACGGGCTGGGAGTTCCTCACCACCACGTTCTCGCCGTCCTCGAGCGCATCCGGCGGGTTGACGACCACGGCATCCGCCGGAGTCAGCCCTTCCAGCACTTCCACGCTGTTGCCGAAATCCCGGCCAATGGTGAGCCTCTGCAAGCGGATCCGGCTGTCGGGGCCGACCACCGCGGCCAGGGTGCCTTGCGGCCGGAACAGCAGAGCATTGATGGGAAGGCTGAGGCGCTTGGCGGCCGATTCCGCCGCGAAATGAACTTCGGCATAGGCTCCCGGCATCAGGGCGCCGGTGGGATTAGGAACGTCCACCTCGGTTAGCAGTGTTCGCGTGCCCGGATCAATGGCGTCGGCCGTCCGCGCTACCTGGCCGCAGAAATTTTCACCAGGACTTTCGGCCAGCTGCAGGCAGGCTTGCAATCCTCGTCGCATGAGCGCGCCGTCAGATTGCGGCACCGAAACGTACACCCGCAAAGGGTCGGTTTGAGCCAAGTCAAACAGCTCGCGATTGCCGCTGCCGCCACCGCCGGCGTTAATGAGGTAACCGATATCAACGTTGCGGCGCGTGATCACCCCGGCAAAGGGAGCGTAGACGCGCTTGAAAGATTCCATTTCCGCCAAGCGCCTCACGTTGGCTTCCGCCGACTGTACCGCCGCCTGCTTGGCCGCATTGTCGCCAATGGCATTGTCCACCTCCTGCTTGGAGACGGAATCGGTCTTGAGCAGCCCCTGATATCTCTCCGCCGTAATGGCGGCAAGCTGGGCATTGGCCTTGGCGGTGGCAAGATCGGCGCGAGCCTGGGCCAACTGCTGATCAACTTCCGGAGTGTCAATTTCCGCCAGCAGTTCGCCCTTTTTAACCCGGCTGCCCATGTCCTTGTACCAGGCCTTGAGATATCCGTTGGTGCGCGCGTAGATGGGCGACTGCACGTAGGCTTCGATGGTGGCCGGCAACACCAGTTCGGATTCTCCGCTGACCGCCGTGGGGTGAATGACGGAGACGTAAGGGACCGCCCTCTGCTCCGTCTGCTTGGCCAATACGCGCCGCTCGGCTCGCCGCTGGGCGATGCTGTAGAGGGCCACGGCGAGCAACACCAGAGCGGTAATGACCAATACGCCCAGGGCGCGGCGGGCTCTGTTCTCCCGGCCAACCGCTTGCTCGTGTCGCAGATCCTTTACCGTGTGGTCCATGGTCTTCAGTAGTTCTCTTCCGGCGCCAGGTCCGCCGCTCCTGCCGCGCTCAGCCGCGCTCCCGGGCGGGTGCGGCGGTGCACGATGGAGAACACACAGGGCACGAAGAACAGAGTAGCAAAGGTCGCTATGATCAGGCCGCCGATGACGGCGCGGCCGAGAGGCGCGTTCTGCTCGCCGCCTTCGCCCAGGCCCAGCGCCATGGGCAACATGCCGATAATCATCGCCAGGGCGGTCATGAGCACCGGTCGGATGCGGATGTAGCCCGCTTCCAGGGCCGCCGCTGTGGCGTTCGACCCTTCCCGCATGCGCTCGCGGGCAAACGAAACCATGAGGATGCTGTTGGCCGTGGCCACACCCATGCACATGATGGTGCCGGTGAGCGAGGGCACGCTCAGGGTAGTGCGCGTGACCAGCAGCATCCAGAGGATTCCCGCCAACGCGCCCGGAAGCGCCGTAATAATAATGAACGGATCCAGCCAGGATTGGAAGTTCAGCACGATCAGCAGGTAGACGAGCACAATCGCGACCAGAACTCCCGCCGCCAGTCCGACAAAGGAGGAAGTCATGGTGTCTACCTGGCCGCGAACCTCAAGCTGCGTGCCGCGGGGCAGGCGGTGGCGGTAGTCGTTGAGAATGTTCTGCACGTCGGCCGCGACGCCGCCCAAATCGCGCCGCTCCACGGAAGCAAACACATCAATCATGGGCTGCGCATCGTAATGCGACACAACCACGGGCTCGGCCTGCAGGCTGGTCCGCACCAAATTACCCAGTACCTGGGACTGGGCAGCGCCGGGGGAGCGCACCGGAATGTTTTCCAGCGCTTGCATGGAATCCACTTTGTACTGCGGCACCTGCACCGCCACGTTGTATTCGATTCCCGTATTGGGGTTCACCCAGAACGAAGGCGCAGTCTGGAAACTCGAACTCAAAGTAAGGAGCAGGCTCTGGGCGACATCGGCCTGGGAAAGCCCGACCGATTGCGCACGGGTACGGTTTACATTCAGGAACAGGGTAGGCTGCAAGAGCACCTGGTGAACGTGAACGTCCACCGCGCCGGGAACGTGCTGGATGCGGTTTGCGATTTGCTGGGCCAGCGCGTAATTGGCGCTGCGATTGGGGCCGATCAACTGGATGTCAATGGGAGCAGGCACGCCGAAATTCAGAATCTGGCTGACGATATCCGCGGGCTGGAAGAAAAACTGGGTGCCAGGAAACGTCGCGGGCAAACGCGCCCGCAATTCGTCAATGTAGTGCACCGTCGGAAAACGGTGTTCCGGCCGCAGCGACATGAGAATTTCGGCGTCGGAGGTGCCGATAGTCCCCGAGTTGCTGTAGGACATATTGATGGCGCTGTAGGGCAGGCCGACATTGTCCAGCACGTTGGCCAGGTCTTCCGGCGGAATCACTTGCCGGATGAGGTTATCCACCTGATCGCACTCGCGAGCCGTTTCCTCCACCCGCTGCGCCACCGGCCCGCGCAGGTGCAAGCGGATGAGGCCGGCGTCCACGCTGGGGAAAAAATCGCGTCCGACGAAGAAAATAATGGGCACCGAAGCCAGGCAGAATCCCACGAAGACCAGCACGAACATCCGGGCATGTTCGAGCGTGAACTCCAGCCAGCCGCGGTAACCGGAGCGCATGCGGTCAAAACCGTGGGCAAAGCGCCGCTGCAGCCGGGAGAAAACGTCGGTGCCGGTGGCGAACTCTTCCCCGCCATGGCCGCGGAGCAGGTACCTGGCCAGCGTGGGCACAAGGGTTCGAGAAAGCAGATACGACGCCAGCATGGCGAAGACCACGGCTTCGGCCAGCGGCACAAACAAGAACTTGGCCACGCCAGTGAGGAAAAACATGGGCACAAACACGATGCAGATGCACAGCGTGGAAACGAAAGCCGGGACCGCGATCTGTTGCGCGCCGTCCAGAATGGCGCGCACGGTTTCCTTGCCCTGAGCCAGGTTGCGGTTGATGTTTTCTATTTCCACCGTGGCGTCGTCCACCAGGATGCCCACGGCAAGGGCCAGCCCGCCCAGGGTCATGATGTTGATGCTCTCGCCTAACGCGCTCAGGACACAGATGGAAACCAGAATGGACAGCGGGATGGAAACCGCGATGATCAGCGTGCTGCGCCAGTTTCCCAGAAACAGCAGGATCATGAGCGCGGTCATGCAGGCGGCAATTAGGGCTTCGCGGATCACTCCCTGCACGGCGGCACGCACGAAGATGGACTGATCGAACAGCGGCGTCATTACCAACTGGCGGGGCAAGCTGCTGGCGATGACCGGCAGCATGCCGTAGACGCGCGAAACAATGTCGAGAGTAGAGGTGCCGCCGGTCTTGTAAATGCTGAGCAGCACGCCGCGCTGGCCGTCCATACGGACAATATTGGTTTGCGGCGAGAAACCGTCGCTGACGTAAGCCACATCGCGCAGGTAGATGGTTGCCCCGTTTACCGTCTTAATGGGCAGGCTGTTCAGTTCCGCGATGGTCTGCGGCGTGCCGTTCATCTCCACGTTGTACTCGGTGGAGCCGAGTTTGACGGTGCCGGAAGGCAAGATCAGGTTCTGCGCATTCACCGCATTAATGACGTCCACCGGCGAAAGACCTTTGGACTGCAGCGCGGGAATATCAACATTCACCGCTACCAGGCGCTGCTTGCCGCCATAGGGAAACGTAATCGCCGCGCCCGGCACCGTGGCCATGCGGTTACGAATGAAGTTCTGGCCGTAGTCATTCAACTGCTGCTCGGAAAGGCCTTCGCCTTTCAGCCCCAGCTGCAACACGGGCACGGTGGATGCCGAGTAAATGATGACGAGCGGCGGATTGGTGCCCGGCGGCATCTGGTGCAGGACGGTCTGCGAAATGGAGGTCACTTGCGAGAGCGCCGTCTGAATGTTCGCGCCTGGCTGAAAGAAGACTTTAACGAAGGACCGCCCGACCACGGTCTGCGATTCAATGTGCTCGATGTTATCCACCGTGGTGGTAAGCGAGCGCTCATAGCTGGAGACGATGCGGTGTTCCATTTCCACCGGCGGCAAGCCGTTGTAGTTCCATACGATGGTGATGACCGGAATGTTGATTTCGGGAAGGATGTCAATCGGCGTACGCAGCAGTACAAAGGGGAAGATAAAGATGACAACCAGCGCCAATACGATGAAAGTATAGGGCCGGTTCAGCGCGATGCGTACAATCCACATGGGTAATCCGGAACCCGCTCACGGCCACGAGCAAACGGCGTTTCGATTGTACTAACGGCGTATATGGGCCGATGTAAAGATTTGTATCACCAGCAGCCAACTGCGCCTTCGCGCGTCAACCGGCGCGCACCCTGCCACCCTTAGCTGCCGGCGGCACGCACGTGTTCAGGCTGCGTACTTGCTGCCGGAGCGGGGACAGCCATGCTTTCCCGCAGATCGGCCGCGCTCAACTCGCCCTCCCAGCGGCTGACCACCAGCGTGGCTACGCCATTGCCTACAACGTTGGTCAGCGCCCTACATTCGCTCATGAATTTATCCACGCCCAGCAAAAGCGCCAGCGCCTGAATGGGAATAGAAGGCACCGCGGCAAGGGTAGCCGCCAGCGTAACGAACCCGTTGCCGGTCACGCCGGATCCGCCCTTGGAGGCAATCATGGCGAACAGCAAAATTCCCAGCTCCTGCACCAGGGTCATGTGAGTGTTGGTCGCCTGCGCCAGGAACAAGACCGAGAGAGTCATATATATATTCGTGCCGTCGGTGTTGAAGCTGTATCCGGTGGGAAACACCAGGCCCACCACCGAGGCGGAAGCGCCCAACCGTTCCAGTTTCTGCATCATGTCGGGCAGCACGGTCTCGGAGGAACTGGTGCCCAGCACGATCAGCAACTCATCCTTTATGTAGGCCAGGAAGCGCAGGATGGAAAAGCCGGTGAGGCGGCTGACGATGCCCAGCACCAGCAGCACGAAGACGGCGCTGGTCAGATAGAAGGTGCCGATCAGCGCCGCCAGGTTCGATAACGAACTGATGCGATACCGTCCAACCGTGAATGCCATAGCCCCGAAGGCGCCGATGGGAGCGGCCTTCACGATAATCCGCACGATGCCGAAAAAAACCTTTCCGGCAGCCTCAACCGCCCGGGTTACCTTGGTCCCGGCGGGCCCCATGAGAGCAATGGCGAAGCCGGTCAGGACGGAAACCACAAGAACCTGCAGCACGTCGCCGTGAACAAAGGCGTCCACGAAGGTCTTGGGAATGGCGGCCATGAGCCGCGCAATAATGCCCACTTCGCCGGCATGCCCGGCATAAGCGGCTACCGCTTTGGGATCGAGCGTGGCAGCGTCAACATTGAAACCGGCCCCCGGGTGCAGCACGTGCCCGATGACCAGGCCGATAGCAAGCGCGAAGGTGGAAACCACCTCAAAGTACACCAGCGCCTTCACCCCGATGCGGCCCACCTTCTTCAGGTCGCTCATCGAGGCGATGCCTTGCACGACGGTGCAGAACACCACGGGCGCGATCATCATGCGAATGAGATCAATGAAGGCGTCACCCAGGGGCTTGCAGGCAATTCCTGCCTTGGGGAACAGGTGTCCCAGCGCGATCCCCAGCAGGATGGCAATGATCACCTGCACGTAAAGGGTGGTGTACCAGCGTCGGCGCCGCGGCATATGCGCTGTTAACTCCTGCTTTGTCCCTCAGCTCTCAGTACACACGATTCAATGGTGGCTGACGTGCAATTAATACGCGTTCCACATTCGACCATGCCGTCCGAAACAGCACCTCGGATGCCTGGCGCGTGACCCCGGCAATATGCGGCGTGAGCCACAGGCGTTCGCAACCCTCGGCTGCCAGCGCGAGCAGCGGACTGTCAGTTGCGGGCGGTTCGCCGGAGTAAACGTCCACTGCGGCGCCACCCAGGTGGCCAGAGCGCAAATGGCCGGCCAGCGCCAGTTCGTCCACCACTCCGCCGCGCGAGGCTTGCACCAGGACCGCGCCATGCTTCATGGACGCGAGTTGCCGCTCGCCGATCATGCCTTTAGTTTCGGGCAGCAAAGGCACGTGCAGGCTGATTACATCCGCCGTCTCCAGCAATTCGCGCAAGGATACCTGGCGTGCGTTCAGCACCTCTGCCGCAGCGCGGTCGCGGGGTGCGGGATCGTAATAGCAGATCCGGCAGCCCATCTTGTGAAATGCGGTTGCGGCCGCCAAACCGATCGTGCCCAGGCCCACCACGCCCACCAGCAATCCTTCCAGCCCGCTCAGGTTGGCGGCGACCAGAGTTTCGCGGCACTGGCTATACGCGCCCTTGCGAACTTCGCTATCCGCCCAGGCCAAGCGTCGCAATAACACAATGGCAGCTGCAACGGCATATTCCGCGACCGCATGATTGCTCGCCGCAGGCACGTTAGCGACGGGGATGCCGAGGCGCTTCAGCGTCGCCTGGTCCAACCGATCCAGCCCGGCGCCGGTTACCTGCACAAGTTCCAGCTTGCTGCCTTCAAACAATGCGGGGGCAAGGCGCGGTCCCACAGCAGGAATCACGAGAGCACGGGCCTGCTTCACTATTTTGCCTACGTCGCAACTGTCGGGGGCGCGATAAACCACGGCGAGCGAGGGCGGCGGCATTGCCCCCACCCGCGCGAAATCAGATTCTGGCCGTAGACATACCACATCCATTCGATGGCCCCTGTACCGTCTAGGATCGAACCCCTGGTTCCCTGGTTCCGCCGGCGATATCAGCCACCGGAAAAAAACACAACAGCACCAGCGGCTCGCTTTCGGTATTGCGGGTTACGTGCTTCTCCCCAGGAGGAACCAGAAGCGCGTCTCCGGCCTGCAACTGATACGTGCCGCTATCCGCAAACGTGGTGCCCCGGCCTGCCAACACGTAAATACACTCTTCGAAATCGCTGTGATGATGCGGCGCACGCGGCGTTTCGCCGGGCGCTGGAACCGGTATTTCCACCAGGCGCAGCGTGACCGCCCGCGCGCCCTTTTCGCCGGAAACAAGCTCCAGCGCGGTGCGTCCGGGCAAGCCCAGCCGTTTTGCCTCCGCCTGCGTGCAGACTCGCGCCATCCTCAGCCCACCTAGTGCAATTTTTTAATCTCGCCCACCCCGCCCTGCACCGCGTCAAGTTGCCGGAAGATTTGCGTTACTTCTTTGGCGATGGCGTCGGCGATGGCGCGCACCATGCGCACACCCTTCTCGGCCGTGGCCGGCTGCGGGCTGCCATACCAGCCGGTAGGCGCGATGGAGCGGACGTCGGTGAGCACGGGCTGATAGCTGCGGGTGCGCCGCAGCTTATCCATCTTGCTGGCGTGCGTCTGCTCGGAGGAGTTGTCAATGCGATCCAGGTGCACCAGTTCCGGCCGTCGCGCCAGCACGGCCAGCGCTTCGATTTCGCCGCCATGGGTAAGTCCGTTGCACTCCGGGCCAAACAGGTCCGCGGCCACATAGCAGGCCTGCGCTGTCACCACGGTCATGCCGTGCTCGCGGTGCAGGGCCTCCGCCGCGATGGCGAGAGAAGGAATATTGCCTTCGTGCCAGTTGATGATCAGCAGGTATTTCGCCCCGTGTTTTGCGGTGGAGGCGCAGGTTTCCGTTATCACGCGCAGGTACGTCTCCGGAGTCAGCGTGATGGTGCCCTCATAGGGCATGTGCAAGGGCGTGACGCCAACCATGCTTCCCGGCAGCACCAGGCCATCCAGGCGCTCCGCCACCGCTTCCGCAATTCCATTCACCGCGTACATATCGGTGCCGGTGGGCAGGTGGGGACCGTGCTGCTCCACGCTTCCGGCCGCCAGAATCACCAGCGGATTCTTCTTGAAGTGGGCTGCGATTTCCGGCTGCGTCAGCTCCACGAAATAGCGGCTAGGCAATGGCGCTCCTCTCAGCCAGGCGCTCGCGTGCTTCCTGCATGACATCCGCAATCCGGGTGTAGCGGCCGTGGTTCTCAATGGAGCGCAGCGCGGCATACACCACGGCCACGGCAACATTGCCGTTTTGCGCGCTCAGTTCGCCGGATTTGCCGGTGCGACAGCTTTCCGCGAACATCTCCAGCTCGGCGCGGAACATGTCACTGGGCGGAACTTTCAGCTCTTCGCGTTTGCCATACCCGTCCTTGCCGCGCTGGATGTAGAGCGTGGAAGTGACGTGCAACTTGTCAGGCGAGTCCCAGGTGCCGAAATCAATTTCATAATGCATCAGGCCCTTGGATCCGAACACGCGCACAGCAAACACGCCGGGCGAAGTCCAGCACGAGCCCACGTAGCCAACCTTGCCATCGGTGAACTTAAGCAGGGTCATGGACTGGTCATCCACCTCGGCGCCCACGGGAGAAAGCTTGGAGGACATGGAGCCGACTTCCTGAATTTCGCCGCCCAGGTAGTGCAGCAGGTCGAACTGATGGATAGCGAGTTGCGATAACGGCCCGCCCGGCGCCCGGTCCTTATACCAGCGCCACGTGTTGGGCGTAAGTTCCAGGGCACGCTCGTTGGAGAAGTTGGCCTCGAGGAAAGCGACGCGGCCCAGTTCGCCGCGGTCAATGGCCTCACGAATAGCGCGTACGCCAGCCATCAGGCGCGCGCTGTGGCCCACGGTGACGGTGATGCCATACTGCTTTTCCAGGGCGGCGATCTGCAAGCCCTCTTCCAGCGTGCTGGCAATGGGCTTTTCCGTGTACACGTGCTTGCCCGCCTTGGCCACTTCCAGTGCTACCGGCAGGTGCTGCTCATTGGGCACAGTGAGAATGGCGCCCTTGATCTCGGGCGACGACAGCATGGTCTTGAGGTCGGCAACGGCGGGCACTCCCATCTCACGCGCGAAGTTCTGGCGCTTCTCTTCGGAGCGGCTATAGGCGGCAACAATTTTCAGCTTGTCGGATTTGGCGGCGGCGCGGGTCAGGACCTTGGCCCAGCGTCCCAGCCCGATGATGCCGACTTTGACCGGCTCTACGCTCATGGCAGCATCTTCCCCGAGTGGAATTTCTTGACCCTGAAGCGGCTCGCGTTGTAAAAAGGAATGCTAGTGGTAGTACGGTATTACAGTATGACTTCTCCGTCAAGCCGGGTTCCGCCCAACGGCGCCGCCCTTTCCGCGATCCCCCGCGCGGCCGCCCCTTTGCGCCGCCAGGTGGTGGACGAGCTGCGCCACTCGATTATCAGCGGCCGGCTGGGCCCGGGCGCGCGGCTGGTGGAGCGCGAGTTGATCGCGATGATGGGCGTTTCGCGCACGGTGATTCGCGAGGCGCTGCGCCAGCTGGAATCGGAAGGCCTGGTGGCCATGATTCCCAACAAGGGGCCGGTGGTGCGCGAACTGACCCTGGTGGAAGCCAAGGACTTGTATTCCATTCGCGCCGTGCTGGAAGGGCTGGCTGCCCGCCTGTTCGTGGAAAACGCCGATGAGGCGCAGTTCCGCAAGCTCCAAACCGCGCTTACCGTTACCGCCGCGGCCTACAAGGCCTCCGCCCCCGAGGTCCTGTTGGGAGCGAAGAACCGCTTCTACGACGTGCTGTTCGAAGGCGCAGGCAGCGAGACCTTGTCGTCCATGATCGCCACCCTGCACGCGCGCATCCGGCGCTGGCGCGCTCTTGGGTTGGCACACCCGCGGCGCTCGCCCCGCCGTTCCCAGGAGAGCATCAAGGGATTGCGCGCGGTGGTGGCCGCCATCAAAGCTCGCGACGCCGAGCAGGCAGAAAAGATCATGCGCGACGAGGTCACGAGGGCCGCGGCCGAAATCATTCGCCTGCTGGCCAATTCCGCTCCGGCGGCCGCCGCTCAGCACGCTCCGTAATCGTTACATTTCGTAATAGTTAAGGAGAACACAGGATGACCACCTCTTTCATCGTCCACGATAAGGCTGACACGGTCGGCGTGGTCGTTGTCGAAGACGTGCAGCCGGGCAAGGACCTGACGGGATGGGTGATGGAGACGGATGAGACCATCACGCTCAAGTCGCTGGACCCGGTCCCGCTCGGGCACAAGATCGCGCTGCGCGACGTCAAGTCGGGCGACACCGTCCTTAAGTACGGCCACGACGTGGGCCGAGCCGTGGCTGACATTGGCAGAGGACGCCACGTTCACGTCCACAACCTGAAAACCAAGAGGTGGTGAGAATGGCACGTTACGAGTTCTACGGATATCGCCGCGAGAATGGGCGGGTGGGAATTCGCAATCATGTAATTATTCTGCCGCTGGACGACTTGTCCAATGCGGCGGCGGAAGCCGTGGCCAATAACATTAAAGGCACGCTGGCCTTGCCGCATGCTTACGGGCGGTTGCAATTCGGCGAGGACCTGGAACTGCATTTCCGCACCCTGATCGGCACCGGCTGCAATCCTAATGTGGCCGCCTGCGTGGTCATCGGCATTGAGCCGGGCTGGACCGGCCGGGTGGTGGAAGGCATTGCCGCCACCGGCAAGCCCGTGGCCGGCTTCTCCATCGAAACCAACGGCGATCTCAGCACCATCGCCGCCGCTTCGCGCAAGGCGCAGGAGTTCGTGCAATGGGCGACGGAAAAACAGCGCGAGCGCTGCTCTATGGAAGATCTGTTTGTCTCCACCAAGTGCGGCGAGAGCGACACCACTTCCGGCCTGGGCTCCTGTCCAACGGTCGGCAATCTGATTGACAAGCTGGACCCGCTGCACGTCACCAACTGCTTCGGAGAGACTTCCGAACTCACTGGCGCCGAAGTGGTGTGTGCCAGCCGCGCCGCGAGCAAACAGGTAGGCGACAAATTCATGCAGGTGTTCAACGCCTATCAAGAGGTCATTGAACGGCACAAGACCAGCGACCTCTCGGAGTCGCAGCCTACTAAGGGCAACATTGCCGGCGGCCTCACCACGATTGAGGAGAAAGCATTCGGCAACCTGCAGAAGATCGGTAAGAAAACCAAGTTTATTGATGTCCTGAAACCCGCGGAAGCGCCCGGGAAAGGTCCCGGCCTCTACTACATGGATACCTCGTCCGCGGCTGCGGAGTGCGTGACCTTGCAGGCTGCCGCGGGATTTGTGGTCCACCTGTTCCCCACCGGGCAAGGCAACATCATCGGCAATCCTATCGAACCGGTCATCAAGCTCACGGCCAATCCCCGCACCGCGCGCACCATGCGCGAGCACGTTGACCTGGACGTCTCCGGCCTGCTGCGCCGCGAAATGAACCTGGACGAGGCCGGCGACCGCCTGATTGATGTCATGCTGCGCACCTGCAACGGCCGCCTGACCTGCGCCGAAGCACTGGGACATCGCGAATTCGTGATGACCAAGCTGTACCAGAGCGCGTAGGAGAAGCTGCGGAGGACGAGGCAGGAAGCTGTATGGTGGTCGGACCAATTCTGTGGTACGATGCGCCGCTTACTGGTACACAACGCAGTCCCGTAATAAAGGAGGCGTGGCATGTGCGCCATTACCCGGCGCGGTTTCATGAAGGGCGCGGCTCTTGCGCCTTTGGCACTGGGCCCGCTTTCGCTGCACTCGCAGGCCGTTCCGGCTGAGCATTTCGACATTGTGGTTGCCGGCGCCGGCCACAATAGCCTGATCACCGCCGCCTATCTGGCGAAGGCGGGCTACCGCTGCCTCGTGCTGGAAGGACGGCCCACAGTGGGTGGCGGAGTCAAAACCGCGCAGCTAACCTTGCGCGGCTTCCATGACGACGTCTGCTCCACCGCCCACAGCGGCATCCAGGCCAATCCCCTGCTGCGCAATGATGAGCTCCACTTGGGAGAATATGGTCTGGAGTACATCACGCCCGATCCCATCTTTCACGTGGTGTTCGGCGACGGCACCTATCTCACCCAATGGCGCGACCCCGACCGCACCGCCGCCGACTTCGGCAAATTCTCCAAAAAGGATGCTGCCGCCTACCGGCGCATGCTGGCCGAATTCGACTCGGTAAAGGCGGTATTTGGAGCCACCAGCTTTAACCCAATCGGCTTCGGGCCGTCCCTGAGCGAGCTTCTGGCCAAAGTCCCGCGTGGCAAGCTGTGGCAGCGCCGCCTGGCCATGTCAGCCTGGGAGATCATCCGCGATAATTTTGAGGACGACCACTCCCGCGCCGCCTTGCTGTTCATGGGCCACCTTTCCTCGGAAGCGCCCATCGATCCCGCGACCGGACGGTTTGCCTATGGCTTTGCCGGCCAGCAGCACGGCGGCCGCCCATTACCCAAGGGTGGCTCAGGAATGCTGACCCAAGCCCTGGCGCGCTTCATTGAGGCGCACAATGGCGTGATTCTTACCAACAAATGGGTGCGCAGTTTCATTGTCGAGAACGGGCGCTGCGCCGGGGTGGAGTGCGATGACGGCAGCTCCTACCGCGCCTCTAAGGCCGTGCTCTCTACCATCCACATTAAGCACCTGGTGAAGATGGCGCCGGCCCAGCTCTGGGGCCAGGACTTCCTGGATGGGGTGGACACCTGGCAAGGCGAGCGCACCATGTTCGTCAGCCATTACGCCACCTCGGTGGCGCCCACCTATGCGGTTCAGGGCGGCAGCCTTACGCCCACCGAAGCGGGTGTGATCGCCAACGCCGACCGCGCGCTGCGATTTGGCTTCGATGACACTGCGGGCGTGGTCAACCTCGACCAGCCTCCCCTGCAGGTCATCTGCTGCAGCGTGGCCGATCCTTCGCGCACGCCGCCGGGCATGCACACGCTCAAGATCATTGGTTTCCAGCCTTACAATCTGAAGGAAGGGCCGCAGCACTGGGACGAAATTAAGCACCAGGTGGACCAAGCCCACCTGAATTATCTGCGGCGCTTCTCGCCCAACCTGACCAACGACAAGATTCTGGCGCGCTTTCTCACCAGTCCGGTCGACATCGAGCGCATGAATCCGCACTTCTGGCATGGTAGCGCCCACGGCGGCAGAATGGATGCCGCGCAGTCCGGACCCATGCGCCCCATGCTGGGCTGGGCACAGCACCGCATGCCTATTCCCGGCCTCTACCAGACCGGCGCCACCACGCATCCCGGCGGTTCCGTGACCGGCGCCCCGGGCCGAAATGCGGCCGTGGTCATGCTGAAGGATTTCGGCACCAGCATTGAAGAGGTGGTCAGCAGGAAAGCCTAGGAGAATCGGAGGTGCGGTCGTGAGACTTAGCCCAACTTCTGCGCTGTTGGTCGCGGCATTGGCGGTCGTGGTTTTCACGGGCGTAAAGATGCCGGCACAGAGCGCACCGGCATATCCCCCGCAACTGGTGCCCGACAACCCGCTGCATCCGGCCGCGCCCACCCAACCGCTGCCCTATAGCCACAAGACTCACCTGGCACTGAAAATCGGTTGCCAGTTTTGCCACACCAACCCCGACCCGGGCACCATGATGACCTACCCCGCGACGGCCACCTGCATGACCTGCCATCAATCCGTAGCCACTGATTCGCCCGCCATCAAGAAGCTGGCGGAGTACGACAGCACTCATCAGGCCATCCCCTGGGTACGCGTCTACAAGGTGCTGCCCGGAGTGAAATGGGGCCATCGTTTTCATCTTGCCGCGGGCCTGAAATGCCAGAACTGCCACGGCCCGGTGCAAGAAATGCCGGCGATGTATGAGAAAACCAGCGTGACCACCATGGGCGTGTGCATCTCCTGCCACGAGAAGAACCACGCCAAGACGGTGTGCAGCACCTGCCACTCCGCGCCCTCGCTTCAGCAGCAGGTCGGGCAGCCTGCTGGCGCGGCCGCGACCAAGTCCACCCAACGATAGGAGACCTCATGAGCGATATGACGCGGCGCGGTTTTCTCAAAGGGGCGGCGGTCGCGCCTCTGGTCCTCAAGCCTCTTGCAGCCATGGGCCAGCAGGGCCCCGGCAGCCAGCGTTTCGACATTGTCGTGGCCGGCGCGGGCCACAACAGCCTGATTACTGCCGCCTATCTGGCCAAGGCGGGCTACCGCTGTGTTGTGCTTGAAGGCCGGCCCACCATCGGCGGAGGGGTCAAGACCGCGGAACTAACCCTGCGCGGATTCCAGGATGACGTCTGCTCCACCGCCCAATATTTCATCCAGTCCAACCCCATGCTGCGCAACAACGAAATTCCGCTGCGCGACTACGGGCTGCAATACATTGACCCTGATCCCATCATGCACATGGCATTTCTGGATGGCAGCCACATCACCCAGTGGCGCGATGTGGAGCGCACCATCGCCGAGTTTGCCAAATTCTCCAAGAAGGACGCCGCCGCTTACCGCCGCATGTATGAGGAATTCAATTCCGTGGCGCCCATGTTTCGGGAATCCACGTTTACTCCCATCGGCTTTGGGCCATCGCTTCCGGAGCGCCTGGCCGCCCATCCCCGAGGGCGACTGTGGCAGCGCCGCCTGGCCATGTCGGCCTGGGAAATCATCAAAGCGAATTTTGAAGATGAGCACTCCCGCGCCTTCATGGTGTTCCTGGCGCACATCACCTCGGAAGCACCCGACGCGCCGGTCAGCGGTCGCGTGGCCTACACGGCCTTCGGCCAGCAACATTCCGGGCGACCCATGCCCAAGGGCGGCTCAGGAAAATTGGCTGAGGCTCTGGGCCGCTACATCGAAGCCCACAACGGGGTGATTCTGCCCAACAAGTGGGTGGAACGTTTCATCATTGAAAACGGCCGCTGCGTGGGGGTGGAATGCGGCGACGGCACTTCTTACCGCGCCGACAAGGCGGTGGTTTCCACCTTACACATTAAGCACCTGGTGGATATGGCGCCGCACGAACTCTGGCCGCAAGACTTCCTCGATGGCGTGGATACCTGGCAGGCGGAGGAGGCCATGTTCGTCAGCCACTACGCCACCAGCGCGCCGCCCGTGTTCCCGCTGCAAGGCGGAGGCACCATTTCGCCGGCGGAAACTGGCCTGCTGGTCTCGCCCGAGCGCGCCCTGCGGGTAGCGCTGGATGACGCGTGCGGCAACGTGAATATGGAAGATCCGCCCATGCACTGCATTTGCTGCACCCTCGCCGACCCCAGCCGCGCCCCGGCCGGGATGCACACGCTCAAGCTGGTCACCTGGTATCCCTACGACATCAAGCAAGGCCCGCAGCACTGGGACGAGATCAAGAAGCAGGTGGCGGAAGCCAATCTCAAGCAACTGCGGCGCTTCTGTCCCAGCCTGACGCCCGACAAGTTCCTGGGCGAATTTATCGAAAGCCCCATAGATTTCGAGCGCATGAACCCGCATTTCTGGCACGGCAGCGCCCACGCGGGAGCGCAGAATGCGGCGCAAACCGGTCCCATGCGCCCCATGCCGGGCTGGGCGCAGCACCGCATGCCCATTCCCGGGCTCTACCAGACTGGCGCCTGCACCTATCCCGGCGGCTCGGTGAGCGGCGCCCCCGGACGCAACGCCGCCGTCGTAATGCTGAAGGATTTCGGCACCAGCATTGAGGCGGTGGTGAGCAAGAAAGCCTAACGGCGGTAAACGCTTCAGGAGGTTTCGTGCGGGTAATGATTCTGCTTCTCGCGGCCACGGCCCTGCTCGCCGCCACTGCTTTTGCTCAGCAGGGCAAAAATGCCAGCATTGATCCCGACCACATCTACTTCACCAAGCCGGTGCCCAGCCCGGTCACCGAAATCGTCGAGCCGGTAGAAGGGTCGGAGTTCCCCCTGCACATCATCTACGTCGAAATTGTGGATGGGCTCTACGCTCCCATCGGTTTACGCAAGCCTCCGGGCAACGGCCCCTTCCCTGTCGTTCTGTTCGCGCACATGAATGGCGGAATGGGGGTGCGCTGGATTCGTGAGTGGACGCAGAACGGCAGCTGGACTCTGGAGCAGTTTCTAAAAGCCGGATACGCGGTGGCCTGGATGCGCTACCGCGCCGAGGTGGAGGATACCTACGGCAAACCGCTGGTCGAAGGCAAGCAGGAGGGCCGTCAGATTCTCAGCCGCGGGCCCCTGGAATATGAAGATGCCATCTCCATCATCAAGTTCGTGAAGACGCTTCCCTACGTGGACCCCAATCGTGTGGGCTACCTGGGCCTGAGCCATGGCGGTGAAATGCTGATGAAGATTGCCAGCGAGTACCACGGCTTGCGCGCGGGCATCGCCAGCGAGCCGGCTTCCATGGATTACCTGGCCAAGCGGCCCCCCGCGCCGGGTACTCCTCGCCCGCCGGAAACGCTGACGGTGAACACCGAAGAAATGCAGCGCAGGGCTACCGCCGAAGCGCGGAAGCAGCTTGACATGTCGGTGGCCATGAAGCGCATCAACGCGATCACCACACCAATCTTCATCGAGGGCCGCGACCGCGACCACCACCAGGACGTTTTCCGCCTCAACTACGAACTGCTGCGCGAGGCCGGCAAAGATGTGCAGTGGAAGTCTTACGATCACGATGAGCACGGCTTCATCTTCGTGAAGCGCAATGCGGAAAAAGTCTACGCCCCCGATCCCATCCAGATGCAAGCTGTGAAAGATGCTATCGCCTATTTCGACCGATACATGAAAACGCCGTAATCATTTCTCAATGGTCGTCTGCTGGCTGTAGACCAGCTGCCAGCGGCCGTCCCGCTTCACCCAGATGCGCATGGCGCGATACGGTTTGGCGTGCACCGTGGGCTGCTGCGTATCGCGCATAACCGCCGTGGTACCGAACACCCGCACATCCATGGAGTTGGGCACGACCGCGCCGATATCGGTCACGGTACCGCTCGAGGACTGCTTGCGGATGGTGGCCACGCGGTCGGCCTTGGTGAGCGGATTGCCGTTTTCCTTGACGTTGAAAACGAACTCATCGCCCACATGCCGGGCCCAGTCGTCCGCGTTCCGCGCGTTCACTGCCGTCTCCAGCCCCTGCCAAGATTCCACCACCTGCTGCTGTTCCGGAGTTCCGTGGTAAGGCACTGTCTTGCAAGGGTTGTCGCAGGGCGTCCCCGCCGGAACGGTGGCCTGCTCCTGCTTGGTGCCGCCCTCAATGTTGGTCTGCTGGCCCAGTAGAATGTGCCACTGGCCCGCGTCCTGCACCCACACCCGGACGAAACGCACGTGCGCCCCAGGCGTTTTTTGCGCGCCGGTGATGAACATCACGGTGGCGTAGTCGTGCAGTTTGGTTTCAGCTCCCGGTGGGGCACTCTGGGCTGGGCCTTGTAGGAATTGCTGCTGGTCGAGGGTGCGGCCGGTGGCGTCCGTCCAGGAGAACCCGTTCGCCATCAGCCCGCTCAAGGCTGCCTTGTTCCACTTATTCATGGCAGTGACGAAGGCGTGGTCGGCTTGCCGTACCGCCTGCTCATCCGCCGCAGACGCGGAGGGAACCGCCATTGTTGTGATGGCGGAAAGCACCAGGGTGAAAGCCAGCATTGCCGATCTTGCTGTTCGACTGCCTCTACGGCTCGGCGTACTCCGGGCGTAACTGTGCATGTGATCTTCCTCTCAGCCACTGTTCCAATCGCTTATTGCGATGAGTATTTGCGGACGTCCTGCAGGTGGGCGCGCATCGCCTCACGCGCAGCATCCGGGTCGCGGCGCTCCAACGCTTCCAGAATGCACTTGTGGTGCCGCTGGCTGCGCTCCGGAGCGCCTTTTACCTGGAACAGCCGCATACGCTCTTCCCGCAGCAGGCCGACAATGGAATCGAACAGCGAAAGAACCAGAGGGTTGCCCGCCGCCTCTGCTAGCGCCAGGTGAAAGTCCAAATCGGCTTCAATATAGCCGTCTGGATTATCCAGGTTCTGATCCATGGCGTGGAAGGCCTCGCTCAGGCTGCGCAAGTGGTGCGCCTCGACGCGCGTAGCGGCAAGGGCCGCGATCTGGGGCTCCAGGATATTGCGTACCTCACCCAGGTGGACACTCCCGTCCAACTGCCCCATTTTGGCCACCAGGTCAAGCGATTGCCGCATGACCTGCGACATGCCGTGGGTGACAAAGGTCCCGCGCCCGGAGCACGGCTCAATCAGCCCTTTTTCCCGCAGCGTCTTGGCGGCTTCCCGCACCGCGGTGCGGCTCACCCCGAACTGCTGCGCCAGAACGTGTTCGCCGGGCAACTGATCCCCGGGTTTCATACTGCCTTCGAGAATCCACTGCTCAATCTGCTGCACAACGCGTTCGTAGCGGCGCGGCGTCTGGGTTCCTTTAGCCACAACTCCCCTCGCTCCGGCTGCTATGGAACTGAGCCGCAGTGCTTCTGGTTTGCCTGACTGGCGCGGGCGGCAATCGGCCCGGGATAAAACGAGGGCCGAACTTGCGTCCGGCCCTCGTTGTGTTTCGCTCCGACTGCGGCTAGAAGATCATCTTCAAGCCGAGCTGGATGGCGCGCGCGCTTCCCGAACCCAGAACCGGGTTCACAGCGGCCGTGTCTGGCGTAGCGCAGCCACAGCCGAAGGCACCCGGGAAGGAAGGATCGGAGAAACCGTTGGAGGGTCCCCAACCACTGGTGCCACCCCAGGGATTGGCGAAGTTGGGATGGTTGAGGATGTTAAAGAACTCCGCCCGGAACTGCGCCGTCAAGCGTTCTTTGAAGCGGAAATTCTTCGCAATGGACAAGTCCAGATTGCGGAAGCCAGTGTCGCGGAATACGTTGCGACCCAGGTTGCCGAAAGTGCCCAGGGCCGGCGGAGTCATGACCGAATTCCCCACCTTGTAGCAGCCCAGGTTGTTAAGCGAGGCGACCGCCCCAGGCCCCATTGCAGTGGCGGCTTGCATGCAAGCTCCAGGGATGGTCGGGGTACAACCCGTGGTTCCTCCAAACCCGAAGCAAGGAATGGGATTAGAGCCGCCGGACTTGAAATCGGCTGGGTTGCCGGAGAAATTCCAGCGATCGGCGAACTCGCCGGTGGCACTGAGGTCGTTAGAGGAGTCGAACGTGTTCCAGGGCACCCCACTCTGCAAGGTGATGATGGAGTTCACCTGCCAGCCTTCCAACAACTGCAGTGGCGATTTCTTGCTGGGCAGGGCGTAGGTCATGGACAAGGTGAAGCGGTGCGCCATGTCGAAGTCGCTGCTGCCGTACTCTGCCGCAGGATTGCTGCTGTTTTGCGGCAGGTACTGGTTCCAGTTGTAGGACATATTGTCCAAGGCGTGGGAATAGGTGTATCCCGCAATGAGTGTTAGGCCGTGAACGTTGCGCGCGTTCAGAGTGGTTTGCAGGCCGTTGTAATTTGACCTGTAAACGTTGCTCATGAAGTTGATGAACCCAAGGTAGGGATACTGGGTGCTAAAGGGACGATTCGCTTCGCAATGACCGCAGGCAATTTCGGCCGCCGATTGAGGATTGACCTGGTTGATGTCATAAATACCGGTCAGCTTTGAGCCGTGATTGCCAACATAGGAAACATCCCAGGAAATGTTGCCACTGAAGGCATGTTCAATGCCCAAGGTCCAATTGCTGACCCAGGGACTGTGATAGTTGCGATCCATCGCCAGAATGTCGCACGGCCCAGGATCGTTGCCCAATCCATCGCCGCACAGCAGGAACTGCGTGACGTTGCTGGGCAAAATGGGGGCTCCGCCCACCGACGAACCGTTCCAGTTCAGCGACGATCCGGGAATGGTAACGGCACTGGCTGTAATCGTGCCCACGCCGGGCTGGGTCACTCCGTTGACCACCAGAGGCGCCCCGGTGGGAATTACGCCCAGGCCCAGGGTGATGGAGTTCTGCGTGTTTTGCTGGGAGAGGAACGTGTTCATGGTCAGCACGTCGTAAAGAATGCTGCCCCCGGCGCGAACCACGGTCGTGCCATTTCCGCTCACATCCCAAGCCATGCCGATGCGCGGCGAGAAGTTGGTGTGATCACCGTGATAAATCGAGCTGATATTCTTCCCCACCTGCTCCAGACCTACTCCCGGCTCCCAGTTGCCGAGCAGATTGTGGGCCTCAGTGGGAGGCGCATTGTACTCGTAGCGCAGCCCCAGGTTAATCGTCAGTTTCGGGGTAACCCGCCAGTCATCCTGGGCAAAGCCGGAATAGCCCCACTGCGACAACTCACGGGTAGGAACGCCGGCCAGGAGAGTAACCTTGCTGGGGTTCCCCATGAGGAAGTCCTCCAGCGAGCCGAAGCGGAATTCGCCGCGGCCCTTGCGCCACGTGCCCTGATGCACGCGCAAGTCCCTCACCTCTCCGCCAAATTTCCAGGCATGCTTGCCACGAAGGTAAGAGACGTTATCCAGGAAGGAAAGCGTCGTATCCGGGCCCACGTACTTGGGGAAGCTGGGGAACCCGCCCAGTTCGGTGAACCCAGCAATGCGGATGTTGGGCATGCCACCCAGAACGGGGTTAGTGACACCGGTATTGATGCCATAGCTGGTGGCCGGCTTGTTTTGGTCGAGGGGGGCGATGCTCAAGGTGTACCGGGTGTAGCCGAAGCGGACGTCATTGACGATGTGGGAATTCGCCACCCAAGTCTCGTGCGCCGCCATGGTTTGAGCCCGGGAGTGGATCTTAGTCAGGAAAAACGGCTGGGTTTCGGGCGAGTCTTCCGCCGCGATGGAATCATTGCCGAAGAAATACGAACCGCTCAAGGTATGCTTCTGGTTGAGGTGGTAATCAATTTTTCCCAGCGCGTTGTTGGAAGTGTTGTCGTTGGGAAAACCGCGCGTAATCGCGGAGGAATTGGTGTTATTCGCACCCCAGAAGGGCAAAAGGTTCAGGCTTAACTGGCTGACATTAGCCATTCCGATAGCGCGTTCCGCGTCGGGAATGCTGATGGTGGGGTCACCGGCCGGATTGGACGGCGTAGCCAGCGAGGCGGTGGTCGGCAGGTTGTAGGCGTCCGAATTACCGACGGTATAGCGCTGTCCTTCGTAGGCTCCGAAGTAGAACAGCTTGTCTTTCACGATGTGACCGCCCAGCGTGCCACCGAATTGCTCCAGGCTGACAGGCGTCTTGGCATCCGGAACCCGGTTGAAGAAGTTGCGGGCGTCGAAGGAGTCGGAGCGGCCGAAGCCGTAAGCGGTGCCGTGCAGTTGATTGGTGCCCGACTTGAGACCGACACTGGTGATAGCGCCGGGTTTCCAGCCGAATTCAGCGGAGGGGTTCTCCTCCACGTTGAACTCTTGGATAGCGTCAATGGGCAATAGGGTGGCTGCGTCGCCCGCGACGGCCGCAGCATTGGTGATGCTCAAACCCATGAACGCTTCGTCATCGCTCACCCCGTCAATGACATATCCCGTATCCTCAGGGCGAATGCCGTTGGCCACCTGGGTCCAGGGGCCGCCACCCGCGTAAACCACCACGCCGGGGCGTAACGACAACAAATTCTGATAGTTGCGGCCATTCAGGGGCAAGTCGTTAATGGTTTTGTTATCCACCGTGCCGCCCAGAGTGGCATTAATGGTGTTAACCAGCGGCACTTCGGAGCTGACCGTCACGGTCTCGCTGGCTTGTCCGGGTTGCAGGCCGAAATCCACCCGCACGTCCTGGCCGACTTCAATGAGGATGTTCTGCCGCTCCTCGGTTTTGAAGCCCTGGGATGCCACCCGAATTTTGTAGGTGCCTGGGAGCAGGCCAGGAGCCTGGAAAGCGCCCGCGCTGTCCGTCGTCAAGTCTCGCGAAATACCTCGTTGCGTGTCGGTGATGGTCACCTTGGCGCCCACAAGCATAGCGCCCGTGGAATCATGCACATTGCCCAGAATTCGCCCTCGGTCGGTCTGGCCGAAGAGGGGGAGACAGACCAGCAATACAGCCATCGCTACTGCAGCGGCACAAAGAGTTCTCATCCCATGCCGGGGTCCAGCAAGAAGCAGTTCTGCCGTCGAATCAGCCATTGGCGACCTCCCTTTCAACAACTGGTCCGGCTGCTATACCATCCTACGGATTGCAGAGTCAAGAAATGTTTTACATTTGCGCCCAAATGGCGCTTCTTTTCCCGCATATGACAATTGGTCTTTTGGTCTGACCTTTGGACGAGGCTGGTTTCTGCCCTGTTCACCACCCGGCGGCTTTGGCTTGACCATTTCCCAGCCCTGCCTCCCATTCTGGGACGCAGATCCACATTCCTTTCCCAAGATGGAACCGCTTCTCCCGTAAAACCACCCTCGTGTGAGCCCCGTCACCGAACCTCCTGGACGACTGCCCTGTAATGGTGTGTTAAGCACAACTGAAGCAAACGTGGCACTACCCAGTTGCGAAAAACGCTCGTCCGGGCACCGGCTTAGCCAATTAAGCTGCTCTTCGAGCACAAGCGGCCGTTCGCACAGGGGATCGGCGATCAGCGGAGGCACTCATGCGTACTCTTACTAAAGCTCTTACCCTGCTTTTCCTTCTGTGTTTTTCGTGCGGTGCATTGGGACAGGCAACCGGCCTGATCACCGGCACCGTACACGACAGCACCGGCGCGGTTATCCAGGGCGCTGAGGTGGTGGTGACTGACACCGCGACCCGCACTCACTTTACGACTGTCACCAATGCCGAAGGCAACTACCTGGTGGCCAGCCTGGGCAGTGGGACTTACGACCTGATGGTCAGCGCCCCGGGTTTTAAGAAATTTCAGGCCCGGCGGGTCATGCTGCAAGTGGCGGAAAAGGCGAGAGTTGACGTGACCCTGCAAGTAGGCGCGGTGACCAGCGAGGTCACCGTCGAGGGTTCGACCGTCGCCCAGGTGGAGACGCAATCATCCGACCTGGCCGGCGTGGTTGGAGGAAAAGAAATCACACAATTGCAGCTGAACGGACGAAATTTTGTGCAGCTCGCCACCCTGATTCCGGGCGTCAACAACCAGTCGGGACAGGATGAGGGCACAGTCGGCGTCAACGGCAACATTGCGTTCAGCATCAACGGCGGACGCACCGAGTACAACAACTGGGAACTGGATGGCGGCGACAACATGGACAATGGCAGCAACGTCACGCTGAACGTTTACCCCAGCATAGACGCCATCGCCGAATTCCGCGTGCTGACATCAAATTACGGAGCCCAGTACGGCCGCAGCGGCTCCGGCACCGTGCAGGTGGAAACCAAGTCCGGCAGCAATGCCTTCCACGGCAACCTGTACGAATTTGTGCGCAATGATGCCTTCAACGCGCGCAACTACTTCGAGCAGACCGTCCCTGCCTACAAGAAGAACGATTTCGGCTACACGCTGGGCGGGCCGGTCTACATTCCCGGTATTTACAACAAAGACAAGCAGAAGACTTTCTTCTTCTGGTCGCAGGAGTGGCGCCGGGATCGAGTTCCCAGCCAGGTGTTCAATCAGTTAGTCCCTTCCAACGCGCAACGCGCCGGCAATTTCAGCGAGCTATGCCCGTCGAGCAACACGCCTTTCGCGCGTGACCAGTTCCCGGATTGTCCGGGCATGGCCAATGCAGACGGAACCTACAGCCCGTATATGAGCAATGGCATCCTCAACCAGGTACCGGTGAATCCCGCGGGCAACGCCCTGTTGCCCCTAATTCCGGTGCCCACCACGGCGGACAACTATTTCACCGGATCGGTGACCCTGCCCACGAATTGGCGTGAAGAAC
The DNA here is from genome assembly GCA_025934735.1 of Terriglobales bacterium. Lineage (GTDB taxonomy): Bacteria > Acidobacteriota > Terriglobia > Terriglobales > Acidobacteriaceae > JAICWP01. The sequence continues at coordinate 165,143 of JAICWP010000009.1, read as the reverse complement.
TGATTCGGATTGACCACAACTTCAGCCCTAAGCTGCGCGGCATGTTCCGCTACATCCACGACTCTTGGAATACGGTGACGGATACCCCCATCTGGACGGGCAGCAGCTTCCCCACCGTACAGACCAGTTTCAAAGGGCCGGGAGTCAGCCTGGTGGCGCGCCTGATGGCGAATCCGACACCAACCCTGGTAAACGAATTCACCTTCAGCTACACCACTGATCACATCGCCTTCAAGTCCATGGGCACCCCGAATCCTCTTGCCTGGCAGCGTCCGGCCAACCTGCCAATGGGCTACCTGTTCAACAACGGCTTTGGCGGCAAACTGCCAGCCATCACCCTGACCGGCGGCGAAGTGTACGGCGGCGGCTTCAGCCAGGAACCGGATGGGGAGTGGCCGGAAGGTCTCTACAACTCCAACCCGACCTACACCTTTCGCGACAACGTCAGCAAGATGCTGGGCCGGCATAATCTGCAGTTCGGCGCCTACTTTGTGGCGGCGCAGAAGAACGAACTGAGCAGCGCTCTGATCAACGGCTCCTTGGGATTCGACATCTCCTCTCCGGTTTCCACGGGAAACGCCTTCGCCGACCTGCTGATGGGCGAAGTTGCCAGCTACTCGCAGGGCAGCAATCAACTGAAGTACTACTATCGCTACAAGATCTTTGAACCCTATGTGCAAGATGACTGGCGGATCACCGACAGGCTGACCCTGAACCTCGGCCTGCGCATGAGCCTGTTCGGCTTGTACCGCGAAAAATACAACCACGGCTACAACTGGGACCCAGCCGCGTTTAGTTTGGCCAACACGCCCCTGATTGACGTGGACGGCTCAGTCACCGGTTTTGCCGGCGCCTTGATTCCCGGCACGGGCGATCCTTTCAATGGCCTGGTGCAGTGCGGGGTGAACGGAATACCCGTGGGATGCATGAAGGGCCACCTGTTCAATCCAGCTCCTCGCATTGGTTTTGCCTGGGACCCGTTCGGCAAGGGCAAGACTGCCATTCGCGGCGGCTACGGCATTTTTTGGGAGCACACCAACGGCAACGAGGGCAACATCGAGGGCATGATGTGCTGCGGCCAATCTTCTCCCCGGGTCAGAACAGCCAACCAGTACAACATCTCCGGCTATGAGAACCTCGGCGGGGGCGGAACGGTTGAGTTCCCCATGAGCTTCATGTCGGTGCCCAAGAGCGTCCAGTGGCCTTACATCCAACAGTGGCACCTGGACGTGCAGCACGAGGTGGCGAAGAGCACTCTGGCGACAGTGTCTTATGTAGGCAGCAAAGGCACGCACCTGAACCGCCAGATTGACATGAACCAACTGCCACCACTGGTTCCCGCTCTGAATCCTTACCGTCCCGGCCAGCCCATCAGTGAAGGCGATTGTGCCTCGCTGCAGAACATCGGGTTCCCCAACGTGAGCGGCATGGTTAACGGGCGCTTCATCAGCGGACAAGCGGCCGTCAACCTGCAAACCGCCTGCGGCAATGATGCCACTCCCTACCGGCCTTATATCGGGATTAACACCATTACCCGGCTGGACAACATGTCTTCCTCCATTTACCACGCGCTGCAGGCTTCGTTGCGGAGGAATGTAGGCGGGCTGCAGCTCACCGCGGCTTACACCTACAGCCATTCCATTGACGATTCTTCCGACCGGTGGGATTACGGGCTAGTCAACTTCTACAATCCCAGCGCCAGCCGGGCGAGTTCCAACTTCGATCTCCGCCATATGCTGAACGTTGGATACGTGTATGACCTGCCAATTTTCAGGGAGGCGGGTTTGACGCACACTTTGCTGGGCGGATGGCAGTTTTCCGGCATTGCCAGCTTTCAGACCGGCACGCCGTACAGCGTGGTCAACAACGGCAATTACTCCGACAACGCGGGGGTGGCCAATGGGATTGGCACCGGCTCTTACCCGGACCTGGTCGGCAACCCCAATTCCAATGTGCCTCGCGGGCTGGCTGGCAATCCGGCCGCCTTCGCCGCGCCGCGCGGGCTGACCTATGGCGACTCCGGCCGGAACCTGATGAGCAACCTGCATCGCACCAACTTCGACATGGCGTTATTCAAGCGCTTTGCCCTGAACGAGCGGGCTGGGTTTGAGTTCCGGGCCGAAGCGTTCAACGTGTTCAATCACACGCAGTGGGCGCCGATTGCCGGGGAAGGAGGGTCGGCCGCATCCGCCGGCGCCTCCTCCGGAACCAACGGCTTCGGCGGCTCCGACTTCTTCAGCATTCTGGCCGCCCACAACCCGCGCATCCTGCAACTGGGCATGAAGTTCTACTTTTAGCCCGCTGCGTGCTTTACCAGACACCCCGGCCCGAGATGGCCGGGGTTTTTTTGTGGAACAGCGTGGACTTCTGCATTCCGGACTCCGGAGTACTCTCAATCTCCGTGGCTAGTGGTCGGTTTTTGCGGCGAGACGGAAGTCCTTGCCCGGAAAGGCGATCCGGCCAAGTGACGAGAAGCAGGTTCCAACTAAGCCTGCGCCGCCGCCCTTAGCCGGGGTCTCCCAGATAAGCCTACCTTTGCTTTACGTTCAGTTGCTCGCGCATGACGATCATCAAAGCTTCAACTTCTTATTTCGCCTGCGCCAGTCCCTCAACCACTGCAGCAAGCTTATCGAGTATCTGCTTCCAGCCCTCCAGCTGGCCGCTCTGGCTTGCGCTCTGCATGGTCTCATTTCCAATGAAGGTGAGTTTCGTCTGGCCGTTTCCAATGTCCTCAAAAAGAATCACGTCGGGCGAATCGTCGATGGCCTCATGTTCGATTCCTAATTGAGCAGGGTTAACCCTGTTTCCCTTCGAGTCGGCAAAGTACATTGTCGAAACGATCTTCTCGTACGGAACAATCTCACGATATTCACCAGCATTCCAGAACTCCTGCCCATCCGGAAATCGCATGCAGCAGAGATACTTTCCTCCCACGCGAAAATCGATCTCGCAAGAAGGCGAAGTGAATCCCTTCGGCCCCCACCACTGCATCACATATTTCGGGTCCGTCCACGCCTTCCAGACCAGTTCGCGTGGGGCATCAAAAACTCTGGTCACAACCATCCGCTCTGTCTCATTCACCGTGCTGTTTGTCATCTCTGACCTCCTCTTTTTTCATTCGTTTCACAACTTCGTCCAGCTTGTCGAAACTCTCTTCCCAGAACTGGCGATAGCTGATCGCCCAGTCGCTGACAGTCTTGATCGCCTGTGGCCTGAGCGTGCAGATACTCTCTCGTCCGCGCTTGGTCTTGGTCACAAGCCGCGCCCGCACCAGATAGGCGATATGTTTTGAAATCATCTGCTGCGACAGTGCAAACGGTTCCGTCAAGCCGTGCACTGAGGCAGGCCCGCGGGAGAGTCGTTCGACCATCGCCCGCCGGGTCGGATCAGACAAAGCCGCAAATGTCGTACCCAACCGATCATCCACAACCATATGGTAGTGTATTTTAGATGGATGTCAATGGCCATTCTCGCGATGCCAGTTTTGCTCCCTGATCTCCGAACCCTTACGCCCGCGCGACGAGTGATAGATCCCAATGCACTTCACCGAACAATGATGGGTAACGGGAAGTCGGGTTGTGTGAATCGATTTCAGAAACTCACGGGCGAATGGGGATGCGGACTTGGATCTGCAGAACTCCTGCGGCCGATTCGAAAAAAACTGATTCCAATCAGTCGGTTTTAGCCGTTTTAGCCTTAACGGCACCCACTCATGTCTTGCAAAACTGCAAGGTGCTCATTCCAAAGACGAAGGCAGGCCCTGAGAGTGGGTTTATGAGCCTAGGCAACTGGGCTTATTTTGAATAACATGGCGGAGAGAGTGGGATTCGAACCCACGATACGGTTTCCCGTATACACGCTTTCCAAGCGTGCGCCTTCAGCCACTCGGCCATCTCTCCGGCGCTGGTGTAGGGAAGCGCAAAGCGGAGCTAATCCCCGCCTCGCCTTTTCAATTCTATGGCCTGGCGCCGAGTACGGCAAACTCGGGCGGAGATGGCAGCAAGCATCAACGGATAGTCCGTCCGAAAATATCAGACGAAAGTCTGTGAGATCGTTTCTGATGAGTGGCTGATTTCAGCCGCTGCGTTTGTCACTCGGCACCCTGTACCCGGCTCCCACGACTGGTTGCTGGACGCTGGTTGCTGAGCGCTGCGAACTCTTTTTCCGCGCCCAGCGCAGCTTGCGCTCTTGCAGCAGAGACCGCCAGTCGAGGCGCGTAAATAAGTAGATGAGGGCCAGGCATGACACCTGCACCAAAATGAAATAGGCGCTCATGTAGGTTTCCGGCGCCTCGATGGCGAGCTTGTGCGCTGCCGCCGAGCCCAGGTGCGCCCAGAAGTTGTAGCCGATGAGCCGTCCCAGGAAAAAGGGCAGGGCCAGCACCCGCAGTTCCAGCGTGGTCAGCCCATAGGCGATGAACAGGTAATTCGAAGGCAGCGGGCTGAAGGCATAGAACAGGCAGGCGCCCGCGGTCCAGGCCCGCCGCTCTTGCAGGCTGTCCCTGATGGCGTCAATGTTCTCGCGAGTGTCCTGGCTCAGCAGCTTGCCGCGCACAATGCTGCGGGCAAATTTTGCCAGAATGACTCTGCCCAGGGTGGCGGCTGTGGCACCCACCAGGGCGAGCATGGCGATATCGTTTTCAGGAAATTTGTAGCTGAAGAAGGAGAGCGCCATCCAGGTGGGCGGAGCGAACGCCGGCAGCAAGTTCAGCGCCAGCACCACCAGAAACACCAGCCAGATTCCTTCCATGGCCTATCGTCCCCGTCCTCAGGCGCCGCCCCCGATATGGTTTTGCGCCGAACTGCCGAAAGAGCCCGCCGCCTCAAAATCCGACATGGTTTGCGTGGGCAGCGCCACCCGAACCGCGTTAAGCACCGCCAGCAGGTCAATAACCTCCTGCGCGATCGCTCCTTCCAGAGCGGGCAGGTATCCGGCGGCCGCGGCAATCATGCCCACGATGCTCAGCGCCATCCCGCCCAGCGCGCTCTGCAGGGCAATGGTCCGCATGCGGTCGCTGATGTGGAACAGCTCATCCACTTTGACCAGCGACGTAGTCATGATCACCGCGTCGGCGGCCTCGGAAGTGATGTCGCTATTCGGCCCGAAAGCCACGCCCACGGTGGCGGCCATCAGCGCCGGCGCATCATTGATGCCATCGCCGAGGAAGAGCGTGCGCCCGCGAGCCGTTTCGAGCTCCACGATTGCCACCTTCTGTTCCGGGGCCTGGCTGGCATGAACCTCGGGGATGCCTACCTCCTCGGCCAGGTAGCGCACTTCGGATTCGCGGTCGCCGGAGACCAGCATCACTTTTTCTACCGCGTGCTTAGGCTTCAGATGATCCACAAACGAACGGCTTTCGCTGCGCGGCGCGTCGTGAAATCGGAACGTGGCGGCATATCTGCCGTCCACGAACACCAGGCACTCCAGCCCGCTCACAATCGGGGGCAGCGCCAGGTTCCGTTCGGCTACTTTGTTGCGGCCGGTAATGCGCACCACGTGGCCCGCCACCACTCCCTCCAGGCCTTCTCCCGGGCGTTCGCTGACGTGGCTCACCGCTTGCAGCGCCAGCCTGGCGCCCTGTGCCGCCACCACAATGGCGGAGGCCAGCGGGTGTTTGGAGTACTGCTCCAGGCTGGCCGCATCCTGCAGCACACTCTCGCTATTAAATCCGGGCGCTGGAATCACCTCCGTGAGCGATGGCTTGCCATAGGTGAGGGTTCCCGTTTTATCGAAGATCAGCGTGCGGCAGGTGGAAATCTGCTCCAGCACCGCCGGATTTTTGATGATGATGCCGTGGCGCGCCGCCAGCGAGATGGCGCCGATCACCGCCACGGGGATAGAAATCAGCAGCGGGCACGGCGTAGCGATTACCACCACTGCCAGGAAGCGCATGGGATCGCCCGTGGCTGCCCAGGCTGCCCCGGCGACGGCCACCGCGACCGGCGTGTACCACGCTCCCAACTTGTCACCCAATCGCCGCAGCTGTGGCCGCTTCTGTTCCGTTTCGTGCATGACACGCATGATCTTGGCGTAGCGCGAGTCCACCGGCAGCGCCTCCGCCTGAATAGTCAGCGCGGTATCTCCATTGATGGCGCCCGACAGCACCTTCGAACCCGGCGTCTTCGACATCTGATAGGGCTCGCCCGTCAGGTACGACTCGTCCATTACGCCGTGGCCTTCCACCACCGCCCCGTCCACCGGGCAGATCTCGTGCGGAAACACCACCAGCAGGTCGCCAATGGCAATCTGCTGCAGATCTGCATCCGCGATTGCGCCATCGTTCTTTCGGTGTGCGACCAGTGGCATGCGCTTGGCCAGCGCGTCCAGCACGGAGGATGCGCGCCGGGTGGCAAACTGCTCCAGCGCCGCCCCGCCCGACAGCATGAGTACGATGATGGAGCCCACCAGGTACTGCCCCAGCAGCACCGAACTGAGAATCGAAATTCCCGCCAGCAGGTCAGAGCCAAACTCCGCCTTCAGCAGACGCCTCACCAAGCCCACTAGCAGCGGCACGCCGCCAATGGCCAGGGTGAGATAGAGCGGCAGGTTGTAGATTTCCGCCCGCGCTCCCGCCAGGTAATGCAGCGCAAAATGGGTTGCGATGGCTGCCGTCGCCAGCAGCGCAATGAAGGTTTCCCGGGAGCGGAATGTTGCTGGTGGAGCTGGGGGCGAAGCTGCCGGCGAGGGCCGATGAGATGCCGCGTGCGGCTTCGATGGTGCCGGCGCTGCCGACGTAACTGCTGCGTTTTGGGTCTGTTGCGGCAGGCTGCCCCCTCTCCCCAGCAAGGATCCTGTTGAAAAATGTACGCTTTTCGCCCGCTCGCCTCAGTGATAGCCGTCACTTCGGTAATGCCGTCCCCTCAGCCCGTTTCCGAATTGGTCCCGCAGGCAGAATGAACCTAGGCGAATCAACTCGGAACGCAACAACAAGGCACCTCTACCCGCCTTTCTTGGGAACTCTCTCCTGGTGCTCGGGGTCGATTAAGCCAGCTTAGGAAGTGGAACGGGCGCAGTTTTCGCAATTGTTCTGCAACACCGCTCCGGAGTAATGTAGGCGAGCCGTTTTGGTGTTGGAACCGATATGTCGTTTTTCACCGGAGAAGTGGCGAGGGTTATGGTGCTGAATCGTAATCGGCTTTTTATCGGTATTCTCTTCGTTTCACTCGGATCAGTTTTGGGTCCAGAGATCGGTCTTTCGCAAACTGGTTCACCTCCGCCTCTTGAGATTCTGGCAGAAGAGGTTGCCGCCCACCGCGTGGGCAAGTTGGACCCGGTCGCAGTCCGCCTGGACGGTTTACCCGCAGAAAAACGAGTGCGTATCCCACTCCCTGTGAGGGTCATCGTCGCTCCAGATGGCACGGTACAGTCCGCCGAAGTGGAGGGTGACCTCGATCCCGACGAACCAGATACGCCCAAGGCGTTGTTCATAGCGCTGAAGGATGCTGTCGCGCGCGCGGAAGCGGAGGTGCTGGCATTGCGGTATCAGCCCTTCTTACGCAACGGGCGTGCGGTGACTGCTACTTTTGAAGAGAGTGTTCTCCTGATTCCCGCGGATGAGATACCGATACGCCACGTTGACTTCCCACAAATTAAGGATTGGAAGTCGCTGCGCATGACCTTGCAGCGCACCGGCTGTCTAGGCATGTGCCCCGCCTACTCCATCGAGGTGCATGGCGACGGCACGGTTCTGTACGACGGCCACTCCTCTGTCGCCGTTACTGGCCAGCATCGGGGCTCCATTTCCGAACAGGCCGTGGCCGGCATCTTCGATGCCTTCCGTCAAGCCGACTACTTCGCTCTGCGCGACGATTACATCCTCGGCGCAACTGATGGGCCAACCTATACAACCTCGCTCGCGCTGGATGGTCGCTCTAAGAAGGTCATTGATTACGGTGGGATTCAAGTGGGAATGCCGACTGCCGTGGACCAACTCGAAAAAACCATTGATAGTCTCGCGGACAGCGCCCGCTGGACCAAGGGAGATTCGGCAAGTTTCCCCGCCCTCGCCGCCGAAGAGTGGGATTTCAAGTCGCCAGAGGCTGCCGACACGCTGGCCCGCATCGCTTATTACGGCTCTCAAGATGCGGTGAGGGATCTCATTGCCGCTGGGGCTCCCCTCAACGGCCATAATTACAACGGATCTTCCCCGCTAGAAGTGGCGGCCTTCCATGGCGATCTGCAGATGTTGCACGACATTTTGCAAGCCGGTTCCGCAACTGATCCCGCCGCGCTATCCGCGGGCCTGAGCAATGCCGCCGCTGCGGGAAAACTGGACGCGGTTAAGCTCCTGCTTCAATACGGGGCTAATGTCGACGCCCATATCTCCTCGAGCAAACCACCTATGCTGGAGCCCCCAACAGTTGCCGCGGCCGCCTCAGGCAATCCTGCCGTACTCCGGGCTATCCTCAACTATCGTCCCGACATCTCGGCGCGGGGATTTGAAGGCCGTACGGCCCTGATTGCAGCCGTCGACTCCTGGAAAACAGATGAACGGAAGTCCGTTAATCGCGTCGAGGTGGTACGCCGTCTACTTGCTGCCGGAGCCGGGGTGGACGCCCGCGACGACGAGGGCAACACAGCTCTTATTAAGAACGCGTGGAGTCCCGATATCGCTCTCCTTCTCATTCAGCACGGAGCCGATGTGAATGCTGCCAATTTCAAAGGATGGACTCCTTTATTCAGTGCCTCCTCACCCGAACTGACACGCACGCTCCTGCAGCACGGCGCCGATATTAATGTTCGCAATAAGGAAGGTAAGACTGCCCTCGAGGTAGCCCGTCAATATAACAATCCAGCAGTCGTCGCCATTCTTGAAGAGGCGAAGGCAGGTAAACTCAAATAAGATTTCTCTGGTTACGGAGCGATGAATCCGCCTTGTCTCGCTCTTGCGATAACCTTGGCTAGCGCGCGGTGGCCACCGCCCCGCGCTTTTCCAGAGGCACGAAGGCGCGTTCCTGCTCGCCGGTGTAAACCTGCCGCGGGCGTGCAATCTTCTGCTCCGGATCCGTCAGCATCTCGTTCCACTGCGCCAGCCAGCCGGCCGTGCGCGGGATGGCGAACATCACCGTGAACATCTCCGGCAGGAAGCCCATGGCCTGGTAAATGATGCCGGAATAAAAATCCACGTTGGGGTAGAGCTTGCGCTTGACGAAGTATTCATCTTCCAGCGCGATCCGCTCCAGTTCGAGCGCGATGTCCAGCTTGGTATTGCGGCCGGTGGCCTCAAAGACGCGCTCCGCCGTCCATTTGATGATCTTGGCCCGCGGATCGTAATTCTTGTAGACCCGATGGCCGAAGCCCATCAGCTTACTGTGCCCTTCCTTGATGCGCTTGATGTAAGCGGGCACGTTCTGTTTCGAGCCGATCTCGTCCAGCATGCGAAGCACGGCTTCGTTGGCTCCCCCGTGCAGCGGGCCAGCCAATGCCGAAGCGGCTGCCGCCGTGGTCAGGTAAGGATCGGTGAGCGCGCTGCCAACGGAGCGCATGGCATTGGCGCTGCAGTTCTGCTCATGGTCGGCATGCAGGATGAACAGGATGTCCAGAGCCCGCTCCAGCACCGGATTCGCCACGTACTTCGGCTCCATCATCCGCCACAGCATGTTCATGAAGTTCCCGGTATAGCTCAGGTCATTATCGGGATAGACGTAGGGATAGCCCTTGCTGTGCCGATAACAGTACGCCGCGATGGTGGGCACCTTGCCTATAAGGCGAAACATCTGGTGCTTGCGAATTTCCGCGTCCTCCACATGCTTGGCCTCGGGATAAAGGGTGGAGAGCGCCGCCACCGTGCTCACGAACATGCCCATGGGATGGGCGTTGTAGCGGAAACCCTCCAGGAGCTTCTTCACCGTTTCGTGCACCATGGTGTGGTGGGTGATCTGGTAGACCCAATCATTCATCTGCGCTTGCGTCGGCAACTCGCCCCAGACCAGCAGGTAGGCGACCTCCAGAAAACTGCAGTGCTCGGCCAGCACCTCAATGGGGTAGCCGCGGTAGCGCAGGATGCCCCGATCGCCATCAATGTAGGTGACGCTGCTGCGGCATGAAGCGGTGTTGGTGAAGGCCGGGTCATAGCCCATCAGCCCGAAATCTTCGGGACCGGTCTTGATCTGCCGCAGATCCATTGTCCGAATGGTCCCGTGTTCGATCGGCAGCGTGTAGCTGGTTCCGGTCCGGTTATCGGTTACTGTGAGCGTATTGTTCGCCATTGTTTCTCCTCGCCGCCGACACCCGACCCCGGGTGCCAAAGGCTGATTCCAAATTCTACCAAGCCGGGAGCAGGACAGTCCGCCCCTCGAATCATTGTGACTAGCTCGGACAGTGCCCATCTGTGAGGCGAATCACCGCTCGTTGTGAGCGCCGGCAGGCCCATCCATCACAGAGGACACGAAGGTAACGGAGGAAAATCTTTCAGGGAGGCGGTTTTCGCAGGAAACCTGGAATCCCGCACGAATCGCGGAGAGTCCCGCCCGCGATAGTATGGAGACAATGACGGCCCTGGGTATTTTCATCACCGGCGTTACCGCCACCGTCCTCGTCATCGAGTTCCTGCGTCACCGGCGGGCTCCTCTGCCAGGCTACGGCTGGATCGGAGTGTCTTTGCTGGTTATCGCCGAATGGCTGATGTTTCACCATTTTGAGCCGGTAGCCACATTCTTCACGCCGATTGCGTGGACGGCTTACATCCTGCTCGGCGACGCCGCCGTGAAGGCTATTACCGGCCACTCCCGCCTGCACGATCATCCTGCCGAATTCGCCACGATGGCGCTGCTTTCCGTTCCCTTGTGGCTGATTTTCGAGGGCTATAACCTGCGCCTGGGTAACTGGACATACGTGGGCGTGCCGATGAGCCGGGCACCGGCCCTGCTCGGCTATGGCTGCTCCTTTGCCACCATCACTCCCGGCATTCTGGAAACGGCCGACTTGGTGGAAGCTTTCGGCTGGTTTCGGCCCGCCGTTCCCTTCCGCTTTTCGCCTCGGCTACAGGCTGCCTTCGTGATATTTGGAGTTGCCTGCCTGCTCCTGCCGCTGGTGCTGCCGCAAGCCACGGCTGCTTACCTGTTCGCACTGGTGTGGGTGGGATTCATCTTCCTGCTCGATCCCATCAATCACTATCTTGGCCTGCGCTCGATTGTGGGCGATTTTGCCGCCGGCCGGCGCAGCCGGTTCTACTCCCTGTTGATTTCCGGATTCATTTGCGGCTGGCTGTGGGAGTTCTGGAATTACTGGGCGGCAGCCAAGTGGCATTACGTATTTCCCATGTTTCAGCAGTGGAAGATTTTCGAAATGCCGGCGCCTGGCTATCTGGGATTTCTGCCGTTCGCCGTGGAATGCTTTGTCATGTATGTGACCGCGTCCTGGCTGGTGACCAGGCCGGCAGCTGCGGCTCTGAACTCGGGTCTGCCCGGGGCCAGCCAAGATCGCTAAGCCTCGCGTTGTCTCGCCCGGCGGGCTCTGCTATCGTCACCCTTTGCGCTCACACTCTGAACGGAGCCCCTTGTGAAAGTTCTTTTCGCGGTTCTAATCCTCTCACTCTCCGTGGCCGGGCAGAATCCTGCCGCCAAGCCGGCTGCTCCCTCCTCCCCGGACGGAAAATCCATTGATTCCATTATTCACGCCATGTACGACGTGATCTCCGGTCCCGCAGGGACGCGCGACTGGGCCCGGTTTCATTCCCTGTTTCTTCCGGAGGCCACGCTGGCCACCGTACTGCACAAGGACGGACAAACCCTTCATAAGGTGATGACTCCCGATGATTACGTTCGCGGCGCCGGGGCTTATTTTCAGCAGCACGCGTTTTATGAGTCGGAGCTTGCCCGCCGCACCGAACAGTTCGGCAACATTGCCCACGTCTTCACCACCTATGCCTCGCGTCACGAGCCCAAGGAGCAGCCCTTCGAGCGCGGCATCAACAGCGTGGAATTGCTCAACGATGGGACGCGCTGGTGGATTCTCACGATTTCGTGGGACAGCGAACGTGCTGATAATCCCATCCCGCGGGAGTATCTGAAGACCGTGCCCCAGTAGCGTCTCGGGATCTGATCTGCGCGTTCATCCGCGTGAATCCGCGGCGGACGAACTGCTAGTGGTGAATAAAAACAAATATGGCCCGGGCCAGCCACCCGGGCCATACTGTTTGGGTGAAACGTCCTGCGGCACCCCAGCGGGGCCGTCACCGCACCGTTGTGCTGTCCGCGTTCTGCCAGGTTTCTCCTGCGCGCTCGCGCGCTCAGGTGTACGCTGCCGGGCCGGCATTCGCAGCGGATGCCGGCTGCCTCGTACCTGTCCGCGGGTTACCAGCCCGCGGGCCGCTCTGCCAACCGTTCAGTCCCGTTACCAGGACTTCAGGAGCCGCAACGCCCGGGTCCATCTAAGAACCCACCGGCAATTCAACCCTCGTGGAACCGCCGGGAACCGCTGGCTTTCTGCGACGCTCTGGCACAACGTTCAGGACATCTCACGTCTGCATTGCCTGCACTTTGCCAAAGCTCCAATGCGCCCGCAACAATAAAACCCGCCCGCTTTGTGCAGAACCTGTGCGTATGTTGGGATTTTTGTGGACGCTTGCGGAAAACCTCCGCAGGCGAAAACACAGGCCTGATCGGAGGCGATTTTGATTCGAAGAACGACTCCAAGCGAATACAATCGCTGCAACTCACCTGTATGTCTGTGCCCCAACCAGTACTGGCTCGCTCCCGGCCACAGTTGCGAAAACGCCTGTTCAGGACCCTGCTCCTGCTGGTTGCTTTGCTGCTCGGGTGGCAGGCATTGCGTGGGGACCTCAGGCAGTTCAGCCTGTCTGACTTCGGCGAGTATTGGGCCGCGGGCCGGTTGCTGCTGGCAGGCCGCAATCCTTATTCTCCCGCCGCCCTGCGTGCTTTACAGACTTCGGTGGGCTTTACTCAGCAAGACGCCATCATGATGTGGAACCCGCCCTGGGCGCTCAGCCTAGTGCTGCCCTTTGCGCTCTTGCCTTACCAGATAGCTTCGCTGCTGTGGCTGGCCTTAAATGCTTTTCTGATTCTTTTTTCCGCCAGCATCCTTTGGAGGGTTTTTTCCGCCTCCGGCCAGGGCTACGTGCCTCTGATTCTGGCCGCCACATTCGTTCCCGGACTCATCAACCTGCGTGCCGGCCACCTCACGCCCTTCATGCTGCTGGGAATTGCCGGCTTTCTCGCCTTCCAGCGGGCGCAACGGCCTTTCCTCGCCGGCGCTTCCGCTACCCTGTGGCTGCTAAAGCCTCACCTGCTGTGGCTGGTTTTATTGCTGCTAGGCTGGGACATCGTCCGCCACCGCCGCTTTCGGCTCCTCCTCGGCTTGCTGAGCGGGACCGCTGTCCTGCTTGCCATCCCTCTGCTCTTGCAGCCAGCGGTGCTGCAGGAGTACGTCAGCGCCATTCACGCATTTCCCATGCTCGCCAGCTATGCCCCGAATTTTGGGGGATTGCTGCGGATGGCCTTCGGAGACCAGCATCACTGGCTGCAGTTTGCGCCCTGTCTCCCCGGTTTTGCGTTTCTGGCCTATGCGCTGGCGCGCCATCAGGAAAGCCACTGGGAACATTACTTCGCGCTGCTCGCCCTGGTTTCCTTTATCACCAGCCCGTACGGCTGGAGCTACGATGAGATTGTGCTGCTGCCCGCATTCCTGCAGATCGCCGGCCGCATGCGGGAGCAGCCGCTCTGGCTGCGCTGGACTGGATTGGGAATTTACCTAGCCGCCAACGCTGCCGTGCTGTTGGTCAGCCTGTGGCGGCCGCATGACGCCTACCTGCTGTGGACTTCTCCGATGTGGTTGTTGCTGTACTGCATTGGGCTCTCGGTTACCACGCCACATCCTGTTCCTTCCGCTGTTGCAGTTTCGCCTGACGCGCCGCGGTGTGAGCTACTGCCGCATTTCCGCACGCAGCGTTGACTTCGCTTTTTATTCGCCGCATAATAACTCCCCGAGAGCCTGGCGTGAAAGCGCAGATTTCATCCTCGATTTCCGCATTCCGCGTCCGCAATTCACAAGCGCGCACAACGGCTTTCCGCGCTACATTCGTCAAACCGACTCCACATCATGGCGACCGCTGATTACACCCTGGAAAGCACGCTGCCCGCCAGCGTGGATGCCGAGCGCTCCATCCTCGGCGCCATCCTGCTCGACAACTTCGCTTATAACCAGGCAGCCGAACACCTGCGCCCGGACGATTTCGCTCTCGACGCCCACCGCCGCATTTACTCCCGCATGGTGGATCTGGCGGAAACCTCCCGGCCCATTGACACGGTGACGCTCACCGAAGAGCTGGCGCGCCGCCGCGAAGTGGAAGCGATAGGGGGCGTCGCCTACATCACTTCGCTCACTGACGGGCTGCCCCGCCGTCCCAACATCGAGCACTACGTCAAGATTGTGCGCGACAAGGCGCTGCTGCGCGGCCTGATTCACGCCGCCAATACCGCCATCGCCCGGGCCGCCGAGCAGTCCGACCCGGCGGAAGAAATTCTCGATGCCGCCGAAGCCGCCATCTTCCAGCTTTCCGAGAACCGCATCGGCCGCGGCTTCCTCGATATCCGCGAAATCGTAAAGGAATCCTTCGGCTCTCTCGACGCACTTTACGAGCGCGGGCAGCGCATCACCGGCCTGGAAACCCACTTCGTGGATTTCGACAACATGACCAGCGGCCTGCAGCCTTCGGACCTGGTCATCATCGCCGCCCGCCCTTCCATGGGCAAGACCGCCTTCGCCATGAACATCGCCGAGAACGCCGCCGTGCGCGACAAGAAGGTGGTGGGCATGTTCTCGCTGGAAATGTCGCGCGAGTCGCTGCTGCTCCGCCTGCTCTGCTCCCATGCGCGGGTGGACTCGCACAAAATGCGCACCGGCTTTTTGGGCCGGGAAGATTATGCCAAGCTGGTGACGGCTTTGGGCGAATTGAGCGAGTCGCCCATCTACATTGACGACACGCCCGGCATCTCGCTTTCAGAAATGCGTGCCAAGGCGCGCCGCCTGCAGCAGTCGCAGGGCCGGCTCGACCTGATCATCGTGGACTACCTGCAGCTCATGTCGGGCGGCGGCTTGGGCGGGCGACGGTTTGAGAACCGCACCCAGGAAGTCTCCGCCATTTCCCGGGGGCTGAAGGGCCTGGCCAAGGAACTGCGCGTGCCCGTAATCGCCTTATCCCAGCTCAGCCGAGCTCCCGAAAGCCGCGGCGGCGACCACCGGCCGCAACTCGCCGACCTCCGCGAATCGGGCTCTATTGAGCAAGACGCCGACGTGGTGGCCTTCATCTTTCGCGAAGAAGTCTATAAACAGGATGATCCCGACCTGGACGGCTTGGCCGAACTCATCATCGCCAAGCAGCGCAACGGTCCCACCGGCAAAGTGGATTTGGCATTTATCAAGCGCAGCACCCGCTTCGAGTCCCGCGCCAGCGAATGAAAACCACAGAGGACGCTAAGGACGCCGATGCATTAATTCAAAATCGGGCAGGTGCTGCGGAGTTAATTTGAGCGATTCCTGCAAGACGAAGCTGCTGTCGCCTAGCCTTATAGATCAATCTTCTCAGCATGCCTGGCGTCCTCGGCGGTTTTGGCTTCGTCCAAATCTGTGCAAAAGTGCTTGGTTGCCCGGAATTTTCTAGCTCTCAGCCATCCTGAGCGCCAATTCCAGCTACAATCCTAAGGCATTGCATCTACAACGTTTAGGCCATGCTCCAGCCGTGTTGCACTCTTTGTAAGTTGATGAATTCAGGTACCCTGCAGGACAGCCGGTCGGCGAATCCACAAGCTTTTCCACAGCTCGTTGGAAAAAACAAGCACCTGTTAACTCTGCTTGTAAACCATTCTTCCGCCGATGATGGTCGCCAATACCCGTCCTGTCAGGTGACAGCCATCAAACGGGCTATTGCGCGCGAGGGAACGCGACTTGCGCACGTCGTACGTCCAGCGTGCCTTGGGATCAAAGATGGTCACGTCCGCGTGATAGCCGCGCTGCAGGCTGCCCCGCGACTTCAGCCCGATCACGCGGGCCGGCCCACTGGAAAACAGCTCCACAATCCGGCTCAGCGGAACTGCGCGCTCGCGGTGCAGCTTGGTGATGACCAAACCAACTGCGGTTTCCAGCCCAATAATGCCGAAGGCGGCGCGCTCGAACTCCACCTGCTTTTCGTGCAGCGCATGAGGAGCATGGTCAGTGGCGATGGCGTCCACAGTGCCATCAGCCAGTGCCACCTGCAAGGCTTCCCGATCGGCGGCCGAGCGCAGCGGTGGATTCATTTTGAAATTGGTGTTGTACTCGCCGACATCTTCGTCCGTGAGGGCGAAGTGGTGCGGTGTGGTCTCGCAGGTTATCTGCACGTGGGCGCGCTTGCCCCGGCGCACTGCCTTCAGGGACTCCGCCGTGGAGAGATGGGCCACGTGGTAATGGCCTCCCGTGGCTTGCGCCGCCTGCACGTCGCGCTCGATCACGCTGGCTTCGGCTTCCGCGGTCATGCCCCGCAATCCCAGGCGAAACGCAGTGGGGCCTTCGTGCATGGAACAGCCGCCAGTCTGCCGCGTATCTTCGGCGTGCTGGATTACTGGAACGTGCAACTCGGAGGAAAGCCGCAGGGCCTCCTGCATCAGTCCGGGATTCAGGATGGGCTTGCCATCGTCGGTAAACGCCACCGCTCCCGCCCGCTGCAATGCGCGGAAATCCGTCAGGTGCTCGCCCAGGCTGCCGCGCGTAGCCGCAGCGATGGGAAACACATTGACCACCGCCCCACGCTCCGGCTGCAAAATCCACGCGGTAATTTCCGGGGAATCGTTCACCGGCACGGTGTTGGGCATAGCGCAAACCGAGGTGAAGCCGCCCGCCGCCGCGGCGGCTGTCCCGGTCGCAATGGTTTCTTTATAAGCTTGCCCCGGTTCGCGCAGGTGGACGTGCAGATCAATGAATCCAGGGGCAACAATGAGTCCCCGCGCGTCGAAAGTCTCATCGGCTGAGCCGCGGATTTTCTTCGGTGGCGACACCTCGGCCACGCGCCCGTCGCGCAGCAACAGGTCAAGTTCGGCATCCACTCGCGCCAGCGGATCAATCACTCGCCCGCCACGGACGAGCAGCGAGCCCGGCTTGCTATTTCCTTTTGACACTTTGTTCGCTTACTTCTTCTCCTCGGATAAACAGGGATTAAACCAAGTCAGCAAAATTTTGGCTGAACTCATCCTGAGCGACTTCAGTCGCGAAAGATCTCGCGTGTAGTGCCGAAAGGCCTTACTGCTGCACGCGAGATGCTTCGGGCCTGAAGTCCCTCAGCATGACGACAGCAAAGGTTACCTGCAAAATCCATGGCCGGTTTTCTCTGCGCCCTCAGCGTTGATCATTTGCTCTTCCCCAGCGCCCGCGCCAGGATGGCCATGCGCACCAAGACCCCATTGCGCACCTCTTCGCGGATCACCGCCTGCGGAGCATCGGCCACCTCGCTGCTCAGCTCCATGCCGCGGATAATCGGCCCCGGATGCATCACCAGAGCTCCCGGTTTGGCCAACCGCAACCGAGCCGAAGTCAGCTGATACCTGGCGATGTATTCGCCCACATCGAACTGCATCTCAGCCAGACGCTCCTTTTGTACTCGCAGCAGCATGATCACGTCAGCGCCGCGGATTGCCTCTTCCAGATGGCGGGCGATGCGCAGGCCTTTGGCCAGCGTGGCCGCGGTCTCGGGCACAAATTCCGGCGGACCGCAGAGGGTGAGTTGCACTCCGAACTTGCTCAGCAGGTGAATGTTGGAGCGCGCCACCCGGCTGTGGTAAATGTCGCCCACAATGGCCATGTGCTTGCCGCGCAAATCTTTCATGTGCTGCAGGATCGTGTAGGCATCCAACAGCGCCTGCGAGGGGTGCTCGTGCATGCCGTCGCCGGCATTGATGATGGGTACGTCGAGGTGGGCGGCAATCAGATGCGGCGCGCCTGCATTGGGATGGCGGAAAACCAAGGCATCACAGCCCACGGCGCGCAAGGTGTAGCCGGTATCCAG
This sequence comes from Terriglobales bacterium, assembly GCA_025934735.1. GTDB lineage: Bacteria > Acidobacteriota > Terriglobia > Terriglobales > Acidobacteriaceae > JAICWP01. The sequence goes on along the minus strand of JAICWP010000009.1, from coordinate 147,151 downwards.
CAGCGACTCGCCCTTTTCGATACTCGAGCCGCTGGCGTGCACCAGCAGGGTAAGGGCGCCCAGCTTCTTGGCCGCCATTTCGAAGGAGGTGCGGGTGCGGGTGGAAGCTTCGTAGAAGACCAGACCGACGGTTTTGCCCCGCAACACGGGCCGAGGCTGGCCCCGCTGCATGCGCCGCGCCAGCTGCAGCAGGCCCGTAATCTCTTCCGCCTGCAGGTGTTCGATGCCCAGAAGCGAGCCGCGCGCAAACGCACTCATGCCCAGCGACCCTGCCCTCCGCCGCGCGCCCGGCAAGCTGGCATCAGTCCTCCCGCTCCACCAGCAACACCTTCTCGGCGTCGTCCACTTCCTTGAGCTTGACTTCGATTATCTCGTTATCGGTGGTCTGCACCATCCGGCCCACATAGGTGGCCTCGATGGGCAGCTCGCGGTGGCCGCGGTCAATCAGCACACACAACTGCACCCGCCGGGGACGCCCGTGCACAAACAGCGCGTCCATGGCCGCACGCGTAGTCCGGCCGGTGTACAGAACATCGTCGACCAGGACCACATGTTTGCCGGTGGCGGAAAACTCCAACTCTTTCTGCTGCACCACCGGCTTGTGATTAATGGTGGAGAGGTCGTCGCGGTAGAGCGTGATATCCAAACTGCCCACCGGCACAGGCTTGTCTTCAATGCGTGCAATCAGCTTGCCCAGGCGCTCCGCCAGGGGCACTCCACGGCGGCGGATGCCTACCAGGGCCAAGTCCTCGACGCCATTGTTCTTTTCGACAATCTCATGGGCCAGACGCACCAAGGTGCGCTCAATTTCCGAGGCGGACATCAATTGCGCCTTCTGGCGCAGCTTGGGCGGGCGAGGTACCGGTTGAGCAGTCATCGAAGCGGCATGATACGCGGTGGCGTGGCCGCAGCACAAGGACGGGAAAACCCGCAACCGCCGCTCCGGCTACAGCGAACGCGTCTCTTTTTTGCCAGAAAGGACAGCGGCGATCGCACCACCGACACTGGATAGCGCCAAAAACAACACCAACATCAGCAGGATACCGAGCACCAGAAGGGTGCGCATGCCTTGCGGGGTCAGGAACTGCTGCACCATCTGCTGCGCCTCAGGATTGCCGCTGCGCGCAGCCGAGGCTTTCAAGGCTTGCTCCAGAGCTGCCTGCAGCTGTCCCGTGCCGCGCATGGCCAGCATCTGCACCAGGGAGAGCAGGCCGAAGATGACGAAGCCCATCAGCCCCGTCATCGCCCCCAAGCGCGCTCCCAGCGCCGCAGTCATCGGCCCCAGGTGTTGCCGGCGGCGGTAGATCATAACCGCCAGCATGCCGCCACCCAGCATCCAAAGCAGGAAACCCACCTGCGGCAGCCCGGTTAAAACGGCAACGATCAGGCATGCCAGGGCTCCCAGTCCAGCCGCCAGGTTAGCCGCGCGCCAGGCGCGTGACAATCCCGCTGGTCGCAGACTCGGCAGCGTTGCCGGTTGCTCGGACCGGCCCTCCAGCACCGTGCTCGATGCTGAGCGTCCAGACGATGGCGGGGACGCGGTCATAACCCGGATTTGCGGCGCGCCACACTGGGGACAGAAGGGGATTCCATCCTCCACTGCCTTCCCGCACCTGTGGCAGGCATGCTCCATAATTTCCAAGCTAGCAGGCGTGCGAAGGGAGATGCAAGAAAGCGGGGCAGAAGTCTCCTGACTCCCGCTTTTACATCGGTTGCGATTCGCCGCGGGTGGCCACATAGACAATGGCGAAGTCGCTACCGTTGTCCTTGGGCTCGACTGCCACCAGGTGGAAGTTGTCGCTCATGCCGGCTTTGAGTTCCACGCTCTTTCCATCGCCCTTGTCGTCGCCGCAGGTGAGAGGCTTGGGCTTCCGCTCGGAATCATGGCCGAGTTCCATGTCGGTATTGTGGCCATGCCCTTTGCATTCCAGCACATTGCCGTACTTGCGCAGATCTTTTTTATAGTAGGCAATGACTTTATCCGGCGAATCCTCGCTGTGATAGCCGATCACCAGCACCTTCACTCCGAACATGGAGCTGGAGATGTTCACGTTAGCGGCATTGTGGTCGTCGCCTTTCACCTTGGGCTTGGCCCCGGGATAAACACCCAGGCCGATCTGCGCCGGGGTGGGATTGGTGCGCACCTGCAGCGCGCCCAGAGGGGTGCGGATATCCACATTCTTGTTCTCGCCCTTGTCGTCCACCTTCAGGCTGCAGGCGGCCAGCCCAATGACTGACGCCGCAACGGCCACCCACGCTGCTTTACGGATGAGTTGGGACAACATGACTGCCTCCTGTAACCGTGACCGCTTCCGCTTTCTCCAGGCCCGCCCCGCGCTGCGCCACTTGGGGAATGGTGACCGGCAAATGTCCGTGCACCGGGATTTCGCCAAACAGCGCCTTCGCCGCGCTGTCCTCACTGACGCTGGCATTGGAGAAGGTGCACAAATAATTTTCTATCTGCGGAAAATCAGCGGCCACGTAGGGATTGCCCACCGCCACTACCATCGTCTTGGGACCTGCGACCTGCAAAATCTTTCCCAGCAGGTCGCCGCGCGCGTCGCTCAGTCCTACCGTGTTCTGCATCTGACCGGCCACCTGCACCGCTTTGCCCGCGGTAGGAATCTCATATACTGCTGCCACTACTTTTTCCGCATCCTGCACCGCCGACAGCACCTGATTGGTCATAGCCGCCGCGGTGCGCGTATCCACGTAGAGGACGTTGGCGTCCGGCCGCCGTTCCCGAATCTGGCGCACCAACTCGTGTCCTGGGTCCATGCGCAGGTCATCGCAGAAGACCACCACAACAAGGCGGTTGGTCACCTCCACTGTGGGTTGATACGGAAGCCCGGGGCCAATGGTTCCCTGGATAGGCAGGGGTTGTACGGGTAATACCCTGCCGTTGTCCCGGACCAGGGTAAGGGCCTGATCGGCAACTTGCTGCCCGAAAGCGAGGTTTTCCGGCTTGCCTATGACCTTACCCAGGTCGTCAATATCCACCAGGCGAGCCTTGTTCAACCCCACCGACGCCTTGGCCTTCAGGATTTTTAGCACTGACTCGTCCACGCGCGACTCGGGAATCTCTCCGCTCTTCACCGCCTTCAGCATGGCCTGGTAGGAAGCGTCCAGGTCGGCGGGGATGAGCAGCATGTCATTACCGGCTTTGAAAGACTCGACCGCTGCCCGTCCGATGTCGTTCTGGTACAACCGGGTCAGTCCGCCCATGTCGAGTGCGTCGGTTACCACCAAGCCCTTGAAGCCCAGTTGCTGCTTGAGCAGCCCAGTCACGATTGCCGGCGAAGTGGTGGCCACGCGGTTGGGGTCAGGCTCCAGCGCGGGCACGGTCACGTGGGCCACCATGATGGAATCCACCCCAGCCTTGATGGCAGCCTCAAACGGCGGCAGTTCCACCGAGTTCAGGCGCTGCCGGTCACCGGTCACCTTGGCCACGCCGAGGTGGGAGTCCGTGGCTGTATCGCCGTGGCCGGGGAAGTGCTTGGCCGTGGCCAGCATGCCGTTGCCCTTGGCTCCCTCAATGTAGGCGGTCACCATCTTGCCCACTTCCTGCGGATCCTCGCCGAAGGAGCGGGTGTTGATGATGGGATTGGCAGGGTTGGAGTTCACGTCGGCATCGGGGAAAAAGTTCCACTCCACGCCCACGGCGCGCGCCTCCTGTGCCGTGATTTCGCCGAATTTTTTGGCGTAATCGGTGTTGCCGGCAGCGGCAAAAGCCATGGCGTGCGGGAACACGGTGCTGCCGTAAAGCCGCATGGAGACGCCGCGCTCGAAGTCGGCGGCAAAAATCAGCGGCAGTTTGGATTCGCGCTGCAACTGGTTTACCAGCATGGCCGCCTCATAGGGCTGGTTGTAATAAACGAATGCGCCCTCAGCCGGAACTGTCAGGGCAAAGCCGCCCACATGGTACTTCTGCAATATCTGGTGATACTGCGCGTATTCGGGACCGTTCAGATTCAGGAACTTGGCCCGCGCCCACACCATGAACAGCTGTCCAACCTTCTCCTCCACTGACATTTTCTTGAGCGTCTTCTCCGCCCATTTTTCGCCATCATGGTCGAGTTTCACTGGCCCCGGTTTCAGGTACTTTTCTTTTGCTAAGCCAGGAGATACAAGGAGGACAACGGATAGGCAGATAAGGCCAATTCTGTGGGACATGATGCGAAAACGATAGCACAAGGCGGCGGTCGCACATTCCTCCGACCCAACCGCGAAGTTCCCGTTTATGAATCGAGTACTTCGCGCACTTTACAGGCCAGCGCGTCCAGGCTGAGCGGTTTCTGCAGGAAGGCGGTGCCGGGATCGAGTACCCCGTGGTGGACGATAGCGTCCTCGGTGTAGCCGGAGAGAAACAGGACCCGCAAGCCCGGACGGCTCTGGAGCATGCGCGTGGCCAACTCGCGGCCGCTCATGCCGGGCATAACCACGTCGGTAATCATCAGCTCGATGCGACAATTCGCCGGTGCGGCGAGGGCGAGCGCCTCCTGCCCGTTGCCCGCCATGAGCACGTTGTAGCCTTGTGCTTTCAGCGCCTCCGCGATGAGCTCCCGTACTGATTCCTCATCTTCTACCAAAAGGACGCTTTCCGAGCCTCGGAAGCCGATACGAGCGCGCCGGACCGGTACGCTATCCGCCGAGGCTGGTTCCTCCACCCGCGGAAAGTAGATCTTGAAGCTTGTGCCTCGGCCCGGCTCGCTGTAGGCGAAAATGTAGCCACCGCTTTGCTTAACGATCCCGTACACGGTGGACAGGCCGAGCCCGGTGCCTTTGCCCTTTTCTTTGGTGGTAAAAAACGGTTCGAAGATGCGCGATTGCGTATCCGCGTCCATGCCGCAGCCGGTGTCGCTGACCGCCAGCATGACGTAGCGCCCCGGCTTCACCGTGGCATGGGCCCGCTGATAATGCCCGTCCAAATCAACGTTGCGGGTTTCGATGATGAGCTTGCCGCCCCCGGGCATGGCGTCGCGGGCATTGACCGCCAGGTTCATGATTACTTGTTCCACCTGTCCTGGGTCAGCCTTGGTCCGGCCCAGCTTGGGATCGCACGCGATTGCCACCTCCACGTCTTCCCCGATCAGGGGCCGCAGCAGCTTGCTGATGTCGGCCACTACACCGTTCAGGTCAATGACTTTCAGCTCCAACACCTGTTTGCGGCCGAAGGCCAGCAGTTGGCGGGTCAAGGCCGCGGCGCGTTCGGTTGCCTCCTGAATGGCCTCTGCTTTCTTGCGCCGGGGATCACCGGCGCCTAACTGATTCAGCAGCACATAGGTGTACCCGCTAATCACCATCAACAGATTATTGAAGTCATGGGCCACGCCGCCGGCCAGCCTGCCCACCGCCTCCATCTTTTGCGCCTGCCGCAGCTGGTCTTCCAAAATCCGGCGCTCGGTGACGTCTTCCGCGATGATCTCCAGTACTTCCTCTTCGCTCTCCTGGTTCACCGCCCGGCCGCTCAGCCGCACCGTAATAGCCCTGCCATCCTTGCGCCGCCACTTTACCTCGATGTTATCCAGCTGACCGTGCTGCTCGTATTCCTGGCGCAAGTGCAACCGGTCTTCGCCGCGGACATACAGGTCCTTTTCCGGATCGAGCGCCAGCAGTTCTGCCGCCCCGTTGTAGCCAAGCATCGAGATCAGCGCCGGATTCACGTCCAGGAAGCGGCCTTCCAGGGTAGAGCGGTAGATGCCATACACCGCGCTCTGCACCAGCGAGCGGTAGCGCGCTTCCGACCCCCGCAGCGCCTGCTCGTGCCGCTTGTGCTCGATGGCGGTGGCCAGGTGCTGCGAGACGAAGGTCAGAATTTCCTTCTCTTTCGCACCGAAGCGCACATTTTCGCTGTAACTCTGCACCACGAGCACGCCTATTGCCGTGTCGCCGGTTTTCAGCGGCACCCCCAGCCAGTCCAGGGAGGGGGCGCCGATGCATTCCGCCTTGCCCTGGCGCACAAGGTGGTCAAAAACTTCGGGCGTGGCCAGCAGGGGCTCGCCCGCACGCAGCACATATTCGGTGAGTCCCTTGCCCAGGGGCTTGGGGGCCGGCATGGGGTCTACTTCGTCCACAAAGTAGGGGAAGCTGAGCAGCTTGCTATCGGTGTCGTAAAGGGCGATGTAGAAGTTGCGGGCATACATCAGCTCGCCGACAATTCCGTGGATGGCGGCATAAAAGTCCTGTAAGTCTCCAGCGGAACTGGTGATTTTGGCGATCCGGTACAGCGCCGACTGCAAGGCTTCCGCCTGCTTGCGCTCGCTGATGTCCCGAAAAATCGCATAAACAGCAACGTGCCCGCCGCGAGCCTTCACCGGCATGCCCACGATGGAGACGTCCACCACGGCGCCGTCCTTGCGCATTCGCTTGCTTTCCAGGCTGATCTTCTGTCCCTTGGTGATGGCGCCATGGATGAAATCGATTTCGGCATCGAGCCCCGCCGGCACAATGATCTGGCCCAACTTCCGGCCACGCGCTTCTTCCTGGGTGTAGCCAAACATGCGGGTAAATTCGGCGTTGACGTGGGTGACGTGGTAGTTCGGGTCGAGGATGGCGATGCCTTCCGGCGCGCTCTGAAAGAGCTGGTCCAGATAGGCTTTTTGAACCTGCAGGTCGGCTTCCGGCTCCAGCGTGCGCAGGCTCACGGCAAGGTCGCCATTTTTGGGCGACAAGGTGCCCACGGACCCGTGCACGGGGGATTTGGAACGATTTCTTCCTGCCTGACGGGTGATCTTTTCACCCATGCGGATACGTCCTCCAGGTCGCCGAAGCCACCCAGATGGTACGTTCTACCTGTGTTATCAGAAAGTTACGGACGTAACCGAAGTTCTCCCCACAGCCCTAAAGTGCAGGTAGTTGGCTAACGCTGCAGTGAGGGGCAGCTTGCTATTGCAAGGGCGAATCGCTCATCCGGAAGCGAGTGCGGAAATGTTCGGAGAGCAGTTCGATGGCTGACCGGTTGCCCTGCGGGTCTGACTGCGCCAGGTACTTCAATGCCTGCACCAGCAGGCGCTGGCCTTCGACGTAACGCGGATCGGGCTTGCGTTCCGGCTTACGGCTAATGGGGTTGGGCCGTACGGGAATGGTAAAGACTTTTGCCATGATAAGAATCAGTGCCTTAAAGATCGGCGCTCCCAGCAGACTTGGATGCGCCACACAATTTTTAGAGTATAGCCCGGGTGCTCCCCGGCTCCAATGTATTTATTGAGCACTTTGGGCGTGAGATGCTTGCAGGAACATAGCTCTCGTCGTTCGATCGCCAAAACGCGCAACTACCGCGCGAAGAAGACGTTAGGGCGAAATCACCTTGGTTTTGTCGGTGGTTTTCAGCTTGAAAACGTCATTGGGTAGCTTGGCGTTGCTTTCGATATTGAAGAACTTGTCGAGTCGGTAATCGCCGGAGGGCTCGATAAATTCCTGCTGCACCGAAACTCCGCGGGCGGGATCAATCCAGAGCAGAATCTGAGCAAAAGTGTTGCGCAACTTCACCGACTTGGGCACCAGTTCCAGCTTGGCCGCCTTCACGCCTTGCGCTTCCTCCGTGCCCAGAGAGCGCACATTGAAAGACTTGAGCAGATCGTGACCTCCGCCGCCAAAACCCAATACCATGAAGCTTTCGATATCGGCCCTGTTCTTGCCCGTGTTGTACACCGTCTCCTGGTCAATGTTGGGCTGGTACATGCGGAGTTTGCCGTCATCGAAAATCACGTATTTTTTAGCAGGCTCGGTGATTTGCGCCGCCATTTCCACGCCTGACTTGGTGCGGCGGAAGTAAATCTTGCCCTTCTGGGTGTCGGTTTCGTTTACCACTTTCTGGAACTGCTCGAAAACGAACTCCGCCTGCGCGGTTTTGAATGCCTTCGCCGTCTGGTCCATGCGGGTGAGAATGGCATTCAGGTCCTGGGAGGAATCGTTGCCGGCCGCCGGCGGATTATTCTGAGCCAGAGCGACGCCCAGGAGCACGGCAAACACGCATACCCCGCTCTTAAGTAGCTGTTTCATCAATTCTTCAAAAATTAACTGGAACGCACTCGCTAATGGGAACTACTTCTTCACCCAAACCTTGTACACCGGCTGCCCCGATGCATCGCGAGCCCTTTCATATTTAGAGATGCTGGCCTCACCGGCGATGGGTTCAACAATTCGCAGCAGTTCTTCCCGAATGGCGGCATCGCTGGTGCCGGAAACCTCGTCTGCCGGCACCTGGTAAAGAAAACCATTCAGCCCATCGGGAGTGACAAGTACTACTCTAAGATGCGAAGTGTGCTCGACTGGTTTGTCTTTGAAATTGACGAAGAACGGGGTGACGAAGATAAAGAGCAGGATGAGCGTCACCATGATGTCATAGTGAATGCTTCCCCGCTTGTAGTTCCAGAAGATGTAATTGCCGACAGTCCGCCAGAGCGAGGCCACCGGGATGCCAGGCACACCGGCGGTGGTGGTGCTCGCTTCTGCCTGCTCAACCTGCTCCAACTCTATTCGCGTCCTTTCCCGAAGGGACTGGGGATGCAACCTTGTTAATTATCGTGCACCAGACGTAGTTCTGTCATGTCGGGAGAAACAGGGGTCAGCCGGCTCTGGCTGGGCCGCAGATCACGATTCACGGCTCAAGTAGAAGTGCACAGCGGGGGTAATGATCAGGCTGAGCACCATGGAAATGGTAATGCCGCCGAGCACCGCGATGGCTAGCGGTTGCAGCATCTGCGAACCCGCGCCCCAGGCCAGAGCCAGCGGCAACATGCCAGCCATGGTAGCCAGTGCGGTCATCAGAATGGGCCGCAGCCGCCGCCGGCCCGCCTGCACCACCGATTCCAAAACGTCCATGCCCGCGGCGCGGAAGTGCTGGTCGGCATCCAGCAACAGGATGCCATTTTTGGCCACGATGCCAACCACCATAATTAAGCCCATAAAAGACGCAATATTGAATCTTGTGCCGGTGATCAGCAGCGCCAAGACCACGCCCGACGTAGAGAGCAGGGCGGAGGCCAAAATGGCCACTGGCGCCGAGAAGCTGCGAAACTCGAATAGCAGGACAATAAACACCAGCACAATAGCCAGCGCCAGCACCAGTGCCAGGTCGCTAAAAGATTTCTGCTGCTCCTGGTAGGTGCCGCCATAGACCACGCGGATGCTGGCGGGCAGGTGCAGCCCGGCAACCGTTTTCTTCACCGCCTGCACACCGCTGCCCAAGTCGACTCCTTCCAGCCGGGCTGTGACGGCCACATCGCGCTGCAGGTTCTCGCGGCGGACCTCCGTCTGCCCAGGCAGATCGGTAAGTGTCGCCAGCGAGCCCAGGGTTGCGGTCTTGCCGGTGCTGCTCACCAGCAGCGTGTTTTTCATCGCGTCCAGCGACGCCCGGTCAGCTGCCGGAAAGCGCACCCGAATGGTATAGGCACGGTCGTTCGCCACCACGGGTGTCTGGGCGGGCTCGCCTTCCAGAACGGCGGAAGCATCCGTGGCCACCTCCTGCGGGGTAAAGCCGGCGCGCGCCGCCACCGCCGGATCCACCTGGAACATCACCGCCGGCCCGCTGATGGTGTTCTCAATTCCGGCCACGTCCACCACTCCCTTCACCTTCTGGATGGCGTCCGCCACCTTGGGCGCCCATTGCTGCAGCAGCGCCGCGTCCGGGGAAAAGAGCTTGATCTGGATGGGCTCGGGAGCGCCGGTCAGGTCGCCGATCATATCTTGCAGCGTTTGAACGAATTCCACATCTATGCCCGGTTCCTGCTGGGCTACTTTGGAACGCATCTCAGCAATGATCTCTTCAATGCCGCGGTCACGCTTGTTCTTGAGCTTGACGGAAATGTCGCCGGTGTTCGCTTCGGTTACCGCCGCCAGTCCCAGTTGCAAGCCGGTGCGCCGCGAGGTGCCTTCCACTTCCGGAATGGCGTGCAGCATCTGCTCCAGGTGGGTGACCACCCGGTTGGTCTCCTGCAGCGAACTGCCCGCGGGCATGGTGTAGTCCAGCACAAAGGCGCCTTCATCCATTTCCGGCAGCAGGTCTGTGCCTAAACCGTAAAAGCTGGCGGCGGCAACAATAATCAGCGCTAAGCTCAACCCCAGCAGCCACCACGGATGTTGCAGGGCCCGCCGCAGCCAGCGCTCGTAAAATGCGATGATGCGGCCAAAGGTCCCGCGCATGGTAGCCTCTTCCGCCGCCAGCAGCCGCTCAGCGCTGAAAGCGTCACTCTCGCCGTTGCCGGTCTGGTTTTCATGATGACCGCGAATGAAGTACTGGCTCAGGTTTGGCGTCCAAGTCAGCGCCAGGGCCAGAGAGGTCAGCAATGAGACGGAGACGGTCACCGCCAGCGCACGGAAGAAAGTTCCGGTCACCCCGGTGATGGAAATCAACGGCAGGAACACCACAATGGGCGTGATGGTGGAGCCCACCAGCGGGGTGGAAATCTCCTGAAGGGCGCTACGGATGGCCGCCAGCCGAGTCTGCCCCGCATCGCGATGGAGCACGATGTTTTCCACCACTACGATGGCATCATCAATCACCAGCCCGACCGCCGCCGCCAGCCCGCCCAGGGTCATCAGGTTGAAGCTCTGCCCCAGTATTTTCAGGAAAATGAAGGTCACCATCAGCGTGACCGGAATCACCAGTCCGGCCACGATGGAGGTTCCCCAATCGCGCAAGAAGAGCACCAGGATGATGGAGGCCAGAATCAAGCCCAGCAAAATCGCGTCGCGCACGCTCTTGATGGAGGCGACCACAATTTCTGACTGGTCGTAGAAGGGCTGAATGTCAACACCGCGGGGCAGCTCTTTGCGAATTTGCTCTATCTCGCCGTGTACTTCGTCGGCCACCTTCACCGTGCTGCTGTCGGGCTGGCGGTACATATTGATCAGCACCGCCGGTTGCCCATTGGCGGTCACAATGGTGTACAGGGGCCGGACACTCGGCTCCACCCGGGCCAGGTCGCCAATGCGCACCGGAACTCCCGCCGGGGTATTTTTGACCACGATGCTGCCAATCTGCGCCGGGTCGCGCACTTGCCCGCTGATCAGGCCCAGGTACAGCTGGTGGTTCTGTTCCAGCAGGCCGGGCGAATCCACCAGGTTGGTCTGCTGCACCGCATTGAGCAGGTCGGTAACCGTTACTCCCGCCGCCAGAAGCTTGGTGGGATCAGGAATGATGTGGAACTCGGGCTCCTGCCCTCCCTGAACCACAACGCTGGAAACGCCCTCCAGACGGTTCAGCCGCGGCTTCAGGTTGTAGGTGGCCAGCTCCCACAGCTGAGTTTGCGGCACCGCGTGGGAAGTAAGGCTGTAGCCCATGATGGGAAAGCTGGCGAAGGTGAGCCGGTCTACGCGAATTTCGGCGGTCGACGGCAGCGCGGAGCGTGCCCGCGCCATGGCTGAATTCACCCGCTCCAGAGTCTGGAACATATCCACGTTCCAGTCGAAGTAGAGGTCAATTTCCGCCGAGCCGCGGCTGGTAATGGACTGCACCAGCTGCAAACCCAGGACGCTGTTGACCGCCTCCTCAACCGGCCGGGTGACGGTCACGGTCATCTGGTCAATCGGCATCACGCCGTTGTCAATGCCGATCACGATGCGAGGAAAGTTGGTTTCCGGGAAAACCGCGATGGGAATGGTGAAAGCCTCGTACATGCCCACCAAGGCGAGAGTCAGGATGAGAAAGATGATGGGCTTGGAGAAGTAGGCGAACCAGTAGCGGGAGATTTCCCCTTCACCGCCTTTCGCAGTTCCGCCTGGCGACTGCGTGGGTTCTGTGAATGACCGCAGGTTCATGCGCCTAGTTCCGGGTCAATCTTTCTCGCTTTCCTTCACGGGCTGCGCAGGAGCAGCCGCCTGCAACTGCACTCGCGTGTTATCCGGCAGGCCATAGGCTCCCGCTGTCACCACCCGATCTCCTGCTTTCACCCCGGAGACGATCTGCACCTGGTTATCCTGCCGCACTCCGGTCTTGACGTCGTGCTGGTGGGCGCGGCTATCGTCGCCAATGACCATGACCGACGTGGTGCCGTCAGATTCGGTGAGCACCGCGCTGGCCGGCACCGTGAGCGCATCCGGAATAGTTTGCGCAAGCATGGACAGGCTTACGCTGGTGCCCGGCTTGAGCTCTTGATGCGGATTGGCGGCATCCACCCACACCTCCACCGTGGTGCTGTTAGGATCCAGCGCCGGGCTGACCACCGCCACCTTCCCAGGCAGCGGTTCGCTCAACGAGGGAGCGGTAAGGCTCGCCTTGTCGCCTACTTTGAGCAACGCTGCCTCAGCTTGCGGGATGTGGGCTTTGGCGATCACATGCGATAAATCCATGACCGTGAGTAGGGGCGTCCCGGCGGTGGCCATCTCGCCCGGGTACAAGGGACGATCGGTGATTACGCCGGAAATGGGGCTGCGAATTTCGGAATAGCCAAGCTGCGCCTCCGCCCCCTGGTACTTGCCCTTGGCCGCCGCCAGTTGCCCCTGCGCCGACCTGAGTTCCTGCGCCTTGGAGGTCTTGAGGAGCGAGTTCAGGTGCTGTTGGGCAATGTCGTAGGCATTGCGCGCCTGCGTAAGGGAAATCGCGGCTGCGTCCAGGTCCTTGCGCGGGAGCGCCCCTTGCTTATAGAGGTTTTGCCGGGCGGCGTACACTTTCTGCTCCGCTTCCAGGGCTTGCTTGGCGGCGGTCGCGTCCAGTTGCGCTTTCTGCACTTCTTCCGGAACGGTGGCCACGGTGGTGGTCTCGTACGCGGCCTGGGCCTGCTCCCATTCGCCTTTGCTCTGCTCGGCCGCCGCGCTGAGGTCCCTGTTCTCCAGCACCGCCAGCAGCTGCCCTTGTTGCACGCGGCTGCCGCGGTTCACGTAAAACTTCTCCACCGGGGCGCTGATCTTGGGCACCAGCGCTGCCTGGTGCAGAGGATAGAGGATCGCCTCGGCGGTAACCGTGCGCTGCAGGCTGGCGCGCTTCACCAGCGCCGATTCCACCGCCACCACCGGCTCCTTCTCCTTTTCCTTTCCGGAACATCCGAACAAGGCCAGCGGCAGCAGCGCGGCCAAAACGAGGGCGGCAGAGCGCCTGCCCGGCTGGTTAGGTTGGTGAGGTCTGCTCATGGTTTCAGAATTTGCCGGTCAAAGTCTGGAGCGTGGCCAGTCCCATGCGATATCTCAGCTGCCCGTTGTCATAGGCGTTGCGAGCCGTGGCCATTACATTCTGCGCGTCCACTACCTCCAGGGCCGTGGATTCTCCCGCTTGGTAGCGCAGCGTGGTCAGGCGGAGGCTCTCCGCCGCCAGATCGGCAGCCTCGCGCAATCCCTGCACCTCAGCACGCGATACCGCCGCCTCATTGTAGAAGGAATAAAGACTGCTGATCGCCTGGCGCTGCGCCTGCGACAACTCCACCCTGGCCTGCTGCCGCCTGTACTCGGCCTGGCGCAACTTGCTCAGGGTCGCTCCCCAATTCCATATGGGCACGTTCAGCGACGCGGTAATGAAGTAGCCGGGAGTCGGAACCGGTCCCAGTTCGGGGAAAGAGGCATCAACGGCGCGTAAGGCTAGGGCATTGGCCTCAATGCCATACACCCCGTCGATGCTCAGGGTGGGAAAAAAGCCGGCGCGTGCAATGGTGACATCGGATTGCGCCGCTTTCATAGCTTCCACTGCCGCGCGCACATCCTGGTTTTCGTGTGCCGCCATGCCCTCCACTTCGGCAAAGGGAGGCAGGGCGCGCGGCTGGTCCATGTCGTCCACCAGGTTGAAGTTCAGGTCCAGGCTGGGCGAGAGCACCACCGCCAAGTCGAGCCGGGCTTTGCTCATGGCCAGCGCTGCTTCCTGAAACGCCTGTTTCTGCTGATCGAACTGCAGTTGGGCCTTGATGACGTCGCTGCGCGCTACTTCACCTCCGCGCTGCAGTTCCTGGCTGATCCTGAAAAAGTGCTGCGCCTGGTCCAGCACCTGTTGTGCCGTGGCGTACTCGCGCTGCGACACAAGCAGTTCGTAATACAAGTTGGTGACAGTCACCGTGAGCCCACGGCGCGCTATCTCCTCCTTAGCGCGGGCGATGGCGGCGGCTGCGGCTGCCCGCTTGTATGGCGAGAAGCTGAAGAATCCCGGGGGAAACTCCTGGTGGACGACGCCCCAAACGCGGTAAACGTGCACGCCATCGTTGGTGACAAAACGCCCGCTGGCCAGCTTGCCGTTTCCCTCGGTTCCCAGGTACTGCTGGGTGTAGCTGAGCGAGGGCAGCATGGCGGCTCGCGCCTGCACGCGGTCCTCGTTGGCTATTTTGGCGTCGGTGAGCGCCGAAAGATACTGTGCATAGTTTCTGCTGGCCCGCGCAACCGCATCCTGGAGAGTGATGGTGATTGGGGGACCGGTTTGCCCTGGGTTACCTGGCTGCTCAAGCTGCACGACCGGTACGGGCGCTTCGGCGGAAGAAGCAGGAGGCGGTGCAGGCTGCTGCGCCTGCGCGTTCTCCTCCTGCGGGGTGCTGGCCTGGGCTCGCCGGGGCGGCGGGCTCATATTCCTGGCCAAACGCAACCAATCCTGCGGAGTAGTTGTCTGTGTGCTCGGCCGCGGGCCGGATATGAGGTTCGCTGGGACAGCAACCGACGAAGCGGGTGCCGCTGCAGTACGCGGTACGGGCGCCTGGCCCCAAGCCCAGCTCATGGCCCAACCGCAAGCCAGGATCACCCCTGCCACTTGACGCACAATTCCTCCCAAGGCGCTACCGTAGCTCCAGAGGCGCTAATGTAGAGGGGGACAGATTAAGGCAAGCTTAACCACCTGCCAACTCCAATCGGTCTTAGGGAATCCGGATTGCAGGCTGCAACCCCTACGACGCGCGCGAAAGCTGCGAGGCGGACGGCAGGGTAATGGTAAAGCAGGTGCCCTTGGGACTACTCTCCACCGCAATCGTGCCGCCGTGTTTTTCAACGATCTGGCGGGAAACCCAAAGCCCCAATCCTGTGCCCAGTTCCGCCTTGGTGGTGAAGAAGGGCTCGAAAATGCGGTTCAGATTATCCGGCGGAATGCCGGGGCCATTGTCGGAGACCTGCAACTGAACGCTGCCGCCAGCCTCGCCGGCAGAAATATCCAGCGCGCCGCCGGCGGGTAGGACGTCCAGAGCGTTGGCCACCAGGTTGGCAAGCACCTGGCGCAACTCGCCCCTGGAGCCCAAAATCGGCTGTGCGCGTTCAATGTGAGTCTGCACCTGGATACCTTTGGCGTGCAGCTTGGCTTGGTAAAGAGACAAAACCTCCGCGACCAAGTCGGCCAGGCCCACGGGGACCAGCGCGCCGCTCTCGCGATAAAAGCCCAGAGTCATCTTGGTGATGTGAGCGATGCGGGAAAGCTCCTCCTCCACCATTTCCAGATAACGGCGAGCCTGGCGGGCGGGAGCGGAGCGGGCCAGATAAATCAGATTGGTGACCGCCTCCAGAGGATTGTTGATCTCATGGGCAATGGTAGCGGCCAAGCGGCCGGCAGTGGCCAGGCGTTCGGTCTTGACCAGGGCGGCCTCCGTCCGCGCGCGCTGCTCCAGTTCCTGTTCCACCAGGTGGAAGAGGCGGCTGTTATCAATGGCGGCGGCGGCCCTGGCAGCCAGCGCTTCGGCCAGCTCCATGTCGGCGGGCAAAAGCACGCGTCCCGACTCCGCCATCACGAATACCAACGCGCCCAGCACTCGATCGCGAGCAGACATGGGAACCACCAGCACCGATCTCATGTTCAGCGCCATGACCAGGCGCAGGCGCTCCGGATCCAGCGCTCTCTGGCGCAGCATTTCCGGCGTGACTTCCGGAAAGAACTGCGGCTCGCCGGTTTCAATGACATTGGCAATGGCACTGCCGCTGCTTAAGGAGGGCGGGTACTTGGTGTGGAATTCCATGGCCAGCGCGATTTTTGCGGGGTCGCGATGCGCCACGGCGGTGCGCTCCACGATTCCCTCTTCATTGGTCACATAGGCGGCGCACCAGTCGGCGACTTCGGGCACCGCGAGTTCGGCCACGCGCTGCAAGGTAAGATTGAAGTCGAGCGACGCCCCAAGGGCGGCGCTGGCCTGGGCCAGAAAGGTGGCTCGCCGGCGCTGCGCCTCCGCTTGCTCCCGCAGCCGGACCTGCTCCTCGTATAGCTCGGCGCTGCTGATGCCGGATGCGGCCAGATTGGCCAGCAGTTCCGCTAGCTGTAACTCGGACGGCTGCAGTTCACGCCGTTCCCGGAAATAGAACGTAATGGTGCCCACGTTGCGGCCCTGAATGCGCATGGGCAAGGCCACCAGCGCCCGGATGCCCTCTGCCGTGTAACCGCGGAGCCGGTGTTCGAGCAGCGGCAAGGCAGCAACGTCCGCTGCGACAATGGGTTCATCGCTGAGTTCAGTAATGCCCGTGGCTGGGATTGAGGACATCTCAAGATAGGCGTCCGATAACCCGCGGGAAGCCAGCACCCGCCAGGTGTCGGAGCTTTCGTCGAGGCGCCAGACGGCATACGCGTCGGCATGGATCAAATCGCGCGAGAGGGTCAGGATCCGGTCCAGCACCGCGTGCAGGTCGGGCTTGGCGAGCAGAGTGGCTGAGGCTTGCAGCAGCAGGTGCAGCGATTCCGAATCGCCCGCCAATGCCGGTACACCGACCTCGCGTGAGGTCGGTTGTCTCGGGGCGGAGGGTTTCGGCTGTGAAGCGGTCACGGCGCGCAACAAGATACGTCTGAATTCAGGGAAAGCCTGTAACTGGATGCCGCAGCCTAGGAGCGGAGTTGCCTCAGGCTGGATCTTTATCGCAAGATGCCCATGCGCTTGCCCACGCGCCGCAGCACCTCCAGGGCACCATCCAGTTCCTCGCGTGTGTGGGTGGCGGTCACGATGGTGCGAACCCGCGCCTTACCCTCTGGCACCGTAGGAAATGCGATGCCGGTGCCCATTACGCCTTCCTTGAACAGCTCACGAGAAAAGTCCATGGTGAGCTTGCCATCGCCGATGATGATCGGAGTAATGGGGGTTTCGCTGGCGGGGGTATTCACGCCCCCGATGTTGTAGCCCAGATTGCCCAATTCCTTTTTCCAGTAGCGCGTGTTGTCCCAAAGTTTTTCGATACGCTCCGGTTCCTGCTCCAGCACCTCGAATGCGGCAATGCAACTGGCGGCCACGGAGGGTGGATGGGAAGTGGAAAAGAGAAACGGGCGGGCGCGGTGGTACAGAAAATCAATCAGGTCGCGCGACCCGCACACGTAGCCGCCCAGCGCCCCAACGGCCTTGGAGAGCGTGCCCACCTGGATGTCTACCCGGCCGTGCACATGGAAGTGGTCAATGGTGCCGCGGCCATTGCGGCCGAGCACGCCGGAAGCGTGCGCGTCATCCACCATCATGATGGCGCCGTATTTCTCCGCCAGATCGCAAAGCGCCGGCAGAGGCGCAACGTCGCCATCCATGGAGAACACACCGTCCGTGATCAGCAGTTTGTGGCCGGGCTGGCCCGCAACTTCCTTAAGCAATTCCTCCGCATGGGCGACATCCTTGTGGCGGAACACCTTGATGGCCGCGCGTGAGAGCCGGGCGCCATCAATAATGGAGGCATGGTTCAGTTCGTCGGAGATTATGAAATCTTCCTTGCCCAACACTGCGGAAACGGTCCCAGCGTTCGCCGCAAAGCCGGACTGGAACACCACCGACGCCTCCACGTTTTTGAAGCGGGCAATTTTTTCTTCCAGCTCCATGTGGATTTTCATGGTGCCGGCGATGGTGCGCACCGCGCCCGAACCCACGCCATACTTGCGCGTGGCTTGTAGCGCCGCTTCGCGCAGCCGGGGGTGGGTAGTCAGGCCCAGGTAGTTGTTGGAAGCCAGGTTGATGACCCTTTTGCCGTCAAAGGTGCACACCGGCGCCTGTTCATCGTCCAGCACCCGCAAGCGGAAATAGGTGCCCTTCTGCTTGAACTGGTTCAGCTGCTCGGTGAGATAGGAGAGTTGCGGGCGAGTGGAGGTCTGGGTGGCCATGTGGGTGCCTCGCGCGTGCGCCGCCGCCCAACACTGCGGCAGAACGCTGATTTTCCAACCAGTAAGTGTAACGCCGAAACGGAGGAGCAGGAAAACGGCCGGGGCGCAGCCAGTCGCCCATCTCGGGCAAGTTAAGCGAGCCTTAAGCCTGGCTGGAGTAAGTTTTACAATGCAGGCTTGTGCACGCCTCTGCGGGCCGGATAATCTGGAAGCAAGGCGCGCCATGCGAGTGCTGGTGATTGAAGACGAACGACGGTTGGCAGAAAACGTCGCCCGCAGCCTGAAGGAGAACGCCGCTTGGGCGGTGGATGTTGCTCTGGACGGCGAAAATGGGCTGCACCTGGCTGAGTCCGTCAACTACGATTTAATCGTGCTCGACCTCATGCTGCCTAAGATGGACGGCCTGGAATTGCTGCGGCGCTACCGCAAGCAGGGACACAAGACCCCAGTATTGGTGCTGACTGCGCGCGATGAGAAGGGCTCCGTCGTGACCCTGCTCAACGCCGGCGCGGATGATTACCTGGCCAAGCCCTTCGACCTTGGGGAATTTCTGGCCCGCGCCAAAGCGCTGGTACGCCGCGCAAAGGGACAGCCTACCCCCCTGCTGGTGGTGGCCGACCTAGAGGTGAACACCATTGAACGCTCGGTGCGGCGCGCCGGGCGCGACATTACACTGACGCCCATGGAATACCGGGTGCTCGAATACCTGGCGCACCGGCCCCGGGCCGTTGTTTCCAAGACGGAACTTCTGGAACACCTCTACGACTACAATTGGGAAAAGTTCAGCAATGTGATCGAGGTGTACATCTCGGGCTTGCGCCGAAAGATTGATGATGGGGCGCCGGTAAAATTGATTCGCACCCTGCGCGGCCAAGGGTATGCCCTGCGCGTGGAAGAAGGACGAAGGTAAGGGTTTCAAGGTTCAAGGTTCAAGGTTTCGCAGGCTTCAAAGTTTCCCGGCTTTAAAACCAGGGACACTCTAGTTTTTTCGACATAACCATGAAACGCCTCTCATTAACGGGCCGCCTCACTGCCGTGGTGGTTGGCGCTCAGCTCCTGCTGGCCATCGGCCTTGTGTTGGTGGGCATCACCTTTGCGCGGCGGCAGCTGCTGGCGGCTTTTGATATGAGCCTGCAGGGCAAGGCCCGCGCCATTGCCGCGCTGGTTTACTATCCTCCGGGTGGCAAGCCAGGGTTGCTGATCGACGATGACGAGGCGCCCCCTCCTTTCGATGCTTCGCGTCCCGACATTTACCAGGTGACGAGCGCGATCCGGCCGTTCGAAGCGCACTCCAAAAATTTCGATACGGCATTTCTGCGCGGCGAACCGTCGCGCGGCGAGTACTGGAACTTCACCTCCAAAGGAGTGCCCTATCGCGGCTTGATTCTGCGCAAGGTCTCCATCCGTGATGCCGAAATCGACACCCTGGACACTGATGTGACCGTGGACGTGTTCTACGCCGCGCCAACGCTGGACATAACCCGCCGCGCCAACGAGGTGGGCATGATGGTGGCCGGAGCCAGCCTGATGTTGCTGGTGCTAACCGGCTTGCTGGCCGCCTGGGCGGTGCGCCGTGGGCTATGGCCGCTGCACGGGCTGGCGGGCGAGGCGGCCGGCATTTCGGTCAAGAACTGGAATTTCCGTCCACCCAAAGCCGCTTTGGAGACACCGGAACTGGCGCCTCTGGCGCAGGCCATTGAAACCGTGCTGGGCAAACTGGAGCTGGCTTTCGAGCAGCAGCGTGAATTCCTGGCGGATGCGGCCCATGAGCTCAAGACCTCTGTGGCCATCCTGAAATCCACCTTTCAATCCCTGCTGCAGAAGCCGCGCTCGCCCCATGAATACCGAGCCGGGCTCCTGGACTTGCTGGGCGACGTGGACCGCCTGGAGGAACTGCTCAACCGCATGCTGCGCCTGGCGCGGGCGGAACAGCAGGTGGCCGATGGCGAACCGCGCACGCTGGAGGTAGCCGATCTCGCTTCCACCTGCGAAATGGCGGTAGCGCGCATCAAGAACCTGGCCGCGACTCGGGGAGTAGAAGTTCAGTTCTCCGCCGATGGCGGGGGCGACGTGCGCGCCGATCCTGAAGATCTGGAACTGGTCTGGGTCAATCTGCTGGAAAACGCCATCCAGCATAGCCCGCCAAGTTCCACCGTACGCTTGCAACTGAAGCGCACTGCCGACAACGCTTGCATCAGCGTGCAGGACTGGGGCACCGGCATCGCTCCCCAGGACCTGCCCTACATCTTCGAACGTTTCCGCCGGGGCGATCCCTCGCGCTCGCGGGAGACAGGAGGCTTTGGCCTGGGTCTCGCCATCGCGAAGGCCATCGTGGAGGCTTACGGCGGCACCATCCAGGCGAAGAGCATGCAGCACGAAGGTACGCGCATTTGGGTAAACTTGCCGTTCAGCAAACAAGCCGAGCCCGACTCTTCCGCGGTGCCTTCCCCGGAACCGTCCTGAGCGAATGCGGTTTCTTGTGTTGGGGTGATAACACGCAATAGAGTTTTGCTAGCGCGTCAGGTCCCTCCCAAATCGGCACGTGCAGGCAAATTTTTGTGACGCTTTGTCTTTCCTTCGGGCTCTCCAGGTTTAGGCTTTCGGTATCCGAGATTTGATGTCGCGACATCTGGCGAAACTGATTTCGCCCTCCCGGTGGGCGGAGTCGAACCCGTAATACATAACCTCACTGAAAGGAGCGCTTCCTATGTACGCACGTATGCTGGAAGGCAACCTGAAGCTGGAGAAGAAACCCGAGTTCCTCACCAAGGTGCGCCAGGAAATCCTGCCGATACTCAAGAGGCACACCGGATTCGTAGACATCATCGGCCTGGAAAACGAGACCAAGCCGGAGAAATTCTGCATTCTCAGCCTGTGGCACACCAAGAACGACGCCGAGCGCTATGAGCGCGAAGCGTTTCCCAAGGTAAACGAAATTGTTAAGCCCTTCCTGACCATGCCGATGGTGGTGAACACCTTCATGGTGGAGACCACCATTTCCGAGCATGTGATTGCCGCAGTGGCGGCTTGA
This sequence comes from Terriglobales bacterium, assembly GCA_025934735.1. Classification (GTDB taxonomy): domain Bacteria; phylum Acidobacteriota; class Terriglobia; order Terriglobales; family Acidobacteriaceae; genus JAICWP01. The sequence continues at coordinate 126,179 of JAICWP010000009.1, read as the reverse complement.
ACGGCGAGCCATCACTGCGCGAGCGGCCTCGGCATTCGCCCCGCCGGGGCCGTCTTTTTTAGTTTCAACGCAGAGGACGCAGATAGTTCTTGTGTATTTGTGGCGCGAAGAAGACGGGCTACGATGCTCCGGCGGCCTGCGCCTTGACCAGTCCGTGCAGGGCCTGGGCTGACTCCGGGGATAGCTGAGCAAATTCAATGCCCATCCCCATGCTGGGGTGCACCACGCGCACCACGCCGGGCAGGCGCACGAGCGCTCCATTGGCCTGAAACAATATTTCCACGTTGGTGCCCACCGGCTCGGGCGTCATAATCTCCATATAGCAGCCGGTCAGGCTGATGTCGCTCAAAAAGCCGTGAAATGTGGCGCTGCTCCCCCGCTTGCAAAATTCCGCTTCGCAGCGAAAATCGTAGCGGGTTGCCGGACGCTTCTCCATTCTGACAAATTCAAACACGCCACCCGTACCAGCGGGCAAGTTACCAAAGACGTTCGCCGCTTGTTTCGTGAACCGGATTTACTGCTGGCTCGGTTGTCCTGCGACCGCCATTTCCCGTATGGCGGAAAACAGCGGATGACATTCGGCCCTGTGTCATTTACCCAATCAGAGGCCGCAGGCACGCCGCCGAGTCGAGTTCGCCTTCTTGGCCCAAGACAGTCACTTTTGCGCTCCGGGAGGTCACTATGCGACTGCCTCATCATGGCATTGCCGTGCTGCTGGGAATAGTTCTGTTTTCTCTGGGTTGCGGCTACGGCTCCCACAACTACAACACTATGACCGGCAACACGCCCACCACGGCGGCGCCCGCCATCAGCCAACTTTCTCCCAGCTCAGCTACATCAGGCGGCATGGGCTTCGTGCTGACGGTGAATGGCAGCAATTTCGGCACCGATGCCACGCTGTACTGGAACGGCGCGCCTCGTGCCAGCACCTATGTCACGGGCAACCAGGTGACGGCCGCAATCTCCGCTGCCGACATCGCAAATAAGGGTACGGCTTCCGTGTATGTTCGCAGTAACAGTCAGAATTCCAATACGGTGAACTTCATGATCAATTGAGACGGACTCGGTGCGATAATTTGGGCGCCTGGCGATTGCCGGGAGCTCTATGCCCGACCTACCTACCGCCTACATTTCCGAAGCTGTTCGCGCGCTCCGAGCTTACAAGAGGCTTGCGGAAGGCGCGCTTGCCCAACTCAGCGATGAGGAATTTGTTCGCCGGCCCGATCCCGAGTCGCTCAGCGCCGCTTTGATCGTGAAGCACATTGCCGGCAACCTGCGCTCGCGCTTCACCGATTTTCTGACCAGCGACGGGGAGAAGCCCGACCGCCATCGCGATCAGGAATTTGAGGATTCCGCCGGCATGGCGCGCGGCCAACTCATGCGCTCCTGGGAGGAGAGCTGGACCATTTTGTTCAGCAGCCTGGAGGCGCTGCGCCCTGAGGACCTGGAGCGCACCATCACCATTCGCGGCGAACCTTACTCCGTGCTCAAAGCCCTCAATGTGGCTTCGCTGCACTACGCCTACCACATTGGGCAGATCGCCTATGTGGCCAAGCACTTTCGCGGATCCGACTGGAAATCGCTTAGTGTGCCCAAGCCTGGCCAGGAAAAGTTTAAGCCCTGATCTGCAGATGCGTATGTGGAGGCGGGGCTGCGACGCATCCTGCACGGGCCAGAGCCCGTGCCCATACGAACAGCCACCTCCGCGCCCCAATGTTAGAATCAGGAGTTTCCTGCTGCACTCCGCCCCCGGCGCGTAGGAACGGAAGGTGAGAAACCTGAATGGCTGAAACCATGCTCGCCGTGGTGAAGCCCGAGCCGAAACCGGGCGCCGAGGTCCGCGACGTCGCCATCCCCAAAATTGGCCTTACCGACGTGCTGGTGAAGGTTAAGGTGGCGTCGGTCTGCGGCACCGACCTGCACATCTACAACTGGGATCCCTGGGCACAGCGCCGCATCCATCCGCCTCTCATCCCGGGGCACGAGTTCTGTGGCGTGGTGGCGGCGGTGGGCGGCGAGGTCACCAGCGTCAAGGAAGGCGACTTTGTCTCCGCGGAAATGCATGTGGCCTGCGGCAAGTGCCTGCAGTGCCGCACCGGCGAAGCTCATATTTGCCAATTCGTGAAGATCATCGGGGTGGACGACAACGGCGCCTTTGCCGAGTACGTGCGCATTCCCGAATCCAACATCTGGAAGCTGGATCCGGAGATTCCCCAGGAATACGCCTCTATCCTCGACCCCCTGGGCAACGCCGTTCATACTGTGCTGGCGGGCGAGATCGCCGCCCGGACAGTGGCTATTACCGGCTGCGGCCCCATCGGCCTGTTTGCGATCGCTGTTGCCCGGGCCGTGGGAGCCACCGCGGTTTATGCGATCGAAACCAACCAGTACCGCCGAAAAATTGCCCAGCAGATGAAGGCGGATTACGTGCTCGATCCCAAAAGCGAGGACGTGCGCGCCTTTGTGATGGACCACACCGGGGGACTGGGGGTGGACGTGGTGCTGGAGATGGCGGGCCACCCGGACGCCATTCGAACAGCCTTCAACATCGTGCGCCGCGGCGGCCGCATTTCCCTCCTGGGCCTGACCTCCAAGCCCATCGCTTTGAACTTTTCCGAAGACATAATTTTTAAGGGCATCACCATCCAGGGCATCAATGGGCGCCGCATGTACCAGACCTGGTACCAGATGACCGCGCTGCTCAAGGCGGGTAAGCTCGACCTTCACCCCGTGATCACCGACCGCATGTCCATGAAGGATTTCAGCAAGGGCATGGAGCGGCTGAAAACCGGCGAGGCCAGCAAGATCCTGCTCTATCCGAATGGCGTGAAATGAAGCAATTGACGATTGTCGATTGAACATTGACGATTGGTCGAAAACTTTGTGCCGTCCATATCCGTTGGGAACGGTTTTCAATCGTCCATCAACAAATTGTCAATTGACAATTTGTTCCTCCGTGTCTCCGTGGTGAAATTATTATTTCTTGTCGGATTCTAGTTTGAGCGCGGCGGAGTTCATGCAGTAGCGCAGCCCGGTAGGTGCAGGGCCATCTTCAAACACATGCCCCAGATGGGCCCCACAACGCGCGCACAGTGCTTCGGTCCGCTCCATGCCATGGCTGCGATCGAGGTGCGCTTCCACCCGGTCTTCTTCTAAAGGCTGCCAGAAGCTGGGCCAGCCGGTGCCGGACTCGTACTTAGTTTCCGAGCTGAACAGCGGCTCCCCGCAGCACACGCACTTGTAGGTGCCATGCTCCTTGGAGTTCCAGTAGCGTCCACTGAAAGCCGGTTCCGTGCCCTTCTGACGAGTAACGTGGTACTCGTCGGGGGAAAGCTGCTGGCGCCACTCGGCGTCGGTTTTGGTAAGTTTTTCTGCCATGTTTAAAAGGTGTCAGGCTCAGGGTCGGGGGCCTTGATAGTTTGTGGCGGGTAGCTGGTGATCCAGTACCAGGGAACTGCACGCAGCCGATCGCCAACTACTAACTCCCAGCTACCCACCGCTGCCTACTGACTCCCACTCCCGACTCCCTGATTTTGGCTACTCCAGTTTCGCGCTCATTGTAATTTTGGCGTTCAGCACTTTGGAAACCGGGCAGCCTGCCTTGGCCGCGTCCGCCGCTTTCTCGAATGCCGCCTTGTCGGCTTTTGGTACCTTGCCGGTCACGTCCAGGTGAACGGCGGTAATCGTCCAGCCGGAATCCAGCTTTTCCAGGGTCAAGGTTGCATTGGTTTTAATGCTGTCCGGGGTCAGCCCGGCGTTCCCCAACTGCGCCGAAAGGGCCATGGAGAAGCAGCCCGCGTGTGCCGCCGCGATCAGCTCTTCCGGGTTGGTGCCCGGCTGGTCGCCGAACCGCGTACCAAATGAGAATGGCGTTTTGGAAAACACTCCGCTGCTGGAAGAAACCGCTCCTGAGCCTTCCTTCAAACTGCCCTTCCACTCCGCGCTTGCCTTACGTTGCATTCCGCTCTCCTCGCATTAAGATATAAGTGCGAACCTAAGATTGTATTAGCTGGCGATTGAATTGGGCAAAGCGGGGGAGTCGGGAGTCGGTCACTTATTGGATCGGAGGCGTTCGATAGCGTCGAAATAAGCTAAGAACCCACGGAATTACTCCTCCGAATAATGGAGACGAGCCCCTTCGGTTCAATCTGCCTTCGTCCGTAAGAGCCCAAGCAATCTCAGATTGCGATCTCCCGCTCCTTCGCAATTCGAGCGAGTATCGAAGCCATTGGGGACTTGCAAGGCGCCGTAACGCAATTTCTAAGGCCACTCCGGACTTCAGAAGAAATAGAAGGTGCTCGTAAAGGCTATTCTCGGTGGCGAGGGCATCAGGGCTCATCCCAAATTTAGCGGTGACGATCGCGATTTGTGGCTTGGCTGCTATTGAGAGCAGTTTCTTTCCAAGCCCGTCTACATCGATGTTCAGGCCTACCACTCAAAGGCCTCCATTCGGGCAGCCCGGTTCCTGGCTGACTCCCGACTACTGACCAACTACTGGTTGTGTGGCAGATCGCTGGACCATGAATCCGCCACGATGTGCCAATCGCCGCCCTGGCGCTTTCTCCACACGGTCAGGTACTTGCCCTTGTCGGGCTTTTGCCCGCCGCCTTCCTTGGGCACTTTCATGGTGTAGGTGCCCACGTCGAAGGCCAGCTCGCCGGTCTGCTTGACGTAGGTGACTTCAAATTTCAAGTCGGTGTAGTCGTGGTGCAGGGGCCGGCTCAGGTACTCGCGAATGGCCTCCCGGCCATGCACGGCAGGGTGATGCGGCGGCAGGTAGACCGCGTCTTCGGCGTAAAGTTGGGCCAGCTTTTCGGGCTGCCGCGAGTTCCAGTAGCGCGCCCAGTCGTCTCCGGTTTTGTGGATGATTGCACTCACGTCTGCATTCAGCGTCGGCTCCGCCTTCATATCCGCCTCCGGGACAATTTTACGCGCAACGTCCGGTTGGATGTCTGTGAGCACGCGCCTGCTGCTTGTGCCAAGTTTCACCTTGGCAGTGCGGGGGGCAGCTGGCCTGGTACTCGCGCAAAAAAATTGGGGGCGGAATTTCCGCCCCCTAAGCTGGCCGCACGCTATGGTGCGGGTGGGGAGTTCTAGAATGTGAACCGCAGGGCAAACTCCATCAGCCGCGGCTTGTTCAGAGTGTTGGTGAATGTGCCGAAAGTCGCGGCAGTTGCCAGCGTGTTGTTGCCATTGAACTGCATCTGGCCTACGTCAAACCGCGGGGTGTTGGTGATGTTGAAGGTTTCCCAGCGGAAGCTGAAGTCCTTGCCTTCGGTAACCTTCCAGGTCTTGCCCAGGCTGGCATCAATGTCGAATGTGCCCGGACCACGCAGGTTATTACGCTGTCCTGACTCTCCGGGAAAAGCCAGCCGGAAATCTTTAATCGCCGCGGCTGGATCCTGAAAGACGTTAGGCAGCACCGAACCACCGGGAGTAGCGGCGACATTGAAGCTACCAGTTTTCGGCATAGGGCCGTTCTGCACCACGTTGGAAGTGAGCTGCCAGTCCGTACCCCAGAAGCCCAGACCCGGCCCCACACTGAATGGGAAGCCGCTGGACCAGCGCCACAGGCCCGAAATGGACCAGCCGCCTACCAGGGCGTTGAGCACGCCTCCCATGCCGCTGCCAAAGTGCTTGCCGCGGCCGACCGGAAGCTCATAGACCCAGTTGGCGTTGATCTGGTGGGTGTTGTCGAAATCGGAAACGGCACGCAACTGCTTCGGCGACCAGGCATTGATGATCTGGCTGGAACCCACACCGAAGCCTTCGAACTCATTAATACGCTCCGCATTCGATCCGACATCTATGGACTTGGAGTAGGTGTAGTTCAGGTCGAAGTTCAGCCCGTTGCTCATCCGCTTGCGCAAGCTGAGCTGCAGCCCGTTGTAGACGCTGTTCCCAATGCTGCGCCAGGCATACAGTGACGACCACTGCGGGTTGTAGAAATCGTAGCCATTGGTTTGCTTTCCGTTAATGGTTGCGCAAGCCGGGAAACAACCGCCCGGACTGGTAGTAATACCGAAGCCGCCAGGCACGTCAATTCCGTACAGCGCGCTGGTCTCGTTACCCGTGAAGCAGGAATACATGTCGTAGACAGCCTGCGTCGCGGTAACGTTGCCGGTCACGCTGCCGTCGCCCGGTGCGCAGCCGTTTCCGGGTCCAAACCCAAACCCAAGCTGGGTAGCGGCAGCTCCGGCAGCGCTGGGGAAGAAATTCTGCCAGAAGGGAATGTTCTTGATTTGCTGAATCGGCACGCCGGCGTTTGCCGCCTTCGCCAAGAGCGTGGCCGCTGTGAAGTAGTCCATGTGCGACTTGGGATCCACCAGATCCACCGGTTGGGACATGTCCTCTTCCTGCAGCAGGTGGTGGGCGAAGCGGCCAACATAGGACGCCTCCACCACGAAGTTCTTTGGCAGTTCTCGGGTAACGCTGAAATTCACCACGTGGGAGTACGGAGTATGCATTTTGCCATCCAGGCCCCAGGTAATAGCAAAACCTCCACCACCAAGGTCCGCAGGCGGAATACTGGGGAATGGCCCGCTGGGAGGGGGCGGCAGAATATTGCCGATGGCCGACATGGTCGGAATAGTGGTAACGCTGGGCTGGCTGAATCGCGGGCTGGTATCGGGCGTCTGCGTGCCAGCGGGGTTGTCAATCAGGGTAGTCAGTCCGAACGAGCCATTGCGGTCGAAGCTGTTGACGATGCCTTCGCCGAAATGGTCGTAGTAGATGCCGTAACCGCCGCGCACGGAAAATTTGCCAGCGCTGCCCCCAGTGATGTGCTTGAGGATGCCGCTGTCATACGACGGAGCCCAAGCGAAAGAGAAGCGGGGCGCGATGTTTCCATAGTCCCAGTTCCAGAGAGGCGGCTTGCCGTTGGCCGGCCCGGAAAGCCCCAATCCAACCAGGTTAGTGCACTTGTTCGGATCGGGAGGGCAGACATTGTAGGGCAGACCCTGCTGCGCCAACTGCCCACGCTGCGTGTAGAACTGGCTGAGGTCAATGGTTGGGGCAACCTGGTTACCGTTCACCTCGTAAGGTGGCTGCAGCAGGGTATAGCGAGCACCAAAGGTCAGAGTCAGACTTGGGGTTACCCGCAACGTGTCCTGCGCGTACCATTCCGCCTCGTGCGCCTTGAAATGCCGCGGCACAAAGGCGCCTTGAGGCAGAAGGGCAGCGGTCTTGTTACGGTTGTACTCGCCCTCGACGAAAGGAACCAGACCTGCCAAAGCCGCCATCGGCAAGTCGTAGGACTGGCCGAAGTCGCTGGAAACAGCTGGGAAGCCGAAATTCCCCGGGTCAAGGGTTCCGCCCGACCCGGCAATGCCCGCGGCCTGTAACCAGGAAACGTTGGTCTGGCCAAAGTTAAACGAGTCGGTATTGCCCAGTCGCTCGTCATTGATGATGCGGATATTACCGCCGAACTGGAAGGTGTGCTTGCCTTTGGTCCAGGTGACATCGTCCACCAGGTTGTGCATTGGGACAGTGACCCGGGTCGTGGGGGTTTGGCCGTTGAGGTCATTCAGACCGCGGAAGTTGACGAATGCAGAGTTCTGCAAGCCCACGTTGTCAATGCCTTCCCGTATGAAGCCATAACGGAAATTGTTGATGAGGTTATCCCGAAGGATAGCGGTGTAGCCGACCGAGATGCCCTTGTTATTGCCCTTGTTGGTGACGTTCGGGGGATCGCCGGGGAACTCGGGCCCATCGTTGCCTATGCCGGCAACACTGTCGTTCTGCAAGTTGCCGCGCACAAACAGCCGGTGGTTGCCGTTTTGCGTTAGGTTGTAGTCCAGCTTCACAATATACGTGTCCCGTTTGGCAGGAGCGCCAGCCGTGAACTGGAAGCCGCGGAAGTTGAATCCGTCGCCCACGATATTGGTATTGGGCAGCGGGTACTGCTTGAAAATCTGCATGACAGCCGGATTCGCACCTGGCCCGAGTGGGCAAGTGGTGCTGCAGTTCGGATCCATGCTGGCAATGTCAGCTGGTGATAGCCGCTGCACTGTGCCCGTGTCCGTGATGTAACTGATGAAGCCATTGCGCAGGTCGGCGCTGGGCACGGTGCGAACGATAGACGTGTTCTCCCGCAAGCGTTGTCCTTCATAGGTGGCAAAGAAGAACAGCCGATCTTTCTTTATCGGTCCCCCAATGGCGCCTCCGAAGGTGTTGCGGATCAGCTTGCCGGGAATATTCGGCTCGCCCGCACCGAGTTGCGCGTTCTTCACGAACCAGTCGTTGGCCGTGGTGAAAGTCGGGCGATGGTATTCGTACAAAGTGCCGTGAAAATCGTTGGTGCCGCTCTTGGTGACCAGAACCACCTGTGCTCCAGAGGAACGCCCTTCATCGGCGTTGCCGCCGGTGGTGGTCACGCGAAATTCCTGCAACGAATCCAGTGTGGCGCGAAGGGCCCCCTGAAAGGCTTGGCCCAGGATGGGATCATTGTTGTCCACACCATCGATGGTGATGTTGGCCTGGTCACTGCGCGCGCCAGCGACTGAACCGCTGCGGCTGTCCTGGCTCTGCGGCATCGCCTGGTCATTGTTGCCGGTGTACGCTACGCCCGCCTGCAGGCTCAGAATGCCTGCTGGATCGCGCCCTTCAAACGGCAGATCCTGAATTTGCAGGGCGTTGAACGCATGCCCCAGGCTGGCGTCCTGCGTATTGACCAGCGGCGCGGCGCCTGTCACCTCCACCGTCGTGGCAGCTCCCGCCACCTGCATGCCTAGATCCAACATCGCCGGCGTGTTGACCATCAGGATCACGTTGGCTTGCGTCAGGGTGGCAAACCCGCTGGCGTCGGACGTCAGCTTATAGGTGGCCGGCGGCACTTCCAGGAACTGGTACACACCCTGGGAGTTCGACTTCACAGTCCGGGTGTAGCCCGTCTGCGGGTTGGATATGGTCACAGTGGCCCCGGGGATCACTGCTCCCTTAGGATCAGTTACCGTTCCGCGTAGGGACGAGGTTCCCGTCTGGGCAAATACGTAGACGCTGAGCAAGGCTGCGAAGGCGAATAGGAAGATCAGCTTAGCGATGCGCATCTGGTGCTCCTGAATTTTTTTGTAGACATAGACGTCCAACAAATGGGCCTGAGAGATTTGTCAGCTACTGTGCAATTCAGAGCCCAAATCTGGTTAAGGGTTTAGCAGCCAACTCCGACAAAAACCAATAACTTAGACAGCTAAGGCCCACCAACACCACCAATTTACATAGGAGCAATACAGGTTTTTGTAGATGACAATTGTTATGCCCACCCAATCGCACGCAACCGTGGGCAGCGGCGCGAGACAAACCCGCCGTATTAGAATGCCGTCCGCCATGAAAAAAACCGTCCGCCTAGTCGCGACCGCCATCGTGCTGGTTGTAACCGCCAGCGCGCAAAAACCTCCGGTTGCCGGCGCGCAGCAGTTCGCCAGTATCGGCAACCTGAAGTTGCAGAGCGGGGAAGTAATCCGCGACTGCCGCATCGGCTATCGCACCTTCGGGCAGCTGAACGACGACAAATCCAATGCAGTTCTCTTTCCCACCTGGTTCGGCGGGCGCACCCAGGACCTGGTGGACTTAATCGGTCCGGGCAAGCTGGTAGACAGCACAAAATATTTTGTTGTGGCGGTGGACGCACTGGGGGATGGGGTTTCCTGCTCGCCTTCCAACAGCCGGGCACAGCGGCGCATGAAATTTCCCCAGTTCGCCATCCGCGACATGGTGGAGAGCCAGCATGAGTTGCTCACACACGTGCTGCACCTCACCCATGTACACGCGGTAATGGGCATCTCCATGGGCGGCATGCAGACCTTTCAGTGGGCTGTCGCCTATCCCGACTTCATGGACAAGGCGATTCCGATCGTAGGCTCGCCCCGGCTGGCGCCCTATGACCTGCTGCTCTGGCAAACCATGGTTGACGCCATCGAGCAAAATCCGCTGTGGAAGGATGGAAACTACGAAAAGCAGCCGGTGCCTCATGAAGTGGAGCAGATCGGCGAATTGGCGCTCTCCACTCCCGAGCATTACAACCACGAGATGACGCGGCAGAAATTTTTCGATTCGCTGAAAAAGCCGGCCGATACACGCTTCGACAGCAACGACCGCATTCGCCAGGCGCAGGCCATGATGGGACTCGACGTGAGCGCGCCCTTTGGCGGCTCCATGGAAAAAGCAGCCGCCGCGGTGAAGGCGCCCATGCTGATCGTTGTGGACGCGCACGATCACATGGTTACACCCCGCCCGGCGCTGGATTTTGCCAAACTAAAGAGCGCTGAAACAATGGTGCTGGAAAACGATTGCGGCCACCTCGGTCCGGGCTGCGACCAAGCCAAAGTCAGCGCCGCGATAGCAGAGTTTCTGGGAAGGCGTTAGCTGCAGGTTTCAAGGTTAGGCCGGTTTCAAGGTTTCGCGTCCAGACTGTTGCTGAGAGTTTCTGAACCATGGAGACCCTGAAACTCTGAAACTTGGTTTTAAACCTTGAAACCTGCTCTTTTTCAGCAGCAGCCGAAGGGCCGCCGAGACTCGTTGTGGACCTCTCGAGCCGCGGCTACGGCTGCCGCGATCAACACAGCTACACCGCTCAATGCCACTGCCCACATAAGCTTTTCCCTCTTCTCTAGGACTGGATATGCCCCGTTTACAGTTAAATTGGATTCTTCCCGGGCAGAAGATGTTGGACGGCTAAGTTGTTCTGGGACCTGCTCTTACACGGACAGACCCGCGCCAGCCGGTTTGCTGCCCTGATGGCGCGGCGCACCCGACTACGATCCCACCTCGGCGTGTTCTCGCTCCCCGGGGTGTAAAATTGATGGTTTCCTACCGTTTCCCGGGTCCTACCGGGACACTTAAGAGAGGCGTAATCATGGCGACAATGCAAGCCCCGCCGCGGGCACGGATTCATGAAGGGCCCTTCGTCAACGAGCCACTGACCGACTTCACGCGCGAAGAGAACGCGCGCAAGATGCGAGCGGCAGTGGAGGAAGTGCGCGGCCAACTCGGCCGCGAATACGACCTGATCATCGGCGGTCGCCGGGTAAAAACTCAGGACAAGATCAAATCCATCAACCCGGCTAAGCCCTCGGAATTGGTCGGGCTGTTCCAGAAGGCCGGCAAGGAACATGTGGAACCGGCGATGGAGGCGGCCCTCAAGGCGTTTGAGAGCTGGAGCCGCACCTCGGTGGAAGAGCGGGCCGCCATCGTGTTCCGCACGGCGGAGATCCTGCGCGAGCGCAAGTTTGAGTACGCCGCCTGGATGGTGTTCGAAGTCGGCAAGAACTATGCCGAGGCCGATGCCGACATCGCAGAGCTGATTGATTTCTGCGAATTCTACCCGCGAGAAGCGCTGCGCCTGGCCAAGGCGGAACCGCCGGTACAACTGCCTGGCGAGCGCGACTTGCTCATGTACATCCCGCTGGGCGTGGGCGCGGTAATTCCTCCGTGGAACTTTCCCAGCGCCATCATGGGCGGCATGACGTTGGCCTCCATTGTGTGCGGCAATACCGTGATCCTGAAGCCCTCCAGCGACTCGCCCGCCATTGCAGCCAAATTCGTGGAAGCACTGGAAGAAGCCGGCCTTCCGGAAGGCGTGGTCAATTTCTGCCCGGGTGCGGGCGCCAGCTTCGGTAACGCCGTGGTGGCGCATCCCAAGACGCGCTTTATCGCGTTTACCGGCTCGCGGGAAGTGGGCCTAGACATCAACAAGCGTGCCGCAGAACAAGCGCCCGGCCAGGTATGGATCAAGCGCACCATCCTGGAGATGGGCGGCAAGGACGCCATCATCGTGGATGCGGATGCCAATCTCGATGCCGCGGTGGACGGCGTGGCCGCGGCTGCTTTCGGCTTCTCCGGGCAGAAGTGCTCGGCATGCTCGCGCGCCATCATTGATGAGCGCATCTACGACAAGTTCCTGGAGCGCCTGAAAGCTCGCGTGGAGAAGATCACCTTGGGCGATCCCGCGAAAAACCCAGGAATGGGGCCGGTGATCAACGAGGGCTCGATGAAGTCCATTCTCGAATATATTGAGGCGGGACAGAAGCAAGGCGGGCGCGTCCTGACGGGCGGCAAGCGCGACAGCAATGCCGGCGAGGGCTGGTTCGTGCAGCCCACCGTGATTGCCGACGTCAAACCGGGCGACCGCATCGAGCAGGAAGAAATTTTCGGCCCGGTCCTGGCGGTGATCAAGTCGCGCAATTTCGACGACGCCCTGCAGATTGCCAACGACACGGAATTCGGCCTCACCGGCGCTGTTTACTCCAGTTCCAAGGACAAGCTGGACCGCGCCATTCGTGAGTTCCACGTCGGGAACCTGTACATCAACCGTAAATGTACGGGTGCCATCGTGGGGGCGCACCCCTTCGGCGGGTTCAATATGTCGGGCACGGATTCCAAGTCGGGCGGCCCGGATTACCTGTACCTATTCACCCAGGCCAAGTCGGTAGGAATTAAAACCACGTAGATGATCGTTTCGGGGAGGCGGGGCGAGCTGCGGCTCGCCCTTCTCTTTGGGTCCAACGGCTTAGAGTCAAGAACAACGATTGGCTTTACGGCAGCTGCCAGTCTAGCGCATAGATTTCTTGCGTACTGATGTCGCGCACGAATAGCGGTGTTTTGTCGGGAGCCAGACCCGTCCACGAGCCCGGGCCAAACTGACCGGGGAAAGTACGCAGCGATTTCAGGTCCACTATCTTGGTCATTTCGCCGTCGCTGATGCGCAACTGGTAGAAGGCCGGTTGGCTGCTGAACAAAGTATCGAAATAAAGGAAGCGCGAATCGGCAGCCCACGTGATGTACCCAATCAATCCCAAGTTGGTGGCTAGCTGGCGCCAGCTCTGCTTCTCTGTGTCGAAGAGCATTAGCTTGGTATTGTCATAGGAAATGGCAACAATGCTGCGCCCATCCGGCGACCAGCGCGGGCCAAATACATCCTGCGAGCCGGGCAGGCGCAAGGCCTTGCGCGTCTGCAACTCGACAGCCTCGATGTACAAATGCTGCTGGCCCCGGGGCTGGTGGCCCAGCGCCAGGTATTTGCCATCGGCTGACCAGGTGGGATCAGTTTCTCCTTCATTTTCATTCGTAAGCGCAGTAGAACCTCCGCCGTCCCGGGGCACGAGAAAAACCTTCCAGGGCTGCCCCGGAGTAATCCCGGAAAAGGCAATCTGGCGGCCATCCGGCGACCAATGCGCAAGTGCGGCTCGCATAGGCGGAAAGGTCAACGGCAGGCGCTCGCTGCCGTCAGGTCGGCTGCGCCACAGGACGTCTTCGGGATAACTGACGTAGGTGATCCATTTGCCGTCTCGGGAGAACTCCACTTCGCCGGCAGAGATGCCGCCCAGGTACGGCAGGAAGGCGCCTGATTTCGCTTCATACCGCACCAGTTCGGCTCGCGGTTGCATGCCAATCGCGTAGAGCTTCTTGCCGTCGCGGCTGGGCAGGGGTCGGAAAAAGGAGAGTGGACCCGCAGTGAGCTGCATTGGCTGGTGCGAGCTCCTGTGCAAGAATGACGAACTCTCCGCCATTACCCACAGGTTGGTCGCTCCCTCGCGAGTGCTCTGAAAAACGTAGTACCGGCCATCCGGCGTCCATCTGCCGCAGCATTCCTGCGGGGGACGATTCCAGCCGGGGAGCAGTTCGTGCATGCCGCTGCCGTCTGCGCGCATCTCCCACAGGGAGGAATTGTTGGTGGTCTCATCGGCCAGGGTCATGCGAATTCGGCTGCCGTCGGGCGGATAAGCCGCGCTGACCACAATGCCGGGAGCCGTGGCCAGCTTGCGCGGATTGCCGGCGTCGTGGTCGGCAATATAGATGTCCCGTCCCACCGGATAGAAAAGCTGCCCGTTGGGCGCCCAGATGCCGCCGCGGGTCATGGAACCGAGACGGCGAGGTGCGCCGGCCGGAAGGGGCAGTGACCAAAGCGGTCTGTTCGTTGGAGCCGACTGCGCCACCAGCAACTCGGACCCATCGGCCGAAATGTCACCGGCCATAGCATTGCTCAGGGGCAAATCGAGGGGCGCAGTCTCGCCTCCGTTTACCGAAACTTGCGCGATGGTCTGATTGGTCCCGGAGCTCTCGGTTACGTAAAGCCGGCTGCCGTCGCCCACCAGCATTATTTTCTGCAGGCCGTCGTTGGTCAGTTGTCGCGAGCCAGTAATGCGCGGCGCGGGAAGAGGAGCGCGCAGAAGGAACACCGCCGCCACGGCCAGCGCTGCTGCGCCAGCTACCGCCAAAACGATCCAACGATAATCACTAGCCCGCGGTGGCCGCGCGTCAGCCGTGGCCAGTATGCGATCCGAGTCGGTGTCTCGCTTCAGACGTTTCAGGTCGGCGCGCATCTCTGCGGCGGTCTGATAACGCAGATCGCGATCCTTCTCCAGCGCCTTTTCAATGATCTCTGCCAGCTGAGGAGAGATCTCTGGATTGAGGCGGACGGCTGCCGTAGGAGCGCGGTTCAGGATGCAGTCGAAAACCGCGCCAGAAGTTGTGCCGCGAAAAGGCACGGTGTCCGTAACCATCTCGTAGAGGAGGGCACCGAAGGAGAAAAGGTCGCTGCGGGCGTCCAGTTCCTTGCCGCGAATCTGCTCCGGCGACATGTAGGCGACGGTGCCCAGTGTGACCCCGGAACTGGTCAGCGAATCGCCTGCTGTGCTGCTCGTCGCAGCGCCGGAGACAGTCGCCTGGGCCGCCATTACGGGGTGCAGAGACTTGGCCAGACCAAAGTCCAGGATCTTGGCTTGCCCGCGGGTGGTGACAAAGATATTGGCTGGCTTGATGTCGCGGTGCACGATGCCCTTCTCGTGGGCGGCGTCCAAGGCATCGGCGATCTGGATGGCAAGCTCCAGGACGGTATCCAGATCCATCGGCTTGCCGGCGATACGCTGCTTGAGCGTCTGCCCGTCGAGCAACTGCATGGCCAGAAAGGGCTGCCCGTCCTGCTGCCCGAAATCGTAAACCGTGCAGATGTTGGGGTGGTCGAGTGCGGAAGCTGCGCGGGCTTCACGCTGAAAGCGCTCCAATACGGCGGGATCGCCCGCTACTTCTTGGGAAAGGAATTTGAGGGCTACACGGCGGCCCAGGTTCAAGTCCTCGGCCTCGTAGACCACACCCATCCCGCCGCCGCCAATCTGGCTGACGATACGATAGTGGGAAACCGTCTTCCCGCTCATGACAACCCGGGCCTTTGTCGCTTCGCTATGTCCATGGTAGCAGCAGCTTGCCTGAGGTGGCGAGGACCTGTGCGCCCGAGTTCCTGGTTAGAGCCTCTAGCCCGCCTGGATCTACGGTAAGCATTGACATGGCTTATCCGCCTGCCGGAGAATGAGATGGCTAGGTGGGGTATCTCAGGCCTCGCCCCCCGTGGGGCTGGAACTGGCGAAGTAGGTTATGGCCAGAATTCTCTGTGTGGACGATGAGCCGAATGTGGTGGCGCTGAAGTGCGCCATCCTGGAGTCCGCCGGCCACACCGTCACCGCCGCCACTTCCGCCCACGATGCCATCGCCAAGCTCTCCCACAACAACTACGACGCCGTGGTCACCGATTGGCGACTGGGCGACGCCAATGGCCGCGCTGTAGTGCAGGCCGCCAAAAACCGGCCCGCCCTACCCGTAGTGGTGGTGTCCGGTTATGTGGCCGAAGCCTTTCAGGCCGCCGAACCGTTGGCCGACCTCTACCTGGAAAAACCCGTCAATCCCGAAGAACTGGTCACCATCGTCAACGAACTGCTCAAAAGCGACGAAAAGGCCGCCTCCGACTGAACCACTTGCCAGTCCAGTTCTTAATCCGCGGTTGCGACTGTTTATGTTCAGGCTCACGCTGCCGGCGCAAAGAAAAACACCCAAATAAAAACGCCGCGCTCAAAGCGCGGCGCTTCACTTTGGAGAACGCTCAGTTTGCCTGGGGAGCGGGTGCGGCGGTCATGGTTGCGGCGGTGGCAGCGGCGGCTTCCGCCAGTATGCGATGGTGAATAGTGAACAGCGCCAGCTCCAGCCGGTCAGACACCCCGATTTTGTCGTACACATTGCGCAGATAATTCTTGATCACCTGCTCGGTGGTGCCCAGTTGGGTGGCAATTTCCTTATTTTTATAGCCCTGCACAATCAGCGCCACGATGCGCAATTCCTTCGCGGTCAGGCGATCGCGCACCCGCAATCCCACCATATCGTTCTCGGTAAGCTCGGTGGGCACGGCTAAATCCTGCACCCAGCTTTCGCCGGCGGCCGTCTTGCGTACGCATTCCACCAGCGCCGGACCGGTCACGTTGCGGTAAACCACACCATGGGCGCCGGTGTTCATAAAGCGACTGGAGGTCTCGCCCGTATCGGCCAGCACGACGACACGGGTCTTGGCTTTAGCGGCGGCCTGCACGATAGGTGTGAGGTCAGGATGGAAGTTGCTTGCTACTACAACCACGGCGGCGCGGAACTTGTCCACCGCCATGAGCAACTGCTCGAGAGTCTGGGCTTGGGCGACAATTCTCATGTCGTCCTCCACCGCCAATACTTTGGCGATCCCCGCCCGGAATATTGCCTGATTATCGGCCAGAATCAATTTCACCATGGCGCGCAGCCTCCGCTGTGCTATGTATTGCGAACGAACTCGTACGAATCAATCACGCAGGCCACCCCACGAAAATTTTTGTCTCCGTTGCGGCCCTTCGGCGGGGTGTCGGTGCGTACTACCCGCCCGCGGCCCTGGATGGTCACGTTGTGATCGCTGCCGGTTACCTCCGGCGGCAAGGTGATTTCAAACTCTACCTGGGACCCGACATCCAGCGAAGCATCTCCCTGGATGTAAACTCCGGCGGCGCTCAGGTTACCGGTCACCGCCTTATGCTCGGCGCCGGCTTCCGCTTTATGAACACGAATTGGCAGTTGCAGAGGGAAACGCTTCCCCGTCCGGTTTTCCGCCACGGGACCTCCTCCCGTTTGGCCTTTTTACAGGCCCTACTGGGTTGTGAGTTTAGTGCTGGCAAGCCTTATACCACGGCGGAAGCCGGGAATAAAGGAGAGATGTACCACAAGGCTTAAGCACGTAGGTTCCCATGACTTTAGTAACTAAGGGAGTACCTAGCACTTCCGAGCCATTGGCGAGCCCGGGAGTTCCGGACCCGGAACTTGGTATCCGGTGCTCGCAACGCACTCGTTAATTAGTCACGCGTGAGGATGCCGCCGAAGCCGTAACCCAGCATCAGTCCGCACACGCCGACCACCGCCGAAGCCGGCCAGAAGTAGCGCCGGGCATTGCGCCGCAGGTCCAGCTTCTCCCGCATTTGCACGCGCAGTTCGGCTACGGAGTTATGCAGTCGGCGGCGTTGCTCGGCCGCCTGCAGTTCCAGCAGATCAGTAGGAATGTTGCTCGCGCTCATACTTGGGTCCTCGCTTCATGCTGCAGCCAGATTTGATCTTCTTTCAGCACCTTGATGGTTTTCTTGGGCATCAGCCCCTGGGCACGCAGTTCCTTCAGCCCAAACGCCGCCGCCATGCCTCCCACAATGGAGTACAGCACGGCCACAATGATGAAGGACAAGAACCAGCGGAACGGATTGCCGTAAAACGCAACAGAAATCAGCCCCACCAGGCAGAGGGTGAACAGCACGAAAGCTGTTGTTAAGAACACAACAGCAGTGGCTATCATCGGAAGGGCGGTTTTGAAGGTGCGCATTTTCTCGCCCAATTCCGCCTTCAACATGGTGATGCGGGTCTGCAGGAATTCCTTCAGCTCATCCTTGACCTCGTTCACGACTCCGGCAAAGCTTCGCCCGTTAAAATTGACGCTCTGATCAGCCACGTCTCCCCCTTCCCAGCCGCAAAAAGATACCCAACAAAAAAGCCGCTCCGCCGATAGCTCCTATGACCGCCAGGGGCCGCTCGTTGGTAAGGCGCACGGCGCGCCAGCGAACCATGCGGGCGCGTTCGGTCGCCGAATCCCTGGCACTCTGCGCCAGTCGCGAAGCCTTAACTCTGGCCTCCTCCAGCTTGGCCGTGGCCTGGATCCTGGCCTGCTCGACGGCGGCGCTGGCCCGCTCCTTAAGCTCTCCCAATTTCTCCTGGACGTCTTCAACTTTCTCTCGAGCCGTTTGCTTCAGCTGCTCAGTGCTGGAGGGGCCACCCTCTCCACCGCCCCGGATCACGGTAAACCGCTCACGCGCGTTCTGGACCTGGCGCGTCGCGGTGCCCAGAGCGCCACCGATGGCCTCTGCCGCTTCGTTCAGGCGAGGGTTACTGGGCGTACCTTCCGGCAATTCCCGCTCCGGATCCAAAACCGGCACATCCGGGGGCAGCATCTCTTCCGTACGTTTGGTTTCAGCCATGATTATTCCTTTCCGCCGAGAACCTTTCCCTTCTCTTGACATTGGATGTGGATATGACGCGCGGTGTTTGCAGGCGTCTGGATTGCCGGAGAGAAGCGGGTACCACGGCCAGCACAGGGCCGTGTTGCTGGAGGGCGCTGCTGAAGAACGGGAGACTCTCGCGTGCAGCAGCGCACATCGCAGCTTAGATCAGAAGGCCCCGCCGCCGCCGCCGCCGAAGCCCCCGCCAGAGAAGCCGCCACCCCCGCCAAACCCTCCGCCACTCCAGCCGGAACCGCTGGAACTGGCTCGGGGTGCGGAGACAAACACCTGGTTCATGTCGTACGACATGCTATGTATGCTGCTGGAGAACAGGATGGGGTTGAACATGACGCCGTTAGGAGAGACATACCAGGTGGGTGGGTTCTGCACGATTCCAGCAAAGGCCTGGGCCCAGTGGTGCTCTACTCCCAGTGCCATAGCGAAAGGCAGGAACTTCTCAAACGTGTCCGGGGGCATGCGCTTAATGCGGTCGGCATCCACCCGGTTCATGAATTCCTCAAAACCGAGGATAGCAACCCGGGTGCGCGCCCCCTTCAAGGTCTTGCAGGTCATCCGGCGCCCGAACAGCCACACGATCAGCGCAGCCACCAGGATGGTCACAACGGCAATCGGTACCGACCCAAAAACATCAGCTGTGCCGGTCACGGCCAGCAGGATGAATGGCGCGGCCACCAGTATTGCTCCGCCCAGCAGGTAGGCATTGGCGGACTCTGGGTCAATCAGGTACATGCCCTTGCGTCGCAGGGCTGACATGATGTCGTCGCGAATGACCGGAATGGCAGTGTAGAAGCGGTTCTTCAGGCTGGAAAGGCGGGTTTCGTTCACCTCGCCGGCAAAAATATTTTTTAGCATGACCTGCTCGTGCGGCGCCAGGCCCGTCCACTTGGGCTGCGGAATGAGCAGATGAAAAATGTAGTCCTTATGGTGGAACACTAACCCCTTGTCCACCGTCTCTTCAATCTTGATGAAGCCGCGCACCGCCAGGTCCACAATGGTGGAGGTGATGTCGCGGGGATTGACCGTGTCATCAATTAGCGAGCCCACCTCCGCCGGCGTCATGTCCGTGGGCGGCCCGTACATGGGAGCCACTGAGAGCCCCGGGTTGGGATCGCGGCCTTTGAACCACCACAGGCAGAACATCACCACGAAAGCCCAGGGCGGCAGCAGCACCAGAGGGTTGCTGCGCAAGAACCAGCTCGCCCGGGTCAGCGGTCCAGGCTGTTGCAGAATGCCTTTTGGAATGTAAATGTCAATGGTCAGGCCACCCCGCATCGGGAGCGGACTCGTGGTCTCGAAGCGCGCATTGGCGCCGTTCACTTCCCCCGTGGCGTCGTGGCCAATGGAGCCGTACAGGCCAGTGAAAGCCTGGGCCCGCAGGCTGCCTGCGGCGCTTTCCGGGAGGTGCACAAAAGCGGAAGCGCGGTCAATGGGTACGGGCCAGTCGTTGCCGGTCACGTTCCAGTAGAACTCGTCGTAGCTGGGAAAATAGCGAACCGCGTTGGGGATGCTGTAGTCAATCTCCACCGTCTTGGTGGTGTCCTCCGCCCCGGGAATGTAGATCTTCAGGTGGCGATAGCCGTTGCGGATGCTGGAGTCGTATTTAAGTTGGTTGCCGGAGCCATCCGTGATCCCGGTGATATTCAGAAACAGGGTGTAATGGGTGCCGTGCGGTCCCGGATACTCGAGCGGAATATCACGGTAGATGCCGTGGTAGGTGCCGTTGAAGGCCAGGCCGATACGCTCGCTGACATTGGCCCTGCCCTTGCGGTCAAGGTTCACCGTGGAATGAAAGTCGGTGATGCGCCATTCCGCCGCGGCGGGCAAGGCGGCCAGCGCCAGGCAGCACAGAAGCAACACGCGCAGCCAGGGTGCTGACTTCGCGAACTTCGTTCTGCCCAGCATTAGAACTTCACAACAACGTTCTCGCGGTCAGCCGGTGTTTCCAGTTCGAAATACTGGCGTGGCTGGAATCCCAGCATATTGCCGAAAACGTTGGTGGGAAAAGTCTGCAGCTTGGTATTGAAGTCGCGCACCACGGCGTTGTAGTAGCGGCGGGCGTTCTGGATGTTATCTTCCGTCTGCGTCAGCTGCCCTTGCAACGCGGTGAACTCTTCGGAGGCGCGCAATTGCGGGTAATTCTCCGCCACTGCCAGCAAGCCGCGCAGAGCTTGCGTCAGCTGCCCTTCGGCCACCGACCGATCCGCCGGTGACGTGGCGGTCATGGCTGCCGAGCGGTATTTGGCGATGTTCTCGAAAGTGCCTTTTTCGTGGGCGGCATAGCCTTTCACCGTTTCCACCAGGTTGGGAATAAGGTCGTGTCGCCGCTTAAGCTGCACGTCAATATCCGACCAGGAGGCGTCCGCGCGCACGCGCAAACGGATCAGGCCGTTGTACATGGCGATGAAGAAGCCCACCACCAGAACGATGACGATTAAAAAAATGATCAGGGCCATCACAGGCTCCGGTTTTCAGTTTTCTGGGGTCCGTACAGGCAAGTTATCACAGGCGAGAACGAGCGAGCCAGTACAGAGTAAGCCGCCTGGCCGCTAATCCCCTGGCCTAACCTCGATTTCTGCCTCCGGCGGTTTGCTCCGGCTTAGACGACTTCACGGTCCATTTTGCGGATCGCGGGCGTGCTCGCTTAAAAGTAATTGTAGGTCTGGGCAAATTCCATGAGGACGGGGCGAAGCCCCGTCCCCGAGAATTGCCTTTAACTCAGGCTGCACACCTTCCTAGGGCGCTTGCACCACCACAAAGCGGGTGGTCCCACCCCGGTTCACCAGCAGCACAATGGATTGATTGCCCGCCATCCTAATCTCACGGCGATATTGGGAAACGCTGTCCACCGGGTGGCGATTCACCTGCTCGATGACGTCGCCGCGCTGCAGGCCCGCTGCTTCTCCGGCGCTTCCCGGCGCCACCTGCACCACCACTACGCCCTTGGTGGCCGAGGGTAAGCCCAGTTGCTGCAGGATATCGGGAGTCAGGTCCTGCACATCAACGCCCTGCATCAGCCCTTCCGGCTGCCCGCCTGGCGCCCCCTGCCCTTCCTGCTGCCTCTTGGGCTCCTCGCCCAAGGTCATCGTGATATCGTGCGGCGTTCCGTTGCGCGAGACCTTGAGATGCGCCGTCGTGCCTGGCCGCATTTCGCCGATCTTCAGCTTCAGATCGTTAGCCCCTTGTACCGGCTGCCCATCCAGTTGCGTGATCACGTCACCGCGCTGCAGGCCAGCTTTGGCGGCCGGGCTGTCGGGCTGCACATCGCTGACAATGGCTCCCTGGTTGGCGGGGACACCGTAAGCCTTAGCTACCGGCGCCGAGACGTCCTGGATGCCGACCCCCAGCCAGCCCCGCGTCACCTTCCCGTACTTGAGAATCTGGCCCATGATGTAACGCGCCAGATTGATGGGAATGGCGAAGCCGATGCCCTGGTTTCCGCCGGTGCCGCCAGACAAGATGGCGGTGTTAATGCCGATCAGTTCGCCGCGTGCGTTGATCAGCGCGCCTCCGGAGTTGCCCGGATTGATGGCTGCATCGGTCTGGATGAAGTCCTCGTAGTTCTCAATACCGAGCTGGCTGCGGGCGGTGGCGCTCACAATTCCCATGGTCACCGTCTCGCCGATGCCGAACGGATCCCCGATAGCAAGGGTGTAATCGCCGATCTGCAGCTTGGAAGAATCCCCGAAGGTGACCGTCGGCAGGTTGTTTGCCTGGATCTTCAGTACGGCAATGTCGGTCTTAGAGTCGGTGCCCACCACCTTGGCCGGGTACTCCTGCTTGTTGGACAGGAACACCTTGACCTGTGTCGCCTTGTCCACCACGTGATTATTGGTAAGGATGTAGCCGTCATGAGTGATGATGACACCCGATCCGAGAGCCTCCTCGCGCTGCGCACGCGGCTGCGGCATCTGCCCGCCAAAAAACTGCTGGAAAAAGGGACTATTGAAAAATGGATTGAGCTGGTTGCCCTGCGATTTCACCAGCCGCGAAGACGAGATGTTCACCACGGCGGGCAATACCGGCTTGATCACGTCGGCAAAGCCCATGCTGTTCGGCGCCCCGCTGGGGCCGACCGCATTGACGTACACCGGCACGACGCCATTGCTGTTGCGCATGCCGGCTGAGGCCGGAATCACCCAGCCCAGCACTCCTCCGATTACCAGGAAAACTGCCGCTACCAGAATGGCTGCAGGATAACCAAGGCGGACGACTTTCTCTTTCATGGGCGTGCTCAATCTTCTTTCTCAAGATGTGCTCTGTTGCCGGGAGGCATACCAGAATGCGATTACCAGGTAAACAGATGGGATGCCTGGAATTCAATCGTAACACGAACTTTTCTTGTAACAGAACACTGGACTGACCTGCACGCCGAGGCTTACGCTGGCCGGCTCTCGGAACTCCCACAATAAAAAAGCGCAGAGGCTCGCGCCCCTGCGCTTGGACAACTCTTGCCAGCCTCTTGTGTTAGCTGTCGCCCCGCTTCTTCAGCGTAGGCCGCCCATCATCCTTCTTCTGATCGTCGGGTCCGTTGGTCCGCCGTAGCGTCGGCCGGTTGTCCTTGGGGTTCTGGATCTTGTGGCGGTTTTCGATGTTGGCGAGGCGCGCCTTTACGTCTTCGAATTCCGAGGTGTCCTCGATGTACTCCTGGCGGGGCGGCAGCAGGTGTGCGATCTCCGCCTGTGACTTTCCAATCCGGTCCGGCGTCTGGGGGTGCGTGTCAAAGGCTTTGGCCAGGAATCCCGGCTTCTTCTTCTCCTGTGCCTTCAGCTTCTCGAAGAAGGCGATGAACGACTGCGGGTCGTAGCCGCTCTTATACATGTACTGCAGGCCCAGGTAATCGGCTTCCGCCTCAAATCCGCGCGAAAAACGCAGGAAGGTAACTGGCAAAGCCAGGCCGGCGGCGCTTTGCACCGCATAGCCGATGCCGCCCCCCACGAAAATAAGGGGAATGGACGCCAAATTCACCAATTGGCCGCGGGTCTGTTCCCGGGCCGCGTGGCAGGCGGCTACGTGGGCAATCTCGTGCGCCATCACGCCCGCCAGCTCGGCTTCATTATCGGCCGCCAGCAGCAGCCCGGAGTTGACGTAAAAAAAGCCGCCGGGCAGAGCGAAAGCGTTGACCTGGTCGGAATCAATTACCTTGATGGTGAAGGGTACCTTGGCATCGGAGTTGCGCACCAGGTTCTGCCCGATGCGGTTCACGTATTCCGTGACCACCGGGTCATTGATGAGCTTTACACTCGACTCCACCTGGGCGGCGAACTGCTTACCCATCTGCACCTGTTTCTCGATGCTGTACCAGTTTCCCACCCCTTCACCGCAGCCTACATTGCGGTTGCCGATGGCGGCGATGTCGCGGATGCTGCCATCGTGGTAGGTCTTGACCGTGCTCTCGTTGGCGGCCCAAGCCGCATAAGTGCCAAACAGGAAAAGCAGGGCCGTAGCTGCGGAAATTGTACGGCGAATCATAAAATTACCTCTTGCTGCGAACAAACTGGGCTGCCCCGGAGCTCCTGACCAGTGGCCGATTTTGCTGGTCCTCACCTACTTAGAGGCAGGAGCGTTCTGCGATAGTTGTCCACCTAGCCTCTTCTGGCTCCCTGTGTGGGCCGGCGCTGACTCCCAGGACAATTCAGGGCAGCTGTTAACGGCGACTATACCCCCGTCCAGAAGCCCCGTCCAGCGGCCTACCCGGCTCCCCTGGGGCGAAAGATTCCGTATTTGGTTAGATGACGAGAGTCGCCCCGGGATGTGGAAAATTCGCCTTCAACTTAGCTCTCGGCGGTGGTCGTTGTGGCAACTCAGCGTCCTTTAGGAGCAACACATTGCTATCCATGGGCTGGATCACACAAGAATTTTCCCGGCGGCGACCGCCGCAGGCCCCGCAAGCCAGCGACCAGGACCGCCAGCAGGCGGTGGCCAATCTCTGGCTGGAACTCCGCGAGGGCCTTCAGGCCGACATCAATGAATACAACCGCTTGGGTGGCGCGGCCATTTTCGACGCCACCGGCGTAGAGCAGGTTGCGGTTTCCGATCCCGCCACCGGGCTGCAGGTCCGGATTGAAGCCGGCATTCGCGACCGTCATGTCCGCTACAACTTTGACGCCGTGCGCGAGGAAGTACCGGCTCCTGACGGAGGTTTCTTTTCCATTCGCCCTTCACCCGCCGGCCAGGCAGAGTTATTCTCCGCCGACCAGGCGCTGACTTTGGACGAGGCCCGGCGCGTTCTCCTTCAGCCCGTGCTCTTCCCCACTGACACCTCTACCCCGCTGCAACAATCGGCGTGACGTATCCGGTTCGGCGCCCCGCATGATCCCTATTCTTCATGACGCGGCGTTGGCGGCTTGGCTGCCCCCCAGCCTTGATTTCCTGCGCAACGGCGTCTTTATTGCCATCATTTCCAACGGCTTGATCGGCATCTCGCTGGTCTGGGACAAGGTGCTGCTCAAGCAACCGGAAACCCAGAACCTGGTCTCGTACGTGTTCTGGCTGGGCGCCATCAGCATCTTCGGCCTGCTCCTGGCTCCTTTTGGTTTTCACTGGCCGAGCATGGGAATCGCTGCCCTGGCTCTGTGCACCGGCATTCTGCATTTGGCCGCTATTTGGTTCTATTACGCCGCCCTCAAGCGTGGCGAAGCGTCGCAAACTCTGGCGGTTATGGGTGGCTTCTCCCCAGTGGCCACGGCGCTTATCGCGCTGCCCCTGCTGCGCCATCCCTACCTGGCGCGCGGCCACGTGCTGGCGTTTGCGCTGCTGGTGATCGGCGGCTTTGTCATGTTTTTGTCAGAAAAATTGAACGTCCGCCGGATTTTGCCCGCGATCCTGCTCTCCTCCGGATTGTTCGGCCTGGTCAACGTGCTGCAGAAGGTGGTATTTGACCACACCAACTTTGTGAGCGGGTATGTGATCTTTACCCTGGGAACGTTCCTGGGTTCGGCGCTTCTGCTGGTACGGCGCTCCTGGCGGCGGCAGATTTTCCTGACCTCGGAGCGGGCCGAACCGCGCAGCCGTTTCTGGTATTTCGTTAACCGGTTCGTTTCCGGGGTGGGCTCGTTCCTGGTCTTTTACGCCATTGATCTGGCTCATCCGGCGGTGGTGGACGCCATCTCCGGCGTGCGCTACGCCGTGATCTTTCTCGGAGCCTACCTGCTCACTCAACTGCGCCCGCAATGGCTGAAAGAGAACTTTCGGGGCTGGACGCTGGTCGGCAAAACCGTGGCTACATTGCTCATTGTGGCTGGCCTGGTACTTTTGGGCTTGAGCGGCAAGGGCGAAAATTCTGGCCCCTCCGCCCGACTAGGGTGGCCTTGCGTCTGTGTTTCGGAATCGCGGCGAAGCTTTGAGGCGTTGGCCCTTGAAACCGCGGAATCGCCTAGATTGATATCAGCATCACGCCGATGGCCACCAGTGATGCCCCCGCCCAGCGTTTCCATCCCACCTCTTCGCCGAGCAGGTACTTGGCCAGGGCCGTCTCCACCAAATAACTGGAGGCTGTTGCAGGCACAGCGAAGCTCAGCTTGGCGATAGAGAGCAGGTCCATGAGCGCGAAAAACGGGATTGCCATGGCCACGATGCCCACAATGATGTAAGGATTGCGCGACAACTGCCAGACCAGCCTCGCCAACCCGGGCACACTGAAGTCGTTCACTTCTCCGTGCCGTTTCATGCCCACGGTGGTGAGCAGGTCGCCCACTGTGCCCGGGACCACAATCAACGCCACCAGAATCCAGCGCATCATTCCTCGGCCAGACCTCCGGTTTCGTCGGTGGTGCTGGGGAAGGTTTCGCCCACGAACACAGCTCCCACGGTAATCAGCGCAATGCCCACCCAGCGCAGGGGCGAAACCTCCTCCGCCAAAAAAAACTTGCCCAACAGCGCGCTAATGACATAGGAAGTGGAGGTCACGGTAATCACGTAACTCAGGTCCGCCCAACTGAGCAGCGCCAATCGGAAGATGAGCCAAGCAATCAGCAGGATCACGCCGGCCATGACCCAGGGATCGGCAAAGGCCTGCAGATAGGGGCCGGGCTGCCAGGTAACCAGGTGACCCACCTCCTGCATGCCCTTGCTGAGCGCGTAATTGCCTACAGCGTTGCTGACCACCACGACGGCGCTAATAGCGGCGGTCTTAGTAATGAAGCGGGAAATCATGAGCCAAGATGTCGGCGGGTAAAATTGATTCAGAATTGCCGTGCGACGAACAACTCTAAGATGCTCTCGACCCAGAGCGGGATTCCGCGCTTCTGCTGCTGTGCTGATTACTCACCGGACATAATGTTGAGGAGAGCAGGCCGGCATATGTGCCCACCGGCCTGCTGATTCGAAGGACTCTTGCGCCGCCTGCCGTGCTACTCCAGTGATTTGGGATCAGACCGGTTGCGGGGCGAATGATGGTTCAGCAGCGACACCAGTTGTTGTCCGGCGCCAGGCACGCCTACGCGGTGCTCGCGCACGATCTCACGCGCCGTAACTTTGCGGCCGTAGAGTTTCTCGTTGGCGCCGTTATCCTGGCGAAGCGTCGAGCCTTCCAGTGAAATGCCGGCAAATAATCCGCGCGAGCGCGAATAGGACAGAATCTCCGCGCGCATGGCTACGTCGGTGGCGGCCGTCGCATCGCGGCCTTTAGGTCCGGCAGCGGCCGCTGCATCCGCACCCAGCTTCACTTTCGTCTTCAACAGCGACTCTGCCCCGTGCGGATTCATCACCAGAAGCACGAAGTCGGTCGCCTGCCCGCCCAACTGGAAGCCGATGTTGCCGCCTTCCAGCGCATACATGGCGGGAGCGCTCCAGGGACCGGTGTAGTGTTGGCCGGTGCGGCAACTCATCACACCGCGTCCATAACTGCCGCCCAACCCGATAGCGAATTTCTTAACCGACGGCAGCACAATAATGCATTCCGCCCGATCGAACAGATCTTTGGGGATGTTATCGGGAATATTGATGATCTCTTTGAGCACTTCGCCGGCGTCTTTGACCCGGTCCTGCTCTTTTTCGTTGCTTTTGGCCGCTAGCAGTGGAGCGGCGAGGATGAGCACGGAAGTCAGTACCGCCACCAGCTTTTTCATGGAATCCTCCACGGGGGAATTCTCATCTTAAACCGTAACCGTTAGTGTGTAACTAAAGTCTGTTCCCCGTTTGTAACTTGGCTTCCCCCTAGCCCTGACCTACAGTTCTTTCTGGCATTCAAAATGCACTACATCACTAGGGAGTATTCTGTGCCCCGAAACGCGGCAGAAAATGCACGTTTTATGAAATTTTTGCTCCTCGGCTTCGCTGCGGTACTGCTGCTGTTCTTCTCGGCTCCGGAAGTGTCCGCTCAGGTGCAACCACTTCAAGATCCTACTACTCCCTATCTGAGCAGCGCTGCGGCGGCTTCGGAAACCGACGCCTACCCCGAGCAAGCGGGCAGCTCCTCCGTGATGACCATCCACAAGCGTGTGGATGAGGTGAGCGTAGTCTTCACCGCCACCAATGGCCGCGGGAAATTCGTGCGCGACCTTTCCCAAAATGATTTTCGTGTGCTGGATAACAATCAGGCGCCGCAAATTCTGGATTTCCGCCGTGAAACCGACTTGCCCCTCCGCGTGGGGTTGTTGGTTGACGTTAGCGGCTCGGTGAGAAGCCGTTTCAGCTTCGAGCAGAACTCCGCCATTTCTTTCCTCAAACAGGTGGTACGCGCCGGCGCTGACCGCGCCTTTGTGATCGGTTTCAACAGCCATTCCAAGCTGATGAAGGATTTCACCGACAACGATGCAGCGCTGTCTTCAGCCGTTTACAGCCTCCACGCGGGCGGCGGCACGGCGCTTTATGACGCCATTTACCTGGCTTGCAAGGAAAAGCTGCTGCGGACCGGCGATGAGAGGCCGGTGCGGCGCGCCATCATCGTGCTTAGCGATGGCGAAGATAACCAGAGCCAGGTCAGCCTGGGCACGGCCATTCAGATGGCGCAGCACGCCGAAGTCGTTATTTACGCCATCAGCACCGACGATAGCGGCTTGGTGATGCGCGGCGACGGCGTGCTCGAGCAGTTAGCGAATGCCACCGGCGGCCGCGCCTTCTTTCCCTACAAGATGAGTGATATCACCAAGGCGTTCTCTTCCATCGAAGAGGAGTTGCGCAGCCAATATTCCGTGGCCTACAAGCCGGCGGATTTGGCCGCCGACGGCCGCTACCACTCCATCGAGATCATCGCCGTCAACAAGAAGGTGCACGTTCGCGCCCGCCCTGGGTATTACGCCCCCACCCAGTAGCCCAGAATGCCCCGCGCCAGCACATAGGCGACGTAAACCAGCACCACGGTTTCTCCCAGGTCGAAAATCTGCACACCGGTCAGTATGCGCGCCTGCGCCGCCTCTCCGCCCGTGGTTACCAGCCAGCCATGCTTGCACTCCGCCACCGCCCAACCCGCCACATGCAGTGCCGCCATAATCACCAGCGGTGCCAGCAGAAAGCGGCTGCGCTGCCAAGCCACGTAGGCCATCAAAGCCAGGTAGTAGATTCCTTCAAACCGGAAGATGTTGAGCACGCTTAACCACGCCGGCGCCCGTGCACTCCAGGCACGCCGCAGCAGGCGCGTGCTGGTCAGGTGGACTGCCACCATAACCAGGGTGAAGACCAGGAGCAAAGCGGTGGAGAGTTTCATCCCAACCCTGCCTGGCGCAGCTGTTCTTCGCTCATTCCGAAATAGTGTCCCAGTTCGTGCATCACGGTCTTTCGCACCTGCTCGCGAATTTCGTCATCATTGCGGCAGATGGCTTCGATGTTTTTCTGATAGAGCACAATGCGGTTGGGCGCGGTCACAATGTCCCACACGCTCTTCTGTGTCGCCGGAACGCCCTGAAAGATGCCCAGCAGCAGGCGCCTGGGGCCGCCGCGTGGGCCGTGGAGAAACCGGGCCTGCTCTTCTGGTTCATCTTCCACCATGATGGCCAGGTTTTCCACCTTCTCGCGAAACATGGCGGGGAGTTCCCGCAGGGACTCCTCCATCAGTTCTTCGAACCGTTCCCGCTCCATGGCTGTATGGTAGCCACAGGGATCAGGTTTGGCGAGGGCTACCGCGTGAGTTGATATCATCTTGCAAGCCAGAAGAGGCACCAGATGGCAACGGGCGGCACAACCATAGGGAATGGAAGGCGTTCGCAGCCCACATTCGTGGTGGGCAGCGGGCCCAACGGGTTGACCGCCGCCATCATCCTGGCCCAGGCAGGCCGCCGGGTAACCGTTTTTGAAGCGGAACAAAGCATTGGCGGCGGCGCCCGCTCCGCCGAGCTCACACTGCCTGGTTTCGTGCACGATATCTGCTCGGCCATTCACCCTCTGGGCGTGGGCTCGCCTGTATTCCGTACCTTCCCCCTGGAGAAATTTGGATTGCAGTGGGTGCATCCCGAGATCCCGCTGGCCCACCCCCTCGACGACGGCAGCGCGGCCATCATGGCCCGTTCCGTGGAAGAAACCGCCGCGCGTCTAGGCGAAGACGCTGGCAACTACCGCCGGCTATTCGATTCCCCGGTGAAGCACTGGGACGAAATGCTGGCGCTGGTGCTTTCGCCGCGCTTTCCGCGCCACCCTGGGCTGTTAACGCGATTGGGCTGGGAGGCCCTGCAGCCGGTGACCAGGCTGGCGCACCGCCGCTTTCGCGGTGAGCATGCCCGAGCCCTGTTCGCCGGGTTGGGCGCCCATGCCGTGCTGCCGCTGGAGCACCTGGGCACCTCTGCCATCGCTTTGGCGCTGGGAGTTGCCGGCCACGCCGTAGGCTGGCCCTTTCCCCGTGGCGGCGCCCAGCAAATCTCCAACGCGCTTGCCGCCTACGCACGATCCCTAGGGGTCGAGATCCGCGCCGGAACGCGGGTAACTTCGTTGAAAGAGCTGCCGCGAGGCGCCGAAGTGTTGTGCGACATCACGCCCCGCCAGTTGCTGAATCTCGGGGCGCAGGAGCTCCCACCCGCTTTGCGCCGCCGCCTGAAACGTTATCGTTACGGGATGGGCGCCTACAAAGTGGATTGGGCTTTAAGTGGGCCGATCCCATGGAGGGCGGAGGAATGCCGCCGCGCGGGAACTGTCCACCTGGGCGGCACGCTGGAGGAAATCGCGGCGACCGAGCGAGCGGCCTGGCGGGGGCAGCCGGTACACGCTCCTTTTGTGCTGCTGGCTCAGCACACGCTTTTCGATCCTAGCCGCGCGCCCGCCGGCCGGCACACCGCCTGGGCCTACTGCCATGTCATGAACGGATCGCAGGAAGACATGTTGACCCGCATCGAAAACCAGATCGAACGCTTTGCTCCCGGGTTCCGCAACCTGATTCTGGCGCGGTCAGTGATGCCCCCGGCTGAACTGGAATCCCATAATGCCAATCTCGTGGGCGGCGATATCAGCGGGGGAAGCATGGACTTCCGGCAGATGTTCTTGCGCATGGGAGCGCGACCGTCTACCACCTCGCCCTGGCGCGTGTATTTATGTTCGTCCTCAACTTTCCCCGGGCCCGGCGTGCACGGGATGTGTGGCTACTTCGCCGCGCAAGCTTGTTTGCGCTCTCGTTAGTTTTCACCGAAGAGAGAGAAGCAAGAAAAAGACAGACTGAGGTGGGGTAATTCTCTACCGGAAACGAGAGTTCATTGCGACGGCACTTACTCTTCGCCCAGCAGGTATGACAATACGAGTCCGCCAAGCAGCAGGGCATTCAGGCTGCCCCGAGCCTGCTGTCCGCTCACGCCCAAGCTTCCAAACGGAGGATAGAGCCACAGCGCGAACAGCGCCGCCCCGAACAGTGTTCCCAGGATCCCAACCATTCTGCCGAACCGGACAGCGACCGCCACAACTACCACCGTAAACAGGATAGGGGCGAGAACCTGATACTGGCTGTTCCAGAAAAGAATGGCCAGCAGAGAAGCGGCGAAGCCGCAGAGTACGAATCCAATAGCCGAATTGACCATCCGAAACCGGCGAATGTGTC
Source organism: Terriglobales bacterium (assembly GCA_025934735.1). GTDB lineage: Bacteria > Acidobacteriota > Terriglobia > Terriglobales > Acidobacteriaceae > JAICWP01. The sequence continues at coordinate 94,895 of JAICWP010000009.1, read as the reverse complement.
GCGATTGCATGCTGGCGATAGCAGTTTCCTCCCTTCTTACTAAGATGACTAACCCGGAGGAAGCGTGGCGTTCCGCTGATTTTACCAGCCGGCGCGAGCGGGTGCGTGAACCACGCCGGTGACAACTCGCCTTCTTCTGCTGCTCACGCCTGGGGGTACGTGGCGCCGCTCTGGGTGGGCCCCAGCCATTGCGGGTTCTGGTAGGTGCCGTCGAAATCGTGCGTGGTTTTGTAGGGCTCATAGCGGCCATTCTGTGCCGCCTTGGCGGTCTTGGCCAGAAGGGCAGCTACTGCCTGCCGGTCCATGGGCCGGAAACTGCTGGCCGCGTTCAGGGCCTGCTGCAGAATCTGCATGGAATCGCAGCCCGTGATTACCACGCTGGTGGGCAGGTTCATGGCATAGTGCAGGCACTCGACCGGGGTGACCGTTTTGCTGGACAGAATATTAGTGTCGCCCATGGACTTCATGCCCAGCACTCCAATTTTGTGCTCCACCAGCACGGGCAGCACTTTTTTCTCGAAGCTCTCGAAGTGCGCGTCCATCACATTGAGCGGCATCTGCACCGAATCGAAGGTGAAACCGCGCACGAAGGCGGTGTGCAGCATCTTCAGGTGCACTTCCGGATTCTTGTGTCCGGTGAAGCCGATGTAGCGGATCTTGCCCGCTTTCCTGGCGGCCAGCGCCGCTTCCATGCCCCCGCCCGGACGAAAAATCTTTTCCGGATCCGACAGCCGGATGACCTCATGGAACTGCAGCAGGTCAATGTGATCGGTCTGCAGGCGCTTCAGCGATTGCTCAATCTGCTGCGCCGCCGTGTCCTTGTCCCGTCCGTCAATCTTGGTCATAAGGAAGGCTTTCCGCCGATATCCGTTCTGCAGCGCCTTTCCCATGCGGATTTCGCTCTCGCCGTCGTTATAGTCCCAGCAGTTGTCGAGAAAGTTCATGCCGTTATCGAGCGCGGTACGGATGATACGGATGCTTTCATTCGCATCCTTCTGCATTCCGATGTGGTAGCCGCCCAGTCCGACAATCGAAACCTTCTCTCCCGTGTGTCCCAACGTGCGGTATTGCATCTCGCCAGTTTTCTCCGCGAACAAATATGGTGTGACGCCGGAAGCCAGTGCGGTGGTGAGGCTCAGCTTGACGAATTCGCGACGGTCCATGCTACTTCCGAGTCGCCAATGGATTACCGGGGTTGCCGCCACCACAAAAGAATTCTATTTCCTGGAATTCTATTCTCTTCACATTCTTGGCTGTCCGTGGACCGCCCCTCTCTTGTAGGCACGGGTGAGGACGATAGAACACGTGGGCACAGGCGCCCTCGCCTGTGCGGGCGAGCGCAGCTCGCCTTGGCCCGTTGTTCTCAGCCCCCTCAATCACCACTCACTTTGTATAATCCTTTCCCTATGGATTTGGGACTGAAAGATCGTGTTGCCATTGTGGCTGCTTCCAGCCACGGTCTGGGGCAGGCGGCAGCCCGCGCCTTCGCCGCCGAAGGCTGCAAAGTTGCCATGTGCTCCCGGAATCTCAAAGCGGTGGAAGCCGCCGCCGAAGAGATTCGCACCAATCACGGCGCCGATGTTTACTACGAAGCGTTCGACGTGACCGATGCCTCAGCCGTGCAGCGCTTCGTGGAGAACGTCGCCAAACGCTTTGGCCGCATTGATATTTGCGTCACCAATGCCGGCGGACCGCCCGCCAAAGGCTTCATGGCCACCACGGTGGAGGAATGGAAACGCTCCGCCGAGCTGAATTTCCTCAGTGTGGTTTACTTCGCTCACCAGGTCATCCCTCACATGCAGCGCAACCACTGGGGCCGCATCATCACGATCACGTCGGTAGCCGTGAAACAGCCCGTGCCTGACCTGGTGCTCTCCAACTCCGTGCGTTCGGCCGTGGTGGGCTTGGTCAAGAGCCTGGCTAATGAATTCGGCAAGGATGGCATCCTGGTCAACAATGTGGGCCCGGGTTACACCGCCACCGACCGCCTAAAAGAACTCGCCGCCGCGCGCTCCAAAGTCACGGGAAAAAGCGAGCAGGAGATGTTCGAGGGCTGGGCGGCCGACACCGCCGTAAAGCGCGTCGGCCAGCCTGAGGAGTTCGCTAATGCCGTGGTTTGGCTCGCTTCCGAGCGCGCCTCCTACGTCACCGGGCAGACCCTGCTGGTGGACGGCGGAACCTACAAGGGCACAAGCTAGCCGTGTAAACGCAGCTTGTAAGTAGCTAGTGCGCGGGTCGGAAACTGACACGCTCCCGAAGCCGACATTGGCACCGCTGAAAAACACAACAAATTGGATCGCGTACCCACCTCCTCGGAAGGGGCAATTAGCAGCTAGTGAAACGATTTTTCTGTCCACGCTCTTCCGAACCTCGTGCATTTGCGGTAGACTGCTCGCCATTCCCAGGGATTCCAGTCCTTTCCCAGGGACTTTCACATCTTTTCGAATAGTTTCTCGCGGCATCGCCGATCAGGGCTGCCAATACGCTCGTTACGGATGCCGCGTTATACGTAAGACTCCCGGCGGGAGCGACTTTCAGGGAAGAGGTGCATCATGCGGACGGTTCTCAGAATTCTTGGTTTGGCACTGTTACCGCTCTTGTTGGCGGCCGTGGTATGGGCCCAGGGCGGCGCCACCGGCGCCATGACCGGGCAGGTGCTGGATCCCAGCGGTGCGGTCGTGCCCGGCGCCACGGTGAAGATCGTGAACCACGCCACCGGCCAGGTGGCGCGCACGCTTAAAACCGATGCCAGCGGCTCGTTTACCGCGCTGCTGCTGCCCGTCGCAAGCTATGACGTCACCGTGAGCGCGCCCGGGTTTGCCCAGGGCACGGTCAACTCCGTGGACGTGCGCGTCACCGAAACCACGCGCATGACCGCCAAACTGGTGCCGCAGACCGTCAAGCAGGAGGTCCAGGTTCAGGCCGAAGTGCAAACCGTGGAGACCACCACAGCCACCACCGGCGAGGCCATCGAATCCAACACCATCCGCACCCTGCCCCTGGCCACACAAAACTTCCAGCAGCTGTTGAGCCTCTCCGCCGGCGCCTCCAGCCAGCTCAACGCCTCGGCGCAGCTGGGCCGCGGTGACGTGCGCATCATCGTCAACGGCCAGCGCGAGGACAACAACAATTACCTGGTTGAGGGCATCACCGCCACTGACTACAACGTGGCGGAACTCACCAACACGCCCTTGCCCAACCCGGACGTGGTGCAGGAATTCAAGGTGCAGACTTCGCTTTACGACGCCAGCCAGGGCCGCAATGGCGGCGGCAACGTTAATGCCATCCTGAAATCGGGCACCCGCGAGTTTCACGGCGATGTTTATGAGTTTTTCCGCAATGACGTGCTCAATGCCAACGAGTTCTTCCTCAAGCGCAGCGGACAGCCTCGCCCGGTGATCAAGCAAAACATCTTCGGCGGCAGCCTTGGCGGGCCCATCGGCAAAGACGGCAAATTTGGCTTCTTCTTCGTTAATTATCAGGGCACGCGCCAGCGCAGTGGCCTTTCTGGCGGCACGTTCATCAGCACTCTGCTGCCGGTTATGCCCGCCGACCGCTCCGCACAGTCGCTGCTCAACACCTTTTTCCCCGGCCAGACCGGCGTGCAGATTGACCCTGTCGCCCTCAAAGTGCTCAATTTCAAAAGTAATCAGTTCGGCAATACGCCCGGCGGCTTCCTTTTCCCCAGTGTGCCGGGTCAAGCCGGGTTGGACAGCGCCGGCAACCTGAACACCGGTCCGTTTGCCTTCAGCAAACCCGGACGCTTCACCGACGACCAGTTCACCACCAACTGGGACCGCGAGTTCCGCGGCGGCAAGGACAAGGTCGCCTACCGCTTCTTCTTCTCCAACTCCGAGCAACTGGTGCCCTTCGGCGCGGGCGGCCTGCAGGCTTCCCTGGGCGGCAGCATCAGCGGCTCCGACCTCAATTTCCCCTTCGACCTTCCGGTGGACGACCGCCTTATGTCCGTGGCCGAGACCCATCTCTTCTCTCCCACCATGGTCAATGACTTGCGTTTTGGCTGGGTACACATTAACAACAGCGCCATCAACGTGCCGCCGGTCACGGTCAGCGACGTGGGCATCAACCGCCCCACTAACAACCTGACCAAGAGCATTTACAAGTTCACGCTGCTGAGTTCCGGCTTCCAGTTTGGTCCCACCCCCCAGGCTGACCAATTCCAGGACCAGAACAACTACAATTTCGTAGAAACTCTGAGCTGGACCCATGGCAACCACAACTGGCGCTTCGGTGGCGAGGCGACGCGCGTCAACCTGGACAAGCAGTTTCCGCAGACGTTTAATGGCCAGTTGTTTTTCGTCAACAACGGCGGGCTGACTGACTTCCAGGAGTTCCTGCTGGGCGAGCCCAACTTCAGCTTCGGCGGCGGCGGCGTTTTCAACCACGCCTACCGCCAGAACAACTTCGGCTTCTTTGCCCAGGACGACTGGAAGGCGCGTCCTGACCTGACCCTCAACCTCGGCCTCCGCACCGAACTGATGGGCGCTTTCACCGACGGGGATTGCCATATCGGCAACCTGCAATCCTCGCTAACACAGAGCGGCCAATACCCGTTCGTGTATCCCAGGTGCGTCAACAAGCTCAATGTGCCCGGCTTCTCCGGAAACGCTTCGGCATCCACCTTTAACAACCAGATTTCTACCGGGCTGGGCCCGCGCATCGGATTCGCCTGGGACATCATGGGCCGGCACAAGACCGTGCTGCGCGGCGGCTACGGCATCTACTACGTGCGGGAGGACGTGGGCAACATTGACCAGCTCAGTTTCCAGGCGCCCCTGTTACCCATCGCCTTTGGCGGCGCGCCCGCTCCCGGCGCTCTGGCCAATTTCTTCTCTGGCACGCTGGCGACTAACCCAAACGCTCTCCCCCCGGCAGGCGAACTGAGCCCGGCTTACATTCCCTGCTTGTCCAAGATCTCCGGATTTCCAAATGGCACGGATCATGCCGCCGACTATGCCTCCTGCAACGGCGTTCCCTCCGTCGGCATCTTCGGCCTCGAAGTCCCGCGGCGCTTTGTTGTGCCCAGCACTCAGCAGTGGAACCTGACGTTGCAGCGCGACTTGGGCCACAACTTCGTGCTGGAAGTCGGCTACGTGGGCACGCACTCCATTCACCTCCGTGAAACGCGCGATGGCATTCAGTCCGTCCGGGTAAGCCCCAGCAGTCCATTCTTCGTGACCGACACCGGCGGCGTAACCCACGCCATCACAACCAACACCCTCGACAATGCCATTGCCCGCACCCCCACTCCCGGGTTGAATGGCTACTCCGGTTACCAGATCTTCGCTAATGACGCCTACTCCCACTACAACGCTCTGCAGGTCAATCTGACCCGGCGTTGGGGACGCGGCTACCTGCTGGCCGCTTACACCTTCTCCCGCTCCACCGACGCTACCTCCACCGGAAACACCGCGTTCAACACCGCCTACAACGACCAGAGCAACATCAACGCCTCGCGCGGCCTCTCCGACTTTGACCGTCCTCACCGCCTGGCCATCAGCTATGTGTACGATCTGCCTGTCTTCCAGAACGCCACCGGCGCCAAGGGCGCTCTGCTCAAGGGCTGGGAAGTGAGCGGCGTGACTGTGTTCCAGTCGGGCACGCCCTTCTCCATCATTGATTCGGCCGCCGGCACCGGCTTCTTGGGCGCGGGCAGCACCCCGCTGCTGGGCGCCAGCCTGGCTCCCGGCGCCGCCTTGTCCTCGGGTTTGAGCAGCGGTGACATCTTTAACCGCATTAACGGCTACCTCAATCCCGCCGCCTTCACCACCGCGCCTCTGCTGTATCCAGCGCAGTGCGATCCCGTGAACAACCCCAACTTCTGCGGCACCGATTTCGGCAACCTCGGCCGCAACATTTATCGCGGGCCCTTTCAGCAGAATTTCGACTTCTCGGCCATCAAGATGTTCCACCTCACCGAGCGGCAGTCTCTGCGCTTCACTGCCGACTTCTTCAACCTTTTCAATCATCCCAACTTTGCCAGCCCGGCCTTCACCGACGTGGAGAGCCCCGCCAACTTCGGCCAGATCACCAATACCACCGGCACACCGCGTCTGATACAGTTCTCGTTGAGGTACGCATTCTGATGAAGGGCCACGATCATCCGCGTATTCCCCTGCTGGAGCGCAACCAGGTTCCGGAGGATATCGGCAAGCTTTATGATCTCCTTCTGGAACAGAGGGGCGCGGTGCCCAATATGTTCAAGACGGTTGCTCACACGCCCGCCCTGGCCATGGGGATTGCGGGGTTTCTCAAGCCGCTGCTCGGTGATGGCGCCCTCTCCGGCAGCTACAAGGAGTTGGTTGCCACCCGGGTCGCCATTCTGCAGAATTGCGATTATTGAACCTCGGCCCACACTGCTTCGGCGAAGCAGAAGGGCGCCAGCGAGGCGCAAGTGGCCGGCTTGCAGGACTTCGAGAAAGGTCCGTATAACGAAAAGGAAAAGCTGGGATTTCGCGCGGCTGACCGGCTTTACCGCTCGCCTTATGAACTCGACGACGAGTTCTACGCGGAGCTGAAGCGCAGTTTCAGCGACCCGGAAATCATCGAATTAACGGCCACGGCCGCGGCCTTCGTATTCTTTCCCCGTTTCGTGGATGCGTTGCGCATTCCTACCACCCCGGTACCGGCGGCAGTCGCGAGGAAGGCATAACCGTGCGGCAACTCGCTTCCCGGCTGGCGGTGATGAGCGGCGAAGGCGCGCTCTCGGTTTACGCCCGCGCCAAGGAACTGGAGGCCGAAGGACGCTCTATCATTCACCTGGAACTGGGCGAGCCGGATTTCCACCCTGCTGCCGAGGTGCTGCAAGCGGCCAAAGATGCGCTCGATGCCGGCAAGGACCGTTACTGCCCGGTGCAGGGTGTGCCCGAGTTGCGCCAGGAAATCGCCGCCTACATGGCGCGCACCCGCAACCTGCGCGTTCCACCCGGGAACATCGTCCTCGCTCCTGGCTGCAAGATTGCCCTGTTTCTTGCGCTGATGGCGCTGCTTGAGCCCGGCGACGAGGTGCTCTATCCCGATCCTGGCTTTCCCGGATATCCCTCCATTACGCGCGGCTTCGGCGGCGTGGCGGTCCCTTATGAGTTGGCCGAGCGCAATCGCCTCCAGCCCGATCCTGAAGAAGTGGCGCGCAAGATTACCTCGCGCACGAAGGTTCTGATCACCTGTTCGCCGAACAATCCCACCGGGACCGTTTATACGGACGAAGTCCAGCGCGCCCTGGCTGAACTGGCGGTCAAGCACGACCTGCTCGTGCTCTCGGACGAAATTTACGCCCGCATCATTTTTGGAGGCGCCTACCAATCCATGCTCAGCTACCCCGGCATGGCGGAGCGCACCTTCATCATTGACGGCTTCTCCAAGAGCTTTGCCATGACCGGCTGGCGCCTGGGATACACGGTGGCACCTGAGCGCTTTGTGACCGCCCTCGACCTGCTAGCCGTGAACAGCTACACCTGTGTGGCCGAATTTACGCAGTGGGCGGCCATTGAGGCCCTGCGCGACGCCCAGGGCGCCACCCCGCGCATGGTGCGCGAATTTGAGCGCCGCCACCAGCAATTCATCGCCGACCTGAACCGCATTCCCGGTTTCCGCTGCTTGCCGCCGGAGGGCGCATTTTATGCCTGGGTGAATATTGCCGACACAGGCGTAACGGCCGAGGAACTGTGCCGCATCATGCTGGAAGAAGCGGGCGTGGCCGCCATTTCTGGCGCCGCTTTTGGCGATGCTGGACGTGACTTTGTGCGCTTCAGCTTTGCCTCTTCCAACGCGACTCTGAAAGAGGCGACCGAGCGCATCCAAAAGGTTTCCGCGGCCTGGTCGGCAGCTATTGCGCGCCGCTAGCTAAGGGATTCGCCACAGAAACACAGAGCCACTGAGAAGATTATGGAAACGATTCCTCCGTGTATCCGTGCCTCTGTGGCAAAGGAATCATCAATCGCCAAATGATTATGCTTCGCACATTGGCTCTGATTCTCCTGCTCCCCACTCTCGCCCTGGCCCAGGCTCAGCCTTATCCCAGCCCGGATCTGCAAGCTACCTATCAGCGCCTGCTGGGCGAAATTCAGAAGATTCCCCTCTTTGACCATCACGCCCACCCAGGCTTCGCCGACGACCCTGATGTGGACGCCATGGCGGCGCCTCCCAACTACAGCTCGCCATTGCGCGAGCGCCTCGACAATCCCGAGATGATTGCCGCTATGAAGGCGCTCTGGGGCTATCCCTACGATGACATGAGCCCGGAGCATGCCAAATGGCTGGTGGCCAAAAAAGCGGAGTTGCGCAAGCAACTCGGCGATGCCGGCTATTGGGACAGCATTCTCGATAAGCTGGGCATTGAAACTTCCATTGCCAACCGCGCCATGATGGATTACCTCGATCCCCACCGCTTCAAGTGGGTCTTCTTCGCCGATTCTTTCATGTGGCCGTTCAACAATCGCGAAATGACCGCGCGCAATTCTGACGAGCAGGTTTACATCCCGCTGCAGGAAAAGATGCTGCACCGCTGGATGCAGCAGGAAAACGTCAGTGCCCTGCCCTCGAGCTTCGATGAGTACCTGAGGTTTATCTCGCGCACCTTGCAAGATAACCAGCGCAAAGGCGGCATCGCCATGAAGTTTGAGGCGGCCTACTTCCGCTCGCTGCATTTCGGCGATCCATCCAAAGCTCAGGCCGAGGCACTCTATCGCAAGTACCACGCCGGCGGCGTGCCCACGATACAGGAATACACCACCTTCCAGGACTACATTTTCCGTTACCTGGTAAGCGAAGGCGGCCGCCTCCATCTGCCCGTGCACATCCACACTGCCGTGGGCATTGGCGACTACTTCGACATCACTCACGGCAACATCATGAACCTGGAAAACGTGCTGCGCGATCCCCGCTACAGCAACGTGACCTGGGTGATGATCCACGGTGGATATCCGCTGGAGCGCGTCGCCATCTGGCTGGCCGCGATGAAGAACGTTTACCTTGATTCATCCCTGATGGAAGTAGACATGTATCCCGCCCAGTTCAAGCGCTCGCTCAAAGAGTGGCTGGAACTGTTCCCCGATAAGATCACCTACGGCTCCGATTGCTTCCCTTATAACGACGTGATGGGGGCGGAAGAGAGCTACTGGCTGGGCGTCCAGACGGTAAGAGAATCGCTGGCCGGAGCGCTGGCGGAGATGGTTTCAGAACACGAGATCAGCGAAGATCGTGCCCTGCAAATGGCGCACGCCTACCTGCACGACACCGCCGCTGACTTGTACAAATAGTTCATCTAAGTACCGAGCTCGCGGCCGCTGTGAGCGTGTGGACACGGAGCTCTGCCCCGTGCAAGTGTGAGCGTGTGGACACGGGGCTCTGCCCCGTGCAAGGCGGGGGTGAACCCCCGCGCTCACAACCCTACCCGAACAGGCCATAACTTTCGTAACTTTTCCCGCTCCCAACGCCGTTGTAAGCTCCCCTACGTATCCAACGTGTGGGCTGGAGCGCGCTACCCCCGGCTGCCTCCATCGTGGAGAAACAGCGTGTCCAAAGACATCAGGCCACATTTGGCGGTAGCGGAAGCGCCGCAACACTCGGCTCGCTACCACGATATGCAGAGCGCGGCCCGTTTCCCTCTGCAGTTGCCGGTGGAATTTCACAGCCCCAGCGGCGACCATCCCGGGCAGACTCGTAACATCTCCGCCAACGGCGTCCTCTTTCAAACTGATACGGAGATTCCCATAGGCTCCGCCGTGGAATTCAGCATCTGCATGCCCGCCACCGTGCTGGGCACCACCGCCGGCGTAATGGTCAATTGCCGCGGTCGCGCCGTGCGCTGCTTTCAGGAAAACCAAGCCTACTGGGTAGGCGTGGTCATTGACGAGTACGGTTTGGAACGTGTGGGAACCTCGCCCACGAGGAAGCAATAAGAATTATGGCCAGCAGCTCGGTCCAACTTGAGGACGGTAGCGAGAACGCGCAGGACAGCCAGGGCAAGGCGTTCACGCGCGTGATCGTGGCCGACAGCCAAACCATTTTCCGCGTCGGGCTGCGCAAGATCTTTGCCCTGGAAGACGACATTCGCGTGGTCGGCCAAGCCGAAAGTTACGGCCAGGCCATCGCGGCCCTGGCCAAGTTCAGTGCCGACGTGATTCTGTTCGAAACCACGCTCGCCGCTGAGCCCGCCGAAGCCATCTCCGAACTGATGCGCCGTGCCCCCAGTTCCAAGCTGGTGGTGCTCACCGCCGGCACCAGCCAGGAAGAGGTTCTGGAATACTTGCGCCGCGGCGCCTATGGCATTGTGGACCGCTCCATTCCGCCAGAGACCCTGGTGGCCTGCATTCACAAGGTGGCTAAAGGCGATATTTGGCTGGATGAGCAGGCGGTCAATTGGGTGCTGCACGCGTACCGTACCCAGGCTACCCGCCCTATCGCCCCCGCCGCCAAGGTGCACCTCACGCAAAAGGAAATGATGATTGTGGCCTGCGTGGCCCAGGGCATGAAGAACAAGGAAATCGCGGTACGCGTCAACACCACTGAGCAGGTCGTGAAGAACTATCTGCGCAAGGTTTACGACAAGCTGGGAGTTTCCGATCGCCTCGAGCTGGCGCTCTACTGCCTGCATCATCGGCTGCTCGATAACACCGACGCGGTGCCGCCCCTGCCTATCCCGGCGACTGCTCCCGCTGCTCCAGCTGGCCAGGAGAAGCAAGCTGAAATCGAAGCCGCAGACCCCCTCGCGCCTGTAAAGGCGTAATTCGCTCCCGCCTACAAGCTAACAACTACCAGCCGCGTCCTGCTAACAGGTGTCCTCTAGATGATATATTTGACCCCTGCAAGGAGGCGCTCGTGAAAGGCGATCCCAAAATTATTGCGGTGCTGCAACAGGTGCTCAAGGCGGAGCTCACCGCCATCAACCAGTATTTCCTGCACTCCGAAATGTGTGAGAACTGGGGTTACTCCAGGCTGGCGGGGCTGACCAAGGCTGAATCTATTGAGGAGATGGGCCACGCCGAGGTGCTCATTGAACGCATCCTGCTGCTCGACGGCACCCCGAACATGAGCGATTACTTCAAAATAAACATCGGCGAAAACGTCAAGCAGCAGCTGCAAAACGACTTGCAGGTGGAATATGACGCGGTCAAGCGACTGAATGAGGGCATCAAGCTCTGCATGGCCGCCGGCGACAACGGCACCCGCGAGCTGCTCAACAAGATCCTTTCCGACGAAGAACACCACATTGACTGGCTGGAAGGCCAGCTCCACGCCATTGATGAAATGGGTCTGCAGAACTATCTTTCCCAACAGCTCCACAGCGAGGAAGAGAAAAAAAGCTGACCGGGCGGTGGCTTCGCGGTCTAATCAGAGATGCCGCCTCCGGCAACATTCTGGCAGAAGAAGATTCTCCTCGCATTTTGCAGCGGAGCCGCCGGCGCGGCTCTCGTGGCCGCCGCCTTCAAGTTTGACGTTCTAAACTGGATGGTGGATGGGCCGGGCTTGATCATCACCCGCTTTCTCTCCGTGGATATTCACGAGGGCGAGGGAGCACTTGGTTTCTTTCTGGCAATCCTCCTGTGTTGGCTCTGCTGGAGCCTTGCCGTTTGGTGCCTGTTCTTTGGAATCCGGCGGCTCATCCGCCGCTCCTAGGCTCTCTTCGACTTTGCGTTGGCAAAAGGCTGGCTGGGAACAAATCTCGCTTCAGGCCGCGGCTTCGGCGGGAAGCTCTATTTCCAGCGCGGCGTCAAGCTTGGAGTAGTACTTCTTTACATTGCCGGCGCCGTACTTCTTGCGGAACTGCTCCGCAATTTCGCTGACCCGCTTCGCATCATTGATTGGCTTGGCCTTCACTCCCGCCGTCGTGCCCTTGGCAGCGATGGTCAGCACCGGCGTCTGCAGCACGTTGCGATACCATTGCGTGTCGGAGCCGCGCACAGGCAGCAGGTAAAGCCGGTCGTGCTGGCGCACAAACCACACCGGCAGGGAAATATTCTGCCCCGATCTTCTTCCCGTCACCGTGATCTGCAGTTCCTGCGCCGCGTCCAGCAGTTGGGCCATTTTTGGGGTCATTTCGCCTCCCGTTCCTGCACCTCACAGCTTAGCGCAATCCGTCCCGGCAGCGTTAAAAAGCCGCAGATCGGATGACCTGCGGCTCTATGTTTTGACTGGCTCCGTGCCTCTGTGACTCCGTGGTGAGACTTAGTCGTGCACTCCATCCATAAAGGCCCGCAGCTTGCGCGAGCGGGAAGGATGGCGTAGCTTGCGCAGCGCCTTGGCTTCGATCTGGCGGATACGCTCACGAGTCACTGCAAACGACTGGCCCACTTCCTCCAGCGTGTGCTCGCTGCCATCCTCCAGCCCGAAGCGCATCTTGATCACCTTCTCCTCGCGCGCCGTCAGCGTGCGCAGCACCTGCGCCGTCTGCTCCTTCAGGTTGACGTTGATGACAGCATCCGAAGGCGATACCACGGCGCGGTCTTCGATGAAGTCGCCCAAGTGCGAATCTTCTTCTTCACCAATCGGCGTCTCCAGCGAGATGGGCTCCTGAGCGATCTTGAGCACCTTGCGCACCTTGGCCACGGGAATGTCCATACGCTTGGCGATTTCTTCCGACGTAGGCTCCCGGCCCAGTTCCTGCACCAACTGCCGCGAGGTGCGGATCAGCTTGTTGATGGTCTCGATCATGTGCACCGGAATGCGGATGGTGCGGGCCTGGTCGGCAATAGCGCGCGTAATGGCCTGCCGGATCCACCAGGTGGCGTAGGTAGAAAACTTGTAGCCGCGGCGGTATTCGAACTTGTCCACCGCCTTCATCAGGCCGATGTTGCCTTCCTGGATCAGGTCGAGGAACTGCAAGCCGCGGTTGGTGTACTTCTTGGCAATCGAAACCACCAGGCGCAGGTTGGCTTCGATGAGCTCACGCTTGGCCTGGTCGGCGTCAATATCACCCTGAATGATTTCGCGTTGCGTGCGCTTCAGTTCCGGATAGCCGACGCCGGACTCGGCTTCCAGCTTCTCCATGTCCGAGCGCAGCTGGCGCGCTTGCCGCCGGTATTCCTTTTTCTGCTCGTCGTTGCGGGTGGCTTCCGCCTTCTTCTCCAGGTTGTTGACCTGACGCTCCAAGGCCCGCATGGAGTCCACGGTTTTGTTCACCCGGTCAATCAGGCGCTTGCGTTCAATATTAGTGACGCCCAGGTTGCGCATGGCGCGCGACATGCGCACCACTTCCCGCGCCAGATTCCAGCGGTAGCGGCGGTAATCCTTGGGCCGCTTCTTGCTGTTAATGGCCTGGAATTTTTCCAGCAGCTGATTGACTTTTTTATAGTGCTTGGCCACCTCGTCAATCCGGCCCACCATGTCCTTCAGGCGGTTCTCCAGGACCTCGTCAGTGATTTCCTCCTCGTCAAAGGTGACGATTTCCTTGATGGAGCGCACGCCGCGGCGCAGGTCGTCGCCCAGGGCGAGAATCTCCCGGATCACGATGGGAGAGCGGGAAAGCGCCTTGAGTACGCGGTTTTGCCCGCGCTCAATACGCTTGGCGATTTCCACTTCACCTTCGCGGGTGAGCAGTGGAACCGTGCCCATTTCGCGCAGGTACATGCGCACCGGGTCGTTGGTTTTTTCCAGCGCGCCCGGAGTCAGGTCCAGCTCGACATCTTCGCCGACCTCCATGTCCTCGGCCTTGTCCAAGCCGCCGGAGGGCATCTTGGCCGGGCCTTCCAGGACATCGATGCCCTGCGTGCCGATGGTGGTCAGCAGGTCATCCAGGTCCTCAGGCGAGTGGACGTCGTGAGGAATCAGGTCATTCACCTCGTTATAGGTGAGATATCCTTTTTCCTTGCCCACATCGATCAGCTTTTTGATATCGTCAAACTTGTCTTCAAGAGCCAAAACGGTCTACCCCTCTGTCGACGCCCGGAGCGGACGGCGCAGCTTCCTTTCGAGGTGGGATGTGTGAACTGCGGGTTTAGTGCCGGCAGAAACCTATGAAGTTTAGCACAGTTGTCCGCCTGCTACCAATGGCAACCCGACTACCTTTTGCCCCGATTTGTGGAAGCTAATAAAGTCAATATGTTAGATGACGCAAACAGCTGCCTGGTTTCTAAGTAGCCGGACGAAATCTTCCCCTTTCCCGAATCAGGAACCCTCAATACTGTCAGCCGTTTAGCGGTTTGGCTCGCATCCGGCCACGTGGCTTACCCCCTGGTTTCGCTACTCCCTGGCCGCTACGCCTGCCAAGGTACGGTCCAGTACCAGCTTTTCGCGTAAAAGCTGCCCCAGCACCGTGCTGTCCTGCCGGCGTTCGGCGTCTGCGATCTGTACCTGGATTTGACGCTGGCGGCGCTGCAAATGTCGCCGACGGAGGGCTTCTATGGCTCCCTCCAGGAGCTCAGGGGTGAGTTCTTCGTCTTCCTGCATCAGGGTGGCCGCCAGCCGGCGCTGGTCGGCTTCAGGCAGAGCGAGGGAGAGGGGGTCGGCGCCGGTCTCGGCCAGGTCAGCCTGCAGCAACACGTCCAGCAATGCTTCGGTAGCCAGGCCTTCATGGAGACGTTCGCTGCTGAGCGCGAACTGCGCCTGGCGGGCCGGCTCGAATTCCTCATCCACCCCGTCGCGGGCGGAAACGCGGCTTTCGTCTCCCTGCACTTGGCCGGCGGAGGCCAGGGCGCGTATCAGGATGCGCTCCGCCTGCGTCACCTGGGCCTCTGCCGGGGCCTTGAGCTGGGCTGACGATCGTTGCGTGGCCGCGTGGCGCAGTTCCTGGCTAAGCACGGCGGAGTCAATGCCCAGTTTCTGGGCGATCTCTCGAGCCAGTTCGTCCCTCACGATTCGGCTGGGTACCCGCTGCACGTGGGGCAGGAGAAAGTTCACCGCCTTCACCTTGCCTTCCGGGCTGCGCACCGGGAAGGAAGCGCGGGCGCGCTCAATGAGGTAATCGAAGTAGTTTTGGGCGTTCTTGAGCGCCAGAGCGTAGGCTTCCCTGCCCTTGCGCCGGATAAACAGGTCAGGATCGAAGCCGGGTTCCAGGGTCAGCACCTTGATGTGGAATTCCTCAGCCACCAGCAGCCCCAAGGTACGCTCGGTGGCATTGGCCCCGGCTGTGTCGGGATCGAAGTTGACCACCACGTTCTTACTGAAGCGGCCCAGCAGCTTGGCATGGAGCTCTGTGAAGGCAGTTCCGGAGCTGGCTACCACGTTGTGGAAGCCGGCGGCAAACACGGAAATACAGTCCATCTGCCCTTCCACCAGAATGGCGTAATCGAGCTTGCGAATAGCCTCCTTGGCCAAGTCTAAGTTGAATAAAACACGCGACTTAGAATAGATGCCCGTTTCTGGCGAATTGAGGTATTTGGGCCCAGCCTTTTCGTCAGTGGAGAGGGTGCGTCCGGTGAAGGCGATCACCCGCCCCGACTCATTGGCGATGGGAAACATGATGCGGTTGCGGAACTTTGAGTAAAGCGTCGACGGGCGGCTGTCAACGGGCGTCTGCGGTCTCTCTGGCGCACTCCGCGAGTTTGCAGCCGACCGTGGACTGTCAGCCGTCGACTGCTCTTTCTCCTTCCACGAAAACAGCCCGCTCGCCCTCATCGCCTCTTCATCGAACTGCCCACGCAGGGCGTCGCGAAGAAGGAACCCGGTCTCCGGGGCAAAGCCGATGCGGAAGCGGGCAATCATTTCCTGGTCGAGGCCGCGGCCGGCCAGGTATTCGCGGGCGTGAGCCGCTTCCGGGCGGCGCAGTTGCTCGCGAAAGAAATCGGTCGCGCGCTCTTGCATTTCCAGCAGCTTGCCCCTGACTCTCGCTTCCTCAGCTTCTGCCGGGCTGTTGTAGGAAATCTTGGGGAGAGCAATGCCCACCTTCTGGGCTATCGCGCGGACGGCTTCCGGGAAGGTGATGTTCTCGATCTTCTGCACGAAGCTGAACACGTCGCCGGAAACCCCACAGCCGAAACAGTGATAGTACTGGCGCGTGGCGTGGACCGAGAAGGAGGGCGTCTTTTCCTGGTGGAAGGGGCAAATGCCGGAGTAGTTCTGGGCTCCGGCCTTCTTCAGCTTCACATAATCGCCCACGATGCGGACGATATCCGCCTGCTGTTTGACCGTGTACGCGAAATCGCCGGGGTTGGCCATGTTGCCGGGTAAGAATCGTCCAATTGGCACGAGAGCGCAACAACAGACTGAACTGCTTTGTGAATAAGCTGTTAGAGGTCAGATTATGTTGTGGAGGGAAGCGGAAATCAAGGATTTATTCGCCTATTGTTCGCCGCCTCAAGCACGTTGTAGCTGAAGCCGATGCGACGTGCACATGCCCTGTGGTTCCAGGCTGGTCCACTCCAGCGGTCTCTGCCTGAGCACCTTCCCCTGCAAGCCGCGCCGGTGCCTTAAAGCCGCAGCGATTTTCATGCACCCTTCGCCGCGGTGGCTGCTTGCGCACTTACGCGGCTGTCCACTAGGAAGCGCCTACGCTCATTCTCGTTATCATTACCCTGATTTTGAGCTGCTATGGTGCTCAGGTTGCCGTCCCGGAGCTGCATGTAGTGTGGCGACAGAATCTCAATCCCTCCCTGGTTGAACGAATCTTGAATGTTTTGGTGCAGCTCAGAGTAGATGTTGGCCATCTTGCTGGCTTCACTGGTGTACGCATTAAGCTGGTAGGTAACAAAGAAATCGTTAAGCGCAGTTTGCAGGATAAAAGGTTTGGGCTCTTGCAAAATGCCGGCGGTATTTTGGGCAGCGCGCAGCAGCAACTCGTGGACATTACGCCAGGGGGCGTCATAACCAATGGTGACCGAGGTATGCAGGATCAGTCCAGCCGAGTGTGCCCGCGCGCTGTAATTGACCATGGACCCGCTCAATACTTGCAGGCTAGGGACAATGACCTCCTCATTTTTGATAGTGAGCACTTTGGTGTACAGGAAGCTCTTTTCTAGCACATCGCCGGTGGTATCGGCGACTTTTACCCGGTCGCCGATCTGGAAAGGCCGCATGTAGGTAAGAATGATGCCAGCAATCATGTTGCCCACAGTGGAACTGGAGCCGAAGGAGATGGCCAGGCCAATGATGACCGACAAGCCGCGGGCGGCGGTGCTGCCGGTGCCGGGAATCAAGGGAGCGATAAAGAAGAGCGCCAGCACAATCATAACGGCCTTCAGAATCTGGCTGGTAGGCCGGGCGACGTCTCGCTGAACCCAGGGCTCCAAGCTGATCACTCCGGCTTCCGCCTGTTTAAAAAAGAAATCCAGAGTGCGCAGGACAAAGCGAGTCACCACGACGATTACCGCGATGTAGAAAAGGTTGGGCAGATAGCCGACTACACCCCAGAAAATCTGAATCAGGGGTTGCCAAATCCAGAAGAAAACGCGGCGGGCATAGGCCTGGGTGCTGGGGAACTGGCCGAATACCAGCAAAAGAGCGGCCACGACGGTGGAGCCGAGCAGCACCGCGTAGCACACCTGCAAGGTGTGTAACGTGCTGCGAAACACGCGTCGCGCGGATATCAGTTGCAGGCCACGGAGCTTCAATTCCGGAATGTGGTCCCGGCGCCGAATGATGGCCGCCACCAACCGCACCCGCTCACGACGGATGAGCCACAACAAAAATAAGGCGGTTGCCAACACCAGCAGGGTTACCCCGAGGCGGCGCCAGAAGCTGTAATCAAGATGCCGCTGGCGGCTCTGTGCGAGGGTGTCTCCCAGCAGCTTGGCCCAGCGCTCCGCCAAGGCCGCTTCACTGCTGGCTTCCGCACGTGCATCGCCCGGCGTGACCGACACGATCGGTTCATTGCCCGACATGACTACCAGTCCGGTGTCGGATTTTTCCACGCGCAGAACACTCGTGGTGGACTGGGATTGCTCCAGCGCAGCCAGACGCTGATTCACAATCTGAGCTCGCTCTTGCGCTGTGACCGAGCCTACCCCGGACTTGAGGACGAAGATGGTGTGGCCATTAAGTTCGATGGGAGCCTCTGCCCGCACTTTCTGGGATGTGGCCGGCAAGCAGCAGCACAGGAGCGTAAGCACAGCCAGAACTGGACGGTTTTGCGGCATGACAGTCCCTCCTCGGAGCAGATACGAGCCCACTAGTATTCACAGGGGAAGGAAAAAGAGAAGGGGTATTCCGCGTTTTTACCGTTCAGGCGTACCGCAGAAGAGGGGTGAGAAGCAACGCACAATCCGAACCTCTGCGCCCTCGCCGTCTCGGCGGTGAATAGATTCTGACCTCGAACGTCAGCGGTTGACTGTGTTATTGCCTTCGGCTCAGTTTCGTCTTACACTCCGGCCAGAGTGTCTCTCACCGAAAATCCAGAGCTCAAGCAGCGGCTCGTCTCGGCCGCCGCGGTGGAAGACGACAGCTCTTTCGAGCTGAAGCTGCGGCCCCGGCGCCTGCAGGAATTTATTGGCCAAAGCAAGGTCAAAGAAAACCTGGCTGTAGCCATAGAAGCGGCTAAATCGCGTGGCGAGGCGCTCGACCACGTCCTGCTCTACGGTCCTCCAGGCCTGGGCAAAACCACCCTGGCCACCATCATTGCCAACGAGCTCGGTGTAGCCTTCCAGCAGACCTCGGGGCCGGCGCTGCAAATCAAGGGCGACCTCACCGCCGTTCTCACCAACCTGCAGAACAGGCAGGTGCTGTTCATTGACGAGATCCACCGCCTGCAGGCGCAGCTGGAAGAACTCCTGTACTCGGCGCTGGAGGACTACAAGCTCGACATTATCATCGGGCAGGGGCCGTCAGCGCGCACCCACACCATGGATGTGAAGCCCTTCACTTTTGTGGGAGCAACCACGCGGGCCGGCCTGCTCTCAGCGCCGTTGCGCTCACGCTTCGGCATCGTGCTGCGGCTGGAGTTCTACACCGACGCGGAATTAAAGATCATCGTGCAACGCTCGGCCGAGATTCTGGGAGTGGAGATAGATGACGCGGGCGCAAACGAAATCGCCAGCCGTGCCCGGGGCACGCCGCGCATTGCCAACCGCCTGCTGCGCCGGGTGCGCGACTTCGCCCAGGTGCGTGGGGCCGGCCGCATTGACCTGGCTACGGCGCAAAAGGCGCTTCACATGCTGGAGGTGGACCAGCACGGCTTCGACGAGATTGACCGCAAGCTGCTGCTCACTATCATCGAGAAATACCAGGGCGGGCCGGTGGGCGTGAATACGCTGGCGGCGGCGCTGGCCGAGGAAGCGGAGGCAATCGAGGAAATTTACGAGCCTTTCCTCATCCAGATCGGCTTTCTCAACCGTACCCCGAGAGGCAGAACCGTGACCCGGCTGGCCTATGAGCACTTCGGCATTTCGCCCAGCCGGCGGCAGAGCTCGCTCTTTTGAAGAGCAATAACTAGCAGAACGCGCCACCAACTACTAACTGCCACCTACCGTAAAGATAAAGGCTGCAAAAACTCGGCAGAGGTTCGTTCTGCATTCCAGAATCCGGCCTTTATCGCCCGCGACTGGGGCGGCCTGCTGTTACAATGCTGCCGCACTTTCGCTCGCTAAACTGAAATTAAACGCTGGCTGATCGTTTTCGGACCCGAGGCGGCGGCTATAACGCAGTCTGGGCGCCACAATGCAGGAGAGTCTTGTCCCGCCTGTCACCACTGCGCGTCCTCAGCATCCTGGTGCTGAGCAGCCTTTTGCTCCATGCGTCGGCTGCCGTTGCTCGTGACCATCCTCACACGGCTGCCGCTATGGTCGAGCGCACGCGCCCGGTCCTCTCTATTCCCCGGTTGTCGCAAGCACCCGCGTTGGAAGACTTTCTCACAATGCACCCCAGCGGCCCGGCGGCCGAACACATGGCCGAGGTTTCCCGTTTTTTGCAGCGCGATCCCAACGACGGCGCGCCTTCCACCCAACGCACCCACGTGTACCTCGGCTACGACAGCAAGAACCTCTACTTTGTGTTCGTATGCTTCAACAATCAGCCCCGGCAAACTCGCGCCCGCCTCTCCCGCCGCGAGGATATTTTCGACGACGACACGGTGGAGGTCATGCTCGACACCTTCCACGACCAGCGCCGCGCCTATGTGTTTCAGAGCAATGCTCTGGGCGTGCAATGGGACGGAACCTACGCCGAGCAGGCGCAGGGCGACTTCGGCAACTTCGATTCTTCCTGGGACACGGTATGGGACTCCAAGGGCAAGCTAACGGGCCAGGGTTTTGTGGTCTGGATGGCAATTCCCTTCAAGAGCCTGCGCTTTTCTTCCGACCCTGACCAGAGCTGGGGCATCATCCTCAACCGCAGCATTCCGCGCAATAACGAGAACACCTTCTGGCCGGAAATCACGCGCCGCGTGGACGAGCGGCTGAACCAGGAAGCCACGCTCAAGGGAATGGAGGGAATCGCTCCCGGGCGCAACATGCAATTCATTCCCTACGGCATCTTCCGCTCCTTCCGCGCCGTGGATACGCGCGATGCCCTGCCCTACTTCGAGACCGCCGACCAGGGCCGCTTCGGGCTGGATTCCAAGTTCATCCTGCACGACAGCCTGGTGCTGGACGTGACCGCCAACCCGGACTTCAGCCAGGTGGAGTCCGACCAACCCCAGATCACCACCAACCAGCGTTTTGAGGTCTTCTTCCCGGAAAAGCGTCCGTTTTTCCTGGAAAACGCGGATTATTTCTCCACTCCCATGGATTTGGTTTTCACGCGGCGCATTGAGGACCCGCAGTTCGGCACCCGTTTAACTGGCCGCCTAGGTTCCTATTCACTGGGCATGTTCGCGGTGAACGACCGCGGGCCGGGCTATGACGTAGCCGACGGCGATCCCAGCTTTCACAAGGGCGCTTACTTCAATATCGCGCGCCTGAAGCGCGATATTGCCCAGCAGTCCAGTGTGGGCGTGATCTTCACCGACTTTGAGTTCAATGGCAGCTTCAACCGCGTGGGCGGGTTCGACACGCAGCTGAAATTCGGGAAGAACTGGACCGCGCTGGGGCAGGGTGTGGTGAGCTCAACCCGCAACCTCGACGGCACTTATCAGGCCGGCCCGGCGTACAAGGGAGATTTGCAATACAACGACCTGCACACCAGCTATGAAATGCAGTACAACGACATCAGTCCTAATTTTGTGAGTGATCCCGGATTCGTGCCCCGCGTGGACATGCGCGAAGTGCGCCAGTTTGCCCGCTACCGCTTCCGCCCTAAAAACAGCTTCCTCGTTTCCTGGGGCCCGGCCATGTTCTTCGACCGCATTTACGGTCACGACGGAACGTTTCTGGATGGCTCCTACGAACCGCACCTCACCTTCGAGTTCAAGGGCCAGACCTATTGGAACTTTATTCCGTACGGCAGCTACCCGGAGCAACTGCGGCCCGTGGATTTCTCGACCCTGCCCGCTGTAGCCGCTTACAACCAGCACCTGGTCGGTACGTCGTTTGGCACAAGCTATTTTCGATGGGTCGTCTTGGGAGCGTTCTATGGGAGGGGCACCAACGTAAACTACGACACGCCCATCAACCAGGCGCCAGTGCTCGACAACAACGATCTGGCGCAGGTGTTCCTGACCATACACCCTTCCAAGAATTTAAAGATAGACAACACCTACTTGCTGAACCGGTTGGTGGACCGGCCGACGGGCATGAGCGTGTTCACCAATCACATCATCCGATCAGAGTGGAACTATCAGATTACGCGCGCCCTGTCGCTGCGCCTGATCCCGCAGTACACCACGGTGCTGTCGAATCAGCGCTTCACCTCGCTGGAAACCAGCAAGCAGTTCAACGCCGACTTCCTCATTACCTACCTGGTGCATCCCAGCACCGCGATTTACGTGGGCTACAACAGCGACCTGCAGAACCTGGTCTCACCCCTGGGCTTCGATGCCAGTGGCAACCTGCTGCGCACCCGCGGGCGCTACCTCAACGATGGCCGGCAGGTATTCGTGAAAGTTTCCTATTTGTTCCGCTTTTAAAATCAGCCACAGAGACACAAAGGAAACTGATTGACGATTGGGTGGCGCATGAGCCGCTTTTCAAGGGTCAATTAGCCTAGTTGCCATACGGTGTCGAGCACCGATCCGTCCACCCATTTGACAATGGCCACGGGCCGGTCGGTGCGGCGGGGCCGTGTCGGCTTGCCGCCACAGATTTTTTCCACATCCGCCTGAATGTCCTGAATCGGCCGAATAGGCAGGCGGGAGCCCTTCACCGCATCGAGCAAGTCCTGGCGGCGGGGATTGATGGCGATGCCGCGCTCGGTGGCGACTACGTCAATCATTTCACCGGTGCCGGTGATAGTCGTAACCTCATCCACAATCACGGGAATACGGTCGCGGAAGGAGGGCACGGCCAGAATACTGCAGCCGGCGAAGAGGCAATTTTGCCAGCCGCCAATGCCGTGCAGCAGGCGGCCATCGGAGTGGGTGACCACGTTGGCGTTGAAATTCACATCCACTTCTGTGGCGCCCAACACCACCGCATCCACCATTGAAGCGAAGTTGCCTTTGCCGTGAAAGTTGTAAGAAGTGAACGGCGAGGTGGCCACGTGGCGTGGGTCATCGGCGATGGAGCGCACGCCGTCCAAATCGAAGGTCTGCCCATCGAGGATGTAGTCGGTGAGGCCCTCCTGCAGCATCTCCACCAGATAGCGCGTGGAGCCGCCGCGCACAAAGCGCGCTTTGACGCCATCCTCCTTCATCATATGGCGCAGGTAATCCACAAACGCCAGGGCAATGCCGCCGGCGCCCGCTTGAAAAGAAAAACCATTGCGCATGATGCCGGCATCGCGCAGGAAACGAGCCACGAACTCGGCGATGCGCAGCCGGTCGGGGCTGCGCGTGATCTGGGTGGTGCCGGACACGATCTTGCCGGGATCGCCGATGGAATCCACCTGCACCACATAATCCACGCTGTTGCCCTGGATTTGCCAGGGCACGCAGGGAAAGGGCACCAGGCTGTCGGTGACCACGATGACGCGCTCGGCGTACATGGAATCGGCCAGCGCAAAACCCAGCGAACCGCAGGCAGATTTGCCGTGCGACCCATCGGCATTGCCGAAGGCATCGGCGGTGGGCGCGGCGATCACCGCGATATCAATGTGAACTTCGCCATCCTGGATGGCTTGCCAGCGCCCTCCGTGGGAGCGCAGCACCCCTACACCACGCATTTTGCCTTGGGTAGTGTAGGCGCCCAGGGGGCCATTCATGCTGCCTTCAATGTGGTGGACGACGCCCGCCTCCATCAAATCCACCACCGCCGCCTGGGAGGGAAACGAAGCGCTGGGAAACCACATCAGATCCCGTGCTCCCAGTTTGCCCGCGGTTTCGAGCGCCATCACCGCTACCCGGTCGCCGTCGCGCAGGTGATGGTGGCTGGAAATGACCATGCCGTTGCGCAGCCCGCACTTACGCAGTGCCGTTTCCAGATCAGGCACTCGTTTGTCGCCGTTTTCGGGATACTGGGTGCAGGAGCGAATAGCCGGAGCCGCCTTGTGCCCCTGCGGGTTATCCTGAATGGCACCCTCGTAGAGACGCTGGTCCTTGCCGTTGACGGAAATGGGCACCAGGCGCCCGGCGGCGTTGCAAGCGAGTTCGACGCGGGTTGCGGTTGTGCTCATAAGTCAATCGTTAGGCTGGCTGTCGCGAGGGCATCCTGCCCCGCACTTGCTCTGAAAGGGCACGGATTCAGCCGTGCCATCCAGCGCCCATCTAAACTCCGGGCTTTAGCCCCTGAGGGAACTGATTTATCCAATCGGCTACGGAATCACTCCCATCTCTTTTGCCCGCTTCACCAGCTTCACTGCGCGCTGCACCACCGGCGCATCAATCATCTTCGAGCCCAGGCTGACCACGCCCAGGCCGCGCTGCTGCGCCTCGTCAAACGCGGCGACAATCTTCTGCGCCTTTTCGATTTCGGCCGGCGTGGGCGCAAACGCCCGGTGCACCACGGCAACCTGCATCGGATGCACGCAGCCCATGCCCTCAAAGCCTAATGCGCGCGACTTCTGTCCCCAGCGCAGCAGGCCATCCATGTCCGCCACGTCACCATAAACCGAATCAATGGCCTGCACCCCGGCGGCGCGAGCGGCATTCACCAGGCGGGTGCGGGCATACAGCGACTCCGTGCCTTCGGATGTTTTCACCACGCCAAGGTCAGCGGTGTAATCCTCGAGGCCGATGGTGATGGCCGCAACATTGGGACTGGAGGCAGCCACGGCAAACGCGTTCTCAATCCCCAGCGCCGATTCCAGAATGGGCATCAGCCAGATGGGCCGCGAAATCCGATGCTGCTCTTTGAGCTTGGCGATTTTGGCGTCCACTTCCGCGACCTGTTCGGCACGCTCAGTCTTGGGGATCAGCACCATGTCGGGCTGCTCGGAAATAATCTCTTCCAAATCGGCTAGCCCCATCGGCAACTGGTTGATGCGCACCGTGCGCTCAGCTCCAGCAAAATCCACGGCCCGCAGGGCGTTGCGCGCCAGGATGCGGGCTGCATCCTTTTCCGCTGGGTAGACGGAATCTTCCAAATCGAGAATGATTGCGTCCGGCGCGTGCAGGCCGGCATTGATGAAATATTTGGGCTCGCTTCCCGGCAAGTAGAGCCGGGAACGGCGCAAGCGGTCGCGGGCCGCCGGCGCCGGCAGAGGAACCGCATCCGGTAATGCGCGGCGGCCCTGGCCCAGCCCGGCGCGCCGCACCGCCGCTTCAATGCGGGCGGCGATTACGAACGGCAACGCACCTTCATCGTGGAGGGTGACGTGAGCGTCGCGCAATCCCAGATCGGCCAGCGCTTGCCGCGCCTCTGCCAGGATGTTCTCGCCGTAATAGGCAGCCACCCGCGACTCGAGCGCGATCTCAATGCCGCCTTCCGTGCGCGCTTCGAGCGCCACCTGCAGGTCGGAGCGCACGTCCTTACCGCAATGTCCGGCTTCCCCGCTGCGCATGATTTCCGCCTTGGCCAGGCCGCTCATATCTGCTCCCGCATGGGCGTCGTATCCAAAACTGCCAGCGCTTCCTGCGGATATTCCTCCAGGTCGGGCCCGATCCATTCCTCGTCCAGGCGCACGGTGTGGAAGCGCACATCGCAGTGGTCGCCATCGAAATGGACGATGACGTGGAAGTGCTGGCCCTCCCTTTCCTTCGCCAGACGATCGCGCAGGGCCTGGGCCACCGCCATCCCGTATCCCAGCATGGGCAGCGGCAGGAAGCCACCGTTCTCCGAGTAGTCCTCCACATGAATGTGGTTGACATAGCACTCGTAAGCCGTGCGGTTCTTAAAATCCGCCAGCTTCACCGTCGGAACCCGGCTCCTGAGCTGTGCCAGGAAGAGACAGCCATCCTCCTCCACCAAGGGCGACCCCAGCAAGGCCTGCAGCTTCTGGCTAAGGGCCTTGGGATCGTCGAGGTTATCCTGGCGAACCTGCTGATACAAAGCTTCCATGCGCTGGTTGGTTTTCATTTACACCCAGTTTCAGGATTTCAAGGTTTCAATTTCGAAACCAAACCAACTTCTAATCTGCCGCGCCCGCGGTTTCGGAGGCGCGCTCCAGCTTGGCCAGGATCGCATCCGTCATCTGCGTGGTAGAAGCCGCGCCCTGTGCAATCGCCTTGGGACCGCCGGAAATTCGCATCATGTCGTAGGTGCGCACCTTGCCCTCGCGCACTACCTCCGCAATCGCTGCCCGAACCCGCGACGCCTTCTCGCTCTCCCCGATGTGGTCGAGCATCATGGCGGCAGAAAGAATCATGGCAATGGGATTCACGATGGGCGGGTTCAGCTCCGCATATTTCGGCGCCGAACCGTGCGTGGGCTCGAACACGGAAACTTCCTTCCCGATGTTGCCGGAGGCGGCAAAGCCCAGCCCGCCAACCAGGCCGGCAAACGCATCGGAGATAACGTCGCCAAACAAATTGCTGGCGATGATACAGCCGTAGTCTTCCGGATTCTTGGTCAGCCACATGGTTTGCGCGTCAATGTTAGTGGACCAGAGCGGGATTCCAGGATAGTCACGCGCCACGTGTTTGGCCACTTCCTCCATCAGGCCGCTGGTTTCGCGGAGCACGTTGGGCTTCTCGCAGATGGTTACGTTCTTGTAGCCGAACTTTTTGGCATAGTCGAAGGCAGCGCGGCAAATGCGCTCCGCCGCCGGGCGGGTGATGATGCGCAGCGAAACCGCGAGATCTTCGCCTTTCACATTCTGGAACGCCTTAAACT
Source organism: Terriglobales bacterium (assembly GCA_025934735.1). Classification (GTDB taxonomy): domain Bacteria; phylum Acidobacteriota; class Terriglobia; order Terriglobales; family Acidobacteriaceae; genus JAICWP01. Next base: position 68,766 of record JAICWP010000009.1, on the reverse strand, counting down.
TGGGATGCGTGGCGAACGCGACGCGCACCTGTTCCGGCGGATTGGTCCACTCCACGCCCGCATAGAGGCCCTCCGTGTTCTGGCGGAACACCACCACGTTGACCTGCGGCTCCTCATAGCCCTCGCCTGGCTTCTTGCGCACGAAATTCAGAGGGTTCCCGGGAAAACCGATGCATGGGCGAAGGCACACGTCCAAGCCAAAGCGCTGGCGCATGGTCACGATGGGGCTGTAGTAGGTGTAGCCCTTGCCGCGCAGCGCCGGCTTGAGCTCGGCGTCGGCTTCCTTCTTGGGCTTGGAAGTGATGGCGCCGAACAGGCCCAGCTTGTGTTTGGCCAGCAGTTCCACGGTGCGTTCGGGGAGGGCGTTGCCTTCGTTGATCCAGCACTCCCAGCCGATATCGGCGTGAATGTAATCCGCCTCAAAGCCGACGGCGCTGAGCACACGAATGGCTTCGGGCAGCACCTGGTTCCCGATCCCGTCGCCGGGCATGGTGACGATCGTAGGTTTGGCCATGAAATCTCCAATTTGTAATTGAACAATTTGTAATTTGTAAATTAGCCATCAGCACTCAGCGAAATGACACCCAATCGCCGGCTCTTCAATTACCAATTACAAATTACTAAATTGCAAATTCGTTTGACCACGCAATCGTCAATTCCCCAGTGCCAGCTTCTTGGCCACAAGATTTTCTATCCCCCTTGCCGCCACCAACGATTGTGGCACGCTGCCCAGGGGCGGGAAATGGAACTGCTCACCACGGTATGTGATAAGACCGGAAGTGAAGTCCACCTCCACCTCGTCCCCTGGCATTACGGTCTTGTCGCCGGCTTTCAGCTGCGATGCAAACTGCTCTCGCAAACGGGTGACAAACTGTGGCGCCTCGATGCACAAAAATCCATTATTGAAGGCATTGCGCAGGTAAGTTTGCGAAAAGCTGGCGGCGATCACCATCGGGATGCCCTTGGCCTGCAGCGAGGTTACCGCTTGCTCCCGGCTGGAGCCGGTGCCGAAGTTGAAGCCACCCACCAGCACGTCGCCGGGGCGAGTGTGGGCCGCCAGTTGCGGGTCGTAGTTCTCCAGGATGACGTTGGCCATCATCTCCGGCGTCATGTCGTCGCGGTAGGTATAGTCCTTGCCGTAGATCGCGTCGGTATTGATGTTGTCGGCGGTGAGGAAGATCAGCCGCCCCCGCACGCGCTCCGGAAAGCCTGGGAGGATTTCGACTTTTTCGGAGCCGCTCGCTGCCGGACTGGCAAATTCGTTGTAGCGGCGATTGATTGTGTGGGCCCGGGGCTCTGCCCCGGTCAGACGGGGCGTAGCCCCGTCTCCACACAAGCCCTCCACACTGCTGATATATCCCGCCACGGCCGAGGCTGCCACCACCTCGGGACTGGCCAGATAGCAGCGGGCATCGCGCGAGCCCATGCGGCCCTTGAAATTGCGATTGGTGGCAGAAATGCCGACTTCGCCGGGCTCCAGTAAGCCTACGCCCAGCCCGATGCACGGGCCGCACCCTGCCGGCAGCGGGATAGCGCCGGACTCCAGCAGCGCTTGCCATGCGCCGCTCCGCTCGGCTTCCTCCTGCACCCAGCGACTGGCCGCGCCCAGATAGAACTTCACGCCCCGCGCCACCTTTTTGCCTTTGACCACGCGCGCGGCAGCTTCCAGGTCCTCCAGCCGGGAGTTCACGCAGGAGAGCAGGTACGCCTTCTGAATCGCAACTTTCTTCTCCTCCATCTCCGCTAGCGAGGCCATCACCTGCACCGTGTCCGGCCCGGAAACGTGCGGCGTGACCTCGTCGAGATTAAGCGTGATGCGCGCGGCATAGGCAGCATCGGGATCTGCCCGCGGCGGAGTCTTTCGCCAGCGCTCCAGGTCTCCGGCACTGAATCGCTCAACGCCGTGCCGGGCGAGAGCACTGTGAACGCGTTCCAGGTAGGCGAGCGTGACCTGGTCGCAGGGAAACCAGCCCACCAGCGGCCCCCACTCCGTGCTCATGTTGGAGATGGTGAAGCGCGCGTCCATGGAGAGGCTGGCCACTCCCAGCCCCGCGAATTCCACTGCGGCGTTGAGCACCTCGTCGTGATTGTAGAGGCCGCAAAGCGCAATAATGACATCTTTGCCGGTAGCGCCCGCGGGCAGCCTGCCTTCGAGCACCACCTGCACAGTGCGCGGAACTTGCCACCAGAACTCGCCCGTTGCCCACACTGCGGCAGCATCGGTGCGCACCACCGGGGTGCCTACCGCGGCCAGCGCGCCGTACATGTTGGAGTGCGAGTCGGAAGCGACCACAAAGGATCCGGGCACGACATATCCCTTTTCCACCATGATCTGGTGGCCGATGCCGGAGCCGGCCGGATAGAAGTCCACCCCATGCTGCTTGGCGAAAGCGGCAATCGCACGATACTTCTTCTGATTTTCCTCGCTCTGGTTCTGGATATCGTGATCGAGGGCGAACACCGGCTGCCGCTTGTCGTGGATCTTCTTCGCGCCGATGCCCTGAAATTTCTTGATGACCGCCGAGGTGTTGTCGTGGGTCATGATATGGTGCGGCCGGATGGAAACGAAGTCGCCCGCGCGCAGCGGACGCTGGGGACCCTCAGCGAGGTGGGCTTGCGCCATTTTTTCAACTACCGTTTGCGGCATACAAAGATCTCGTTTAAAAAACTGCGCATTTTGAATCACATGCTGTGGAGAGTCTGTGCTGTGACAAACGGCACATCAGCGACGATCCCGTCTGCGTGTTGATTTTACGCTCTCCCGTTTCGTCGCCGTCTGGCGCACGTCCGCCTTCAGCAATCGCATCAACTCGCTCACCGACCGCAGCTTTTCCAGTTGCCATACAGCATCTTTCACCCTCCGCTGCGCGGGCCCGGATAGCACGCCCTCAGCCAGCGCGGAGAACTTCTCCTCGATCTCGCGATCGGAGAGCGGGTTGCGCGGATCGCCCTTGGGAAAGTCCAATTGCTTTGTGAACTCCCTTCCGCCCGTGGTGCGTATGGTGACAATTACCCGCTGCAGTGCGGGAAAAACTTTCTCGATCTCCGGGTCGCCCACCACCTCCACTTTGCGCAGTTGCTCGCGAATGGCTGGATCCATGATCTTTTCCGGCGTGAACTGCAGCGGCGTTACCTGGCGGTCTACCAGAGCGGCGGCTATTACGTAGGGCAGCGAGTGGTCCGCGGTCTCTTTGCTCCGCGGGTCGTACTTGCTGGCATCGGAAAGAATGTCAGCCGCACGGGCCAGCGAGCGAATGCGAATGGTCTCCACCTGATCAGGCTTCAGGTCGTGCTCGCGCACCAGGTCCAGCACCGCGGAAATAGGCGTGTGGGTAAGCGCCTCGGTTGGAAACGCCTTCATGCCGCATTGCGTAATGCGCCAGCTTTCGCCCAAACTGCCGGTGAGCACGCTCATCTTCCACTCCGGACCGAAGCAGTGCGTCAGCCCTTCCTTGCCGTCCACCACATGCTCGGGCCCGGTGTAGCCCTTTTCGGCGAGCAGCGCGCCCAGCACTCCGCTCTGCGTGGCCAGGGGATCCACCGTGTTCTTCATCATGGTGAGCTTGCCGGCCGTGACCGCGCCCAGGGTGGCATGATGGCTGGCGGAGATGCCGATGGCGTGCTGGATCTGCTCCCAGCCGAGATGCAGGGCCCGTCCGGCGACAATGGGCGAAACGAAGGCGGTCAGCGTGGCATGGTGCCAGCCGCGCTCACGAATGCCGGGAACGGCGGCCTCACAAAAGCGGCATTCAAATTCGTGTCCCAGCACCAGGCCGACAATCAGCTCGCGGCCGTCGCTCTTGGCGCGCTCGCAGCAGGCCAGCGCCGCGGGAAAAATGTCCGAGGGGTGCGACGGGTCCTGCTTCCAGTAAATGTCGTTGTAATCCATGCAGCGGATCATTAACGCATTGGCCAGCGCCGCGGAAACTGCGTCCACCTTCTTGCCGGTGCCGATAATGGTGGCCGGCCCGGAGCCGGCGATCTCATCCAGCACCTGCAGCGCGATTTTGACGTCGTGCTGCTGGTAGCCGCCGAGGGCGCAACCCAGCGAATCCAGCAGGAACCGCTTGGCTTGGTACACGGCGTCTTGGGAGAGCTGGGCGAATTTCAGTTCTGCGGCCCAGCGCGACATCTCGGCGGTGACGGTTGGTTTCGCGGTAGTTTGCGGCGCAGCCATAAAGCAGTTCTCAGTTCCCGGTTCTCAGTTCATTCTCGGCATCCTGGCAATCCAACCATTGACTACCAGATACCAGCTACTTCTTTAAATTCTTGAGCGGCAAATACGCCATGAAATCGGCATGGTGGACGATATAGGCCTCGGTGCTGCGCTTCACCAGATCGCCCTCGGCGGCGTGGGCCGCGATGATGTGGCACACGCGATCGGGGACGCCGCATTCCATGGCCAGGGCCACGCCGGTAAACGGATGCCGCAAAAACTCGCCGCGCTCGCTTTGCCGCGTCACCGGCTTGCCTGTAGGTCCATCCACGTTTTCATACTCCAGCAGTTTGCCCACATCGGCCAGGATGGCGCCGGCAACCACGGTATCCATATCTATGGGCAGAGCGCGTCCCATGAAGTCCTTCATGGATTCGGCGGCGCGCCGCGCAATGTGCACTACGCAACGCTTGTGCTCCATGAAGCTGACCGGACAATTGGGGATCAGCAGGGTGAACGGGATCTGCTCCAGGTCCTCGGGCTTAAGCGGGCTAAGCTCGAAGGCGCGCACCCAGGTTTGGGTGGCTTGGTCGCGCAGCTTGGCGTCCTGGATCCAGTCCAGTTCCGGCCACAGACGCCGCACCGCTTCCCGCATGAACGCTTCTCCCGTGTTCGTGAAAACCCTTAGCTTACCCTGCTCGGCGCAAGGTAGTCGAGTCAGGAGAGCGGCTGGACAGCACAGGTTGGGCATCACGAGCGGGGATAAATGGAATCCAATGTCTTTGAGGTGCGCCATGGTCCGCTATGAATGTGATTTCTGTCACCGCCTGAAAGAAAAGAACGAGGCTTGGATTATGGGATTTGCCGCCGAGAACATCGGCGTAACCGCTGCCCGCCGCGAGGTCACCATTCTGCCAAAATGGGATGGAGCCCGCGCCGTCGATTATCTGGCGGTGCACTTCTGCTGCGACCACTGCCGCCAGAACTACATAGCCGGCATTTTTGGCGAAGAACCTGGAGAAACCGAAATAGTGGAGGAGGTGGCGGTGATTCCGCAAAAACGCATTGTGCGGCAATATCCCGGCGCTACCGTCGAAACCCGGGTACAGCGGCGCAAGCCAGCCCGGGCGAAGTCCAAAGCGCGCCGCCGTAAGGCTGCTTAGCCAGCGCTTGATCACGCGCCGATAACTTCCCGCAAGCGCGCGGCCCCCTCTTCCGGCGTGATGTCGCGCTGCGGCGAAGCCAGCAACTCATATCCCACCATAAATTTGCGCACTATAGCCGAGCGCAGCAGCGGCGGATAGAAGTGGGCGTGCAGGTGCCATTCCTCATGTGCGCCGTTATCGGTGGGCCGCTGGTGGAAGCCCATGGAGTAAGGAAATGACACGTTAAACAGGCGATCATAGGCCTGGGTCAAGCCTTGCAGGAGTGTTGCCAAGGCATTGCTTTCTGCGGATGTGAACTGGTCCATGCCGGTCAGGTGCCGCCGCGGCAGCACCATGGTTTCGAACGGCCATATCGCCCAGAAAGGGACCAGAGCCAGGAAGTGCTCGTTCTGCACCACCAGGCGCTCCGCCTGCCGCGCTTCCAATTGCAGGTAATCGCATAACAAGCATGAACCGCTCGCCTCATGGTAATCACGCTGCGCCAGCTGTTCCCTTTCCGGAAGATTAGGCATGGTGGCATTGGCCCATACCTGGCAATGCGGGTGCGGATTGCTGGCCCCCATCATGCTGCCGCGGTTCTCGAACACCTGCACATAGTTGATGGGTGGAAGCGCCGCCAACTCGGAATACTGCTCCGTCCATAGCTTCACCACCTCGCGAATCGCGCCTGCATCCAGCGTGGCCAGGGTCAGGTCGTGACGGGGCGAATAACAGATCACCCGGCACACTCCCGGCTCGCCCTGGGCCACCATCAGGCCGCGCTGTTCCAGGTCGAGCACCGCGTCGGGGGTTTGCGGCAGCAGTGCCGGAAAGTCGTTCTCAAAAACCAGTGTAGAGGCGTACTGCGGATTGCGTGCCCCGCCGGCTCGGGCATTCCCCGGGCACATATAACAAGTCGGATCGTACGCCGGCACATGCACGGGCGCCGACGCCTCTATCTGCCCCTGCCAGGGACGTTGCGTGCGCTGTGGCGAGACCAGCACCCACTCGCGCGTGAGCGGGTTGAAGCGGCGATGTGGGTCGAGAGTTAGATCAAGCGGCATGCTTTAATGCCAATCATCTTCAGCGAATACGATCCGTGCGTGCGACGGGAGCGCGAGTCGAAGGACCTCGCATGTAAATGGACGCCTTACGGGCAGATTGGAACGGCAATATCATTCCTCGTACCCATTCGGATGTTTCCGCCGCCACTCCCACGCGCTGGCCACAATCTGCTCCAGTTCGGGATAGCGCGGCTGCCAGCCGAGTTCGCGGCGAATTTTGTCCGAGCTGGCCACCAGCACCGCCGGGTCACCTCGCCGGCGGGGAGCATCTTGCGCCGGAATGGCGTGCCCAGTCACCTTGCGCGCCACCTCCACCACTTGGCGCACGCTGAACCCGCGCCCGTTGCCCAGGTTGTAGATGAGTTGGTCGAGTGTGGCCAGCGCCTCCACGGCCAGCACGTGCGCCGAAGCCAGATCGGCGACATGAATGTAGTCGCGGATACAGGTGCCGTCCGCCGTTTCGTAATCCGTGCCATAAATAGCAAGGCTGGGGCGCTTGCCTTGCGCCACCTGCAGGATGATGGGGATCAGGTGCGACTCGGGGCGGTGATCTTCGCCCAGTTCCCCAGCCGCTCCGGCCGCGTTGAAGTAGCGCAGGCTGGCGTAGCGCAGCCCGTGAATGCGGTGGAACCAGCCCAGCATGCGCTCCACCAGCAGCTTGGATTCGCCATAGGCATTGGTCGGGCGCAGGGCCGCATCCTCCGCGATGGGCGTGCGCTCGGGATTGCCGTAGAGGGCGGCTGTGGAGGAGAACACCAGCCGTCGCGGCCCGTGCTGCAGCATACATTCCAGAAGGTTCAACGTACCCGCAGTGTTGTTGCGGAAGTAGCGCTCCGGAGCCTCCATGGATTCGCCCGCCTCGATGAGCGCGGCGAAGTGCATGACCGCTTCCGGACGATGCCGCTGCAGGAGTTGGCCGAGAGCTTCGTGGTCCCCTACTTCTCCGTTCACCAGTTCGGCGCCTTGCGGAACTGCGCGGCGATGCCCGTGGCTGAGGTTGTCATAGATTACGACTTCGTGGCCAGCGCGCAGCAACTCGGCAGCGACCACGCTGCCGACGTAACCGGCACCTCCGGTGACCAGAATCCTCATGCGCGTGCCAGTGTAATAGTTGCCGGCGCCTGGCACCTAGCACCCAGTCCTCGCCCCGGGAGTATCCTCGCAGGTACTGGCAATCTAAGGCTTATGCTCGATTGCTTCCGCGTTGCTGCCAGCTAATCTGGAGTGTGCCCACCCACAACTCTGGCCGTGTTTTCCTGGGGACTGCCGCCCTTGTGCTGCTGCTGGCAGTTTCTACCGTGATTGCCGCCAGTCCGGCGATGGATGCGAGCAAGGCGGTCTCCTCGCCGGCGCTCAAGCCCCGCTCGCCCGAGCCCACCTATCAAATTAAGGTTGGACTTGATGGTGAGGTGTATCCCGTTTTCGCCAACTATGCCTCATTGCAGCGGCCCGATGACCGCAATTGGGGCGCGGTGGAAGTCACGATTGCCAACTCCACCGCCTCTACCCTGGAGAACCACATCGCGGTGAAGGTGCTGGGTTGGAGCGACGAAGAGATTCAGACCGTGGATGTAGACGCCGGCGCCGTGCGCACCTTCTTGTTCGCGCCCACGTTTTATCCTCGCCTGTATAAGAACCGGGAAATCACCGCTGCCACCGCGCTGGTAACGGTGCGCGATGCCCGGGGCAAGCTGTTGTTCACGCGCACGGTGACGGTCCGTCTGCGCTCCGCCGACGACATCTACTGGGGGCCGAAATTCGAGTATGCGCCCTTCATCGCGTCCTGGGTAACGCCGCACGATCCTCTAGTGGAGCAGGTGCTGAGCCGAGCCAAGGAATTCGCTCCCGGGCGGCGGCTGCCAGGTTACGAGCAAGGAAGGAACGTTGCCCAGCAGGAGCTATCCACCTACGTACAGGCCCGAGCCATCTATCGTGCTTTGCAGGTCACGGGCGTGTCTTACGTAAAGAGTTCCATGACCTTTGGCCGGAACGCCGACATCAGCGAGCGCGTGCGCACGCCTCACGAGTCGCTGGGGCAGATTTCCGCCAACTGCATTGACGGCGCTGTGATGTATGCCTCGCTCTTCGAAAACCTGGGCATGGAGCCGGAGATTGTGCTGGTTCCCCATCACGCCTATATAGGGGTGCGGGTGGCGCCGGAATCTCAGCAGTATCTGTTTATTGAAACGGCGTTGATCGGCCGCGCCAGTTTCGACCAGGCAATACGGACCGCCGGCTTGGCGATGAAGCGCTATTCGGCGGCTCAGGTGGTGCGCATTCCCATTTCAGAAGCCCGCGATGTGGGCATTTACCCCATGCCGCTCGCCTCCCAGACGGCGCAAGGGAACTCGCGCCCAGGTCTCTCCCCCGGCCACTGAGGCGAGGCCTGCAAAATACCCAAATCGGGAAACAAAGCTTCGGGCCCTATGCACGGCACCGACTTTAGGCTATTGACATCCTCCAAAGTCGGGCTAAAATACCCACCAATTTCCGGCGAAGGCGCCTTGGGTCCCCTCCAGGGATGCCCGGAAGTTATGAGCACGGTTCAACGACGTCCACCAGCCCTCGATCCGAGTATCAGCATGAAGCCACAGTGTCGGCATCCACGGGTGCAGATTGTCGCCCGCGAAGAGGACTCCGAATTTGTCGAGTGCCTCGAATGCGGCGACATCTTTGAGGCCAGTGAATTCAAGGACATGGCCATCGAAGAGCGCACCCCTGCCAACGAAGCCTGAGCGCCTCCACTGTCGGTGATCCTGCTGTCGCCACGATGAGGGAGGGGTCCGTTTGGCCATCCCCGGTACCCCACCTTAGTCACCAACGTAACCTCCTAAATCCCGTTTTGAATTGTTGGCGCGGGCCCCCTTTGCTAAGGTTTTCCCATGGGTGAGAGCCTGCCAATTGGTCGGGTGGCCCTGGTAGTAGACGATTCCATGCTCATCCGGCATACTGTCTGCCGCTTTCTGGAAGAGCGGGGATTTGCCGTGGAATCGGCCACTAACCCCGTGGAAGCATTGGAGATCCTGACGCGGGTGGACCCCCACATCATCATCACCGATATGCAGATGCCGCGCATGTCGGGCAGTGAATTCATCACAGCCCTGAAGGCTGACCCCCGCACCTCAGCCATCCCCATCGTGATTCTGGCCGGGCGGCAGAGCGGCTTCCAGGAGAGTGAAAAGCGCGCCAACTACGCTATTTTCAAGGATATAGATATTGAGGCGCAGCTCCTGATCGCACTGAGTGCCGCCTTGGGGACAACGGTAGCCAGCTAGCTGGCCATCTAGCTGCAAAGCCTTCAAGACTTCTTGGTTCGAACTGCGCTTTCTGAAACCTTGAAACCTGCGAAACTTTGCAACCTCGACCAACTGGTGCCCGTCCTGATTCAGCCATCCATCCAGCTACACCAGCCTCATCCCTGCTTCGGCCGAAAAGTCTGCCGGGGCAAAATCCTGCACCAGAAATTTGGGATAAGCGGCAGCCGCGATCATAGCCGCGTTGTCGGTGGAAAGCTGGCGGCTGGGGAAATAGACGGGGAGGCCCTGGCGGGCGGCCTCCTGCTCGAAGGTTTGCCGCAACTCATTGTTGGCCGCCACCCCTCCGGTCACGAAAACTGTAGCCACATCGCACTCGCGGGCGGCAGCCAGGGTCTTCTCCACCAGGTCCCGCACCATGGTGCGCTGGAAGGAAGCCACCAGATCCAGCGTGGACTGCTCGCAGGCGGCGCGGTACTCCTCGACGCTGGGCTTGGCGATAGCGGCCAATTTGCGTCGCCGCGCTGCAATCGCAGCCTGCAGCTGGTTCTTCTCCACATAGCGCAGCACGCTGGTTTTGATTCCGCTGTAAGAAAAATCAAAGCGGGGACCCTCCGGTTCCGGTTGGCCCTGCTCGCGGCGGTCGCGGTGCTTGATTTGCGGCATGGGAAATTTGACTGCGTGCGGCTCGCCGAACTTGGAGAGCTTGTCAATCACCGGGCCTCCCGGATAGCCCATCCCAAGCAGCTTAGCCACCTTGTCGAATGCCTCACCGGCGGCGTCGTCGCGCGTGTGCCCGATATTCTGATAGGTCCAGCCGCGCTCGCGTTCCTCGGCCAGGTAGAGGTGCGTGTGGCCGCCGGAAACCACCAGCGCCAGCACGGGGAAGCGCATCTCGCGGTTGCCTTTCTGCTTTTCCTCCAGTAGCACCGCGTGGATGTGGCCCTCGAGGTGGTTGACCGCGATCAGCGGCTTGTCGAGCGCGAAAGCCAGCGCCTTGGCGTAGCTGATGCCCACCAGCAGCGCGCCCGGCAGTCCCGGCCCTTGAGTCACAGCTAGCGCATCCACGCTCTGATAAGTCCGCTTGGCATCGTCCAGAGCTTTGCGGACCACCGGCACAATGGCGCGCAAGTGCTCGCGTGAAGCCAACTCCGGCACCACGCCGCCGTACTGTGCGTGCGTGGCAATCTGGGAGAAAACTACATTCGAGATCACCTGCTCGCCGGAGCGCACCACCGCCGCCGCGGTCTCATCGCAGGAGCTCTCGATGCCGAGAATGTAGGCGTCGGGCATGTCTCTATACTATTAGGGAACGCAGGATTTCGACATTAGCTGATGGCTGTCTAGCTATCTGGCTTGTTAGCCAGGTAGAAAGCTTGTCAGCTACTCAACTACCACCATGTCCCGCGATGCCGCCACCTCGATCGTCCGTACCCTGCGCCAAGCCGGTCACCAGGCGTACTTGGTGGGCGGATGTGTGCGCGACCTGGTGCTGGGCCGCAAGCCCGCCGATTATGACGTGGCCACGGACGCCGGGCCCGACGAGGTGATGCGCATTTTTTCCCGCAGCTACGCCGTGGGAGCGCAGTTCGGCGTGGTGCTGGTCCCGTCCGATGAGGCGGCCGCTACCATCGAAGTCGCCACTTTCCGCAGCGACATTGGCTATAGCGACGGCCGCCATCCCGACCAGGTCCGCTACACCTCAAGCCCGCAGGAAGATGTGCAGCGCCGCGACTTCACCATCAACGGCCTGCTCTATGATCCTATCGCCGACAAGGTTCTGGATTACGTGGGAGGACTGGCCGACATTCGGCACGGCGTGGTGCAAACCATCGGCGACCCAGAGCAGCGCTTCCGCGAGGATAAATTGCGCATGCTGCGCGCCGTGCGGTTTGCCGCGCGCTTCGGCTACACGATCGAGCCTGCAACCTTCGCCGCCATCCAGCGCCTGGCGCCCCTCATCCATCAGGTCAGCTGCGAGCGCATCCGAGAAGAGTTGACGAAAATGCTCATCGAAGGCCGCGCCCGGCGTGCCTTCGAACTCCTGGATGAAAGCGGGCTGTTGCAGCAGGTGTTGCCCGAAATTTCCGCCATGAAGGGAGTGGAACAGCCGCCGCAGTTTCATCCTGAAGGCGACGTGTGGGTACACACTCTGCTTCTGCTGGAGCAACTGCCACATCCCTGCCCTAAAACCCTGGCTTGGGGCGCGCTATTGCATGATGTGGGCAAGCCGCCCACTTTTCGGGTGGCGCCCGACCGCATTCGGTTCGACGACCACGTATCCGTGGGCGTGCGCATGGCCGAGGAGATTTGCCGTCGCCTGCGCTTCTCCAACGACGACACCGAGCAGATCGCCGCCCTGGTCGCCAACCATATGCGCTTCGCCGACGCGCTCAAGATGAAAGAATCCACCCTGAAGCGCTTCATGCGCCTGCCGCGGTTTCCTGAGCACCTGCAACTGCACCGCATGGACTGCCTCTCCAGCCACGGCGATCTCTCGCTCTACAACTTTGTGAAGCAGCGATTTGAATCCACGCCCGCCGACCAGTTTCGGCCGCGCCCGCTGCTCACCGGCCACGAACTGATCCGGGCCGGCTACAAGCCAGGGCCGGAGTTCAAGGCAATTCTCGCCGCCGTGGAGGACGCTCAGTTGGAAGGACGCCTGCACACACAGGAGCAGGCAATTGAGTTCGTACGACAGCAGTTTGCGGCGGGAAAGCCAAGTACCTAACAGTCAGCAGTTGGCACGTATGCGGCCCGATCTGCAGCAGATTCGTAGCGTGCTTCAGGCAGAGGCGGCGCGCTCGGAAACAACCCGGGAAACGATCTTCAGCAACTGGCTCGGGTCGGGCTCAATAAGAAAATCGGCGGCCGTCGCAGGCTGCTCGCCAAAACGCTTTAGAGCAATCACCGGAGCGCAGCGGCGTGCACGAAAGGCAGCGATCAGAGCTTCTTTCTCGGTCTGAGGGATGGAGTGACCGAGGACAAACAGTTGGAAAGTGGCGCCGCTTTTGCAGTGGCGCATAGCTTCTTCAAACTCATGGGCGGAGATGACTTGGCAACCGAGGCTTTCCAGGAGCAATTGGCGGCTGCTCAGCAGCGCCGAATCATAGGAAACCGAGAGAATCCGGGTCATAACTCCTAACCCACCCGTTAGGAGCCCCACACTACACCCGAGTGGCTTGCGGGGCAAGGCATTATTATCCTGTTGCTTGGGGCGATAAGATAGCATTTGCTATCCAGCGAGCTAATCCGCACCCGGACGCAAGGAGGTTTGGCCGCGCGCAGCTCTGAAACAGAGCTCAATATTGGAAGCGGTGCTACAATCGGGAAATTAAGGTCAGCCGTAAGGCGAACTGAGGCGGGACCACGCCCCATTCGCCCGGATGGCGAGTTCCTCGGTGCTCGCCCAACGCCAATCGAGTTGCGTGGACCTGCCCGGAACGAAAGCACGGGCAAACCTTTTCCTAACCCAGCGAGGTCAACATGGAACACGCTCGAGCGGGCCTGCAGAAGATAGTTGCTGATTCTTTACGCCGGGCCCCCGCCGATGAGGCTGCGGTGCTGGCTTGGCCGCTGGTGTGCGGCACTGCGGTAGCCGACAAAACCCAAGCCTTGGACATCAGTGACGGCGTTCTTCGGGTGCAGGTACCCGATGCAACCTGGCGTACCCAACTTTTGGGCCTGGCCCCTCAGTACTTGGCGGCGGTGAATCAGTTCACCAGCCATAATGTCCGCCGCATTAATTTCGTACTGCCGGAAGAGCTGAGGCAAAGAGCACAGTCGTAAGCGGCGAAACAGGCTGAAAGTTTCCAGGTTTCCGGTTGCGCGCAGGGTAACGCTGCGGCTGAAATCTGCGAAACCGTGAAACCATAGCGGAAAATCTTAAACCAGCAAACTTATGAAAGTAACCGAAGCCGACGTGCTGCGCGTGGCCGAACTGGCCAACCTGGAGCTCACGTCTGAGGAGCGGGTTCGCCTGCTCAAGGACTTGAACTCGATTGTGGGTTACGTGGACCGGCTGAACCAGCTGGATACAACAGACGTTCCGCCGATGGCGCAAGTTTCCGACCGTTATGGCGTAGACCAGGCCAAAACCAGCAGTGAGCGCTTTGCCTATGCTTCCCGCGACGATGTTCTCCACGGCCTGCGCCCCTCTCTGGAGCGCCAGGAGGCGCTGAAGAACGCACCGCAGAGTGATGGAGAGTTCTTCAAAGTGCCGAAGGTGATTGAGAAGTAGGGCCCTCTCGCTCGTTCCTAGGAGCTGGTAGCGAACGAATAGGTTTAAGGTTTCGCATGTTTCAAGGTTTAACCCGCCATCATCTGGGCCGAAACTCTGAAACTGTGAGACTTTGCGGCCTGAAAAGATCACACTGAACTACTTGGACCTGAATCTTCTCACTATCGAATCCGCCCGCAACGCCGTGCAGGAGCGGCAAATTACCGCCACCGCCCTGGCGGAGAGCTTCTTCCGCAAGATCCAAAGCGAAGACGGGAACATCCACGCCTACCTGGAACTCTCCAAAGACCGTGCCCTGGCCCAGGCTGCGCGCATGGACGCGCTCGCGGACAAGGGTGAGCTTCTGCCTCCTCTGGCTGGCGTGCCGCTGGCCATCAAGGACGTAATGGTCACGCGGGGCGTGCGCACCACCGCAGGCTCGAAAATTCTGAGCAACTTCGTACCCGCTTACGACTGCACGGCGGTGGCTCGCCTGGAGCAGGCAGGCGCGGTGCTGCTGGGCAAGACGAACTGTGACGAGTTCGCCATGGGCTCCTCCAACGAGAACTCCGCCTTTGGCACGGTGTGCAACCCACGCGACCTCAGTCGGGTGCCCGGCGGTTCCTCCGGAGGCTCGGCGGCAGCGGTGGCTGCTGGTAACGCGGTCGCGGCGCTTGGCTCCGACACCGGCGGCTCCATTCGCCAGCCCGCTGCGTTCTGCGGCGTAGTCGGACTCATGCCCACTTATGGCCGGGTTTCCCGCTATGGCCTGATCGCTTTTGCCTCCTCGCTCGACCACATTGGACCTATCACCAGGACAGTGAAAGATGCCGCCTTGCTGTTGCGCATCATCGCCGGCCGCGATGTTATGGACTCCACCTCCGCCGAAGTGCCGGTTTCCGATTACACCCAGGAGATTGGCCGCCCGGTGAAAGGGCTGCGCCTGGGCGTACCCAGGGAATATTTTGGCGAAGGGCTCGACCCGGAGGTTGGCGCTCTTGTCCAGACGGCGATCCAATCTTTGGCGCAAAAGTGCGGCTGCGAGATCGTTCCCGTCTCCCTGCCCCACACCGAATATGCGATTCCGGCTTATTACCTCATCGCCACCGCTGAGGCTTCCTCGAATTTGGCACGGTACGATGGCGTGCGTTACGGGTTCCGCGCGGCGGAGGCGGGCACGCTTGCGGAAATGTACCGCCGCACCCGCGACCAGGGCTTCGGCGCCGAGGTTAAGCGCCGCATCATGCTTGGCACCTACGCTCTCAGCGCCGGTTACTACGACGCGTACTACCTGAAGGCACAAAAAGTCCGCACCCTGCTGGCGCGCGATTTCGATCAGGCGTTTCAAAACGTGGACGCAATCGTGACTCCCACCAGCCCGACACCCGCTTTCAAGCTCGGCGAGAAGGCCGATGATCCCCTGGCCATGTACCTGGCGGACATATTCACGGTGGTGGCTGACCTGGTGGGCATTCCCGGCATTTCCGTGCCCTGTGGGCAGTCTCGCGAAGGACTTCCAGTGGGCCTGCAGGTTCTGGGCAAGCACTTCGACGAAGGCACGATTCTGCGCGTCGCCCATGCCTACGAGCATGCCCGCGCCGCCAGTTAACTCCGAAAGAGACTCCCGTAAGCGGCGGTTACGAGGTTTCAGTATCCACGCTGCTCCTGATTGTGATAAACCACTCTGTTCCTGCGGCGCCCGTGGACCGCAGCCCGGGAGGCCAAGTGAAGGGTCAGATCAGATCGGGAAGCTCGCCAGAGGGCTCCATCTCACGCCGCAAGTTTCTGGCGCAAAGCGCAAGCGCAGCCCTGGGCTTTGCAATTGTTCCACGCCACGTGCTGGGCGGCTCTAGCTATGTTCCGCCGAGCGATAAGGTCAATATCGCATTTGTCGGCGTGGGCTCGCAGGGCCAGCGCGTGATGCTTGGCTTCCTGCGGCAGCCCGATGTGCAAGGCGTGGCGGTCTGCGATGCGAACCAGGGCGGCGCTGGCCATCCCCAATGGGATACCCATGAATTCTGCAATTCGGTGCGCGAATTGCTGGGCGTCAGCTCCGGTTGGGACTGGCTCAGTCCCGACGAGCCCATGCAATTGAATCACTCGCTGTGGGCCACCAACGGCGTATCCGGCCGCGAGCCCTGCCAGAAGATTGTCGAGGGATACTACGGCACGAAGCAGCGCTCCGGCACTTACCACGGCTGTTCGGCTTTCAGCGATTTTCGCGAGCTGCTGGAAAAACAAAAAGACCTGGACGCCCTGGTTGTGTGCACCACCGACAACCTGCACGCGGCGGTTTCCGTCGCAGCCATGAAGAAGGGCAAACACGTCTTTTGCCAGAAGCCGTTGACTCACACCATCTACGAAGCGCGGCGCATGGCCGAAGTCGCGCGCGAGACCGGAGTCGCCACTCAGATTGCGGTTGCTAACCAGGCCTCGGAGGATACGCGCCTGTTGTGCGAATGGATCTGGAGCGGAGCCATCGGTCCGGTGCGCCAGGTGGCCAACTGGTCCAGCCGTCCTTTCTGGCCACAGGGAGTTGACCGTCCCAAAGACGCAGAGCCCGTGCCCGAGGGCCTGGATTGGGATTTGTGGCTGGGCCCGGCGCCGGAGCGTCCCTACAATCACGTTTACGCCCCCTTCATGTGGCGGGGGTGGGCTGATTTTGGTTGTGGCGCCCTGGGCGACATGGGTTCCTACAGTTTCGACACACTTTTTCGCGTGCTGAAGCTTGAGGCGCCCGCGAGTTTGGAAGCGAGCTCCACCGATCGCTACGAGGAAACCTACCCCCTAGCCTCAATTATCTACTACGATTTCCCCGCCCGCGCTGAGATGCCACCGGTGAGATTCACCTGGTACGACGGTGGGTTGAAGCCATCACGTCCCGAAGAATTGGAGCCCAACCGTCCCTTCCGGGGAGAAGGTGAAGAGGACGACGAAGGGCTGCTCTTCATCGGCGATAGCGGAAAGATTCTTTGCGGGTTCAATGGTTCGAATCCGAAGCTGATTCCGCAGGCCAAGATGGATGCATTCAAACCACCGCCCAAGACCCTGCCCCGCTCGCCCGGCAATGAACGCGAATGGCTCGACGCCTGTAAGGGAAGCAAGGTAAAGCCGGGTGGGAACTTTGAATTTTCCGGTATGGTTACCGAAACGCTGCTTCTCGGGAACGTAGCTGCGATGCTGGGACAAAAGCTGATCTGGAACCGCTCCGAAATGAAGGCGGTGAACGCGGATGCCGCCCAGAAATTTATTCGCCCGGAACGCCGCAAAGGATGGGAACTCTAATGTCCGCAATCTCCAGAAGAGACTTCTGCAAAACCGCCGCCGGACTGGCCGCTGCAGCCGGCCTTTTTTCCATAGCTGTGCCGGAACTGCGCGCCAATCCACTTGGGCTGCCCATCGGATGCCAGACCTGGCCGGTGAGGGACATGATTGCCAAGGATTTTCCCGGCACCATCCAGACCCTCGCCAAAGCCGGTTTTCAGTCTGTCGAGCTCTGCTCGCCCGTGGGCTACGCCGACTCCGGCTTCGCCGGTCTGGCCAAGTACAAAGGTTCGGAGTTGCGCAGAATTCTGGCTGACGCCGGCGTCACCTGCGTGAGTTCTCACTTCACCATGGATGAGCTCAGGAAAGACCAGCAGGGCCGCATTGGCTGGGCAAAGGATGTGGGCTTGACGCAAATGCTGGTGCCCAGCATGGAGGGCCCGAAGCATCCCATCATGGATGATGTGAAACGGGCGGCCGAGGAATACAACCGGATTGGCGAACGCGCAGCCAGGGCGGGCATCCAGCAAGGCCTGCACAATGAGGACTTTGAGCTGTCTCAGGTGAACGGCAAACGCACCTACGACTTGTTATTCCGCTTACTCGATCCCAAGCTGGTGAAGTTCCAATTTCAGGTCTCCACCATCAGCGACGGATACGATGCCGCGCAGTATTTCAGGAAATACCCCGGCCGCTTCATCTCCATGCACGTGCAAGGCTGGTCCGCCAAAACCAGGAAGATAGTGCCCGTTGGCCAAGGCACGCTGGACTGGAAGAATATTTTCACAGCCGCCAAAAGCGGCGGCATTAAGAATTATTTCGTGGAGATGGACCTGGAGATGATGCGGGCCAGCGTTCCTTACCTGAAGCAGTTGCAGGTGTGATTCCGCGCCGGAATCCATGTCCCGGCAGTTCTGCCGACGGGTGTCCGCTTCCGCACAGTAGATTCCGAAAACGGACAGGAATGTCGCTCAAGCCCAGCTAAATACCATATATCCATTGGCTTGCAGGGCTTAGAGCTGGCAGCGCGATTGCACTTCCGAGCGGGAGAAGCTTTCTTTGTCGCGGAACCACCAATGGACACTTTGCTACAGAACATCCGCTACGGCCTGCGCCTTTTCCGGCGTTCGCCAGGATTCACTGCCATTGCTCTGATAATACTCGCTCTGGGCATCGGTGCCACCACCGCCATGTTCAGCGTGGTGAACGGGGTGCTGTTCCGGCCGTTACCGTACGCCGCGCCCGGCAAACTGGCTCTGCTTAAGGAGCGCATTCCGCGGATTGCCCCCGAGCCCTTCCCTCTCCCCGCGCCCGATGTGCTGACCTTCAGCCGCGAAAATCGCACCTTTACCGGCGTTGCGGGTTATGAAGAAATGAACCTCGACCTCACCGGCGAAGGCTCTCCGGAGCGCATCGGCGCCGCCCGTGTGAACTGGAACTTGTTCTCGATCCTGGGAGTTTCGCCGCTGCTGGGCCGCACCTTTTCCCAGGATGAAGATCAGCCCGGCCGCTATGCCGCAGTGCTGAGCTACCGGCTATGGCAGCAGAAATTCGGCGCCGCGCGCGACGTGCTCGGCCGGAGCATTGAGTTAGACCGCAGGTCGTACATGATTATCGGCGTTATGCCGCCGAACTTTGCCTTCCCGCCCCGGCCCAGCCGCGCCGCTGCACCAGCGCTTTGGGTACCGATGGCCTTTACCGCCGCAGAGAAAGCCGACGCGGGAGACGACTTTAATTACGGAGCAGTCGCCCGGCTGCGCCCGGGGGTTTCTCTGCAGCAGGCCCAGGCGGACGTGAATTTGATCGCGCAGCGCATCTTCGACAGCTATCCCGTCCAGATCCGCAGCGTGGAACAGATGTTCGGCGTGGTGCAACCGCTGCGCGACGATGCCGTGGGCCAAGTGCGCGATCCCTTGCTGATCCTCTTGGGCGCGGTGGTGCTGGTGCTACTAATTTCGGTGACCAACGTGGCCCATCTACTGCTGGCCCGGGGCAGCAGCCGGCAAAAGGAACTGGGAGTGCGCATGGCGCTGGGAGCCGATGCCCGCCGCTTGGTTACGCAACTGCTTTCTGAAACGGTTCTGCTGGCGGTGTTGGGTGGCGCGCTGGGCTTGGCGCTGGCTGCCTGGGGAACGGGCGTTCTCGTGTCCCTAGTTCCTTCCAATCTTCCCCAATTGCACCAAGCCGGCATTGACTGGCGTGTCCTGGCCTTCGCCTTTGCCGTATCGGCGGTTACAGGACTCATTTTTGGCGCGGCGCCGGCGTTCTTTGCTTTGCGCACCAATATGAACGACAGCCTCAAGGAAGCCGGCCGCGGCTCCAGCCATAACCGCGAGCGCCGCCGCCTGGGCTCCGCGTTTGTGGTTACCCAGGTCGCGCTGGCCCTGGTGCTGCTGGTCGGCGCCGGGCTGCTCATCCGGAGTTTCCAGCGCATGTTGGAAGTTGACCCCGGATTCCGTCCTCAGCACGTCATTACCGCTGCCGTAACTCTTCCCGGATCGCAGTACAGTTACGGCCCGCAGATTCGGAGCTTCTACACGGAGCTGTTACGGCGCCTGCAACGGCTGCCGGGAGCCGAGGCAGCAGGCTTGTCTACCGACCTGCCGCTGGAGAGCAGCTGGAACAGGATTTTCAGCGTGGAAGGTTATCGGCCGCCGCCGGGAGCAGGCCTGAATACGGACTTGCATTCAGCGGTACTGGGCTCGTATTTCCAGGCCATGGGAATTCCCCTGCTGCGCGGCCGCCTTTTCAACTCCGCCAACGTGGTGGGCGCGCCTGCGGTGGTGATCATCAGTGAGTCCATCGCCAAGCGATATTTTGCCGGGCAGGACCCCATTGGGCGGCGCCTCAAGTGGGGACCGGCGGAGTCAGACGCACCCTGGCTGACTATCGTGGGCGTGGTGGGCGATGTCAAACCCGGCCCGCTGGACGCCGAAACCCGGCCTCACACCTATGCTCCTTACCTGCAACTCTCGGACGATGACCTGCAGACCATCTTTCATTCCATGAACCTGGCGGTGCGCACGGCAGGAGATCCGGCCAGCGAAGCTTCGGCGGTACGGGCTGCCGTATGGTCGCTCGACCGGCAATTGCCGGTGAGCGGAATGCGCACCATGGAACAGGTGATCGGTGAGTCCACGGCGGCGCGGCGATTCTACATGATCCTGGTCACGATATTTGCCGCCGCGGCATTACTGCTGGCCTCGGTGGGTCTCTACGGCATAATCGCTTACGCGGTTTCACAGCGCACGCGCGAGATCGCAATCCGCATGGCGCTGGGCGCTAGCCGCGGCAGAGTGTTGAGCATGGTTCTGGGCTGGGGAGCCGTGCTGGTGGGAGCCGGGATGGTGCTGGGGCTGGCGGGGGCATTTGCTGTTGGGCGGCTTCTGAACAGATTCCTATTCGGTATAGGCAGCTTTGATCCGCTGACGCTGGCGGCGGTGGCGGCGGTGCTGGCGGGGGTGGCCATTCTCGCCTGCTACATTCCCGCGCGGCGGGCTACGCGGGTGGACCCGATAGAGGCTCTGCGGTATGAGTGACCCATGCTGAGAGCGGTGTTCATTTCAATTACTGTCCGGGTCGGCTGGTGATGGTGAAATTCACAGGCTTGCCGCTGCGCGGCTGGAAAGTGACGCGGGTAGGGCTGCGCTGCCAGGTGGGCGCTGGGCATTCGGAATCGGGCGTCTCGGAGTTGGAAGCCGCTCCCAGGTCCTGGCGGAGGATAGGCTTCTTGCGTCCAAGCTGGGTGACGACCGCGTAAACCTTTTCTGCGTCATCAGATACGCCGCAGTAGGCCACGTAATCGCGGTACCAGCTGGCCACCGAGTAGAAGGGATCGAACTCGGGCAGCTTGAGTTGAGAAACGCGCCCGCTGCCGCGGTCCACCAGCAGCCAGCCACCGCGCTGCCACTTCCAGTGCGGAACCTTATTGGCGTCCTCAGGCAGTTGGTCATTGAGGCGGTAGGCGCGGCGAACCACGAACAGCTGGTCTGTGACGTCATAGGGCTGGCCGGTGGTGAAGTCCTTAACGTGGCCGTCCACGTATAGGACCCGCACGTTCATGGGCTGCACCTTATCGTCGGTCGGCCCCACAAACCATTTCACCGGCAACCACTTACCCCAGGTAATCCGGTGTTGGCGAGCAAAACCCGGTGCGGCCGCCAAAACCAGGATCAACAGGCAACGCGCTACTCGGCCCATGGGCTCAGCCTAATCCGGAAAAAGGACAGAGGCAAGGGTGAGGCAGAGCTGTTTGGCCTTTTGCAAGGCGGGCTCATAAGCCTTACAATGCTGCGTCACAGGTTTACGGCCATGAAGTTCTCCCCGCCGCTGGATGCAACCAATCTGCTGCTCTCCTCTTCCCATCCGGAGATGCCCGAACTTCTGCCGCGGCGCACCACCACCATTCTGGTGGTGGACGATAACGCCGATAACGCCTTGCTAATGAGGGAGTTGCTGACCACCAAGGGGTATGAAGTGGTGGTCGCCCTGCAGGTAGAGCAGGCGGAACAGAAGATTCGCCAGCATCATCCCGACCTGATCCTGCTGGACGTGGTGATGCCCGGCAAGTCCGGTTATGAGCTTTGCCGCGAATTGAAGGACGATCCGGCTACTCGACTGATTCCAGTGGTGATGATCACCGGGCTGACCGACCGCGAAGATAAGGTGAGGGGTATTGAGGCGGGTGCGGACGATTTCCTGAATAAGCCCATCTTCCCCGAGGAACTGTTTGCGCGGGTTAAGTCGCTGCTGAAACTGAAAGAATTCACCGACGAACTGGAAAATGCCGAGGCGGTGCTATGTACCCTGGGCCTGAGCGTGGAGGCGCGCGATCCCTATACCGAAGGCCATTGCGAGCGCCTGGCCCGCTATGCCGGCGACCTGGGACGGAGGATGGGCCTGGACGAGGCTTCGGTGGTGGCCTTGCGCCGCGGAGGCTACCTCCACGACCTGGGCAAGATCAAGGTGCCGGACGAAATCCTGAAAAAGGGCGCCAATCTTTCTCCGGAAGAGTGGGAGATCATGAAGCGGCACCCCATTACGGGAGAAAACATCTGCAAGCCGCTGAAGTCGCTGCGCCTGGTGCTGCCCATCATCCGGCATCACCACGAGCATTGGAATGGCACCGGGTATCCGGACGGCTTGGTGGGGCGGCAGATTCCGCTTTTGTCGCGGATTCTGCAGGTGGTGGATGTGTATGACGCCTTACGCACCGAGCGGCCCTATAAACCCGCGCTTAGCCATGACGAAGCGGCGCAGACCATGCATGATGAGGCCAAGGCGGGGCTGTGGGATGGGGATCTGGTAGCCGAATTCTTCGAAATGCTGGCCGCGCAGATACAAGTAGCATAACGGCGGCATCATCTCTGGCCTTTCAGACATCTATCCACTCATGTCTGGGCGTGCATTTGCTAACCGTCGCCGAAGCAGTACCATCGAAGTCGGACTGGGAACCGTTCTGGCAACCGGCATGGCGAGCACTCTGAGCAACCGACCCACTTACAGCATCGTCATCCCCGCCTACAACGAGGGCCAGCGCATTACCGCGACGCTGGACAAGGTGCTGGGCTATATCGGGCAGCAAGGGTGGAACGCGGAAGTCATCGTGGTGGATGATGGCTCACGGGACGATACGCCGGAGATCGTGCGCGGCTATGCCGAGAGGCACCCGGCGGTCCGGCTGCTGCAGAATCCTGGCAACAAGGGTAAAGGCTACAGCGTGCGCCACGGGATGCTAAACGCGCATGGCGACTTGCTGCTGTTCAGCGACGCCGACTTGTCCTCACCCATTTACGAAGCGGAAAAGTTGTTCGCCGCGCTGGCCGGGGGCGCTGAGGTGGCCATCGGGTCGCGCTGGCTGCGGAGCGAGTTGCAAACCGAGCGTCAGCCCTTCTACCGCCAGCTGTTTGGAAGGGTTTTCAACCTGCACCTGCGGGCGCTGCTGGGATTGAAATACAAGGATACCCAGTGCGGGTTCAAAGCCTTCACCTCGCACGCCGCCCAGGTCCTATTTCCCAGACAGAAGATCGAGCGCTGGGGATTTGATCCGGAATTGCTGTTTTTGTCTCGCAAGTTCGGGCTGCCGGTACGCGAGATCGCGGTGGAGTGGGCGCACGACGACCGCACCAAGATCAGCTATTTGAAAGACGGCTTGCGAATGGGCCTGGAAACCTTGAAGATTCGCTGGAACTCGCTGACCGGACAGTACGCGCGAAAAACGCCAGAGTACGCGCTCAATCCGGTGGAAGAGAGAAAAATAGTTTGAAGCTTTTCGCTTGAGATTGGAGGATAGCCGCGACAAAGCGGCGTTTTGAATCCTTCCATCGCAAGTCTTTCTTCCAAAAAAGGACCCGCCCTAAATCGGCACACCACCCGTGCCAACCGATAGTAACCACACGTCTGAATCATGCCCCTTTCAGTGAACAATAGTCCTGGGGTCGGCAGGAAAAGGCCGCCCCGGGGTACTCATGGAAACCACCACAGAAGAGGCAAGCCTCCCTCTGGCAGCAGCTGAAGATGTAGGCGACGAGAATTGGCGCGTGATTGTGGCCGAAGGGGACAAGGAGCGCCGACTGGCCATGCTGGCTTGGCTCAAAGGCTGGGATTACCGAGCCATGCCGGCCATAAATGGGGAGCACGCCCTGGAGTTGCTGCGAAAGCCCGCCGGTTCCACGCTGGCGTTAGTGGGGCAGAACATGCCCGGCCTGGACGGTCCGGGCCTGTGCCGCAAAATCAAGCGGCGGCGATCGTTGCGCACGTACGTCGTGCTGCTCACCCGCAAAGGCCGAGATCAGGAAGTGGCGGCCGGGCTGGAAGCGGGCGCCGACGATTGCCTGCAGGAACCCTTCCGCGCGTCTGAACTGCAGATGCGGCTGCGAGCCGGGCAGCGCATCCTGCAGCTGCTGAAACAACTGGAGGCGGCACAAAAAGCGCTCAAGTTCGGCACCACCCACGACGCGCTCACCGGGATTTTCAATCGCGACATGATTGCCTCCACCCTGGACCGCGAGCTGGCACGTGCCCTACGCACCCAAAAAGCCCTGGGGATCCTGAAGCTCGACCTTTGCCATTTGCGGGAAATCAACCGCCTGCACGGCCATGCCGTCGGCGACTGCGTGCTGCAGGAGGTAGCCCAACGTCTGCACTCCTCGTTACGCCCGTACGACACCGTGGGCCGCTACGGAGCGGAAGAGTTCCTGATCCTCATTCCAGAGATCGCGCCGGAAAATCTGTCGTCCGTGGTTACACGCCTGCGTTCCAGCGTTACGCAGGCTCCAATCAGCACCAGCGCCGGGCCGGTGAGCATCGCAGTCAGCATCGGAGCCAGCGGCATGGCCGCCGGCACTCTGAGGTTGGGCGCCCATTTCCTGTTGCACGCCGCTGACGTCGCCCTGTACCTCTCCCGCCGCAGCGGGCGCAACTGCGTGCGCGTTTGCGGATCGGAGGATCGAGTACTGGTGTCGTCGTGAGAGGAAGGTTTCAAGGTTTCACGTTCCAGCCGCAACTTTCTAACGTCTGGACGCCGGTGCTGAGATGGTTTAGCGCCGAAACATCTCGCGCGCACCATGGGACATGAACTCAAAGCTCAGAACCTCCGGTTTGGATCGCTGGAAATTCAGTCCCTGAAACTTTGAAACCCTGAAACCTTTGCTTTTGGGAACCATCCGTGTCTTAGCCGCGTACACTAGACAGGGGAGGGATCCCATGTACTGCAACCATTGTGGGGCACCGTTGGGCCAGGACCAGTTGGCCTGCCCAAGCTGCGGCCGGACGGTGGCGGATGTGAGAAGTTCGATTGCGATTCGCACGCGAGTTGCAAGCAATCTGCACCTGATGGCTATTTTCTGGTTCGTGATGGCGGGGTTCTGGATGATTCCGACGGCGGTGATGTTCGCGCTGGCGGCCGCGGCGAGCGCGGCCCCTGGGAACATGCCACCTCCGGCCCGCGTTTTTGCTCCCATCCTGTTTTTGTTTTTGGGAGTGCTGTTTTTGGCGATTGGCGGGGCGCGCGCCATCACCGCCTACGGCCTGCTCAAGGTGCGGCCCTGGGGGCGGGTGCTGGCCCTGATCATGGCATTCCTGATGTTGCTGGACCTCCCCTTCGGTACGGCACTGGGGGTCTATACGCTGTGGGTGCTGCTGCCAGCAGAAGCGGGCGAGGAATACCAGCGTATCGCCGCCAGCCGCGAAGGCGGCTACCAGCAGCCGGCGCAGGCGCATGCGTAAGGTTTCATGTTTTAAAAGTTTCGCAGGTTTCAAGGTTCCAGAGTTTCGATTTCACGAGCCAGACCAAAGGGCGGTGAAATCTTGATGCCTTCAACAACTCACTCCGTCTCCCCTGCGCCCGCCGCCGCTTCGCAAACGTAGACTTTTGGCAATCTTCCCGTGGCCTGCTGGTACCCAACGGAAACCGATCGGCGAAACTCCTCCACTTGCTCCCTCTCCACCAGATTGATGGTGCACCCGCCAAACCCGCCGCCGGTCATGCGTGCACCGTAAACGCCGGCGCTGTGGCCGGCTAACTCCTCCAGCAGGTCGAGTTCAGCACAGCTGACTTCGTAGTCCTCGCGCAGGCTGCGATGGGATTCGGCCATCAGACGTCCAAATTCCCGCAGGTCACGCTTTTCCAGGGCTTCAGCGGCCTGGAGCACGCGGGCATTTTCGGTGACCACGTGACGGCAGCGGCGATACACGACCTCGTCCAGTTCCTTGGAGTCGCGCTCCAGGTCCCCCATGGTGGCGTCGCGCAAGGCATGGATTTGGGGGCGGTGGCGGGCCAGCACGCGCACGCCGCTTTCGCACTGAGCGCGGCGGGTGTTGTACTCGCCGCCCGCCAGTTCGTGGCGCACGCCGCTGTCGCAGATGACCAGGGCAACTTCCGCCGGCAGAGGCAGCGGTCGAGACTCCAGCGAGCGGCAGTCCAACAACAGGGCATGGCCAGGCTGGCCGAAACAGGCGGCGAACTGATCCATAATGCCGCAGCGCGCGCCCACAAATTCATTTTCCGCACGCTGGCAGGCGCGGGCGAGGTCGAGTTTCTTCATCGGCTCGCCGGAGTTGTTTAGCAGGGCGAGTCCGGTGGCGACCTCAATGGCTGCCGAAGAGCTGAGCCCGGAGCCGATGGGCACCTCGCTCTGGATGAGCACATTGGCGCCACGCAGGCGGCGGCCGCTCTGCTGCAGGACCACCGCGACGCCCTGCACGTAGTCAGTCCAAGACTTGCGAGGCCGGGGATGAGCCTCATCGAGATCGAGTTCCACAGTTTCCTGCAAATTGTGGGAGCGCACCACCAGGCGGCGGTCGTCGCGCGGCGCGATGGCCACCCAGCAGGCAAGGTCAATGGCCACGGGCATGACAAAACCATCGTTGTAATCGGTGTGTTCGCCGATTAGGTTGACGCGCCCGGGCGCGCGGAATAAACGCGGCGGTTGGCCGTAGAGCTGGCGGAAAGCGTCAGGAAGTGGGAGCACAGAAGATTTGTAATTGAGTAATTCGTAATTAGCAATTTTCGGCAGCTTGGATGGGCCGAATATCAGATTTCCAGCTACAAATCACTCATTTACTCGATTTTCCGCTTGGCCGCATCCCGCGGCGCCCCAGAACCACCATCAAGATACCGAAGGCCAGCAGCACCAGGCCCCAGTACAAGTTCACGTTGATGCCGAGGGAACGCTGGTAAATCGCGCTATTGCTCGCCACCCCGAAGGCGGTCAGCAGAATTCCCACCAGGGAGAAAACGAGCCCAATCGGCAACCGGATATCAATTCCCACGCGCAGCTCCTTTAGCCGAAGAATATGTTCAGCAGCAGAAGCACCACAATAATGACGACGGCCAGCGCTGCCGGCCGCGCATACCAACGGAGGTGCTTTTCGCTGGGCTTCTCGGTTAACGAATAGACCAGGCCAACCAGCTTGCTCTCCTCGTGCGGCTGGGTCAGAAGGCTGATCACGATGGTGACTACAAAGCAGGTAGTCCAAGCCCAAATGGCGGTATAGAAATTCTGCGCCATGTCGCTGGGGTAAACGTGCAGGATGGGCCCCAGCCAGCCACCCTTGATGCCTACCGGTTCGCCTATGGGCAGGGTGAGCCCATGATGGACGGCAGCCGCGACCGTGCCGGTAAGCAGGCCGAAGAATGCGCCATGCCCGGTGGCGCGCTTCCAGAACATGCCCAGCAGGAAGGTGGCAAACAGCGGTGCGTTCACAAAGGCGAACACCAACTGCAGCATATCCATGATGTTGTTAAAGCGCGTGGCCGCATAGGCGGCCAGCACCGACAAGGCTATCCCGAAGACGGTGGCCACCCGGCCCATCCACAGGTAGTGCTCGTCGCTTTCATGCGGGCGGATGTAGGACTGGTAAATGTCATATGTCCAGACTGTGTTGAAGGCGGTGACGTTGCCGGCCATACCGGACATAAAGCTGGCCAGCAGCGCGGTCAGGCCGAGGCCCAGAATGCCGGTGGGAAAGTAGTGCAACAGCATGTTAGGGATGGCCAGGTCGTAATCCATGATGAGCTTTCCCTGGCGGTCGAGCAGAGGCCGGCCGGTGTTGGGGTCAATTTTGGGCGGGATTAGGCCTTCGCTGTACTGGGCGGTGGTGGCCGCCGAGCCCGTGTTGGTGGTTGCCAGATGCGCGGCCGTGCTGGGCAGCGCAATAGCAATCAAACCCGGCAGGATGACCAGGAACGGGAAAAACATTTTGGGGAAAGCGGCAATCAGCGGAGTCCGGCGGGCCGCGGTCATGGAATCGGCCGCCATGGCGCGCTGCACTACCAGAAAGTCGGTGCACCAGTAGCCGAAGGACAACACAAATCCCAGGCCCGCCACCAGGCCGAACCAGTCCACGCCCAGGGGATTGGTTTGGGCGCTGCTCATGCCCATCCAGGAATGAGTAAAGGCCGCGGGCAGTTTTTCACTCAGCCCGTGCCATCCGCCCACGTTCTTCAGGCCCAGCCAGACCAGGGGAATAAAACCGGCCACAATCAGGAAGAATTGCAGCACTTCGTTGTAGATGGCGCTGGTCAGCCCGCCCAGCAGAATGTAAACAAGCACGATGATAGCGGAGGCGATGATGCTGACGTGAAAGATGCCGCTACGGGCGATATGCAGGCGGTCAAAGATCGGGTCGAGCACGTGCAGCACCTGGATCAGCCGTGCCATGGCATACATGGAAATGCCCGACGAGAACACGGTCATGATGGCGAAGGAAATGGCGTTCAACCCGCGCGTCTTCTCGTCAAAACGCAGGCGCAGGTACTCAGGCACTGAGCGGGCGCGGGAGCCGTAATAGAACGGCATCATGAACAGGCCCACAAAGATCATGGCAGGGATGGCGCCGATCCAGTAGAAGTGGCTGGTGGCGATGCCGTACTTGGCCCCGGAAGCGGCCATGCCAATCACTTCCTGGGCCCCCAAATTGGCGGAGAGGAAGGCCAAGCCGCAGATCCAGGCGGGAAGAGAGCGGCCGGCCAGAAAAAAATCAGTGCTGGATTTTACGTAGCGCTTCAGCACCGCCCCGATGCCCAGCACCGAGGCGAAGTACAGCAGCATGATGATCCAGTCAATGGAGGTGAGTCCCACGCGGCTCCTCGGAGGCGGTCATGGACGAGCGCAGCGAACCGTTATTGCCTTGGTTCGCAGACGGGACACCTTACAACCCCAACCGGGTCAGCAGCAAGTGGCAGGAGCAGAGCGGCTTTCTTTCCAAACAGAGTGTGGCTGTCGAGCATTGAAGGCCCGGCAGGCCCCTGTGCGATAATTTATCCATGAGCTCCTGCTCCTCTCCTTCCATGCCCGAAGGCCCGGTCGGCCGCACCGTATTTTGTGTCAAGTTCCAGCGCGAACTGCCAGGCCTGGACGAGCCTCCCTTCGACAATGAGCTCGGCCAGCGCGTGTTTGAGCACGTCTCCCGCGACGCCTGGGCCATGTGGATGGAGCACTGCAAGATTCTGCTGAACGAGTACCGCCTCAATCCGGCAAATCCCAAGGACCAGGAATTCCTGGTCAACCAACTGGAGCAATTCTTCTTTGGCGAAGGCGCCGCTTTGCCCGCCGAGTACGTGCCGCCGAAAAAGAAGCAATAGGAGCAGGCGTGCTCCCTCGCGGGGCTCGGTCTTTCGCCCCTTCGGGCTGGTCACCGCTGCAGCTTGTTCGCAACTCTCTCCCCAAGTACACTCCTCCGTTCGACATAATCGCAAACAAAGGGGAACCAAGCCTTGCGAAACACGAGACCGGCGATTCGACTGGGTGTTGCAACCTGTTTCTGCGCGTTCTTCTTCATCGCTGCCTGCGCCGCCGCTCAGGAAACGCCGAAATACCCCAATTTCCCCAGCGAAACGCCCAGCAAGCTCCAGCCCGCCACTTCCAGCTTCGACTTCATCAAGCGCGACGTCATGATTCCCATGCGGGATGGCGTGCGCCTGCACACGGTGATCATCATTCCCAAAGGCGCTCGCAACGCACCCATGCTGCTCACGCGCACGCCCTACAGCGCCACCGCGCAGACCAGCCACGCCGCCAGTTCGCACCTTGGGCCGATTCTGGAAGGCTATGACAACGCTACTGAGGTGATCGTCGAAGGCGGCTACATCCGCGTGGACCAGGACATTCGCGGCAAGTACGGCTCCGAGGGCGACTACGTCATGACCCGTCCCCTGCACGGACCGCTGAATCCCACGCCGGTGGATGAGTCCACCGACACCTACGACACCATTGATTGGCTGGTGAAGAACGTTCCCGAAAGCAACGGCAAAGTCGGCATTCTGGGCATCTCCTACGACGGATTTCTGCCACTGATGGCATTGGTGAACCCGCATCCGGCGCTCAAAGTGGCGGTGCCAATGAATCCCATGGTGGACGGCTGGATGGGCGACGACTGGTTCCATTACGGCGCCTTCCGCGAGCAGAACCTGCCCTACATTTACGAGCAGGAGGCCACGCGCGACAACAGCGCCAAGTGGTGGTTCAGCCATCACGACGATTACGATGAATTCATGGCGGCGGGTTCGGCGGGCGAACTTGGCCGCCAGCACGGCCTGGAGCAGATGGGCTTCTGGCGCAAGCTTCTGGACCACCCGAGCTACGATTCCTGGTGGCGCGACCAGGCCATGGACCGCATCCTCGGCGCCCAACCGCTGAAAGTGCCAACTATGCTGGTGGACAGCCTGTGGGACCAGGAGGACATCTACGGCGCCCTCGCCGTCTACAAGGCTATCAAGCCCAAGGACAAGAACAATGACATGGTGTACCTGGTGATGGGCCCGTGGCACCACGGCCAGGAGATCGAAGACGCCAGCACCCTAGGCGCTCTGAAGTTCCACAGCGACACCGGCCTTTACTTCCGCCAGCACATTCTGCGGCCCTTTCTCGACCAATATCTCAAGGATGGAGCTCCCAAAGCCGATGTCGCGCCGGTCACGGCTTATGAAACCGGAACCAATCGGTGGGAGCGGCTGTCCGCGTGGCCCGCGGGATGCGCCAGCGGGTGCAGCATTAAGCCCACACTGCTTTATCTGGATGCTGGGCTGAAACTGAGCTTCACCGCTCCGCAATCAGCGGCTGTCCCATACGAGGAATACGTTTCCGATCCGGCCAAGCCGGTTCCCTTCCGCGCCCGTCCCATTCAGCCGGTCGGCTACGGCGATGGCTTTACCTGGTCCGAGTGGCTGGTGGACGACCAGCGCGAACAGTCCGGCCGCCCCGATGTGCTGACCTTTACCTCGGACGTGCTGACCACGCCGGTGAAAGTTAGCGGTCAGCCGGTGGCCAACCTGGTGGCTTCCACCAGCGGCACCGATTCCGACTGGGTGGTCAAATTAATCGACGTTTATCCCGATGAGGTCGCCGACCAGCCCGAAATGGGTGGTTACCAGCTGATGATTTCGGCCGATATCTTCCGCGGCCGCTATCGTGAAAGCCTGGCAGACCCCAAGCCCATCGCGCCCAACAAGCCTCTGCTCTACCGCTACCTGCTGCCTACGGCTAACCATGTTTTCTTGCCCGGGCACCGCATCATGGTGCAGGTGCAGTCCAGTTGGTTCCCGCTCTATGACCGCAATCCGCAGACGTTTGTGCCCAACATCTTCTGGGCCAAACCCGGCGACTACCGCAAGGCGACGCAGCGGGTGTACCACGAGCCGGGGGAGGCGAGCTTCGTGGAGTTGCCGATTGTGAAAACACCCTAAAAAGCGGGGGTCATCCCGAGCGGCCTTCAGGCCCGAGGGATCTCGCGCGCACTACTCCGATCCGCTGCGCGCGAGATGCGTCGGCGCTGAAGTGGCCTCAGCATAACGCCAAGTTTGTTGGTCGCCAGCATCCTGGTACGGGGCTGAATGCCGAGTGCTATGAAACCACCGGCAGCGCTGCCGAGATCACAAACCGCAGCTTCGCGTGTGCCGCGCGCAGCGATTGCTCCACGAATTGCGGCGTCTCGCCACGAGCAAAAATGAACCCAAGATAGCTGGCGCCTTCGGGCAGCGGCACCAGTTGCTGGCGGAGCTTGGCGGTGATTTCAATGGCTTCCACGCCGGGCGTGCGCGCCGCCTCTTCAACGTTTTCCGCTGACTCCAGAAATCCAGGTTGCGGTATGGGGATCATCATCACGCCGCTGGCGCAGGATTCGCGTACCGGGCTCACATTTTCTCCCAGCGCGTGCCGCAGGATCAGTTCCTCCAGCGACATGCCCTCCTGGAAGCGCAGGCTTCTGGCGCACAGACCGCCAATGGGCCGGGCGGCCACTTCCAGGATCCATGCACCGGCGGAATTCAGGCGCAGTTCCGCGTGCAGCGGACCATGGAACAGTCCGAGGGCGGCGACCGCCCGCTGCAGCAAATCCCCAGCGTGCTTCTGTGTGCTCGCGGGCAGGCGCGAAGGCGTTGTGTAGATGGTTTCCTCGAAGAAGGGGCCCACCAGCGGATCGGGCTTGTCAAAAATCGCCAATAGCTGCAAGCGGCCCGCATCCACCAAGCCCTCCACCGCGACTTCCACTCCGTCTATGTACTCTTCGACTTGGATAAAGCCGCTGGCCGGATCGCGCAGGACGCCGACCTCCGGGCTGCCCAACAGCCGGTTAATGCGCGCGAAGGCGGCCTCAAATTCCTCAGCATCGTTAGCGCGGATAACACCCCGGCTACCGGAAAGGGCAAGAGGCTTGATCACGCAGGGGAAGGAAATGGCGGATGCGAGTTGTCGCGGATTGGTGTTGCGGGCGAAACGCTCGAAGCTAGGCACTTTCAGCCCCGCGCTCCGCAGGCACTCACGGGAACGGTATTTATCGCGGCAGACATCGGCAGCATCAGGCGGGTGCCCGGGCAGCCTTAGCCACTGCGCAGCCCGAGCCGCTGTGGGGGTGGGTTGGTCACCGATGGCCACCACAGCATCCACAGAATGTGCCCTGGCATACTCGACCACTATCCCCGCGGAAGCGGCTGGATCTTCGAAGCGCAGGGCCAAGGCGCCATCACGCCATGGATCTTCGAGCACGTGGCAGCGGTCGGTGCCGAAGACGACGGCGGTGCCCAGCTTCTCTGCTGCTGACACAAACGCACGGGTCTGGTAGCCGGTAGTAGTCGAGAGCAGCAGGACGGTTTTGCCGCGGTGGGAGCCCATTAGGACAATTTTCGCAGATGAGCGGCCGCCTAGGCGATTCATGGCTCCTAACCGCCTGTTTAGACGGCTGTTACAGGAGCAGTGGCCCTGAAATTTTCCCGAACTTCACAAAACAGCTGAGCCGCCGGAAGCATCTTACTGACGGTCAGCCGACACATAGGCTCGAGCCGAGCGACTTCTGGGTCGAATAAGGAGGTTGCATGCTAGCGAAGTGCGCCAATCCAGCCTGCAATGCCCTTTTTCTTTACCTAAGGGATGGCAAGCTGTACCAGATGGAAGTAGCTGAACAGCAGGGTCGTCCAGAACAGGAAAATCTCGAAGAAGCGCGCAAACCGCTGCGGCGGGTAGAGTTCTTCTGGCTGTGCTCGGGTTGCGCCCAGCAGATGACGCTGGCCTACGACCGGCAACGGGGCCTGATTGTGTTGCCGGTTCGGATCCAGCAGGCTGCGGCATCGTGACTCACACTTGCCTTTAAGAAGTTCGCTGCAAGACGCCCTGCCCCGAAAGCCACCGAGACGCCGGTATAAGAATTTCACGTGAGACCCAGCTCACCCAAAATAACCGTGATCACCATCACCAGGAAAACGATGCTGGTGACGACAACGAACTTGTAGTCGTGGTCCACCAAAAAGGCCACAATAGAAACGACCACCCGGGCCACTGGAGTGAGGATGAGCAGCACGGTAGCGACCAGCAGGATGGCGGTGGGATCGCCATGCATGATGCCGTGCACCACTGTGGTGACGTGATATTGCGAGCGTACCCAGCGGGTGGACAAAGGGATGTACAGTGGATGCAGCAGGGACAGTACAATGCCCAGCGCAAAGAGGATGCTGCTGACGATCATGCCGGCGATGAGCAGGCGGTAAACGTCAACATAGACGTTCTCCTCGGTGTCGGGTGGTTCCGGCGGCGTCACCAAGGATGAAGTTCGATCGGGCATGTTTATCCCAAGCTGGGCAGGTGCCAGTGAAAGCCCAGCTCCAGCGCCTTGGCAAACATTTCATAAGCCAGGTAAAGCATGAGCACCGTAAAGATGCGCTTCAGAACAACGCTGTGCAGCCGATTCATGACCAGGGTACCGACGTTGGCGCCAATGGTGGTACCGAGCGCCACCGGTGCCACCACGAAGAAGTGAATCAGGCCAGCCAGGAAAAACAAGATGGAACTGACTGCCGCCGTCACCCCGATCATGAGCTTGCTGGTGCCCACCGACACTTTCATGGGCACATTCATGTAGCGGTTCATGGCTGAGACCTTGAGCACACCCCCGCCCACGCCCAGCAGGCCGGAAGTAATCCCCGCCAGATAAGCGATGCTCATGCCCACCGGAGCGCCATTAACTACGTACTCCACATCCTTGCTCGCGGCCAAATCATGATAGCTGCCGCGCAGGCCGAGGTATCCGGTAATGCGGTCGGGTTGGGCGCGGGCAAAGTCGCCGGAAGCGATGCGCTCGTCATCCAGCTTGCGGGTGGTGTAGGCGGCCCAAGCCATGTAGCCCAGCATGATTGCGAAGATCAGCGACATGACCCATTCATTCAAATAGAGGGCCAGGACGCTGCCAGTGAGAGCGCCGGTGGTGGTCAGTACCTCCAGGAACATGGCCAGGCGCAGGTTGGTGATGCGCTGGTCCACGTAGGAGGAACCTCCGGCGTTGGAGGTGGCGATCACTGAGACGACGCTGGCGGCCACGGCAATTTTCATCGGCAGGCGGAAGGCCAGCACCATGGCCGGAACAATGAAAATGCCGCCGCCCACGCCTAATAGGGCGCCGAAAAAGCCGGCCACACCTGCGGCAGCCAGCAACAGGAGAACAAAATGAAGCGAATAGGTCATCGAGCCAAAGGTGCTTGCCTTGAATGTTAGCAGGACGTTACTTGCGGCGCACTGCAGCCCTGGATTTGGATGCTTCGTCAGCCCAGGATGAAGACTCGGATGCGGCAAGAGCGGGACAGGTCATTTGCGGCTTTGAGAGGAGGGCTGCCGGCGCTTGCCTTTCAGGCTTGGCGGCAACCCGTTGCCGTTAACAGGTACCTCCCCCATGAGACGCCGGAGAGTGGAAAGCACTTCCTGCGCCGAGGAGCGAAGGCGGGTGTTTTCCCAATTGACCAAGTCGCGTAAAACGCGTGCGCCCTGGGCAGTAAGGGCCAGGCGAGCCTGGCGGCCATCCTGCTGATCGTGGTAACGCCGTAGCAGGCCGCGACGCTGCAGGCGGGTGGCGAGCTCTACTACGCCGTGGCGTTGCATGTGCAACCTGGCCGACAATTCGCGAATACTGCGACGGGTGTCCGGCGGCAGAGTTTTAATGGCGAGGAGCAGCTCGTATTCCCGCGGCGCCAGCCCGCTTTCCCGGGCGTTTCGATAACCTAGTGACCGCAGACAGACCAGGTGATAGCTGAGTTCGGCTAAATCCCGGGTCTTCATAGCACGCTCCCGACAGCAGCATCACCGCCGGCTTCATGCGACAGCGGCTCGGTCAGCGGAAAAGAATCCCCGAGTTGATGGCCGGAGCCCGGCGCTGTGCCGGGATTGGAAGAAGCCGTCGGTGTGGAGTCTGCCGGCGGTTCCCCGCTGCAAAGCGGAAATCGTTCTCGTGGCAGAATTTCACGCAGGGCCCAATCAATACGGTTTACGCCTTCCATGATGCGGCGAATGGCTTCCTCATCGCGCGTGATATACGCCGATAAGGAGATCACTTCCAAGGCGTTGCGCACGTGATGATTGACTTCTGAAATGACCTGCAGGCGGGCCAGCGCGTGCTGGCGAGTACGGTAAGCACTGTGCAGGAGTTTTGCCGCCAGCATTCCCAGGATGAGGGCGGAACCGCCTTCCGCCATCATCCTTTCTCGATAAGGCCCCAAATCCGGAACCAGCAGATGATGCATCAGTTCGGTGACGAGGAAGGCGACCACGGCGAAGCCCACGGCAGCCAGCAACAGCTGGCGCCATGATTCACGGTTAACCCGGGGTTCATCCACGGTGCTGGTGGGGCGAGGAGTACCTGTTTGTGACATGCGATGATCCTCCCGGTCAGTGGCTCTGGGAACCCGCAGGTTCCTCGAAGGTGAACTCGGTGGCGCCTTCCGCCAGGGTGCGCAGGACTTCCTTGAGCTGATAACGGGGAATCACAACCGTAAATTCCAGCAGGGCAACATCGGAACTGTGCAATTGCTGCACCCGGGCATAGATGCTTTGCAGGCTATCCACCACGAACGCGGAGCCGTCCTTTCCAGCTAACGTCAAAGTCAGATTGGCTTTTTCGTTCATATACGCCTCCCACGGAAGTGGAAAAACAGAGATGACAACCGTGACGTGTCTGGGCGAAGTAATCGCAGGTCACGCTCGAGAAGCAGTGGAAGTTAGCTTAGTGGGGGAGGTCGGTTATAGAGGCGAAACTCGCTCGGAGTCGCTGCGTCGGCCATCCGATTGGAACGGAGTGGCTGGCGAGTTGGCTGAGGAAGAAATACCAGGCAGAAGCCGCTCTGGGGCAGCGTCGAGTCGAAACCGGCCGAATCCAGGCAAGGCTGCCGGGAATGACCTACGTGAGACCCAGCGGTGTGCTGGCCGGGGAAGGCAAGCGCCCCGGCGGGAGCGTGGAAGGCCATCAGCAGCATGAGGCAAAGTGCAAATCCGCCCACGGCCAAGCGAAAGCAGTGGAATCGGCGATAGCTTCTTGGAGGCATGCAGCTGAGTTCTACTTTCTTGGACGATTATACTGCCAATTCGGTAGCAGGGCCTTTACTCCTCATTCGACCCTGCCCAATGTTTACGATGCACCTTCCTGCCGGTGCCGGATGTATCTCGTATGCCACCGCCCGGGCCAGGAGCTGAAGGTCGGTTCCAATCCCGAAGTGGGAACTATTCTTGTCAACAAGGCGAACCGATCTACTTTTCTGTAACAAACCCAAGCAGAGCGAATTTAATAGTTACGAGCCATGCTAGGGCAGTTCGTGTCACCAGCATCCTGGCGCGCTCGAGAGGTTGCAAAGGAGATTGGATATGAGAGCAAAACATTTTCTTGTCGTGATGTCATTCCTGCTTGTTTCGACGATGGTGGTGCAGGCGCAAAGCTCGTGGCGGGCGCGAAACTATGATCCCAGCACTGAGACCACGGTCAAGGGCACCGTGGAGCAAGTGAAGCAAGTCAGTGGCCGACGCGGTTGGAATGGAATCCACCTGCTGTTGAAGACTGAGGTTGGGAGCTTGGAGGTGCACGCCGGGCCTTCTTCGTACATCACCAGCCAGGGATTCTCGTTCGCCAAAGGGGATGAAATTGAGGTGCTGGGCTCCAAGGTGAAACTGGGAGAGAACGAAGCGCTGATCGCCCGCGAGGTCAAGAAAGAAGACAAAACACTGGTGTTGCGCGATGCTCAAGGCGTGCCGCAATGGGCGGGAGGGCGCCGGACGAAGTAATCGAGAAGCGCCGCGGCGGAGTTGCGGAGGGGCTCACCCATTCAGACGGGACGAAAGGCCGGAAGTACAGAGCTGGCGGCTGCTGCTCAGGGATGATGACCGGCGTTCTGGGCCAGGCGGTCGGCTTGCTTTTGCTCGGCTCCGGCCTGGGCTGGACGGCCGGTGAGCGCATAGATCCTGGCCATGCGGCGATGGGGTTCGGGCTCGGCGGGGCGCACATTGGCAGCCTGTTCGCAATATTGCAACGCGTCAGAGTAGTGATGGAGCTTCTGGCTGTTCGCGGCCAACCCCAGGCTCACGGAGTAAAGCAGGTCTGCCGTTCCGGAATCGCCAGGGCCAAGCTCATGAGCGTGCCGCAGCGCCTGATAAGCGGGAAGCTCTTCGCCTAACTTCCACAACACGGAGCCA
This sequence comes from Terriglobales bacterium, assembly GCA_025934735.1. GTDB lineage: Bacteria > Acidobacteriota > Terriglobia > Terriglobales > Acidobacteriaceae > JAICWP01. Next base: position 31,232 of record JAICWP010000009.1, on the reverse strand, counting down.
TACAGAGCGTTCAGCTGAAACAAGTCAGGCCAGCGCTGCAGCGCGTTGTGCAGAGGAGCGCGCGCCTCCTGAAAGCGGTTGAGCTGGAAATAAACCAGCGCCAGATTAAATTGCGTCTGCGGCGACTGCGGAGAGAGCTCCGCCGCCCGGCGCAAGGGCTTGAGAGCGGCTTCGTAGTCACCGTGCTGGCCGTAAAGCGTGCCCAGTGTGGTGAGGCGATCGCCGTCGCTGGCATCGTAGAGCTGGTCGCAGACGGCGTGCGCCTCCTGGCGCAGGCCCTGGTCGAGCTTTTGAACGCATTCGCCCTGGATGCGGGCCTCCTCGGCATCGCGCCGGCGAAGCTGTTCGGCTTTCGCAAAAGCAGCATCCGATTCCGTTTTCAGTCCCTTTTGGCGATAGACGAACCCCAACTGGTAAGGGACGCGCGAGTCGTGGGGAGTTGCAACTTCGGCCTGCTTGAGCCACTTTTCTGCGGCCGGCAAGTCGCCTTGGCGGAAATAAGCGTAGCCGAGGTAGTAGAACGTGTCGGAAAAGGGCGGCTTCACCACAGCCTTAGTGAAGTGACGAATGGCGTCCGAGAACTTGTGATCGAGCAGGTCGAGGCGGCCCAGGTAATACATCACGTTGGGGTGATCGCCAACCGCCTGGCGCACTGCTTCCAGTTCACGGCGGGCGTCCTCAGACTTGTGCATTTCGAAGAGCGCAACCGCGAGAGGAAACCGACCCCGCAGGACCAACGTAGGATCCAGGCCAAGCGCAGCGCGAAATTCATCCACGGCTACCGTGTACTGGTCCTGCTTAAGGGCGTCGTAGCCGCGGCTCAAGTGAGCTTCGGCGGCGGCGCTGGTCGTGGGCTGCCCGGCCGCGGAAACCTCGGCAGGAGGTTGCGCAGCGGTTTGCGGGAATGCGGGCTTGCCCGCAGCAATGGCCACGGCCAAGGCGAGCAGAAGCAAAGACGCGCGCGCGTTAAGAATTCTGATCCCGGGCGGAATGGATTTCGCTGTCTGCGCTTTCCCGCGCATTTGAGGCGTAGCCTACCACAGCCAGCGCAGAGGCGAGGCTTGGGACCTCAGTGATCTCGCCCTCTGACCAACCTTGACGTCCCTGGGTACCGGTGCTAAGTTCGCTGCCACACTTCACCCTTTGGGGGACTGCGCTGAGTCGGCCAGGAAAGCCGCGCCCGGCGGTCAATTTCGGCCGTCGAGATTTTCTGATTCGCTGCTGCCAGGGAGCCTCAGCGGCACTGATTCCCGCGGGCCTGCGCGGCTACGGGTGGGGGGCTGTTGGCGCTTCTGATTGTCGTGACTTAGGTTCTCCCGGCCAGCAGTTTCATCTGCATCCTCACTACCGCACTCCAGACTCCCTCGATCCCACGCTGCTCCAGGCCGAGGCGGGACACGATAGGTTTGTCAGCGAAAAATATTACGACCAGATCGCAGCCATTCTTTCGCAATGGAGTTCCAGGCTGCGGCAGAGCCCGCGCGGGTTGGAGGCTATCGCCCAAGTTCTAGGAACGAATTTTTCGGGGACAGCCCTGCAGCCTGCTGAATCGCGGGCGGTGCGTTCGGGAGCGACGCTGGAAATCTGGCGAAACAAGTTTGCCGCTGTGCCGGCCCTGGGACGAGATGCGTTCCTGCAGGAACTGCAGTCGGGGCTAAGCGAATTTTCCAGTCTGCTTACGGCGGAATTCCAAGTGACCAGCATCAGGGGCCAATCGTTACCGTCGTCCGGGCAGGACTTCTCCAGCGGGCTGCAAACGCGCGTGCGCTACGAACTGGCGGGCTCGGGCGATAAGTTTTATCGCGAGCAACGCGTCGGCCACTGGGACCTGGAGTGGGAAAACTCCGGTAGTGGATTTCAGCTGAGCAAATGGAAGGCGCTGGAAGAAACCCGCAGCCGCTCCTCCGCCCCTATTTTCGCCGACATTACAGCAGAGGCTTTTGGCGGCAACTCTTCTTATTCCTCGCAACTGCTGCACGGAACCGACTACTGGCGCACGGTTCTGGACGGGGCCTCCGGTATTGATATTTATGGCCATAATGGAATCTCCGTTGGCGATATTGATAACGACGGGTTCGACGATATTTACATTTGCCAACCCGCCGGCCTTCCCAACCGCCTGTTCCGCAATCGCGGCGACGGCACGTTTGAGGACATCACGGAGGCTGCCGGGGTAGGCGTCCTGGAAAATACGGCGTGTGCAATTTTTGCCGACTTCGATAACGATGGCCGCCAGGACCTGATCGTGGTGCGCGCCACGGGTCCCCTGCTTTTCCTTAACCAGGGAGGGGGCAGGTTCCGGCAGAGGCCGGACGCGTTTCAGTTCGCGGCACCTCCGCAAGGCACGTTCACCGGCGCAGCCGCGGCCGATTACGACCGCGACGGATGGCTCGATATCTATTTCTGTCTTTACGCCTATTATCAGGGGACCGGCCAATATCGCTATCCGTATCCGTATTACGCCGCGGAGAACGGCCCACCGAATTTCCTGATGCGCAATAACCGCGATGGGAGTTTCCGTGATATGACGGCCCAAGCGGGACTCAACCGCAACAACACGCGCTACAGCTTCTGTTGCGGCTGGAACGACTATAACCGCGACGGCTGGCCCGACCTGTACGTGGTGAACGACTTCGGCCGCAAAAACTTGTACCGCAACCAGGGCGATGGCACCTTCCGCGACGTGGCGGAGGAAGAAGGAGTGGAGGACACCGGGGCGGGCATGGGCGTGTGCTGGCTGGATTATGACAGGGACGGCAATCAGGACCTGTACGTGGCCAATATGTGGACGGCGGCAGGGGAGCGCATCTCCACGCAAGATGTATTCCAGAAGGATGCCCCGCAACCGGTGCGCGCACTTTATCGCAAGCACGCCATGGGCAATTCCCTGTTTCGCAACAGCGGTACTTTTCGCGACACAACGAGTTCCGCTGGCGTGGGCATGGGCCGGTGGTCGTGGTCGTGCGACGCCTGGGACTTCGACCATGACGGTTTCCCTGATCTCTATGTGGCGAATGGCATGGTCTCCGGTCCCTCGCGCCAGGACTTAAACAGCTTTTTCTGGCGGCAGGTGGTCGCCAATTCGCCCCAGCAGGCCAGCCCGGCGCACCAGTACGAGCAAGGATGGGACGCGATCAACGAACTGATCCGGGCGGATGGCACCTGGAGCGGGTACGAGCGCAACGTGTTCTATGCCAACAATGGAGACGGGACTTTTGCGGATGTCTCCGCGGCCGTCGGCCTCGATTCTTTGGAGGATGGCCGAGCCTTCGCGCTGGCGGATTTCGATTACGATGGGCGTCTGGAAGTGTTTCTCAAGAACCGCAACGCTCCGCAATTGCGAGTGCTGAGGAACGTAATGGACGAACTGCCACCGTCGATTGCGTTTCGCTTGCGCGGAACGAGGAGCAACCGGGACGCCATCGGCGCCCTGGTAACGTTACACACCGATGCGGGGCAGCAGATCCGCGAGTTGCAAGCAGGGTCCGGATTTCTTTCCCAGCACAGCAAAGAGCTATTCTTCGGCCTGGGAAAAGCGAAACGGCCGGTGCGGGCTTCGATTCGCTGGCCCAGCGGGCTGGTGCAGGAACTTCACGACCTTCCGCCCAACCACCGGATATGGGTGGAAGAGGGCTCGCAAGCTCCGCGCCTCGAGCCTTTCCGGGCACCGGCACGGGTTGCTCAAAACATTGCCGTCGCGCAGAAAACAGAGTCGCTTCCCGCCAGAGTTGAAACCTGGCTGCTGGCTCCTGTTGCCGCCCCGGACTTCGCTCTGCCGGACATCCGCGGTCGAGTGTGGAACCTGAAGGCGCTGCGCGGCAAGCCGGTTCTGTTGCATTTCTGGAGCTCGCAGTCCGCGAAATGCACGAAAGAACTCGAACAGTTCTCCCGGGTACACCCACGTTGGACCGCCCACGGCCTGCAGTTGCTCACGGTGAAAGTTGATTCCGGGAGTTCTGACGCACCGGCGAGCGACGCACAGTTTCCTTTCCCTGTGCTGCCCGGTTCCGAAGATGTAACCGCCATTTACAACATCCTGTATCGCTATCTATTCGATCGCCACCGCGACCTGGTGCTGCCAACATCATTTCTGATTGATGAGCAGGGTCAAATTGTTAAGGTGTACCAGGGTGCGGCGGATACGGAAAGAATTGAGGATGATTTCCATCATATGCCGGGTAACGTCTCAGAACGGCTGGCACGAGCGTTGCCTTTTGCGGGAGTCACCAGCACGTTTGAGTTTCGCCGCAATTACCTATCGTATGGTTCGGTATTTTTTCAGCGAGGCTATTTCGATCAGGCGCAGGCATTTTTCGAGCTTGCGCTTCATGACGATCCGGCCAGCGCCGAGGCGCTCTATGGTCTGGGCAGCGTGTCTTTGAAAAAAGGACAGCCCGCGAACGCGCAGCAAAGTTTTATGCGGGCCGTGAAACTGCCCGCCAGCTATCCCGATACTTTGCCCAACGCCTGGAACAATCTCGGGCTGATAGCAGCGCAAGAGGGTCGTGTAGGCGAAGCAATAGAATATTTTCAGAAAGCCCTGCAGATGAGTCCCAATAACCTGATTGCGCTGGAAAACCTGGGCAATGCTTACCGGCAGCAGAAGCTGTGGGAGAAGGCGCGCACTACGTTTGAGCGGGCGCTTGCGCTCAACCCCGAAAGCCCAGGAGCCAACTATGGCTTGGCGATGGTCTTTGCAGCCGCCGATAATAACCAGCGCACCTATCAATATCTGCAAAGGGCATTGCAGTTCCGTCCCGATTATTCGGAAGCCTTGAATAACCTGGGCGTGCTCTATATGCGCACCGGTCGTCCCGATGAAGCAATAGCTACGCTGGGAAAGTGCATGCGCCTCGCTCCGGAGTTTGATCAGTGCTATCTGAATCTAGCTCGCATCTACAGCCTGGAAGGCAGTCCTATGAAGGCTCGCGGTGTTCTGCTGCAATTGCTCAAACAACAGCCCGGACACGCGCAAGCACAGAAAGCGCTGGAGGAACTGCCGCAGTAGAAGTACTTACCTTGCCGGACGTGAGCTGGGCTGATGTTTCGTCGTCCGGCTTATGCCTGCGTGAGCCTTCGGAGTAGGTGCCGTGAGCAAGGCTACAAACAGGTTGTAGAACTTCTCCGCATTCAGGTCGAATTGCACTTCGATGGGTTGCGATACCAGATTGGGTTTGTTGGCCTCTGCCCAACTCAGGGTATCGCCGTAATTGCCGCCCTGGTCGAGGTTCACATCCAGGAAGCGCGTCTGTTTGGCGGTTATGAGGGAGGGATCCAGCCAGGCCGCTGCCGCCAGCTCATCCCACAAGTAGTTATAGTTTGGGCGCAGGCGAGCGTACTTGCCGATGTATTGGGCAGCCGCGGAATGTCCTGCCTTCACGCGGTTGATCAGTTCCGGAGTAATGCGGGTCTTTACTGAAATATCCACGGGTGTGCACACGATTCTTTTCCACGGGGCGCGCAATACGGTGTGGGCCGCTTCCGGATCGAACCAGAGGTTAAACTCGCGGCGCGGCGTGTTGATGAACTCAGGATCGTCGGTCTGGGGATTCAGGCTGGCGCCCATGAACACCAACTCCTTTGCCAGGCGCGGAAAATCAGGGTCAAGGGAAATGGCCAGCGCGAGGTTGGTCATGGGCCCGCCCTCATAAATGGTGACCTCGCCTGGGTACTTGCGTATCAACCGGACCAGAAAATGGGCGGCATCCTCATCCAGCGGCTTGGTTTTGGGCTGGCCTTCCGGGAGACCGCCCAGTTGGTCGGCGGGATGGTAGAAGCGCGGCGTCCACGCGCCCAGCCACGCAACCGAGCCATAACGCTGCTCCCATAGCTCGGTATCCGCTTTGCGCCGCACCAGGGGATACTCGGCTCCTGCCACCACCGGGATGTCGGTGCGCCCGATGAGCTCGAGCATGCGCAAGGTGTGCGCGAGTTCCGCCTTCAGCCACATGTCCCCGGTCACCACGGTGATGCCCAGCACCTGGGTTTGCGGGGATTGGATGAGCAGCAAAATGGACTGCTGGTCGGTGCCGGCGGGTCCGGCGGCATCCTGATCAATGATGATCTTGCGCTTCTCCTGGCCCCAGCAGGCGAGACATGACAGGAGGAGCAGTAACACAAGGAATCGCCAAGACCTGCCAAGCATCATCGTTCACCTCAGACTTTGTAAGCGTACGGTGGCGCATTGTAATGCCTGCGCGCCACCCGTCACTACTCTTAAATCCGAAGAGTAGCCGGCCATTACAGGACCATTTGAGCGCTGTGTTGCGGGGTGTCGCCTGGAAACACTAAAATGGCGGCCTCATTCCCGCACTGCCGCTGGCTTTATGCGCTGTGTCCAGTTGATCGCAAACCGCTACGCGTCTCTCCGAGTTCTCTTTGCAACGGTTGCGTTGATCGAGCTTGCACTCCTTCCTGCCCTCGGTAAACAAACTCCCACCTCGCGGCGAGAAGGCAGAGTGCTGGTGTCGGTACAGGACTCGAGCGCGCACCCACTTTCCGGCGCTACGGTGCAGTTGCAGCGCAAGGGTGAAATCAAAGACCTTGTTAGCCGCACGAGCCAGCGAGGAGTGTGCGGCTTCACGTCACTCCGTCCGGGGACATATACGGCGCGCGCGGAAATGGCGGGATTCGTCGCCGCATCGTCCGGGCCCTTTGTAGTCGAAGCCGGAATCAGGAAAAGCATAAACTTCAACCTCTCGCCATCCGAGGCGGCCAAAAGCAGTTCCGGGTCGCTCGAATTTTTCGACAAGCCTCAATTCACCATTGCGGGCGTAACCGACAGCACCGGCTTGGGCGGGCACGGGTCCAACACGACTGCCCCCACCAAGGAGGAGCTTGCGAGGCAGGTAGTGGCGCTGGGCGGAAGTTCGCCGCCCGCCTCGGCCGCTTCGTCGAGTACAGAGGAACAAAACCTGCGCGAGGCGGCAGAACGCCAACCCTCCGACTTCAGCGCCAACCGGCGTTTCGGCGAGCTTTTGCTTGAGCAGGGTCGGGCACGCGAGGCGCTGCCCTATTTGCAGCAGGCTACCCGGCTGAAGCCGGGCGACTACCAGAGCAGCTATGACCTGGCGCGCGCCTACGCCGATGCGGGTGAGTACGATCTGGCGCAAACCCAAGTCCACGCGCTGCTTGCCGGGAATGATCGTGCGGAACTCCACCACTTGTCCGGGGATGTGCAGGAAAAACGCGGCAAACCTCTGGAGGCAACTCAACAGTATGAGCGAGCGGCAAGGCTCGGCCCCAGCGAGGCCAATTTTTTCGATTGGGGGGCCGAACTGCTTGTGCATGGCGCGGCGGAGCCGGCCAGCGAAGTTTTCAGCCAGGGCAATCGCCTTTTTCCCAAGTCGGTGCGAATGCTGCTGGGGCTGGGAACTGCGTCGTTCGCGCGCGGATTGTATGAGCAGGCGGCCCGCTATGTGTGCGAGGCTTCCGATCTGGACCCTGGGGATTCTCGTCCTTATTTATTTCTTGGCCGAATGGAAATCGCCCGAGCCGCTCCGCTGGAGGGCGTTTTGGAACGACTGGCCCGCTATGCCCGGCTGCGGCCGGAGGATGCGCAAGCCAACTACTACTACGCGCTCGGCCTGTGGAAAGAGCACCAGCATTCCGGCAGGAGCTCAGCGCAAGTGGAATTGCTGCTCCTAAAGGCCGTCAGCCTTAATCCAAATTTTGGTGCTGCCTATCTGCAGCTCGGAATTCTGTATGCAGAAAAGAATCAGAATGTCGCCGCGATGTCTTCCTGGCAGAAAGCGGTCGCCGCCGAACCGCGGCTGGCGGATGCGCATTACCGGCTGGCACAAGCCTACATGAGAACCGGCGATAAACTGAAGGCTCAGTCGGAGATGCAGGTTTACGGCCAGTTGCTGAAGGAACAGAGACAGGAGACGGAGCGCGAACGGCAGCACATGCAACAGTTCGTATATACCTTGCGCGGGAAAAGTTCGGATTTCCGCCCGTAAACTGAATACGGGCTCCCGTTAAATCAGATTCGCAGGAATTTGCATTTGCATCGTTAGAACATAAGCTTCAGCGCAAACTGAATCACTCGCGGATTGTTCACCGTCTCGTTTACCACACCAAAACTGGCGAGCTGGTTTATATCCTGCATTCCGCTGCCGCCGCCAGTCAGGAAGAACTGGGGATGATTGAACAGGTTGAAGAACTCCGCCCGGAAGTCTAACTGCAGCTTTTCACGTATCGGGAAATGCTTAATCAGCGACAGGTCCGTATTGACGAAGCGCGGACCAGAAACCGGAGCGCGGGGAGCGTTGCCCAACTCGCCGTCAGCAGGTTGCATAAACGCGCAGGGATTAAACCAGGCGGTAAGTATATGCACCTGCGCCGGGCCCACGCATGTAGGATTCGCGGCCACATTGCCCGGCTTGTTTGGATCGCCGACCATGTTAGGCCGGATCAGGCTGTTGCCGTTCCACTGGAAATTCACTCCAGAGGCAAAGCTATTGCTGTCCACGACGAATAAGGGGAAGCCGGAAGTGGCCTTCTCGATGAGGTCCACTTCCCAGTTGCCCAGAACTGTATTGGCTGGGCCGCTCCAATTGCCGCCAAAATGTTTGCCCTTACCAAACGGCAAATTGTAGAGAACGCTGGCCGTGAATTGGTGGTTGAGATTGATCTGCGAAAGGCTCCAGTCCAGCTTTTGTGCTCCGGGCAAAGGCCAATAGGTCGCGCCCGGCGGGGTACCCAATCCGTCCGGTAAACCGGAATCGTACGTGCGGGCATAGGTATAGCCCAGAAGCGCATATAGACCATGGCGCGAAGTCTTGGTCTCGAGTTTGACCTGCAGCGAATCATATTTCGCCGCGCCTACGTCGTTGTTATTGGAGACCACCCCAAAGTTGGGATAGGGGAAGCTGGTGGTGCTAAGACCGCAACCCAGGGTGTACCCGGGTACTACGCCGCAAGCCACGGGAGAGTGCACGTTCAGATTCAGGCCGTCCACCAGAATGTGGCTGCTCCGCGAGCCTGCATAGCCCACCGTCACCACTGCGTTTCCCGGTAGTTGGCGTTCAAAATTGGCATTGAACTGCTGGATCATACCTTGCTTAAAATTCAAGTTTTGCGTCTGCACCGTCCCGGGAAACGTGGCCGGATTCGGAGGGGCGGTTATTGGTTGAAGATTGGGCTGCAGGAAAACTCGGGAAAGACCGCAGTTAACCGTCGTATTTCGGAACGGGCAGGGCGCAAAATTGTTGAAGTTGTCGGATTCGGCCAAGTAAGGCGGGTTTTCCCACAAGCCCTGCGCACCCTGGTTCCAGGAGGAGTCGTGGTAGATGGCATAGCCGGCGCGGATAGCGGTGTTCTGGCTGCCCATGGGCTTCCAGGCCAAGCCGATCCTGGGCTCGAACGCGGTCTTGTCAAACTGTATGCCAACCGCGCCATCGGTGGGGACGCAGATGGAGCAGTTCAGCCCGGCAAGGGGACCGGCCACCAGTAGTCTGCCAGTGCGAAAGTCAAAATTGGCCTGGCGGTTGTGGGCCTCGGTAATGGGTGTCACCAGAGCCCAAGCCACTCCGAGATTTAGGGTTAAATCCTTGGTTGCCCGCCAGTCATCCTGAACGAATGGGCGAAACATCTTCCAGCGGCGACCGGTTACCGCCCCCAAAAATGTCTGATCGTGTATGCCCAGACCGACCTGACCGAGCAGAATATCGGCGGCAGTATCGCCGGTAATTCCAAAGGGGATGAGGAAACCGTCCTGGAACGCATTGGTCTCAACATTCATCTGCTGAGCACGAATCTGTCCGCCCACCTTGATGTCGTGCCTGCCCCGAATCATGTCGAAAGAGTCGGAGATGGAGAAAACGTTCGTGCCGCCCTGGAAGGGAGCGAAACCGCGATCGCCCAACGCCCAGTAGTTGCCCATCAGCGTGGAACTGAGACCACAACTCATGCAGTCCTTGGAGGACTGGGAGAGTCCCGCCGGCGCACCCGGGCAGGAACTGTCCAGGTTGGCGCCCTGAATGCCGAGCTTGGCGCTTTCGCAACTCTTGTCGCCGAAAGAAAGAATGTGGTTGAAGATGCGGTTGTAGCCGGCGTTGAACTGGTTGATGGTGCGGTCCGAGAAAACGTGCGTCTCCGATACGGCGACGTTGCGGCCGTGATTGGTAATGTTCTGAGTGCTGGCGAAGGCGCTGGCCTCGGCAAACCCCGGTGAACCACCGGGAACAAACGAAGTCGCCTGGTCGTAGCTGAAGCGGGCAAACATCGAGTCCCTGGGTGAGAAATTGTGGTCTACGCGAACGTCGAACTCGTTCTCGTCCAGCGTGCGCACGGGAACGTTCGCGTAATTCGTGCCCAGGGCGGAGAAGGTGTTGCTGCCGTTCGGGTACAGATCAAGCATCTTCTTGCCGACCGGATCGAACATGGTGGCCGGGATAACGTTGCAAGCCGTGCCAGTGGACTGACTTCCATCCAGATTGACGGGCTCGCTGGTGGGCGCGGGAAGATTCTCGGTGCCGGGCACACACTGAAAAGGTATACCGGAGTAAGGGTTACTCAGAAGACCACCGGCAATGAAGGGGTCGCCACGAAAATCGCCATTCCTCATCGCCGGACTCGGGATGGTGCCGAAGAACGGGATGCCGTGGCGCTGGCGCTTGCCCTGGTAGTCGGCGAAAAAGAAGGTCTTGTCCTTCTGAATAGGACCGCCAAGAGCTCCGCCGAACTGATTCAGGTTGAACTGCTCCTTGGTAGCGGCGAAGAAGCTGCGGGCATCCAGTTTGGTGTTGCGGAAGAACTCGAACACCGAGCCGTGGAACTGGTTGGTACCCGACTTAGTGGTGACCAGGACGGTCGGACCCGCGCGGGTGCCGTATTCCGCCGAGTAGTTGAAGGTCAGGACCTTGAATTCCTGGATGGCGTCAATCGAGGGCAGGATCGAAATGCCGCCAGCGGTCAGCTCGTTATTGTCATTGCCGTCGAGCAACCAGTCAGTGCTCTGGGCGCGTGAGCCGCCCACGGAAAGCGAATACGTTCCGCGGGTCGAAACCTCACTGCTGGGACCGCCGTTGAAAAAGCTCTGCGGGTTGGTTTCCTGGGTGGTTCCAGGGGTCAACGTAGCCAGTTGGACGAAGTCGCGTCCGTTCAAGGGTAGCTGCGCTACTTGCTCCGAGGTGATGACCTGACCCAAAGTGGGATCGGAGGTCTGCACTGCCACCGGGGTAGCGCTTACTTCCACGGTTTGTGAAACCGACGCCGGGGGAAGCGTGAAATCGAGTTCGCGGTGCTCGTCCAGCTGCAGGCGCAGGTTGGCCTGCGAAACCGTCTGGAAGTTCTGCATGGCGACTTTGACCGTGTAAGTCGCCACCGGGAGCAGTGGAATCAGATAATGCCCGGTCTGATCGGTTTTGGCGGTGCGGGAGACGCCTGTGTCCTGCGCGGTGATGGTGATGGCGGCGCCCGCAATTACGGAGCCGGTGGTATCCGCGACCGTGCCGAAGAAACTGCCGGTCGCCTGTCCGTAGGCGAGCGGGCAAAAAGCAACCAACAAGGCACCGGACAAGAGTCTGCACAGCGTCCGCGTAGACAGCATAGTTACCCCCGGTCGGCGTCTCACGCCGAAGAGCGAAAGGATCTCTGCATTACCCCACTGGAGCCTGGCGGGCACGCATACAACGGCGGCCGCAACGTCGGAGCCCATTGTTGAAACGAATCAAGCCTGAGGTCTGAGCAATTTTGCAGCCGCGGACTGGCTTGTCAAGGGAAAAATGGTTGGCAAAGCCCTCTCGGTCGCGAGCTTATACGTCGATAAAAATTTCAGCAGGGCTTCAATGCGGAGTGGAGGCGTAGCGGACCTGCGATTGGGCCGCCCATGCGGCCTCAAAGCGGATACGGTCACAAAACGATTTCTGTGTCCCCACGCCGGTAGTGGAAAGCGCAGCGTAGAGGTTAGCTCGCTGCAAAGCGTCGCGCTCGGGCATACCTTCGGCGAGAAAAACGGCGAAACTACCTATGAATGCGTCACCCGCCCCCGTGCTGTCAATGCTGTTTACAGGAAATGCGGGCAGATGCTCGGCTGCGTCATTGGTGGCCAGCAGGCACCCGTTCGCGCCCAGGGTGATGATCACCCGGTGAATTCCGCCGGCCAGCAACCGCTTGGCGCATTGTTTCGCTTGCGCAATATCGCCAACCGGCAACCCGGTAATGGTTTCAGCCTCACTCTCATTGGGGACGAAGTAGTCGAGGCCCGCCAAGGCTGCCATCTTCACTGGCTGGCCGGGAGCCGGATTCAGGATGCAGCGAATACCGTGCTTGCGGGCAAAGCCAATTGCGTAGTAGACGGTGTCCAACGGAATCTCGAACTGCAGCACAATGCAGTCGGCGCTGCGCAATGCCTCGGAAGCGGCGTCCACATCCGCAGGCTTGAGGGCCTCGTTGGCCCCCTTCACCACGAAAATGCGGTTTTGTCCGCTGGGTTCCACGAAAATCGGGGCCACACCACTCGAGAGGCCATCCACCTGTTTGACATGGGTGGCATCTATGCCCAGCTTTTTGAAGTTCTCAATGGTGGCCGGGCCAAACAGGTCTCGCCCTACCCGCGCCACCATGACAACCTCAGCGCCACAAAGGCGCGCCGCTACCGCCTGGTTCGCGCCTTTGCCGCCGAATCCGAGATCGAATTTCTGCCCGAAGATGGTCTCGCCCGGTTTGGGAAAGGATTCGGTGAAAGTAGTGAGATCAATGTTCGCGCTGCCTACTACTGCGATGCGGGGGCGTTTCGCCATAGTCGTTGCGGGCAGCGCCGAGGAAGGCCGAGTCTAGTCAGCGTGCCCCAGCCTGTCAACTGAGGATTTCAGCTGCTGAAGCGGCAACGGGCTTACTCCCCATAGGGCACCCAAATGTTCTTCACCTGAGTGGCGTGTTCCAGGAACCATCGGCCTTCGCCCTGGCTGGGATCGAACCAGTCTATGGCGCGCCCTTCATTGGTGAAAACCTGTTTCAGATTTCCCATGGAGAAAGCCTTGGCTGCGGCAGCACTTTCGGCATCAGCGAAACACCAAATGGAATCCACATCGTCGTGTTCGGCCAAGGTCTTCAGAAGCTGCGCCTTGTGGCCGCTGACCAGGTTCACCGCACCGGCGGGCAGATCGCTGGTGTCGAACAACTGGTAGAGGTCCCCAATGATAAGCGGATAAGTCTCAGAAGGAACCGCCACCACGGTGTTGCCGGCGGCCAAGGCGGGCAGGATCAGCGAAAGCAAGGCCAAAAGCGGCGCCTGGTTGGGGCAGATCATGCCCACCGTTCCCAGCGGCTCATTCAAGGCCATGGCGATCATGCGAAAGGGGGGATTGTGAACCGCGCCTTCGAATTTATCGGCCCAGGCGGCGTAGGAAAATATCCGCTCGATGCTGGCCGCGACCTCTTTCTTCGCAAGCTTGTCGCCCACGGCAGCTCCCAGACGGCCTGCAATCTCCTCCTGGCGCAGCGAAAGATTTTCCGCCATGTAGTAGAGGACCTGCGCCCGGTTATGCGCGGTGGCATTCGACCAGTTGGCCGCTTTGCGTGCGGCTTCCACCGCATTGCGGATGTCCTTGCGATTGCCCAGCGGCGCTTCGCCCAGCAGTTCGCCCTTGGGGTTAAGCACTTCCATGCTGTAACCCGAGTCAGGCCGCGCCTGCTTGCCCCCAATGTAGAGCTTCACGGTGCGATCAATGAGAGCGTCCGGCGTCTGCCGGCGTGGACTGGCACCTGTTGCAGAAACTTCGGCGTTCTTCAGCTCCGGAGCGCCTTTGAACCAGGAAGGTTCCAGATATTCCCGCAGCCCCTCCCTGCCGCCCTCGCGACCGTAGCCGCTCTCGCGGTATCCGCCGAAGCCGCAGGCGGCGTCGAACAAGTTCGTGCAGTTCACCCACACCACGCCGGCCTTAAGCTGCGCCGCCACGTGCAGAGCCACATTGACGCTCTCACTCCAAACGCAGGCGGCCAGCCCATACACCGTGTTGTTAGCCAACTCCACCGCCTCCGCGGGCGTGCGAAAGGTCATGGCGGCGAGCACAGGGCCGAAGATCTCCTGCTGCGCCACGATGGAAGTCGGGTGCACGTTGCTGAGCAGGGTAGGCGGGAAATAGAGCCCGCGCGAGGGCATTTCGATCTGCGGCTGCCAGCAAGTGGCGCCCTCGGCGACTCCCTGATCCACCAGGCGGCGAATGCGTTCCAGTTGCACGGGCGCAACAATGGCGCCGATGTCAATGGCCTTATCCAAGGGCGGGCCCACGCGCAAAGTGCGCATGCGGTCCTGAATTTTGCCGATGAGGACCTCGGCGATGCTCTCCTGCATGAGCAAGCGGGAACCGGCGCAGCAGACTTCGCCCTGGTTGAGCCAGATAGCATCCACCAGGCCTTCCACGGCGCTGTCCAGGTCGGCGTCTTCGAAAACAACAAAAGGAGATTTGCCGCCCAACTCCAGCGATAGCCGCTTGTGGGTATGAGCGGTGGCGCTGCGGATGGCGCGCCCCACTTCGCTGGAGCCAGTGAACGCGATTTTATCCACCTGTGAGTGTTTAACCAGGGCTTCGCCTGTAGAACCGTCGCCGGTGACGATGTTCACCACGCCAGGCGGCAGGCCGATCTCGCTGCAGATTTCCGCGAAGGCCAGCGCGGTCAGCGACGTGAACTCCGCCGGCTTCAGCACAACCGTGTTTGCCGTGGCCAGGGCGGGAGCAATCTTCCACGCGAGCATGAGCAGGGGAAAATTCCAAGGGATGATTTGTCCCACCACACCGCAAGCCGTGTAGTCCGGAAATTCCTTCTTCAGCAGTTGCGCCCAGCCCGCGTGATAGTAGAAGTGGCGGGCAACCAGCGGAATGTCAATGTCACGGCTCTCGCGAATGGGCTTGCCGTTGTCCATGGTTTCGAGCACGGCGAGGCGCCGCGAATGGCGCTGCACCGCCCGGGCCAGGGCATAGAGGTAACGTGCACGCTGGTGCGGTTTCAGCGCCTGCCATTTGGGAAGAGCTGTTTTCGCGGCCTGCACCGCCGCGTCAATATCAGTTGCCGAGCCCTGGGCCACAGTGGCGATCTTTTCCCCGGTGGCGGGATCGAGTGAGTCAAAGAACTTGCCGTCCGCCGGTTGCCGCCATTCCCCGGCGATGAAATGGCCGAAGCGGCGGCCGTGCGCTTCCAACCAGGCGTACGCCTCCTTGGGATCCTCCGGCGCCGGCCCGTACTCCATGGTCAGAAATTTTTCCGCAATGCTCATGCGCTATGGCTCACACCTTGGATTAGGCGATGGGATGGCGATAATCGGCCGAGTAACGCCCCGTCGCATGGTGCTCCAGTTGCCGTTCAATATCATTCAGCAGCCCGCTGGCTCCAAAACGGAAAAGCTCGGCTCGCATCCACGGCGTCCCCAGTTCCTCTTTCATTAACGCCAGCCATTCGGTGGCCTGCTTGGCGGTGCGGATGCCGCCGGCAGGTTTGAATCCCACGGCCATGCCCGTCTCCTGAGCGTACTCGCGAATGGCGCGGGTCATGACCAAGCCGACGGGCAGAGTCGCGTTGGTGGGTTCCTTGCCGGTAGAGGTCTTGATGAAGTCCGCTCCCGCCATCATGGCCACCACGCTGGCGCGAGCTACGTTGCGCAGGGTGAGCAGGTCGCCGGCTCCCAGGATCACTTTTATGTGGGCGTTGCCGCAGGCGCGCTTGAACTCAGCTATCTCATCGTAGAGAGCCTGCCAACGCCCGCCGAGCACATGAGCCCGGGTGATGACCGTATCAATCTCCTGAACTCCGATTTCCGCCGAGCGCCTGACTTCGGCGATCCGCTCTTCCAAAGCGGAAAGTCCCGCGGGGAAGCCGGTGGAGACCGCCGCAACCTTCACACCGCTGCCTTCCAGGGCGCGCAGCGCGGTTTCCGCGAAGCGGTGGTACACGCAAACCGCCGCGATCTTAATTTCGAGTTGTTCAACTCCGAGATTCCGGGCCAGCGCGGGCTGGATGGGTTGTCGCGCTTTGGCACAAAGCCGCCGGACGCGTTCTTCGGTGTCGTCGCCGGAAAGCGTGGTCAGGTCCATGCACGAAATGGCCCGCAACAGCCAGGCCGCCTGCCATTCCTTTTTAACCGTACGGCGAGCGACGTGGGTTTGCGCCCGGCGCTCCACCGCGCTGGTGTTGACCCGCACTTCCTTTACCCAGTCCAGGTTCAGCGGCATGCCGCGATTGGACAACAAGGGCCGACCGGCCAGGGTGGCGATCACCTCAGGAGTGGACTGGGCAGTAATGTTGTCGCCCGGCATGGACCTGCATTGTACGGCAGATACGACGGCCCTGGTTAGCCCTTTGCGGATTGGCCCGGCAGCGGTTTCGGGTCAAAACTTGCCGATGCGCCAGGCACCATCGGTGATACCCTGCTGCCAACCTGTGCTGCAACTTCTAAGCCTGGGCCAGTAAGTAGCCGCACCTGCAGACGTTTGGCAGGACACAGCCAAGGAGAAACGATGTTCACACCGCAAAGCCTGGGCGTAGCACTTGTAATGATGATCACCAGTGCCGTGTGCTGGGGATCGTGGGCGAACACCTTCAAGGGAGTGAAAAACTATCGTTTTGAACTCTTTTATTGGGACTACGCCATCGGCATTTTTGTGGTGTCCCTGATCCTGGCTTTCACCATGGGCAGCACCGGGCACAACGCGTCCAGCTTTCTTAACAATGTTCATGCCGCCGACGGCTCCAACATCGTTTACGCCCTGGTGGCCGGCGTGGTCTTCAATCTGGCAAACCTGCTTTTGGTGGCCGCCATTGACATGGCGGGTCTGGCGGTCGCGTTTCCGATTTCCATCGGTATTGCTTTGGTGGTGGGTGTGGTGCTGAGTTATGCGCTGCAACCCAAGGGCAGCGCCGCATTCCTGGCGGTGGGCGTGGCCTGCGCCCTCATAGCGGTGATCCTGGACGGTAAAGCCTATGGCAGCCTGGTGACGGCAGGACGTTCTGCCTCGAGAAAGAGCCTGGTCACCTGTATCGTTTCCGGGGTGCTGATGGGGCTGTGGGCCCCTTTTGTGACCCACTCCATGACCCGTGGCAACACCCTGGGGCCTTACAGCGTCTGCGTATTTTTAACTCTCGGCGCGCTGCTTTCCTGCTTCATCTGGAACGTGTACTTCATGAAGCATCCGCTGGTGGGAAAACCAGTGGATTTTAGCGGCTTTTTCCACGCACCCGCCTCCGGGCACATTTTTGGATTGCTCGGCGGCTTCATCTGGGGGATCGGCACGGTATTCAATATGTCGGCAGCCAACCTGACAGGAGTGGCCATCTCCTATGCCATCGGGCAATCGGCGCCCATGGTGGCCGCGCTGTGGGGAATCTTCGCGTGGAAGGAATTCGCGGCGTCCGGGCCGCGCGCCAAGGCTTACCTGACCTTCATGTTCGTGTTCTACGGGCTGGCAATTTTTCTGGTGTCGCGCGCCTACGGATAGATTCGGCTATTTCCCGTGCAGGCGGCTGACCAGCAGGTCGAGAAAGCGTTGTGCCTGCACATCTACGCAAACCTTGGCGTTGGGCGTGACCTTGTCCATCCCTTCGATGACGTAGCGATCGCCACGGAGCACGTTGCGCTCCACGGTATTGGTGCGGTTGGCCACAGTTTCGCCACGCGTAAACTGGCCGCGCGTTTCCACGTCCACGCGCATGGCTTGGGTGGTAACCAGCGTGGGGTCAAGCGTGACGCCCATAGCCAGCGGGTCGTACATGGGAGTGCCGGTTTCCCCAAAACGCCGCGAAAGCTCCAGCAGAAAGCGTCCCACCTGGGCCACGAAGTGCGACATGGGGCCGGGAGCGGCTTCCAGTTGTGCGATTTGCCGGTCCGTGAGCAGCGTTTTGTTGCCCACATCCAGGCCCACCATGGTGAGTGACGCAAAGCCGGCGTTGAAGACGATTTGCGCGGCGTCAGGATCGTTATAGATGTTGGCTTCCGCGGCCGCGTTCACGTTGCCGCCGGAAATGCTGCCGCCCATAAGGATCACTTCCTTTACCAGGGGGACGATGGACGGATCCTTGGAAACTGCCAGAGCGATGTTGGTCAGCGGCCCCACGGGAACGAGCGTGATCTGGTGGGGAAATTTGTGTACCAATTCAATGATCAGGTCGGGGCCAAAGCGTGGGTCGGCGTGACAACGGGTAGGCAGTTCGATATTGGCTAGGCCATTCTTGCCATGCCAGAACTCGGCGGTGACGAGCTTCTGCGCCAGAGGGTGCTGGGCTCCGCCGGCCACGGGAATGTCGCAGCGGTTGGCCAGCGTGGCCAACTTGAGCGCGTTGTCGAGCCCCATCTGCGCGGTTACATTGCCCGGCACCACTGTGATCGCCTCCACCTGCACTTCGGGCGAGTTGAGCGCGAGAAGGATGGCGAGGGCATCATCGGTGCCCGGATCAGTGTCAATGATGACCTTCTTGGGGGCAGTTTGGGATGGCGCCCACCTAGCAAAGGTTGCGACAGCGAGCAGGAGCAACAGCACGCGGATAACTAACAGTTTCATGACTGAGTCACCCCATCACAGTCCGCAACCCGCGCCCGAGAGGGATTAGGGTTGGCGCAGCAAAAAGCTCCAAAGGCTACTCTGCGGTCTTCAATGTGTCAATCGTGGGGGCAATTCGCCCGCGGGTTGATGCCGCTGAGCTATACTGCCGGGCTCGTCGAAAGTAACACTTCAGGGCTGAGGAGCAATTCTCGTGAGAAAAGTGACGCGCAGAGAAATGTTGGGGCAGTCGCTGGCGGCGGCAGCAGGACTACCCTTGCTGGCAAGGCAGGCCGAGGGCGACCAAACTCCGGGCACCAAACCAAAGCCGCTGAAAATAGTAGTTGCGGGCGCGCACCCTGATGATCCTGAATCGGGCTGCGGTGGCACGATCGCACTTTATACCGACCTGGGCCACGAAGTCTCTATCCTGTATTTAACCCGAGGCGAGGCGGGCATTCGCGGCAAATCGGCGCCGGAAGCCGCCGCCATTCGCACCGCGGAGTCGCAAAAAGCCTGCGCCATTCTGAAGGCCAAACCGGTATTTGCCGGGCAAATTGACGGCAATACCGAAATCAACCGCGCGCGCTACGATGAATTTCGCGCCGTTTTAGACGCCGAACACCCGGACATCGTATTCACCCATTGGCCGATTGACACGCACCGCGACCACCGGGCCGCTTCTTTGCTGGTTTATGACGCCTGGGTAGCGGCGCATAAGGCATTTGATCTGTATTACTTTGAAGTGGAACAGGGAACGCAGACACAACTGTTCCATCCCACCAACTACGTTGACATCACCAAAACCGCGGACCGGAAGCGGGCGGCTTGCTTCGCCCACGCCAGCCAGGACCCTGAAGGTTGGTACCGGCTGCACGACAAGATGAACCAGTTTCGCGGCATGGAAGCCGGCTGCGAGCTAGGGGAGGGCTTTGTGCGGCACTGCCAGAACCCAGAACTTTCCGTTCCACTGCGCTGACTGCGAATTCTCAATATGGCCGGAGAAAATGTGTGGTGGGCCCGCCAGGATTTGAACCTGGGACCAATGGATTAGGTCGGGCGCGGCCTTAAACCCTTAACCTGCTGCAGTTTCAGCGGCTTCCCGGTTCCGGCATTAGGCAGAAATGGGCAATTTGCGCCGAGTTGTTATTAAGGATGTTACAAAAACCCTGTACTCGACCAAATTTCTTCTGTTAACACAAATCATGCTGCTCATGGCTTTCCTCCAGAGATTTTGGGAGACGTCGCAGAGCTCCGACGTGCGAGGCGGTTTGAAAGGTGGCGGGCTGGGCAGTGGAGTTCACACTCCAGTCCCTCCGGCCCGTTTGGAAGGTTGCTTCCGACTTGCCCGCCGTTCAGCAATTTGGCGCATCTCCAAACCGGTTGCACCCAGCATCCGAGGCTAGCCTGGGCGTTCCGGCTCAGCCGTGCAGACCCGATTACCTCCGGATCTTTTCGAAACGTACATGGCGCCGTCGGCGACTGAGCAGAGTTTCGATGGATCGCTGGTTGATTCAGGGAAGCTTGCCACACCAATGCTTGTGCTCAGTCCATCAGGCCGCTCGGCCGTCTTGATCGCCTGTACTTCGCGGCGAATGCGCTCTGCAACTCCGACAGCCTCATCAACTGTATGGTTAGGAAGGATGACACAGACCTCGTCACCCCCGTAACGTTACGGCGAGCACCGCTTTTCCGAACGCTACAAGGGCGCAATCTCCCGCCTCATGACCTCCAGGACCGTCGTTGATGGACTTAAACTTGTCCAGATCCATGAAGAGCAGCGCAAATGGGTTCGATTCACTGCTATTTGTAGTCAGTTCAGCGAGATCCCTATCGAAATCTGCTCGGTTACAGACCGGCATCAGGGCATCAAAGTGCTTCTCTCGCTCCACGCTTTTCAACTCTGATCGTTGCAGCTGGGCCTTCGCTCGCCAGGTCTTCCATCTTTGTAGAACCCAATCGTGGGCGTGGGCTGAACTGTGTTCTACGTGTGCTTCATCTGGCAAAAATGGCACCCCACCACCGTGGGAAGCGATGAACTGGGTCAGGGCGGTAATTGCGTGCTTTACGGTCTGAGATCTTACGGCCTTGCACTCGTTAAGGATGGTTGTGAAGTCCTCATCCGTTGGGGTGCCGGCAACCTCGGTATATGCCTTCTCGTAGCTCTCCAGCCTCGCGGTCATGCAGCGCTCGATGTATCCGCTCTGGATCTTAACTATCTGCTGGATGTCAGGTCCGCTCACAGGAATAAACATGGCAGCGCTCCGAGAAGCCCTAAGCCGCATATATTCCGTTTTCTCGTCTCGTGCTTTCCGGCGTGCCTCCAGGCAAGCCTGTTCATACACCGAGTCCGCGTATATCTTGATATTCTGGTCCATTCAAGAGCTGATTTTATATGATGGTTGGCCCTAGCAGACGATTTCCGAACTCTGGTGCAAGGCTCAGACCTCGTCCTCGCTTCCTGCTAGGATGAGAGTTGTAATGGCGTCTAACCCGCAATGCTCCTTCATCCGGCAGGGTTGGGGCTCACACACTCATTGAATGGGCTATGCGCCTCGGCGTACGACCCTCATTGAGGAGTACCTGCACTCTTTAGAAGAGAGACAATTTCCAAATAGTGAGTGCGATCAGCAATCTCCAACGCGGTGGTATCGAAAGCCAGTTACAACGTGGCGTTAGCTCAGACGATCTTTCGGCATCATACATAAGGCAACGCAGGGATGGCAGTACAAAGATCCCATTTATTGGACTAATCAAAGCCGCGCGCAGGCGACCGGCCCGTTTTGGGTGCATACCACTTCGGGGTAGGGGCGGACGGCATTTCGCAGGCCGAGTTCTTTGTTAATACAGTTCAACCAGGCGGCCGGACGTTGCTGGTACTCGATTTTGAGGCAAATCCTCAAGGGCCAAGCATGAACCTAGAAGGAGCCCGTGCCTTCGCTACACATGTGCACGAGGTAACCCCGAAATGGCCAGGGCTGTATGCCGGCCATTACCTAAGGGAGCTGCTGGGCACAAGCAGCGACCCAGTGTTACAACAGTGCTGGCTGTGGCTTGTCGCAGTACGGTCCCGAACCAATCAGGGTCATACCCTAAATACTTGATCTGGTATCGCTTACAGAAAAAAGTGGTGCAAATGAGTTGCACCCAAATGAACCCAAGCTGGGCGTCAGAGAGCAGACTTGGCCGTAGGGCTTGGAATGCATGCCTCTACGTCGGGACTGATGTAAAGGAACAGATCAATGCGCGCCGAAGCGACGGTGGTAACTCTCGTCCCGCCTTGAAGGAAACAATCGTGATCAAGCCAAGGAGACATTCATCGTGCCATAACAGAATGATCATTTGTCTGCAACACTTCTCCTTCATCAGGTGTCTCGCCGATCAGAAGAATGAATCCCTTCGGCATGCTGCCTCTGTTCATCTCAATGACCACTATCGTTCGATCTTCCATGGGCTCTTTGAGATCGGGAACAGTAGCGGCCATTTTGAACGGCAGAAAGTTAAATTGCGAATCTCTCAGTTGCATAGCTTTGTATTGATACTCGCGACCATCCACCTGAAGGGTCACAGAGGACCATCTCTCTCGAAGATTTAGATCCGCGAGTTGATCCAAAATTCTTTGTCGGAGCCAATCAATATGTATATGCAGCTGACCGTCCCTACGGCCCGGCTTAGGGTTGACTACGAGGCTTACTGCCGGGCGCCCCGGTTCTATTGTGGAGCGGGCCAGAAAAGCACTGGCTTCCCATGCAGCTCTGAAATAATTGGGCACCGCCGGATCATCAATGAGGCAATTGCCCTCAATGCCGGGAATTGCACGTGTCGGAATTAGCAACAACTGGGTCGCACCCCTGACATCCTTGATTACGACGTACCCTCCTGAACCATCACGTGTGTCAACCATCGCGAATTGCTTGAAGCGGAACCCAGCCGGCCTGCAGTCGCGATCCGCTCGAGCAAGGCAGTCGGCGATTTCTTTAAGAACGGAACGAGGTCCAACGATGACGTCACAGTTAGAGGAACGGATTGGCAGCGCAGCTTGAGCTAGAACTGCGGTGGGACCGAGCACGACAACAAACAGACAAATCATGATCGTGCTTCGTTCTTGTGAATGGCCTCTCGCCTGATGCATTTGATCCAACTCCTTCGAGCTTCCCATTAAAAGAACACGGATCAGCCGCTCGACCCGCGCCGGCGGATAGATGTAGCGACCGGATCAGCGAATGGGTGTGGGTGCGCGTAGATCATAGCCGCAATGCCTACCGGGTCCAGGTCAGGGAGCAGAAAGCTAACAAAAATGACAATAATATACTTGACAAAAATAATGGTTCTGCCCTAAGATTTCAGCATGGAACCAAGAACGCTGCAAGAAGCCATTCTTTACTTCTCAAAACCAGAGAATTGTCGCGAATATCTTATCGCTAGACGCTGGCCGAACGGGATCGCCTGCCCTCGCTGTGGCAGTACGAACGTGTTGTTCTTGGAGAAGTATAACCGCTGGCATTGCCGCGAAAAACACAATGCACCTCAGTTCACATTGAAAACAGGAACAATTTTCGAGGACTCCCCACTGGGGCTGGACCAGTGGCTCACTGCCATGTGGATGGTTGTGAACTGCAAGAACGGGGTTTCTTCTTGGGAAATTCATCGCACATTGAAGATTACGCAGAAGTCCGCATGGTTTATGGACCATAGAATCCGGTTGGCTTTGCAGACTGGCTCGCTCGTGAAACTCGGTGCTAGTGGTGGCGAAGTCGAAGCGGACGAAATCTTTATCCGTGGTAAAGCACGTACCATGCATAAGAGTGTGCGGGCGAGGCGTATCAAGGGACAGGGGTTTAATGTTGAAGACAAGACTACCGTAATGGGCATCTTGGAACGCGGAGGTCAGGTGCGTGCGCATGTGGTTCCCGACCCGAAGAAGGAGGCTCTTCAGCCATTGGTAAAAACGCACGTCTCGTCAGGTACGGCTCTGTTCACCGATGAACTTGTCGGCGATCAGGGCCTGCAGGGGGAATATGAGCACCAGATTGTTGACCATGCGACTCGCTACGTGGAGGGCAAAGTTAACGTGAGTGTTGAGCCATCTCATTTGTTTCGCTATCTGGACGAGCAAGTGTTCCGCTTAATAACCGTGGCAGCAAAGCCACGCCTGTTAGCTCAGATCGGCTTGACATTGCGGTCAGGCAAATTGTGGGCAAGCGCTTGATGTACTTCATGGGCGCCTGCGACGAGGAAAGAGGGTGAGTGTTCGCAGCACAAAAGAATTAGGCTCGCTGGCAGGAGAGCCCCATTTGAACTTGATGTGTCGGCGATTTGTTAAACGCCAGAATACCGAATCTGATTATACCGGAGGCTGGTGATGGCCGACAATACGGTTACCCTCGTGGTCAACGGCGAAGTGTCCCTGGAGACATTCACCAAAGCCCTTGCTGATTTCAATGAACTCATACAAGGCCTTAACGAGGAAGCTGGGGCCTCCGTGGAGTGGATTATTCAGGATTTGCAGGTCAGCAGTGCAGTCGTTGCTTCCATGGGCAAAGGAGAAGAAAAGCAAGTCCAGAATGTTGTCCTAGGCTATGAGGATGTTGCTGCCGCCCTGGAGCAAGACCAAGAAATTCACCATTCTCCTCGCGTAAAAAAAGCAGCCATCGGATTGGTGTCGCTTCCCGATAAGCGTGTGCCATCTGTACTGATGCAAACAGCTAGGCGTGACGCAATCGCCCTGAATAGGACTGGCGCACCGACAGAAAAAGTTATAACCGTAGAGCCACGGGACCAAGAGACAGCCGACATTTTGGTTTTCCCTAAAGTGGTCGCACGGTATACGCCTTACTATGCGTTTCCATCAATTGTGCCTGCATACGGGGCTATAGAGGGTCGGGTTCAAACGCTCACCAATCGTGGAGGTCTGCGGTTCACTTTGTACGACATGCTTTATGACAAAGCTGTTTCGTGCTTCGTCACGGAGGAAAAGAAAGAGCTACTCCGTGGCATCTGGGGCAAGCTCGCTGTTGTGGAAGGTTTGATTGCACGCGACCCAGAAAATGGCAGACCTCTTAGTGTCCGTGACATTCGTGACATTTCCCTTCTGCCGGAACCGGGCGGACCTGCGGAATATCAGGATGCACGAGGGGCGGCCCCTTCGCTAAACAAACTGTCGCCCGAGGAAGCGATTAGAAGGATACGTGATGCTCAGTGATGGCAAGCCACTAATCTATTGGGATGCATGCGTTCCGCTCTCGTACATCAATGAGTATGCGGATCGGTTGCCCGATATAGAAGGCTTGATGAAGAGAAGCGGCAAGGATTTTCACATAATCACCTCGATATTGAGCATCACTGAGATCGCATTTGCTGCCGTCGAACAAACCGGAAGAAGCTTGGATTCAGAGCAAGAAGAAAAAATAAATAAACTGTGGCGTCAAGGCTCCCCAATTCAATTGGTGGAATTTTTCCAGCTGATCGCGGAAAAAGCCAAAGCTCTGATGCGGTCGGCTCTCGCACAAGGTTGGTCCCTGAAGCCAGCCGACGCAATCCATCTGGCAACTGCCGACCATTTCAAGGTTTCACAATTTCATACGTATGACCCAGCGCTCCAGAAGTATCAGGCAATCACCGAAATGCATTTCCCGATTGACGCTCCTGCCGCATCGCAGCCGACTTTGCTGCTTACAGGTACCGAGTCGAGTGGGGAAGAACAGGAAGAGACCCCAAAATGAAACCAGCGCCAGCACCAAACGTACCCGGTAACACCGAGGCCGAAAGGTTCGACAATGCCGTTCGTAAGATGTTCAGCGTATCGAAAGAGGAACTGATGAAACGCGAGGCGAAGTGGAAGTGGGCCCGCGCACGGAAGAAGCGGGTTAAGAGAGCCTGACCATTGAAGAGTGAGTGGCTTATGAAGAAAACTCAACTCATCGTAGAACTATTCGACGCCAATACTGGTCAGTGTACGAAAAGAGGAACCGCAGAATTCGTTTCTTGGAATCACGGACTGCTTGAGCTACGATTCACCAATGACGTGTTCACGTTTGAGCCAGACTTAAGCCATTTGGGTGACGAACGTAGCCGATTGTGGGTGTCGGTCGGCGAACACGGATTCGGGAATATTCGTATTGCGGGACTCTTGGCCGTTCTACGTTCACACGGCCTATCGGCTTCTCCTTTGCGCCGACGCTAACCACCCCCAGACCTTGACTAGAGCGGGAGTACCGAGGTTCCACGCCGAGGTGATTGCGGACTGGCGGCAAAATCGAATTGTTCAGAACTTATACTGAATAGCAAAGTACCCGCCGACTCTCGGGCGACTACTGAACCCCAGATCTGAGTTGATATCGTTCGTACCGGTTACAACGTCCCCAACGTGAAGCTTTTGTAAATCTTTTACCCATGCGAACATCGCCCCACCTCCTATAGCCACGTCGCCTTTAGACAGCCCAAACAGCCGAAGTCCAGCCCCAAGCAGAATTGCCGGAACGTCCTTTGAGGCTGCGGCACCGATTTGTGCCATTGGTGTGAGTAACCCACTTCCGCACCTGCATACAAAATTGACGAGCACTGTCGGATTTACCGAAACAGATTTATCGGGTTTTCTCGCTACAATGGTCTGCTTTGCTGCATTCTGTGCTGTTCCAAACACCGGTTGTGTGATTGTGCCGAATACGACACCTACTCCAACCTCCGGGGTTAGCGCGGAATACCGACGCACGCTGAATGTGGCTGACCCTGCGGCGGGTTGGTCCGTAGTGATGGACGATGAGCTCACGGTAAACGCAATATTCACAACTTTAACAGTGACATTCTGCATCTTCTCTGCAGTCGCATCTATTTCGTTACCGAGGATGTAGTTCGTATTGTTGGTGCCCATCCACTTCGTTTCGTCTACGTACTGGCTGGTGAGGGTGTCTGCTAGCTTCGTCAGTGCTGCTGAAATGTCGGCGAGCTGCTGCACGCGTTCTGACGGGTTGGAGAGTACAAGCCATTTCAGTGATCTTTCGTATGGACCCCCTACGCTCGCTGCACATTTTTGAAAAGCATCAAGTAGTTTTTTCGCCTTAGCAGCAATGTCGCCGACGGTTTTGGCTTCAGCTCTTATCCCCGCTTTTTCGTCTTCAACAACTCCTCCGATCGCATCCGGCCCGCTTTGACCCTTGCTGTACCTGGCGTCAATGGCTTTAATCCACTCCTTAGCTGCGGTCTTTAAAGCGTCCGGCTGACCTGGCTGACCAGAGGGTCCGTATAGTAAATCCACGAGGTCAGTAATGTCGGCCTGTGCATCTGAACATGGTGCCCTTGGCGCAGCGGGTGCTGCGCCGGCAACAACAGAGCCTGGTGCGACGGTGGTTGCAACGCTGGTTATGGCTTCGATTAGTTTCGTAACGGCGGCGAAAGCCGGATCTGCGACAGCCGTAACGGATGAGGTTGCCTGAACTCTCAAAGGATTAAGACGTGGATATGTAACATAGATTCCCTGTTTTGCGAGAAAAACGGTGTCCGGCCCAATGTTCAGATACTTCGGGTTATCGTCTATGGCCCATTGCATCGTTTTTGTGCTCGCGTTCCATCGAACCACAATCTGCGATTTGACAACGGGAGCATCTAAAAATTGTCGTGTTTGAGGTGATGCTATTCCAACAGCCACGAGCAAAACAGCTGCTACCCTGCTGACGAGACCCAGTTCAATGCCAATCCTCATATGCGTATTCTCCTTCAAGGAATCGTGGGCAAAAAGCGCGAATTATAACACGCATGTCAAGGAGCCAGCGATAAACCCAGCTTCTTGTTCGGAAAGCCGGAACTGCTCGTCCCTGTTGAAATGACATACGAAGTGTGAGATGCTTTCGGCGCTTCGGCTACAGGTCTCCGTTGGTTTTGGCGATGTTCTACGCAAGATAAGAGGTTCAGCGCCGTCGCAAAGCCTGACTGAAACATAATTCAGTTGCCCCGGTTCTTGTATGCACGAGGAAACCATCAACTCGAAAGCCGACACCGCTATTGGCAAATACAAAGGGAAAAAATATTGTGTGGCAGCACTGATTGCGGTCACCATCACCACCGTTGCAAGCACCTGTACAAAGCGGGTTAATTGCGACCAGTTCAGGAAGAGACGGGTGGGGGCAACATCGTTTTCCGATCTGCTGAACACCGCAAATAAGTGCTTAAGCCCTGATGAGGTGTCGGCGCTGAAGGCCGCACATGACAAGTACGAGCGTGTCAACCTCGGGGACCTCCTTGATGTAATGACTGTGGAAGAGGCAATTAAAGGTGAAAGCAACGAGCAAGGCAACAATGTAGATGAATTGTTAGCTGAAGCCTTGACCTCATCACCGGCACAGCCTTCGCAGTCAGGTGCCCAGCAGCAGCTCAGTAAGAAAGCTGGTCCGTGGGTGATTCAGCACGCTGTATTGTTCGTCTACAAGGAAAACACCGATGCCAACGGTGGTCATTACAACGTTCCGGACGCAACGGGCTTCATTGTGTCGGTTCCAGATCAAGCCCATACAAAGCTCCTTCGCTATTTCATTACGGCGAGGCACGTACTCGACCCTACGTGGGCGCACTGTAACCACGCCAGCGACGAAAACAATAAGGTGGTCATACGGTTCAACAAAGCAGGAGGTGGGGTTGCGTATGAAACAATCCCCTTGGTTGAGAATGGAAATAAGCAATACGTGACGTTATCCGACGAGACGGTAGATTTATCCGCGGTGCTGTTGACACCGACCCTAGTTCCCAATCTTCCAAAGTACAGGTTTTTTGATATACCCTTTCGCGTAATTTCTACCACGAGCGAAAGCGATGACATATCTATAAAGCAAGAAGTTATGACGGCTGGGCTCTTGCCGGATTTTGCAGGCACGAAGGAAAACAATCCTTTTCTATTAACGGGAATTCTGTCCTCGAAACCCCATGAGGTAGTTGGGGTCCCGTGTTCATTAACCGAAGCGAGGGACCTACATCTTTGGTTTATCGGCGCAACAATTCCAGCGGGTGTTAGCGGGGCGCCAGTATTTACATTAATGGATCGCGGGGCGGGCGCCCACCGGTCACCTGTACTGGTGGGCGTTCAATCGATGTCCTTTGAAAACAAAGGCATTGCAGGCATTACTCCTGCCGGGTATCTCGTTAGGCTGATTCGTACCGCCAGCTCAGCATTCCATGTAGACCTATATAGAGGGCCTGCACATCAATAGGAGTGACCGACGATGATCATCAGATGGGTAACACTCTCAATGGCAACCTTGATCTGGGTGACCCTTGCGGCCGCCCAGCAACCCGTACTGATACGGGGCGGTAACAAGATTCTCTTAAAACCCTCTACGAAGTATTTAGCCATAAAGCTTAAGCCGGGCATTGCGCCAAGCGTTGCGGTTTTTACAAGTGCAGTTTCTGGCCATGTGATCGAGACCATTTCGAAAAACCCGATATTGAGTTCTCGGGGCATAGTTCTTCTAAAAACGACGAAAGTTGAGCCAACCTCATCCTCAAGCGCACATTTTACTAGCGCAGCTGAATCTATGGGGCACGCGGTACCAGTTTATACGCTGGGTGGGGTCGATGTTGTCCTAACAAATGAGGTTATAGTAAAACCCAAGAAGACAGATGATCACGATTTGCTGACAAAAATCGCATCAGTTGGTACTGTCACTCCACTATTACTGGGTAGTTATCTGGTGAAAGTAAAGCAAGGAATGTCAGCGTTACAGGTATCTAACGACCTTGCCGTAGATAAGCGTACCGATTATTCGGAACCGAACTTCATCACCATCATCCCTCCACCTCCAAAGGTGCATGCGAAAGTTCCCGGTCCGGCCCCGCTTTCGACCGTAAGTGTCTTTCCCTCAGATCAGTTTTTTAGTCGGGAGTGGTCGCTTGCAAATCGCGGCGCTAACGGCAGCAAGCAGGGCGCAGATATCCACGCCGTGCAAGCATGGAAGAACTCCGATGGTAGTGACACGATTATTGCCATCTTGGACGAGGGAGTTGATGTTACTCATCCGGACCTAAAGAATAAAATAGTAATGCCCTTTGATGCCATTACACAAGTGGCAACTGCTGCTGCTCAGCAACCAAAGGCATGGGACGGACATGGAACTGCATGCGCAGGCATTGCGGCTGCGACCACTAACAATACAATTGGGATAGCAGGCGTCGGGTACAAGGCGTCAATAATGCCTATCCGAATTGCGCAAACAGATTCAGCCGGTGGAGACTGGGTTACGACTACGGAGATCATTGCGCGTGGGATAAACTATGCGGTGCAGCATGGCGCTGATGTCCTGAGCAACAGCTGGGGAGGAGGTCTCGACGATCCGTTGATAGATGACGCAGTACAAAATGGTATTCTGAGTGGCAGGAAGAACCATCGAGGTGCAGTGTTCGTATTTGCGAGCGGCAATGACGGCACAGCGGTGCAGTGGCCAGCAAAACTGGCTGGGACTCTACCGGTAATCGCAGTTGGCGCGAGCAACGAATGGGACGAGTTAAAAACGTTTAGCAGCAAGGATGGGGAGAACTGGTGGGCGAGCAACACAGGACCGGAAGTCACTGTCGTAGCGCCTGGCGTACATATCCTCACGACCGACATTACGGGTACTGGTGGTTACGTGAATGGAGACTATTTTGAAGGATTTAACGGTACTTCGAGCGCCACGCCCCACGTGGCAGGCATCGCAGCACTAATTTTGTCGAAGGAGCCGCTCCTAAAGCCAGCTGAGGTGAAGGCGAGAGTGGAACAAACTGCTACTCCCCTTGGTCCAAGGAAGCTCTACGGCGCAGGTCGGGTGAATGCGTGCAAAGCTGTTCACGGCTCAGGCTGCTAGGCAAAATAATCTGTGTGCGATCATTGTTGCCGTTTACGGTATTCGTAGGCTTGATGCTTCTGGTGTATTTTCCAATCGGAATGCCGGAAACGCATGATGCTCACATTGTTGCCTTGCAGTCGCGGACGAAAGGACCGCTTCCGAGTTGTCTTCGAAATTACTCCGTTCGGCCTAATAGCATTGCCCCAAAATACAACATTCTCCTAGTTTCGATATCACGCCCCGCCGAGCTGGAAGACCTATTGCAGTGCCTCGGCAGTGATTGGGAGGAGGTGCCTATTCGGCGACAAGGAGACGTCGTTGAGGTGCCTACCGGTGAAATATTTGTGAAGTTCAAGACCAACACGCGAATGGAGTCCATCAAGGACCTCTTCCGACAACTTCAGCTGGAAGTGCTACAAAGCCCGCAAGGACCGAGCCTCACATTCAAAGTTTCTAATCATCCCCTCTCCGGTAAGGCATCATTAGAGACAGTTCAGCAGCTCGCAAAGCACACATGCATCATTTACGCGACACCGAACTGGCTAGTCGTACGGCCAAGCAGGTCGCCATTGTAATTTCTTTCGGGGCGGCTCCCCTCCGGAAAGCTTGGGTCCGATCTGGGGCCAAATCACTGCCAAAAACCAGCGAATAAACGGCAAAACGACGCGGAACCCACCTAAGCGAATCAACAAGATACGTTTTCGTTTCCGCTTTCGGGACCAGGGGTCGGAGGTTCAAATCCTCTCTCCCGACCACCATTAATCAAAATGCGAGGTCGCGCAGCACGCGATCTAAGCGCCACTTCCTTGAGCCTCGGTGATCACTGCAAAAGCGGCCAACGATTATCACTGCAAAACCGGCCAACGGAAGTAGCCGTTCCGGGACCAGTTTGTTCTACCCTGCCGCCTCTTGTGGAGGCAAGTCGGTTTTAGTGCGCCAGCTCCGCGGACCG
>JAICWP010000002.1 GCA_025934735.1 Terriglobales bacterium | reverse complement strand
CCACGCGGATTACCGCAACTCCGCCGGAAAGCTTGGCCAGCCGCTCCTGCAGTTTCTCGCGGTCGTAATCGCTGGTGGTCTTGTCCACCTGGGTGCGGATTTCCTTCACTCGTCCTTCAATTTCCGAGTGCTTGCCACGGCCTTCCACGATGGTGGTGTTGTCCTTGTCCACCGTGACTTTCTTGGCCCGGCCGAGGTCGGACATCTGCACGTTCTCCAGCTTGATGCCGAGGTCTTCGGTGACAGCCTTGCCGCCGGTCAAAGTGGCGATGTCCTGCAGCATGGCCTTGCGGCGGTCGCCAAAGCCAGGCGCCTTGACGGCGATGGCCTGCAGCGTGCCGCGCAGCTTGTTGACCACCAGGGTGGCCAGGGCTTCGCCTTCCACGTCCTCTGCGATGATGAGCAGCGGTTTGCTGCTCTTGGCGATCTGCTCCAGCAGGGGCAGCAGGTCCTTCATCGAGCTGATTTTCTTTTCGTGGATCAGGATGTAGGGATCCTCGAGCACCGCTTCCATGCGTTCGGGGTCGGTAACGAAGTAGGGGGAAAGATAGCCGCGGTCGAACTGCATGCCCTCGACCACGTCCAGCTGCGTCTCCATGGTCTTGGACTCTTCCACGGTGATGACGCCGTCCTTGCCCACCTTCTTCATGGCCTCGGCGATGATGCGGCCGATGGTTTCGTCGTTGTTGGCGGAGATGGTGCCCACCTGGGCAATCATCTCGCCGGTAACCGGCTTGGAAAACTCGTCCAGCCTGCCCTTGCCGCGGTTGCCGTCCTTGTCAATGGCGCCGCAGACGGTGTAGACGGCCTTGTCAATGCCGCGCTTCATCGCCATGGGGTTGGCGCCGGCAGCCACAGTCTTTACGCCTTCGCGGAAGATGGCCTGGGCGAGAACGGTGGCGGTGGTGGTGCCGTCGCCGGCTACGTCGCTGGTCTTGCTGGCGACTTCGCGCACCATCTGCGCGCCCATGTTCTCCAGGGGCTCTTTCAGCTCAATTTCCTTGGCTACGGTGACGCCGTCCTTGGTAATGGAGGGCGAACCGAATTTCTTTTCAATAACCACATTGCGACCCTTCGGGCCCAGCGTCACCTTGACCGCATCGGCCAGGAGGTTGACGCCGCGCAGGATCGCCTGCCGCGACTCTTCTCCGTGAACAATCTGCTTTGCCATACTTGTCGTCTCCTATGATTTCAATTCTTGCCGACGATAGCGTCGGACGAAAATTCGAGCTAGCTAGCTGACTGGCTGACTAGCTGACAACTGACTGTTACCGTCTTGCGGCGGTGGCGTGCTCTTTTTCAGCCTTGCGGCCGGCGCCTTCCAGGATGCCCAGGACTTCCTCTTCCTTCATAATCAGGAAATCCTCGCCATCAATTTTCACTTCGGTGCCAGCGTAGCGGCCGAACAGGACGCGATCGCCCGCCTTGACTGCGAGAGGAAATACTTCACCCTTCTCGTTGCTCTTGCCTTTGCCGACAGAAATGATTTCGCCCTCCTGGGGCTTGTCCTTAGCGGTGTCGGGGATGATGATGCCGCCGCGCGAGGTTTCTGCTTCTTCCACGCGTCGCACCAGAATGCGGTCGTGCAGTGGGGTGAACTTAGTTGCCATGCTTTACTCCTTTCAGGAATTTAGGTCTGCGAATGGTTGAATTCACGAGCTTGAGGTTGAAACCGCCGCTTGTATAAACCCCTTTGGCGGCTAATTAGCACTCTTTATCTTCGAGTGCTAAATTGTAGAAAGTTTAGCAGGGTGTTGTCAAGTCTAACGACCACCATTGTAAGTCATTGTTCATCAATGTCTTACATTGGCAGCTCATCTCGTCGCGGCAGCCACGACCGGCCGGACAACAGCCAGCGGGAGCACACGCTCTAACAGAATGAGAGTTGAAAGGCCACTGGACAGCAGGAACCAAAGTGGTAAAGTGCGGGGTGCTGTCGCCCCGCGCAAGGCGAGAGCCAAGGCAGCACTTCCCAGGTTGGTGGTATGCGGACCCCGTCCCTCTTCCGGCAGCAGGCAGCTGGCTGTAACTCTAACCATGCAGTAAATCAAAAACATAGCAAAACAGAGTTGAAGTGGCAGCCGATGCGGTTGGCGCTGCTTCTGCTGCTGTGGTGCACACCCCAGCTGTGGAGCCAGCAAGTTCCGCCGGCCCCGGACACAACCACGGCCACAGCGGCGCCGCCGCCCGCATTGGGCGATCCGCCATTGGTGAGCGCCGCGGCGCAACCCGCGCCCGGGGTGGTGATGCCGGCTCCCACGCGAACTTCCAGCAAACACGCGAAGCTAAAGAAGGCGGAAGACGATGTCAGCCTGATTGGTCAACGCAACGTGGGCGGAGGGATCAACTTTTATTCGCTGCAGAGGGAACGGGCCCTCGGCCACCAGCTGGCCGAGGAGGTGGAGAGCCAGTCGCGGCTGGTGAGCGATCCCGTGATCACCGAATACGTAAACCGGATCGGGCAGGCGATTGTGCGCCATTCCGATGCCAAGGTTCCCTTCACCATCAAGGTAATTGACGACGACGAGATCAACGCCTTCGCGCTGCCGGGAGGATTCTTCTACGTGGATAGCGGACTGATCCTGGCGGCGGACAGCGAATCGGAACTGGCGGGGGTGATGGCGCACGAGATCGCGCACGTGGCGGCGCGGCACGCAACCAGAAATGCCACGCGGGCGCAGATCTTCAATTTGATGTCCATTCCGCTGGTGTTTGTGGGTGGGCCCATCGGGTATGCGGTGCGCGAGGTGGCGGGATTGGCGGTGCCCATGGGGTATTTGAAATTCAGCCGCGACGCCGAACGCGAAGCCGACCTGCTGGGCCTGCAATACGACTATGCCGCGGGCTATGATCCGCAGGCGTTCGTGCGCTTCTTCGAGAAGCTGAAAGCGGGCGAGAAGCAGCACCAGGGCATGATGGCCAAAGCCTTCAGCACCCATCCCATGACCGGAGATCGCATCCGGCGGGCGCAGCGGGAGATCGCCAGCATGCTGCCGCCGCAGGAAAAATACGTGGAAGACACCAGCGAGTTTCAGGACATCAAGCGAGAGCTGGCCCAGGCTGTGGAGGAGCACCGTCCGGACGCCGGGGGGCCGCCGCGCCTGGTGCGCCGTGACCGCAAGGAGAAAGACACCGGCGATAACGGGCCGGTGCTGAGAAGGAAGCTGGCGGCGCAACCGTAAAAGTGGAAGCAGGTTTCAAGGTTTCAAGGCTGCAGGGTTTCAAGGGTTTAGAGTCCAACTTTCCCGCCCCATCCGCAGAAAATGCGAAACTTGAAACTGCCGCTTGCAGCTGCCTACAATAATTGTCATGCGTAAAACGGTAACGGTCATTGCCCTTCTGGCGCTGTTCGCAACCCTCTGCCTGGCGCACGATAAGAAAAAGAAAAAAGGGGACGAGTCCGCCACCCTCAATTTCCTGGTAGTGAAGGCCAGCAATGGCAAGCCGGTGCGCAACGCCGCCGTGGTCCTGCACCAGTTGGATGAGCGCGGGCGGCAAGCCAAAGGCGGCTATGAGCTGAAAACCGACCTTGACGGCAAAACCAGTTTCGACGGCGCCCCATACGGAAAGCTGCGGATACAAGTGCTGGTGCCGGGGCTGCAGACTTTCGGCCACGATTACGAAATCAACCAGCCGGTGCAGGACATCACCATCCAACTAAACCCACCCCAGAAACAATATTCGGTTTACGACAAATAGCTCACCGTCGGAGCGATGGCGAGGTTTACACGCGCTGTCGCAGTTCGCGGCGCAGGACCTTGCCCGAGGGGGTGCGCGGTATGGATTCCACGAAGCGGATTTCGCGGGGCTGCTTGTAGCCGGTGAGGCGCTGGGCGACGAAGTCGCAGAGCTCGGCGGCGGTTTTGCTCCCGGGAACGTGACCTTCGCGCAGGACCACGAAGGCGCAAGGCAACTCGCCGGCGGCGGCATCGCGCTTTCCAATCACGCCACAATCGCGCACCGCGGGATGCTCCAGAAGCACGGCCTCAACTTCGGCCGGCGCCACGGGAAAGCCTTTGTATTTGATCATCTCCTTGCGGCGGTCCACGATCCGGTAGAAACCGGCATCATCACAGGTGGCCACGTCCCCGGACCAGTACCAGCCATCGCGCAGCACGGACGCGGTGGCCTGCGGCTCCTTCCAATAGCCCAGCATGAATTGCGGCCCGCGCATAACCAGCTCTCCACGCTCCCCGGGAGCCACGTCCAAGTCGTTTTCATCCAGGATGCGGCATTCGGTTTCGGCCACGGGCTGGCCGATGGAGTCAGGCCGGTAGCGGGCAGCATCCAGATACCCGAGGTGCGTAACAGGAGAAGCCTCGGTCATGCCGTACCCCTGGACCACCTTGATGCCGGTGAGCTCGGTGAAACGGCAGGCGAGTTCAGGAGCCAGGGGCGCGGCGCCCGACTTCACCCAGCGGACCGAATGCTGGCGGGGAAAGACACCCTGCTCCACAGCCTGGCAAAAGACGTTGAGGATTGGGGGCACGCAGGGCATGCACGTGATGCCTTGGTCCGTGATCAGGCGCGCCGCGGCGGCAACATCGAAACGCGGCATGAGCACGACGGTGGCTCCCAGCACCATGAGAGGGCTGAGCACCACGTTCAGGCCATAGATGTGGTACAGGGGAAGAAAACCAAGCACCACGTCATGGGAACGGAAAGCTGATCCGTCGGGCCCGATGATCTGGTAAATGTTGGCGACCAGGTTGAAGTGCGAGAGCATGACGCCCTTGGGCAGGCCGGTGGTGCCGCTGGAGTAGGGCAGAGCGGCGATAGCCTGCTGCGAGGGCTGTTGCGCAGTAGGCAGCGGTGCGGAACTGGGACGCAGAAGTTCGGAGAAATTGCCGTTGCCGGTGGTGTAAATGCGCCGCAAGGCGCTGAGGCCGGAGAGATTCATCCCCTGAATGCAGCCGGGCTCAGTGATGAGCATGACAGCGCCGGAATTCTCCAACTGATAGCGCACTTCGCGCTCGCGGTAGCTGGGATTTAGCAACGTGGGGATGGCGCCCGCCAGGGTGGTGGCATGATAGGCGGCACAGAATTCCCAGGAGTTAGGAAGATAGATGGCCAGCACTTCTCCCGGGCGCAAGCCGGCGGCGACTAGGCCGCGGGCCAGGCGTTCTACCGTGTCGCCATATTCTTCATAGGTGAAACAGCGCTGAGGAGAGCAGGAGGTGTCCACCAGGGCCAGCTTTCGCCCGAACTGCCGGCACGCCTGAAGAATGGCGTCGTGCAGGAAGACGTTGTGGGCATCGGCGAAAAGGGTGCGCATGCAGGCAAGTAATTTTCGATTGCTGATTTACGCTTGACGATTAAAAAACAATCCCCGTTCCAGTGTTTTTCAACGGCCAATCGTAAATCGTCAATTGTCCTTCCGCGTCAGTTTGCGCAGGAAGTCCTGCTCATCCATGCGGTACTTAAAGGCTTTCTTGCCGTGTATGAAGACGACGGGGACTTCGTCGGTGAACTGGCGGCGAAGAGCCTCACTGGAATCCACATCAATCTCCTGCCAGGTGAATTCGGCCTGGCGGGACAGCTTGGCCAACGATTCCTTAACGATCTCACAGAGGTGGCAGCCCTTGCGGGAATAGAGGACGACCTCGTGGACCATGCAGAGAGTTTAGCAAAAGAAAGCGGGCGGGGAGCTGTCTCCGCCCGCTGGGTTCAATCGGACACGAGAATACCGGGTTACGTAGCGCTACATCTTCTTCTTCTTGCTCTTCTTCACGGGCGCGGCAGAGGCCGTCTCCTCCTTAACCGTCCAGAAGCTGGGGTTGGCCGAAACCAGCGACGGCATGGGACGGCTGAGGCTGGGCTCCACCTTGAAATACGCGGAACTGATATGCGTAATGCACTCCTTGGAAATGGAGCTGAGCATGTTGCGCACCATGGCACTCTGGAAGACTTCCTTCGCTGCGGCCGGGGGCTCTTCATCCTCGTCGGCCAGCGATTTCAAGGGTTGAACCAAGAGCACGGCAGGTAGCGAGGGTCCGGTCATGATGTCATAGGCGATCCAATGGGCATTATCGCCGGCTTTTTTGTGCAACTCGATCACCTGTTTAGCGGCCTCGTTGAATTCATGGCCACAGCCGGGACGAAGGCTGATGGTTTCCGAGGACCAATAAGTGGTGTCGGCCAGCGATACCATGTCAGGCCGGTACGAGATTTCTTGGTTGTACTTGGCGATGGCCAGCTGGGCGCCGCCATCACTTTCCGCGCTTTCCTGTTCGAAGCTGGCATCCTTGGCCATGACCGCCTGGCCGACCTTATCCATGGAACTCGCGAATTTCTCCACGCCTGCCATGCTGTCCTGAAAGGTCACGAAGACGAAGGTGCTGGTGTCCCCGGTCATAGGCGAACCCACGATCCAGTACGAGTCGGGGGCATTGGTCGCGGCCGCATCGCGGAATTCCGCCGTCGTCTTGGCGAACACGCGGAACTTGCCGCTATTAACTTTGGCGTCCTCGTAATACACGTATTTGGCCATCTTGTCGCTGGACTTATTCTCCTGGGCCGCGAGTGTACCGAATAAGCAACAGAGGCCGAGCACAATAGCTGTAAGCCTGGTCATACCTGCTCCTTTCAGATCAGAGTGAGAGCTGCGAATTGTCCTGGAAATTTGTAACTTCGAGGCGGGGGCCGATACCGAGCGGACTGTACATCGTGAAGCAGGGGAAGTCAAACGGCAGGATCGGTTATCAGGATCAGGAATCATAAATGACCCCGAGCAACTGACTACCAACTCCTGCGCGCCCTGACTCCCCGGTTCTATCCTGCTAGACTCTTCGCTATGGCCATACCCGTGCAGCCCAACATCAAGCTGGTGAACCGGCCCGACTACCGCGAGAGCTATGCCAATAGCGTGCAGGTGCGGGTGAACGTGTGGGACTTCTTCCTGGTCTTCGGCACCCTGCAGCAGCAGAGCGAGAGCGAGGTTGAAGTACACAACTTTCAGGGCGTGTACCTGAGCCCGCAGCAGGCCAAGGCGCTGCTGCACATCCTGCAGCAGAACATCGTGAGCTACGAGAACACCTTTGGGGAAATCAAGCTCGATCCGCGCATGGCAGCCACTGGCCCGGTCCACTAAGAAGTTACAGAGCGACGGGGACGCGGAGGGCATTCGTCCTCATGTGGCCGCGCTCCTGCTGGCGGCCCTGTTTGCCGCCCTCGTGGTGCTGCACGCTCCCCTGCTGCGCCTGCCCTACTTCTGGGATGAGGCGGGTTATTTCGTGCCGGCAGCACGCGACCTGCTGCTCACCGGCAGCCTGATTCCGCATTCCACCTTGCCCAACGCCCACCCGCCACTGGTAGTGGCTTACCTCGCACTGTGGTGGAAGCTGGCGGGATTTGCCCCGCTGGTCACCCGGCTGGCCATGCTTCTGGTGGCGGCTTTCGCGCTGCTGGGCACGTTCCGCTTAGCGGAACACGTGGCCAACCGCGAAGTGGCCATCGCGGCCACGATATGCACCGCGTTCTATCCCGTCTTTTTCGCGCAGAGTTCGCTGGCTCACCTGGACTTGGCGGCAGCCGGGCTCACAGTGTGGGGCTTGGACGCATATGTGTGCGACCGCCGGTGGCAAACCGCGGCCTGGTTTTGCCTGGCGGCGCTGGCCAAGGAAACCGCCATCCTGGCGCCGCTGGCGTTGCTGGCATGGGAGCTGGGGTGCCCGTTTCTGAAACGGAATGACATCCTGTGCTGGTTTGCCGGGCGAAGCTGGCGCCGGGCTGCTGCGCTGCTTTTTCCCATTGCGGCGCTTGGGCTGTGGTTCCTCTATCAGTACCTGCGCACCGGGAATGCGCTGGGCAATGCCGAATTTGTCCGCTACAACCTGCTGGACACGCTGAACCCTCTGCGCATCTTCATCACCGGGCTGCAACGAGTGTGGCAGGCGGTGGGGTACATGAACCTGTTTCTGCTGACCGCGGCGGCGGCGCTGGCCATGTGGTTTCCGCCCCTGCCTGACGAAGGGGGAGAGCGCCCGCGAATCGCACCCGGGGTGCAGGCGGCTTTGGCGGCGGTGGCGCTCGCCTACATCGCAGCACTCTCCGTGGTAGGCGGGGCGGTGCTGGCGCGCTACATGCTTCCCGTGGTGCCGCTGGTGATTATTGTGTGCGTTTCCACGGTGTGGAGGCGGATTGGCAGTTGGAAGGCGGTGGTGGCGGTCGTGTGCCTGGGATTCGCGCTGGCCTTGTTCGTGAATCCACCGTGGGGATTCGCGCCCGAGGACAACCTGGCCTACCGCGATTACGTGGTGCTGCACCAGGCGGCCGACCAATTTGTCAGCGTGAAGTATGGCAATGCGCGGGTGCTGACCGCCTGGCCGGCTTCCGACGAACTTGCCGAGCCGTACCTGGGTTATGTGGCCCGTCCGGTGCGTACGCTGAGGGTGGATGACTTTTCCCTCCCCCAGATGATGGCTGCAGCGGATTCGCGGGCGCAGTTCGATGTGGCGCTGCTGTTTTCCACCAAGTACGAGCCGCCGCGACGGCTGTTCGGAGACTGGCCGGCGTGGGAGCGGATCAAGACGCGGTTTTTCGGCTACCACCGCGATTTGCCCCCGGAAGTGGCGGCTCATCTGCTGGGGGGAGAGATCGTGTTCCACAAACATCTGGGCGGGCAGTGGGTGGCGGTGGTGGACCTGCAGAAGCCGGAGGCAGTGGAGTACCGGTCGCCGGACAGCGTGTACCGGGCCACCAGTTCTGGGCCAAACTTGGCCAACCTCGCTTGGCGAAGCGCGGCAACAAACAGCCGGCAACCCGTGCCGCGCGAGACGGGAGCCGGAACCAGGTGATTGCCTCCCCTATGGTCTGGAACCAGAACGGCCATGATCAGATGGAAATCAGGACAAAAACCTGTTTGTAAATCCACCCTTGATTTCCACGGCAAAGTGATGGAAACTGCGTGCCGCCATGTGCCCTCGAGTCTTGCGCAATCATGGCCGGCTGATATCCGAAGAAGACAAGTCGGAATACGATGTAACCTTCGAATTCCACGTATCTTCCGATAAAGCGCCGGCTTCAGGACAGGCAAACGGGCAGATCATCTGGGGAGAGGTGGCCACGGCCGATAACACTCCTCTTCCGGAGGGGATATACACGCTCCAGGTCAGCAGTGGAGAGACGCTACGGGTTGAAAACATCGGCCTGACGGGCTGGCGTGTGGTCAAGAAGGCCGGCCCGTAAAAGTTGGGAGCGCACGGCAATTGAACCAGTCGTTCGCTTTCTACTGCCGGTGATCCGGCTAAAGCTCAACGCGGACTTGGCGGCCCCGGCGCGGCGCCCGCAACCCGCCCCTTACTTTCTGGCCGTGGTCTTTGTGCTCTCCGGCGGGCCCACATCCGGCGGAATCTCGCCGCTCAGCGATTGCAGAAAGGCGAGCAGGTCGGCCCGTTCCTGGCCAGTCAGGAAATCCAGCACGTGAATGTTTTTGTCCAGGTTGGCATTGGAGTTCCCGGCACCAATGTAGTAGTCAACCACCTGCTTCAGGTCTTTCAAGCTGCCATCGTGGAAATAGGGCCCGCTATAGGCGACGTTGCGCAGCGAAGGTGTCTTGAATTTACCGCGATCCGCTTCGTCATGGGTCACGGCAAATAAGCCATCATCGGTGAACTTGTCAATATCGAAGCCCACGCCGATGTTGTGGAATTGGTTGTCAGTGAACAAAGCATAATTTTCGCCGACGGTATGGCAGGCGGCGCAGTTGCCCTTCTTCGCCGACGTAAACACCACGAAGCCGCGTTTGATCGAGGCGCTGACCGCCTTCTCGTCATGGCCGTATTTCCACCGGTCAAACGGCGAGTTGCCGGCAACCACGGTGCGCTCAAAGGAGGCGATGCTCTTCTCCACCATCTCGTAAGTGATGGGTCCGGGGCCCCAGGCTTTGGCAAATTGCTCGCGGTAGCTGGCATCGGCGTTCAGCTTCTTGGTCACGTTCTGCAGCGTATCCGCCATCTCAACCGGGTTCTGCACCGGCCCTTCCGCCTGTTTTTCCAGGCTGGGCGCTCGGCCATCCCAGAACTGCTGGTGGAAGTAAGCGCTGTTGAGCACGGTGGGCGAGTTGCGCCCCCCCTTCTTGCCCTGCACGCCGGTGGAGACAGGATTGGGATCGGCAAAGCCGGCATCGGGCCGGTGGCAGGTGGCACAGGAAACCGTATTGTCCGCCGAGAGGATGGGATCGTAATAAAGACGGCGGCCCAATTGAATCGTCTCGGCGGTGGGTGGATTGTCGGACGGCACCGGCACGGGAGGCAGGCCCAATGGGGCCTTGATGGTCACCGGCGTGCCTATGGGCATTGCAGCCATGGCCGCCTGCGTGGCCTTTGTCTTTTCTTGCGAATATCCAAACACGAAGTATCCAACCACGAAGAAAAGAGCGATGAATACCGACGCCAAAAGAAACGACTTCCGGGATTTCATGAACGCCTCCGCCTGAGCCATGCTGCGGCTGGTTCTTCTCGAGCCTACATGCCAGTGTTTCGCTCGAGGCGGACCGCTTACAGTGAGGAAGGTCACACTGTAGCGTGAGGAAGCAAGGAACGGCATCTCCTCTTGCTTTACGTGCTTCCGCCGCCCAAGATAATTGAATGCAGGAGTGGCGATTGAGATCTGTCCTTGTATTCGTTATCTTTTGTATTTCTTGCACAATTACAGTTGCGGCCCAACAGAAAGCTACTGAGCCGCAGGAAGGTGGTTTGATTCGAGACTGGTTGGAAACATCCTCCCGCGCCGCGGCTGGGCAGCCCTCCTGGATGGCGCCCCTGTTCACCGTAACTCCGCGGTTGGTGCAGCAGTTTCGTTACGACGTGGGCTGGCAAACGCAGCAAAATGCAACGACAATCAATTACGGCGGCGGCAAAGGCCTGGAAATCGTTCCCACTGAGCGCACAGAGGTGCTGATCAGCGCTCCTCCCTACGTGACCCACAGCAGCCCGCAACTGCACGACGGCTTGGGCGACATGGCGTTTCTTTTCAAGTACCGCGTGGCCGCCGCCAACGAGCGAGAAGGAAACTATGTGGTGACCGCATTTCTTTCCACCACAATCCCTACAGCCTCATATTCCAATGGCGGCACCCACGCTAACTTCTCTCCCAGCCTCGCGGTGGGAAAGGGCTGGGGCAACTTCGACGTTCAGGGCACCGCCGGTATTGCGCTGCCGGCGGGCGACGTTGACACTCTCGGAACGCCGGTGGGATTGAATGCCACACTTCAATACAAAATTATCGGCAAGCTTTGGCCGGAAGTGGAAGTGAATTCGACCTTCTGGGCCAATGGGAACAACGCCGGCAAAAAACAGGTGTTCTTGTCTCCAGGCCTGGTCGCAGGCAAGTTTCATTTATGGAAGAGGGTGGGTTTCGCAATCGGAGGCGGCGTGCAGATCGCCGCTACTCGCTTCCATGCCTACAGCCACAATTGGTTGTTCTCCGTCCGGTTTCCCTTTTAAGCCGTCGCACCAAGATGCCATGGAGCCCCTCGCCTTCGCATTTCTGATGGCCTGGCAAATATACTGTTGAACTCGGCCACCCTCGCCAACGAGCGGTGCGCCGAAATAATCATGCCCGACCCGTTCAGCCTTGTTCAGTTCAGGAACATCATCGAGCGCAACCGCCGCGGCGACCGCGTGGGCACATACGCGGTCTGTTCGGCTCATCCCTGGGTGCTGGACTCCGCCATTCGCCAGGCAGTGCACGATGATTCCCTGCTTCACGTTGAGTCCACTTCCAGCCAGGTAAACCAGTTCGGCGGATACACCGGGCAAACGCCGCGCCAGTTTGCTCAGCGCATTCACGCCGTGGCGGAACGAGCAGGTTTGGCGCCGGAAAGAGTGCTGTTGGGCGGAGATCATCTCGGTCCTTATCCCTGGCGTGGCGAGGCCGCGGCGACCGCCATGGAGAAGGGCAGCGAATTGGTGCGGCAATGCGTGCTCGCCGGATACCAAAAGATCCATCTGGACGCGAGCATGGCTTGCGCGGGCGATCCGAATCCTCTCGATCCGGAAACGGTTGCCAAGCGCGCGGCTATTCTGTGCAAGGCCGCCGAACAGTCATTCGAGCAGCTACCGGCGGGGACGGCGCCGCCGGTGTATGTGATCGGTACCGAAGTTCCCGTCCCGGGAGGGGAAGTTGGTCCGGGAGAGCCTCCCGCGCTGACTACCGCGGAGGACATGGAGAGCACACTCGAGTTGTTCGAACGCGCTTTTGGCGAACGCGGCGTAAGTTCGGCGTGGGAACGCGTGGCTGGCCTGGTGGTGCAGCCGGGAGTGGAGTTCGGCGACAACATCGTGTGGGACTACGATCCGGAAAAGGCCCGTGGCCTCTCTGCCGCGCTGCCCAAGCGTCCCGCGCTGGT
The DNA here is from genome assembly GCA_025934735.1 of Terriglobales bacterium. Taxonomy (GTDB): domain Bacteria; phylum Acidobacteriota; class Terriglobia; order Terriglobales; family Acidobacteriaceae; genus JAICWP01. Next base: position 324,196 of record JAICWP010000002.1, on the reverse strand, counting down.
GTACGAGGCGCATTCCACTGACTATCAGCATCCGGGTGCGCTGGCGCATATGGTGAGGGATCACTTTGCCATCCTGAAGGTTGGGCCTGGGCTCACCTTCGCCTTCCGCGAGGCTGTGTTCGCGCTAAGCGCCATCGAGCGCGAATTGCTCGGCTCACGGCGGGGCACTCGCCTGTCTCGCGTGCGTGAAGAACTGGATGCCGCCATGCTGCGCAACCCGGTGTATTGGCGGCCATATTACAGGGGCGATGAGGATGAGCTTCGACTGGCGCGCGCCTTTAGCCTAAGCGACCGCTGCCGCTACTATTGGATTGACCCCGCGGTAGAGAAAGAATTGCAGCAGTTGCTGTCCAATCTGGCCGGCTGCACGTTAGCTTTCGGGCTCTTGAGCCAGTACCTGCCTTTAGAGGGGCAAGCAGTTCGCGCTGCAGAATTGCAGGCTGAAGCCGGAGCCCTCATCCGTCACCACATCGAGACTGTGCTGGAGAATTACGCTGCTGCCTGCCGGGCCTAAAGCGCCATCATTTTTGAGCCGTGTTCAGCTGCTCGAGCGTGCGCTTCAAGTGTTCCAGCTTCTGCCCGGCTTCGCCCAGCTTGCCTTCAGCAGTCAATCGCTGGTAGTCGGCCAGGTCTTTAGCCGCCTGGGTGATCAGCGGGTTGCGGGCCGCTCCTGCGCCTTGTGGGGCAGCGGTGACCGGCGCTCGCTGGCCGGGTTCCGCCGCTGCGGCCGCGGCACTCGTGGATGAAGCCGCACCCCCAAACAGCGCGGCCAGCGCCGACTCAAATGTTGAGCCGTAGGCGAGGCGGTCCTGCAGCGCCAGCACCACCAGGCGCAGCTCTGGCATGGGGCTGCGTTCCGCCTGCAGGTAAATCGGTTCGGCGTAGAGCAAGGCGCGTCCGATGGGAATCACCAGCAGGCCTCCCCGCCGCACATGCGAACCTTGCTGGTTCCACAGGCTCAATTGACTGGAAAGCTGCGCATTCTGATCAATACGCGCCTCCACCTGCATCGGCCCATCCACCAGCCTGCTCTTCGGGAAATCGTAAACCACTGACGTGCCGTAATGAGCGCCGTCGCTGCGCCCGGCAATCCAGCCAATCAGATTGTTGCGGTTGGCCGGGGTAAACGGCAGAATCTCCACGAACTCCGTCCCGGTTTCTCCCGGCAGCTTCATCAGAACGAAATTGGGCTGCATTTCCTGCGTGGACTGCTCGCCCTCGTTCAGGCCAACTTCGCTGGCCACGGTCCACAAATCCTCACGGTTGTAGAACACCTCCGGATTGGTCATGTGGTACAGGGCGTACACGTCCGCCTGCAGCCGCAGGAGCAGTTCGGGGTAGCGCACATGTTTGCGCAGGTCTGGCGGCATGGCGTCCGCGTCTTTAAACAGCGTCGGAAAAAGGCGGCGGTAGGCCGCGATAAGAGGGTCGCTGCGGTCGAAGACGTAGAACGTGGTCGCCCCATCGTAGGCGTCCACCACCACCTTCACACTATTGCGCATGTAATTGATGCTGTCGTCTCCGAGACGGTAGTGACTCGAGTAGGGATAGCTGTCGGAGGTGGTAAACGCGTCCATCATCCAATACAAACGGCCGTTTTCGCCCACCACGATGTACGGATCTTGTTCGTAAGTGAGAAAGGGCGCAATTTGTGAGACCCGGCTGCGCAGGTTGCGCCGCATCAGCAGGCGGCTGGTCTTATTCACATCGTCGCTGAACGGCAGCTTGGCCAGGTCGCCACGGTCCATGGCGATGAGGGCGCGCCGGAAAAAGCCGCCGAGAACAATGCCGCCCTTGCCTTCGTAGGAGGTGAAGCTGTTCGCCTGTCCCTGCGGATAATTGAATTCCTTCTGCCGCGTGTTGACGTACACATCGGTATTGGTCAGTTCGCCAAAATAAATTTCCGGACGGGTCACCTCGAGGCCCGGGACCGCGCTCTGGACTGGCATATTGCTTAGAAGCAGATCGGGCAGCCCTTCCGGCGTGAATCCGTTGACCGGGTTCATGGTGATGCCATAGCCATGGGTATAGATCAGCTTCTCGTTCACCCAGGTGCGGCTGTTTTCCGGGAGTTTGTCCACGTTCAACTCGCGGGCTGCCAGCATCACCTCGCGAAGCTGGCCGTCAATCTGGTAGCGGTCAATGTCAATATCGGGAAAATCATAGTAGGTGCGGATTTCCTGGATTTGCCGCAGCGTATCCTGCAGGGCGCGCCAGTCCCATAGCCGGATATTTCCGAGCGTGGTCTGGTTATTAGCTGCATCGACAGCCTGGATGCCCGCTTCGGCCGGAAACTCGTGCCGCGACACCTGGTCCAAACCGTAGGCCTGCCGCGTCATTTGGATATTGTGGGCTATGTAGGGTTGCTCGCGGACCAGTTCGTTGGGCTTCACCACGAAACTGGAGACATACCACCCAAACAACTGGAGGACGAAATAACAGACCACGGCGGGAACCACAGCCGCAGCCAGCCAGATGCCGCGCCGGGCGAACACCGCGTTGGCTAGCGCGATGATGGCGCCGAGGACAAACGCCGCACACAGCACGAGCAGGCCGGGAAGCATTACATGGGCGTCGGTGTAGTTGACCCCTCCGAAAATAGAACGGTCGGCAAACAGCCGTTCGAAACGACCCAGGTACACCTGCAGGGCAATAACCAGCAACAAAAAGGCAAAGGCGAAAGAGAGCCCGCTCCACGACAACGGATTGTAACTGCGCCGAAACCCTTCCAGCACACGACTGCCGCCGGTGACCACCACGAAAAAGACAGCAACAATACAAGCCACTACGGCCAGAAACAGCAGCCATCCGGAGATGAGTTGCCATGCCGGAAGCGTCAGCAGGTAGAAACTGACGGGTCGTCCGAAAATCGGGTCCGCACCTCCGGCCCCGGCAGGCGGCGCGTACCACCACAGGCCGAGAGTGGTCCACTGCGCCATGAACACTGCGCCGGTGGCAAGCGCAATGACCACCGAGGCGCCGGCCGCCACCAGGTGCAGCACCCCCTCAACCGGCAGTCGAAGCGGCTCGCCGCCCACGTAAATGGTATGCCCGCTCGGCAGGTCGGGAAGATAGGCCCGCTTCAGCGCCACAAACGTGCCGTAGAGAATGAGAAATGTGGCCCCGGCAAAGGCGGCGAATATCATCCACTGCAGGCTCAACGTTCTCCAGAACACGTCGCCATAGCCGAGCGCTCCGAACCAGAGGGCGTCCACGTAGTAGGAGAGCCAGGTGCGGCCGCCAAGAAAGACAATGAGAATGAGGGCAAGAACGACGAAGAGCCACCGGGGACGCCGCGCCGGGCGTGCCGGCTGGCGTACTGGCGGCCAATTTGTAGGCCTGGGCATCTTTTTCAGCATACCCCCTTTGGGGCTCCACGCGGTGCGTTTTGAAATCTTAAGAAAATCCGGCGCGCTCGTTCCGAGAAAGTCCGACCTTCGAGCTGCAGGCGAAACAACGTGACACAGGTCACAGCAAGGCCCTTGCTTCGCGGGTAAGGTTGTGGTTAAATGCGCCGCGATAGAAAGCAATAGATATCATTCGTAAGTAAACGCAGTAGGGCTCGCGACGATTCGAAAGCTTCCGACCTCCGCTCACAGCGGAAGCGGAACGCAAAAGGGGGCGTGCAATGAGCCTAATCAAATCTCTCCGCCATGCAGTTCTTCCTGTGGTCCTCCTTTTCTCCGTAGGCGCCTGGGGTCAGGCGAGCTACCGCGCCGACATTCGCGGTGTGGTGACCGATTCCACGGGAGCGCTGCTGACCAATGCCAAAGTCACCATCACTGATGCGGGCACAAACATCTCGACTACCGCCGCCACCGATGGCAACGGCTATTACATACTTCGCGGCCTCCGTCCCTCCACCTATATGATTCGCGTCTCTGCCCCTGGATTTCGCGAAGTGGAGCAACGCAACCTGGTGCTGGCGGTGGACCAGGCCACCACCCTGAATTTCACTCTTAAACCCGCGGGCGGAAGCACGGAAGTGCAGGTAACCGAAGCCGTGCCCCTGCTGGACACGGAGGGTTCTTCCCTGGGCACGGACATCACCAATGAATACGTCAAGCAGATCCCGCTGCTGAACCGTAATTACGTCGGCCTGGTGTTTCTCAATGCAGGGGTTACAGAAGTGAGCGGCGCCGGAGCCAACGACAACTATCCTTCGGGCACAAACTTCGTCTCCAACGGCCAGCGCAATGCCACAGCCGAGGTGCGCGTGGACGGCGCCCTGATCAGCGCTCCCGAGCAGGGCGAAGGCGGCAACAGCAACGTGTACTACGAGCCGTCAGTGGAGATCGTGCAGGAGTTCAAGGTCCAAAACAACAGCTTCTCCTCCGAGTTTGGCAACAACGGCGGAACCGTTGTGAACATGGTGCTGAAGAGCGGAACCAACGACATGCATGGCAGCGCCTGGTGGTTCGGCCAGCGCGGCTGGATGGACGCCAATGACTTTTTCAACAACCAGAACGGCATTGCTCGGCCCGGCCACACTCGTGACCAGTACGGCTTTTCGCTCGGCGGCCCCATCCGCAAGAACAAAACCTTTTTCTTTATTGATCTGGAGCGTGTGAACGACAAAGGGCCAGTCCCCATTGTGGGCACCGTGCCTACCCCTCTGGAGCGGCAAGGCAATTTTTCGCAGACCTATATCGTGGATCCGAACAGCGGCAACCTGGTGCTGAATGAGATTTTCAATCCCAACCAAGCGAGCGGCGGGTTCCGCACGCCCTTCCCGAACAACAAAATTTCACCCCAATGGATTGATCCCATCGGCCAGAAGGTACTAAACCTCTATCCGCTTCCCAACGTGGCCGGGAATCCCGATGGCACCAACAACTTCCGCACCAACACCACGGCGGATAACAAGAGCTTGCAGTTCGATATTAAACTCGACCACCAGATCAACGACCGCTCCAAGCTCATGGGCCGGTACAGCCGGTCGCACTCCACCAGCGCCGTGCCCACTATTTTCGGCGATGGAGATACGTTTAGCGATGGTTACAACTACTTGACCAACGCCCAGAATGCCTCACTCGAGTACAACTGGACCCCGACCCATACCATCCTGTGGACCGCGCGCCTTGCCGTGGACCGGGTGCATGCGCCAGGCAACACGAATTATCCCGACCCGACTCAAATAGGCTTTCCTTCCCTGCTGGTAACCGCCAATCCCGGAATCGCCCGCCGCATGCCTGGCTTTCTGGTGGATTCGCCCTGGACCTCGCTTTACGACCAGTGCTGCGTAGATACGAATTTCGCCCACACCCTATACTCCTACTCCTCCATTTTGTCGCTGGTCCGGGGCAAGCACAATTTCAAGTTCGGGGGCGAACAACGCCTCTTCTTTAACAACTTCCAGCAGCCCAGCTACCCAACCGGGTATTTCCATTTTGCCCAGGCAGTGACGGAGCAGGAAATCGGGGCATTCAACGGCGCACAAGGCAATCCCTTTGCCGACATTCTTCTAGGGTGGGGCGATTACGGGGGAATTTCGGTGTATCCCGCGGTGGCCGACAAGTCCAAGGAGACCGCCTTCTTCTTCCAGGATGATTGGAAGGTCACGCCCAAACTGACCCTTAACCTCGGACTACGCTACGAATGGAGCACCCCCTACAGCGAGCGCCATAACCGGGTTCAGTTCAACAACTTCACTGGCAATAGCGGCATTAGCGTTCCCGGCCTGCCGCTGGTGAGCGGAAATATCCTGGGCACCACCCAGTTTGCCAAGGGCACGCGCAACGCTCCGGTGGACCGCAATAACTTCGGGCCGCGGCTGGGGTTCAGTTACCAAGTTGCTCGCGACACCGTGCTGCGGGGCGGCGCCGGCATTTATTACGGAATGAATGTGGCCACGAATTTCCAGTATCCGGGGCCGGCGTTCCGCAAGGACGGCGTCATTTACTTCAGCAAGGACAACTTCGATACGCGCTACGCATCCTTCGGCGATCCCTTCCCGCAGGGCCTGCCTGCTCCCCAGGGCAGCAAATACGGACCACTGGCCATGTGGGGCTTTGCCAATGCCAGCGATCTGGGCACGCAAACGGTGCGCAACGCGGAAGTGTACCAGTGGAGCCTGGGCCTGCAGCGGCTGCTTCCGGGACAGATGGTGGTTTCGGTTGATTATTCCGCGAACCGCAGCACGCATTTGCCCTGGGGCGGCGCCGGCCTCAGCACCCGGAATCGCAACTTCATTCCTTCCTCGGTGCGCAATCAGTATGCCAGTGAGGCTGGCTACAACGCGCTGCATGACACCGTTCCCAATCCCTTCCAGCCGTTGTTCGTGGGTCCGAACGCGATTTTCAATGAGCCGGATTCCCTTTACAACGACCCGCAAATTCCCCTTATCAACCTGCTGCGACCCTACCCTCAGTTCGATGGCAGCTTTGAGGGGCTTCCGCTGCTGGGAGCGAAATCGTTCTACAACGCCATGCAGGTCCGCTTCCAGAAACGCGCCAGCCATTACGTATCTCTCGAGGGAAATTACACGCTGTCCAAATCGACAGACGACTCCTCCTCCGGGCGCAATGCGTGGCTGGGGAATCTCTGGCTGGATAATCCGCAGGCATTGGACAACCTGAAAGCGGAACATTCGATCAGCGCGAACGATGCCACCCATCGCCTGGCTGCGGCCGTGATCGTGGATCTTCCCTTCGGCCGCAATCGCTGGCTGGGACGGGGCATGCACCCGGTGCTGGATGGAATCGTGGGCGGTTGGACGGTTTCGACCTTCTGGACCCTGCAAACCGGGCAGCCCATCGCGATAACCATGTCGCAGCCTACCTTGGATGACGGCAACCAGCGTCCCAACGTAATTTGCGCCCCGGGCAGCGGCATCAGCGCCCACAAGTCGGCGCTGACCGGCCAGAGTATGTTCAACACCAGTTGCTTCGCCGATCCGGGCTATGAGACGCCGGGGAATGCGCCACGCTACTTCCCCAACCTGCGCGATGACGGCATTCGCAATGTGGACTTTGCCTTATCCAAATCGTTTGTTCCACGGGAGGGAATGCGCCTGGAAATTCGCGGCGAGTTCTTCAACTTCTTCAACACGGAACGATTCGCGTTTCCCGACGTGGCCTATGGCGATTCCACCTTCGGGGTAATATCCTCCACCGCATCGGGCAGCACGCCGCGGCACGGGCAGTTCGGTGTCCGCTTCGAGTTCTAGGCCGGGTGCACGTAAGGAAACAAGCTCGAGTTGGTATCGCGTTTGGTTTGCCGGTTCTTGCGGCGGTGCTTCTCTTGGCTGCGGCCAACCCAGGGACGGGGGATTGGACTCACTTCGTCCGCATCGGCGCCTACTCCCTGAAGGCCGATAACGCTGCGGCAATCGTGCGCAATGCCACCGAGGACCACGTCTTCGGCATCGAGGTTGACAATGACATTCCCGGACGCTACGAAAGCTTCCTCGATCCGCGAGAGAAGCTCGCCGCCATCCGGCAACTGGCTCAGCGGGCGCATGCCGCCCACAACTACGCCTTCGTCTATATCGCCGGCCTGGAGTGCATTACCGCCCATGCCGACCAGACTCCGCACACCCTGGCCAAGGACCATCCTGACTGGTTGCAGCGAAAGCTGAGTGGCGAGCCGGCGATTTTCAAAGGCGGAGACGCGTTTTGGATTGCTCCCGGCGACGAAGATGTTTGGATCAGCCCCTACGCTCCCCAGTGGCGAAAAACCTACATGGAGCGGGTGCGCCAGATCGCGGCCACCGGCATTGACGGCATTTACGTTGATATCCCCTACTGGATGACCCACTTCGAAGGCTGGGAGAACAGTTGGGCCAGTTTCGATGACTATACGGTCGCCGCGTTCCGCACGGCCACCGGCCTGGATGCGCGCCATGCGCTGAAGCTGGGTGATTTCAGCGACCCAAATTTCCGCCAGTGGGTTGACTTCCGCATGAAGACGATCACGGATTTCATGCGAGAAATTGACCGGAACGCGAAGGCGTTGAATCCGCACATCAAGACAATTCCGGAAATTTATCCCGGCATTGATGAAGCGGCGGTGCGGGTGGGCGCGGACGTGTATCAGCTCTATCCCGTGGTGGACGCGGTGGCGCACGAGTATGAATTCGGAGGCGGCGACCACATGGCCTCGTCGCGCACCCCGCTCGACTGGCTCAAGTATCAGGTGGGAATGCGGGCTTTCCGCGCCTTTGCCCAGGGCAAGCCAACCTGGATCCTGAACTACTCCTGGGACGGCGACAAGAAAATCAAGCCCAGCGATGCCATGCAGAACCTGGCCATGTCGCAAGTGGCGGCGGGAGCCAATTTCTGGGACGCTCCCGGCCACGTGATGGCGGGCTCCAACGACCGGGCCATGCGGCAGCGCATTTTCCGATGGATCGCCAAAAATCAAAAAGAGCTTTATAACCCGCGGGAACCCATCCAGCCGGACGGCATTTATTTTTCCCCGCGCACTCGCGATTACTTTGAAAGCCAGTTTCTGCCCGAATTTGAGGGCTGGGCCATTCTCCTGATGCAGGACCATCGCGAGTGGCAGGTGGTGACCCCGCGCACTCTCAGCCAATTCCAGGGCAAAACCTTGATTCTGCCAGACGTGCGCATGCTGGATGACGCGGAACGCGCCAGCCTGAAGGATTTGCTTGCCGGCGGCAGGAAACTCATTATCACGGGAGAGGACACCACGGGTCTGCCAGCTTCTGACCAGATCGTGCGCTTGCCTCAGCGGCCCGGCGCAGAGTACCTGCAATCACTCGATCCGACACTGGAAAAGGCCGGACCGCAACAGGCAGCAAAGATGCTGGCCGCCGTCCCGTTTGACGGCAGCATTCAGATCACGGCCTCTCCCCTGCTGGTTACCCACATCGCTCGCGTGAATGGCGTGCCGCACATCTTTATGGTCAACTTCAGCGGATTGCGCGGCGGCCAGAACGCGGTGCCCGCGCCCGAATCAGAAATAAGGGTCACGGTTCCCGCGACCTCGCCAATGCGCATGTACTACCTCGCTTTCCTGGGTGAAAAGCAGGAGATACAGGGTAAGCGCGAGAGTGGCCGAATCATCTTCCATCTGCCTGCCGTGAATCGCGGCGGGGTATTGTGGCTGGCGCCGGCACCTTCGCGCCCGCAGCCCTGACTGTCAGCGGACCGGGCCCAGGTAGTGATCCAGCCAGTCCAGCGTTTCGCGGATCATGTCATTGCGCGGGGGCACGTGCCCACTGTCGAACAGCAAGTGGCGCTTGTCGGGTTCGGGTGTGCCCAGCAAACGGAACATAGGGTTCTGCGAGGCCTCGACAGGAAAAATGAAATCGTAGCGGCCGTTGATCATCAGGACGGGAAGCTTCACCCGGGGAGCAAAGTTGATCTCGCGAATTTCGGGAAGCTGGGGCTTCTGGCTGAAACCGCCTCCAACCAGCACCGCAGTGCGAAAACGGTTCTCCAGCGCCAGCATGACGGACGATTCCCGCGCTCCCTGGCTGACGCCATAATAGGCGAGCTTCTCATGATCGAGATCGGGCCGGGTCTCAATGTAGTCCACCGCGCGGGCCAGGTCTTTGTAGTCCTCAATTTCCAGGTCCCGTTCGCCGCTCGTGCCTTTTTCCATGCTGGCAGGAACGAAGCGTTCATAAGTTCCTTTGTAGACAGGGAACATCAGCGCCCGCCCGCTCTTTATGATGAAGTCCAGAAACTCCAACTCCGGGTTGCGGCTGGAACCTGGGACGAACATGCCGCCATGGGCGAAAAACACTGCCGTCTGATAAGGCGGGGCAGGGTTCGCGGGAAGAAACAAGTAAGCGGTGACGCGCTCCTGCCCGTAAGCCGCGTCAAAAGTGATGGTTTCCTTCCGCCAACCCTCGGTTGATTTTTCCACGGCTTCTACTTTGGCGTTGAGCGGCTTGCGGTCGTATTTGTAGAAGTCCTTGTAGGCTGCAAATACCGCGTCCGATACCGGTTTTTCCTCGCCGTAATCGCGTGCCCGGGTCGCCGCCACCGGCTGCAGCAAGTTTTGAGGAAAGGCCGAGGGATTTTCCGACTGCACCAGGCGGAAGCCGTCAGTGGGCAGGCGGTCCATGGGAGGATGGGCATCGTCATCAATGAACATGTACACCGCATCGCTCCACGCACCACCCAGAACGAAGCGTGCGTTGCCGCTGGTATTCCAGCACCATTCCTTCACGTTGCCCGCCATGTCATAAGTGCCGAAGGGGCCCAGGCCCGCGTAAGTGCCAACCGCGGCGGGACCGTTCGTCCCGAAGTTGCTGAGGTTAAGAATGTCGGAAAAAATACTGCTGCCTGCTGCCTGTCTCCATTCGTAGATTGTGGGCAGCCGCTTGCCGGCAAACTGCGCGTACGCCGCCGCTTCATACCAGCTGACGCCGCTCACGGGGTAGTCGCCCCGTCCCTTGGGATACTCGCCCATCTCCCAGGTCGCCGGCCCTGGCCTCCCGGTGGCGTCGCGGAAACGAGCCATCGCTTCTTTCCAGGAAAGTTCGTGTCCGTCAGCCAGGATCTTCTCCCTCCAGTACTCCTGCTTTTCGTAGCCCCCGGCCTGCACAAATTTCTGAAACTCGCGGTTGGTGACTTCGTACTTACCAATAAAAAACGCGGGCACAGCCAGCGGCGCGTCGCCGAGCTGTGAGCTGCCCCCGGGGACCAGGACCATATCGGGGGCTGCGCGGGCGTTTGCCTGCAACTTGAACGTGAATGTCTTGCCCTGGCGTTCGGCCGCGCTCTCGAGGGTTTGGAATCCGGCCTTCTCCACCCTCCAGCGATAGTTCGCCAAGGGTAGGTTGAGTTTCAGGGGAGCTGTGCCCAAGTGCAGCCACTCTCCCTTTACGTCGGAATACTCCTTGACGTACACATCCGCCCCCGCAGGATCGGTTTCCACGCTCACCGGCTCGGAATAATTCAGCCGCAGGCGAGTAAGGGTGGGATCTTCGGGCGCGTACGGCTCCACACGCCTGGCAAGGCGGTAGGCCGCAAAGTACTCCCCTTTATCCAGCAACTGCCTGATCTCGGGGATAACCTGGCCATGGGCCCATCGTTGGGTAGAGTTGTGCCGGTACCACCACACCGCCCCGAGCACAACAGCCAGCAGCAGCAAGGACAAAACTGCGATCACTCCTGGACGACGGATAGCCTGCGACATGGGAAGCGCGGGCCGGGCGCCGGAGCTGAGCTGAAGTCGCAGCCGCTTGAGATCGGACAAGAGTTCCCGCGCCGACCCGTACCGGTCTTCGCGCTTTTTCTCCATGGCCTTGCGGATAATGCGATCCAGTTCCCCGGGCAGCTCCGGGTTGAGTTGCGAGGCAGGTAAGGGGTCCTTGTGCAGGATGCCGTCGAATACCAAAGCGTCGCTGTTAGCCGCGAAGGCCTGCTTGCCGCTCGCCATCTCGTAAAGCACAACTCCCAGGGAGAACACGTCGGAACGTGCATCCAATTCTTCCCCTCGCGCCTGCTCCGGCGACATGTAAGCGATGGTGCCTACGGTGGTCCCGCGGCCGGTGAGGGAAGGAGATGCACTCAAGGTCGGTGTGGCGGGTCCGAGAGCGAGGTCAGCCGACACCTTTGCCAATCCAAAATCCAGCAGCTTAGCCTGGTCCCGTTCGGTAATAAAAATGTTCCCGGGCTTCACATCGCGGTGCAACACTCCCTGAGAGTGGGCGGCGTCCAGCGCATCCGCCAGCTGGATGCTCAACTCGAGGACTTCGCCAACCGGCAACAGCCTCCCGGCCAGCCGTTGCGCCAGGCTCGATCCCTGCAGCAGTTCCATGGCGATGAAGGGCTTGCCCTCCACTTCGTCAACTTCGTAGATGGTGCAGATGTTGGGATGATTCAGGGCCGAGGCACAACGCGCCTCCCGCCGGAACCTCTCCAGGGCGGTGGCATCCACCACAAAGCTATCCGGCAGGAACTTGAGCGCGACCAGGCGGCCCAGGCGGGTGTCCTCGGCCTTGTACACCACGCCCATGCCTCCGCTGCCCAACTTTTCCAGCACGCGGTAGTGCGAAATTAAGGTCCCTAACATAGGGTGGACTGGCGGCGGATGTCAGCTCCATCGTGGAAGCCCGTCACGCCCGGCGAGGAAAAGATGGTCAACGCCGTCCGCTCTATTCCTGTCGGGCATGCCCTGGCGGTGTAGCGCTAGACGAACAGCTTCTGGTTGATCTCGAGCCCGTGCTCGCGGCAGTAGCTCAGGTAGTGGTCCATCATCCAGAAGACGTCCAGGGTATCGAGCAAATTGTCTTTGTCGTCGTAGAACTCGAGCGAACCGTTCAGCCAGAAAAAGGTCTTCATCCCGTGATCGGACACCAGCGTATGGATCACGCCCGGGCTCTCCTGGACGTAGCTGCCAGGCTGCGCCACCCAGTCATATTCCATATAGCGCCAGCTACCCTCCAGGGTGCAGGCAAACACCGGGCCGCGATGCCGGTGGCGCCCCAGTATTCCGCCCTTCTTCACCCAGAGGATGTTGGCGAAGGAATTTTGCCGCACGTCGAAAGCGAGATGGCGAATGTACACGTTCTCCACGAAGGGCACGTAAGGCGATTCCTCTTCGCCGGCGCCGATATGCACGTCCGGCCGCCCATATTCGCGGTACACATTCATCAGGCTGCTGCTGATTGCGGTGCTCGACATATGCGCCTCCGGTTTCGAGGCGGGGATAGTAGCACAAAAACTGCATGACATGGCACTGGACTGTCGGCGGAATCGGGCTGGGTGTGCCTGCTCGCGCTGGCGGTATCCGTGAGCGTGGCCTATCGCTTGCGAGCGGTGTTCGCTGCGAAACAGTGTCTTGAAGCGACCTTCGCCTGCTGTGATATTGTTTTCCGCTTCGCCGGTCTGGAGAAGATGACCGGCCGTTGGCGGCGCAAACCGCGCCAAATTTTTGCTTCACGGAGCCTATAAGCGTGTCGACGGAGTCTTGGCAACCGCAGCGGTCCCTTGCCGTCATCCTGATAGCGTTCGCAATGGCGCCTCTGGCCTGGGCTCAAAAACCGCCGGATTACAGCGGCCTTTTCCGCAAGCAGGACGCCATGATTCCCATGCGCGATGGGGTTCGCCTGCATACCGAAATCTACGTTCCCAAGGCGATGCCCGCGGCGCTTCCCTTCATCCTGGAGCGCACGCCTTACGGCTTGGCTGATGACAAGAAAGGCTTTAGCCGGGCGCTCGCCCATTATGACGACCTCATCCGTGAAGGCTACATTTTCGTACTCCAGGACATTCGCGGGCGCTACAAGTCCGAAGGCCAATTCGTGATGAATCGCCCGCCCCGCGATAAAGGCGATCCCAAGGCCGTCGACGAGAGCACCGATACCTACGACACCATCGCCTGGCTGCTTAAGAACGTTTCCCACAACAACGGGCGCGTCGGCATGCTCGGTATCTCTTACGGGGGGTGGCTTACCACCATGGCCATGCTCGATCCGCATCCCGCGCTGAAGGCGGTTTCGGAGCAGGCCTCGCCCGAAGACCAGTTCCTGGGCGACGACTTCCACCACAACGGCGCGTTTCGGCTCAGCTACGGCTTCGAATACGCCGCCCTCATGGAAACCACCCACGAAAATTTCTCTTTCCAGTTCGACAAGTACGATACCTACGAGTGGTATCTACGCCTGGGCGCGCTCTCCAATGTTGACGCGCGCTACTTCCATGGCAAGCTGCCCACCTGGGACGACTTCGTCGAGCACCCCAATTACGACGATTTCTGGAAAAAGCTCGCCTTCTGGCCTTATCTGAAGAACCCAACCGTACCCGACCTCAACGTGGCCGGATGGTGGGATCAGGAAGATTTTTACGGTCCGGTGAAGATCTACGAATTGCTTGAAAAGAACGACCCCAAGCACCTGAATTACCTGGTAGTGGGTCCCTGGAATCACGGCGGTTGGGCCCGCAATCCCGGGCGCAAACTGGGCAACATAGATTTCGGCAGCGACACCGGGCAGTATTTCCGCGCCAACATCCAGGCCCCGTGGTTCGCTTACTGGTTGAAGGATAAGGGCCAATTGCCTTTGCACGAAGCACTCACATTCGAAACCGGCAGCAACCAATGGAAGCAGTATGACTCCTGGCCGCCGCGCCAGGCTGTGCCCCGCAACCTGTTTTTCGGCGAGTCCGGCAAACTGTCGTTCGAACCGCCTATCGCAAATTACGATGCCTCCTTCGACAGCTACATCTCCGACCCGGCTCATCCTGTTCCCTATCGCCACAGGCCGATTTCGCCTACCTATCCCGGACCGGGCTGGCCGACGTGGCTGCTGGAAGACCAGCGCTTTGCCCAATCACGGCCGGACGTCGTCACCTGGGAGACAGAGGCGCTCGCGCAGGACGTGACCGTGGCCGGCGACATCGTAGCCGACCTCTTCGCCTCCACCTCGGGCACCGACAGCGATTGGGTGGTCAAGCTGATTGACGTTTACCCGGAGAATTACCTGCCTGATCCCAAGATGGGCGGCTATCAATTGATGATTGCGGATGAAGTCTTCCGCGGGCGCTTCCGCAACAGCTTCGAAAAACCGGAGGCGATCGTCCCCCAGCAGGTCACCGAGTACAAAATTGACCTGCATGCCAACGACCACACATTTCTAACGGGACACAAGATCATGGTGCAGGTGCAGAGCACCTGGTTCCCCATCATTGACCGCAATCCGCAGAAGTTCGTGCCCAACATCTTCAAGGCCAGCGATGCCGATTATCAGCAGGCCATCCAGCGGGTGTACCGCTCGCCACAATATCCGTCGCACATTGTGTTGCCGGTGATTGAGGAAACCCAGAGCACGGCGGGAAAGCGGTAGCTCTTGGCTGTTGGCTTTTGGCCCTTGGCCATCGACTGCTGGCGGGATCGACTGGGACGACCGAAGGCTGATGGCTGTAATACAATCGGGGCTTTGACGGTCCTGCGAATTCGCCGACAACAGCAGCTTCTCAGCCCCGATGAAAGCCATCGCCGAACCAGCCGCGGCCACCTTTGCTTCCTTACGCTCCTCTATGGCGGAGCTGCGCGCCGGCCTGCCGCTCTCGCGGGAAATGGCTATCGCGCTCCTGCGCCTTGACGACGGGCTGCTTCCCGAGCTGCTGCGCACAGCAATCGTGCTCAAGGACCGCTTTAAGCCGCACTGTATAACCTATTCACGTAAAGTCTTTATCCCACTCACCACTCTGTGCCGCGATTATTGCGGCTACTGCACCTTTCGCCGCGATCCCGGCCAGTCCGGCGCACACACCATGTCGCCCGAAGAAGTGCTCGCGGTCGCCAGGGCGGGCGAAAAACTGGGCTGCACGGAGGCGCTGTTCAGCCTGGGCGATAAGCCCGAGCTGCTCTTCCCGGAAATGCGCCAGCGGCTTCGCGAACTGGGTTACAGCTCAACCTTGCAATATCTCGAGGCCATCTGCGAACTGGTGCTGCGCGAAACCGGCCTGCTGCCCCATGCCAATCCCGGGCTCATGAGCGCGCAATGGCTGAAGCGCCTCGCGGCTTACTCCCCCAGCCTGGGACTGATGCTGGAAAGCACCTCCGAGACCCTGCTCCATCCCGGCGCCGCGCACGACAACGCTCCCGACAAAGTTCCCGCGAAGCGCCTGCAGGTGCTCGAACACGCGGGCAAGCTTGGAATTCCATTTACTACGGGCCTGCTGATAGGCATCGGCGAAACCGCGGAAGACCGCGTAGACACCTTGTTGGCGATTCGCGAGCTGCACAGCCGCTACGGCCATATCCAAGAAGTAATCGTTCAGAACTTCCGCGTAAAGCCCGGTATCCCCATGCACAACTGGCCCGAGCCCAGCCACAGAGACATGCTGCGCACGGTGGCGGTGGCGCGCCTGCTGCTGGGCAACATAAACATTCAGGCCCCGCCCAACCTCACCGCTCCAGGTTACGAGTCGCTGCTCGATGCCGGCATCAACGACTGGGGAGGGGTTTCGCCGCTCACTCCCGATTTCATCAATCCAGAAGCGCCCTGGCCTCATCTGCAGGATTTAGCACGGCGCACACGGGCCAAAGGGTATGACCTGCGGCAGCGTCTGCCCGTGTATCCGGAATTTATTCCTGCGGCCGTGGCCGGGGGCTCAGCCTTGTTGCGATCGAAGCTCGCCGCCCTAGCGGACGATGACGGCTATGCCGGGAGGGCGGCATGATAACCGTGCTCACCGGCGGCACCGGCGGCGCCAAGTTCGTGGAAGCGCTTAAGCAACTGCTGCCCGCCCGCCAGCTCACCCTCATCGTCAACACCGGCGATGACCTGGACTGGTGGGGGCTGCACGTTTCGCCCGACCTCGACTCCATCCTGTACGTTGTGGCCGGCATGCTCAGCAAGGAACGGGGCTGGGGAGTGGAGGGCGACACCTTCGAGTGCGTGGAGGCGATGGGGCGCATTGGGGCTCCAGCCTGGTTCCGCGTCGGCGACCGTGATTTGGCCACGCACCTGACGCGCACCCAACTGCTGGCTTCCGGCCGCACCTTGACGCAAGCAACGGCGGAGATCGCCGCCGCACTCGGCGTGCAGCCGAGCATCCTGCCCATGAGCGACGAGCGGGTGGAAACGCGGGTTGCGACCCCGGCTGGCGAGCTCAGCTTTCAGGAATACTTTGTGCGCGAGCGCTACCGGCCGGAAGTGCGCAGCGTGCGCTTCCTGGGCGCGGAAGAGGCCGTTCCGGCGCCCGGCGTGCTGGAGGCAATCGCTCACGCCGATGCGGTTGTGCTCGCGCCCAGCAACCCCATCACCAGCATCGGGCCGATCCTGGCGGTACCCGGCATTCGCCAGGCGTTGCGGGAAACGGAAGCGCCGGTGGCCGCCATCAGCCCCATTGTCGGCGGGGCCGCGGTATCCGGTCCGGCGGGCGCGCTGATGGCCGCGCAGGGCCTGCCGGTCTCGGTTGCCGGGGTCGCACAGGCCTATGAGGATTTTCTCGACCTGCTGATCGTGGATGAGCGTGATGCATCCGCCGCGGAGTCGCTGCGCAAGTCTGGCCTGCAAGTGCATTGCACCAACACCATTATGAAGACGGCGGAGGATAAAGCCGCGCTCGCCGCCGCCGTTCTCCAACTCATAACTCCTTCTGCCGCTCGCGCCGGGTAAGCCCATGATCCTGATCCCCGTAAAGAATCTGGAAAATGCCAAAGAGCGGCTGTCATCGGTGCTCAGCCGCGACGAACGGCGGACCTTGGCCGAAGCCATGCTGCAGGATGTGCTCGAAGCCGTGGCCGCGGTGACCCATCACACCCGGGTCGCAGTGGTGACCAGCGACCCTTTTGCTACCCAGCGCGCGCAGCGCCATGCATTTGAAATCATCGCCGATCCCGTAAATCTGGGCGAAAGCGACGCCATCGCCCACGCCACGCAGTATTGCGTCGGCCAAGGCGAAGACAGCACCCTGGTGATTCCCGGCGACATTCCGCTGCTTCAGCCGGAAGATATCGAGCAGGTCCTGGCCGCGGCTCCGGCCGAAGGCTCGGTGCTGGTGCCCGGCTGGGATGGGCGCGGCAGCAACGCCGTCCTGCGCCGGCCCGCCGATCTGTTTCCCTTGCGCTTCGGCAATGACAGTTTCCCGCCGCATTTGCGCGCTGCCCAGGCCACCGGCAAGCCGTGCCTTGTGCTCCGGCTGCCGCGTATCGGCTTGGATGTGGACAATCCCGCCGATTTGGCACAATTGCTCGCGGCCGAGGGCGACACCCGGTCACAGCATCTTTTGCGTAGCTGGAAACTTCAAGCTCAGGCACTCGCCGCGCATGAGTGAAATCTGCCAGGAAGTCCGCGCTCTTCCGGTTCGCGGTATCGGCGAAGTTCGCGCCGGCGACAATGTTTGTGCCCTGCTGCTGGACGCCCTATCCCGCGGCGGGTTGCAACTGGCTGATGGAGACGTCCTGGTCCTCAAACACAAGATCGTCTCCAAGGCTGAGGGGCGCGTTGTAGACCTGAACACCGTAGAGCCCTCGCGCCATGCTGTGGAATGGGCGGCGCGCTACAACCTTGATGCTCGAGTGGTCGAACTCGCGCTGCGCGAAAGCGCCCGCATCGTACGCCAGGAAAATGGGATCCTCATCACCCAAACCCGCCACGGGCTGGTGTGCGCCAACAGCGGCGTGGATCTCTCCAACGTGGACGGCGGGAAAAGCGCGGTCCTGCTGCCCGAAGATCCCGATCGCTCCGCCGCTGAGTTGCACCGGCGTCTTCAGGACGAGTTGCAGCTCTCGCTCGCCGTTATCATCAGCGACAGCTTTGGCCGGCCCTGGCGCGAGGGATTGTCGGAGGTAGCGATCGGCGTCGCCGGCCTGCTTCCTTTGCTGGATTACCGCGGCCGGCGTGATTCGCATGGATACGAACTGCACGCCAGTGTAGAGGCCGTGGCGGATGAGCTGGCTTGCATGGCCGGCCTGGTCTGCGGCAAGCTGACAGATACGCCCGCGTGTATCATTCGTGGGTTCCACTTTGTGCCAGGAGAGGGCCGGGCAACACAAATGGTGCGCCCGGCGCCACGCGACTTGTTCCGCTAAGGAGGAAGGTGATGTCGCGAAGTCTCACCGAGTTCGAGCTGCAGCACTTCCGCGAGGCATCATGGTCTGAGGTGGCAGCGCGGCTCTCGCCCGCTGTCCGCGAAGCGCTGGAGCGCGTTCTGGCGGCCCGTGATGGCGGCGTGCTCAGCCGCGAACAGTGCCTGCTGCTGGCCCACGCCGAAGGCGACGACTTGCTGGGAGTGCTGCTGGCCGCCGACGAACTGCGGCGCGCGCTGGTGGGCGACGTGGTCACCTACGTGGTGAACCGCAACATCAATTTCACCAACGTCTGCTTTGTGGGCTGCAAGTTCTGCGCCTTCAGCCGCGGCCCGCGAGAGTCCGACGCTTACTTCCTCAGCCTCGACCAGATGGCGGCCAAGGCTACCGAGGCCTGGGCGCAGGGCGCCACCGAGGTCTGCATTCAGGGCGGGCTGCCGCATGGCCTTCCTCCGTTCTATTATCGCGACATTTTATTGGCTGTGAAGCGGGCTGTGCCAGGCATGCATATCCATGCTTTTTCGCCCATGGAGATCGTCCACGGAGTGGAGCTCACCGGCATGCCGCTGGCCGACTATCTCACCATGCTGCGCGCCTCCGGCCTCGACACGTTGCCGGGCACGGCCGCGGAAATCCTCGATGACGACGTGCGCTTTGTCCTCTCCCGCAACAAGCTCTCCACCCGGCAATGGTGCGAAGTGATCACTACCGCCCATCGCTGCGGCATCCGCAGCACCTCCACGCTGATGTACGGTCACGTTGAAACTCCGGTGCACTGGGTCAACCAATTGCTGCTGCTGCGCCAGATTCAGAGCGAAACCGGCGGCTTCACCGAATTTGTGCCCCTGGGCTTTGTGCATTACAACACGCTGCTTTACCAGCAAGGCATTGCCCGGCCCGGACCGACTCTGGCCGAGCACCTGAAGATTCACGCGCTCGCGCGCCTCCTGCTCGCCGGCTCCATTGATAACGTGCAGGTATCGTGGGTGAAGTTGAACCGCGGCCTGTCGCAGCTCTGCCTGCAAGCCGGTGCAAACGACTACGGCGGCACGCTCATGGAAGAAAACATTTCCCGCGAAGCCGGCGCTACTGCCGGGCAGTACACCAGCCCCCGCGAATTCCAGGAACTGATTCGGCAGATCGGACGCGTTCCCGCTGAGCGCAATACCGCCTACACGAAGATCACGCCGCAGGCAGCTCCGAGCGTCCGCGCAGACCAGCCGGCGCAGGTGGCTTCGTGAGCCGTAAGATCGCGGTGCTCGGCGGCACGGGGCCGGCGGGCAGAGGGCTCGCGCTGCGCTGGGCGCGGGCCGGAGAAGCTGTGATTATCGGCTCGCGGGACCCGGCGCGGGCGCAGAATACTGCTGCCGAAATTGCTTCCCGCGTGGGAGCCGGCGCCCACGTTGAGGGCATGGAAAACAGCGCCGCCTGCGAGGCTACCGATCTGCTGGTGCTCACCGTCCCATTCGAGGGCCATGCCTTGCTGCTCAAGCAACTGGAGCGGCACTTCCGGCCCGGCTCGGTGCTGATTGACTCCACCGTGGCCCTGGCCGCGGCCGTAGGCGGGCGCCCCACCCGTACCTTGGGCGTCTGGCAGGGTTCGTGCGCGCAGCAGGCCGCCGAACTGCTTCCCGAGGGAGTTACCGTGGCCGCCGCCTTTCACAACATCTCCGCCGACGCTTCCAACGGGGATCAGCCCATTGAGTCCGACGTGATTGTGTGCAGCGATGACAAGCGCGCGCGACAGCTGGCATCCGAACTGGCGGAAAAAATTCCTGGTATTCGCGCCGTAGATGGTGGCAAGCTGGAAAATTCCCGCATCCTGGAGCAGATCACCGCCCTGCTCATCGGCATCAACATCCGCTACAAGGCACATGCCACCGGAATACGAATCACCGGCCTGCCATCCACGGCAGTCGGAAGTCACTAGACAAGATTAGCGAATTTGAGTGCTGGCACGCTAACGCCCGTGGGCCGCTCAGTTTGCGCGAAGGACGGAGCCTTCGTCCGCGGCCCGGTTAGCCAAGTTGGCCTGCCGCTCCGGAGAAGGTATGGGATAGATGCGCAGGGCGCGCGCGGCAGCCACATCTACCATCAGCACCTGATTGGGCGGCGTCTTCTTCAGCCAGTAGTCTGCCCGCGCCAGCGCCTGCTGGAAGGTTCCCCGGGGCAGAACCGTAAGGTCCAAATACAGCCAGTCGTGCGCTTCTTCCCTGCCCAGGCGCACCCCGGCAAAAGCATGGCCGGGAACGATGACGATGGCCGGATCCATGCCCAGGTTCTCAATGGCAGACGCGAAAGCGACAGAGACATCAATGCAGTTGGCCGTGTCCAGCGTCAGCGTTTCCTGCGGCAGCCGGATGCGCTGCGCGTCGCCGCTGAAATCGCCAAAGGTGTAGATGCTGGTCACGTAGCTGACCCCGGAGTGCTTCAGCGCCTGGAAAATTGCGGCTGCCTGCGCCCTCACCTGGGGCTCCACATCAATTTTCTGGCTGCCGCCATATCCCGGCAGGCGACCGTTGCGGATATAGCGCCGCGCCTGCGCCACCAGTTGCAGCACCGCCGGATCGTGCGGCGTTACCCACCGGGCGATGAACTGCGCGTTGCTGAAGCTCTTGCCCCAGTAAAGGTCGTAAGCCGAGTGAAGAAAAACGGGGCGTTGCTGCAAGTAGTGCTCCGGGCCTTGCGGGCTGCTGACGCTCACTTCCAGCATGGCCCGCCGGAACTCCTGGTTGGCGAACGCTCGCGGCAGAAGCTCCGGGCTGATCTGCAGGTTCTGCGTGCTGTGCGGCCCCATGATAAGGCTGTGTTGCGCTCGCGCGCTCCAGCCCGGTATTTGCGCGGAAACGGTTTGCGCCACCGGCCGGTCGGAGGTGTTGCTGATGCTAAGTATGGCCACCGGCCAGTAGTCAGCCGGCCGTCCCGCGGTCAGCGCCGGGAAAATTTCGCCGCGACCGGGGAGGTCGAGCTTATAACTCACCTGCAGGGGCGAAACCGGAGCGGCCACCGGATGCAGGGCTTGCAGGAGCGGAGGCGGAGGAGGCGTGCCCTCGCGGCTCACGTATTGATACACGTAGTACCAACTGCCGGCCAGGGCTGCGGCAAAAACCACCGTTGTAAACGCGAATAGCGCCGCCCAAACGCGTGCCCTTCGCAGAGAAGCCGAACTCGACAGCATTGTTGATTAGATGATATACGCCCGCTGCCCGGCGCAGGAAAACAGTCATCCATGAGTAGCGCGCAGCGCTTGCGCTAATGCGCGCCCGGCTGCGAGAATCGCCGGGCGTGGGCAGCAGCCCGCCCTCGCACCTGCATGGCGGCGGATACACACCCCGATGTGGCCGTGGAGTTTCGCGACGTCTCCTACCGCCTCGACCGTGGCGCCACTCTGCTCCACAACCTCAATCTGGCGGTGCGGCGCGGCGAACTGCTGGTGCTGCTGGGGCGCAGCGGCTCCGGCAAAACCACCACCCTGAAGTTGGTCAACCGGTTGCTGGAACCCTCTTCCGGCCAGGTGCTGGTGGAAGGGCGCGGCTCCACGGACTGGAATCCCATCCAGTTGCGCCGCCGAATTGGCTACGCCATCCAGGACGTAGGGCTCTTCCCTCATTTCACCGTCGAGCGCAACATCGGCCTGGTGCCGGCGCTGGAAGGCTGGCCGCGGCAGCGCATTCAGGATCGGGCGCGTGAACTTCTGCAGCTGGTGGGACTGGAGCCGCACATCGCCGGGCGCCATCCGCGCGAACTCTCCGGCGGGCAGCGTCAGCGTGTCGGCGTGGCTCGGGCGCTGGCGGCGGATCCTCCGATTTTGCTCATGGACGAGCCTTTCGGCGCGCTCGATGCGCTCACCCGCGCCGAACTGCAGCGCGAGTTCCTCGGCCTGCAGCAGCGCCTGCGCAAGACTACCGTGTTCGTCACCCACGACCTGCGTGAAGCGTTGTTGTTGGGCTCGCGCATCGCTCTGCTCGAAGCCGGACGCCTGGTCGCCACTTACACGCCGGAAGAATTTCTTAGAGCTACAGAGCCGCTGGCAGCAGCATACGTCTCTGCATTTCAGACCGACAAGAAACCGGGAGGAGGCTCATGAGCCTCTGGCAATTCTTTTCGCAAAACCGCGCCGAAGTCTGGCAGCTCACGCTCGAGCACTTGTGGATGGTCGGCATCGCCATGGCCATTGCGGTAGCCATCGGCGTTCCCGTGGGCATTTGGCTCACCCGCCGCCAGGTGATGGAGAAGCCGGTGCTGGGCATCGCCAACGTGATTCAAACCATTCCCAGCCTGGCGCTGTTTGGTTTCCTTCTGCCGGCTCCCTGGATCGGCGCCCGCGCCGAGCGCATTGCCGTCCTGGCGCTGGTGCTCTACGCCCTGCTGCCGGTCATCCGTAACACTTACGTGGGCATCATGGGAGTGGACCGCGCCGTGGTGGAGGCGGGCCGTGGCATGGGCATGACCGGACGGCAACTGCTGTTCCAGGTGGAGTTGCCGCTGGCGTTGAGCGTGATCATCGCTGGCGTGCGGGTGGCTACGGTGATCTCGGTTGGCCTCGCCACCATAGCCGCCGCCATCGGCGCCGGCGGCCTGGGCGAATTCATTTTCCGCGGACTGGCCATGGTTAATAACGTGGTAATCCTGGCCGGAGCCGTGCCCGCGGCCGTTCTGGCCCTGCTGGCCGATTTCGGACTGGGGCTGCTGGAAAAACGCCTGCGCCCCGCATGAAGTGCATTCTCACCGCCGTGCTTGCGCCGGCTCTGCTGTTCGCGGGCTGCGGCCCTTCACGGCAGAACGTGGTCGTGGTGGGCTCCAAGAATTTTCCCGAGCAACTCATCCTCGGCGAATTGATTGCGCAGCAGATCGAGGCCAAGACCCATCTGAAAGTCGAACGCCGCTTTTACCTGGCCGGGACCTATATCTGCCAACAGGCAATGCTGGCGGGAAGAATTGACGTTTATCCTGAGTACACCGGCACCGCCCTGACTGCCATCCTGAAAGAGCCGCCGCTGAAGGATCCCGCCGCCGCGTACGCCAAAGTGAAACAACAATACGAGCAGCAGTTCCACTTCGCAGCTCTGCCCTCGTTCGGCTTCAACGACACCTTCGCCATTGAGATTCGTGGCGCCGATGCCCGCCGCCTCCATCTGACCACCATCTCGCAGGCGGCCAGGTACACACCCCAGTGGCGCGCCGGCTTCGGCTACGAGTTCATGGAGCGTCCCGACGGCTACAAGGGGCTGGTGGCCGCCTACGGCCTCAAATTCGCCAAGCCGCCGTTGATCATGGACCTGGGCCTGCTCGACCGCGCCCTGGTGAATAAGCAAATTGACCTGGCAGCGGGCAATTCCACCGACGGCCTCATCCCGGTGCTTGATCTCGCTGTCCTGCAGGACGACAAGCACTACTTCCCTCCCTACTACGCCGTGCCCATCGTGCGCCAGGAGGCGCTGGCCCGGCATCCCAAATTGCGGGCCGCCTTGCAGGCGTTGGCGGATAAAGTTTCCGATCAGGATATGCGCGCCCTGAATTACGCGGTGGATGGCCAGCATCGCTCGGTAACCGACGTCGTGCGGGCGTTCCGAGCCCAAAAAGGTCTGAACTAGCCTTCGGCGAGTCTCCCTCCTTGAGAGGAACTGCTGTGCTCCCTGTCCTTGGGCTTTTGCGGCTTTTGATTTAATCTGCGTGCATCGGAGTTCATCCACACGCGCAACCACCTGCATGGGCAAAATCCACGTACTCCCGGAGCACGTAGCCAATAAGATCGCGGCCGGCGAGGTGGTGGAGCGCCCCGCCTCCGTGGTCAAGGAACTGCTGGAGAACTCGCTGGACGCGGGCGCGCGCCGCCTCCGGGTGAACGTCGAGGCCGGCGGCAAAAAGCTGATCCAGATCACCGACGACGGCTGCGGCATGAGCCGTGACGACGCCATGCTCGCCTTCGAGCGCCATGCCACTTCCAAACTCCGCACCGCCGACGACCTGCTCAGCGTGGCCACGCTCGGCTTTCGCGGCGAGGCCTTGCCCTCCATCGCCTCGGTGTCGCGCCTGCACCTGGAGACCTGTCCCACCTCTGATCACGATGGGGGTGGAGGGAGTTCTGCTCCGGCCGTAAACGGGGCAGAGCCCCGTCCCCACACGAGCATTGCCGGGACAGTCATTGAGATCAACGGCGGCAAACTGCTGCGCGTGGAAGAAGCCGGCCTGCCTGCCGGCACCTCCATTGCGGTGCGCGACCTCTTCTTCAATGTGCCCGCCCGCAAGAAGTTCTTGAAGGCGGAAAGCACCGAGCTTTCCCACATCGCATCGCTGGTCACGCACTATGCCCTCGCCCATCCCGACAGACATTTCGAATTGCACTCCCTGACCCATGCCATGCTCGTGGCGCCACCGGTAGCCACCCATGCCGAGCGCGTGTACCAGATTTTTGGCAAGGACACCCTGGACCAGCTGATTCCTATTGCCGCCGCTGTCGAGTTGCAGCGCATTGGCTTGCCCCAGCCGCCGCCTTGGGCGCGCCGCGAGCAAGAAGACGAGGAGAATGGCGCGGCCAAGGAGCCCGGCGAAATCCGCGTGCACGGCTTCGTTTCCAAGCCCGAGATCCAGAAGCTGAACCGCAGCTCCATCTATATTTTTGTCAACCAGCGCCTCATCCGCGACCGCCTGGTGCAACATGCCATCACCGACGCCTACCGTAACATCCTGCCGCCCACCGTTTTTCCCGTGGTGCTGCTGTTCCTTGAGCTGCCCACGGCGGAGGTAGACGTGAATGTGCACCCTTCGAAGACCGAGGTGCGTTTCCGCCAGCAAAGCGTGGTCCACGATTTCGTGCGCGATTCGCTGCGCGCGGCGCTGATGAAGGCGCGTCCGGCGCCGCAATTTGCCGTCGAAATCGGCGCCCGGCCCACCGCCACTCCCGCGCTCTCCAGCGCCGCCCGCGCCACCTCGGGCCCCACAACTCCCGTCTCCGGCCACTGGCGCGAGCTCTACACTCCCGCCGCCGGCTTCAGCCTCCGCGCTCCTGAGCTCCCGCCGGAAACCCAGCGTCTGCAGTTCGAGGGCAGTCTCGCGGTGGAAGCCAACTCCGCCCTTCCGGTCGCCCGCTTTCCTCGCCAGACCTTCACCGGCGCTGACACGTGCGGCGAAGCGCTCCCCGAACCGGAAGCGGAAGAAGAATCCAGCCTGGCTTCGCTCTCTACCCTCAAGCCCCTGGGCCAGATCCGCAACTCCTTCATCCTGGCGATCAACGAAGATGGCTTGTGGATCGTGGACCAACACGTGGCCCACGAGCGCGTGCTGTTCGAAAAAATCCTACGCCAGCGGGCGGCGGAGCGGGTAGAAAGCCAGCGCCTGCTCATGCCCATCATTGTGGAGCTCACCCCGGCTCAGCAGCCGGTGTTTACGGAGATTGCCGACGAACTGCGGCGCAACGGTTTCGACCTGGAGCCCTTCGGCTCCCGCACCATCGCGGTAAAGCTCTCACCCGCCGGGGTGGAAGCGGCGCAGGTGGAACACATCCTGCACGAACTGCTCGACCAGTTTGCCAGCGAGGAACAGGCGCTCAACCTGGAAAAGGCCCGCGGCCGCATTGCCGCATCTATCGCCTGCCACGCCGCCATCAAGGTAAATATGCCGCTGGAGCAGAACAAGATGGAATGGCTGCTGGCCGAGCTGGCCAAAACGGAATGTCCCATGAGTTGCCCCCATGGACGTCCCGTGGTCTTAAGGTATTCTGTGAAGGATATCCAGCGCGCCTTCAAGCGCATTTAGGAACAGGAGCCAGGATTTACCCGGTCCACATCCGCTGCGGGCGTGTGACTGCCGTTGGAAACAAGCCATGACTGACCAGGAACTGCAAGATATGAGGCGGGAGAAGTGGCGCGTGGGAGGCAATCCCGCGCGGACCCTGGAATCCTTCTCCGAATTCCTGGAATCGGTCGGCTTTTGCCTCATGTACCCGCAGAAGCCCATGCCCATGGTTCCCACCTTTATTGGCGCTTTCACCGGAGAAGAGGACCATCTGCCCACCCGGCAGACTGCGTTTTCTGATCCCCGAGCCGGCGAAGCCACCGAACTGATGGTGCGCCTGTTACGCCAGCGCGCCGCCTACGAGGCCAACCTCTTTGGCGAAAATAATTTCCTGATTGCCCCCTCGGTGTTTCCATATTTTTATGCGCTGGTGGGTGATCGCAGTCCCCGGCGCACCCCCAAGGCCGGAGTGCGCTCCGACTACGGGGACCTGGCGCGCGACGCCTTCGAAGTCATCCGCACCCGCGGCCCTATCTTCCGGCTAAAGCTAATGCAGGAACTGGGCGGCGGAGTTTCGGCGGCCGCGCTGGACCATGCCCTGGGTGAGCTCTGGTCCAAACTCCGCATTACCCGCGTGGACTATGAACCGCGCGCCGGCGCCTCCTGGGACGCCCTCTACCGCTGGTCGCCGGATGCGGTGCGCCAGGGCATTAATATGTCGGTGGGAGAAGGGCTCTCGGCGCTGATTTCGAAATATCTGGATTGCGTGATTGCCGCCGAGCCGCAGGAGGTGGAAGACTTCTTTGCCCACTTCGTGCCCCGCTCCAAGGTGAAGGACGCGCTCAATGCGCTGCTTTCCGCGCGTGAGTTGAGCTTTGTTTACATCGGCCATCGCTCGCTGCTGCAGGTTTCGCCGGAGCGCAGCGAGCGCACAAAGGAAAGAGCGTAGGACAAGGTTTCAAGGTCTGAAGATTTCAAGGTTCATGATTCAAAGTTTCAAGGTCTCACAGGTTGATGCTTACGCATGGTCCTGGCGTCATGCTGAGCGGCTTCAGTCCGCGAAGCATCTCGCGTGAGCCGCCACAGCAGTGTGCGCTGGCCGCGAGATCCTTCAGGCCTCAAGACACGGCGGCCAGATCCGAAAGCTTGAAACTTCGAAGCCTGGTTATTTAGGAACATTGACCACTAACCAAAAGCTGATTATCGCCATTGACGGCCCCGCCGGAGCGGGCAAGAGCACTATCGCCGCGCGGCTGGCCCGCAAACTTGGCTACATAAACCTGGAAAGCGGCGCCATGTACCGCGGGCTGGCGCTCAAGGCCATCCGCAACGACATTTCTTTCGACGATGAGGCCGCCCTGCTCGCCCTGGCGCAGAACTCGCAAATTCGCCTGGAGCCCACGCGCGAAGGCAATCGCGTCTTCCTTGACGGCGTGGACGTTTCCCAGCGCATCCGCGAACAGGACGTCACCAGCGCTGCGTCCCGGGTCTCCATCCATCCCGCCGTGCGGCAGTGGATGGTGGCGCGTCAGCGTGAGTTGGGTGTGGGGGGCGGCGTAATCATGGAAGGGCGCGACATCGGCACCAAGGTGTTTCCCGACGCCGAGGTCAAAATTTTTCTCGACGCGCACCCCGAAGTGCGCCAGGAACGCCGTATTCTGCAGCGCACCGAAACGGTAGGCCAGGTCGAATCGCAGCGCATTGCCGCCGAACTGCAGGAACGCGATCTGCGCGACCGCACCCGCGTCGCTTCCCCGCTGGTTTCCGCCGAAGACGCCATCATTATTGACTCCAGCCACCTCTCCATTGATGAGGTGGTGGACAAGGTGGAGGAATTGGTGCGGAAGAAATTGGGTAATTGAGAAATCGGGTAATTCTATTGGTAATTTGTAATTTCTAATTGGTAATTGAAAGACCGCGAGGCTGCTCGTCGCCGATGGTTTTCAATTACAAATACCAATTGCCAAATTACAAATCTCGCCCGCAATTACCCGATTACCCGATTTCTCAATTACACAATCCCTCAGTCCTGCCCCTGATTGCTGGCTTCCGCCGTTCCCGCCTTGCGGATCTCGATGGAACCATACTGATTGTTGATTTCCAACCGGGAGCCGCCGCTGCCCACCGCGCCATTGGCCGTGCTCTGGCCATGGTCGCTGCTCACCTGGATCTGGTTAAAGTCAGTTTGGATGTCGCCGTCGCGGGTATGCGCATTCACGTTGAAAGCGGCGCCGGCGGGCACAACTACCTGGACATCGCCCTTGCGGTTGTCAATCTGCATGCTGCCCAGCGGAAGCTTGCCGGCATGTACTTCCACGCTGCCGTTGCTGTCTTCCAGTTTGATGTCGCCGCTCACGTTGTCCAGGTGAATGTCCTTGGACTTGGTGATCAGCCGCAGCGGTCCCACCAGCGATTTGGCTTGCAGGTCGCCCGATTCCATGCTCAGGTCGCCATCCAGGCGGGAAAATTCCAGGTCGGTCCGCGAAGATTTGAAGCGCACGCTCTTCTTGATATTGGCTAAGGTCATGTCCCCGAAATAGTCTCCGGTCATCAACAGGCTGCCGCTCACATCGGAAATGTTGGTGTCGTCCAAGCGCCCATCCACGCTCAGGTCGCCCTTGATGTGGGCCGCGGTCAGCGAACCCTTACGCAGGACTACGCTGGCATTGCCGGTGATTTCGCCCAGTCCCACATCCCCGTGGGAATTGGAAACCTTCACCTCGCCGTCGCGCCCCTGCACGCTGACGTCGCCATGTTGGGTGGCGATGTCCACCGGCGTCTTGCGCGGAACAAAAATCTCCAGGTCGGTGTTCACGGCGTGCTGGTCTCCACCCCCGGTGGTGTTGGCATTTACCGTGACCAGGGTGCCGGCCCCCGCGATGTTGGGCCGGGTTTGCGAGTCAATCTGCTTGGATTGCTGCTCGTTATCGGCCACCAGCCGTTTGTGGACTACCACTTTGATATCGGGTTCGTCCCATGAACTCACGGTGACGCCCCCGCGGTTGGACACCACGCGCAAGCTGGAGCCCGCGGGAAAAGCCTGCTGCAGCTGGTCATTGAAGCTGAAGGTATCGCCAAACATGGGCCAGATGTTGTCGCCCATGTCCACCTCGTCGCCCAGCGCGTGCCAGTTCACCCGCGCCGCCTGGCTGGCAGCCAACCCGGCGCAGACCAAGAACAGGAGCAGAAAGAATCCGCCCACCCCGATGCCCGAGGGCCGCGTGCCTTCGCGTTGCGCCTGGTAGTACTCCACCAGCTTGACCACGCCCCAGACGATGATCAGCACCGGCCAGTAGCGCGCGAACCACATCCAAAGCGCGTGCCAGGTCAGCACATGCATGTTCCCTAACAGGAACACGATGCCTAGAATGATCAGGACCAGCGGCCCGGCAAAGGAGCGCCGGCGTCGCGGCGGCACAACCACGGGCGCGGTACTAGACATGGCCCACCTCCCCGCCTACTTCTCCGCCCACCGGTGGCTCGGCTGGCGGCGTCTGGCCACCACCCCCCACCGGCGGAATGGGCGGTTGCATATGCCCGCTTGTGGGCGCATTGCTCTGCAGCACCTTGATAAGGCCTATCACCAGCAGGAGCACCGGCCAGGTGCGCCCGAACCCCGGACCGCTCAACTCGGAAACCAGCCACAATGCGCCCACGGTCACCAGGATCGCCGGCCCCATCAATCCCCGGGCGCGGCAGGCAGCACAAACGCAGCCGGTAGGCGGTGTGCCCGCCATGCCAAAACGTCGGACAAACATCCACACTCCTAGTCCGATCAGCAGGAGAGGAATCACGATTGCGCTGAAAACGTGGAACCTGAACAACCCCAGGTTTCCGAGCAGGAAGAGCACACCCAATGCGATGAGTATCAGGGCGCCCGTGGGAACATTCGCAATTTTCACGCTGCTGCCGCTCCCCAGCACCTCGCCCAGCCCGAACGGATCGGGAGCCGGCTGGCCCAGTTGCAGGGCCTTCGCGGAACGATAAGAATCCACGATCTGATAAAAATAAAAGAAAGCGATGCCAAAACCAAACAAAGTTGATTGCGCATCTCCTCCGCTGCTTGCGCCCCATACCAGTAACGCAAAGATGAGCATGTGAGCCAGGCCCTTGGCATACTGCGCGCAGTAGACCGCGCCCACGCCGAAGGGGAAGAAGGCGGCCAGCACCGCCGCCAAGGCCGGGTTGGGGCCGCTGCTCGGCACTACCATCACGGGAGTCGCGCCCGGCATCGCGCTAGGCGCTGGGGCTCCCGCCGGCGGCATCACGTCCTGCAGCCGCTGGGCCAGGCAGTTTTCGCAGTAAATCACCCCGCGCACGTCGCGCTTGCAGGCCGCGCACAGCGCCGTTCCACAGGTACGGCAGTAGGCGACTGCCGGCGTTTCTTGATGCACCGCGCAGTTCATACCAACCTCCTCAGTGCGTGTACCGGCCATAACTGCACCGCCGGGGCTGAGGCCAGCACGGGCTGGTCCTCCTGCCGGCTGTAATTCTGTTCCCGGTTATGGTCTGGTGCACCGCTGGTATTGTTATCGCGATTCTTCTCCTTTACCGGCCGGGCAGGTTCTTCCGGCTCCGTTACCCGCTTCAGGTCGCGTACCCGCGATTCCAGTTCGTACACGAAGCGAATGTTTTCGTAGTACTTGACCACCTTGGCGGAGGTCTCGTAGTAGCCGCGCACCAGCGTGCTGGGACGCAGGTCCGCAGCCCGCAGGGCGCCCAACCGCACGCCTGCCGCATTGAGCGCGATAGACACGGAGAAGAACGCCATCGCGAACGACATGGCAAAGCGTGGCTGGCGGGCCGTGCTCCACACCGGCGCCAGCACCGGAGTTACCCAGCCCCGCAGCCGCTTCGGCCACGGAGGGGTAACCGGGACGGCCACCGGGACGCGCGCCTGCACGCCCGTGGTCGCCGCCAGGATTCTGTTCACCAGGTTCACCGGCGGCTCCACTTGCGGGACCGCTTTCAACCAGCTCAGGCCAGTTTCGGCCTGGGCGAACAGGGGACCGCAGACCGGGCATGCGCCGCGGTGCTGCTGGAAACTCTCCAGCTGAGCCCCGCCGAGCTGCCCGTCCAGCGCTTCCGCCAGCAGAGCTTCGAACTCGGCGCACTGCATGCGGATTGGGTTTTCGCCTGGCATCAAATCACCTGCCTATAGGTACGTGATAGCAGGCGTGCAAGTTCCGCACGCCCGCGGTTGATTCGCGACTTGACGGTACCTTCGGGTACCTTCAGAACTCCCGCTATCTCTTTGTAATCCATGTCTTGCAGGTCCCGCAGGATAACCGCCTCCCGCAGTTCCGGGGAAAGTTTCTGCAGGGCTTCGTGAACCGCCTCCCCCGCCTCGCGGCTGCGTACCTGCTCGGCTGGGCTGGCCGTGCTCTTGTCCTCGATTTGCGCGCCCAGGGAGCGGCCTTCCTCCTCCTGGGCCGGGGTGGCGTCCAGGGAATCGGTCAGGCGGTCGTGCTTGCCCTTACGGAAGTGGTCTACCAGCAGGTTACGCGTGATGGTGGTCACCCAGGTGAGGAAGGCGCCCCGCTCCACGTCGTAGCTGTTCAGGGTTTTGTACATCTTGATGAACACTTCCTGGGTGAGGTCGTCGGCATCGTCGGCCGATCCTGCGAAACGATAGCAAATGTTATAGATACGCCGCTGGTAACGACGGACAATGTCCTCCCAGGCTGCGGCGTCGCCGGTCAGGCAGCGACGGAGAAGTAAGCCTACGACTTGGACATCTTCCAACCCGCACTCCCGAGAAAAGCTCCTGGCGCCAGCTGGCAGTCCAGAAACCGGGGAAATTCCTGACTGCAACTACCATTACGCGGCCCAGGAACCAAAAGTTCTCTATTGTGTGAACGAAGTGATTCTAGCAAAGGGAGTTACAGATTCTGCTCCAAATGAAGCCCGAAAGCGCTCCCGATCCGCAGCTGCTAAGTTGACAGGGCGACAGCTGTGACCCGGGTCACATCGAGTGGAACCGATTCGAAGCTAACATTTCGGCCCTCATGAAAACCGCCATTTATTCCAAGACCAAATCGGGGACAGTGCTTGAACTGAAGAACCTCGAACAGCCCGTTCCGAAGGACAATGAAGTCGTCCTGCGGGTGCGCGCCGCTTCCGTGAATCCGCTGGACTGGCGCATGAAGGAGAAACGGCCCGGAGTGGACGTCGCTGGCGAGATCGTGGCCGTCGGAAGAGCGGTGACGCAGTTCAAGCCCGGCGATCCCGTATTCGGCGGTGCCAAAGGCGCCTTTGCCGAATTCGCCTGTGCCTCCGCCGCCAAATTGGCTCCCAAGCCGGAAAGCGTAAGCTTTGAGCAAGCCGCAGCTGTGCCCATTGCAGGGCTTACTGCCTTGCAGGCGCTCCGCGATAAAGGACACCTCCGGCCGGGGCAGAAGGTGTTGATTAACGGCGCGGCCGGAGGCGTCGGCACCTTTGCCGTGCAGATTGCAAAATCGTTTGGGGCTAATGTAACCGGCGTTTGCAGCACGAGGAATGTCGAATTCGTGCGCTCCCTCGGCGCCGACCGGGTCATTGACTATACCCGCGAGGATTTCACTCGGGACAGCGAACGCTATGACCTGCTTCTCGACAACGTGGGGAACCGCACCCTGTGGGCCATGAAGCATGTCCTGAACCCGAACGGCAGGTGCGTCATGACGGGAGCCCCCAAGGAACTCTGGCGGGCTTTGCTCCGGGTGCTCAAGGGATTGGTATGGCCGCCGTTCCTACGGCAGAAGTTCAAATTCCTGATTGCGAACATCAATCGCGATGACCTGACGACTTTCGGAGAATTGATCGAAGCCAGAAAGGTAATCCCCATGATTGACCGGCGCTACCCGTTAGCTCAGGCCGCCGACGCCATCAATTACGTGGAAGAAGGGCACGCCCCGGCCAAAGTGCTCATCACCGTCCCATAGATCAGGGAACGCTGCCTTCAGTCCGCGGCTACCGCCTTCACCGGCAATACTTCCCGCCGTATCTTGTCCGCTTCCTTGTCGCGCATGACGTCCAGGTCATAGCTGGTCTGCATATTGAGCCAGAACTCAGGCGTCGTGCCGAAACACTGAGCAAGCCTGAGCGCAGTGCCCGTCGAAATGCCGCGCTTTTCATTCACGATATCGTAACCGAGAAAACCGTGGTTAAAGCAATGGCGGCCGCGTGTCGTGCGAACATAGCAACTCCTGGCTAACGATAGACACCCTGTGCACGGGTGCGGTTCCCAATCATGCCTTACGCCGCAACCACGCGAAAGTTACCTCCGAGCGCCCTCCTTCTGTCCCATTCTGGGAACGGAAACCCTTCACCCCAGGACGATTTCTGCTTCCGCCAGCTGCTCCGGGTGTATACGGAAATTGGGACTCCCCTCATCTCACCCCGGAGGTGCTGTTGTGTC
This sequence comes from Terriglobales bacterium, assembly GCA_025934735.1. GTDB lineage: Bacteria > Acidobacteriota > Terriglobia > Terriglobales > Acidobacteriaceae > JAICWP01. The sequence continues at coordinate 290,604 of JAICWP010000002.1, read as the reverse complement.
CCTTCCCCCGAGCTGTAGCCGACGTCTGCCCTGGTTCCTGCTTGCTGTTCCACTATTGCTGATTGCCTCTGCCGCCGCCCAGGACGCCTCTACCGGCGCCATCCGCGGCACGGTTTCCGATCCCAGCGGCTCCCGCATTGTGGGCGCGCGCGTGTGGGCGGTGAACAGCGCCACGGAACTCACCTACACCACGGAGACCAACAGCGAAGGCGCCTTTGTCTTCGACCTGCTGCCGCCCGGCGATTACGGCGTGCGGGCTGACGCTCCCGGCATGCGCTCGGAACTGCGTCCGGCACAGCCCGTGCCGGTGGGCGGGGTGCTGCAGCTGGAGTTTCGCCTCAACATGGCAACCGTCAACGAAGCCATCACGGTCACCGAACCGCCTTCGCTGGTGGAAACCCAGAGCAGCACTGTTTCCAGCGTGATTGACCAGGACGCCATCTCCGATTTGCCGCTGAACGGGCGGCGTTTCGGGGATCTGGCGTTGCTCGATGGCGGCGTGACCCAGGACCCGCGCGGCCTGACCTCGGCCAGCAACGGTGACCTGGCCTACGGCGGCATTCGCGGCACCCAGACCAGCTACCTGGTGGACGGCGCCGACAACAACAATGCCTTCTTTTCCCAGGCCCGCGGCCGCTATCGCGCGCCCTATCAGTTCAGCAATGAGGTGGTGCAGGAATTCCGCGTCTCCACCAATTCCTATGGTGCGGAACTGGGACGCGCTGGAGGGGCGGTTGTAAACGTGGTCACTAAATCCGGCTCCAACCACCTGCACGGCAGCGCCTTTTACTACCTGCGCGACAGCCGCTTCAACGCCCAGCCCGCATTCACCGGCTTTAAGCCTTCTGACCGCCAGCAGCAGTATGGCTTCACCCTGGGCGGACCGCTGCGGCGCAGCCGCGCTTTCTTCTATGGCGGCTTCGACCAGCATATCTTCCATGTACCCACGGTGGTGCAGTTCGCCACCGGTGGCTACAGGGTGGTGCCGCAAGCCGGGAATTACCCGGTCATCCCGCCGGATTATGAGGCCAGCGACAAGCCGCTGGTGTTTGCGGCGGCCAACCGGCTTTCGCAAATGGGGGGCGAGTACCGCTCCAAGCTGCTGGGCAATACCGCTTTCGCCAAAGTGGATTTTTCGCTCAGCCCGCGGCATTTCCTGAGCGCGCGCCTGAACACCTCGCGCTATTACGGCAGCAACAATGTGTTCTTCGATCCGGCCAGCCCGGTCACCAGCTACGCCATCAGCGACAACGGCGAAGAGCGGGTTTCCACGGAAAGCGGCACCGTGTCGCTGACCAGTTCCCTTTCCCAGCAGATTGTCAGCCACCTGCGCCTGCAGTTTTCGCGCGATTTGCAGCAGTCCTTCAGCAACTCCTCCGCGCCCTTGACTCAGATTTATGACCTGATGAATGGGTTCGGGCGTTCCACCATCCTGCCCCGGCGCACCCGCGAGCATAAGTTCCAGGTGGCGGAAACGCTGAGCTTCGACGGCCGCCGGCACTCCTGGAAGTTCGGCGGCGACGCGATGCTAACCTGGATCTACAACTACTTCCCTTCACTGTTCGGCGGCGAATACATTTTCGACAACCTCCGCGTGAATCCCTGGACCTTCGAGCCCATGGTGGGCGGCACCGAGTTGACGCCGCTGCGTGCCTGGGCGCATGGCGTGCCCCGCTACTACATGCAGAACTTCGGCACAGGCTTCTCACACCCGGATACCCATGAGTATGCCGCCTTCATCCAGGACACGATCCGCGTCACCGATCACCTCGCCCTCAACCTGGGCGTGCGCTACGACCTGCAAACCTTCACCCAAAAGGGGTTAGTCACGAATCCCTTGTGGCCGGACTCGGGCAAGGTGCCGCTCGATACCAACAACTTTGGCCCGCGGGTTGGCTTTGCCTATTCGCTGGGTAACCAGCGTCCGTTTGTGATCCGCGGCGGTTATGGCCTGTTCTATACCCGCATTCCACAGATGTACACGTCTGCGATCGCGACGGATAACGGCCTGGCCAGCACGCACCTATTCCTGGACAACACGGATTATTACGATCGGCAATTGTTCCCGGCTTATCCCAATCCTCTGACGGACTGCGGCCTGACCGCGACGTCATGCGCTGCTCCCGCCAGCGTTGCAGGACGGCTGGCAACGGAAATTTCAGCGTTTTCGCCGCAGTTCCAGACCCCCCGCGTGCACCAGGCCAGTTTCAGCATGGAGCGCGAGATAGCAGATCGCATGGCCGTGGGCGCTTCCTACCTGTTTGTGAATGGCGATGGGCTGATTCGCGCACGCGACCTCAACCTGCCTGTACCCTCCACCGTCCGTTATCCGGTGTTCGACGACTCCGGCAACAACCTGCTGGGCTACTACAGCGTGGATTCGTTCTCCACCTGGCAGCTGACGGATTCGCTGACCTGCCCCTGGGCGCCTTGCATCAATCCCCTGCAGCGGCCCATTCCGCAACTGGGCGCCATCAATGTATTTGAAAGCGCCGCCACCAGCACCTATCACGGGATAACTTTTTCCCTGCGCCGGCGCATGACCCACGGGCTCTACTTCCGGGTGGCTTACACTTACGCCCATGCCATTGACGATGGGCAGGATGCGCTGGTGGTGGGACGTCCGGTTACGGTGCAGAACACCTACTCGCCCAGCGCCGAGCGCGCCTCCAGCGTCACCGACCAGCGCCATCGTTTTGTGGCTTCCTGGATTGTCGAGCCGCGGCCGTTTCACGCCGGCCAGGAATTCCTGGGGCGGTTGTTCAACGACTGGAGGTTCTCGGGAAGCGTGACTGCGGGCAGCGGACGTCCGGTGGAGGCGCGCATCTTTGGGGATCCCAACCAGGACCTGAATAGCAGCAACGATCGCCTGCCAGGCTATGGGCGCAATGCCTTTGTGGGCCCGGATTACACCACCACCAACGTGCGGCTCTCGCGTGAGATTCACCTGACCGAGCGCCTGCGGTTGGTGGCTTTGGGCGAAGCTTTCAACCTCATGAACCGCTTCAACGGAAGGGTAAACGTGAACGACGATGGCTTCCTCAACTCCGCCGGGCGCTTCGTGCAACTGGATAAGCGTTTGGGGGTCAACTACTTCCCGGCACAATACCGCGTAACCGGTGATTTTTTGCGAGCGACCAACGCCTATGCACCACGCCAGGTGCAATTCGCCTTACGCCTGGTATTTTGAGGCGAAATACCCAGGTTTTCGGGCATTCTGCCCGCAAAAACCGTTGAAAAACCCAACATATTCTCTTGACTTGGGCTAGGAACCTTGCCATAACTAACATGGTTCCAACGGGAACGGGTTGGGGGTGTATTAAGTTTGGCGGAAGTTCGATTGCAAGAGGGCGAGTCGTTGGAAAACGCCCTGCGGCGTTTTAAGCGCAAGGTGCAGCAGGAAGACATCATCAAGGAGGTCAAGCGTCACTCCTTTTACCTGAAGCCCGGCGAAAAGAAGCGTACCAAGGAAGCCTTGGCCCGCAAACGCAGCCGCAAGAAAGCGCGCAAAGAACAGGAATAGTCTGAAAGGCCGCTTTTCCCAGGAAGCGGCCTTTCCATTTCTTCAAGCCTTCACCCGCTCCTATGCTCCGAAGGCCTTAGTTGTTAGCGGTCACGCATTTTTAGGGCTTTTAACTAGTGCCGTGCACCTCGGGAGTGCACGGAGGGCCGAGTCTGGGGGGTGTAGTTGGATCTGGTGTAGTCGAATCCCTCGCGGCTACGACAGGTCCGCATAAAAGGGGCGTGTCGCATGGAGTTCCAGGACAAGGTCTTGAAATGCGTGGACTGCGGGGCTGAGTTCATATTTACGGCGGGCGAGCAGCTTTTCTTCTTCGACAAGCAGTTCAAAAACGAGCCCAAGCGCTGCAAACCGTGCAAGTCGAAGCGAGTTTCCACTCTGGCTGGGGCGCCTCCCACGGCGACGACTTATCCGCGGGTGGAAACCCGCACCGTGTGCTCACAGTGCGGCAAGGAAACAACCGTCCCCTTCAGGCCGACACAGGGACGCCCGGTATTTTGCCGGGAATGTTTCCAGCAGCGGCGAACCACCGCCGCTACCGCCTGAACCAGGGCCGCCGGTAAGGGGCCAACATGTGTGCTTCGTAGGACGAGCCTGAGACGTGTACGCCGGACCTTGACCCCCAAGCCGGCAAGCACAAGGGTCGTAGCCTGATTGGTGTCCCTGAAGCGTGATGTCGATCAATCTGCAGGCTGGGTTTTCCATAGGGCGGAACTCTGCCCTTAATTAAGAAAATTTCTCGGTTATTGCGACCCTAGCTGACCTTACGGCCGCGAGCACCTTCGCTCGCCGCAGCCGCGTCGCGGGCGCGGGGGTTGTGGGACGCTTGCTTCTTGTCTTCGTGCTGAATCAGCAGGACCTCAATCTGGCGCAGCAGATCCTCGGTACCCTGCGGTTTGACCAGGAGCGATTCGGCTCCCCGGCTTTGCCAATCGCTGCCCAGGGCGGGATAGGCGGTAAGAATGGCGGTGGCGGGATTGTATTGCTGTTCGCGAGCCACGCGAATCACGTCGTAACCGGAGGTCTCGGTCTCCATGCGCATGTCCGTAATCACCATGTGGTAGACGCCGGAGCGCAGCTTGGTCTCGGCCTCGCGCGCCGAAGCGGCAGTAATTACTTCGAAGCCGTTGATTTCCAGGACCGCCTTCAAGGTAAGCAGGATAGGCAGTTCGTCGTCCACCAGCAGGATACGGCGCTTCATAAATTCTCCTGTTCCCACTATATCGGAAAGATCATCGGATGCCAGCGACGTGCTTTTGGTTTTCGAGCAGCTACTTTCCTGCTAACCGGCACGTTTATAGCGCCGGCGCCCGCCTATAATAGCACCGTGTCCAGTTTCTACGTGCAGAACTTTGGCTGCCGCGCCACCCAGGCGGACGGGGCTGCCCTGGAGCAACAACTGAGTGCTCAGGGGCTGGAAAGGGCCGAGCAGCCTGGCCAGGCGCAGGTGGTGGTGCTGAACACCTGTACCGTGACCGCGGCCGCTGACCAGGATGCTCGCGCCGCCATCCGCCGCATTCATCGCGCCAACCCCGGCTGCCAGATCCTGGTGACCGGCTGCTACGCACAGCGCGCGCCGGAAGAAATTGCTTCCCTGCCGGGAGTTCGCTGGGTCGTAGGCAATTCCCACAAGCACCAGATTTCTGAACTGGTTGGCGGAGACGTTGCCCGCGCCTCCGGCGCAAATGGCGCCGAGGACACAAACTTTTTTCCTTTGAACGAGTTGCAGACGCCGCGCTCGAACAGCGCTTCGCTCCTGGTGGGGGATATTTTTGCCCACACCGAGCTCCTGGCGGCTCCGGTGTTTGATGCGCTTGCCGAGCGCACCCGGCCCAATCTGAAGGTGCAGGACGGCTGCAACAACCGCTGCTCGTTCTGCGTGATCCCCTTTGTGCGGGGCCGCAGCCGTTCACTGCCCCTGGAGGAGATCATCGGCCAGGTAAGTCATTTAGTCGCAGCAGGGTACCGCGAAGTTGTGATTTCCGGCATCAATCTGGGGCGCTGGGGGAGCGACCTGAGGCCACAGCTGCGCTTTCCCGCCCTGGTGCGCGCCATTCTGGAGCAGACCGGCCTGGAGCGGTTGCGGCTCAGTTCCATCGAACCCATGGACTGGAGCGAGGAGTTGATCGAACTGGCGGCGGGCTCTCCTCGCATCGCCAAGCACGCGCATGTGCCCCTGCAGTCGGGCAGCGACGATATTCTTCGGCGCATGCACCGCAAGTACCGGCCCTGGCATTACGCCCAGCGCCTGCGCAAGATACGCCAAGCCATGCCGACCGCAGCGATCGGTGCCGACGTGATGGTGGGCTTTCCCGGCGAGAGCGCGGCCGACTTCGAACAGACTCGAGCTTTGGTTGAAGAGCTGCCCTTTACCTACCTGCACGTGTTCACTTACTCGGCACGGCCGGGCACACCGGCGGCAACTTTGCCAGAAAAAGTCCCGGCTCCCATAGCACATGAACGCAACCGCGTGCTGCGAGAATTGGCGGCGCAGAAGAAATTAGCGTTTCAACGCTCGTTTGTGGACAAGACCCTTGAAGCGATTACGCTCAGCACCTATGACGGGGAATGCACCGAAGCCCTCAGTGACAATTACCTGAAATTACGGCTAGCCGGCCGCCATGAAGCCAACCAATGGCTCACGGTAAACATTAAGAGCGCAAGCGCGGGCGAGTTGCTGGCGGTTATCAACAGCTGATTCGGGTTCCAACCAGACCGAAAATCTATCGGACGCATGCTATAATTTTCCATCTCACCCGCCCCGGCAGGGCCGGAGGTTTGTATCGACAAACGTTTTATCCGCATGAATGAGCGCATCCGCGCCCGCGAAGTGCGCGTGATTGATGATGAAGGCAACCAGATCGGCATCTTGCCGCCTTTCGAAGCGCTCAAGATGGCCCGCTCCAAGAACCTTGACTTGGTTGAGATCTCGCCGACCGCGCAACCCCCGGTTTGCCGCATCATGGACTACGGCAAATTCCTGTACCAGCAGGAAAAGAAGGAGCGCGAGGCCAAGAAGCACCAGAAGACCATCACCGTCAAGGAAGTGAAGTTCCGCATCAACGTGGACGAGCACGATTACCAGACCAAGAAAAACCACGTGCTGCGGTTTCTGGACGAAGGCGACAAGGTGAAAGCCACGATCTTTTTCCGCGGCCGCGAGATGACGCGCCAGAGCCTGGGCCGGCAAATCCTGGAGCGGCTGATCAAGGACGTCGAGGACAAAGGATTGGTGGAGTTCCGGCCGCGGCAGGAAGGCAACACCCTGCACCTGATTCTGGCGCCTAAGAAAGCCGCCGCCACCCAGCAGGCGCCCACACGCGCGCAAGCCTGAGAGCGGGGCTTCCTCGGGAGCATGTTTCAGCTGAGAGTGAAGGCTGTGTCTTGCCGTATTCCCGAGACTGCATTTAGGATGAAGAGCAGGTTCAATAACTTATGCCGAAACTGAAGACTCACAAGGGCGCTTCCAAGCGCTTCAAGAAGACCGCGGGAGGTAAGGTGCAGCGCTCGCATTCCCACCTGCGCCATATCCTGACTTCCAAGGACAAGAAGCGCAAACGGAAGCTGCGCCACGCCGTGCTGGTGGATCCGGCGGACGCGCCCAAGATCAAGCGGATGATCCCGTACCAGTGACGTGATTGTGGCGCGGCCGGCCGCGGCTTTGGCTTTTGCGGCGCAAGCGCCGCCGGACAGGCGAGGGCGCCTGTCCCCACATAAGCTGTAGAGCGTGTGAAGAGGCTTCGGAATTTCTCCTTGCCTCCAGCCGCTAATTTGCGATCCCTGAGCGGATCGCCACAAAAAAGGAGCACGCCATGCCTCGTGTCAAACGCGGAACCAAACGCCGCGCCAAGCGCAAAAAGATACTGGAACGCGCCAGCGGTTATTTCCTGACCAAATCCAAGCTGTACCGCTCAGCCAAGGAGTCGGTGGAGCGCGGGCTAAAGTTCGCCTACGCCGGCCGCAGACTGAAGAAGCGCCAGTTCCGCTCACTGTGGATTGTGCGCATCGGAGCCGCCGCCAAGCTGAACGGGCTCAGCTACAGCCAGTTCATCAGCGGGCTCAAAAAAACCGGGGTGGACCTGGACCGCAAGATTCTGGCAGAGCTGGCGGTCGCGGATCCCGCCGGCTTTAAGAGCCTGGTTGAGCAAGCCAAGAGCGGGTTGGCGGGCGGCAAGGCGTAAAAGCAGCCGTCAGCATTCAGGATTGAGCAAAACCAGCCATTAGCAATTAGCCTTTAGCATTTGGCCCTTGGACGCGGCATTTACTAATTGCTTCAATCCACTCTGCGGGATGTTTTGGCATCAGCCCGTGAGGGCGGCCGAGGAAAGCCCAGGACGGAAGTCCCGGGTAGCTGTGGTCCGAGGAAGCCCGAGTCCCGAGAGGGACGGCACAACTCTCATGTACCAGGTTCCCAAGCTCACGGATTTCTCGCCGGCGGCTCTGGACAAGGCCGTCACTGAGCTGACCTCTGCCCTGGAACAGGAATGCGCTAAGGCTTGCAGTGAGCCGGAATGGAAGGCGCTGCGCGACCGCTGGATGGCGCGCAAGAACGGCATTCTCACCCAAGTCAACGACCTGTGGTTGAAGGCGGCGCCCGCGGAAGCCAAGCGCGAAGTCGGACGTCGCGTGAACGAACTGCGGGCCCACGTGGAAAACGACGTGGTCGCCGCACAAGAGCGCATGGCAGGCCGTTCCGGGAGCGACAGGCTGGCGGCAGAGCGGGTTGACATCACCCTGCCCGGGATCACCCGGCCCATCGGTGCGCGCCATCCCGTGCTGCAGGCGCTGGATGATGTTGTTAAGGTCTTCAAGAGCATGGGCTATTCGGTGGAAGAAGGCCCGGAAGTGGAGACCGACTACTACAATTTCGAGGCGCTGAACTTTCCGCCCAACCACCCGGCGCGCGACACCCAGGACACCATTTTTCTCGCCGGTCAGGATAAGAAGCCGGCACGCGACCGCCTGCTGCTGCGCACCCACACTTCCCCGGTGCAGATTCGCAGCATGCAGAAGTATCCGCCGCCGGTGCGCGTGGTCTGTCCGGGCAAGGTACACCGCCACGACACTCCCGATGCCAGCCACTCGCCGCTGTTTCACCAGGTAGAAGGGCTGGCGGTGGATACCAACATCACGTTCTGCGATCTGAAAGGCACCCTCGACCATGCCATGAAGGCTTTGTTCGGGTCATCGGTGAAGACGCGGTTTTATCCCTCGTTCTTCCCTTTCACTGAGCCCAGCGCCGACGTGCAGATCAGCTGCCCATTCTGCGGCGGCAAGGGCTGCCGCACCTGCAAGCAGAGCGGCTGGATTGAGCTGCTAGGCTGCGGCATGGTAGACCCGAACGTGTTCGACTTCGTGCGCGACAACGGCTATGACCCGGGCAAGATCAGCGGCTTCGCCTTCGGCATGGGAGCCGACCGGGTGGCCATGCTGCGCTACGGGATTGACGACATTCAACTTCTGTTCCAGGGCGATGTGCGGTTTTTGGAGCAGTTTGCGTAAGACCAAGTTCCACCGCCGAGACAGAGAGGGCGCGGAGAAAAACCAAATTGATGATTTTGTGATTTCAGAATGGCCATTGGGAGCAAAGAGTTTCACCTTCAATCTGAAGTTACCTTTATTGACCCGCAATATTCGGCGTGCTCGGCGTCTCGGCGGTAGAACTTGGCTTTGGATATTGGTTTTGCGGGAGCTCGGAGCTAGAAACTAGCAGCTGTCATGAAAATTTCTCCCACATGGGTGCGCGAGTTCGTTGACCTGAAGGTGGACGACCTCAAACTGGCCGAGGAGCTCACGCTCACGGGCACGGCGGTGGAATCCATTGGGGAGAACGGGGTCTTCGAGATGGAGATCACCACGAATCGCCCAGACTGCATGAATCATTACGGGGTGGCGCGGGAGTGCTCGTCTATCTACGATGCGGCACTGAAAGCCATTCAACCGCTTTTGCCCCAGGCGCAGGGCAAGCCGAACTTTGCCATTGAAATTGCGGATGCCGAGGGCTGCGCGCGGTACACCGCGCGGATCGTGCGCGGGGTGAAGATCGGCGCCTCACCCAAACGCGTTGCCGAGCGCCTGGCCAGCGTGGACCAGCGCGCCATCAACAATGTTGCCGACGCTTCCAACTACACGTTGTGGGAGATGGGCCACCCGACGCACGCGTTCGATCTCGATTTACTGCAGGGCGGCAAAATTATTGTGCGCCGCGCCCGCGCAGGCGAAACCCTGAAGACACTGGACGGCGTGGACCGCAAGCTTTCTCCCGACGACCTGGTGATCGCCGACGCGAATCGCCCCGTGGCGCTGGCCGGAGTGATGGGCGGTTTCGACACCATGATTACGGAGCGGACCAGGAATGTGCTGATCGAATCAGCGTGGTTCGATCCCGTCGCCATTCGCAAAAGCTCGCGCCGGCACGGGCTGCATACCGACGCCTCGCACCGATTCGAGCGCGGCGCCGACTTCGGTGCCACTTCCCTGGCCTGCGCCCGAGTGGCCCAGCTTATTTTGGAATCCGCCGGCGGCTCGCTGGAGGGCGAAGGGATTGACGCGGTGGCTCGCGGGATCAGCCGCGCCCCGGTGCCGCTCAGCCGTGCCGAGGTGTTGCGCATTCTCGGCGAGGACATTGACCAGGCCGAGATTGAGCGCATTCTGCGGCGACTGGGATTCGGCGTCACTAGCGGACGGCCCATGGTCGCGGTGTCACACCGGGGCGGCCCTCTGGGCACAGGCGGGGCGCGCGCCGCAGTGGCGGAAGAAGCCGCTACCTACACTATCGAGATTCCCAGCTGGCGGCTGGATGTGGAACGCGAAATTGATGTGATTGAGGAGATTGCCCGCGTCCACGGCTACAATCGCTTTCCCAACACTCTGCCTGCGTTCTCCGGGTCCGTAATCGAACACACCAACGCAGCCAAAGATGCCCGCCTGCAATCACGGGCACTGGCGCTCGGTTACAACCAGGCCATCTCGCTGACTTTCATTTCCGAGCAAGATGCGCGGCAGTTCTCCGCGGCGGCGGCGGTGGAACTGGAAAACCCCATCAGCGAAGAGGCGCGCTACCTGCGCAATTCCATGCTGCCGGGAATGCTGGAGATGCTGGCCTGGAACCTGAACCGGGGAAACGATAACGTGCGCCTGTTCGAGACGGGAGATGTCTTCGAGCTGTCGGGTGCGCGCGTGGATGAACACAAGCAGCTGTGCCTGGGGGTAACGGGTAACGCGGAACCTGCGAACCTGCACCGCCCGGCGCGGCCGTACTCCTTCTTCGATTTGAAGGGAGACGTGGAGACGCTGCTGGCCGCATTCGAGCACCAGTCGCTGTATTACGACGCGCACGCCGCCGACTACTACCATCCCGCGCGTTCGGCACGGGCGGTGATGGACGGCGCCACCGTGGCGCGCTTCGGGCAGCTTCATCCTGAAATCGCGGCGGCAAGAAAGCTGCGCCAGGATGTGTACGTGGCGGAAATTTATCTCAACCGCCTTTATCAGCACTCGCTACGGCAGGTGCGCTATGAGGCGCTGCCGCGCTACCCGGCGGTGGAGCGCGATTTCTCATTCATCTTTGAAGACCGGGTCACGTACGATCTGATTCGCGGCGCGGTGGAAGCGCTGCGCATTGCCGAGCTGCGCAAATTTGTGCCGGTGGAAATTTTCCGCGGCGGCGCCGTTCCTGCGGGCAGGTATTCCCTGCTACTGCGTGCCACATTCCAGTCCTCTGAGCGTACCTTGCGCGAAGATGAGGTCGCGCTCTGGTCGAGCCAAATCATCCAGGCGCTGCAGGCGCTGGGAGGAACGCTAAGGGCGTAAGGAGTTCCCAGACTTCGGCACGCCTGCAGGCGTACCCTGATACAAACCTCGTTGCCGCTGGAACGGCGCTGCTGAAACCGTACTCTATCAAAGCAGCTGGCAGTGGCTACTCGAACTTGATCCACCGCTTCATCTCCGCGTTGCTATTTGTTGATTGGCCTTCGTACTAATTGATTGTTTCCACAGGCAACTGGGGTATACTGCCCGCATCCCAGGTACCCAAAAATCTTCAAGGATGAGTTTCATCCATGTCCGTAAAGGCGTTGTCAGCCGAGGTTCCTACCGACGAATTTAGCGTGCTGGAAGAGAAGGTCTATCGCACTATTGACCTGTACAAGAGCGCGCGTGAGGCCAGGTCCGTGGCGGAGCGCGATATCCAGCGCCTGCGCCAACAACTGGAAGAACGTGAAGAAGAGGTTGAACAGCTCAGGCGGGAAGCGGTCGCCCTCAAGCGGGAGCGCGAGGAGGTCCGCACCCGGGTCGAAAACATGCTGCGCCAGATCGAGGCCCTGGCCGAAGAGGCCGCCGCCGACTAGGCGCGGACATCGCAAGCAGGAGGAGTTGAGCATGCAAGCTGCGGCCAAAGAGCAGGCGGTAGCCCCGGTCACCAACAGCGTGCGGGTGGAAATTTTCGATCAGGCCTACAACCTGCGCGGCACCGATCCCGAGTACATCCGCCGGCTGGCGGAGTTTGTGGACACCAAGATGCGGCTGGTCGCCGAGCAGACCTCCACCGTGGACTCGCTGCGGCTGGCGGTGCTCGCCGCTTTGAATATCGCCGATGAATACCACCTGATGAAGCGCAAGCTGGAAAATGGCGGCATCAACGATTACGCGGTGCGGGCGCAGCGCCTGGCCGGAGTGCTGGACGAAATGCTGGTGGAAGATAAACGCCGCGTCGGCGAGCGTTCGGCTTAACCCGAACCGGCGGTCCGGGGTGCCTATCCTTATCCGAGCCGCTTCGCGCCCGGCAAACGATGCCGGGTGGCCCCTGGCCTCCCCTGATGAACTCTGCACGAAAGCTGCTATCCGGCAGCTCGCAAGCTGAGTACCAACTATTTACCTTCGGCAGCTTGCCATCCACTCCGCTTTTGCCTAGCATTAATCCCGTAAGCCGGCCTGCCAAGTTGGTGAAGGCGGTAACCGTTTTTTGAACCAACAGCTGAATGAAGGGAGCTCGACTCGGCTAACGATCCTGTGCGCGATGCTCCGCCACGCGGAGATGCCTAACGGGTCGCGGCGGGTTCCCACCGTCCTGAGACGGGTTCATTCTCGGCCCGCCACACGGCTCAGTGGGTCGGCTTTACGCTTTCTGCTCGAGTCCTGACGTTCGAGCGTCAATGGCCCTGCCCTCGTGAGAATGTCATTCTGAGGCCCTTTAGCGCGCAGGGACCTGCTCTTCAATCGTCAATCAAGATCGTAAATCTCAAAATCCTCCCGGGCTTCTGAGCATCTATAATTGAAACAGTGTTCCCACGACTTTTTCAGCTCGGCAATTTCAGCCTGCCTACCTATGGCCTGCTGGTCGCAACCGGTGTCCTGGTCGGACTTTGGGTGAGCGTGCGCATGGCCCAGCGTCAGGGCATTGACGCGGAGAAAACCTGGAACCTGGGGATCCTGGTGGTGCTCAGCGGAATCATCGGCGCCAAGGTCCTGATGATCCTCGTGGATCTTGGTTACTACACCTCTCATCCCGGCGAGATTTTCAGCCTGGGCACGTTGCAAGCTGGGGGAGTATTTTCCGGCGGGTTCTTGGCCGCTCTGCTGGCGGCCGCCTGGTACATCCGCAAACATCGCATGCCGGCGCTGGCCACTTGCGACAGTTTTGCTCCCGGCCTGGCGCTGGGGCATTCCATCGGCCGGCTGGGCTGCTTTGCCGCCGGCTGCTGCTGGGGCAAGCCCACCAGCCACTTCTGGGGCGTAACCTTCAATAACCCATTGTCCCACGCCTGGGTAGGAACGCCGCTGGGAGTGGCACTGGAGCCCACACAGTTGTTTGAGTCAGCGGTGGAGTTGGTGAACTTTTTCATCTTGTACTGGCTGATCCGCAACAAGAAATTCGACGGGCAGGTTATCGGCGCCTACATGTTCCTTTACGGCTTTGCCCGTTATTTCCTGGAGTTCATCCGCGACGACCCCGGACGGGGCGTGATGTTCGGCGGGGCCATGAGCGGCACCCAGTTCATTTCCATCCTGCTGGTGATCGCCGGGGGCGCGCTGTGGCTGCGGCGCGGCACCGCCCGCCGCACCGTGGTTGCCGGCGCAACGCGCTAAGCGGATGCAACATGCGCATTCTCATCGTGGACGATGAACGACGGATTGCTGATACCTCAGCTCTTATTTTGCAGGGGCAAGGGTATGAGACGGCAGCCGCCTACGACGGGGACAGCGGACTGGCGCGCTGCCGCGAATTCCATCCCGACCTGGTGCTGACCGATGTGGTGATGCCGGGCATGAGCGGCATCGAGATGGCGATTGCTATTCGCCAGGAATTTCCCGGCTGTGCCATCCTGCTGATCTCGGGGCAAGCCGCCACTGCTGACATGCTGGAATCGGCGCGCCAGGAGGGCCACAGGTTCGAGTTGCTGGCCAAACCAGTGCATCCCACCACCCTCCTGCAAAGAGTGGCTCAAATCCTTAAAGACAGCGACAGTCTCACCGCGACCAGCTAATCGCCGGACCTGCCACCGCAGGCGATTCTTCCGGCGTGCGAGAATGATGCGGAGATGTCGAGCGGCATCGAAACCAGCACATTCGCGGTCACGCCCGAACACGCGGGGCAGCGCCTGGACCAATTCCTGGTGGCGCAACTGCCGGAGGTGAGCCGCGCGCGGGTGCAGCAGCTCATCAGCGAAGGCAAGGTGTTGGTCAACGAAGGCGCTCCCAAAGCTTCGCTCAAATTGAAGGGCGGCGAGCAGGTGCGCGTGCTGGGGTCACCGGCGGCGCCGCCCCTGCGCGCCATTGCGGAAGAAATTCCCCTGGACGTGGTTTATGAAGATGACGACCTGGCGGTCATCAACAAGCCAGCGGGCATGATGGTGCACGCCGGTGCCGGAGCGACGGAGGACGAGCGCAACCGTGGCACGCTGGTGAACGCGCTGCTGCACCGCTTCGCGGCTCTTTCGCAAGCCGGCGGCGAGCTGCGGCCAGGCATTGTGCATCGTTTGGACCGGGCCACCAGCGGCCTGATTATCGTCGCCAAGAACGATCTGGCACATCGCCGCCTGGGAGAACAGTTTTCCCGCCGCGAGGTGCGGAAGCAGTACATCGCGCTGGTCCACGGGTGGCTCAAGCAGGAATCTGGAACCATCAGCAGCGCCATCAGCCGCGACCGCATCCGCCGCACGCGCATGACCACGCGGCGCAGCGGGGGGCGCGAGGCGGTCACCCATTACCGGGTGATGGAGCGCCTGCAGACGCCCTGGGGCAAATTTTCCCTGCTCGAGTTGAAGATTGACACCGGGCGGACCCACCAGATCCGGGTGCACCTGGCGTCGCTCGGCCACCCCGTGGTGGGCGACACGCTCTATGGCGCTCCGCGGGAGATCCAGCCGGGAAAGGGAGGAGGAGACATTCAACCTTTGTCTCTGCCCAGGAACTTTCTTCATGCCGCAGCGATAGAGTTTGCCCACCCGCGAAAGGGAGAGAGGCTGGCGTTTTCCCGCCCTCTGCCTCCGGAGTTGCAGGATTTCCTCGTCCAGATGGGCCATTCCAGCGGCTATAATGGAAAGTCAGGATGAGAAGCAGGGCCATCGTTTTAACGGCTGGGATGCTCCTTCTGCTGCCTTGGGCTGTGGGACAGACGCAAACCTCTAACCAGGGCACTAGTAATCAGGACACCAGCCAGAGCAAGCAGGACAATTTGCCGTCGGCGCCGTCGGCGGTGAAGCTGCAGGAAATGCAGCGCGCCAAGGCGGCGGCAAATAATTCGGCGCCTCCAGCCCATTCACCGCAACCAGCAAATCCAAGCGCCCCAGCAGCAGCTCCCGCCAGCGATCCCAGCGCGGAACAGCCCGAAACGGTAAACGCCCAACCGGTTCCGCCGCCTGCCGAACCAGCAGCTGCCCCGGCGCCACCACCCCCCGCGAAAGCCACGCCGCCCAGCACTGAAGAGACACCGCTCACCACCATTCGCAAGCGGGTGGATGAAGTGAACGTAATCTTCACCGTGACCGACAAGCACGGCCGCTACGTGAAGAATTTGGCGAAGAATGATTTTCGCGTGCTGGACGACAGGCAGCCGCAAGCCCAGGTGGTGAGCTTCAGCAGCGAATCCAACCTGCCGCTGCGCGTGGGCCTGCTGATTGACGCCAGCAACTCGGTACGCGACCGCTTCAAGTTCGAGCAGGCGGCGGCCATCGAGTTCCTCAACCAGATCGTGCGGCCGAATTTCGACAAGGCCTTTACCATCGGCTTCGACACCACGCCCGAAGTCACCCAGGACTTCACCGATAACACCGAAGCGCTCTCCAAGGGTGTGCGCATGCTGCGTCCCGGCGGGGGCACCGCCATGTACGACGCGCTTTACTACGCCTGCCGTGACAAATTAGCCAAGGCGAAAGACGCGGGATCGGTGCGCCGGGCCGTGATTCTCCTCACCGACGGCGAGGACAACCAGAGCCACGTTACGCGGGAAGAAGCCATCGAGATGGCGCAGCGCGCGGAAGTGATCGTTTACACCATCAGCACCAACATCAGCGGCATGAAGAGCCATGGTGACAAGGTGCTGGAACGCATCGCCGATGCCACCGGGGGCCGCGCTTTCTTTCCCTTCAAGGTGGAGGACGTGGCCGACGCCTTCACCCAAATTCAGGATGAACTGCGCAGCCAATACGCGCTTTCTTACCGCCCGACTGGTTTCAAACGCGATGGCGCCTACCATGCGATTGAGATCGTGGCCGAGAAACACAAAGATATGCACGTGCGCGCCCGCCGCGGATATTACGCCCCCAACCAATAGCTGCCTGGCTTACTAGCTGACTACTCTGAGCCAGTCAGCTATACAGCCCACAGCCAAGTTCACTTCCGGACAAAGATAAACCTCATTTGGGAGCGAACTTGCCAGCGATTCCGGCTTCGGCCTGGCTAGTCCCCTTCCCCGCGCGGCGGCAAAGCGTAGTATCCGGAGCGGCACTGCACCTTGTAGCCTTCCTTGGTTTTGACTTCCACCCGGCGGAAGCTGCCATCACGCTTGGTGTTGCTGGGGGTATAGCCGATGCTGTACTGGGTACGCAACTCGTTGGCGATTTGATCGAAGGCTTGCTTGAGCTTCTCCGGCTTGTTGCCGACGCTGATTACGCGGCCGCCGGTCTGCTCTGCCAGTTCTTTCATAGCGCGGTCGCCGGAATAGCCTCCCAGCCCATAGAAACCGCGATCGGCAATGAGCAGCACATAACAGATGGAGTCGGACTTTTGGGCGGCCTCAATCGCCTGCCGGACGGTTTCCTGGCTGCCCTGGTCCTCACCATCGGTGAGGATGATCATGGCTTTGCGCCCCACCTCGGTGGACAGCTTATCGTGGCTCGCCAGATAGACGGCGTCATAAAGCAGAGTGCCCTTGGGATTGGTACAGGGAACCGGTCCTCCGCCAAGGCCAGGTATGCCGCCGCAACCGCCGCCGCCATTGATCTTGGCCTGGTCGAGGGCGGTGCGCAGCGTGTGGGCGGAGTTGGTGAAGTCCTGCAACAAGTCCACATTCACATCGAAGCTGATGACGAAGGCCTCGTCCTTGGGGCGCAGAACTTCCTTCAGGAAAGCTGCGCCCACTTCCTTTTCCATGGGCAGCACGCGTTCCTGACTGACGCTGCTATCAATCAGAATGCCCAGCGTGAGCGGCTGGTCGCTTTCAGCGGTGAAGTACTTAATGTTCTGCGGGTGCCCATCCTCGATGACTTTGAAGTCGTTGCGCGTAAGGTTGGGGATGAGCGTGCCGCGTTTGTCTTTCACGTTGAAAAACAGGTTCACCACATTGACGTTCACCTGCAAGGTGGAGACGGACTGGTCGCCCTCCTGCTGCTTGGAAGCAGGCTGCTGCGAGGCCCCCTGGGCGTGGGCAAGCAACGCCGGCCAAAGCAGCCCCATCACGAGCAGGGCCACCAACCCCCGAAGGGCCTGGGTACGAAACATGCTGGATCTCTCCTAATTTGAATCAGGGCAGCTCAGCGGGGAGACGCGGTACGCAGCGAGAGCAGTGATGCTTGTCACTCGCGGCTGCGACCGTAGTCATGCCCGAAGCCTGCCGGCTCAGCTATTATTAGGGTAGCTCTTGCTATTCTAAGATGCAGGAAGTGGACTCGGCTATGCGAGAAAAAGCGTGGCCGGGGAGAGGCGGCCACAGGAGATGCTAAAGCCAGGCAAATGGAGCTGGGTCGGGGTTATCTTGATGATGATCGGCCTGTGCCCAGGTCCCCTGAGGACGCTAGCGCAGTCGCAAGCAGGGACGCAGCAAACTCAGCCAGACAATAATACTCAGCCTGCCACCCAGACCCAGAAAACAGGAAGCCAGGACCAGCAGAACATTCCTGATGCGCCTTCCGCCAGCCGCCCGCAGCAGCCCTTCCCGGGTGCGAAGCAACTGCCCTCCACGCCGCAACCTCAGCCGGGTACGGCGCCGGCCTCCCCTTTACCCACCGTAGGGACTACAACCCCCGTTGAGGCACCGCCGGAGCAGGCCCCGCCGCCGCAGCCGAAAATCACGACGGTGCCGCGGGGAGGCGCCCCAGATGTGCCTTCCAGTCCCCGCGACCAGCTCTATACTCTTCAAACCACCGTCAATTTCGTGGTGGTGCCGGTTACGGTAAAAGATGACAACGGCCACATGGTGGAAGGATTGACACCGCGAGACTTCTCGGTCTACGAGAACGGGGTGAAGCAGCAGATCAAGTTCTTTACCAGCGATCCGTTCCCGCTCTCGACCGCGGTGATCATTGACACTGGCGTTCCCAGTGTCGCCTTCCGCAAAGTGAAGGAGAGCCTGAGCGCTCTGGAAGGCGCTTTCAGCCAGTTCGACGAGGTTTCACTCTACACCTACAGCAATGTGGTGCAGAGAATGCTGGATTTCACGGCCGTTAACAAGAAGCTGGACTCCACGCTCGACATGCTGAAGGACAGAGAAGAGGGCCAGACCGGAGGCGTGCCCTTCGGCGGCGGCCCGCTCAATTCGCGTCCCACTGTCAATGGCCTGCCGGTAGACCAGGGCGCCATGGCGCAGGTTCCACCGCCGCGCATGTCGCACGTGCTGAACGACGCGCTGTTGCAGGCTGCCGTGGATCTGAGCAAGCGCGACATTACCAAGCGCAAAGTGATCTTCATCATCAGCGACGGCCTGGAAACCGACAGTACGGCCAGCTACCGGGAGGTGATGAAGTTCCTGCTCTCCCACAACATCTCGGTATACGCGGTGGCGGTGGGCGGGTCGGCCATTCCGGGCTACAACACAGCGGAAAAGATTCACATTCCGGGGCTGGGAAGAAGCAACATCCTTCCCAAATACGCGGCGGCCAGCGGCGGCCAGGTTTACCCGGCGTTTACCCGCAAAACCATCGAGAACTCTTATGGCGAACTGACGCGCGAGGCGCGCAACCAGTACACCATCGGTTACACCGCGCGGGCTACGGTGAGCAGCGGCTACCGCGACATTGAAGTGCGGGTGGACCACCCCAATCTGAAGGTCACTGCCAAATACGGCTATTATCCGTTGCCTCCCGGACGTTAGCGGCTCTTGTCCGAGGCCGGCCCCGGGTTCGCATTCCGCCTAAGTAGTAACCTGAGGAACCCTGCTTTCAGCCGCAAGTCTGTGATATAAAAAGTTCTCTGCTCCGCAAAGGACCTAAATCTTAGAGGCCGGATGTTCGGCTGAGCTGGCGCTGAGGCAATAGTTTGAGCTTTATCAACTTCGCAGCCCGGGAAATCAATTGCAAGATCGTCTATTACGGTCCTGGACTGGGGGGCAAAACCACCAACCTGCAGTGGATTTTTGAGCGCACCGGGGAACAGCAGAAAGGCAAGATGATCTCGCTGGCCACCGAGACCGAGCGCACTCTTTTCTTCGATTTTCTGCCCCTGGACCTGGGCACGGTGCGCGGCTTCAAGACCCGCATCCACCTCTACACCGTTCCCGGGCAGGTGTTCTATGATGCCAGCCGCAAGCTGATCCTGCGCGGGGTGGACGGCGTGGTGTTCGTGGCTGATTCCCAGGAAGAGCGCATGGACGCCAATACCGAAGCGCTGGATAACCTGCAGGAAAACCTAAAAGAGCACGGTTACGACTTCACCCGCATCCCCTACGTGCTGCAACTCAACAAGCGCGACCTGCCCAACGCCATGCCGGTGGATACGCTCAAAAAGGAGCTATGGAAAAAAGACGAGCCGGTGGTCGAGGCGGTCGCCTTCCAGGGCGTGGGCGTGTTTGAGACGCTGAAGGCCGTAGCCAAACTAGTGCTGGTGGAGCTGAAACAGGGGAGTTAGTCCGGTGGGCAGTTCCCGGTTCTCAGCTGCTGCTCACAGCAGCAACGTGACCCGGATGCTTTCGGCGCTCTGCAAACCAGTTCGAACTAATTGCTAAACAAAAGCGGGCGCCAGGTTCGGCACCCGTGGATCCGCAGGTTCGCGGATTTATTACTTGTGATCGAGCAGCGACGCTCCCGCTTCGCGGCGGTTACCGGCAGAGCGGGCGGCGCGGGCGGCGGCAGGCACCGCGTTTTCCGGCCCAAACTTCTCTAGCAAAACCGGCACCATGGCGCCTTCAGCTTCCTTCGTAAAGGTCATCCTGCCTTCTGGCGCCATGTCAATGCGCACAAAATCTCCCAGGCGCACCTGGCCGGTGGCGACCAGGTTGGCCAGTGGAAACACGATACCGCGTTCAATGGCGCGCTTCAGGTGTCGCGCGCCGTACTTCAGGTCAGTGCCTTCCTGCAGCAGGAAATCCTTCACTTTCTGGCTGCAGGTGAACACGAACTGGTTGTTGCCGGTGGCCATGAGGATGCGCTGCTGCACCATGCCCAGTTCGATTTCCAGAATCTGGCGCAGCTGCTCCTCGCGGAGTGACTTAAAGACCACCACCTTGTCAATGCGGTTCATGAACTCGGGCGAAAACTTGCGCCGCGCCGCGTCCTGAGCCGTACGCATGATCTTGTCGTCCAGGTGCAGGTCGTAGGTGGGCACCTGCCCAAAACCCATGCCCCCGGTCATCAGATCATTCATCTCGCCGGCGCCCAGGTTGGAAGTCATGAAGATCAGGCATTGCGAGAGGTCCACGCGGCGGTTATCGCCGAGCGTGAGATTCGCCTTATCGAGAATACCCAGCAACAGCTGCCACAGCGCGTCAGAAGCTTTCTCAATCTCGTCGAACAACAGCAGCGAGAGCTTCACCTTCTCTGTGTGCCACTGGTTGAGCGCCTCCTGGGTGAGCAGGGGGTGGGTTTCGCGGTGGCCCAGGTAGCCGGGCGGCGAGCCAATCAGCTTGGCAATCTCATGGCTGTGCTGGAACTCGGCGCAGTCAATCTTGATGCAGGCGCGGGGATCGCCGAACAGCGACTCGGCTACTGCCTCCACCACACGGGTCTTGCCCGAGCCGGTGGGCCCGAGGAAAAGAAGGTTGCCGACTGGGCGCCCGGGCGCGTTTAAGCCCGCCAGAAACATCTGGTATATCTCGGTGACCTTCTGGACAGCGTCGTCCTGGCCAACGATTTTGCGGTGTAAGAAATTTTCAAACTCCTGCGCGTCATTGCTGCGTCGGGTAGGGTCAAGTGCGGTATTTAAGCCTGTTCGCATACTTTTCCCGGCCCCATTTTTCGTTCATAGGGCCGTCCTGGGAGATTGGACTTGTGCCGCAACCGCGGACGCAAGCAATTAACGGTACCTAAGTCCCGTAGCAAATGGCTCGCCATCCTGGAGCGCGCCCACCGGGACTCACCTCATAACCGCTTAGATGTCGAAATGACAGAAAGTGTCAATCGGAATTTGTACCTGCGGGAAGGAAAGTAGAAAAGCTTTGCGCATCCTGGGCAGCAGAATCAGCGTCCAATGAACTGGGGTAACCAGAGCCGGCCGGCAAATTGCAGTACCATGCAGATGGTTCTGTGGGCTCTTGCAGTGGGACGGTGATGGTTGCGTCAAAAAGGCCTGGTCGTCACGAGTGTTTGTTTCCTGGCGTTGGCGTTGGTTTTCTGGAATAAAGCGCCGCGCTTCGTTCATGCCGCTACCCCGCCTCAAGCGGGCATAGTTCGCACCGGCTCCAATCAACCGGCAAGCACGGGGAGAGTAGCAGTCTCCACCGCCGCGGCTCGTGTGCTTCAGCCGGGACAGACTTTGCACCAAGTTACGCGCGGCGAAAGCTTGCCTGCCTTGGCGCGTGTCTATTTACCGCAAACTTCTTTCCTGACGGTGGGCGAACTGGAAGCGGCTATCCGGCAGGCCAACAATGGCCTGCACGGCAACTTTCTGCATCCCGAAGAGCAGATAATTATCCCTGGGATGCTGGCCGGTCCCATTTTGGAACGACCGGTCGAAGTGAATCGCGATTTCGAAGTACGCGCCGTTTACCTGACTGGCGCCATGGCCAGCAGCGAAAAAGGGATGCGCATCATCAATCGTTGGCGGGAGATGGGCGGCAACTCCGTCGTCTTCGATATCAAGGACAGCGACGGCATTGTAAACATTCCCTTCCAGCATCCGTTGAACTCGCCCGCCCGGCGGCCGGTGATTCGCAATCTACCCAAGTTTGCCCGTTACTTGCACTCTTTAGGCATGCACAGCATCGCCCGCATTGCCATTTTTCGCGATGAGCGCCTGGTGGTGAGCCACCCGGAACTGGCGGTTCGCTCCCGCCGCACCGGGCAGCCCTGGAAGGAGAACGGCAAGCTGGTATGGACCGATCCCTCCCATCCCGAGGTGCAGGCGTTTGACATAGCCCTGGCCAAGGCGGCTGCGGAGGCGGGCGTGGATGAGGTCCAGTTCGACTACGTGCGCTTTCCCGCGGAGGGCGACCAGAAGGACGCCAACTTTCTGTTCCAGACCAAGCACCCGGACTGGCGCCGCTCCGACGTGATAACCCATTTCCTGACCGACGCTTACGCCCAAATTCACCCCCTGCATGTACTGCTTTCGCTGGACGTGTTTGGGGTGATGGCCTGGCAGCGTCCGGTGGACCTGGCGCACACGGGGCAGGACATTCCGGCCATGGCGCTGCACTGTGACGTGCTTTCGCCCATGATTTACCCCTCGCACTTCTTTGGCATGGACGGCTATGCCCACCCCGGCGACGCGCCGGAACACTTTATCGGCGAATCCATGGCGCGCTTCCGTCGCGATACCAAGACCACGGGAGTGGTGCTGCGGCCCTGGCTGCAGGCCTTTGGCTGGCGCACCCGCACCTATTCGGCGAATTACATCATCACGCAAGTACGGGTAGCGAAGGAGGAGGGAGGGATCGGCTTCCTCTTCTGGAATGCGCGCAACGACTACGGCAAGCCCCTGATGGCCATGTCGGAAATGCGGACCCAGCATGGCCGCTATTTCCGCGGGGACCAATTGCCGGGAGCCGCTGCGTCGAAGACCGCTGCCGAGAGCACCCCAATGCCCGTGCTGGTGCCGACGGCAGCACAACCGCAGTGACACCAGGAACGTAGAGGCGGGGCTCTGCCCCGTGCTCACACAGGCAATGCCCACACTGCCGCCTGCACGGGGCAAAGCCCCGTGCCCACACAGGCAATGCCCGCACAGCCCGCCCACACCTGTTTTGTTTAATCCTGCCGGTGAGCTTTTTCTCTTAGACACTTTTTGCGTGGATGCCAGGGCGGCTCAGGTCTTTCCCTCGGTTATAATTGCCTGTACTTGAGCCTGGACGTGCTCACCCGCAACCCGCGCCCTCCTCCGGTACACCTGCTGAAATTTCGACGGCGTTAAGAGTTGCACGGGCCAGCAGGTACAACATTCAAGGAGCGCTCATGGCCATCAAGAAGACCGCGAAGATATGGCACAACGGAAAACTCATCGCGTGGGACGATGCCACCCTGCACGTAATGGCGCACGTGGTGAATTACGGCTCCTCGGTGTTTGAAGGCGTGCGCTGTTACGCGCTGCCCAGCGGCCCTGCCATCTTCCGCGCCCAGGAGCACGCCCAGCGCCTGCTGGATTCGGCCAAGATCTACCGCATTGACGTGGACTACAGCCGTGAGGATCTGGTGGCGGCCATGCAGGAATTGGTGAAGGTCAACCAGGTGTGGCCGTGCTATCTGCGGCCCATCATCCTGCGTGGCTACAGCGAAGCCGGAGTCAATCCCTTCAACTCGCCCACCGAGGTTTACATCATCAACTATGAGTGGGGAAAATACCTGGGCAGCGACATCGAGCAGGGCGTGGACGTTTGTGTATCCTCGTGGACGCGTATCGCGCCCAACACGCTGCCGGCGATGGCCAAGGCAGGCGCCAACTACATGAACTCGCAACTGATCAAGATGGAAGCCATCATGAACGGCTACGTGGAAGGGATTGCGCTCGACAGCAGTGGGTTCGTGAGCGAAGGTTCGGGCGAGAACCTGTTTGTGGTGCGCCAGGGAACGCTGCTGACGGCGCCGCTGGGCAACTCGGTGCTGCCCGGCATCACCCGCGATTCGGTGATCCGGCTGGCGCATGAGCTGCGAATTCCGATCGTGGAGCAGATGATCCCGCGGGAAATGCTCTACATTGCCGATGAAGTGTTTTTCACCGGAACTGCCGCGGAAATCACGCCGGTGCGCTCGGTGGATAAGATCAGCGTGGGCAAAGGCACCATGGGGCCGGTCACCCGCAAAATCGCGGAGGAGTTCTATGGCATCCTGCGTGGCGAAGTGGCCGATCGCTTTAAATGGCTCACGCCGGTTCCGGTGGGAAGCAAGCAGCCGGTGAGCGTTTAGCGCTGGCTGGCTTACTAGCTGGCTGGCTCCAAGCCAGAAGGCTAAAGCCAAGCAGTTTCTTCAGGGCCCTAGTAATATTTGCGAACGGGGGTGCAGGTTATGCATCCCCGGTTCACGCCAACCCTCAACCTCAACACCACCAGCCGCAATCACAGAAGGAGGTTCTTATGGCAGTTCCGCAACCCTCTCTCACCAAAGACTTCGTGCTCGGACTTCGCGATATGAACGCTGGCAGCGTTGCCCGCGAGATGGAAACCACAAAGAAAGTGGTAGCCGCCCTTCCCGAGGCGCGCAGCCGCGAGTACCGTCCCGATCCCAAAGCACGCACCGGCTTCGAATTGGCCTGGCATCTGGTCTCAACCGAGGTGCAACTGCTGGATGAGATTGCTGATGGCAAGTTCAACATGGAGCCACGGTTCCAGGAGCCGAACACCGTGAGCGAAATGCTGACCTGGTACGAGACCAACCTGCCTCGTGCCCTGGCCCGCGTGCGCGCGCTCACCGACCAGCAGCTAAGCAAGCCGGTGGATTTTTATGGCGCGTTCAATTACCCGGCGGTGTTCTATCTGAGCTTTGTGACCAGCCACAGCATTCACCACCGCGGCCAACTCTCGACCTACCTGCGGCCGATGGGGGCGAAGGTGCCCTCCATTTATGGCGGCAGCGCGGATGAGGAGTGGAAAGCCGCATAACCGCGAATTAACCACAGAGAACGCAGAGAGCTTGGCGTTTGTCGGATAGGCCGTCCAAACAGGCGGCCTTTTTTGTGCGCAGCATCTCCCATCAATTGCAAGCCGAAGAACAGCGCTTCGAGCCGCAAGCCGGCAAATTCATTTCATCTGGCCCTTCGTGTCTGTGTGGTGAATCGAGGTGGCACGGCCAATCGGACATTACCTACGTCACCTTACATTCTTACTACGTCCGGGGCATCATAAGCGGGGTCAATTCTCTCGCGAGGCGACATACCGGGCCATGAATATTGATGACTTGCTGCGCGTAGCCATGGAGCGCAAAGCTTCCGACTTGCACTTGAAGGTCGGCAACTATCCGCATTTGCGTGTAGATGGCCTGCTAGTGCCTCTTTCGGACCAGTCGCGCATTACCGCTGAAGAGATGCTGAACATGGCTTTCAGCATCATGTCCAGCCGCCAGAAACAGAAATTCAAAGAAAACAACGAGCTCGACATGGCCTATGGCGTGGCCGGCCTGGGACGCTTCCGTGTGAACGTGTTTCAGCAGCGCGGCAATGTGGGCGTGGTGCTGCGCGTTATTCCCACCAAGATTCGCGCCCTCGACGAGCTCTACTTGCCCAAGATCGTGGAGCAGATTTGCGACATGCCGCGCGGACTGGTGCTGGTGACGGGCGTGACCGGTTCCGGTAAATCCACCACCCTGGCGGCCATGGTGGACCGCATCAACTCCACCCGCCCCGAACACATCATCACGATCGAGGACCCCATCGAATTCCTGCACCGCGACAAAATGGGATTCGTGAACCAGCGCGAAGTGGACGTGGACACGCCGTCGTTCGCCTCCGCTTTGCGCGCCTCGCTGCGCCAGGACCCCGACGTGATCCTGGTGGGCGAAATGCGCGACCTGGAAACCATCGCCACCGCGCTGCACGCCGCCGAAACCGGGCACATGGTGTTCTCCACCTTGCACACCCTGGACGCGGTGGAAACCATCAACCGCATCATCGCGGTGTTTCCGCCGCCGGAGCAGAAACAGATCCGGACGCAGCTGGCGGCCACGGTGCGTGCCGTAGTCAGCCAGCGCCTGGTGCGCCGCGCCGACTCCGAGGGCCGCGTGCCCGCGGTAGAGGTCATGATCGCCACCGCCTACGTGCGCGAGTGCATCCTGCTGCCGGAAAAAACCCGCATGATACGGGAAGCGATTGCCGCCGGCACCTCGCAGTATGGGATGCAGACCTTCGACCAGTCGCTGTGGGATTTGTGCCAGCAGAACCTGATCACGTACGAAACCGCCCTGGAGAATGCCTCCAACGCCGACGACTTCAAGCTGCGGGCGCAGGGCATTTCTTCCACCACCGACATGGCCCGCGCGGAGATGCAGGCGGCGGGTCTTTCCAAGTTTTAGCTTTGACCGTGCAAGTTGGGCGCGCCGAGTGGTGCGCCTTTTTTCTATCTCTGAATGTCATCCTCACCAGGACAGCGATCCAGACGCCCGTTCGTGTCCAAGGCCTTGCGCCATTTACGCGCTGACACCGTTTCGCGCTACCCTTATGGCATGGCGTTCTCCCGAGCGAAAAAGAAGATTGGCGACGAGGGCGCGCTCTATGAGTACGCGGTTGGGGCGCTGGGCCGGCGCATGCGCTCGGTAGCGGAACTCAAGCGCCTGCTGCGCCAGCGGGTGGACGAGAAGGCGGGCGGCGAAGTCCTGGTGGAGGCGGTAGTCCTGCGCCTCAGAGAACAGCGTTATTTGAATGACGCCCAATACGCCAGCGCCTATTCGTCTTACCGGCGGGACAATGAGAAATTCGGGCGACTGCGCGTCATCTCAGACCTGAAGAGCCGGGGCGTGCACGGCGACGTAATCGAAAAAGCGATTTCGGGCGCCTACTCCGAAGTGAACGACGAGCAACTGGCGCGCGCCTTCCTGCGCCGCAAGCGTTTGCAAAAGCCTTCCGACCAGAAGCAGGCGGCGCGCGTCTTCCGCACCCTGGCCCGCGCCGGATTCACCACCAAGGTGATTGTGACCATCCTCAAGAAGTGGGACGTGGATGAGGAAGTGCTGAGCGCGCTGGAGAGCGAGCCCGCGCCGTAGGACCAAATTCCACCGACGAGACGCCGAGAAACCCACAATATTTCGGCCGTGCTTCAGCCGTCTCTACGGGGCTTATCCCCGGCTCTGCCCTCTCTCCCGCCAGTAAACTGGCGGGCTACTTTCATCCGGTCCCTTTGGGGCCGATCAGCGGAGCTATTTCCGTCCGGTCCCCACGGGACCGGTCAGATGAGAGCATTAGTTCAGGTAAGACAGTTACCCGAAGCGCTCCCGCCCATAGTATTCATCGGCGGGCATGCGTTATTGCGGCAATTCAGAGAAATCGTGAACGTGCAGTTCCGAATTGGAACCTCGCTGGTTCCTCGGGGAATTTGGCCTTTCGGCGCTGATAAAACCCTCGGCGAACTCGGCGTCTCGGCGGTGAAATGTGTCTTCTGCGTCGCGGCGGTGAAAAACAATCAAAAGAAATATCCGATGCTAGAATAATTGCTAATCTCCCATGCTCACCGGCTCGCAAATTCGCCGCAAATTCTTGGACTTTTTCATCCAGCACGGACATCGAGAAGTGCACTCCTCCTCGCTGGTGCCGGCCAACGATCCCACCCTGCTGTTCACTAACGCGGGCATGAACCAGTTCAAGGACGTTTTCCTGGGGCTGGAAAAACGCGACTACAAGCGGGCCACCACCTCGCAGAAGTGCGTGCGCGCGGGCGGCAAGCACAACGACCTGGAGAACGTCGGCTTCACCAACCGACACCACACGTTTTTCGAGATGCTGGGAAATTTTTCCTTCGGCGATTACTTCAAAAAGGATGCCGTCAAGTTTGCCTGGGAACTCGTGACCTCGAAGGAATGGTTCGGCATCCCCCAAGAGCGGCTATTCGTCACCATCTTTAAGGGTGAAGGCGGTGTGCCCCGCGACGAAGAGGCTTACCGCTACTGGCATGAAGACCAGAAGGTCGCCAAAGAGCGCATCTACGAGTTCGGCCTGAAGGACAACTTCTGGCAGATGGGCGACACCGGCCCTTGCGGCCCGTGCAGCGAGATTCATTACGACATGGGCCCGGAAGCTAGCGATCAGAGCCACAAAGATTGCCAGTTCGGCTGCGAATGCGGCCGCTACGTGGAAATCTGGAACCTGGTGTTCATGCAGTTCGACCGCGATGCCGGCGGCAACCTGAACCCGCTCCCTGCGCCTTCCATTGACACTGGCGCCGGGCTGGAGCGGGTGACGGCCGTGCTGCAGGGCAAGATTTCCAACTACGACACCGATCTTTTTGTGCCGCTGATGAAGCGGGCGGCAGAGTTGTGTGGCGCGGATTACGAAAAAGAAACGAAGGCGGAAACGGGCGCGCGCGGCGCCGCCAGCCTGCGCGTAATTGCCGACCACTCGCGCGCGGCCACGTTCCTGATTTCCGACGGCGTGATTCCCGGCAACGAGGGCCGCAGCTATGTTCTGCGCAAGATCATCCGCCGGGCGATTACGCACGGGCGCCTGCTGGGCCAGACCAAGCCGTTTCTCTACGAGATGGTGTTCGCGGTTTGTGACCTGATGCAGGACGCGTACCCGGAACTGAAGGAAGGTTCGGAGCGCGTATCCAAGGCGGTACACGCGGAGGAGACACGGTTTGCCCGCACGCTCGATCTCGGGCTTAAGAAGCTGGCAGAAGATCTGCAACCGCTAATCGCCGCCAAGAGAGGGAGTCCCGCGGCCCGCGCCATGTACTCGGGCGAAAAGGCGTTCAAGCTTTATGACACCTACGGCATGCCTTTGGATTTCCTGATGGACGCGGCGCGCGACCAGGGTATTGCCTTCGATCAGGCGGGCTTCGACAAAGCCATGGAGGAGCAGCGCGTCCGCGCCAAGGCGTCCTGGAAGGGCGGCCACAAGCAGACCGCGAACCCGGCCTACCGCAACCTGCCGGCAACCGTGTTTGAAGGCTATCGCCAGGCCGCTTCGCGCGATTGCGAGGTGCTGGCCATCATCGGCGCCCACCACCAGGGCGTACAGGAACTGAACCCGGGCCACGAAGGGGAGGTCATCCTCGACCACACGCCTTTTTATGCCGAGGCCGGAGGGCAGGTAGGCGATGTGGGCTGGCTTTATGGCGCCGACCATACGAGCGTCGTGGCCGAAGTGCGCGGCTGCTACTACCCCATCCAGGGGGTGCGCGCGCACAAAATTGTGGCGCGACAGCCGATTCACGTGGGGGATCACGTGGATGCGGTGGTCAACACCGAGGTGCGCGCCGAAACCATGCGCAACCACACCGCCACCCACCTGCTGCATGCCGCCCTGCGCGAGGTTCTGGGCAAGCACGTGAAGCAGGCGGGCTCGCTTGTCGCTCCCGACCACCTGCGCTTCGACTTCTCCCACTTCACCGCGGTGGAAGACGAGGAACTGCAGGACATTGAAGACCTGGCCAACAAAGCAGTGCTGCGCAACGAGAAGGTGCAGGTGATCGAGGACGTGCCCCTGGATGTTGCCATCAGCGAGTACCACGCCATGGCGCTGTTCGGTGAAAAGTACGGCGACCGCGTGCGGGTGATCAAGATTGGCGACGTTTCCACCGAACTGTGCGGCGGAACCCATACCGCAGCGACCGGCGAGATCGGGCTGGTCAAGGTGCTGGACGAGGGCAGCGTCTCCAGCGGCGTGCGCCGGGTGAACGCTGTGACCGGCACCGGTTCGCTGCACCACTTCCGGGCCGACCACCAATTGGAAGGCGTAGCCCGAGGGCTGGTGCATTTCGGCGAGACGCCGGAAGGCTCACTTGCCACGGCGCTGCGCCAGGAGATCGAAAGCCGCGATGAAGAGATCAAGCGCCTGCGCAAGGAACTGGACAAAGCGCGGCTGAAGAGCGCCGCCTCGTCCGTGTCCAGCCAGGACCAGAATGTGCGCGTAGTGGAGGGCGTGAAGGTGCTGGCCACCCGGGTGGACAACCTGGAGCGGCCGCAGATGCGCACCCTGATGGACCAGCTGCGAGACAAGCTGGGCTCGGGCGTGGTGGTAATGGGTTCAGCCTCGGATGGACGGGTGGCGCTGCTGGTGGGCGTAACCAAGGACCTGACTAGCCGGCTTCCGGCGGGCAAGATCATTCGCCCGATTGCCGAACGGGTGGGCGGCTCCGGGGGCGGGCGGCCTGATATGGCCGAAGCCGGAGGTAAAAGCCCCGAAAATCTCGATGCCGCGCTGAACGAGGCCTATTCCCTGATTGAATCCATGCTGAAGTAGCAGAAGCTTGTGTGGGGGCGGGTCTTCGACCCGCCCGGGCGGGGCATAGCCCCGCCCCCACACACCTGCTCAGGGCGGGCTTGTATAGCCCTGCCCCTACACGTGTCCAGCCCTGCCTGCCCTTACCGTGTTCGGAATGCCGGAGTGTGCTGGACTTGGGCACCCAAACGTTGTATATACCGTGAATTCCGGGCCCGCTTGGGGAGGCCGACATGAATGGCGATCGGGTCCGCTTTATCACTCACCAGGGGCAGCGCATTCTGCTGGTTGACCTGAGCGGCTGCACGGCCACACAGGTAGGCATCATCTGCGACCTGGTTCCCAGCTACGTAACCGCTGAACCGGAGCACTCGGTACTGCTGCTGGGTGACTTCACCAACGCGCAAATAGACCGCAACGCGCTGGAACACCTGAAGATAGCCATGGTCTATGACCGTCCCCATGTCAAGCGCTCGGCCTGGATCGGAGCCACAAACTTCCCCAAGGCCTTTTACGATAATGTAAAGGCCTTCACGGTTCGTGAGTTTCCCATCTTCCAAAGCCGGGAGCAGGCGCTGAACTATCTGGTCGGAGAAGAACTGGAAGAGACGCAGGAACTAGCCTCGCCGGCGTAAGCGCCCTTCAGCTGCGCCATTTCAACGTAACCGGCCCGGACATAGGGTGGCGCATCTCAGCCCCGTTGCGGCGGGCATCCATGTAGGCCTGCTTGAGTTGGAAATACCACTTGGCGGGGCGGTCGGCGTCGTCAATCAGCATCAGATGGGGATCGTGCTTCAGGCCCTCAGCCTGCAACTCCATGGTGCGACGGTCCTGCTCCACAAATTTGGCAAACACAAACTTGAGCAGCCCGGGACCGAAGGGCAGCCAACGAAAAATGTTCCACGCCGCCACCACATCAATGCGGCAGCGGTTGCGGGTGATGGGCGTGACCGTGGTCAGGCTGGAGAACCAATACTTCCCCGCCCGGATGGTTTCCGAACGCAGGTTGGGCAGCACGAAATCAATGGTTGTGGTGATGGACTCGGCATCGGCGTAGAGGCGCAGCAGCTTGTAAGGCGCGCTGTTGGATGAGGGCGTGTGCGCGCTCATGCGGAAGCCATCGGGAATGGGCTCAAAGGCCTTCTGCTTCTCATGAATGCTGTGGCGGGAGCGCCACCACCAGGCCTGGTGCACAAATGGCCCGTGCGCCGGATCCATCAGCCCGATAATGCCATGGTCCACGGTCACCGGCATGTCGGCGGTAAGGTAGGCCAGTTTGTAGGCGCGGGAAAACGTGGGCACGCGGGGCGCGGGCAGGGGGGGGTCCTCCGGTTTGGTGGCGCCTGCGCCCGCGGGCCCTGGTTCAGGCACGAACACCCAGATGTAGTCGTCGTGTTCGGCGCAAGCCAGGGCGCCGGCGTAAATGCGGTCCACCCGCAGCTTCTGATCGGCGGTCAATGAGGGAATGAGCTGGCATTGTCCGGAGTGGGCGTCGAACTTCCAGCCGTGATAGCTGCACTCCAGTTGATGGCCATCAAACACCCCGCAGGAGAGAGGCATGCCCCGGTGAGGGCAGGCGTCGCGAAGGGCGAAGGCGCGGCCCTGGGCGTCGCGGCCAATCACCAGCGGGACTTCCAGCAACATGGCCTTTTGCAGCCGGTTATGGCGCACGCGCTCGCTGGCCAGGGCGCGGTACCAGAAACCGAAGAGCATTTCCGCGTCGGGCGTTTGCCGAGTAGGACTAGCGAAGGAGTTCATGGGGAACTGAAGGGAATTGTAATTGAGTTTTAGCACTCAGCCACTGCGAGGAATCGCCGGGAGCGGGCAAGAACCGCCGGGCACTAACCGGTAAGTGCCCATTGTGCTAACTGCGGTTGGGCGAATGCCGATTGCTAATGCCAAGGCACACAATGGCGAATCAGTTAACCCGCTGCACCACAGTCACTTAGCGGTATTACTTCGGTGGTTCAGTAGCCCTTTAGGCAGATTGTTTGCCGCTCCGGACGGACCTATAATCGTTGCACTCTGGTGAATCTCTGTCAGGCTGAGGGTAGGTAAGCGAAGGTGTGTTTCTTCGCCGAAAGCCTTACCCGATGATGCGCATGCGTCTGCAACTCGTCCTGATGGCCATTCCCGCAATCGCGACCTCCTTTCTTTTCACCACGCCATCGCTGCAGGCCGGCACCGGTCCCGACTCCGCCACGGCACCCGGTGAGATCGTCGTGGTACAGCAAAATGGGCGCACGGTTTACGTGAACGATGCCGCGCCGAAAGTACGGCGTGCGACACCGCGAGCGCAGCCCGCGGGCGCCCGGCTAATGTACTGGAGCAGCACCGAGCACCGCTGGAAGCCGGTTCCGCCGGCCAGCCACTCCTCCATGCGGGCAGCCCGTTCCGCGGCGGCGGAAGTGCGCAGCATGATGCGTGCGGCTCCGGCAACGAACTCTGCCGATAGTATGGCTTCTTCGGCGGACATTGACGCCGAGATTGAGCGGGCGGCCGCGCGTCACAACGTGGATCCGAACCTGGTGCGCGCCGTCATAAAGGTGGAGTCCAACTTCAACCCGCACGCGGTATCGCGCACCGGGGCCATGGGGCTGATGCAGTTGATGCCGAACACGGCCCGCGAACTCAAGGTCACCAACCCCTTCGATCCGGCGCAAAACGTGGATGCGGGGGTGCGCCACCTGAAGGATCTGCTGAACAACTTCGGGGGCGATGTGCGACTGACGCTGGCGGCTTACAACGCCGGAGTGGGAGCGGTGATGCGCAGTTCAGGGGTGCCGCCCTATGCCGAAACACGCAACTACGTGAAGAAGATCACCAACTTGTACTGGAGCGGCAAGTCGGCGCCAGGGATGTTTGTCATGCCCAACCGGGATCCGGTGCGCGTATATCGCGACGCGCAGGGCGTGATCACCATGACCAACACCGATTAGGGCGCAGTTCGGTGCGGCGGTAGCGGGAACGGGCTAACACATTGAAACAGATAATCCCAGGTGGGACGTGGTTGTGTGCCGCGGCGCTGCTGATTGCCAGTTTGGCAGTGCCGGCAGCCGCCGCTTCGGGCAAGACGCAGGCAGCGCTGGCGCAGTTTGCCCGGGCAGAAAAGCTGCGTGGCAGTCTGAACGGGCGCAGCGCTGAGCAACGCAAGCGGCACGACTACCAGCACGTGATTGACGCTTATCGGCGCGTCTACTACCTGGATCCAGGCTCCAGCAAAGCGCCAGCGAGCGTAGTGGCGGTGGCGGAACTGCTGGCGGATATGGGGCGCCAGTTCGATGACGCCAAAATGCTGGGCGCCGCCATCGGGCAATATAACTTTCTCCGCCGGGAATATCCCGGCAGCCATTCCCGCAGCGATGCCCTGCTCACCATCGCCCATATCTACAAGGACGACCTGCGCGACCCGGCGCAGGCCAAAGCGGCTTACCAGGAGTTCTTGAAACATTATCCGCGGAATCACCACGCCGAGGAGGCACGGCAGGCGCTTGCCGATTTGAAAGTTGCGCAGAAGCCCGCTCCAGTAGCGGCAGCACAGGCAAAAGCACCGGCCCAGGATAGCGATAAGAGTCTGCCCCGGGTGAGGCGCGTACGTTACTGGTCGGCGCCGGATTCCGCCCGGGTAGCGATTGACCTGGACACGGACACGACCTTCCACTCCGAGCGCCTGGCGCACCCTGAGCGCATTGTGTTTGATCTGCACTGGACCCGCCTGGCGCCGGGCCTGGCGGATAAGATTTTCCAGGTGAAAGCCGGTGTATTGAAGGAAATCCGAGTGGCGGAATACAAGCCCGGCGATGCGCGCATCGTGCTGCAGGTGGAGAGGCGGGCGCAATATTCCGCATTCTTGCTGCCCAATCCTGACCGGCTGATCATTGATATCCACGGCCCTGAAGCAACCTCCGCCGCAGCGCAACCGGGCTCTGCCAAGAGTGACCGGGCAAGCCGCGCGACAGCAGAGGACGGCAGAAGCATTGGTGCGAGCGAGGGCAAAGCAGCTCCCGCGCTGAAGAAGGCGAAATCGGGAGCGGGAGCAGATCAGGTTGCTGAAATCCGCCAAACCCCAGCTTCGGCCGCCATCGCAAAGAGTGCTCGACCAGCACTGAAAATCATCACCGACGATGCCACTCCAGATGCAACGGCCGATGATCAGCAAGCGGCAGTCCTGCCGCGCTCAGTGAAGCGCCCATCCCGGGTAGTGATCAGGGAGGGTGGCGATGAGGTAGAGACGCGCGAAGCGAGGCCTACAGCGAGCGGCGACCGCTCCCTAATCCGCGCGCTGGGACTGAAAATCGGGAAAATCGTGATTGATCCCGGGCACGGAGGGCACGACACCGGCACCATCGGCCCGCACGGCCTGGAAGAAAAGGATCTGGTGCTCGATGTGGCCCTGCGCCTGGGCAAACTGCTGGAGCAGCGCCTGGGAGCGGATGTGGTTTACACGCGCCAGGACGACACTTTTGTACCCCTGGAAGAGCGCACCGCCATTGCCAACCAGGCGCAAGCCGACCTATTTGTCTCCGTGCACGCCAATTCCAGCCACGATCCCGATGCGCGCGGGGTGGAAACTTACTACCTGAATTTCACTACCTCCAGCGATGCTCTTGAGGTAGCGGCACGCGAGAACGCCGTTTCCGACCAATCGATTCATCAGCTGCAGCAACTGGTGAAGACCATAGCCCTGCAGGAGAAGGTGGAGGAGTCACGGGAGTTCGCCGCTGACGTGCAACATTCGCTGTACGCGGGGCTGGCGGGGCGCAGTGCGGCCATTCGCGATCGGGGAGTGAAGAAAGCTCCGTTCGTGGTGCTGATTGGCGCCCAAATGCCTTCCATCCTGGCGGAGATCTCCTTCGTGAGCAATCCGCAGGACGAACACAAGCTGCGCAGCCCGGCCTACCGGCAGCGAATTGCGCAATCCTTGTACCGGGGCATCGCCCGCTATGCCAGCGGCCTGAGCGGGATCAAAGTGGCCAGCAGCGGCCCCCAAGGCAATGGCCAATAGCCCGCGAAAGTAGAAACTTCGGCCAGCCGGGCGTAATCTAATTAAAGCAGGTAGTTTCTTTCCGCCCCGTTTTGAGCCGCATGAGGAAAATAGCCATCCTTTTCGTATTCTGCCTGGTGAGCCTGGCCGCAGCAGTGGCAGCGCCCACAAGCAGCAGCCAATCATTTTTGCCGAGCGAATTTGCTGGATGGAGCCTGTCAGGGACACCGGCGATGAGCCAGGATGCCACCCAGGCCGATGCCGCCTTTGCTCCGCTGCTCAAAGAGTATGGATTTCGCGAAATGGAGCAGGCCACCTATACGCGGTCCGATCGCGTGATGAAAGTGAAGGCGGCGCGCTTTGCCGATGCCAGCGGAGCATTTGGCGCCTTCAGCTTCTACAAACGACCGGAGATGGCGGCGGAAAACATAGGCGATCAAGGCGCCTCCTCTAACGGGCGGGTTCTGTTTGTGCGCGGCAACATCGTGGTAGATGCTGTGCTGGACCGGGTGACGGCAATGTCAGCGGCGGAATTGCGCGATCTGGCCGCCTCCCTGCCGCTGCCCGCAGGAAGCGCCCGCAACCTGCCGCCCGTGCTGGGCTACCTGCCTAAGCAGGCGCGACGAGCCAATACGGTCCGCTACTTCATGGGCCCGGTGGGCTTAGGGGACGTCTCCACTCCCGTTTCGGCTGAGATGGTGGATTTCGGCAAGGGCGCGGAAGTGGCAATGGCGCAATATGCAACCTCAGCGGGTTCCCAAGCGGACGCCACGCTGATGGTGATTTCCTACCCCACGCCGCAGATCGCGGCCGAGCGCGCCAAGGCGATGGACGCGGCCCTGCACACCACATCGCAAGCGGAAAATCCGGCCCGCCGGGTCAAGCGCAGCGGTCCGCTGGTGGCGCTGGTCTCCGGACAGGTTTCCAACAGCGATGCCAAGTCGCTGCTCGACCAGGTGAATTACGATGCTGATATTACCTGGAACCAGAATACGTTCTTCAGCAAACGCGACAACCTCGGCAACCTGTTAGTCGGCGTCATCCTGCTGGTTGCCATTCTGATGGGCTTCGCGCTAGTTGCAGGGCTCCTGTTTGGGGGGTTCCGCGTGCTCATGAAGCGCCTATTCCCGGACAGCCTTTTTGACCGTTCCAAGGACGTGGAAATCATCAGCCTGAAGCTGGGCGATTGGCGCTGACCGGGTCTAAGCCGTTGAGGCGAGAGGGCTTACTAGAGTAGCCGGGGTCAAAAAACCGCTTCCTGCCCGGTTTTTATGCTTGTGGTGCAGTCCAGAGATTTATTTGTAAGTAATTGAAAAATAAAGCAGTTATTCTGGAAAAAAATCTTGACACCCCGCTTTGGGGGCTCATAAGATTTCGCCAGAAAGTTTTGACGGTTTCCAACTCCGTTAGAACTATTCTCCCTTGAACAAAAGGCTGCCTGCGCTGCCAGGCGGCCTTTTGGATTTTAGGATGAATGTTGTGACAAGAATTGCTGCAGCGCCCCAATGAGCTCTGGAGCTTCACCAGGAATCATTCCCATGGCGGCTGAAGCCGCCATTTCTTGCAGCTTTATTCGGCACACCTGAAGGTGTGCCCTGATACGACCCTGCTCGTTCGTATCTTGCTGCGCGCGCCGAACGGATTTATCGGCCGCGGGAGTACCAGATGGAACCGGGCGTATTCCAGTTCAGCCCTTCGCCCCAGACCGCCTGGGTGCGGCCCAGATCGTCAATCGCCATCTGAAAATAATCTCCGAAGGGAAAACTGAACCCGGCAGGAAAGATGTAACTGTAGCCGGCCACGTAGGAGGAGAGCCTGGATTCGCCCGACCAGGAAGCGCCACCGTTGGTGGAGCTGCGGTAGAAGGTATTCCAATAAGGGCTGTTACGGGTATCCATCCAGGCGATGCGCACATCGCCCGTGGTGCCGGCGACCATAGCTGGGAAGCAGTGCTCAGTGCCTTGCGCAGCGGGGGAAACGTCCTGGCGGGCGGACCAGGAAAGGCCTGCGGTGGTGGAGGTAGCGAAATAAATCCGCTCGGGACCATGGTCCACACGACCCGCGTTCCACAGTGCGTAGAGAGTTCCGCCGGCATCGGAACTGATGGTCATCTGCGCTCCCAGAAAAGCCCAGCCACATTGGTAAGCAGAACAATCCGGAGGAGAAGAAGAAGCGTCCAGCAGACCGGTCTGCCAAGTTGCGCCGCCATCGCTGGATTTGCTGACATAGAGATTTACCGGGCCTTTGGCGCCGCCATTCTGGGTATAGCCGGCCCAGGCGAAATAGATGTTGCCCGCGGGATCAATCGTGGCACCACCAGCCAAAGACCAGCCGAGCTTGGCATTGGCATTTACGTTGACCGACGTAAAGGTGCGGCCGCCGTCGTGCGAAGCTGAAACCCAGATCTTCTGCGCATGGTTGTACCCGACATAGACGTCGGCGCCGCGCACCGCCAAAACATCCTTGTCCACGCCGTTGCTGATGCTATTAGCAATCACGACCGTCCAATGCTGGCCGAAATCGGTTGACCGGGCCACCACGGCGTTGCTTTTGGAATTCTGCAGCCAGGACGCATAGACCGTGCTCCGGTCCAGGGGATCCACGGCAATCTGCCCATCGTACTGGCCATTCCCGGGCGCAGCGATCATGCGGGGCGCCGACCAACTCAGGCCGCGGTCGCTGCTCACCTGCAGAACCATGGTCGGGCTGGGACAGGTAGGACATCCGGGAACAATGCCGTACTGGGGGTAGAGCAAGTAAACGTGGCCAACACCATCGGCGGCGGTTGCCGGCTCCCATTGATCGCCGACGGTGTAGCCGAGCCGCTCCTGGGGAGTGAAGTTGGCGGCCGCGCGTGCGGACGTGCCGGCCAGTAGCAATCCAGCCAGCAACAGTAAAACCCGCGACTTGTTGTAGATCCCCACTGTCAAATGCGGGCTGGCGAGCCTCGGCAGGCGGGTTTTTAGGCGCCAGTTCCGCTTCAAACTATACCAGCGTTGCCGACGTACATACATGGGAAAACAGCCGAAATGGGCGGTTCCAGGGCGGGAACGGGAAGTAGAAGCAGCTAAATGGCTTGCCCAAACGTACATGTCCGCTGGGCGATGGTGCCTCTCTATTTCTGGCACAACGGGCAATAGTGGCTGCTGCGGCCCGCGATGACCACGCGCTTGACGGGGGTGGAGCACACCAAGCACGGTTCGCCTTCGCGGCCGTATACCCGGTGTTCAAATTGAAAGAAGCCGGGCTCGCCTTGGGCGTTGACGTAATCGGAAACAGAGGAGCCGCCGGCGGCAATGGCCTGGTTGAGCACCTGCTGGATGGAGTCGTAGAGCCGGCGCAGCTGGTCGCGGGTTAACGAGGCGGCACAACAGCGGGGGCGCACGCCGGCGCGGAACAGCGACTCATCGGCGTAGATGTTGCCGACCCCGCGCAGCAGTTTCTGGTTCAACAGAGCGCTCTTGATCGGCGTTTTGCGCCCGCGGAACAGGCTGACGAAGATTTCAAAGCCGACGTCCAGAGGCTCTAGGCCCGCGGTCTCAAAGCCATTGCGGGTATGGACCGCCAGGCGGCCAAAGCGTCGCGGGTCCACGAAGCGCAGTTCCCTTCCCGAAGCGAGTTGGGCCACCAGATGCGTGTGTTTCTCAAGTTCCTGGTCAGGCTTCGAGACCAGCAACTGGCCGGTCATGCCGAGGTGGACGATGAACTGCGCGGTATCTTTTCCCGGCGAAGTCTTGCTGCGGGTCCGGCGAACCTTCGGCCGCCGAGCATGGGCCCGGTCCAGTTCAATGACGATGTGCTTGCCCATGCGGCGTACGGCAGCGATGCGGGCATGGCGCAGCGTGCGCTCGATTACCACCGCGGGTGACTTCAGCGGCTCTGGCTTGGAGCCCAGCCATACCGATTCGATGGTATCTCCCACCACGGTCTGCGCCAGGCCGCGCACTACAGTTTCAACTTCAGGCAGTTCGGGCATAGAACCAGTTCTCGTTGGCAGTTGTCAGTTTACAGCTGCCGGCAGTTCGGTGTTACCCTTGCCGCTTGGCCGCGTACCTCAGCTCCCGGCGTCAACGGTTCTCCTTCAGCCGTCGACCGTCGTCCTGCTGTTTGGTATCATTGCATGTACACACCCGGCACGCCGAACCCCTGTAATTTGCAATGGACGACTTGAACACGGCAAGGAGTGTGTGTGCGCCGAAGGATGTGGCGCGGGCGCCCCTTCGAGAGGCCACACTGGGCCCACACCCGCGAAATCCTGCAGGGAGTTCATGTGAAGCAGAGCCGGACCGCAGTGGTGGTAGGCGCGCAATGGGGCGACGAAGGCAAAGGCAAGATTGTTGACGTCCTCTCCGACCATTATTCCGTAGTAGCCCGTTACGCTGGCGGCCATAACGCCGGGCACACCGTCATCATCAATGGCAAGAAATTCGTGCTGCAGCTGGTGCCCTGCGGCGTGCTGCGTCCCGGCTGCCGCGGCATGATCGGCAACGGAGTGGTGCTGGATCCCATCGCCTTTCTCAAGGAAGTGGCGGGCTTGCGGCAAGCAGGCGTGAAGGTGGACGGGAATCTGTTTGTGAGCAACCGCGCGCACGTGATTCTTCCTTACCACCGCATGATCGAGCTGGCGGCGGAAAATGCTCCTGGACGGGTGAAGATCGGCACGACCTCGCGCGGCATCGGGCCCGCTTACGAGGACAAAATGGGCCGCCGCGGGCTGCGCGTGGCCGACCTGCTGGACGCCAAGCTGCTGCGCACCCACATCGAGAACGCCTGCCGCGAGAAGAACATGATCGCGCACGCGCTGTTCAACTCCGAGCCGCTGGATTCGGACAAGATGTACGAAGAGTACGCGCGGGCTGCCGAGCAGGTGGCGCCGTTTGTGGCCGACACCGCGGCGCTGCTCAACCAGGCGCTGGCGGCCGGCGAGTCCATCCTGTTTGAAGGCGCACAGGGCACGATGCTCGACATTGACCACGGCACCTATCCCTTCGTGACCTCCTCCAGCGCCACTTCCGGAGGCGCGGTGACAGGCACGGGCGTGGGGCCCACTGCGATTGATATGGTGGTCGGAGTTACCAAGGCTTACTGCACGCGTGTGGGCGAAGGTCCGTTTCCTAGCGAGATTCACGACCCGGTGGCCGACCAACTGCGTGCCCGCGGTAACGAATATGGCGCAGTTACCGGGCGCCCGCGTCGCTGCGGCTGGATTGACCTGCCCCTGCTGCGTTACGCGGTGATGATCAACGGCATCTCCTGGCTGGTGGTGACCAAGCTTGACGTGCTGGATGAGCTGGCAGAAATCCCGGTGTGCGTCGGATACAAAGTGAACGGGAAGAAGGTATCAGAAATTCCGGCGCACGCCAGCGGCTACGATCGGATCGAAGGCGTTTACGAAACTGTGCCGGGATGGCGCAAAGCCACGCAAGGCATCACCAGCCTGGAAAAGCTGCCAACCAAGGCACGCGAGTACCTCGCCTTCCTGGAGAAGCAGACGGGAGCACGGATTGGAATGATTTCCACCGGGCCGGAGCGCGACCAGACCATGTTTGTGGAGGAATTTGCGGGGCTGGTGGGAATGAACGCAGCGGGCGCCGAGCGGGCAAAACGCCGGGTGCCGGCACGGGCCTGAGTTGCACTTGGTGCAACCGCATTGATAATCTCACACTCGGTCCAACTACCATGCTGGTTCTCATCGTTCACTTCACCGTCAAGCCCGGCGCCGAAAAGCAGACACTGGAAATTATGCGCAAGATGGTAGAGCACACCCGGGGGGAGCCGGGGAACCGCATGTATGTGGGCCAGCAGTCCACGGAAAATCCTCGCAAATTCTGCTTTTACGAGCAGTACGTGGACCAGGCGGCGCTCGATGCACACCGTGGGGCGCCCTACTTCAAGCAGTATGTCACCGATCGCCTGGGGCCACTGATCGAGAACATCACCCGTGAATTCTTCCGCCCGGCAGAAGAAATTTAGCTTTTCCACAGTGTCCTACGGTGCTGGGCCTCGTCTGTCTCATAGTGGCAACCGTGCCTGCGCGCGCGTAGAATTACGCCGATCCAGGCCCGCAAGAACCCTCAACTTACATCACTTAAAGGAGCCAACCATGCCTTCGAAAACTCCAGCCATTCCGGAAGGATTTCACTCCGTCACGCCGCACATCACACTGCGGAACGCCGCGCAGGCAATCGAGTTTTACAAGCAAGCGTTTGGGGCGGAAGAGCTTGGGCGCAGCCTGACGCCCGATGGGAAGGTCATGCACGCCGCAATCCGCATCGGGGATTCTCTGATCATGATGAATGACGAATTTCCTGGCATGGGCTGCGCTTCATCCGAAACGCTGGGCGGCACCAACATCACTCTCCATATCCAGACTGAGGACGTGGACAGCCTGTTCGATCGGGCAGTCAAGGCCGGTGCCAAGGCCACCATGCCGGTAGCCAACCAGTTCTGGGGCGATCGCTACGGGCAGGTGGTGGATCCATTCGGCCAGCGCTGGAGCCTGGCCACGCGAGTGGAACAATTGACGCCCGAGGAAGTGGAATCACGCGCCAAGGCTTTCTTCGCCAAGGCGGGCTAGCTCGGTTTTCAACCAACTAGGGCGCACTCCGGCCAAACCGGACGTGCGCCCATGTTTTTGCAGCTCACTTTCGGATATTGTACGGGGCGCGTATGCTGTGACGAATTATTTAGGGGGGCTTATGCCTAAGCTCAAAGCCAACAACATCACCATGAACTACGAACAGCAAGGAGCCGGCGAACCCCTCATTCTCATTCCCTATCTGAGCGCCGACCACGCCTGTTACGCGTTCCAAGTAGCAGAATACGCCAAGCACTTCACCTGCATTTCCCTCGACCTTCGCGGGACCGGTGAAACGGACAAACCCGCGGGCGTTTGGTCCACCGAACTGCTTGCTGATGATGTTGCCGCATTCATGCAGGCCGCGGGCATCCAAAGGGCGCACGTCTCCGGCATGTCTCTCGGTGGGGCAATCGGCATGTGGCTGGCAGCCAAGCATCCCGACAAGGTCAAATCGTTGTTGCTGCATAGTAGTTGGCCCAAGACGGATGGCTTCGTGACGACCGTCGTGGAAGGCTGGCAAGTAATGGCCAAAGCGCTGCAGAGTGTGCCCGAGATGGTCATTCGCGGAATCTTTCCCTGGTGCTTCACGCCCGAACTCTATGCCTCCAAGCCGGATTATATTCAGTCGCTGGCGGCTTTTGTTCGCAGCCGACCGGAACAACCGCTCGCCGCTTTCATCCAGCAGTCGAATGCAGTCATCGCCCACGACGCGGCGGGGCAATTGGATCGAATCTCGACGCCTACGTTGATCACCTTCGGACGGGCCGACATGGTGACCTCCACTCGTTTTGCGGATCAGATGAATCGTGGTATTCGCGGTTCTGAGCTGCTGATTTTCGAAGGGTGCGCGCACGCGGCGCTCTATGAGAAGACGGAGGAGTTCAACCAGAAAACCTTACGATTCCTGCAACGGCACGCGGCAGCAGGGGCGGCCGCATAGCTCGCCGAATCTGCTGCCCCATAGAAATTGATCAGGAGTTCTTTTTCTTGTCCACGACCAACACGCCGGAGGAGGCGTAGTTCTCTTTAGAGACCTCTACAAAGGAAATGCTGATGGCCTCGCGCGAGGCGCCGGCGTCTTCCACCAGCACTTCGGTGATGCGCTGCGCCACGCGACGCTTCTGCTCCAGCGTGCGCCCTTCCAGCATTGTGATTTGCACCTGCGGCATAACAACGGTTCTCAGTTCTCAGTGGACAGTTCTCAGCGAAATGGGTACTGGCTACCCGCTACTGCAACTCGTATCCGGCAAAAAAGTAGCTCAGCTCGAAACGGGCGGTATCCTCCGCATCGGAGCCGTGCACCGCGTTTCGCTCGATGCTTTCCGCCCACTTCTTGCGGACGGTGCCTTCCTTGGCATTGGCCGGATTGGTAGCGCCCATGATCTCGCGCCACTCGGCAATGGCATTTTCCTTCTCCAGCGCGATCACGAGGATGGGGCCCTCCGACATGAACTTGGTCAGCGATTCAAAAAATGGCTTGCCCGCGTGCACTGCATAAAAGCCTTCCGCCTGCTTGCGGGTAATGTGCAGCATTTTGCCGCTGAGGATCCTGAAACCG
This sequence comes from Terriglobales bacterium, assembly GCA_025934735.1. GTDB lineage: Bacteria > Acidobacteriota > Terriglobia > Terriglobales > Acidobacteriaceae > JAICWP01. The sequence goes on along the minus strand of JAICWP010000002.1, from coordinate 247,301 downwards.
CGGCGCTCGAGGCTGCCAATAATATCGCCTATGGCGCCGCGGGCAACCGCATCGGGCTTGATGATGGCAAGAGTGCGTTGAAGAGTTTTCATGCAGTCGTTGGTCGTCCGTAGCTATTCAGCTGTTCCTGAGTAGTGGTTAGTCGGTAGCTGGCAACTGCCGCTCACACAGGCACCGATTTCCGCATCGCCTCGATCACCGTATCCCCAATCACCGCCGGGGACTTGGCCACGCGAATGCCGGCCGCTTCCAGGGCGCGGATTTTTTCCGCGGCGGTGCCGTGCCCGCCGGAGATGATGGCCCCAGCGTGACCCATGCGGCGGCCCGGAGGCGCGGTTTGTCCGGCGATGAACGACACTACCGGCTTGCGCACGTGCGCCTTGATGTACTCGGCCGCGGTCTCCTCGGCATTGCCGCCGATTTCGCCGATCATGACGATGGCTTCGGTCTGGGGGTCTTTCTCGAAAAGCTCCACGGCGTCCACGAAGTTGGTGCCGATGATGGGATCGCCCCCGATGCCAATGGCGGTGGATTGCCCGATGCCCCGCCTCGTAAGCTGGTGCACGGCTTCGTAGGTCAGCGTGCCGGAGCGCGATACGATGCCCACGTTGCCTTCCTTGTGAATGTGTCCCGGCATAATGCCGATTTTGCACTTGCCGGGCGAAATGATGCCTGGGCAATTGGGCCCGATCAAGCGCGAACGCCGGTCCTGCAGGAACTCCCAGGCGCGCACCATGTCGAGCGTGGGAATGCCCTCGGTGATGCAGACGATGAGTTCGATCTCGGCATCGGCGGCCTCCATGATGGCGTCGGCAGCGAACGGCGGCGGCACAAAGATCACCGAGGCGCCGGCCCCGGTCGCGTCCACCGCCTGCTGCACGGTATTGAACACCGGCCAACCCTCGTGCGTGGTGCCGCCCTTGCCCGGCGTGACCCCACCTACGATTTTGGTGCCGTATTCGGCGCACGTTTTGGCGTGGAAGGTGCCTTCCTTGCCCGTAAGCCCCTGAACGATTACCCGCGTGCTCTTATTGACCAGAATGCTCATGATTCCCTTATGGCGCCGGCGTACTGCTGGTTATCGCGAGGTCATGTTTCGCCTCTGTAACTGAGACGGTGCTACGCTCCTGCCGCCGCAACCACCTTTTCCGCCGCATCCTTCATCGTGTCTGCCACGATGAAGTTGATGCCCGATTCCTTCAGGATCTCGCGCCCCTTCTCCACGTTGGTGCCTTCCAGGCGGAGGACGATCGGAAGCTGAATGTTGGTCTTGCGGGCCGCTTCGACCAGGCCATTGGCCAGCGTATCCACGCGCAGGATGCCGCCAAAAATGTTGATCAGCACCGCGCGCACATTCTTATCCATCAGCAGGATTTCAAACGCGTGCGTAACCTGCTCAGCATTGGCGCCGCCGCCCACATCCAGGAAGTTGGCAGGCATGCCGCCGGCATACTTGATGATGTCCATGGTGGCCATGGCCAGACCCGCCCCATTCACCATGCAGCCCACGTTTCCGTCCAGCTTGATGTAGTTGAGCGCGTACTTGGAGGCTTCGACTTCCAGCGGATCTTCCTCGGTGACGTCGCGGAGTTCTTTGATGTCCTTGTGGCGGAACAGAGCGTTGTCGTCGAAATTGATCTTGGCGTCGAGCGCGAACAGGCGGCCATCCTTGGTGGTGATGAACGGGTTGATCTCCATCAACGAGGCGTCAGTTTCCTCGAAAGCGCGGTAGAGGCCGGTCATGAACTGGCTGGCTTGGCCGATCTGCTGCGCCGTGAGACCCAAGCCGAATGCCAGCTTGCGCGACTGGAAGCCGAGGAGACCGGTGCCGGGATCAATGTATTCCTTGATGATGGCATTGGGATTTTCCGCCGCCACCTGCTCGATTTCCATGCCGCCGGCGGCGGATGCCATGAACACCGGGCGCGCCGCGGCACGGTCGAGCACGATGCCCAGATAGAGCTCGCGTTCGATGGGCAGCGTTTCCTCGATGAGCAGGCGATGAACTTCCTTGCCCTCGGGCCCGGTCTGGTGCGTTACCAGCTTCATGCCCAACATTCGGCCGGCGATCTCCGCCGCTTCAGCGACGGACTTGGCAATCTTCACGCCGCCGCCCTTGCCGCGCCCGCCGGCATGAATTTGCGCCTTCACCACCACACCCTGAGCGCCCTGCTCGAACAGCTTCTGCGCGACGGCTTCCGCCTGTTCACGCGTAGTAACCGCCTCGCCTCGGGGCACAGCTACGCCGTAGCGAGCGAGGATTCCCTTGGCCTGATACTCGTGGATTTTCATAAAGACCGGCTTGCCTGCGAGCTCTGAACCTCACGCAGCAAACTTTTGATTGTATCAGGAGGAAGTGGTCAGCGGGCAGCTCTGGGGCACGCGAGGTTTGTGCGATGATTGTTCCAAAGTGGCAATTGGGGACTGGCAACTGACAACTGCAATCACTGACGCGCTCCACCGCATTGCCAACCACCGCGAGTCGCTGGCCCGCGAGGAGGCGCGTGCGGTAATGGCGGAAATTCTCGCCGGCGGCTGCAGCGATGCGCAGATCGCGGCCCTGCTGGTCGCTCTACACATGAAGGGTGAAACCGTAGAGGAAATTGTCGGCTTCGCCGAGGCCATACGCGCTGCCGCCTCTCCCCTGCCCCTCAGCCGCGACTCCGCGCTGGACGTGAGCGGCACCGAGCGCGATGCCCTGGTGGACACCTGCGGCACCGGAGGAGATACGAGCGGCACCTTCAATATTTCCACTGCTACCGCTCTGGTGGTGGCCGGCGCCGGTGTGCGGGTGGCCAAGCACGGCAACCGCAGCGTGACTTCCAAGTGCGGCTCCGCCGACGTGATGGAAGCGCTGGGGGTGAACATTTCCCTGCCGCCGGCTCGCATTGCCGCCTGCCTGGAGCAGGTGGGCATCGCGTTTCTGTTCGCGCCCGCCATGCACTCGGCCATGAAATACGTGCAGCCCGCGCGCCGCGAGCTGCGCCTGCGCACGGTATTCAACTTGCTAGGCCCGCTTACCAATCCGGCTTCGGCGTCGGCTCAGGTGGTAGGCGTTTACTCGGCCGACCTGGTGGAGAAACTGGCTGAAGCACTGAGCATGTTGGGAGTTCATCGCGCCCTGGTGGTCCACGGCGACGATGGCCTGGACGAGATCACTATCACCGGCCCGACCCGCGTGGCCGAAGTGCGCGAAGGCAGCGTGCGCAGCTACGAAGTGACGCCGGAGGAGTTGGGGTTTTCGCGCGCCAGCCTTCAGGCCATCTCCGGCGGCGATGCTTCAGATAATGCCGCCATCATTCGCGAAATTCTGGACGGCAAGAAATCCGCTTGCCGCGATGTGGTGCTGCTCAACGCGGCCGCCGCGCTGGTGGCCGCAGCTTGCGCCGACCACATCCGCGACGCCTTGCCCCTAGCGGCGCAATCGCTGGACTCCGGGAATGCCCGCCGCAAACTCGAAGCGATGGTGCGGTTTACGAATTCGGTAGTCGGGAATTGAAGATTGATGATTGATAATTGACGAGTGAAATCCTGCCAGCATCTCTCCTTGCTACCGATGTTACCTGTGGTCTTGCTGAATTCCCTGGATCAATATCGGCGGTTCCATCCAATGCAGGGGTCCTTCGGTCGCTCTCCCTCGCAGGGCTCGGTCGCGCTTCCTCAGGATGACAGTGGGAAGGTAGCTCGTCGAAGAGCTTTTTCAATCGGCAATCGTCAATCGGCAATTTCGTTGAACAGAATTTTCAATCGAAGATCTTAAATCTTCAATCGTCAATTAATTTAGTGCACGCGCGGCTTTTTGCCCCCCGTCGGCCTACTGCCGGCCATCTGCTTCAGGCGCTCGATCTGCTCCAGATGGCTGGGGCCGTGCTTTGCCATCATCTCCACGATCTCGGCCACGGTGACCTTGCGCTTGTGCTCGGGATGAAAGCCGCCCTTCTCCAGGTCGGCGGGCATGAGCCGCCGCAATACACGCAGGTTGGCGCGACGCAGAAGCGAGTAGAGCGCAATCAGTTCCGGCGTGGTCGGCTCCATGTAGCCCAGCTTGGCAGCCCACGCGTCCTGGTCAATAGGTGCGAAGGTAGGCTCCTTGTCGGCGATGGCCTGGCGCAGGCGATAACCGTACACCAGTTCCGAATCGGCCAGGTGAGCCAGGATTTCCTGCACCGACCACTTGTCAGGCGCGGGCTTGTACTGCAGCACCTTGGCAGGCAATCCCATAACCGCCCGCGCCACCTGTTCAGGGCTTTTGTCGGCGGCATCCAGCAGCTTCTTGAATTCCTGCGCGGTCATACAATCTACGATTGTAGATTGATGATGGACGATTGAAAACCGGGGCAGTTGACGACGGAGAAGCTGGTTCTAACCTATTGGTCCGCGCGGCGGTACACCCTGACGTAGTCCACCAGCATCTGCTGCGGAAATTGGGTGCTGCTATCGGGAAAGCCGGGCCAGTCGCCTCCCACGGCAAAGTTCAGGAGTAAGAAGAACGGCTGATCGAAAACCCACTTCGCACCTTCAGGTAGATCGGCCGGGGTGCGGGTGGCATAGAGTTTGCGGTCCACGTAGAAGCGAATCCGATTGGGCTCCCACTCCACGGCAAACACGTGATAGTGATCCGCGAACCGTCCATGGCGCAAGGAAAACGGCGCGCCAATGCCTTTGTCGCCGGAGTAGCCGGGACCGTGAATTGTGCCGTGCACCACCGCCGGCTCACGGCCGATGCTCTCCATGATGTCAATTTCGCCGCATTTCGGCCACTCAACCTGGTCAATGTTGCTACCCAACATCCAGAATGCAGGCCAAACGCCCTGCCCGCGGGGAATCTTGATACGTGCCTCAACGCGGCCGTAGGTAACGGAGAACTTACCCAGGGTCTTCAGGCGGGCGGAGGTGTAGCCGCGCGTAACTCCGTCGGACCCGGTGTAGTTTTGGCGAAGCGCGGTAATCAGCAGGTGGCCGTGCTCGATGCGGGCGTTCTCGGGCCGGTCGGTGTAGTACTCCAGTTCGTGATTGCCCCAGCCGCCCCCGCCGACCTCAAGAGTCCACTTGGCAGGGTCGGGGCTGGAACCATCGGCCTGGTTGAATTCATCGCTCCACGCCAGCGCCCAGTGTCCGGCAGGCTTGGGAGCAGTTTGTGCCCACGCGGTTGAAGAAATCAAGAGGACAAGGAAGGCGAGCACCGTATTGCCAAGATGTCTCATGGCTATTGAAGATTGATGATTGAAGATTGATGATTTAACAATCGCAGCCCGAGGTCGTTCAGTGATTACTTTCAAAGGCAAAATGCTGGCCTCGCAATGCTGAGTTCTGGTTTATCAATCTTCAATCTACATTCTTGAATCGTCACTTAATCGGAACTTTTTCCATCCACTGCGCCACCTCAACGTCCCAGCCCAGAGCCTGAGTCATAGCCTGGCGGAGGGCGGTAGCCGCCGCGGGCTCACCGTGGACCAGGTAAGTGACCTCCGGCTTTTGCGGGAAGGTGCGCAACCATTGCAGGAGTTCAGGAGTGTCCGCGTGATCGCTGAACTGCTCCAGGGCCGCGACCTGGGCGCGGATTGAGACCACCTGCCCGAACATTTTAACTTCCTTGGCACCGCTCTTGATGGTAGCGCCGCGCGTGCCCGGAGCCTGGAAGCCAATAAACAGAATCAGATTGCGCGGATCCGGCAAGCGCTGTGCGAGGTGGTGCAGGATGCGGCCGCCCGTGGCCATGCCGCTGGAGGAGACGATAATGGCGGGAAACCGCAGCTGGTTAATTTTCTTCGACTGCTCGGAAGTGGAATCGAAATAGAAGTCCGGCCACTGAAGCGGCGAACCATACTGGCCGATCAGGCGCTTGGCTTCCTCGCTGTACTCATCTTTGTATTTGAGGAAAACTTCCACCGCGTTGATGGCCATGGGACTATCAGCATGAACGGGCACATGTGGAATCTGCCCCGACTCCATGAGTTCCTTGAGCATGAAGAGAAATTTCTGAGTGCGCTCAACGGCAAAGGCGGGAACCACGACGGAGCCGCCGCGCTGCACGGTCTGGCGAATCAGTTCGGCCAGTTGGGGACGGGGATCGGCATCCGGGTGCGAGCGATTGCCGTAGGTGGATTCCATGACCACCACATCCGCAACTTCGCCTTCAGCGGGTCCGGAGTGCACCACCTTGCCGGGCGCGATGTTCTGGTCGCGCACGCGCCCGATATCACCGGTGAAGAGCAGGCGCCGCGATCCCTCATTGAGCTTGAGCACAACCTCAGCCATGGCCGCGCCCAGGATGTGCGCCGAGCGCACGAAACGGAAGGAGAGCTCAGGGCAGACCTGCACCGTATTGCCATCCTGTACCGGCTGGAAATATTGCAGGCAATTCTGCGCTTCTTCGGCGGTATAGAGCGGCAAGGCGGGTGCGTGCTTGGAAGTCTTATGCTGGTTATGGAATTCGGCGTCTTCTTCCTGCAAGTGGCCGGAATCGGGCAGCAGGATTCGGCACAGGTCAATGGTGGGGGGCGTAGCGTAAATGGCGCCGCGAAAGCCTTCTTTGACCAGGCGCGGGATCCACCCGGAATGATCGAGGTGGGCGTGGGTCAGGATAACGGCGTTGATCTGGCGCGCCGGCACCGGCGTGTCTTTCCAGTTGCGCTCCCGCCATTCTTTCTGACCCTGAAACAGGCCGCAGTCCACCAGAACGCGGAAGCCGTCGTTACCGCCATTGGAAGAAGTGCTGATCAGATGCTTGGAACCGGTCACTACTCCGGCGGCGCCCAGAAACTGAATGTAGCTCACGCATGTCCTTTCTGCAGACATCTGAATTGTACATTTGCCGAAGCGCTGCGGAACCGTCCCGAAAGCATTCCCAGAAAAAGGGGTGCACGGGGCTATGGCGATGGTGGCGCCGTCGTGATTTTCAGCGAGTTGTTGTTGGGATCGCTCTCCGGCACGCTGCCATCATTGACGGTGGCCTCGGTCGGCGCCGCCGGAATGCGGATGCGAACCACGGCTGTCCCTTTTGCCGGAACTTCTACCCGCTTCGACATTTCGCCCTGGGGCGCCCGGGCGGTGACCGGGACCTCGGCCCGGACGTCGCCCGAATTTTTCACAGTGACGGTCAGGACGTATTCGCCGGCCAGCAACTTGCGCGGATAGGCGGAGTCCACCTGGAAATCCGGTAAGCCCCGGTCGCGGTACACCCAATCGTCGAAAAACCACTCCAGAGCCTGTTTGGTTTGCGCCTGCAGAAGCCGCTGCATGTAGGAAGGCTCTTTGTCCTGATCAGCACGATAGGACTGGAGCGCGCGCTGCAACGCCTGATTGCCAAGCATATCGCGCAGCATCCACCAAACGTACATGGCTTTGGTGTGATAGAAGACGTCGTCGTTGGCATTGACCAGCGATTGGCTGGCGGCTTCCGGCGGCGCAGGCTGCCCTTTGGCCGCTGCCTCATCCACCGGTTGCTCCGCCTGGATCAGAGGCGGCAGTTGCCCGGTCATGTATTCCACGGCGGCTTCCCGTCCGTCCTGCTGCTCGCGTTCCACCGCCTGCAGGAAGTGGGCCACACCCTCGTAAATCCAGGGGCGTTGCGAAACCAGGGAGGCGTGCGCCAACTGGTGCACCATCTGGAGTTGCAACGGCTTTGCATCTTCGGCGTTGAGCGGCGTAAAGAACACACCACCGCTTTCGAAAGAGGCTGCCTGGGCATTGGTCAAATCAACCACCCTCACTTTTTCCTGGGGCGGACCCAGCCATCGGGCTACAAAGGGCGCCAGCTTCTGGACGGTGGAGGCATAGACTTCTGCCGCGGCCTCGTGTTCCGGAATGTGGTACACGCCGACGAGTGGCTGTTCAAGAGCCGTGAGATTGCCGATGACGAAGGTGGGCACGGTCAGTCCCAGCGGCGCGAAAGTGTAAGGAGTACAACCTGTGATTCCCTGCCCCTCCTCGCTGGGAGCGGTGCGTCCCATGCCCTCGCTCTGGCCGTTGGCCACCACGGTGAGCGGGCTTTCGTCATTGATCCAGCAGAAGTTCACCTTCAGTCTGGATGCCGCCGAGCGCGCCTTCCAATCGCCCAGCGCCTGAAAAAGCGCGTTGCCGCTGGAAAGGCTGGCTGCGTCCAGTTCGACCGGGTACCAGGCCACGAATCCAATACCACGCACCGCGGTGAAGGAGGAGCTGATCTGGTCCCAATCACTGTGCGAAGCCACGGTGGCGGGCGTGCCGATGCGGGTGAGGCGGGTAGTGTCGGCAGAGATGGTGCCGGAATAGCCGACCTCGATTTCCACGGTGCCGCGGGGCGGGACTGCCGCGGGTAAGGTGATGATGGCTTCGGTGACGCTGCCAGTATGGTCAATGTCCGTGGTGTAGGGCTGGCTGACAAACTGGACGGGCTTGCCGGCGACTTGGATGAGGCGCCAAGCCAGGCTGGAGGAAATCTGCATGGCGGCCACGGTCTGCGGCTGGGTGGAATCGTTGCGCAGCGTAATTTTGCCACGCGCGGCCAGTGCTTGCCCGGCGGGATCAACGCGCAGTTCCAGATCGTAGTTGGTGAAGGTGAAGGCTCCTCGATCCAGCGCAGCAAAGCACGTGGAAGTGCAGGCAAGCACGAAAAAGACGAGAACGCGAACCAGATTCATTCGGGTTTGGAGGATTGCGTCCGGGCGGGGCTATTCCGGTTCACCCGGCTGGCAGCCATGTTCGCGCGCCGGCGCTGGCGGGCAATTTCATATAGAACGACGGCCGTGGCCACGGACACGTTCAGGGATGGCACTTTGCCCAACATGGGTATGGACACCAGGAAATCGCACTTCTTGCGCACCAGTTCATGCAGGCCTTTGCCTTCCGCGCCCAGCACCAGCGCGCAATCCATGTTGTAGTCGAGGGCATCGTAGGACTGAGGGCCGCGCTCGTCCAGGCCCACCGTCCACACATTGCGGCTCTTGAGTTCCTCCAGCGTACGGGCCACGTTGGTGATTTTGGCGATGGGCACATGCTCCACGGCGCCGGCGGAGGCCTTAGCCACAGTGGCGGTCACGCCGGCCGCACGCCGTTCTGGGATGAGCACGCCGTCGGCGCCGGCACCATCAGCGGTGCGGATAATAGCGCCCAGGTTGTGGGGATCTTCCACGCCATCCAGCACAACGATCAGCGCGTGTTCGCCGCGCTTGCCGGAAAGAATATCGTCCATTTCGGCGTAGGTCTTGGCGGAAGTAACCGCCGCCACACCCTGGTGAGAAGCGGTGCCGGTCAGGCGGTCAATATCCTGCCGGGGTACAAAGCGGACAGCGACACCCAGGCGGCGGCACTCGTCAATGATGCTCTGCACACGATGGTCGTGGCGCTCGCGGGCCACGCCAACGTATTCAAAGCCGCGGCCGCGAGATTTCAAAGCCTCGCCCACCGCATTGATGCCGAAGATGACGTCCACGGGTAACAGTGTATCGCCTGCCGCGAGTTGCCGCCGATTGTGGGGCTGACCGACGCTGCCAGACACGTTTTCCTCATCTCATTAGACGTGGAAACAAACTCCGATACCCCGGATAGAAGCACCATGGCGGTTCCGCGCTCCCACATCAGCTTGGTTCTGAATTCGAGGTCGGGCCTGAAGTCCGCAAAAGGCGACGTGAGCAGCTGGGTGCGGGAAAGCCTGGCGAGTAACGGTGTTGACGCCCAGATTCTAGTAACCGAGCAGGGCGCTCAACTCCCGGAACTGGCCCGGCACGCCGTCCAGGAACATAGCGAACTGGTGATTGCCGCAGGCGGCGACGGCACGGTAAGCGCGGTGGCCGCCCAACTAGTGGGCACCGGCATTCCCATGGGCGTGCTGCCTCTGGGCACGCTGAACCACTTCGCCAAGGAATTAGGCATACCCAGCGACAGGGATGCAGCCATGCGCACGCTGCTGGCGGGAGAAGTGGGGCGCGTGGACGTGGGTGAGGTGAACGGCCGCGTGTTCGTTAACAACTCCAGCCTAGGGCTTTATCCCTGGCTTGTAGCGGAGCGCGAGAAGGGGCAACAAAAGGGGCAAAGCAAATGGACGGCTTCTGCCCAGGCCGCCCTTAGCGTGCTGCGCCGCTATCCTTTCCTGGACGTCACGCTGACCGTGGATGGACGCGAACTGCGCTACCGCACCCCCTTGGTTTTTATCGGCAACAACAGGTACTCCATGGAGGCGTTCCGCATCGGGGCGCGCGAAAGCCTGACTGGCGGCGAGCTGTGCCTTTTTGTAGCCACGCGCGGCCGGCGGCAGGATCTGCTGAAGCTTGCGCTGGGGACGCTGCTGGGAAGGGCTTCAAAGGCTTGCGAACTGCAGACGGTCGCCGCCCGCGACCTGCGCATCCAAACCCGGCGCAAGCGGGTGCGCGTGGCGCTCGACGGCGAGGTGACGTGGATGGAAAGCCCGCTGCACTACCGCACTCGACCGGGCGCCTTGCAGGTGATTGTCCCGGCAGGCGAGGCCCGGGCGGCCTAAGATGCGCAGTGTGGCCCATATTTCGGACCTGCATTTCGGACGCGTGGACCGCAAGGTACTTCGCGGCTTGCGGGAAGAACTGGCAAGCACGCGTCCCGATCTGATCGTGGTCTCCGGCGACCTCACGCAGCGGGCGCGGGTTCATGAATTCCAGGCGGCACGCGAATTTCTGGATTCGCTGCCTGGACCGCAGATCGTGGTTCCTGGCAATCACGACCTCTCGCCTCTCTATAGCTTCGCCCGCTGGCGCACGCCACTAGCGCGCTACCTGCGGTACATTACCGCCGATCTGCAGCCGTTTTATGCCGATGAAGAAATGGCGGCGATCGGTATCAACACGGCCCGAGCCACGACGTTCAAAGGTGGGCGTATTAACCGGCAGCAGGTGATCCGTGCCTGCGAGCGGCTGAGCGGCGCAGCTCCGCAGGCTACGCGCATCATCGTGACCCACCATCCCTTCGACCTGCCCTTGAACGGGGAGGGCGCGATTGTGGGCCGCGCACGCATGGCCATGGCGGGATTCGCGCTCTGCCGCGTGGACCTGTTCCTTTCCGGGCACCTGCACGTCAGCCATACGGGGCCTACGGCCACGCGCTACCAGATCAGCGGTTACTCGGCTTTGATCGTGGAAGCGGGCACGGCGGTGTCCACTCGCGTGCGGGGCGAATTCAACTCCTGGAACCTGCTCCACATCGAACCCGGAGGCGTGGTCATCCGACGCTTCACCTGGGACGGCGGGCAAGCGCGTTTTGGCGTGACGCAAACGGACAGCTACCGGGGCGGCCCAGACGGCTGGGTGCTGGGGGGAACAACGGCACCCGTTCCTCAACGCCGGATCGCGACGTAGGCACCTCGGTGCTAAGCCCCTCGGCTTCTTACTCCCCTGCCCGCCGACAGCTATACTTCCGGTGTCTTGCCCCATAATCCCAACACTCCCGAATCACCCATCCGACGATCCGGCCCAAAATTGGGAGCGTTGCTGATCGGCAGCCTCGCCTTTTCCGTGCTGGCATTGTTGTTCTTTTCCTGGCTGACTCGGGAAGTGTTTGAAGGCGAGCTGACGAAATTCGACCTGCACATCCGGCTTGCAGTTCATCAATACGCCAGTTCCGGCTTGACCTTAGCTATGGAGGCGTTCAGCGACTTAGGGTCGCCGGTATTCTTGAGCTGCCTGTTTGTGGTGCTGGTGATCATTTTTCTGCTGGTGCGCTGGCGCTACGCGGCGATCTGGCTGGCCATCAGCATGGCCGGTGCGGTGGCGCTGGACGTAACATTGAAGGATGTGTTCCACCGCGCCCGGCCCATCGCCTATTTCATTCCCCAGCCCCAGAGCTACAGTTTTCCCAGCGGCCATGCTCTGGGCTCCTTTTGCTTCTACATGGTGCTGGCAGGGGTGCTGACCGCACGCATTCGCAACTTGGCCGTCCGGGTGCTGATCTGGGTGTTTGCTGGCCTGCTGGTGGGAATGATTGGATTCTCGCGCGTTTACTTGGGCGTGCACTGGCCCACCGATGTGATTGCGGGCTATGCAGCAGCCGCGTTCTGGGTGACTGGGCTGGTGACGGTGGATCGCTGGCGGCGCCGCTAAAATCCTTCCGCTCGTGCCATGGAAGCAAGCCATCCGGACTTTCATCTGGTGATGAATGCTGTCGGGAATAGCCGCAGCCAGGAAAATCTCCAGGGCAGTTGCCGTCCTGCTGCGAAAGAAGGATGGAGAGGGTGGTCGTCGCTCGGCCGCAGAGGCCAGGAAAGATCCGGAAGCTTAAGGAGTGGGCATTGCGTGACAGCGCGGGCCTACTTCTTGAACAAATTCTCAAAGGCACGGCGGGCGTCGTCGGTGCGGGCGCCCCCGCTGGTGGTTTCCTTTTCCACAGTCACCTTCATGGCAAAGAAGGTGCAATTATTAACAGCGTCCTTGCGAGCGATGCGTTCCGGGATGGGCTGGCGGCACTCGAGGCGGCTGCCAGGATCGAAATAGGTGCACTGCTTGCAGGCGTGCAGGGTGGCGCCGCATTTTCCGCACTGTCCCGTGGGTTCGGCCAGGTTCTGGATGAGGGCGCCACACTGGGCGCAGCGCGAGACTTCGCGCGTGCCAGGCATCATCACGGAGCGGGGTCCACCCACCATATTGCGCGGGCGCTCTTCTTCTCGACTCTCGTGTTTTGCCTCATTGCCGCCGCGGTCCATGTAGCCGCGCTGCTTGTATTTTCTATCCATGGGAAACCTCCGCCCAATTTGTCCCCGGGAATTAGTGTTTCAATGAAAAACCAGGCACGGGTCGGTTAGCGGCACTATACCCCAGCCGCGGGCAAACGGTAATCGCACAGGTGTGATTTCGTGAATTCGGATCAGGCCCGACCGGCTCACCCCTGGCTCCGCTTCGCCCTCTCCCTCTTAGATTGTAATGTCAAGACTGATCGAATTTGACAGCCGCCAGTCTACCAAGCTAATGTGCTTTCCAGAAAGGCTGCGACCCGCGATGCGGCGTTTTCGTTGGATAATCCTGGTTGCCGAACTGGTGATGCTGGCAGTTGTGTTGGTAGTGCCGCCAGTGGACCTGCCGCAAACTGCCTTCGACGAGGCGGACACGCCCATTAATCAGGCGACGGTGCCGGTGGTCCTGAGTTGCCGCTTGGCGCTCACCGGACTGGATTCCGGCGCAATATCGGCCAGCGTCCGGATTCACCCGCAGCCCACCCGTTCAGCGACTGCAGATTTCCACCCGCAGCCATCTGCACGCTCTCGCTCGCTGCTTACTCTGCTCTGCAGTTTTCTTTGTTAGCCCCTGCGTCCCTGAATTCGCGTTTCAGTTGACCACTGCAATACCGAGTGAAGTGCATTGGCTCGGGAGGCAATTGAGTTCGCGATTTCTCCAGGGACGGGGATGGCCCGAGCTCGCACGTTACCAGAGGCGCCGCTGAGCCCGGACATCGGATCGGGGGATTTGCTTTAGCCGGTCAAGCTTGGGGCGTCCGGCACGCATTTCCCCATTACTCACCCTGCGCCGGCCCGAGACCCGTCCTCCGGGCCGGTGATTTTTTGCGCGCTAAGATTTTGCTGGCCAGTTCCCGTTTACCGTCTTAGATTGAGAGCCCATTCAGCCCAGCGGCATAGTGTTAAGCCGCGAAAGGATGGGGATCCTGGAAATGCGCCCCATACACAAAGCCGCCGTTCTTCTGGTTGCGTTCACCTTTCTCTGCCTGCCGCTAAAAGCGGCGGAACACGCCGACCGCATCTTTGTGAATGGCAACATTTGGACCGAGGATGAGGCCCACCCCCAAGCCGAGGCGCTGGCGATTAACGGTGACCGGTTGCTCGCCGTCGGCTCCAACGCCGAAATCCGCGCTTTGGCCGTGCCAGACACCGCCGTGCTTGACCTTCACGGCCGATTCGTTATTCCCGGGTTTCAGGATTCCCACCTGCACTTTCCCGGGCCATCGGTGAATGAAGTTGACCTGGTGGGCGCAGAGACGCTGCAGCAATTCCAGCAGCGAATCGCCGATTTCGCGAAATCCCATCGCACGCTCCCCTGGATCGTAGGCGCGGGGTGGGGTTACGCTCTGTTCCCCAACCAGAAACCGGACAAGAAGTATCTCGATTCGATTGTTTCTGATCGCCCCGTTTACGTGAGCGAGCGCGACGGCCACATGGGACTGGCGAATTCCAAAGCGCTGGCGTTGGCGGGGATTACGGGCGATACTCCCAACCCGCCCAATGGCCGCATCATGCGCGATGGAACCGGCCAGCCTACCGGCGAACTTAAAGAGGCTGCCCAGGAACTGCTCACCAGCCACATTCCCCCACGTTCGGATGAGGATCGCTACGAGTCCCTATTGCAGCACATGGATGAAGCCGCCTCCTACGGGCTGACCGCGGTGCAGGATGCGGCTCTGTGTGAGTGCTCTGGCAATCATCGGCGCTTGCCAGTCGCACCGGCCGGCCGCGCCCAAGAACGGCCGTTACCCACTCCAAGGGGAGATAATCTCCGTGGATCAGGGCAAACAACAGGTCACGGTGAAACATGGAGCCATTCCCGGCCTGATGCCCGCCATGACCATGGTGTATGACGTGGAGGATGCAAACGAAATGAAGCGGCTCTGGCCAGGCGACAACATCCAAGCTGAGCTGGTGGTTCAGAGCGGAAAAGCAGAACTGCAAAACATAGCCGTGCGGGGGAAGTGAGCGCCGCACCCAGCGGTGAAACAGGACGAGTCAGCGCTATTGCGTAATAGTCACGATGGCCGGGTGTAACTCCCACAATGTGGCCACCTCGGCGGTGCCACGGTTCTGCGGGTGCTCGAAGTCCTCGAACGCCAGCCCGGTCACTTCGGCAGGCAGGGCCTGGGGCAGGTCGCCGCCGTGGGTACCGTCAAGGGTAAAGCCGTGCTGCGCCAGTTGCTTCTGGATACTTCTTCGCGCCGAACAGTACTCCGAGTCTACCGGTGTTTCCACGATGACTCGGGGCGCCCTGGGGTCAGCGGTGGCGGAAATCTCCAGGTGAACGTCGCAGTCGGCCAGATTGACGCTGGCATTTTGCAGAAACGCGTGCGCCACATGGAAGAGCGTCAGCTCGCGTCCGAAACGCGGCATAGTGGGCGGCAGGACGGGTGTTTGCCGCCAGCTCAGGATGGTTTGCACGGTAATTTCGACGGGAGTGGCATTCGGCAAGGGAACGTGCTTGGCGGCGTGCCGGTAGTCGGCGATGTCGGGCTCGTAGGGCAGGCAATTGCAAATGTCTTTCAGGGTACCGCAGGACCAGTTCAGCGCGATCAGCGCCAATAGCCCTACCAGGACCAATAGTCGGGACCAGGTTGTTTTCAGCACAGCACCCTTGGATGCAAATTCCGGGAGTCGCACATGCCTCCGCTTCTATTCCGCAGCATGGAATTTCTCCTCCCGCTGCGGCCTTGAGTAATTCATCGTCGAGCAGTGCGTTAGCGGCTAGAAATCGGGACAGGCTTAACTTGGGACCAAGGTAACCACGGGTGGGGGGTAGTCTGCTTCTCGGTTCACGATATAATGCCGATCCAGCAACTCTGGACAGCATCTTACGTGAGCGGCAAAATGCGCCCACTTCGCGTTGAATTCTGGGGCTTCTGGCCCCGGCAGCTGCTTGCTGCGCTGGCGATTCTGCTGGCTGCCGCAGTGCTCAGCGTGGTGCTGTTCCCCGCCGTACATGGGTCGTTTGTCAGCACCCACGGCCCAGCAACCGCCTTCCGGTCCCGACGGCTCCTGCTGGCCATCTGCCTTTGGCTTTCCGCCGTTCTCGAGGGGGTAGCGGGGCTCTTCGCCGCCATGTGTCCCTGGCTGCAGGTTCGGGGTTGTTCCTGGGAGCGTGCGGCCGGCGCTGGTCTTTCTACCCCTTTCTCCCGTCGCGCCATTCTGTTGTGCTGAGTTCTTACCGTCCTTTTTGCCCCCAGCTTCTGAGGCTTCTACAACCGGAAATCAGAAAGGCAGTTTTGGTTGGAAAAATTCAAGGAGGAAAGTCAATGAGTAAGGCATCTGTAACCCGCTACACGATGTTGGCGACGCTCGCGGGCATTCTGTTTTTGGCGGGCTGTGCCAAGAAACAAGCCAAAGCAACTCCACCGGCGCCGGCTCCGCCGCCTACGCCCACAGCTACACTGACTGCCGCCCCGGGTGACATTCAGCAGGGCCAGAGCACGCAGCTGAGCTGGAGCACCAGCAACGCCACAGATATCAACATCAGCGGCCTGGGAACGGTTTCAGCCTCGGGCACGCAGAGCGTTAGCCCGCAGGACTCCACCACTTATGAACTGACGGCCAAAGGACCGGGCGGTAGCGCTGATGCGAGTGCGCGCGTCACCGTGAATCCCAAGCCCCAGCCGGCGCAGTCAAGCATTTCGGAAGACGAACTGTTCCAGCAAAACGTTAAGGATGTGTTCTTTGATCTAGACAAGTACGACATCCGAGCCGACCAGGAATCGGTTCTGCAGAATGACGCCAAATTCCTCTCTGATCATCCCGACATTGCGCTGACCGTGGCCGGCCACTGCGATAATCGCGGCTCGGAGGAATACAACCTGGCACTGGGCGCGAGCCGAGCGAATACCTTCAAGAGCGAACTTGTGAAGCTGGGGGTCAGCGCCGACCGCATTAAGACCACCAGCCTGGGCAAGGAACAGCCATTCTGCAGCCAGGACAACGAGGAGTGCTGGTCGCAGAACCGCCGCGACCACCTGGCCAAGGATTAGTTTGGCTTGTAGCTCGCGTAGCAGAGGCGGCCGCTTGCGGTCGCCTCTTTTTTCTCCGCTTTGGATTGTTTCTGGCGGCCAGAATTCGATGGAGCGAGGTCCCGCGATTCCAGCATTGTGCATTTGCCATCGACAACCCGAAATTGTCAATCGTACGATGGTTCCTGGAGTCTCCTTTACGCTCATGTTAATTATGATGGTGGGGCTGCCCGGCACCGGCAAAAGCACCTTGGCGCGGGCGCTGGCCGGGCGCTGTGAGGGGGTGGTGCTCGATAAAGATGCTATCCGTGCGGCGCTATTCGCCCCGGCTCACATCGCGTACTCGCGGGAGCAGGATGATTTCTGCCAGCAGATCATGCTGCTAACCGCCGAGTACTTGTTGCCGCGCAATCTGACACTGAGAATCTTTCTTGATGGGCGGCCATTCTCGCGACGCTACCAGCGTGAGCAGGTTCAGGACACCATCATTCGGCTGCATACACCGCTAGCCATTATCGAATGCACGTGTAGCGAGGCGGGTGCCCTGGAGCGATTGCGGCAAGATCGGGAAAGCGGGGCGCATGTGGCCGCGAACCGGTCCGCGGAACTGTACGCTGCAATCAAAGCCGGTTTTGAACCGCTGAACGAACCAAGGTTGACGGTCAATACGGACAATCCGCTGGCAGAATGCGTTCAACAGGCCGAAGCTTATCTGGACGGAATCTCGCGGCAGCAACCGCTCGCCTGAAGATAGTCGGCATTACATCATGAATCTTTTCCGGTCTTTATCGGCAATCCTGCTGGTGTTTGTGGCGATGCAAAGCGGCATATCGCGCCCGGCTCAGGTTTCCGATGGGAGCAGGCTCGATCAGTCTTTCTTTCCGGTGGCGGTGTGGTACGGCGGAGGCAAGGTGCGTGCGCCCATGCTGGAACGCCTGGATGCCAGCAGCGCCCAGCGTTGGGGCAACGACCTGGACCAGATCAAAGGCGACGGCTTCAATACGGTGAAAACCTGGGTGGACTGGGCCACCGCCGAACCGTGGCCGGGAGAGTACAACTTCGCCAATCTCGACCTGCTGCTGCGACTGGCGCAGCAACGCGGGCTACGGGTGATCGTGCAGGTATACCTGGATTCCGCGCCCGACTGGGTGGGCAAGCGCTATCCCGATGCCAGTTTCGTGGACCGCAGTGGAGCAGTCATCCATTCGCAGGCCGCGCCCGGCTACTGCATTGACCACCGCGGCGTGCGTTCCGAGATCGTTAAGTTTCTGCAGGCATTGTCGCGCGATGCCAACCAGAGCCCAGCCCTCTACGGCTGGGACGTGTGGAGCGAGCCGCACGTGGTGAACTGGGCCGAGTTTCCCTATCTTAAGGATCCTGAATTCTGCTTCTGCGCTTACACCCAGGCCCGCTTCCGCGAATGGTTGAAGGCGAAATATCATACCCTGGAGGCGCTCAACGCCGCCTGGTACCGCAGCTTCGGGGCATGGGAGCAGGTGCAACCGCCGCGTTTTCCCACCATCCTTTCCTACACCGACTACCTGGACTGGCGCGCTTTCATTGACGACAAGCTGGCCGGCGACCTGAAAACCCGCGTGGATGCCGTGCGCAGCGAGGATCGCACGCACCCCATCACCAGCCATGCCGCCGTGCCTGGGCTGTTCACCTCGCCCACCGACGGCTATGGCGAACCGGATGACTGGAAGATGTCCGCCAATGCCGATTTCTTCGGCACCTCGATTTATCCCAAGCACTCCGAATCTACTCGGCCCTGGAGCTACGGCATGCTAGCCGCCGGGTTGGACTTCACGCGCTCAGCCGGCCACAGTCAGGGAAAGGGATTCTGGATTGGCGAACTGCAGGCGGGCCAGGGCGCCACGGGAATGCGCATTGCTGAGCCGGTCACCAGCCACGACGAGCAATACTGGATGTGGCAAGCGATTGCGCACGGCGCCCGCGAAATCGCGGTGTACGCCTGGTATCCGATGAGTTCGGGCTTCGAATCGAATGGCTACGGCTTGATCAACCTGGACGGCACACTCACCGAACGCGCGCGGGCCGCCGGGCAGGTGGCCAAAGCGATCGCGCGCCATCGAGAGGAACTGCTGCGCTCCCAGCCGGCGCCGGCGCAGGTGGCAATTCTCTACAACCGGCTCTCCTACATGGTGGGCGGTTCGCAGCCTTCGCTCTCGAAGCTGGGAAATGCCGAGCGCGATTCACTGCTGGGGCTGTACCGTGCGTTCTTCGAACAGAATATTCCGGTGGATTTCGTTGACGCCGCAGATGTCGCCCAGAACCGCCTGGGACAATACAAAATCCTGTTTCTGCCCTACCCCGTGATGCTTTCCCAGGATGTAGCCAATGGCGTGAAGCAGTATGTACAGGGGGGAGGCACCGCCGTGGCGGAAGCGCGGCTGGCCTGGAACGATGCTCGCGGCTTCGCCAGCAACGTGATTCCCGGCGCCGGCCTGGCGCAGGTTTTTGGCGCAAGGGAAAATATCATCCGCCCAGCTGAGAAAGTGCAACTCGAAACGGAAGCCTCGCCCGTGCTGGCCAACCTTCCGACGCACACAACCATTCCTGGCGAAGCTTTCGAGGAACAGCTTGAGCCGCTGCCTGGCGGGAATGTGCTGGCGCGGTTTGCCGACGGCAGTCCAGCGATGGTTGAGAAAGCCGACGGCGAGGGCAAAGCCGTGCTGATCGGATCATTTTTGGCGCTCGCCTATCATAACCAGCATGACCCGGCGGTGAAGCGTCTGTTTCTCGCGCTGGCTCAGGGCGCCGGCGTTGCCCCGGAGGTGGAAGTGTCGGGCCCCGGCACCGCCGAGGTAGAAATGCGCCGCCTGTTCGGCCAGGGCCAGCAAACCATCCTGGTGTTCAACCACGCCAGCGCTCCCGCCGATGCTTCCCTTGCCATTCACCTGCCATGGCCGGTGAAGCAGGCTCGCGAGTTGGAGAACGATGCTCCGTTGAAGTTCCAGCAAAACGCCGGCCGGGCCACTTTCCACAAGCAGTTGGCAGCCGGCGAGATCTGGGTGTTCAGCGCCCGGCAGTGACTCTGGCAGAGAAAAAGGCAAGAACTGAGGACGCTGGGTTGCATTTGGAAACACGGATCACCAGCCTGGGCCTCAGCTTAGGTCACGGAAGAAAGCGGCCAGGTCTCCTGCTACCGCCCCTGGTTGCTCAACTGGGGAGAAGTGCCCTCCATGCGGAAAAACAGTCCAGCGCTGGATGTTATACACGCGTTCCAAATACGAGCGTGGCGGCTCGCCCTCGGGAACGGTCTCATGTGCAAAGACACCGAACGCCGTGGGCGTACGAACATAGGTTGGGTCGACCGGGTACCGGCGATTGTCCCAATAGTCACGCATTGACGAGGTGATGGTTTGCGTGACCCAGTACAGTGTGAGCGTGGCACAGAGGAAGTCGTCGGGTGGCGTGACGTCGCTCCACGAGTGCCACTTCTCGCCCAAGTAAGCGGCCAGTCCCACCGGGGAATCGTTCAGTCCATAGCCAACGGTCTGCGGCTTGGTGGACTGGATCGCGCTGTAGCCGCGCTCCGTCGTGCTCCACCTCCGGTTCTCCGCGAGGTACAAACGCTCAGCGTCTGATAGTTCCGCGTCGTCAAGCACGGGGGCGATGTCCGACTCCAGTGTAGTGAGATGGATCCCGATCACTGACTCGGGATGGTCCGCCGCAAGGATCGTCGTCACCCCAGACCCGAAGTCATAGCCGCCAGCACCGTAGCGGAAATATCCAAGTTCGGACATGAGTTGGTGCCAGCGCTCCGAGACGTACTTGTAGTTGATGCCGACCTTGGGTGGACGCGGCGAGAATCCATAGCCAGGCAGCGAGGGTATGACCACGTCGAAGTCCGCGAGCAGTGGCAGCATGTCTACGTAGTCGAGGAAACTGCCGGGCCAGCCATGTGTAAGGATGAGCGGCACACCCCGACCGGATGCGGCACGCTGGCGCACGAAATGGATGCCGTCAAAGGTAAAGTGGTTGCGAGCGTTGAGCTTTCTTTCCCAGGCTCGCCAGTCGAACTCATGGGCCCAGTAGGACACGAGGCGCTGCAACCAGTCCAATTCGGTACCCTGTTCCCAGCCTATGCCCGGTACCTGGTCGGGCCATCTCATATGGCGCAACCGTGTCCGCAGATCATCAAGCACTTCATCGGCTACATGAATCCGAAACGGTTCCACCACAAAACTCCGTAAATACGCTTGGCAGCAGCAGTGAAGTAGTAGCGGTCCTATCGTGCACGAAAATATCAGCTGCAACTCTAGCGGATGGGACACTTTGGAACTTGGGGCAGAGAAATCAAAGCACCAGTCTAGGGCAGCGGCGCCTCCACTTCCTCCAGAACCCAGCGTTCAGGCGTTTCCAGGTGGCAGTCGAAGCCGTAAAAGCGCCCGTGGAAAACGTGCTGGAACAGGCAGGCCCGCTGCCCGCGCAGCACCGGGTCACCCTCCACCGGCAGAAACTCGCCATCGGGTGCGTCCGCGGCAAACACCTTTACCTGCCACTCCCCTTCAGGGTTGTCGCTGTAGCGATGAGGATAAATTTCCGTGGCCAGGTAGTAAATGCCCCTCTTGCCGCGGCTGTTCCTGGCATTCTTTAAGAAGAGCAGGGTGGGGGCCGCCACCGTCTGCTGCGAGCGGATAAGGACCTTCTCCGGCGCCTTATCCAGGTCCGCGATCGAGGCCGCGTTTCGGCTGACAATCTCAAAGTGGTCCTTGTCATTGCCGCGGTACCAGGTCAGATAAAAACGGTGATTTCGGGGATCATGGAACAGGTTAGCGTTCTGGTTGCGCTGGTTGGGAACCGGCTGCACCAACGTCTTTACCTGGGTGATGTGAATGCCATCGCTGGTGGTCCCCAGCACGATGTAGCTGGTGGGAGTGTCGTAATCGCGGGTGAAGGCAAGATAAAGCAGCCGAGGGTGCTTTGGGTCAGCGCGCTCCAGCACCGTGGGCCAGCGCGCATTGGTGAGCAGCGGGTTCTGCTCATACTTCGTCCAGTTCACCAGGTCGTTGCTGCGGGCCAGGCCGAAACCGCCGCCTTCATTCAGCCCGTACCATCCCCAGTAGCGATACCGTCCGCGTTTCCACTCGAGCACGCTCATGGTGTGGGGAAATTCCTTGCCTTCCCAGGGCTGGGCCTCTGGCAGGACATGGCGTGGAGCAGTCAATTTTAAATACGGAATAGCGGCCGTTGTAGGCTTCTCCTGCTGAGCGGTGGCCACGCTCGTCAGCGCCAGTAAGACAGCGCCTCCGACGGCGGCCAAACCGGCAATGGAACTGGCAAATTTCAAGCAGCGCATCAATTTATTCTCCTGACAACAATCCTTAACTTGCCGGCTCGGCCACTGCCTTTTTGGCCCGGATGGTGGCGTTGGTGATGAGCGGCTTCGCCCAGAAACCCGCGCTCAGCACGCAACCGAAGGTCACGTATAAAAACGCCATTCCTGCGCGCAGGCCGAACAGATCGCCCAGGCGGCCGATAATCAAGGGCACCACCGCTCCTCCCATGATGCCGGTACAGAGGATCCCGGCAAATGAGCCGTGGTACTCCGCCACGGAGTTCAGGCCCAACGAGACCAGCACCGGCCACATGATGGAGGCGAACAGCCCGATCATCGGAAACGCCACCAGCGAAATACGGGCGGGACTGAAGAGCGCCACCGTGAGGCAAATAATCGCCGCCACCGAAAAGCCGATGAGCACGTGCCGGCTGTCAAAGATTTTCAGCAGGCCCATGCCGATGAAACACCCAGCTGTCAACAGGCCCCAGAACCAGGAAACGGCAGCCGCGCCTGTGGTGTGCGGGTCAAAACCGTGATATTGCGAGAGAAATTTGGAAATCCAATCGGCAGTGCCCTGCTCGCAGCCCACATAAGCGAAAACGCAGCCGAAAAACAGCCATACCACGGGATTGCGCAGCAGCTTGCGATACATGTCCAGGGTGCCGGCTTGCTCTTCCTCGGTGCGCTTGAATTTAGGAAAGCGCGACAGCCAGGTGACTACGACCATTACCACGGTGCAAGCGGCAAAAATCCAGTAGATGGAAGCCCAGGGAAGGGTGCTGGGCGTAACCCTCGCCAGCAGGCGCAGCAGCCAGTTCCGGCCGGTGGCGTGCGTCCCGAGATTCTGCACCAGATAGGAGTAAACCCACGGGCTGATGAACGATGCGGAGCCAAAAATGAGCTGCGCAAAGGCCGAGTTGAAAGCGAAATGCTCTTCCCCGCCGGCCACCCGCAGCAAAGGGTTGATGACCACCTGCAGGGTCGCCATGCCGGCTCCCATCAGGAACAGCGAGGCCACCGCCACCTCGTACGCCGGAAACAGGGCGAAGCACGCCGAGCCAACCGTCGCGCACACAAAAGCTGCCACCATGACCGGCTTATCTCCGAAGCGCTCTACCAGAAAGCCGGCCGGGATGGACATCACGCCATAGGCGATGAAAAATGAGAAAGGCAGCACGGCGGCCGCCGTCAGGCTCACCCGGAAGCTGCTGATGATGTCGGGCACGATGGGCCCGAGAATATTGGTGAGAAACGACATCACGAAGAACACCAGGAAAACGAAGCCAACGAGGTAGCGATTGCGTGTCATGAGAGTGTCTATTGTATGGCTACTCGGTGGTGGTGATTTTTCGTGCCAATTGAAACACCCCGGGTTCGCGCCGCGCTAGGGCGGCCAATGCCAGCGTGATCATCTGGACCGGCAAGATTTCCAGGATAGGGCGCACGCTGGGGGGAGCAAGCGGCATCCGGAAAGCTGGAAAATCGCTATCTTCAGCCACTACCTGCGCCCTTGCTTTCTGCTCCCGGACCTCAGCCAGTAACCGCCGGTTAAACTGAGCCGTTCGCGTGTCACCCGCAAACACCAGCACAAAGATGTCGTCACCCAGCATCTCCAGGGGACCGTGGCGAAATGCCGCGCTACTCATGCCCTCCGCGGGCACGTGGTCGGCTTCCTTGATGATCAGGGCGCCGGTGCTGGCGGCCGCCAGGGACACTCCCCGGCCCACTAAAAATAAGTGACGCACGTCGCGCAGCATTTCGGACCCGCTCTCTACATGCGCCTCCCAGTGCGCCAAGTAGGAAGCGGTCGCAACCGCCGCATGCTGCAGCCGGTGTTGAGATTCTTTCAGATCGCAGCCGCACAGCAGGTCGGCCAGCCATTGCAACGCCAGAAGAGCGGTTACATAAGTCTTGCAAGAAACCGAAAATTCCTCGCCCGCAGCCGTAATGATCGCAGCGTCCGCATTTTGCGCCAGCGGGCTCTCGGAGCTATTGGTGACCGCCACCAGCGTGCTGCGGCGACGGTTCACTTCCAGCAGCCGAATGACTTCCGCGCTTTGCCCGGATTGCGAAACCACCACCACCAGGGTCTCCTTATCAAGCAAGCGGGCTTTGTAGTGCACCAACTCGGAACTCTCGACCATCAGTGCGGTGAACCCATGCTCCACGAGCTGGAGAGTGCAGGGATGAAGGGCATGGAACGACGATCCCATGCCGGTAAGCACGATTCTGTGGAACTCACCACGCATGAGGCGCGCCGCCACATGCTCCAGCGCAGGAGACTCCCGCAAGCATTCCAGGGTGTCCAGGAGCCGTTGCGGCTGCTCCAGCACATCCTGGAGGTACTTGCCTCGGATTACCGACAAGTCTGGCAGCAAGCTAGGCTCCGGACGCAATGCACTCCCTCATTGCCACTCCACCACTGCCCCTCCGTAGGGCTGCAGGTCCATCGTCCAACTCGACCCGTGCAGGGGGAGGGGGGAAGTTCCTGCAGGCGTGAACTGATGCAGCGATTTCACCGGCAGGGTGGTAACAACCGTCACTTTCTGCGGCTGAGCCGTATGATTGGCCAGAACCGTATAGCCGCGTCCCTGGCCATTGAGAGCCCGCACTTCCACCGAGGGCTGATTACTGCTGAAGGCCGGCCGCACTCCCGCCCAGTCGGCAAACGCCTTATAGATGCGATAGGTGGACTCCGGCCTGTCGAACACTCCAGGCACCGCGGCCAGGTAACTTTCCAGCGGATAAGCACACAGCAGAGTTTTGCCTTTTCCCACGCTGTTGGCGACCAGAGCGGGACGACCATCCTGATCCACGGCAATGATCTTGCCGCCGTTCACCTGCAGGATAGCGGCCCAATGGCGCGGATCGTTTGGCACCGAGGGGTAATGGAAGGTTTCTCCCGGTTTCAGATCGCCAAACGGCGCCACCACCTTCAGGGTCACGTCGGAAACAGGAACATGATCCGCCAGGCGGGCTCCGAACAGTTGTTCCATGTGAGGGATTGCAGCATCCGCACTGACGGAAGCGTAGAGCGCGCCGCCTTGCGCAACGTACTCTCGCGCCTTCGCCCAGAAATCGGTGTGCACGTGCACCAGAAAGGCGTCGGTGCTGGTCAAAGGCGAAGGCAATAGCAGCATGGCATGCCTCTGCCAATCGCTGTACTCCCGGGGGAAGTCGGCCTTCAACCCCGCACGGTGCGCCAGCACAAAGCTGGAAAGCCATCCTCCGGTGAGCCAGGCATTGTCGTCGCTCAAGTTAGGAGGCTGTTGCCCGGCCACCGCCATGCCCTCACTCGTGGAAACGTAAGGGATTGCCTCAGGCCCGGTTAGGCCGAAGCGGGAAAAATCGCCATGCGGCTTTGACCACTCATTGGGAACAATGATTCCGGCTTCCGCCGGCGCTGGTTCAATCCCGGTGAGATCCAGTCGCGCCACGATCTGCGAGAATTTGCGGAACTCGATACCTTGCGGGCGGTCCTTGCGATCCCAGGTGGTAAGCCCGAACTGGGTTTCATGCGGTGAGCGCAGATAGGGCACCTTGTTGTATTGCTCCGGGGCAGCATCGGTAAAACACCAGAGCAGGAATCCGTTTGCTCCCGCGCCCAGCGAGGAGTACATGCTCACCCGATCGAAGGCGGCCACGGCTTCTGGGGTGTATTGCGCGGAGGAGGCGCCCATCTCCTGGATCATCGTGGGGCGTCCGGCACTGCCCGACAGCGCGGTCTCAAATGCCGCCCCGTAGGTGCCGCGCTCGGAGAGCATGGCATCAGGGAAAAGCTGGGGGGCGTAAATCGTATAGGGGTGAACGCTGAAGAAGTCCACCTCGTCGCGGAGATTATCCGGCCGGAACGACCCGTGCCCCACGTCCTCCATACTGACGCCGACTACGATGGGGTGCAGGTGGTCGTAACGTCGAATGGCGCCGGCGATCAGCCGAGTCCAGTTGATGGCCATGGCGTCGGTGGTTTGGCCTTGCACAATCCAGAAGGGAGGCTCATCGGTCAGGTCCCAGCCGAGGATGGCGCTCTCATTGGCGTAACGGCGCGCCAGTTCGGCCGCGTGATTCGTTTCCAACCGCAGCATTTCCGGATCGCTTTGCGGGTTGCGCCCGTGGCGCCAGGAGACATCCCAATAAGCCTCCCCAACTTCACCCCCGATAAACAAGCTGGGGTGAAGATAGATGTGGTAGCGGTGGGCTAGAGAAACCAGGTAATCCAGTTGCTTAAATGCCTCTGGGTTGTAATCGCCCGGGCGCGGCTCAAACCAGGCCCACATCAGGTCAAGGCGGACGGTGTTAAAGCCGAGGCCGCGCATCTTGGCGAAATCCGCTTCAATGTCCTTGGGATCCCATTGCAGCGGCCACTCCATCGCGGCCTTGGCAGGCACCCAGTGCGCGCCCACCGGAAGAAATCGCTTTCCATCGCGCGAAAAGTAGTTGCCGTCCAGGCGCACCAGCGAAAGGGGCGGTACGTTGCCGGGTACCGATTTTTCCGGCGCCGACGCGGAGGAAGAGGAGGAAGCCGCACCCGCCCCAGCCTGCACCTCAGACGGGTTCAGCATTGCGCTCGCGAACGCCACCAACAAGCATCCCGCAAGCCATGCGGAAGCATTCTTCTTCAAGTAGCCCCCTTGGATCGGCTGCTCAGAACGTGTACTTCACCGCGATCTGCAGCTGGCGCGAACTGTGCACGGTGTTGGAGATCGAGCCAGCCGCACCCGTCACGTCCACGGCGTTGTAAGGAAGGCCAAATTCCGGCGTATTGAAAAGGTTGAACGCCTCCCCGCGCAGCTGAAGCGTTTGGTCCTCCTTCAGAGCGAAGTTCTTGAACACGGAGAAGTCCACGTTGTATTGCGCCGGCCCGCGTAACAGGCCGCGTGAGGCATTGCCAAATAGCGTGGCGAAAGTCTGCCCCGGTGCCACCGGCGGAATAGCAAACGCCGCCGGGTTGTACCAGCAGGCGATGGTTTGCTGGTTGGAAGGACACCCGGCGCTCATGGCGTTGGAGAAGTCGTAGGGATTGCCAACAATATCGGGTCTCGCGCCGCCACTCCCGGTGTTCGTGGGGTCGAACGAAAGCACAGGGTTAAAGGCCTGTCCCGAGTACATGGCGATGATCCCGTTCAGTTGCCAGCCACCTACCAGCCAGTGGGCTGGCCCCTGCCCGGCCAGATACCTTTTTCCCGGCCCGAACGGCAGCTCATAAGACCAGGCGGAAGTGAACTGATGCCGGAAATCAGGAGGGTTGTTGCCGCGTTCCGCTTTCCGGTTGTAAGTGTTCTGCGGCTCCTCCCACTCGTTCTCGGTGACTTGCCCAATGGTGTGCTGCCAGGTGTAAGCGCTAAGCATGCTCCAATCGCGTGCAAAGCGCTTTTCAAACCTGACCTGAAGGCTGTGGGAGATCGAACCGGCCTGGTTCTGCATCGTTCGGATGGGGCCGATATTCGGCACTGTACTGAAATAAGGCCGTCCGAAGTTGCCGGTGGGATCAGAAAAATTGGAATCTAAAGGCAGGTGCGGCTGGTTCAGATTGCTGAGGGTTGAAAGCTTCACTCCGTGGGTCCCGACGTACGCCACCTGCAGCACCGCGGTATTCGACAGCGAGCGCTGGACGTTCAGGTTCCACTCCTCAATGTAAGCTGTCCTGTTGTTGAAGAGCGCCGCGCTCGCCCGTCCCGAAGGATCTTGCAAGGTCGGGTACACGGGAGTAGGCAGCCCGGTGGACAGCCTTGTTGTGGGGATATTTGCAGGATTCGCAGTTATGTTCTGGCTGAAGAATAAACCGGTAGGATTGTAGGCCAGTTCGGCGTCATTCTGGTCGGCCTGAACATCATAAAAGATGCCGTACCCGCCACGGACCACGGTTTTTTCGTTCCACGGTGTCCAGGCGAACCCGACCCTGGGACCAAAATTGTTTTTGTCGGTGACCACATTTCCGGAAGCGCTCACACCGGGCATGCCAGGGGCTACGAATTGTCCGGTAGCAAAATCAAAATTGGCCAGACGGTTGTGCTGCTCCACCATGGGCGTGAACAGGTCATAGCGCAACCCAAGATTCAGGGTCAGCCGCGAACTGGCGCGGAAGTCGTCCATGAAGTAGGAACTGAACTCCCACCACCGCATTCCGAACGTGCCCTTTTGTCCGTCACGAAATGCGGAACTGGGATAGCCGAGCAGGAAACTGGCAACATCGCTCCCACCGGAACCGTCGCCAAGATTTTCCGTCATCAAGGGGTCAAAATAGAAATCTCCGCGCGAGTTTTGCGTCTGGAAGAACCCGTGCTGCCGCCGTTTGAGGTCCCCTCCAATCTTGAAGGAATGCCGGCCGTGGACGAGAGTGAAGGAATCAATTAACTGATAGTTGTTCTCGCGCAGAAACTCTGGAAACCAATCCGTAGTTCCGAGCGGCGCTACCGTAGTGAAGCCGATAAAAGGCAAACCCCCGGTGGCCAGTGGATTGTTGGGGTCAAATATTCCGGGAATACCCACTTGCCCGGCAACATTTTGGCCGGCGAAGTTGGGAGTGGCCTCGACTACATAGCGGGTGTAGCCCAGCTTAATTTCATTGATCTTGTTCGAGGAGAAGGTGTGCACGTCGCTGAGACCAGCCGACCGGGCGAGGTTATTCACGTGGCCAGAGAAGGTGCCGCCTCCCGCCAGTCCAGGCAATGGGTCCGGCCGCGTGTTGGACACGTTGCCGAAACTGAAGGTGGCGAAAAAGCTGTCCTTGGGCGTTAGCTGGTGGTCAAGCCGGAGGTCGAAGGAATCCTGGTTGTTGCTCAGCACGGGATTGTAGAGGAAATTGAATGCCTGGCCCGGCCGGTTGGGAGCCGGATAAAGGTTGATGACCTTCAGCGCGGCGGGATCGAGGCTCGCCGCTGGAATGATGTTTCCAGTGAATGCCTGCCGCTGCAGGTTCGTGGTCGTTGTCGTCGGATCATAAATCTGGCCGTAGTCCTTGCCGGTATTCGGATCGATTTTCCCCGTCAGCAAATCGGAAAAGTCCCCTGTACGCTCGGCCAGGCTCGGGACAATCGAGAGGTTCGTCTGCGCCTGACGGATGCGCGTGCCCTGGTAATCTCCAAAGAAGAACGTCCGGTTCTTGATAATGGGGCCACCGAAAGTCCCCCCAAACTGGTTCTGCTTGAAACCGGGAATGGGCAAGGTGGGATCGTCGAAGTAGTTCTTGGCGTCCATGGCAGAGTTGCGAAGAAATTCGAAAGCACTGCCGTGGAACTGGTTGGTCCCGGACTTCAGGACCACGTTCACTACCGCCCCACCACGGCCGATATCAGCACCGAAATTATTGGTCTGGACCTTGAACTCCTGGATGGCGTCAATGGAAGGCTGGATGACTTCAAAGCCGATTTGCTGCTCGTTGTTGTCGAAACCATTGAGCAGAAAGTTGTTGTTGGTCGCCGTGAGCCCGTTGGCCTGGATAGCGCCACTGCCACGCTCATTTTCCGGAATGCCGCCTTGCTGAACAATGCCCGAGGGGCCGGAATTGACTCCGGGTGTGAGATAAGACAGTTCTACGAAGTTGCGCCCATTCAAAGGGAGTGCGTGCACGCGGCTGCCCTCCAGCACCTGTCCCACCGATGAGGTCTGTGATTCCACCAGCGGCTCAGCCGCGCTGACCTCTACAGACTCGGTTACGGAGCCAACCGCCAGCGTGATGTCCACGCGCGTGGTCTGGTTTACGTCCAGCTTAAAGGCGGGCTGCACGGCCTTCTTGAATCCTTCGCGCTCCACGGTCACCGTATAGGTGCCGGGCTGCAGCAGCGTGACCACGTAGCCGCCTTCGCGATTGGTCTTAACTTCCCGCGCGATTCCTGTTTCCGTGTTGCGGACCGTGACCGCTGCTTCCGTAACTACCGCGCCGGAAGCGTCGCGCACCGCGCCCACAATGCTGCCGGAGGCGACCTGCGCTGCATTCGGAGTGGCGCAGGCGAGGATCAGCCCTACGATTCCGGCCAGAACACTTGTGTACTTGCACGCCTTGCTAAGGTTGCTTCTGCCCGCCATGATGAATCTCCTTCACGCCCGGATGGAGGATACCCACCCCGCTCGCGCCGTTAGCGCTGTTCTGCCGCCTAGGCGACCCGAGGCTCCCACCGGTGTTTTGTCAGCTTGAGAGCAATGAAAACAACATATGCATATACGGTGTCAACCGTAAAATGCTCGGCTGATGCGCTTAACCGCTCGTGGGGAACGAAGCTAGCGCATAACTATCTAATTACAAGAAGACTTATACAAACTTTCCCGTGCAGAGGAAAACTATCTGCTGAGCCGAGAACCGACGCTTGCTAGTCAGGTATATACATAGTATGTAATGTTGATAGGAGGTCGGATGGCAACGCCGCAAATGGTCCAGCAAGTCAAGGCGGAGCAATTGCATCTCGTCCTGGATAGCAACAGCTTTGTCCCGTTTTATGAACAAATTGTTGACCAGGTGCGCTCCCTGATCAAAGAGGCGAAGCTGCTCGAAGGCCAGATATTTTGCTCGGAAGGGGAAATCGCGCGCCTGCTCGGCATCAGCAAGATGCCCGTACGGCAAGCTTTCCAGAAGCTGCGCTCCGAAGGACTGCTGGTCATAGCGCGGGGCAAACGTCCCGTCATCGGCTCCGGGCGCGTGCCCTGGAACTTCCAGCAACTCCGTGGCTTCGGTGAAGAAATGCGGCGCCGCGGATTAGCGCCTTCGGCCAAACTGCTTTCCGCTGATCTGCAGGAAGCGGAATTGGAAGTCGCCCAGGCGTTGAAGCTCGGCCCCGGAGAACGCATCTACCGCCTTCGCCGGCTCCGTTTCGTCAATTCCCAGCCAGTGGCCATTGTCACCAGCCACATGCCCGCTCGCCTGTTTTCCGGCATGGAACGGCAGGACTTGGAACAGCAGTCTCTGTATCACATTGTGGAACACATCTACAAACGCAAGCTGCACTGGGCGGAAGAGATTATCGGAGCCGTCACCGCCAGGGAAGAAGATGCCGCTATCCTGCAGACGGTGGCCGGTAGCGCACTGCTGATGATCAAAGAAACCACCTATGACACCCAGCAGATTCCCATCGAATACAGTGTCTCGTTGTTGCGCGGCGACCGCTACACCGCCTCGGTTATCTCGGTCAGAAAACACTGACGGGGAAGTTTTTTTTGATCAGCACAGATTAAGAGTCGTCAAGAGCAAGCGATAAATACCGCCCGAGCTAAAATTTGCACGCGTCTATTCACGCCGTGAAATCAGCACGGAGTGGGGTGACGGCGGCATAGGATGAAACTCGTGGGCAGTAAAGCCCGCATGGCGCATCATGCTTTCGAGTTCCGTACGCGTATACGCGTCTCCCGACGGAGTCTCGGCCAGCATGATCAGCGCGAACGTCGCTGGCATCGGCGGAGTGACCCGGTCGTCATTGGGGACGAATTCGAGAGTAGCGACTCGGCCGCCCGGCAGCAGTCCGGTGTACAACTTCCGTAGTAGCTTTTCATTCGTCTCCACGTCGAAGTGGTGCAAGAAGTTCGGAATGAGCACCAAATCGTACCCGGAGCCGATATCCACGTCGAAGATGCTGCCCGGTAGTGTTGTGTAACGCTGGGTGACCCCAAACTTCTCCGCATTTTCGCGCGCCACTTCGAGCACGTTGTTCCAATCCACCGCGGTGACCTTAGCGTTCGGGTTAGCGCGCAGTACAGCAATCCCGAACAGACCGTGTCCGGCCGCAATATCTAGCACCTTCAGCGGGCGGCGGGTGTCGTTTGCGATGACGAGTTTCGCCAATTCCTGCGACGCCACCATCATCATGGGGGCCATGGAACG
This sequence comes from Terriglobales bacterium, assembly GCA_025934735.1. GTDB lineage: Bacteria > Acidobacteriota > Terriglobia > Terriglobales > Acidobacteriaceae > JAICWP01. The sequence continues at coordinate 215,535 of JAICWP010000002.1, read as the reverse complement.
CGCGAAATCAACCCAGATGGGTGATTCTGCCTCAACAGCAGTGCGGTCATTGGCGCCGCCGTAGCGTACCGCATCCGATAGTCCATGAAAGTGCTTACGGAGTGAGTCGTTGAGAAGAAAGCGCGTACACGTTCCCATGTATGCAGGTGACTTACGGTCGAGAAATGTCGCACTGTCGTCCGTCAGCGCGTATTCCTGACAAGACTTCGTAAGAAACCCATTGACAACTAGAAAATCGCAAAGGATCCGTGCGCCACGTTCCGCCACCCCACACTGCCGCGCGATCGCAACCGGTGTGCTGTGACCGGCGCCAATCGCCGTAAAGATGTCGAGTTCTATTGCACTCCGGATAGCGTCCGTCAGCTGGTAGGCATTAATTGCTTGGAAAAGGCGGAACGGAGACACTTGCGGACGCTGCTGCGTCGGGGTAGCGGATGTTGAGGATGTTGCGGACATGATTCGGATTCTAACACCAGATTTTCGCGATTGCCTGCTCGCCGGCGCCGTAGGTCTTGAAGATGCGCACTGCCCGGCTATGATCAGGTGGTTGTGGGGGAACAGCACGGTCTCGCGTAGCGCTTCACCTCTAGCCTCACCTGGGTGATCCGCTCCCCGGCGCTTGGCTGACTTTGGATTTCTCACAGGTTCAGTAGCGCTACCATCCTTCCTGCAAGTCGCAAGCGGAAATCCGGTTCAACAGCTCAGCTTTTGCCCACCAAGCATCCGTAGTCATACACACTCTGGAACTCAGTTTCTAGGGTGATGTAGAATCCCTGGCCGTGGCCCGATTTGTAGTGCGGTGTGAGTGGGGGCTGCAGGTTTTGTGTCGAGTCGCGACCTGGAGATGCCCGGTACAATTACTAAAGCAACCAATCTTGTTCTGCCCGCATCAGATCACCGGCAAAGTATTTCTTGCCGACTTCCGCACGACATTTCAATGAGGTGCAATGCGATGGCGTCTGCCGAACAGCCAATCCACTTTGCCAACGCTACGCTCGGAATCGAGCGCCACATCTGCGCGTTCTTCCATTCCACCGATGAGGAGTACCGCGTTCTGTTGCCGTTCATCCGCGAAGGCATTGAACGTGGGGAGAAGGCTTTTCACATCGTTGATCCGCGCCTGATGGAGGATCATTTGGCTCGGCTGCGCAGCGCCGGGATCGACGCGGATGCCACAACTTCGCGCGGGCAGCTCGTGGTGAAGCGCTGGCAAGACGCTTATCTCAGGGATGGCCATTTCGACCAAGATCGGATGTTGGCCTTGATTGAAGAGGTGCTTTCGTCGGGACCCGCCGAGGGCTACACACTTACTCGGCTGGTAGCCCACATGGAATGGGCACTCGAAGATTTCCCCGGCGTCGATGACCTCGTCGAATACGAAACGCGCTTGAATTTCATACTGCCGAAGTACAAAGACCCCGTCATATGAACGTATGACTGCGCCAAGTTTGGCGCCGGGATCGCAATGGATATTTTGCGGACGCACCCCATGGTGATTCTGGGGGGTGTGCTGCAGAGAAACCCGTTTTTCGTACCGCCAGCCGAGTTCCTCGCGGAACTTCGCGAACGCGGCGCGTACAGCTCGCGTGCGATTGCGTGAGGTGATATTTCGACGTGCCACAGCACGATACGGAAACTCGGGAACTACGCCGACTCATTCGCGATCTGGTGGCTTTGGCGACAACGCCGGCAGGCTGGGTGGGTCGCGATCTGCCGCATATCGCGGACGGTGTGGCTGACATCCTCCTCCACACGTTACGCGCCGAGACCGTCTACGTTGCGCTGCACGTGGGAGGTGTGTACGAAGGCGTTCGAGCCGCGAAACGCGCCGGTTTCGAAGCCGAAGTCCGTCAGCTCCGAGCGGAACACGGCAGTGATAGGGTCATCATCGAAACTGTCGAACGCTCACGCTGGGCCTCGCCACTGCGCGTAGCGATCTATCCGATCGGGCTTTCCACCGACGGCGGTTTCGTCGCAGTCGGTTGCTCCAATCCGCATTTTCCGAGTGAAGCCGAGAGCTTGCTGCTGTCCGTCGCCGCGAATCAAGCTGCTGTGGCTGTGCAGACCGTACGGCTACGGATGAAGGCGGAATTCGAACAACATCGACTTGAAGAACTGCTTGCGCAAGCTCCAGCGGCTATCGGGGTGCTGTCAGGGCCCGATCATCGATGGAGTTATGTGAACGACAACTACATTCAAGTTACGGGCCGCAGCAGCGCCTCTGATTTCATCGGTAAAACCCTGGTTGAAAGCTTGCCCGAGATTCGAACGCAGCGGTTTCCCAAGCTCGTCTACCAGGTGTATCGCTCCGGGCAGGCGTACATCGGCCGCGAAATGAAATCGAAGCTGAATCGCGGCCATACCGGCACGCCGGAAGAAGCTTACTTCGATTTCGTTTACCAACCGATCCGGAATGCCGAAGGCGCAATCGACGGTGTCTTGGTTTATGCGGTGGAAGTGACCGACAAGGTACTCGCGCGCCGACAAATTGAGGAAAGTGAGCAACGGTTGCGCGCGATCATCGAAACCACACCCGAGTGCGTCAAACTGGTCGCATTGGACGGCACTTTGCTGCAAATGAATGCAGCAGGACTTTCGATGGTCGGCGCCGATTGCGCTGAAGCAGTTCTCGGAAAGAACATCTATGACGTGATTGCGCCGCACGATCGTGAGCGCTTCCGCGAATTCAACGAACGCATCTGCCAGGGCGAACGAGGCTCGCTCGAGTTTGACATCATCGGGCTGAAAGGCGAGCGGCGGCATATGGAAACACATGCGGCGCCGCTGCGGAGGCCGGATGGCTCGCTCGTGCAACTGGCTGTGACTCGCGACGCAACGGAACGCAAACTTGCGGAACAGGCCCTGCGCGAAAGCGAGCAGCGTATTCGTGTGATCACCGATGCATCACCCATCATGGTGTGGATGTCCGGCACCGACAAACTTTGCTACTACTTCAACAAGGGATGGCTGGATTTTGTGGGCCGCACTCTGGAGCAGGAAGCGGGCAATGGCTGGGCCGAAAACGTCCATCCGGATGACTTCGACCGCTGCCTGGAAATCTACGTCAGCAACTTCGATGCGCGCAGCTCATTCGCGATGGAGTATCGCCTGCGGCATCACAGTGGGCAATACCGCTGGATCTTGGACCGTGGCGTGCCCCGCTTCACCGCCGACGGCACATTCGAGGGGTATGTCGGAGGCTGCCTTGACATTCACGACCAAAAGGAAGCGGCAGAGAAGTTGCGAATCGCCGCCGAGGAGGTACGCGAGAGTGAAGAGCGCTATCGCACCGTAGCCGAGACGGCGTCCGACGCTATCGTATCGATTGATGAGAGCAGCACGATACTATTCGCTAACTCGGCAACAGCGGACGTGTTCGGATACACGCCCGAGGAACTGACCGGCAAGAACCTCACCATGTTGATGCCCGACTACATGCGGCGCGTGCATGAAGCCGGTCTGCGGCGGTATGTTGAAACGGGACACCGGCACCTGAATTGGGAAGCGACGGAGTTGCCAGGCCTGCATAAGGACGGTCGCGAAATACCCCTGGAAGTCTCGTTCGGCGAGTACACGAAGGCGGGCAAGCACTATTTCACCGGATTTGCACGTGACATCACCGACCGCAAGCAGGCGGAGGAAGCGCTGCGGCAGAGCGAGATGGAGTTCCGCGGATTGGCTAACTCCATGCCTACCCTGGTATGGATGGCAAATCCGGACGGGTGGATCTTCTGGTACAACCAGCGCTGGTATGAATACACCGGAACTACGCCTGAGCAGATGGAAGGCTGGGGCTGGCAATCGGTACACGATCCAGAGGTGCTACCGACCGTCATGGAACGATGGAAGCGGTCGATCGCGACTGCTGAACCGTTCGAAATGACGTTTCCGATTCGTGGAGCCGATGGACAGTTCCGGCCATTCCTGACCCGCGTCACGCCGGTTCGGGACCAGCATCGAAAGCTCACCCGGTGGTTTGGTACCAATACGGATGTAAGCTCGGAAGTGGAAGTTCAGAAAAAGCTCCAAACCGCGCTGTTCGCTTCGCAAAAGCTCGCGGCCATCGTTGAATCGTCCGACGATGCGATCGTGAGCAAGGACCTGCAGGGCATCGTTACCGCTTGGAATCCGGCGGCGGAAAGGCTGTTTGGTTACTCGGCTCAGGAGATGATTGGCCGGCCCATTACGGCCATCGTTCCCCCCGAACTACAACAGGACGAACATACCATCCTCGCTGCTATTGGTCGCGGTGAGAGGGTGGACCACTTCGAAACAGTGCGACTAACCAAGAGCGGAGCACGCATTCAAGTCTCCGTAACTGTTTCGCCCATTCGCGACGAAGCAGGCAATGTGATCGGTGCTGCGAACGTTTCCCGTGACATCACACAACAGAAGCAAGCCGAGGAGGCGCTGCGCACTACCGAGAGGCTGGCCGCGGTAGGGCGCCTGGCGGCCACGGTCGCTCACGAGATTAATAACCCGCTCGCAGCCGTCATGAACTTGATCTATCTGAGTAAACAGCGTGCTGTACGAGGCGAAGTTCGGGAGTTTCTGACCAGCGCAGAAGAGGAACTGGAGCGTGTTTCTCACCTCACCAAGCAGACACTCGGGTTTTACCGGGAGTCAAAGACGCCAGTCGCCCTAACCTTGGGTTCCATCGTGGAGTCCACGATTTCGGTTTTTGCAACCAGAGCGCGTAACAAAGGCGTCACTGTCCGCTCGGAGATCAAGGAGGATCCAGAGATCTATGCGGTCCCGAGCGAACTCCGTCAACTGGCCGGCAATGTTTTGAGCAACAGTATTGACGCCGTGGAGAGCGGCGGCCGAATTCGAGTCCGGGTCTCGGCGGCTACCAAGAACGGCCTATTCTCGAAAGTCGTACGGCTCACCGTCGCGGATTCCGGACCGGGTATACCGGACGCAGTGCGGGGCCGAATATTCGAGCCTTTCTTCACGACAAAGAAAGACGTGGGCACCGGCCTCGGATTATGGATTTGCAAGACCATTGTCGATCGATATTCCGGTTCCATTCGGATATGGAGCAGAACGACAGAAGGTAAGAGCGGGACCATTATCTCAATCGTCCTCCCCATAAGTGATCAAGCGCAGGCCGTTACAGATGCCCTCAGGAAGGCGGTATGAGCGGTGAGATCGGTCCCCACCATTCGCCGGAACAGGTCGCTGCGCCGAGAATTCTGGTCATCGACGATGAGAAGCGAATTGCCGATACGTTAGCTTTGATCTTGCGTTCAGCTGGTTATATAGCGGAAGTGGCTTATGACGGAGCCTCCGGCCTGGCGGCCTGCATTGAATTCCATCCGCGCCTTGTGATTAGTGACGTCGTCATGCCGGGCATGAGCGGCATTGAGGCCGCAATCGAGATAAAACGCAGGTTCCCAACCTGCGGTATCTTGCTATATTCCGGCCAAGCAGCGACGGCTCAGATGATGGAAGAGGCCAAGTCTCAGGGCCATGAATTCGAGCTGCTGGCAAAGCCTGTTCATCCCGTGCAGCTCCTCGAACGGGTCAGATCGCTGATTGGAGCTCAGACGGATGCGGAGAAGGTCCGCGTTCGGTCATCTCCCTGAAGGCGAGTGGTTGGCGGGAGTTGCTCCAGCGGAAGAATGGTTGCGCCTACGCCGCAGAACCGGGAGACAAGCAATCGTGTTGCAGAATCTGCGAGTGCAGCGCCTGAACTTGGCGTTTTTCCATTTCGTTAACGAATACTGACGTCGGATAGGCACAGTGCAGGTGCAACGAGCGATCCTCACGGAAAACGTCGTGCCAGAAGCGCTCTAACGTCAGGGCAGCTTCCTTTTTGCCATCTTGCCACAGAAGGGCGACGCATTCGCCGTAAATAGTTAATCCGCGATTGCGATTTCGGGCGTGCCGACGTGCTTCTGTCAGTACGCCGCCGAAGTTGGCGTCGAACAAATCGCGGTCAGGCAGGCCATTGCGCATCACGGATAATGAGACCTGCGATGCGTCGAGAGCAATGTAACTACCTTCCTCAGCGAGGCGCGAGACCTCGATGCCAAGGCTCTGCAATTCGCGTGCGAACATCTGCCGGTGCTCCGGCGTCGCAACAACGAGCGCTGCGTCGCCGAAGGAAATACTTGCGGCGAGCATAGCGCTCACGCATTCGATGAGCTCGCCGTCACGTTTGTAGAATTGAACCGAATGAACGCCTGGAAAATGAGTTGACATGGTGTTCACCTCACCCAGCAACGATGAAGTACTTACTGCACAACGTGTGTGTGCAGACCGTGAACCGAATCGATGTCGCACGCCTCGCCGAAGCCATCGCGCGGGTAGGCACAATGCAGATGGAACGCGATATCGTGCATGGCCTTGTTCCAAAGCTCTTCCAGTTTCAGAGCCGCTGTCTTGTTGCCTTCCTGCCACAACAGGGCGACCATTTCGCCGAAAGCGAGTAAGCCACGGCTACGACTGTCGGCCCGCCGACGCGCATCGAGGAGCACAGAGCCGATCGATTGACGAAAGAGGTCCGGGTCAGGCATGCCGTCCCGCATAAAAGTCGATAGCAGTTGTTGTGCATCGAGCATCGTGTAGCGGCCATCACGTGCACAGGCCCGAGCATCGACGCCAACCTCTTCGAGCGCGCTCACCAGTCGTTTGCGGTGATCAGAAGTCGCGATGATGAGGGCAGAATCGCCGAGTCGCAGACTGGTCGCCACAATCGCGCACAATCGCGTGATAAGCGAACCGTCGTTTTCGTAGATGTGAACGGAATGGACGGCCGGCGTTCGGGTACCCATGCGCCACCTCACCAATCAGGCAAGTTTATCACAATTTGGGAGCTGAAAGCATTCATGTCCGAGCCGGCAACGGATCGCGAAAATGTTCAGAAGCAACCCGAGGGCTGCGATCTCGACCAGTGATTCCCTTAAAGGTTTTTGAAGCGGACCGGGCGCTGCTCCTGGGCGAGTTCGAACCCGGACAACTGGATGGCAAAGACATCTCGCGCCATTTCTCGCCAGTGCCTTGGCGAGAGGGCGAATCGAAACGTTCCAATTGACGCGAGGCTCCGAAGACGCGAGGCTCCGAAGATGCACCTTGTATGATTCCGGCGCGCCATGGGCGGCTATGACGAAATTGTTATGGCAATACGCCAATGGAGGCATCCTTTGGCGGGTAGCATAGCGTCACCGAGTGCTCACGCGATGGTTGCCGGGTACCCGGATTTAGACGCGCTACGATCGATTTTTGAGCAGATTCGAATGCACGGCTCCGACTTGTTAGAGCGTAATACCGCTCTTTCGCTCTTTCGCTCTTTCTCAGGAAATCCGTCGTGCTTTCGCCGAAAGGCTGGCGCCGTGAGCCCGACCCAAGCGCTCGAGCACGCGTCGCGGCGGCATGTTCCAGTACACGCGCAAGAATGCGGGTCGTTGCCTTGAGCGAGGCGCACCGCGACGTCAACAATGTTTTGAGAACGGCCCGACCAGCATCCCGAGATAGCTGTTGAGGTCGCCGTACGCGTCATCGTTTCATCGAGGATCACCGGCTGCATCTTGGACAAATTCAGCATGGGAGCAGCGGCTTCGAATTGGTATCCGGAGTAAATGTGCCGCCTGTGAGCGCGGAATTGCCCCTACTTATGCAAACGAGATTGGGGAAACTAGATGACTGGCGATCTAATGTATAGGAACCAGCGGACATTGATCCTTCCGACTGCGATTCTGTTCCGCCACGCTCGTCCACTTGCTTGCCCTTCAAGAACCATCCGCCTTCTGGTTCTTAAGCATTGCGGACATAGCGCGGACACAAAATGCAAGCGGAAATAATCCGCGCGGAGTTATCCCCATAAATGCTTGTTTATATTGGTCTTAATTTGGTAGCGCTACCGGGAATCGAACCCGGGTTTGAAGATTGAGAATCTTCCGTCCTAACCCCTAGACGATAGCGCCACTGGACGAGACTTTATTGATTATAACAAGCGTACAGTTTCAGGGCTCACGGTTGCAGGATTCACCCAGCTCAAGGCTTTCCAGGTTTCAAGGCTTCGCAGCGACCGAGGTTCAGAGTTTCCCGAAATCTGAAGTCCGGCCTTCAGCGCCGGAAGCCAAACTCTTACTCCACAAAGTTGCCGTAATACAACCGGGTCTTATACTCCCAGTCCACCAGCCCGTCCTGCTGGTACCGGCCAAAGATCACCTGGAGTTCACGGCGCATCTCTTCGTGGCCAGGCTGTCCCGGAGCGGGCACATAAGAGGACGATAGCCAGCGCCCGTGCACGCCTTGCCAGTCGAACTGCTGCCGCATGAAGAATATCTCCTGGCGGAAATGGCCGGGGTGAAAGAACTTTCCCAGCGTGGCTTCGTTCACGTTGCGATGGTCCACCTTGGCATAATCGGGGGAGTAGCGGTGCAGCAACTGCTCGTAATCGGCTAGGAAGGGAGTGGAGGTCAGGCGCTCGTTCCACACCAGCGCGACCCAGCCTCCGGGCTTGAGAATGCGTTGAAACTCCACGCGGGCGCGCCGGCGGTCGAACCAATGGAATGCCTGCCCGGCGACCACAATGTCCACGCTGCCCGCCTCCAGACCGGTAGCTTCGGCGAGGCCATCCCGGCTGATGAACTGGTCAAAACCGCTCAGAAATTTTTCGCCTGCGGTACGCATGCCAGCGTTGGGCTCGACGGCAAGCACCCGGTTGCCGTTCTCCAGAAACTGTTTGCTCAGCAGGCCGGTGCCGGACCCGATATCGGCGACCACCCACTGCGGGATCAGGCCGCAATTGCGCCGCAAGCACTCCAGCAGTTCCGGCGGATAGCCTGGGCGGTAGCGGACATAGTCAGCAACGCGATCAGAAAAGCGCTCGGTCGGAGGAAGTGATTCGGGCATCGAGAAATAATCCTGGGGCATGTGGCGGTCGTTCGTTGTTGCTCCTTGACCGTTAATCGGGTGTTCTCGGGCCGAGATCCAATGACCAACGACTAACAGCTAACGACGGTCTTGACAACCCCGGGTTGGCGGGGCACAATCTCAATAGGCGAATAAAAAGCGAAACTAGCTGGATCGCCCACCCAGCCGTAATTTCCGAGGTCCCCAATGTCTTCCGCCGTTATTCACGCCCCCTTTCCGTCGCCTTTTTCCCCTGAGGAAAAGCCATACCTGGAGCCTGGCCGCAGCCGCCTGCTGCAACTCCCCCGCGGGGTGGTGCCGGGCTCGCGATTGGAGGTACGGCCCGCGCCCGCTACCGTGCCCAGCGGCATTCCCCACATAGATTCCCTGACCGGGGGCTTGCCCCGGGGTACGCTCACGGAAATTTTTGGTCCCGCATCTTCTGGGCGCACCAGCTTTTTGCTGACTGCGCTGGCCGAAGCAACCCGCCGCCAGGAAGTCTGCGCCCTGGTGGACGCCGGCGACAGCCTGCATCCGGAATCCGCCGCCGCGGCCGGCATGGACCTGCAGCGGTTGCTGTGGATTCGCTGTGGTGAAAATCCGTCCCAGATCCACAGAGGCACAATGGACAATTGTAGATTGAAAAATCAACGGCCAAATTCTTCGCCGCCGACTAACGCGGATAAACACGGATCAGGATCAATTCGTCAATCTTCAATCCTCAATCGTCAATTTTCTGCCTGGGACCACCGCCTGGAGCAGGTGCTCAAGACCACCGACCTGCTCTTGCAGAGCGGCGGCTTCGGCATGGTAGTGGTGGATCTGGCGGGCGTGCCGCCGCGCTTTGCCCGCCGCATCCCGCTGGCTTCCTGGTTCCGCTTTCGCCGCGCGGTGGAGAACACGCCCACCGTGCTGCTGGTGGTGGAACAGGAACCGTACGCCAAAACCTGCGCCGCAGTGGTGCTGAAGATGCAGCCGGGCGTGAGCGGGCAATCAGCTCTCGGCAATCAGTATTCAGTATTCCGAAATCAGCACCCAGCATTCAGCACTCAGCATTCAGCCAGCGGAGCTTTCGGCCAGAAGCGCCCAACGGAATTTGGCACGCCAGTGAAAGAATCAATTTTCAACCGCGGGTTGCCGGCGCATGCGCAGATCCTGCGGGGATTGCCCATTGAAGTGGAAATCGTGCATGCGCGTTTGCAGCGCAAGCCGGCCCGTTCCGCCGCGCAATTCCACACCTGCACGGCCTGGGCGAATTCCGTTGCGGGCTGAATTCTGACTGCGTACGGCGCGGGTAAAAGAGCGCCCTTTCAAAGCGGTTATGAGGCACGTTGTGATGGTTCAGCGCTGCTTTTCCCCGACTAGCGACTACTAACCACGAACTACCGTTATGCCTTTTGCCTGCATCTTCGTCCCCGATTTTTCCGTGGAAGCGGTGGTGCGCGCCGAACCCAAGCTGCGCGACCAAGCAGTGGGTGTGCTCGCCGGCAATCCGCCGCTGGTGAAAATATTCGCCGCCAATGAAAGGGCGCGTGACTGCGGGGTTGAACGGGGCATGACGAAACTGCAGGCGGAAGCCTGCCCGGGGGTGATGTTGCGTCCGCGCTCGCTCCTGGAAGAAGCCGCCGCGCATGCCGCTCTGCTGGATGGCGCGCAGTCGTTCTCGCCGGGCGTGGAAGACACAGCGGTGGACACCATCATTCTCGATCTCGCCGGGCTGGAGCGGTTGTTCGGGGCAGCGGCCCGGATTGCGCGCGACCTGGCCCGCCGTGTTTCCGACCTGGGGCTGGAAGCCAACGTCGCCGTCGCCGGCAATCTCGACACTGCCATGCACGCGGCCCGCGGCTTTCCCGGCGTGACGGTGATTCCACAAGGCAAAGAAGCGGAACGCCTGGGCGATTTGCCTATAGACGTGCTGCTGGCGGGGCTCAGGATTCAGGAGCCAGCAGCCAGGAGTCAGCGAAAACCCGAGGGAGGACAGGACAAAGAACAGCGTGCCCGGGAGATTCTTGAAACTCTCGACCGATGGGGCGTGCGCAATTGCCGCACTCTGGCGGCACTGCCAGAGGCCGCGCTCAGCGAGCGCCTGGGGCAGGACGGCTTGCGCCTGCAACAAATGGCTCGTGGCGCGACAGAACGGTCGCTCGTCACCAGCGCACCGGCCCTCAGCTTCGAAGAGGCGGTCGAGCTGGAATATCCCATAACGCTGCTGGAGCCGCTCGCCTTTCTTCTGCACCGGCTTGTGGAGCAGCTTTGCGCCCGGCTCTCGGCGCGCGCCCTGGCCACCAATGAGCTGCGCCTGCGCATGGAACTGGATAATCCGCCACAGAGGCACGGAGACACCGAGGGAATTGACGATTTAGAAATTGACGATTGTCGATTAAAAAACCAACGATCAACTTCTTCGCCGCGAATGAACGCGGATGAACGCGGATCGGAGCCAAGTCGTCAATCGAAAATCGTCACTCGTCAATTTTTCTACGCCCGCGCGCTGCACCTGCCGTTGCCCATGCTGAACGCCAAAACGTTTCTCAAGCTGCTGCAATTGGAGTTGCAGGCGCATCCGCCGGGCGCGCCCGTCACCAAGGTTTGGCTGGCGGCGGAAGCGGTGCGGCCGCGGGCCGCCCAAGGTGGATTATTCCTGCCACTTTCACCGGAACCGGAAAGACTGCAGCTCACGCTGGCGCGACTGGCCGGAGTGGTTGGCGAAGGCCGCGCCGGCTCGCCGGAAGTTCTGGATACCCATCGGCCGCAGAATTTTCGGGTGCGGCATTTCGCGCCAGCGGCTCCGCGGCAAAAAGCGGAAACGCCGGAACGGCCTGGGCCGCTGACCGCGCTGCGCCTTTTCCGGCCACCACTGCGCGCTTCGGTGCTGATGCACGCCGGCACCCCCGTGCGCATCACCGCAGCGATACAAGCGGAGGTGCGCGGCGAAATTGTCTGGTCCGCGGGCCCCTGGCGCGCTTCCGGCGAGTGGTGGAAGGAGGATGCCTGGGGACGCGAAGAGTGGGACATCATCTTGCAAAACGAAACCGGCGCGGCGCTTTACCGGTTATATCGCGAACCGGCTAGCGGACAATGGTTTGTGGAAGGAACCTACGATTGAGTAATTGGGTGATTGAGAAATTGCATAATTGGCCCCGCAAGATTTGTAATTGCGCAAATTGTAATTGGCAATTTCGAGTAGTCAGTAGTCAACATTCAGCCCTCAACCCCTGAGCTGTGTGATTGAGCGCCGATTGCTGGATGCTGGTACAGCAAATTACAAAATTACAAATTACTCAATTACAAAATTTACTAATTACCCGATCACCCAAATTACACAATGTACGTCGAGCTCCATTCCCGCTCTGCATTCAGCTTCCTTGAGGGCTCGTCCCTGCCCGAGGAACTGGCGGGAGTGTGCGCCGAACTGGGGATGCCGGCGATGGCGCTGCTGGACCGCGACGGCGTTTATGGCGCGCCGCGCTTCCATCTGGCGGCAAAGAAGCTTGGGGCACGCGCGCACATTGGAGCGGAAATTACTTTTGCGCCACAGAGACACAGGGATACGGAGCAAATTGACAATTTAAAAGTTGATGGTTGTGGATTGAAAAACCAACAACTCACTTCATCGCCGCCGATGAACGCAGATGCACACGGATCAAATCGTCAATCGTCGAAATTCACTCGTAAATCCTCTGTGTCTCCGTGTGTTCGTCGTGAAGTTCGCCTGCCCGTTCTCGCCGCAACCCGCGCCGGCTATCAAAACCTGTGCCGCCTGATTACGCGCATGAAAATGCGCGGTCCCAAGGACGCGCCGCCGGAGCAGATCGCGGCCAAGGCGGATGATCTGGCCGAATTCAGCAACGGGCTGGTTTGTCTTACCGGAAATGAACATGGCCCGCTGGCCGCAGCCCTGGCTTGCGGTGGCATCGAGCAGGCCCGGCTGGCGGTCGAGCAACTGATCCGCATTTTTGGCCGGGATAACGTTTATGTGGAACTGCAGCGCCATTTCCATCGCGAGGAGGAAGCGCGCAACCAGGCAGCAGTAGAAATCGCGCGTTCACTGGGCTTGGCTCTGCTGGCCACCAATGGCGTGTCCTATGCGGCGCCCGCCCGGGGTGTAGGCGATGGCAGTCACGCCATCAGCGAGCGCGAGGTGCTTGACGTTTTTACCTGCCTGCGCAACCACCGCACCCTGGACACCGCCGGGAGGCTGCTGGCCCGTAACGGCGAGCGTTATCTCAAGCCGCCGCAGGAAATGGCGCGGCTTTTTGCCGACCTGCCCCAGGCTATTGCCGCCACGGAAGAGCTGTCGTCCCGTCTGGAGTTCACGCTGAATGACCTGGGCTACGAGTTCCCCAGGTACCCGGTGCCGGAAGGCGAAACCATGATGTCGTTTCTGCGACAGCGCACGCAAGAAGGTTTTCGCGAGCGCTATGGGCGTTGCACACGCGACCTGCGCCAGCGTGCCAAGCGCCAAATCGAGCGCGAACTCGGACTGATTGAAAAGCTCGAACTGGCCGGCTACTTCTTGATCGTATGGGACATTGTGCGCTTCTGCCGCGAGCAGCGCATCCTGGTTCAGGGCCGCGGCTCGGCCGCTAACAGCGCCGTCTGCTACTCGCTGGGCATTACCGCGGTGGATCCCGTGGGCATGGACCTGCTGTTCGAACGCTTTCTGTCGGAGGAACGCGGCGAGTGGCCCGACATTGACCTCGACCTGCCCTCCGGCGACCAGCGCGAGCGCGCCATTCAGTACGTCTATGAACGATATGGCCAGCGTGGCGCCGCCATGACCGCCAACGTCATCACCTATCGCGGGCGGCTGGCGGCACGGGAAATGGGCAAGGTGCTGGGTTTTGATACTGAAACGCTCGACCGCCTCTCCGGCCTGGTCGGCTCCTGGGAGTACAAGGACCCGAATGACACGCTGGAGCGGCAGTTTGGGCAGGCGGGCTTCGACCTGCGCCATCCCCGCATGCGCAAATATTTCGAGCTTTGCCTGGCGGTGCAGGATTTGCCGCGCCACCTGGGCCAGCACTCCGGCGGCATGGTCATCTGCCAGGGCCAGCTCGATTCAGTAGTGCCGCTGGAACCCGCCTCCATGCCGGGACGGGTGGTAGTGCAGTGGGACAAGGAAGATTGCGCCGACATGGGCATCATCAAGGTGGACCTGCTCGGCCTAGGCATGATGGCGGTGCTCGAAGACTGTCTGCACCTCATCCCCGAGCATTACGGCGAAGCAGTGGATTTGGCCCACCTCCCAGCCGATGATCCCGAGGTTTACGCCGCGTTACAGAAAGCGGACACCATTGGCATGTTCCAGATCGAAAGCCGGGCGCAGATGTCGTGCCTGCCGCGGCTCCGACCGGCGAATTTTTATGACATTGTGGTACAGGTGGCCATCATCCGCCCCGGCCCTATCGTAGGCGAGATGGTGAATCCTTACATCAAACGGCGCCAGGGGCGTGAGCCGGTGCATTACCCCCACGCTTCGCTGGAGCCGGTGCTGGCGCGCACGCTGGGCGTGCCGCTGTTCCAGGAACAACTGCTGCGCATGGCCATGATCGCGGCCGGCTTCACCGGCGGCGAAGCGGAGGAACTGCGGCGCGCCTTCGGCTTCAAGCGCTCGGAAGCCCGTATGGCCGACATTGAAATCAAGCTGCGCGCCGGCATGCAGCGCAATGGCATTACTCCGGAAGCGCAAGAAGAAATTATTCACTCCATTACTTCCTTCGCGCTCTACGGTTTCCCCGAATCGCACGCTGCCAGCTTCGCGCTGCTGGCCTACGCGAGCGCCTACTTGAAAACTCACTATCTCGCCGCATTTACCGCCGCTCTGCTCAACAACCAACCTATGGGCTTCTATTCCCCCGCCACCATCGTGAAGGACGCGCAGCGCCACGGACTGAGGATCCGGCCGATTGACGTGATGCAGTCAGATTGGCTGTGCACGGTGGAGCAGTTGTCAGTTGTCAGTTGCCAGTTGTCAGTTGAACCAAAGCACTCACCGGCAACCGACAGTCAGCAACCGGGAACTGTTGTTCGCCTTGGTCTCCGTTACGTCAAAGGCCTGCGCGAAGAAGCGGCGCGCGCCATCGTACGTGAGCGCGCGCAGGGCCCCTTCGCTTCCATAGATGACCTGACGCGGCGTGTGCCTGAACTGCGCAAGAACGAACTGGTCACGTTGGCGCAAATTGGAGCGCTGAACTCAGTTCTCAGTTCTCAGTTATCAGTCGTCAGTGTGCAAGTGCACGGCTTCAGCCGTGCGAATCAGCTAGAAACCGGCAACGGGCAACCGGCAACTGGTTTGCTCCATCGCCGCGATGCTCTCTGGCAGGTGGAGCGCGCCGCCCGGTCTGCCGGGCCGCTGCTGGAAGCCATCGTCGAGCGTGACTCCGCCTCCCCCCTGGCGCGCATGAGCAATGAAGAGCGACTGGTAGCCGATTTCCGCGGCACCGGCCTGACCGTGGGCCGTCACCCCATGGCTTACCGGCGCGCCCACTTGCGGGGAGTGCAGCGCGCCTGCGACCTGCAGAACATCAACAATGGCCGGCGCGTGCGAATTGCCGGCAGCGTGATTGCCCGCCAGCGTCCCGGCACCGCTCACGGATTTGTCTTCCTCAGCCTGGAAGACGAAACTGGCATCGCCAACGCCATCATCACTCCCGATCTGTTCGAGCACAATCGCCTGCTGTTGATTCGCGAGCAATTCCTGCTCATTGAAGGAACCTTGCAGAATCTCGACAACGTGATCTCCGTTAAAGCCGACCGGGTGCAGCCGCTGCAGATCAGCGCTGCCGAAATTTCTTCCCACGATTTCCACTGACACTGTGGCCGAAAGACCCACTCAAAAAAGTAATCACGTTCATCAATATTTTTGTCGCACTCCTGTGTTCCTCGCCGGAATTCCGGTTATAGTATTGAGTAGCCATCCGGCCTCACAGTTTTTGGTTGCACGAGCAACTTTGGAAGCTGTGGCCATAACTTTGAATTAGGAGTCAGTACCCATGGCCAAAGCAAGAACGCCTCGCAACGATTCGTCTGTCACCCCGATCAACCGTAAGCCTTCTGAAGTGAAGGAATTGCGCAAATCTTCCAATGGCAATGGCAATGTGGAAGAGGAAATCCGCCGTCGGGCTTATGAACTTTTCCAGCAGCGCGGTGGCGAACACGGCCGTCATCACGAGGATTGGCTGCGGGCCGAAGCTGAAGTGCGGGCGCGCTACGCCAACCGTACCGCCTAAGCCGGCATCGCAAGCAAGATAGCGTGACAATAAGGCATCGGAAACGCACGCTGAGCCGGGAGCATGGAACGCGAAGTACTGCTGATTGACGACAATCCTTCGCAACTGACCATTCGCGAGTTGGTGTTGCGCGAAGCTGGCTTCCCTGTCTCCATAGCCACCAATGTGGATGGCGCTTTCGCTCTGCTGCGCTCGCCGGGACTGGCCAGCCGCCTCGGGGTAATTGTTACCGATCACGTCATGCCCGGCGCCAGCGGCGCTGACTTTGTCCGCGAATTGCGCCGCATCAACCCGCCATGTGCCGGTAATCGTGGTTACCGGCATGGCCGAGGCGGAGCAGGAATATGACACCCTCAACGTCACTTTCCTGCAAAAGCCCTGCCCGCCTCCGGAACTGATCGAGGCGGTGCGCGACGCTCTGCGCCGCTGCCCGCCCCAGGCCGGCTGACTTGCCGGGCGTGGCTTATCCGGTCAGCACCGGCATTTCCGGGGCTGAGTCTCAAATACCCACTCCTGGCCAATTTGTACACAGTTGCCTGACCTCCACGTTTTTGAAAGAATAAACATCCGGGTCACTCCTTCATGCCGCAACTGGGAAGTTTCGCTGTCCTGTTCGCCCTCGCGCTTAGTGTCTATGCGCTTTTTGCCGGAGCACTAGCTTTGCTACGGCCCGACGCGGCTGGCGAGCGCCTGGGCGAAACCGCGCGCCGCGCCGGTGTCGCCATCTTCTTCGCAGTTGCGTTGGCGGCGTTGTGCCTGGTCACGGCTGCCTTCCAGAACGATTTCAGTCTGGCCTATATTTACCACCACAGCAATCGCGACCTGCCCGCGCCTTACAAGTTTGCCGCCCTGTGGTCGGGCCAGGAAGGCTCGCTGTTGTTCTGGTCGCTCCTGCTGGCTGCCTACGGGCTGGTCCTGCGGCTGCGCCACAATGTTGACCGGCGGCTCTTTGCCTACGCCTCCGTCATCATCGCCGCGGTCCAGGTCTTTTTCCTGTTGCTGGTGAATTTCGCCGCCAATCCTTTCGCCATGATGCAGGGCACGCTGCCCGCAGACGGCGCCGGACTGAACCCCCTCCTGCAGTATCCGGAGATGGTCATTCACCCGCCCATGCTCTACCTGGGTTACGTTGGCTTTACCGTGCCCTTCGCCTTCGCTCTGGGTGCGCTGATGATGCGTTATCCCGGTGAAAAGTGGATCCACGTCACCCGCCGCTGGACCATGGTGACGTGGGGATTTCTGACCTGCGGTATTTTCCTGGGCGCGCACTGGGCCTACTCCGTGCTGGGGTGGGGCGGTTACTGGGCTTGGGACCCGGTGGAGAACGCCTCGCTGATGCCGTGGCTGACCGGCACGGCTTTCCTTCATTCGGTGATGATGCAGGAAAAACGCGGCATGCTGAAGATATGGAACATGTGGCTGATCTTCGCCACCTTCCTGCTTTGCATCTTCGGAACCTTCCTGACCCGCAGCGGCCTGGTGAGCTCGGTGCACGCCTTCGCGCAATCCTCCATCGGCAACTGGTTCGTCGCAATGCTGGCGCTGACCTTCGCGGTCTGCGTGGCCGCCTTCGTGAAGAACCGCTCGCACCTGCAGAGCGAGAACCGGCTGGAGTCGCTGATCTCGCGCGAATCCAGTTTCCTGTTTAACAATCTGCTGTTTGTTGTTGCCTGCTTCACCGTGCTCTGGGGGACGCTTTTCCCGGTGCTCTCGGAATGGGTACAGGGGCACAAGGTGACGGTGGGTCCGCCTTTCTTTAATCGCGTCAATATCCCGGTCGCCTTGCTCCTGCTGTTGCTGACCGCGGTGGGCCCACTGCTGGCCTGGCGCAAGACTTCCTTTGAGAGCCTGAAGCGCAACTTTTCGATTCCCGCGCTGGCGGCAATCGCCGTGGCGATACTTCTGATCGCCTTCGGAATGCGCCCCTGGGCGGAGCAATCCGCTTTTTACTCTCTCATGACCATCTGTCTGTCGGTAATGGTCACGGTCACGGTCTTCTCCGAGTTTGTGCGCGGCGGCCGCGTCATCGCCGGCAAGACGGGAAAGGGCCTGCTGGCCGCCATGGGCCGCCTGGCCCACAACAACACCCGCCGCTACGGCGGATACGTCGTTCACTTTGGCGTTGCCCTGGTGATGATCGGCCTGGCTGGCTCCGCCTTCAATCAGGACAAAGAAAAGGAAATGGGCTACGGCGGGAAGATGGAGATCGGGGCCTACACCCTGACCTGCCGCTCCTATACGCAGGACGACAAGCCCAATTACCGCAGCGAGTGGGCTATCCTTGATGTCACCAAAAACGGCAAGCCGCTGACTACTCTTTATCCGGAGCGGCGGTTTTATAAGGCCAGCCAGCAGATGTCCACCATGCCTGCGCTGCGCTCCACGATCCAAGAGGATTTGTACGTCGTGTATGAAGGTGTAAACGAGGATAACGGCCGGCCCATTATCAGGGTGCACCTTAATCCGCTGGTGATGTGGATTTGGATTGGCTGGCTCACCATGGTCGGAGGAACCGCGCTGTGCATGGTTCCGAACGCGGCACGCGTGCCTCTGGGCGCTCCTGCGCCGGCGCGCGCTACCGTGGCGGCCGAGGCGGGAGACTGATGGCCAACTCTCGCAAACTCGTGTTCCGCCGCGCCGCTCAGATCGGCCTGTTGTGCGTCGCCATTTTTGCCTTCCTCGGCGCCGGCGACGAAAACGCCCGCTTCAACGACTTGGGCCATCGCATGATGTGCGTGTGCGGCTGCAACCAGATTCTGCTGGAATGCAACCACGTGGGCTGCAACTACTCCGACCACATGCGCGAGGAACTGATCGCCGCCATCAATCACGGCGACAATGATGACCTGGTGCTCCAAGCCTTTATTCAAAAGTACGGAACCACCGTGCTGGCCGCGCCTACGTCAAAAGGCTTCAATCGAGTCGCCTGGACTATGCCGTACGCAGTTCTGGTGCTCGGCCTAGGGGTGGTCACGATGATCGTGCGCGCCTGGGGACGTAAGGCAGTGGCCCTGCGCGAGGCTGCTGGTCCAACTGATCCGGCGATGGAGCCCTTCAGAGATCAGGCGCAACGGGAGACCGAATTATGATTATCTTCGCCGCCTGCGCCATGTTTACCCTGGCCGCGCTGGTCTATATCTTCTGGGTTCCGGTGCAACTTGAGGCCTCTGAGGAGAAGACCCGGCTGGCCTACCTGCGCGAGCGCAAGGATGTGGTTTACGAGAACCTGCGCGACCTGAATTTCGAATACAAGGCGGGAAAATTTCCCGAAACCGATTACCAGGAAATGAAGACGGCGCTTGAGACGGAAGCCGCCGGCATCCTGGCGGAGATTGCCGACTTGGAGGAGCAGGAAGACACCTTCCACTCTGCGCCCGCACCACGCCGCCGCGGCAGCGCAAACTCCTGATGAACAAGCGCCGCTCAGCAACAAAAATTATGCGGGCTCCGGCCCCGAGAAACGGTTCGACCATAACCCACATGCCATCTGCCTCCACCCTAACCAGCTGCCCGGAACCGCGGTCGCGGTTCTTTCGCCTGGCTACCCGCTACTTGGCACTCGGTACCGTCCTCCTCCTGCTCACGTGCAGCGCCCTTGCCGAGAGCCTTACCGGCAAGGTCACAAACGGCACCAATGACAAGCCTTCCGCGGGCGATGACGTCGTCCTGATTAAACTGGCGCAGGGCATGCAGGAGGCCGGCCGCACCAAGACCGACGCCAAAGGCAATTTCTCGCTGAACGTGGACAATCTTTCGGAGCCGCACCTGGTTCGCGTTAACCACCAGGGCGTGAACTACTTCCAACCTGCGCCTCCGGGCACCAGCTCCGTGAACCTGCAGGTGTACGACGTCGCCAAGAAGCTCGACGGCATCTCCACCACCGTGGACGTCATGCGCTTTCAGGCGCAGAAGGGGCAGTTGCAGGTGCTGGAACTGTTTGCGGTGCAGAACAATTCCAAACCGCCGCGCTCGCAAATGAGCGACAACAACTACGAAATCGCGCTGCCGGCGGGCGCGCAGATTGACACCTCCCTGGCCAAAGCGCCCGGAGGCCAGCCGGTGAACTCCGCTCCCGTGCCCCTGGACAAAAAGGGCCGCTACACCTTCGTATTTCCTCTGCGCCCGGGTGAGACGCAGTTCGAAATCGGCTATCACCTGCCCTATTCCGGCCAGGCCAAAATTGATCCCAAGCCGCTGGTTGCGCAGCAGCACTTTGTGGTGATGCTGCCCAAGGAAATGCAATTCAAGGCGGACAACAGCGCCCGCTTCCAGAACATGCCTGACGACAGCGGCGCCAATGTGCAGGTAGCCACGGCGGTTCAGCCCGGGGAAGCTCTGGGTTTCGCTGTCTCCGGCACCGGCGTGCTCGCCAGTGAAAGCGACCAAGGTGCTCAGGGCGGCGGCATGGGAGGCGCGCAAACCAGTGCTGATAGCCGTCCCGGCGGCGGTTTGGGGCCGCCCACGGAAGCGCCAGGTCCGCTCGAGCAATGGAAGTGGTACATCCTGGGCGGCTTCGTCGCCATGCTGGGCTTCGGCGCCATCTACATGGTGACGCGCCAGAGCAGCCTTCCCGCACCGGCGCGCGTTGCTGCCGCCCGTGCCGGTAATGGCGGCGGAAAGGTCACGGTTACCCGGCCTGCGGCGAGCACACCCGCAGCGACCGCTCCGTCCCGGGATCGCTCCGGCCTGCTGCTGGAAGCGCTGAAGGAAGAACTTTTCCAGCTAGAAGTCGAGCGCCAGGAGGGCAAGCTTTCGCCGTCGGAATATGACAAAGCCAAGGCCGCTCTCGACCAGACCCTGCACCGGGCGGTGACGCGCAAGAAGTAAAAGACTAACGCAGAGTTCGCGGAAGTGGTCCAAGTCTGAACGGCAGCGGACATCATTCCTGACAGGTGGCTGCTGAATCTGGACTTTTCTATCGTTCCCCTCTGTGCTCTCTGCGTTGAGCTTTCTCGGCGACTTCTGCGTTGAGCCGTTTATCCGCCTCCCAGCACAAAGTTCACCGTAATCTCCGTCTCCACCTCCACCGGTTCGCGATTCAAGGTATACGGCCGGTAGCGCCACTGCTTCACCGCTTCAATCGCGGCCGGCGCCAGCATGGGATGGCCGCTTATCACGCGCAGATTTTCGATGCGGCCATCTTTGCCAATAATTGCCTGCAGCATCACCGAGCCCTGAATTCGCGCCTGCCGAGCCAATGGCGGGTAGGCGGGCTTAACCTCGTGCACCAGAAACCCCTGCGCTACACCTTCCGAGGCCCGCAGCGGACCGGAAACCGATGGCGTAGCAACCACCGGCAGCGGCGTCAGGTTCACGATTGTGTTCAGCGGGTTGTTGCCGCTACCCGGGCCCGTACTTCCGTATACGTCCGGTCCTTGCGCCGACAAACTCGGCGCCGGCGCTTCGTCCTCTTCAATGCTGGCAATGCGCTTAGGAATCGCTTGCGGCTCGCGCAACTTGTGGCCGATCATGTCGCTGTCGCGCGGAGAAGCGGCCTTTCTTTTTGAATCCGGCCTTGCCGGCGCAGGGCCGGAAGGTGGGCCAGGAAGGACCAACGACACGACCGATGCCAGGGGCAGCGCTTCGGTATAGAGCAGGGGCAGGGCCGCCAATACGGCTACCAGCATGCCCTGCAACAGCAGCGAGGCGGCGGTCGCAGCAGGCCGTTTTGTTTTCAGGACACCGGCAGATTCAATCAGGCTATCTTCGAACATAGGCGGAGGCTCCTTCCCCCACCTGTGTAGACACTGCGGTCATCACCCGTGCTCCCGTAAAACGAGTGACTCTCGGAAAAGGTTCGTGGAACTTCGCCGGCTGCTCCGGTGTCGCAGGTTGCTAGCTGGTAGGTCATAGTTCTCCCACTCAGCCGCGGGTACGAATGTTGGCCGGCCTCTTGCTGAGGTGGTTCAGCGCCGAAGCATCTCGCGTGCACCACCGCGACCTTCAAGTCTGATACCAGCTACTCTCTTCGGCCAGCACTGCTCCGCGTTCGTCTTCTCCGACACCGGGTTGAGCTCTGCCTCGCCAACTCCCGCCTATTGCGCCGCATCTTTGGGGGGAGAAACGGAGGTTAGCCATGGCACTCGCCGAGATCGGCGCTCGCGCTCTCAGCAATCGTCTTCCCAAAGTCATCTCTCCCAAGACCCACGCCATCATTGATTACGCCACTGCGGGAGGTTTCTTCTTAATGACCGGCCTGATGTGGAAGCGGCACAAGCGCGCCGCCATTGCCGCTCTGGCCTGCGGCATCAATGAAGTCACCAATTCCATGATCACCGACTACCCGGGCGGCGTAGCCGATGTCATCAGCTTCCCCACGCACCTTAAAATTGACACCGGCTTTGCCGGCGTGGTCGCCTCCCTGCCCAACCTGCTCGGCTTCACCAA
The DNA here is from genome assembly GCA_025934735.1 of Terriglobales bacterium. Taxonomy (GTDB): domain Bacteria; phylum Acidobacteriota; class Terriglobia; order Terriglobales; family Acidobacteriaceae; genus JAICWP01. Next base: position 193,054 of record JAICWP010000002.1, on the reverse strand, counting down.
TGAATGGCCGTCTTTGTACTTCCGCAGCCAGGGAATGGCTATCGCCGCCACGGCCGGCATGACCGACGACGGCTCGACTGCCAGCCGGCGCCGCCGTCGCGATTTCGCAGCCTAGCTCCTCTCCTCGCCTGCAGGACTCTCCCGGCCGCGCGGCGGGAGAGTCTTTTTTTCCCAGCAACTCTGCATTGCGGGTAAGTATTTCTGTCACCGGCGGTTGCGGCCGTCCGCTTCCCCGAATCCTGCGCCGTGGCGTAGCATCTACATAGTAGCTAGTGGAAAGCGTGCCTTATGGGAAACACCTTTAAAACCGCATTACTCTTAACCGCTCTCACTCTGTTCTTGCTCTTTGTGGGGGAATACATCGGCGGCCAAACCGGTCTGTTCGCGGCGCTTGCCATCGCAGTGGTCATGAACTTTGTTTCGTACTTCTATTCCGACAAGATCTCGCTGGCCATGTACCGGGCCCAGCCGGTCACGCGGGAACAACTGCCGCGAGTTTACGGCGTGGTCGAACGGCTCACGCAGCGCATCGGCCTGCCTATGCCCAAGATTTACGTAATTCCGAACGACTCGCCCAACGCCTTCGCCACCGGGCGCAATCCCTCGCACGCTTCAGTCGCGGTCACGCAGGGCATTCTGGACCTGCTGAATGACGAGGAACTGGAAGGCGTGCTGGCCCACGAACTTGGGCACGTGCGCAACCGCGACATCCTGATCAGTTCGATCGCTGCCACCCTGGCCGGAGCCATCACTGTGCTGGCGCGCATGGGTTATTGGGCAGCTCTTTTTGGCGGCTTTGGCGGCCGTGACAATGACCGCGAAGGTGGTGGCCTGGGCGCGCTGCTGATGATTATCCTGGCCCCCATCGCGGCGATGCTGATCCAATTGGCGGTCTCGCGCTCACGCGAGTACCAGGCCGACGCCACTGGCGCCCATTTCACGGGGAATCCCTATGCCCTGGCCAGCGCATTGCGCAAGCTCGACGCCTACTCCCGGCGCGTTCCCATGGTGGCCACGCCCTCCACGGCACATCTCTTCATCGTGCAGCCGCTGCTGGGCATGAATTTCGGCAGCCTGTTCTCCACCCATCCGCCTATCGCCAAGCGCATTGAGCGCCTGACTGGCCAGCCGGCAGAATTTCTTCAGTGACTAGCAAGCTGATGGCTTAGGAACGAGAGTTGCTAACTTCGTAGAGCCAACGTCTCGCCCTCGCGGGCACCACCAGAGATGCAGACTGAGGCTGCAAGCTCCGTCCTGCTTTCCTCACCGTCGCAGCAGCATGAAGGCGTGATTTGGTCCCCACTTCTGGTTGATGGCCAGATCAATCCACAGCATGGCCAAAGGCTCCAGAAGGCGCGCATTGCGCAAGGGGCCCACATCCACCGGATTCAGCCCGATGTCAGCGATCAGCGGCTTCACCTTACCCTTTGCCGCCGCATCATCCCCGCAATAGAAACCGTCAGCGCGCGTGCCCGCGAATTCAGCGTTTCCGTAGTTGCCCGCGCCGATGGTGTTGAACGCCTTTACCACCTTCGCTCCCGACCACGCGGCCACCTGCTCCGCCGCCGAGGTGGTATGCCCCAAAACCAAGCCTGTCAGATCGGAACGCAGCGGATTGGTGCAATCAATCACCACCTTCGAGGCGAGATCTCCACAATCACGAATGGCCTTCTCGGCTGCCGGCCAGGGCACCGATAAAACCACAACCTCGCTGGCGGCGGCTGCTTCCCGATTACTGCCTGCCTGCGCCTTCCCGCCTGTGCTGGCGAGCAGCGCCGTTACCTTCTCTGACTTCGGTTCAGGAACTCCAAAGCGAACCTCGTGACCGCGCCCGGCCCATAGCTTCCCCAGCGCGCCCCCCACGTTCCCTGCCCCGAGTATGGCAATCTTCATAGCTCCTCCAATTCTTTTGCCCAGGGAATCTTAAAGCAGGACTGCTTGTGCGAATTGCGAGCATGGTAGGTGGAGTGCAAGCCAAGGTCAATCAGAAGCGAACGCCGGAAACTTGGCCTGCTCGCCCGCAGCCGCGCCTCTCTGACTCCTGACTCCGTATCTGTTGCCACCCGCAAGTAATCTCGCCAACCGCGGCTTGCATAGTAAAATCAACTTTCCATGTCCACTCCGGCGGCCACCATCTCGCGCGCGGCGCAGCTCGAGAGCGCCCTGCGCAACATAATCCGCGGCAAGGACGAAGTAGTCCGCCTGGCCTTGGTTACCATCCTCGCCCGCGGCCATCTGCTGATTGAAGGCGTGCCTGGCGTGGGCAAAACCACCCTGGCCCAGGCATTGGCCCGCGGACTGGACTGCACCTTCCAGCGGGTTCAATTCACCAGCGACATGCTGCCCAGCGACGTGCTGGGCATTTCCATCTACTCCCCCATGGAACAGAAGTTCGAGTTCCGCCACGGGCCCATCTTCACCAATGTTCTGCTGGCCGACGAAATCAACCGCACCACGCCCAAAACGCAGTCCGCCCTGCTGGAAGCCATGAATGAAGGCCAAGTTACCGTGGACGGCCATGCCTACGCGCTGCCCCAGCCCTTCCTGGTTATTGCCACGCAGAACCCAGTCGAGCACCACGGCACCTATCCCCTGCCGGAATCGCAGATGGATCGTTTTCTCATGCGCGTGCGCATGGGTTACCCAGAAGGCGACAGCGAGCGAGCCATTCTGCGCTCCCAAGCCGGCGCCGCCCGCCTCGATGAAATGCGGCCCATTCTCAGCGCTGCCGATGTGCTCGCCATTCAGCAGCAAGTCACCCTCGTGCAGGTGGACGAGTCGCTGGTCAACTACACGCTCGAAATCGTAAAGCGCACTCGCGAGTCGGAATATCTTTCCCTGGGGGTATCGCCCCGGGGCGCGCTTATGCTTTATCGAGCCGCCCAAAGTCTCGCTTACATGGAAGGCCGCACTTTCTGCATCCCCGAAGACTTCAAACCGCTGGTGGTCCCGGTCTTCGCGCACCGCGTGGTGGTCAACGCGGTGTACTCCTCCACGCTGAAGAAAACCGAGCAGGCCGAGCAGGTGCTGAAAGAAATCGTGGACACAGTTGCCGTCCCTGTGTAGAGCCCCTCAGCCCCTCCTTAACATTGTGAAACCTGTAAAATAGCTGCACCACTTCAAGGATGGCCACCTATGACCCTGCTGCGGTTTTTTATGCTGCTCTCGCTGGTGGTGTGGGTGGGCGGGATAATTTTCTTCGCCTTCGTGGTTGCGCCCGCAGTGTTCACAATTCTGCCCACGCCGCATCTGGCGGGCCTGGTGGTCACCCGTTCGCTGAAGGTGCTGCACTGGATCGGGCTGGTTTCCGGCTTGGTCTATGTGTTGGCTTCGTTTGCTTATGCCCGCCTGACCGCTGCCTCGGCCCAACCTCTCGCCACGCGTAACGTCCTGGTATACATCATGCTGGCGCTTACTGCCGTTCTGCAGTTCTCCATCATCCCGCGCATGGACGCGCTGCGACTTTCGGTGGGGCAAATTGACGCGGTCGCACCCGACAATCCCGTGCGCGTGCAATTCAACGCCCTGCACGTCTGGTCCACGCGCCTGGAAGGCGCCGTCCTACTGCTGGGCTTGGCGCTCATTTACCTGACCGCCCGCGTCGCGGTTCAGCCTCGAGTGGCCACCACCCTCACCATGCCAGCTTCATCCAGTGCAATGCACGGCGGCCGCTGAATCAGGAGTCAGGAGTCGGTTAGCACGAGTCAGGGTTTGGGGGCTCGGCGACACAGCTACTCTTGCGGCGTGGGCGCCGGGCGCCCGCATCCCAGCCTGCGAAGCAAGGTTTTCATTCCGAGGGCCTCCAGGCGCGGGGAATCTCGCGTGGGCCGCTGCGATTTTCACCGCTACCGATTCCCCACACCTGACTGCTGGCTGACGCTTTTCTCTCCCAACGCCCCGTCCAGATACGCCAGGTACCCCTGGATAAGACGATAACTGTCGTAATAATCATTTAGGCGAACGGCCTTTATATTGTCCTGAGCACTGTGGAGGATGTGCAAGGTTTTCTGCGTAACGGAATGAATTGTGATGCGGGGAATTTTGCGGCGTGCAAACTGTTCCGAATCCGTGCTTCCGACCTGGTCCACGTTGACTGCGCCCAAGGGCAGTTGCAGGGCCTTGGCCACAGCGCTCAGCAACGCCGCCAGCCGCGGATCGGCGTGGCTCAACCACACCTCGGTGGGCCCCAGTCCCAGTGTGTCCATGTTGATCATGGCAGACGTACGCATTGCCTCTTCCTTACTCATCCGCTGCACGTAGGCCTTCGACCCTAACTCGCCCTTTTCCTCGCCGGTGAACGCAATGAAAATAAAGGTATGCCGCCTGGGGTAGGCGAGCAAGCCCTGGTAGAGGCTGGGCAGCAGCGATGCCCCGCTCCAGTTGTCGACTACTCCATCGCCGACGTCCACGTGGTCAAAGTGCGCTCCCACAATAACCACCTGGTCGGTTTGGCCGGGCAACACGCAGATGAGATCTGGCTGCTTTACATGCTTCACCGGCTCCTCCGTGAGCTGCGCCCCGCAGCCCACTTCCGTGAATATGTTCTTCAGGATGGCTTCGCGCTGGCTGTTATCGCGGGAAAACGATTTGAGCCGCTGCTCCACGGTTTCCTGCTTGACTGCTTGAAAGCGCAGGCCGGCAGCGAACAGCGCGGTCGGCAGAAGAATCAGCATTCCGCCGAAAATTGGACCTGGTCGAAAACGCATACCGTCGCAGCATAGCATCGCCCTAGATTCCAACCGCTCCATTTATTATGTAATGGTGGTCGGTAGTTAGTAGCGAGTAGTTGGTCTCAACGCCATTGGGTACGAACTACTTGCTACCAGCTACTAACTACTTCTCTTATGAAAACCGGAATCATTGGCCTGCCGCAGGTAGGCAAATCATCGCTGTTCCGCATGCTGACCAAAGCGCGGCTCTCAGAACACCCCAATCCTCGAGAAGCCCACGTCGGCGTTGCCAAAGTCCCCGACGACCGACTCGATCGACTGGCCGCCCAATGCAACCCGCGCAAGCTGATTCACGCCTCGGTCGAGTACGTGGACGTGGCCGCCATGCCCGTGGCCTCCGCCAAAACCGCGGCGGGAGATCCGAAAGAAGGACTGAGCGACTCCATTGTCACCAACATCCGAGGAGTGGATGCCATCGCGCACGTGGTGCGCGCCTTCGACGATCCTTCCATTCCCCACGTAGGTGACATCAACCCCTTGCGCGACATCAAGAACGTGGATTTCGACCTCATCCTTAGCGATTTGGGCCAGATCGAAAAACGCCTGGAGCGCCTGGAAAAAGATCTGAAGAGGATGCGTTCCCCGGAACTGGAGCGCGAACACGACCTGCTGCTGCGCGCCAAAGCTCATGTGGAAAGCGAGCACCCGCTCCGCGACATGCCCATGACGCCGGACGACAAGAAGCGGGTGCGCGGCTTCATGTTCTTGAGCGAAAAGCCCATCCTTTACGTGCTCAACATCAGCGAAACTCACGACCTGGGCCGCGAACTGGAGGACGCCATCGCGAAATATGAACTCACCGAAGTGGCCGCTCGCCCGAATGCGGGCGCCATCGCTATCTGCGCCAAGGTGGAAGCCGAGTTGGCCGAAATGGCCGATGAGGACGCGGGCGAATTCCTCGCCAGCTACGGCTTAAAGGAGAGCGGCCTGGTGCGCCTGGTGCGCAAGACTTACGAACTGCTGGGCCTGATTTCCTTCTTCACCGTGGGAGAGGACGAGTGCCGCGCCTGGACCATCGCCCGCAACACCCGCGCGGTGGAGGCCGCCGGAGCCATTCACTCCGACTTGGAGAAACACTTCATCCGTGCCGAAACCATCCACTGGGACACGCTGCTGGACGCCGGGTCCGAAGCCAATGCCCGCGCCCGCGGCACCCTGCGCCTCGAAGGCAAAGACTACATTGTGCAGGATGGCGATGTAATGCACATTAGGCATTCGGGGTAGGCAGTTCCCGGTTCGCAGTTCCCGGTTCTCAGTTCTCAGTTCTCAGAGGGGCCGACTCTTAGGTACGATTGCTGAGAGAGCAGCAATGGGACAGTCCTATCGCGAGTTGATTGCGTGGCAGAAAGGAATTGATCTGGTCACCGAGATCTATGAGGTAACGCGCCTGTTTCCGCGAGAGGAACTCTACGGACTAAGCAACCAACTTCGGCGCGCTGCCGTTTCCGTCCCCAGCAACATCGCTGAGGGACAAGCGCGTTTTTCGCCTAAGGAATTTCACCATTTTTTGGCTATGGCACGCGGTTCGCTTGTCGAGGTCGAAACTCAGATCATAATCGCTGAAAAACTGAAGTATCTCGAACAGGAGGCATGCCGGAGTCTACTTGAACGGACCGCGGAACTGGGCCGAATTCTGAACGGCCTGCTTGCTTCCATTAAGCCAAAATAAGCAGGCAGCATGACTACCGAGAACTGAGAACTGACAACCGAGAACCGACAGCTGAACCATGCACCCTATCGCCCTCAGCATCCTGCTCGGCCTGACCGCCGCTGCCGCCAACGTGTTAGGGGGCGCGGTGGTCGCGCGCCGGCACTGGGAGCAGCGCTACCTGAAGTATTTCATGGCTCTGGGCGCCGGCTTCATGCTGGCCACGTCGCTAGTGGAGATGGTGCCGGCCAGCCTGCAGCTGCGCGGCTTCAGCGCCGGCTTTCTGGTGCTGCTCGGCTACCTGCTTATCCATTTTTTTGAGCACACAGTCACGCCGCACTTCCATTTTGGCGAAGAAACGCACCGCGCGGAGTTTGTGCAGGCGCATAAAGGCATGTCCGTTCTGCTCGGTCTCATCATTCATACTTTTTTTGACGGAATCGCCATCACCTCCGGCTTCCTGGTTTCCAATTGGCTGGGATGGATAATTTTCATCGCCGTTTTCCTGCATAAGATTCCTGAGGGCTTTACGGTGGCCTCGGTGATGCTGGCCAGCGGGCGCAGCCGCGGCTGGGCGTGGAGCGCTTCCGTGCTGCTGGGGGCCGCCACCTTGGCGGGCGTGCTGACGATGGTCCTTTTCAAGCACGCGGTCAGCGCCGGGCTCCCGCTCTCCGCCGGCGTCACCATTTACGTCGCCGCCTCCGACCTCATTCCCGAGGTCAACAAAGAGCCGGGGGTAAAGATGGCGCTCCTGGTGTTTGTCGGCGTCGCATTTCTCTTTCTGCTGGACAGCATTTTTCACGTCCACTAAGTGCGGTTTGAAAAGTAGTAGAATTGTTGCGACGCAGTTCCAAGGTTCGTCTATGCACAGTATTTCACCCGGGCCCCAGCCCGAATTTCCACCGCACCCCCAGATTCAGATTCCTGAGCTTCCCGCCCCCGGCAAATCACTGGCCCACGACTGGCTGCCCACATGGCAGCGCCTGGCTGTGATCGCCATCCTGTTTGGGTTATTTGTATTCTGCAGCAGCCTGGCGCTGGATTATCTGCTGCTGGTCCATCGCGACTCGCCCCTGGCCACGGTCGAAGTTTCCGATGCGCTGGCGGCGTTGCTCGCGGGCGTGCTGTTTTATAAGATTCTCGATGCCGGGCGGCGGCGGCGAAAATTGATTCTACAGCGGCTAGAGACCATTGATCAGATGAACCATCACATCCGCAACGCGCTGCAGGTCATCTCCTTCACGGTTCACGCCAACCAGGAGCACGCCAAGGAAGTGGCTAACATTGACCGCGCTGTCAACCGCATTCAGTGGGCGTTGAGCGAAGTTCTGCCCAAGATGTAGTTCGCAGTACCAAGTACTCACTTTCAGCGGTCAGATCCAGGGCCTGACAATGTCGTTATCCTTGTTGGGCGTTGTCGCTACGGGTGCCCCGATACGGACAACTAATCTACCTGGTGTTTCGCCGTGTACCCGTCGCGGTACACCAGTTCGTATTTCATGTCTTTACCCTTTTCGTTGCGCACCTTTAGCGGCTTGCCGTCCGGTCCCACCAGCTCCACCTTGACCTTGCGGTAGGTGCCGTCCAGCTTGGAGTCAGTGGGGTGGTAGGCGAGCGTGTACTCGTTGCGCAGGGAGTTGCCGATTTCGCGGTAAATGTCCGGCATCTCGCCTTCGAAGCGCGGGAAATAGGCGCGCCCGCCGGTCAGCTTGGCAAACGTCCTCATCTGGTTGTCGGCCTGCAGGTAATCCATCATGGCCGCCGAAACGTCTGGATTGCCCCCGTAGTGCGACTCGATGTACTCGCGCCACATGAAGCCGATGCTGACTGGGAAGATGACCACATCCTTGGTGGCTTTTACCTTCTGCAGCATCTGGTCCAGGGTCAGCTTGCTGAAGGTGTCCCGCCCGCTGGAAACCAGCACGATGGCTTTGCGCCCCGGAATTCGATCCAGGCGGTCCAGAGTGTCGTAGAGCGCGTCGAACAAGTTGGTTTCGCTGAAGCCCGGGATGCGCAATTGGTTCAGCGCCCCGAAAATCGACCGCTTGTCCTGGGTGAAGTCCACCAGAATGTAGGGCTTCATGTCGTAGGAGACCACCGCCACCCAATCATTTGGTTTCAGGGAGTTAGCAAAGTAGTACGAAGCGTTGAGCGCGTCATACATGAACGAGTAGTTGGTAGCGGCAAACTCCACCAGCAGGACCGCGGTAATGGGGGCTTGCGACTGGCCGAAACTGCTGATCTTCTGCTGCACGCCATCTTCGTACACCTTGAAATTGTCTTCTTTCAGGCCGGGGATGAAGTGTCCATCCTTGGTAACCGCCATCACGTCCAGATTGACCAGCGGCACGTTCACCTGGATGGAGTAGTCGGGCATTCCCGGTATTTTCTTGGGCGCCGGCTGCGGCGGGGGCGGAGGCGGCGCTTCTTTCTTCTTGGGGACGGCGATCGGGCCAATATCTCCTTGCGGACCACCAGCTTCCGGGGGAGCTGTCTCAGTGGGCTTTTGTTGCTGGCTGGAACCTTGTTCTTGCGACTGCGCCATGGCTGGCGCAAACAGCGAACTGATTAACAAGCAAAGAACGGCAAAAAGGCTAAGTGCCCGCGCAGCAATCCTTTGCCCTGGGGAACAGGACGACGGCAAACTTAACATGAAACCCTCGGGACGAGACTCTCTCTGTGCTAGTATAGATGCACTCTGACGCGATTTGGATAGATATCGCGGCGGTCTAAACTCCCCCGAAATCATGGTCCTGGCTCTAGACGACGATATCCGAAGTCTATCCAGGCAGAGTAGCTGGATGAAAAATAAGAATTTCGCGTCCCTCGTCCTCGCCAGTTTCTTCTTCTTCGTGGTCACCGGCTTCGCCAGCGATCTTTCCATTAAGACGAAAATCATGCCACTCGACCAGATTCACGCCGGCATGCGGGGCGTGGCCTATACCGTTTTCCAGGGCACCATGCCTGAATCCATGGAGGTCGAGGTCTTGGGGATTCTGCGCGACGTCAACGGGCCCAAGGGCGACGTCATCCTAGTACGCCTGCACGGCGCGAAGGTTGAATATACGGGCGTGGTCGCGGGCATGAGCGGCAGCCCGGTTTACATTGACGGCAAGCTGGTGGGAGCATTGGCCTTCCGCATTGGCGAATTCTCCAAGGAGCCGATTGCCGGCGTCACTCCCATCCAGGAAATGCTCGAGATCGGCGAACTGGACCGCAGTAAGCCCAATGACATCGAGCCCGCTTCCGCTAAAGGGCCGCAGGTTACCACTAAGACCGCCGCGCCCGGCATTGGCTCTGCGCCTGAGGGCTACAAAGATTATCTGACCCCGATTGACACACCGTTGGTGTTCAGCGGTTTCAGCAGCCAGGCCTTCCAGCAGTTTTCTCCGCAGTTCCAAGCGGCAGGTATTGTGCCGGTGATGGGCGCAGGCTCCGTCAGTCCCGGTGCCAAGCAGCCCGAACCGCTGGTGCCGGGCTCGTCCATCAGCGCCGTACTGGTACGCGGCGATATGAATATTGCCGCTACCTGCACTGTGACTTACCTGGACGCCAGCCACCTTCTGGCTTGTGGCCATCCCCTGATGCAATTCGGCAACGTGGACCTGCCCATGGACAAAGCCGATGTGCTGGCTACCCTGCCTTCACCGGCCAATGCATTCAAGATCGTCAACACTACCGAGCAGGTAGGCGCGTTTGTGCAGGACCGCCACACCGGCATTCTGGGTGTGTTCAATAAGCAGCCGCAGATGATTCCGGTAACTCTCAGCATTCATGGCGTTACCCGCCCCAAGACGTTTCACTACGAGGTGCTGGACAACAGCAAGCTGACGCCGCTGGCCATGATGGCCACTGTTTTTAGCGCCCTGCAGGGCGTGAACGAGTACGGCGAAGACACCACTTACCGCCTGGACGGCCGCATTCAGGTCAACGGCTACCCCGATGTGGAAGTGAAGGACATGTTCGCTCCCGGAGATGGCGGCCAACCCACGGGAGTGCTGGTGGCCCTATCCCTGGGCGACCGCTTCGGCCGAATTTTTGACAATTCATACGTGGTGCCCAACATTCGCGGCGTGGACCTGAGTTTTGATCTGGTCAACGACCGCCGCTCTGCGCGCCTGGAGAGCGCCCGCACCGATGTGACCGAAGCCCGCCCCGGCGATGAGGTTATGGTGGAAGCGGTGCTGCGCCCCTATCGCGGCGAGCGCATTGTGCGGCGGATTCCCATTCGCGTTCCTACCTCAGCTTCTAAGGGGATGTTGCGCATCCTGGTCAGCGATGGCGATACGCTTGACCGCATCCGCAGCAGCGGCCTTCCCATGGGCCGGCAGCTCGACTTGGGCTCCATCATTGCCGTGCTCAACAAGGAGCACTCCAATGACCGGCTTTACGTTTCCCTGCTCGAGGCTGACCCCGAAGCGATGGTGCAGGACAAGGTCATGCCCACGCTGCCGCTTTCCGTGATGAACGTCATGGACGGCATGCGCGGCACACAGGACATGGTGGTGCTGGGCGAGTCCTCGGTGAACGAGGCCTCCACCCCGCTCGACTACCAGATTTCCGGCGCGCAGATCATCGCTTTGACTGTGAAATAGCGTTCGATGAGCTGCTGTCGTTGTTAGTGGCTGCTTGCCACACGCCGCGAACTTCACATACCAACTGCCAGCTACTAGCTGCCTATTTGTTACTGTTGTGATTCTGAATCGGTTTGGTATCGGAATGGCTGCCGGTGCCGGTCGCCCAAGCATGGCACGCACTCTCCGTGATACTCTGAGATTTCCCCCATTTTTTAGAGGTGTTACAAGCAAGATGGCAAAGTTCTTCGCGTTCTCCGTCATTCTTCTAGCCGCAACCGTTGCCTTGGCTGAAGGCACTCGCACCTGGGAACAGTCCAGCTTCGATGATTTCGAGAAGGGCACCGCCGCTGGAATCGCCATTACCAGCGATGGCGCGCTCCAACTAGCGCCCTCATTCCGTTCCCTCTATGTCACTCCTTCTACGTACACCTGGGCTATGGACACCGACAGCGAAGGCAACGTTTACGTAGCCGCCGGCTCTCCAGCCCGCGTCTATCGCATTACCCCCGAGGGGAAGGCGAGCGTGATTTTTGCTCCCCAGGAGCTGCAGGTACAAACGCTAGTGGTAGGACCGCGCAACACGGTTTATGTGGGCACCTCACCCGATGGCAAGGTATACCGGGTAGAGCGCGGGAAGGGTGTCACACCGGGAAATAAGGGAGAAGAACCCGCCGCGCAGTCGAAAACCACCGTCGCCGTTGATCCGGACTACTCCTCATCCGTTGTTTTTAATCCCGGCACTAAGTACATCTGGGGCCTGGCTTTGGACAAGCTGGGCAATCTTTATGTCGCCACCGGCGACCGTGGCGAAATCTTCAAAGTGGCGAAGAACGGCGAGCACTCGCTGTTTTTCAAAAGCGATGAGGCGCACATTCGAGTTCTAGCATTGGATCAGAAGGGCGACCTGATCGCCGGCTCCGACGGAAGTGGCCTGATTTATCGCATCGCGCCGGATGGTCAGGCTTTTGTGCTCTACAGCGCGCCCAAGAAGGAAATAACCGCCTTGGCCATAGATGCCAAGGGGAACATTTATGCCGGCGCAGTGGGCGAGAAGCGCGCTCCATCACCCGGCGCAGTTCCTATCCAGGTATCCCCCATGCCCGTATCTCCGGGATCGCAGATGGGCTTGACCATGAATGCTGTCCCGGCAACTCCGCCGCCGGTGCTCTCGGTTACCAGCCTCGCCACCGCCGGGGGATCGGAAATTTATCGTATCGCGCCAGACGGTTCGCCGCTTACGCTTTGGAGTTCCCGTGACGACCTGGTCTATGCCCTGGCCTTCGACAATCAGGGCCGGCTGCTGGCCGGAACCGGCAACAAGGGCCACATCTATGCTATCACCGGCCCGGACCAGTTCACAGATTTGCTCAAGGCTCCCGCCAACCAAGTAACGGCTTTCGCCAAGGCGCCCCAAGGCGGTCTCTACGCCTGCAGCAGCAATTTCGGGAAAATTTTTGTGTTGGGCCCGCAACCGCAAACTGAGGGCTCGTACGAGAGCGATGTTTTTGACGCCCACATTTTCTCTCGCTGGGGTCGCGCTCAGGTGCGCTCCAGCGGCCCGGTGGACCTCTACGCCCGCAGCGGCAATGTGGATAATCCCGACCGCAACTGGAGTACCTGGCAGAAAATTGATGTATTGAACCAGGGTGCGGTCTCCATTCCTTCCGCTCGCTTCGTGCAGTGGAGGGCGGTGCTGCACGATGGCCGAACTCCCGCGCAGGTGGAGAGCGTGATCGTCAATTACCTGCCTAAGAACGTGGCACCTGAGATTGACGACATCACGGTGCAGGTCGGGATGCGCTACCAGCCGCTGCCCAAAGCGCCGAGCGATTCGGGCGCGAGCGGAGGCGGTGCACAAGCCAATGCTCCCGTTCCGCCCGCGATCCACGACCGCGATTCCATCGCTGTACACTGGAGCGGCCACGACGACAATGATGATCAACTGGTTTACTCGCTTTATTATCGCGGCGAGGGCGACAGCCGCTGGCTGCCGCTGAAAAAGGACCTGGACGACCGTTTTTACTCCTTCGACGCCAGCCTGTTGCCTGACGGCGGCTACACCTTCAAGGTAGTCGCTTCGGATGCGCCTTCGCACTCGCCTCACGAGGCCCTCACTTCATCGAAGGAGAGTTCGCGCTTCGAGGTGGATACCACGCCGCCCGCCATTCAGGATCTGCGGGGCGCCATCGCAGGAGACCAGTTACGCGTCAGTTTCCGAGCTCTGGACGGCTTTTCGCCCATCAAGCGCGCGGAGTACTCCATTGACGCCAAGGACTGGCAATATGTTGAACCGGTGGGACAGATTTCCGATTCCAAAACAGAAGGATACGACTTCAGCATTCCTGTGCCCGCGGGCGACGCGCAGGAGCATGTGATTGTAGTGCGCGCCTATGACCGCTTCGACAATATGGGCGCGGCCAAGGTTGTCCTGCGGCCCCGCGCCGGCTCTTCCACAGCGGGCAAGTAAGCAAGCTGCCACTACACGTGGGCGCAAACAAGTGGAAATACCTGAGCACGGGCGCCCTCGCCTGTGCGGGCGAGCGAACCTCGCCTGCTTTGTCGGCAGGCCTGAATGTCCTGCGTCACCCAACTGCAGCACAGCTATACAATCTCCCGCATGCGCGTCCTGGGCACTTTGGGCTGGATAGCTTGCTGCGTTTACAGCACAATCCCTTTGTTCTGGCTGGCTATCCACCCTCGCGTGGAATACTGGCGCTCACGGCGCCGTTCGCCTTATCGCGTGCTGATGCCGCTATGGATGGGGATGTGGATCGTGACTGGAGCTGTCACTTTCCCCTGGCATCACGTGCGCATCTACTCGACGGCGCTGGCCTGGATACCCGCCGTGGCGCTTTTCGCCTCCGGCCTGTACTTGTATCGTCAGAGCCGGTACGGCTTCACTGGCGCCCAACTCGGCGGCCGCCCCGAACTTGAGCCACACCGCTTTGAGCAGCGCCTGGTCACCAGTGGCATCCGCGCCCGCGTCCGCCATCCCGTTTACCTGGCGCATTTCTGCGAAATGCTGGCCTGGAGTGTGGGCACCGGCCTGCTAGTCCTCTATGCCTTGACCGCCTTCGCCCTGCTTACCGGCACGGTGATGATTCGGGTGGAGGAGCGCGAACTGGAACAGCGCTTCGGCGATGAATACCGCAGCTACCGTCGGCGCGTCCCCGCCTTCCTGCCGCGAATCTTTGCGAGTTCAAACTCCCAGCTGACCTCACCATAGAGTTGAGCCGGACCCTAATTGGCACGAGGGCGCCCGGGCCACAAACACCTTGCCTACAGCAATGTCGCTATAATCGGTGCGAGCCAGCAGCTAGCCGGTAGTTCCTGCGTCATGAGCTTTGAATTCTTCGTTGCGCGCCGTTATTTACGCGCCAAGCGGCGCCAGGCCGTTATTGGCGTCATCACCGCGATTTCCATCGCCGGGGTGGCGGCGGGCGTGGCCTCGCTCATCGTTGCTCTCTCTATTACCAATGGCTTTCGCACTGACTTGCAGCAGCGGCTGCTGGGCGCCACCGCGCACGTGAATCTCATGCGCGTGCAGAACCAGGGCATCAACAACTGGCGCCCGCTTTTGGCTCACCTACTCCAGCAGCCGCACGTTGTCGCCGGCGCGCCCGCCATCTACGAGCAGCTTTTGATCTCGCGCGGAGCGCGCGCTCAAGGGGCTGTTCTCAAGGGAATTGTGCCTGCCGACGAGAGGAAGGTCAGCGACCTGCTGGAAAGCATTAAGTCGGGCTCGGCGGCCGAACTCAGCGGCCCGCAAACTGCGCCGCCGCCGGCTTCAGCTTCTCCGTCTTCTCTGGAAGCGGCACACCGGCGAGTACAGTCGCTGCCGCCGATTGTGCTGGGCAAAGATATGGCCGACCAGCTCGGAGCGACCGTGGGCTCGGTTGTGCTGGTCACCAGCCCGCAAGGCGAGCTCACGCCTTTCGGACTGGTTCCCAAATTTCAAAATTTCCGTGTGGTAGGAATCTTCCAGTCCGGCTTTTACGACTATGACAGCTCCTGGGCGCTCACCAGCCTCTCCGCCGCGCAAAGACTCTTCGGACTGGGTGATGAAGTGGCCGTGTTCGAATTCAAGGTGGACGATATCTATCGCGCCGCCCAGGTTGGCCAGGAGCTGGAAAAAGCCGCCGGGCGGGGTTTTATGAGCACCAACTGGATGGAGCAGAACCGGGCCCTGTTCCGCGCCCTGCGCCTGGAGCAGGTAGTCACCTTCATCACCATAGGGCTGATTGTGTTTGTGGCCGCGCTCAACATTCTCATTTCGCTCACCATGATGGTCATGGAGAAGACGCGCGACATCGCCGTGCTCATGTCCATGGGGGCGCGCAAACGGCAGGTCCGCCGCGTTTTCGTCACCCAGGGCGTGCTCATCGGCGTGCTGGGCACCATCATCGGCCTGATCGTGGGCTACACCCTCTCCTGGGCCGGCGGCCACTACCACCTGATTTCCCTCGCTCCCGAGGTCTATTCCATTGATTACGTGCCTTTCGCGCCTACCGTGCGGGATGGCGTGCTGGTAGCAGCCGTAGCCCTGGGCATTTCTTTCGTGGCCACCCTTTATCCTTCATGGTCGGCGGCGAGGATCGCGCCGGCCGAAGCGCTACGTTACGAGTAAGCGCGCCCGGTACTATCACCCACTCCCGTGACCATGGTCACGCCCTACGGCCCGCGGCTCCCCTACAGTTTCCACATAAGCTAACGACCAGCAGCTGCCCGCGTGATTTAATGAGAACAGCAGCTCAAAGAGGGGGCCCTCGGGGCGGGGTTGCCCGTCTCCAGATGGCTAAAAATGTGACGCGGGAGATGCTGGTTGCATCAAATTGAGAAGATCGAATTGCTCCGGGTGGAGGGCCTCAAGAAGGTTTTCCGTTCCGGCACGGCCGACCTGGTGCTCTTTGAGAATTTGTCCTTCTCCGTGGGGAAGGGGGAAATGCTGGCCATCGTCGGGGAATCCGGCGCAGGCAAGAGTACCCTTTTGCACATCCTGGGCGCGCTTGATGCTGCTTCTGCGGGTGCCGTATACTGCGGCCACTTGCAGCTAGGTTCACTTTCTGACGAGGCGGCGGCTGAGTTTCGCAACCGCGAAATTGGGTTTGTGTGGCAGTTTCACTACCTCCTGCCCGAATTTACGGCCCTGGAGAATGTGGCTATGCCGCTGCTGGTTCGCGGCGCGAAACGGCAGGATGCGGAACGGGAATCAGCCAAGTGGTTGCGTGAAGTAGGATTGGAAACTCGCGCCCATCACCTGGCAGGCGAGCTCTCCGGCGGTGAGCAACAACGGGTTGCGCTGGCCCGAGCTTTGGTCACCCGGCCGCAACTGTTGCTTGCCGACGAGCCTACCGGCGACTTGGACAACCGGACGGCGGAGTCTGTTTTTGCCTTGATTACCAGGTTACATAGCGATTATCGGCTTACCTCTCTCCTAGTCACCCACAATTTTGCCTTTGCGCGACGTTGCGACCGGGTTTTGCGATTGCAGCAGGGCCGAATTGAGGAGGTTACGCCGGAGTCACTGCCTGCGTAACTAGCAGGGCTGGACGGCGGGGTTAGAATGGCAGGAGAGAAGGACAAATTGGGCTATATACCCCGATCGGGTGCAAGCGGAGGGAATGGCAGCAAAGTGGCTATCCCCAACTCGAACAAGGGTTACTGACTGCTGGGCTTCCTGGGTAGGAAGTGGCAGTCGGATTGCTTTATCTTAAATGTGTTTGGGGTTAGGGCTCCCGGGAAACTTCGGGCGGCGCTGAGACCAAGGTCGCTGGCCTTGGAGAGCTTGGGAGAGGGCAGACCATGTTTGAACGGTATACGGAAAAAGCCAGGCGCGTGATTTTCTTTGCGCGCTACGAAGCCAGTCAGTTCGGCTCGCCTTATATTGAGACCGAGCACCTGCTGCTGGGCTTGCTTCGCGAGGACAAGGCCCTCACTAACCGCTTTCTGCGGTCGCACGCCTCGGTGGAATCGATCCGCAAGCAGATCGAAGGGCACACCACCATTCGTGAGAAGGTTTCCACTTCGGTGGACCTGCCCCTCAGCAATGAGTGCAAGCGCGTGCTGGCCTATGCCGCCGAGGAAGCTGAGCGCCTCTCTCATAAGCACATTGGCACCGAGCACCTGCTCCTGGGATTACTGCGCGAGGAAAAGTGCTTTGCCGCTGAGATTCTGCACGAACGCGGACTGCGCCTTTCCACGATCCGTGAAGAACTGGCCCGCACCACCCAGGAAAAAGCTCAGCCCCAGCGTTCCCGCGAGTCTTCTCTTCTGGCCGAGTTCTCCCGCGACCTGACCCAGGCTGCCATGGACACCCAACTCGACCCGCTGGTTGGCCGCGAACAGGAACTGGAGCGCGTGGTGCAGATCCTCTGCCGCCGCACCAAGAACAATCCTGTCCTGATTGGCGAGCCTGGTGTGGGTAAGACCGCCATCGTGGAAGGCCTGGCGCAGCGCATCGCAGATGGCGACGTGCCCTCGTTCCTGGCCGACAAGCGCATCCTGGCCCTCGACCTCTCCTTGATCGTGGCCGGCACCAAGTACCGCGGCCAGTTTGAAGAGCGGCTCAAGACCATCATGAAGGAATTGATGGAGTCGCAGAACGCCATCATCTTCATTGATGAGTTGCACACCTTGGTAGGCGCAGGCTCCGCGGAAGGTTCGCTGGATGCCGCCAACATTCTGAAGCCGGCGCTGTCGCGGGGCGAGATTCAGTGCATCGGCGCCACCACCCCTGGCGAGTACCGCAAGTCCATCGAGAAGGACCGCTCTCTGGAGCGCCGCTTCCAATCGGTAAAGGTGCCGCCGCCGAACGAGTCGGACGCCACCAAGATCTTGTACGGCATTAAGGACCGCTACGAGAAGTTTCACGCGGTGACGTACACGGATGAAGCGATCGGCTTTGCCGTGGCCCACTCCAACCGCTACATTCCCGATCGTTTCCTGCCCGACAAGGCCATTGACCTGATTGACGAGGCGGGCGCCCGGGTGAAGTTGCGCCAGACTTCGCTGCCGGAGGAGATCGTTGAGGCGCAGAAGCGGGTGAAGTTCATCGTCCACCGCATGGAGAACGCCATCGCCAATCACGAGTTCGAGAAGGCTCGCTTCTACTCCGACGAGGAGCGGAAGGAGCGCGAGAACCTGCGTGGGCTGCGCGAAAAATACCACCTGGACGATTCCACGACCGGCGTGGTCAACCGCGAGGACATCGAAGAAGTTGTTTCGCGCTGGACCGGCGTGCCCATCTCTTCCATCAAGGAAGAGGAATCGCAGAAGCTGCTGCGCATAGAGGAAGAGCTGCACAAGCGCGTGATTTCGCAGGATAAGGCCATCATCGCGCTGGCACGGGCGATTCGCCGCTCGCGAGCCGGCCTGAAGAACCCCAACCGGCCGATCGGGTCGTTCCTGTTCCTGGGTCCCACCGGCGTGGGCAAAACCGAAGTAGCCCGCACCCTGGCCCAGTTCATGTTCGGCACGGAGAAATCGCTGATCCGCTTCGACATGTCGGAATTCATGGAGAAGCACTCGGTTTCCAAGCTGATCGGCTCACCTCCGGGATACGTGGGCTACGAAGAGGGCGGACAACTGACCGAGCGCGTCAAGCGCGCCCCCTACTCGGTGGTGCTGCTGGACGAAATCGAGAAGGCGCATCCGGATGTGTTCAACATCCTGCTGCAGGTCTTTGAAGATGGCCAGCTCACCGACGGTTTGGGCAACACGGTGGACTTCAAGAACACCATCATCATCATGACCTCCAACATCGGCGCGCGCCACCTGATGAAGCGCACCGGGCTCGGCTTCCAGTCGGAAAAGGAAGAAGTCATTTCCAGCAAGGTCGAGGACCTGGTGAAGAACGAGGTGAAGCGCACCTTTAACCCTGAGTTCCTCAACCGGCTGGACGAAGTCATTCTGTTCCAGGCGCTGAACGAGAGCGACCTGATCCAGATTCTGGAGCTCATGGTCAGCCAGCTGAACCAGAACCTGGCGCAGAAGTCCATCACCGTGACCGTGACCGACGAGGCCAAGAAGTGGATTTTGGAGCAGACGCTGGTGGACCGCAGCTATGGCGCGCGCCCGCTGCGCCGGGCCCTGCAGAGGTACATCGAGGACCCGCTCTCGGAGGCGCTCATCCAGGGCACCATCCGCACCCGGCCGGCGTTCATTGAGGTCTTCCTGGAGAACAACAAGCTGTTCTACCGCCCAGTAGACTCCAAGGAAAACGAGGCTGTGCTGCTGTACACGCCCTAGCACGGTTCCATACCATGGAAGCTGGGAGCGGGAAACCGCTCCCTCTTTTTTTGCGTTTAAAGAGACGCAATTCTTCTTTTTTTTGCGTTTAAGGAGGCGCAATTCTTCACGCCACCCGTGTCCTTTTCGCCCGGAGTGTTGCTACTCTAGTTATCTATGCGCGTTGGGGAGTTGCTTGACTTGCTATTTCTCGGGAGGTAGTTTCAGAAAGACCTCCCCGCTTTCTCGGATTGGAGGTGTGGCATGGCTAAAGGCTGGAAGGTGCTGGATTGGTTCCGCGAGAGCAACCCATCGGAACAAGTAACCCCTGCGTCCCTGCCGGAAACCGTTCCAGCGGCAGAAGAGAAGCCCGCCATTGATCTGTTTCCTGAAGAATCCGCCAGCGGGGAGAAGCGATCCACCAACCGTCGACCACTGGGCGTTCCTGCCAGCCTGATAACCGGCTCTTTCGCTACACCCGATCCGGTCACAGTTCGCGATATCAGCCCACAAGGCGTTTACTTCTTTGCCGCTTACAAGCTGGCGCCAGGACAACTCGCCGAGATCCGGCTCACAGAGCCCGACACGCAGGAGCATGTGTGTTATCACGTTAAAGTGGTGCGCGCGGAGAGTACCGGTCAAAACCAGTTCGGCATGGCCGCCCGCATCACCCGCCGCGAAATTCTCGCCAAGTGAATATTGGGCGAGGACAGCGCTCTTGGCTGCCCACTGGGGGAATCCTTGGAAAACGTCGGAGCATAGGTCCTTCGATGACCTACACCTACCGTCCTGTTTTCACCGCAATTTTCGGATAGCATGAGGTTTGGCGCCGCCGTAAGGTTCGAGCATGACAACCGCAACCAATCTCGAAAGCAATCAACGCTGGGCCGCCGTACTGCAACGCGATCCACATTTTGACCAGCAGTTCGTTTATGCCGTACGTTCTACCGGCATCTATTGCCGCCCCTCCTGCCCGTCGCGCCGTCCGCGGCGCGAGCAGGTGACCTTCTTCGGTGCGCCGCAGGAGGCGCAGCAGGCCGGGTTCCGCGCCTGCCACCGCTGCCACCCCGACCGCAACGGCACTTCTGCCCACGACGTGGTCGCACGCGTTTGCCGTTATCTCGACAATCAGGCCGGTCGTCGCGTCACTCTCAGTGAACTGAGCCGTATATCCGGCTATAGTGCCTTCCATTTGCAACGCATGTTCAAGAAGGCGCTGGGCATTTCGCCGCGGCAATATGCAGCTGGGCACCGCCTGCAGAGCTTGAAAGGGCGCTTGCGGCAGGGCTACAACGTGACCACGGCAACTTACGAGGCGGGCTACGGCTCCAGCAGCCGCATCTACGAAGCGGCCAATGGGCGCCTGGGCATGACCCCCGCCACCTACGGCCGGGGCGGCGCGGGTATGAACATCCGCTACGCTACCGCGGCTTGCCCCCTGGGACGCGTGCTGGTGGCTGCCACCGATCGTGGCGTCTGCGCCGTGCAGTTTGGCGGGTCCGACCGCGAACTCCAGCGCGAACTCGAGGAGGAATTTCCCGCCGCTGAGATCAAGTCCGCCGGATCGGGCCTGCGCGCGTGGGTGCAGGAGATCGTGAACGCGGTAGCCGGCCACCAGCCTCACCCCGGCGTTCCCCTGGACCTGCAGTGCACCGCTTTTCAGCGCCAGGTGTGGGAGGCGCTGCTGCGCATTCCTTACGGCAGCACGCAGAGCTACCAGCAGGTAGCAGCTGAAATAGGCCACCCCAAAGCGGCACGCGCCGTGGCCCGCGCCTGCGCCACCAACCCCGTAGCCGTGCTGATTCCCTGCCACCGCGTGGTCCGTGGCACGGGCGAGCTGGGAGGATATCGCTGGGGGTTAGGCAGGAAGCAGAAGCTCTTGGCGAGGGAAAAAGAATCACCCGTTACCCGTTAGCACTTGGCACTTGGCACTTGGCCAGCCACGTTCTTGCCGGGTCCAGAAAAATCGTCAGGCGGCGTTCAGATTTTTAAGGGCTAAATGCCAAATGCTAATTGCTAACTGCCGTCTCTACGGCAAAAACCGGGAATGAATCCATCCCGGCTCGCGCAAGTATTCTTCCTCCAGGCGGCGGGCGCGGGCGGCCATCACTTGAGAACGCCCCAAATAGCCGATCACACGATTGGGTTCCTCGCGGCTCACCACCGGCAGCCGTCCCATATCGTGGCGCAGCATGCGGGCCACCGCCTCTGACAGAAGCTCGTCGGGATAGGCTACGATCGGGTCTTTCGTCCCTGCTTGCAGCACGGCCATGCGGCCCGACGCGTCTTTGTCGAGCGCGCGCAGAAGGTCGCTGCGAGTGATGATCCCCACCAGCCTCCCAGAGTGGTCCACAACAGGATGTCCCTGGTGCGCAATGGCCGCCGGGTCGCCGCGGGCGATGCGGTCCGCCAATTCGCGAACGGTCATCTCGGGCGGCACGCTGGCGGCGTTGCGGTCCATCACTTCCGATACGCTCACTTCCTGCAGCACGTCGGACTCGTAATCCTGATCAATGTGCAGGCCGCGGCGCACCAGTTTCTCCGTCATGATGGAGCTGGGCGACAACAGCATGGCAACGGCATCGGCTATCACCGTGACCAGCATGAGTGGCAGCACCGAATCGTAGTTGCGCGTGATTTCAAAGGCAAAAATAATGAAGGTGAAGGGCGCCCGCGCCGCCGCGCCAAACACCGCGCCCATGGCTACCAGTGCGAAGCCGGTGGAGGCCACGTGCGCAGCTGGGAAGACGCGGTTGACGAGCGCGGCAAACACCCCGCCCAAGGCCGCGCTGCTCATGAACATGGGCGCCAGCAGCCCGCCGGAAGTTCCTGAGCCGAGAGAGATAACCAGCGCCAGCGTCTTGAAGAGCAGGACCAGCACTAGCATTTTCATGGCCAGGTGATTGTTAAGGATATCGCCGATGGTGTCGTACCCCACGCCCAGCACGCGG
The DNA here is from genome assembly GCA_025934735.1 of Terriglobales bacterium. Taxonomy (GTDB): domain Bacteria; phylum Acidobacteriota; class Terriglobia; order Terriglobales; family Acidobacteriaceae; genus JAICWP01. The sequence goes on along the minus strand of JAICWP010000002.1, from coordinate 170,922 downwards.
GGGACAAAGTAGCCGATGACCCCCAGGCCCAGGGCGCCGATTGCCGGCCACCACATATCATTCACCGGCAGTTTTTCAAATAGATCCTCTGCGAAGTACAGGGCCTTGGTGAAGCCGACCGCTGCCACGCCACAAAGCAGTCCGAGCACGAGGTAGAAGGGCAACCCCCGCGGCACGGCAAAATCAATCTGCCCCACCGCGAACATGGGCCCGCGCCCCAGCAGCACCCAGTGCACGGCGGTGGCCAGCGTGCTGGCAATCACCAGGGGGATAAAAGAGCGCGCCTTGAACTCAAACAACAGCAGCTCAATGGAGAGGATCACGCCCGCAATTGGCGTGTTGAAAGTGGCGGACATGCCAGCGGCTGCGCCACACGCCAGCAGCACCTTGCGCTCAGCGGCGGTGCTATTAAACAGCTGCCCGACCAGCGAGCCCACGGCTCCGCCCGTCTGGATGATGGGCCCCTCCGCCCCGAAGGGTCCCCCGGTGCCGATGGCAATGGCCGCCGAAAGCGGCTTCAGCACCGCAACCCGGGGCTCGATCTTGCTGTGCCCTACCAGCACCGCTTCCATGGCTTCCGGGATGCCATGACCCTTGATTTTGGATGAGCCGTACTTTGCCATCAGGCCCACAATCACTCCGCCAATTACGGGGATGGCGATTTCCCAGGGGCCCAGCAGGTTTAAGCGCGCGCTGGTGAACTGAAACGAAATGCGGTGAAAGAAGAAGAGATTGGTGAAGAAGCCAATCAGGTGATAGAGAATGTAGGCGATCACGCCGGCGGCTAAGCCGATTGCAGCGGCGAGGAGAGAGAGAACCAGAATGCGAGATTGCCGCGGCGGCCCTTCCAGGTCTTGCATCAGCGGCAGGCCGGCGGCTGGTGGACCCGTCTCCTGATTTCCTTGCACCGGGTGCTCCTCACGCCCGTGGACGTGGAAGGCGAAGTTCCTGCTCGCGCCTCAAGCTCTACTGCCCCAGATTGCCCTCCTTATTCTGCACCCCGAAGCGGGCCAGCGCCAGGCCCCACAGCCGCCCGGGTTCGGGCATCTCCTGCATCTGCTCCCAGTCTTTCGCCTTCAGCAGGTCGAAAGCGGTCAGGATGCCTACAAGTTCGCCACTTTCCCGGTCCAGCACAGGGCAGCGGCCGATGCCCTCCTGCACAAAACGCAGAGCGACGTCGTGCACTACGTCGTCGGCATAGACTTGGGGAAACTCCCGGTGCAGCATGGATTCTGCCGTCGCATTGGGACTGGCGGCGATCAGGTCGCTCCGCCGCAGCATGCCCAGGAAATGGTCATGCTCATCCACCACCGGCACCGAGCCGTGGGCCATCACGTCGGTCAGGAATTCGCTTACCTTGGCGCTGTCCCGCACTGTGTCCACATCCGGCGTCATCACGTCGCGAACTCGCAACATCTTCATGGGATCAACCGTGTACGCTTCCGGCACCAGAGTGCCCCGGCGCACCAGCCGCTCCGTATTGATGGTGGTGCGCATAAAGTAGTGCACTGCCAAGTCGGCAATAATCGCCACCAGGAACACCGGCAAGAATGCATTGTAGGCGCCGGTCACCTCTAGCATGAACAGAATCGCGCTCGGCGTAGCCCGGTAGACGCTGCCAAACAGCGCCGCCGTGGCCACCATGCCGTATAAACCCACGGTAGAGGCATTGGGCACCACCAGGTGCACCATTTTGCCGAAGGCCGCTCCCAGGCTGCCTCCGATCATTAGGGCCGGCGCAAAGGTTCCACCGGATGCGCCTGAACCCAAGGCGATGGCGAAAGCGCCCAGCTTAGCCACTCCAATGCCAACGAACTGGCCCACGCTGTGCGGCTTGCTCAGCAGGTCGGCGATCACAGCGTAGCCAGTTCCCAGCACCTGCGGATAGAAGTAAGCGATCGCCCCCACGCCCAGCCCGCCAAGCGCCGGAATCAGGGGAAACCAGATTTTCAGCTCCTCGAAGAAGTCCTCGCACAGGTAAAGCGCCTTGGTCATGACCCAGGCCAGGCCGGCGCAGGCGACTCCCAGCAGCACAAAGAACGGCAGCTCACCGGCGTGGAAGTGGTAATTGGTATCGAGAGGAAAAACTGGGTTTCCGCCGCGGAACGCCATGGCCACCAGCGTGCCCGAAGCCGAGGCCAGCGCGATGGGGATGAAGGAGCGGGCGCGGAACTCGAACACCAGAAGTTCCACTGCCATCATGGCGCCGGCAAATGGGGTCTTGAATACGCCAGCCAGTCCGGCGGCGGCGCCGCAAGCCAGCAGAGTGCGGCGTTCTGAGGGTGAGGAAGGAATGAACTGGCTGAGGATGGAGCCCAGCGCCGCACCCGTCTGGATGATGGGACCTTCAGCTCCGAACGGTCCACCGGTGCCAACCGTGATGGCCGCGCTCAAGGGCTTGAAGAAGCCCACCCGCGGCTTGACGATGCTGCGGTTAGTCAGCACCACCGCCATGGCTTCGGGAATGCCGTCTCCCTTAATTTCCGGCGAAAAGTAGTTGACCAGCAGGCCTACCAGGAGGCCGCCCGCTGCCGGCAGCAGCAGCAGCCACCAGTGAAACGGAGCCAGGTTGGGCGGCAGGTACGCCGAGCTAACCCGATGCCAATAGAGCAAATCGGTTATGAAGTTGATGGTGCGCAGCAATCCCTCGGCCACCAACCCGCCTGCGATCCCCACCAGGACGCCCAGTGAGGAGAGCACCAGCAGCCGATCCCGCGATCCTATCGATCGCTTCTCTTTGACGTTATTTGCCGTTTTCGCCCGATGGCTCACACTTATTCCCATGATCCCTGATTAGTATTTCCGTTCCTCTGGCCGAATGAGCATTCCCTGCGAGGAATTGGCCGAGGGCGGCTGGCTCCTGGCGGTACTATCTCCTTCTCCTGCGCTTCTCCCCGTTCATCACCTGCTTGAGCGCGCGCAGCAGGCTGGGGCCGGCGTCACGCAGCTCTTCCCGGTGGTGCAGCGAAAGCTCGCGCAGCACCTTTTCTCCCTTCGGTGTCAGCGAAAGCAGCACCTCCCGCCGGTCAATGCCCCCACGGTGACGCTTCACGAAGTTGTGGGAAGCCAAGCGGTTCACCAGCTCCACCGTGCTGTGGTGCTGGATTTGCAGCCGCTCAGCCATTTCTCCGATTCGGGGGCGCGCCTCCTTGGGCAGGCCTTTCAGGGCCAGCATCAACTGGTGCTGCCTTGGCTCCAATCCCGCGTTACGCGCCACCTGTTCGCTGAAGCGGAGGAATCTGCGAATCTGGTAGCGGAGTTCGGCCAGCGATTCGTAGTCTTGTATTTTGATGTCCATGGTAGCTCCACCGCTGCCCCGATTATATCGGATGCGGTATCGTATCACGACATAAAAACTACTGTTTTCCTGTGGGGCTTGCACCAAGGTCATCAGTATGTCGCGAGACGACGTTCAGCGCCGGCCGCCTTGCCCCGGCAGCCGACAGCTCAGGATTAGCTTTCGGGAAAACCCGCCCACCATTTAGAATCCACTGTTCTTTACGTTGCAGGAGGAGTCCGGCTGTGATCGCGCGATATACCCGCGCCGAAATGGGGCGCATCTGGAGTGAGGAAAACCGTTTTCGCACCTGGCTGGCGGTGGAAGTCGCGGCCACCGAAACCCTGGCCGAGGCCGGCCTGGTACCCAAGGATGCCGCTCGCGCCATTCGCGAAAAGGCCGACTTCAGCCTGGAGCGCATCCACGCCATTGAGGCCGAGGTCCGCCACGACGTAATCGCTTTCACCACCGCCGTGGCCGAAATCGTCGGCCCGGAAGCGCGCTGGTTCCACTACGGCCTCACTTCCAACGACGTAGTGGATACCGCCCAGGCCCTGCTCATTGGCCAGGCTTCGCGCATCCTGCTGCAGGACCTGCACAACTTGATCGAGGTGCTCCAGCGCCGCGCCTTCGAGTTCAAGGACACGCCCATGGTGGGGCGCACCCACGGCGTGCACGCTGAGCCCATCACCTTCGGCCTCAAGCTGGCCAACTGGTACGACGAGGCACAGCGCGACCTGGTGCGCTTCCAGCGTGCCGCGGAAGAAATGCGCGTGGGCAAGTTTTCCGGTGCGGTGGGCAACTTCGCCCACCTCAATCCCGAACTGGAAGAAAAAATCTGTGCCCGGCTGGGACTCAAACCCGCGCCCATCACCTCCCAGGTTATCCAGCGCGACCTGCACGCCAACTATATGGCCACGCTGGCGGTGGTGGCCTGCACTCTGGACAAGATCGCCACCGAAATTCGCCACCTGCAGCGTACCGAGGTGCGCGAGGCCGAGGAGTACTTCAGCGAGAAGCAGAAAGGCTCCTCCGCCATGCCACACAAGCGCAACCCAGTGACCTGTGAGCAAATCAGCGGCCTCGCGCGCGTGGTCCGTGCCAACGCCCAGGCTGCCTTTGAGAACGTGGCCCTGTGGCACGAGCGCGACATCTCTCACTCGTCGGTGGAGCGCATCATCCTGCCCGATTCCACCACCCTGCTTGACTACATGCTGGCCAAGACCACCAACCTGATAGACACCATGTTTGTCTATCCGGAACGCATGCTCCACAACCTTGAAAGTTCAGGAGGGCTGGTGTTCAGCGGTCAGCTTCTGCTCGACCTGGTGGAGCATGGCGTCTCACGCGAGGAGGCCTACCGCATGGTGCAGCGCCACGCCATGCGCGCCTGGCAGGAAGGCAAGAACTTCCGCGAACTGGTACTGAAGGATAAAGAGATTACGAAACGAGTGCCACGGGCACAGGTTGAGCGCGCCTTCGAACTCAAGCGCCAGTTGCGCAATGTGGATAAGATCTTTGCCCGGGTCTTTCCTGACGCCAAGCCTCGCCGCAAAACGAAAACCACTTAACCCCAGAGCGCACAGAGATTTAGGATGATGGACGATTGAAAAGCTCATTATGTGCTTTCATTCGTCAGTCCTGAACGGTGGAAAAAGGGTTCAGCACACGTTCAGCGCCGCCGACTGGCTCATAGCCAGCAGCACGGTCTGGGCCAGGCGCTGCAGCACGGCCACGTCGCCCTCATCAAAAGCGAAAGGATCGCCCGAGAAGACCTCGATCACGCCCACGATGTTGCGCTCGTATTGCACCGGGGCTGCCAGGATGGAGCGTATGCCTAACTGGCGGCAACTTTCGGCATCCACCCGGGGATCGGTTTCCGTGTCATCGCAGCGCAGAGCCTTGCCGCTGCGCAGGCACTCCCCGGTAAAGCCTGAACTGGCGTCAATCGCCGTGCCCAGCGGCGGCGCAATCAGGCCGGTGCGGGCGCGGCACACCATCTGGCTGTTTTGCGCCAGGGCAATAGCCGCTCCGCCCGCCCGGGTCAGGGAGCGCAGCTTCTTGGCGATTTGGCGCAACGCCGCATCGAGGTCCGAGCCCAGCGAAGCGAATTCGTATTGCACGGTGGTGGATTCTGGGGTGCGCTGGGTGTTGGCGGCCTCCGGCTCCAGGCTGACCGCCAGCGGTTCGTGGAAATCCGGGGCTCGCACCGGCTTTTCCACCTGCTCCGACACCGCCAGTTTCGGTGCGGTGCGGCTGGGCGCGCCGGCGTTCATGGCCAGCCACTGGTGCAACCTGCGCCGGGCTTCCTCGGGCAATTCGGAGAAGCGCACGCCCGCGCGTCCGAACGCATCCGCCCAGGCGATGTAGCCGGTCGTTTCCACATTGGTTACAGGGTCGGGAAGATTAAGGTGGAGATTGATGGCACGGGTGGCCTTCTGCGGCGCTGCGGTCTGCATGGACATGCCCTGCTCGCTCAGGTCCAGCACCATGCCTCCGGTGACCCCGTCGAAGCTGGCACAGGCGGGAGCGTGCACGCGTTGGCGCATGCAGCGGCGGCGCTCCGGCGGCGCCTCGGCGCCAGCTTCAGCTTTACGAGAACGTATCCAGGGAAGATTCATGATTGGGCCAGAGCAAAGCCGGCGGCACTCCAGGAGGAATCCGGCTGGGCCTCGCGCCGCGCCAGACGCTCGCTTTCGGTGCGCAGAATGGCGAGCGCCAGCCCATGCCGGCCTGTAGCTTGCGGCACGCGCCGCACCATCCGGCATTGACACACGAAGCGCACTCCCGGCGAACGCAGCGTTGCCGGAAACAGGAACACCAGCTCCAGTTGGCAGTGCTGGGGAATTTCGCGGCCACTTTCGACAAGCAATCCGTCAGGGCTGGCGTTGAGCACCGTCCCGGTAATCTCTCGCGGGCCGTGTTCCCAGAACTTGATAGTTACCGGCTCTTGCAAATCACAGCGCTGCATGCGGCGCCGCTCGTCTTGGGCTGCGAGCATGGGCCTCCCTCAAGACCCGTGCGGGGGAGTCCTAGGTCTTAGCCAGATAATCGGTGGAAAAACGGACGCCGGGAAGTAATTCCGCAGGTTCCGGGGGGATTTTCGACGCGAAGCCCCTCACTACGAAGCCCGAAGCGTAGATGTTGGAGGATACAGGGCGAAACGGCCTCGCGGACCGGCGGGAGGCCGTCCCTGCTGACAACCGGCAACTGAGAACTGACAACTGCTTCTACGCGGTCCGCCGCCGCCGCGTGGAACGGTGATGTTGCGTGCCTCCTGTAACCTGGGTTTCTGAGGCTGCTTGCGCCTCCGCCACGCGCGCCGCAGGCTTTTTCTTGCCTTCCATTTGCGCCAGGCTCTGCTTCAGCGCCGCCATTAGGTCCACCACGGGCGCCATCTTGGCCGGTTTTTCAAGTTCCGCCACTTCGCCACCCTCGAGCTTCGCCTCGATCAGCTTCTTCAGGTTGGCTTCGTAGGTGTCGTAATACTTCTTGGGATCGAACTTGTCGGCGAGAGCTTCAATCAACTGGTGCGCAACCTTGAGTTCAGCTTCCTTCAGTTCCACCTCCGGTTTGCCGAACTCCTCCACCTCCCGAATTTCGTCGGAGTAGTACATGGTGTGCAGCATCATCCCGCCTTCATAGGGCCGCAGAAACACCGTGTACTCTCGGTTGTGCATGGTAATTTTGGCGATGGCGACGTAGTTGGTCTCCTGCAGTGCCTTGCTCAGCAGCGCGTAAGGCCGCCGGCCCGCCTCTTCCGGCACCAGATAGTAGGAGGACTCGAAATAGATGGGATCTACGTCGCCGGACTTCACGAATTCCAGGATCTCCATGGTCTTCGCGGTCTTGGGCTGGATCTTCTTGATCTCGTCCGGTTCGATGATCACATACTCGCCCTTGCGGTATTCGTATCCCTTCACGATCTCATCGCGCTCCAGCACCTTGCCATCAGCGGAGCACGTAAGCTGCTGTTTGACGCGGGCATCATCGTCGCGATGCAACATGTGAAAGGAAATGCCGTTGCTGCGGGCGCCGGAAAACAGCCGTACCGGCATGGAAATGAGTCCGAACGTCAAGTACCCCGACCACACCGAAGCCGCCATAACTTGCTCCTGATTGCCTGCGGATTGCAGGGACAGCAGTTTACACTGCCCCATGAATGAGGCAAATAGTCCTTCGTAGGTGTCCTCCGAGGTGCGTCTGCGCCCCCGTGAGCACTTCTGCTAGGATGCGCAGCGCCCCCCGGCTTATGGCTCCAAGCTGGCCTTGGCCCCAGGCGATATGAGGTATGTACTTGATTTTAGAGTATTTAATTCGATTATTCTGGATGTCTCCCAGGGTCGCTGCCGCACTGAGCCACCATTTTTGGCCGGCCACGGTGATTACAGTCGGCTTCGGAGTGCTGGCGCGCCTGCTGCGGGCTGTGGACCTCTCCGGAGCCATCGCAGGCGTAATCGTCACTTGGGTATTGTTTGTTGCCGCTGGCCCGGCGGCCTTTGCAGCCGTGGCAGCGGTGTTTGTACTGGCTTTCCTGACGACTCGCCTAGGATACCGCCACAAGCAGTTCCTGGGCACCGCAGAGCGCCGTGGCGGCCGTACCGCCTCGCAGGTCCTGGCCAATTTGGGCGCTGCCGCAGCGTGCGGAGTACTCTTCATTGTGGCAAGCCGGCCCGAACTCTGGCTGTTAGCGCTTTCCGCCGCCCTGGCGGAAGCAGCCGCCGATACTGTCTCCAGTGAGTATGGGCAGGCCAGCGGCAGCACTGCCTACATGATCACTACCTGGGAAGTAGTGCCAGTCGGCACCGACGGCGGCATCAGCCTGCCGGGCACGCTGGCGGGACTTGCCGCATCGATTTTGCTGTCGCTGGTCTGCGCCGCGGGGGGCCTGGTTTCCCGCCGCTGGATGGCGATAACCTTTGCTGCCGGCATACTCGGCATGTTTGCCGACAGCTACCTGGGCGCCTGGCTGGAGCGGCGGCGGCGCTTGACCAACGACCAGGTAAATTTTCTGAGCACCGTCATTGCGGCGGCGCTTGCATTACTGCTGGCGCACTCTCTCTGATTATCCCCGACCTTTTTGTTGCCGCGACAACATCTTCCGCACCGGAACCATCGCACGCGTTGAAGAATCGCGAAAGGCAAGAGCTTTATCTCCAAACGTCCTCATCACCAGCAAGGAGCGGAATCCATGGGCGGCGACAACTCCGGGCGTCGCACCGGCGCTGAGCCGCGCCTGCAATCCGGCGCGGGCATGGGAAGGAAGAAAAGCATGGAGGGGCGCAAAAGGAGCGCCTCGCGGCCGCAGCGCAAGGCAGCATGACAGCGGAACAGAGTTTCTGTTGAGGCAACCCCCGCCGCAAAGGCACAAGAGATGTTGCAAAAGTGGAACCCTGTTGCAGCATGATGGCATTCCATCTACCGTTACTCGTAAGTCCATGTCCCACTGTTCCTTGCGCAAATTTCTCTGCGGGCGCCAAACTGAATCAAACTTAGCGATGTGGTTCGCATCTGACTAAAGGAACCAGTTCCCGCGGCAGCCCAGTCCGCGAGTTCTCCCAGTCGCGAGTTACAGGCCGAGCTAAATGATGAAGTGGAAAACGTTTGTGATTGGTTACGCGCTGGCGCTGGCGCTGCTGCTGTTTGCCCAACACCGCCCAGAGCAGGCGCCCCAATCTGCCACTTTCGCGCACATTGTTGACCTGACGCACAGCATTCATCGCGGCACGGCCACCACCCAAACCAGCCAGAGTTTTCCGCTGCGTCCCAAGCCGGTGGCCGCCGTCACTCGGTACGGTAACGTCCCGAGCAGCCCCGCGCTGCGCTTCCCCACGCGCCTCGACGCCCCCGCGCACGTGGCCGGCAGTTTGTGGACGGTTGACCAGATACCTCCGGAGCGGCTATTCGCGCCTCTGGCCGTAATTGATGTCCGCTCGCAGGCGCGCCGCAATTCCGATTACCAGCTTACGGTCACCGATATTGCGAACTGGGAACAGGCACATGGACAGATACCGCAGGGCGCGGTAGTGATGGCGCGCACGGGTTGGGCCCAGCGCTGGAACTCCACCCAGTATCGCAACCAGGACAGCCGCGGCGTATCGCACTTTCCCGGGTTCTCGCTGCAAGCCGTGCAGTTCCTGGTGCAAGGCCGCAACGTAGTGGGACTGGGAATTGATACCGCTGGCACGGATGGCGGTCAGAATGCTGATTTCCTGGTTCGCAACTACGCCTTGAGCCACAGTGTGTACCAGATTGAGAACGTAGCCAATCTTGGCCTGGCTCCCGAAAACAGCGGGCTGGTGCTGGTGGCTCCCGCCAAGCTGCAGGGCAGTTCCTCGGCGCCCGTGCGCGTGATGGCGCTGGCAAGGTAGTGGCTTTTGCTACGAACTGCTAGCCAACTACTCACTAAGGGCTACGTACTGAGTGCTGATTTCAGTCGCTCGGCTGATCGGTGCTGGCGGACTGCTGCTGGCGAATGCCCTCGAAGCGGTAAAAACGCGGTTTGCCCTTGTGCTTCCAGTAATGCGAGTCGTAGTAGTCCACGCCCAGGCCGGAATTCAAGGAACTGTAGAAAGAACGCTGGTCAGGATCAACCACAATCCCTGAGTGGGTGCGCCATACGACCAAGTCGCCGGGTTGGGGATGTTTGACGGCTCTGAAGCCCGGCGCACCACGGTAGAGATCCAGCGAATCCACGTAGGGATAGGCAAGACCAGCCTCAGCATAGACGTCGTGTACCAGGTGCGAACAATCGGGCCGGGCGCGGTGCGTACGGGAGAAATCCAGGGCAGCCGCAATAATGGCCATCCCTTCCTTGGCCGGCGGCTTCTCTGACCGCTTGTGGCCCCGGGTCGCCCCCCAGCCAGGTAGCGCCTGCCCCAGAAGCGCCACGGTCATAATTCCCACCGCTACTCTGTTGCTGGCCACGATTCCATTTTGATGCTGAATTGCGCTGGCGGGGGTGGTTACTACGGTTCCGGGGCTACCGGGCACTGCCCTCTCGTGTGCATCGCAGGCCTAGACGACAGGAAGCAAAGGAGTTCAGCCGGCTGCTCCAGCCGTATGTTGCAGCTTCCGGCCCGCCAATTTCCTGGCGTTGGCTGCACAATCCTAATACTTACACTTTGAATCCCACACGCCAGAGCATGTAACTGACAGCTTCACGCCCAACCAGGAAAGAGCGTTCCCAAAAGGAATGGGGCAGCGATCCGGGCCGGGGTGCGGCATAGGCGGTCACGCCTTCGCCCTCCAGCATCTGCTTGACGCGAAATACGTGATAGGCGTCGCTCACCGCCAGGCAATTGCGCAGGCCATTGGTCCGCATGATCACGGCGACACGCTGCGCCGATTGCTCGGTGTCGGAACTTTGCGTCTCCGCAATCAGGTCGCTATCCGGGACGCCCAGGGAGCGCAGGTAATCGCGGCCCACACCGCCCTCGGTGAAGGTGGGATCGCGCCCGGAGCCGCCCGTGGTGATGACGACCGGGGCCAGGCCCTTGCGGAAAAGCGCGTAGGCGTGGTCGAGGCGGGCGCGGTAGATGGGGGAGGGGCGGCCGGCATATTCGGCCGCGCCAAAAACCACGATGGCCGCCGCCGGGCGGGATTCGTCGCTGCGGGCTTGCCGCAAAATGTGAACGCAAACCGTGCCGAACCACGCCATCAGACAGGCAATAGCCAGCACAACCAACCAGATTACGTGGTGTTTGCGCCCAGCCCGGTCAGCGGAATCAGCACTCATCCTTCGGCAAAGAATTTAGAAATTTCCTGGCTGGGGATAGCGCCTTCGCGCAGAACCTTCCAGCGGGCGTCGGAATCGGTGAGGTCCACGATGGTGGAAGCCACTTCGCGCGGCGAAGTCCCCCCGTCAATGATGATGCCGATGCGGTTCTGCAACTGATCGCGCACTTCGACGGCGGTGGTGCACTCGGTAGCGCCACTGAGGTTGGCGGAGGTGGCGGTCATAGGAATGCCCGCCGCCTTGATGACGGCCACGGGGATCGCGGCGGCAGGAATGCGCAGGGCCACGTTGCCGGTGTTGGCGGTGACCTTCAGCGGCAACTTGGAGGCGGCGCGCACGATGATGGTGAGCGGCCCCGGCCAGAAGCGCCGCGCCAGGGCATAGAATTCAGGCGGCAGCGGCCGTGCCAGTTCCTCCGCCTGCTCGACGTTCTCTATCAACAACGACAGCGGCTTGTGCCGGGAGCGGGTTTTGATTTCGTACACCCGGTCCACGGCCCGCAAGTTGAAGGGATCGGCGGCCAGGCCGTAAAACGTGTCGGTGGGCATGCCCAGAACTTCGCCCTGGCGAATCTGCTGGGCGGCGTAGCTCACCAGCGAGGGTTCAGGCCGTTCAGTGCTGATCTTTATGATTTCCGGACGCAATCGGATCCTTCCCTTGGTAGCAGCTTGAAAGCGCGAAAACTAACACAAGCCCGCGCTGCCCCGCAACCTAGCGGAACTGCGGGCGTATTATTCATGCGAGCCTTCGATGAACAGCTTAGCAGGATAGCATTCCGATGAAGAACTCGCAGCAGGAGCGGTTGCGGCGTGTGGCCGGCCGGCACAACGTGCTCATCAAAGAGGTGCGGCGGGCGTTCGCCCGGGCCGAACTCACGGCTGACGGCGAATGCGCTGTGGAAGGCGTACGCATCGTCGAAGAGGCCATCCGCAGCGGCTTGCATTTACGCGCCGCGCTGTTCAGCGAATCCGGCCAGGCCCGCGCCGGGCGCCTGCTGCCACAACTTGGGGCTCAGGTCGAAACCCTGCTTCTGCCGGACAAGCTGTTTACCAGCATGGTTCCCAGCGAGACTCCGCAAGGCGTGGCCGCCCTGGTGCGGATGAAATCGTACGCTCTCGGAGACTTGCTGGCGGGAGAGCAGGATTCGGCGCTGGTGGTGGCCGTCGCAGGAGTGCAGGATCCTGGCAATCTGGGCACTATTTTGCGCTCGGCGGAGGCTTTTGGCGCCACCGGCGTGCTGCTGGGCGAGAACACGGTGAGCGCGTATAACTCCAAGGTGGTGCGGGCCTCGGCCGGATCAATTTTCCGTATTCCGGTGGTGAGGCAGGAGCTGAAAACGGCGCTGCCCGCATTACGCGACCGTGGGTTGCGGTTGCTGGCTACTTCATCTCACCAGGGAAATCCGGTGAATGATGCCGGATTAACTTCCCCGCTGGCGCTGCTGGTGGGCAGCGAAGGCGCCGGGTTAGCGCGTGAAATCATGGCCCAAGTGGATGAGGTGGTGGCCATCCCCCACTCGCCCCGGGTGGAATCGCTCAACGCGGGTGTGGCCGCATCTATAGCGTTGTATGAAGCGGCGAGGCAGAGAATGCTTTTTCACCACAGCGACAAAGGACCACGGTAGTTAGTAGCCAGTGACCAACTACCGCCCGCTAGCTGCCAGTTACCGAATCTATGAATCTTTTCCAACCCATACCGTCCGATGAATCTCCCGACCGCACCCGGCCGCTGGCGGACCGCATGCGCCCGCGGACGCTGGAGGAGTTTATCGGGCAGGAGCACCTGGTAGGGCCGAGCAAGCCGCTGCGCACGCAAATTGACCGCGATGACACCGGCTCCATCATATTTTGGGGTCCACCGGGAGTGGGCAAGACCACGCTGGCCAAGGTGATCGCGCGTCTCACCCGGGCGGAGTTCATCGAATTTTCGGCCGTGCTCGCCGGCATCAAGGAAATCAAGCAGGTGATGGCGGATGCTGACAAGGCACGCCAGTACGGCACCCGCACCCTCGTCTTCATTGACGAAATCCACCGCTTCAACAAGGCGCAGCAGGACGCCTTCCTGCCCTACGTGGAAAGTGGCGCCATCCGCCTGATTGGCGCCACCACCGAAAATCCATCGTTCGAAATTATTTCCGCGCTGCTCTCGCGCTGCCGCGTGTACGTGCTCAATCCGCTCAGCGAAGAGCAGATCATGACCCTGCTGCGGCGCGCCTTGGGGGACAAGGAACGGGGCCTGGGCGAAATGCAACTGCAAGCCAGCGACGAAGGCCTGGCCCGCATCGCGGCTTACTCCAGCGGTGACGCGCGCAGCGCCTATAACGCGCTTGAGGTCGCGGCCGGGCTGGCTCTGCAGCAGAATGCGGGCAGAGCAGGCGCGGAGATCACCAATCCCATTGTGCAGGACGCGCTCCAGAAGCGGGTGCTGCTCTACGACAAGGCCGGCGAGGAGCACTACAATCTGATTTCCGCGCTGCACAAGTCAGTGCGTAACAGCGACCCTGACGCCACCCTTTACTGGCTGGGACGGATGCTGGAGGCTGGCGAAGACCCGCTCTACGTAGCCCGCCGCCTGGTGCGGATGGCGGTGGAGGACATCGGCCTGGCCGATCCCCAGGCGCTGGCGCTGACGGTGGCTGCACGCGATGCCGTGGACTTTATTGGCATGCCCGAGGGCAACCTGGCGCTGGCCGAGGCGGCCGTGTATTTGGCGCTGGCACCCAAATCCAATGCGCTCTACAGCGCCTATGCCGAGGTGCAGCAGGACGTGGAACGCACCGTGGCCGAACCCGTTCCCCTGCACCTGCGCAACGCCCCCACTGGGCTGATGAAGTCCATTGGCTACGGGAAGGATTACCAGTACGCGCACAATTTCGAAAGCAAGGTGGCGGACATGCAATGTCTGCCCGACAACCTGCGCAACCGGGTGTATTACCAGCCTACCGCCGAAGGGGTTGAGCGCCGTATCCGCGAACGCATGGAGGAGATAAAAAAACGGCGCGCACAGGCGGCGCAGCACCGGCCCGAACGGGATAAAAAAGAATCATAATCCCTTCCCCGCAAATCCAACTTCAGGAGTCACGAGTCAGAGGTCTGCTCACGCCTGACTCTGACTGTTCTCTCCGGAGGCGTGCGATGGCCACCTATCCGAGACCGAGTGCCGAGCGTACTCCCGCGCCCTTCGCATCCGACGACAATGAGGGCCTGCTTCTGCTTCACCGCGCGGCACGGGAGATGGGCTCCATCCTTGACCTCGAGCTGCTCATTGAGCGCATCGTCCACGACGTTTCGCGCTGGTTCGGCGTTCTGGAATCCAACATCTACCTGCGCGAAGGCCATGACATGACGCTGGCTGCGGTCCATGGCTGCTCGTTGCACCGCAAAGGGCACGCCCTGCAACCGGGTAAGGGGATCGTCGGCCACGTTGCCCTGACCGGCCGCATGCACTACGCTCCCGACGTGCGTAGCGATCCCTACTACATTCCGTGCGAGCCGGACACCCGTTCCGAAGTCGGAATCCCGCTTCAGGTGGACGGCGAAGTGATCGGCGTTTTTACGGCCGCGCACCCGGACGTGGATGCCTTTTGCCAGGAGAAGCTGCAACTGCTGCAGGCACTCGGCTGCCACATCGAAGTGGCGGTCCAGAATGCCCGCTTGTTTCAGGAGCAGCGCCAGGTGCGCGACCGCATGGATCGCGAGGCTCAGGAAGCGCGGCAGATCCAGGAAGCGCTATTTCCCAAGAGCTCGCCTCTGGTGCCCGGTTACCGGATCAGCGGCTTTTCCATTCCCGCCGGAGCGGTGGGCGGCGACTGGTACGACTTTATTCCTCTCAGCCATGAACGCTGGGGGCTGGTGCTGGCAGACGCTTCCGGCAAGGGCACGGCGGCGGCGCTGATGATGTCGGCGGCGCGGGGGATTCTGCGCTCATTGGCGGAAGACTGCGCCGCTCCCGGGGAAGTGCTCGATTGCCTGAACCGGCTGTTGCTGAACGATTTCCCGGTGGGCCGGTTTGTCACCATGCTGTTTGCGGTACTCGATCCCGCAGCCCGAACCCTGACCATCGCCAATGCCGGCCATCCCTGGCCACTGCTGGCCAATGGCAGCGCGGCTCATGTAGTCAGCGGCGCCAATGGGCTGCCCATTGGATTTGCCCAGGAAAGCTTCGCCCAGACCTCGATTGAGCTGCCGCCCGGCGCGCGCGTCCTCTTTTACAGCGACGGCATCAGCGAGGCAGAAAACAGCCGGGATGAGGATTATGGCAGCCGGCGCTTGCAAGAGTTCCTCAACTCTGAGCGCGGCACTTGCGCGGAGCAAGTTCTGGATGACGTGCGTACCTTTGTGGCTGGGCGCGGGTTGCAGGACGATGCCACGGCGATCCTGGTAAAAGCGGAGTGACGAGGATTTGTAATTTCCAATTGGTAATTTGAAATTTCGTTGGAGTTACGACTGCAGATAAAAGACCGACAGCGAACAAAACGTTGCCCATCACAAACTAGTCAATTACAAAACAGTCCGGGTCATCCTGCCAGCAAATCCTGCTTGGCCTTCTCCTCGTTCACCCGCTCCCAGTTGCCATCCTGAGTGCGCCAGAAGACCGCCACCGGGTCGGCCCCGCCGTAGTGCTCTTCTCCGCACACACAGGTCACATAGCCGCGCACCGGAGGTCCAGATGTAGTATCGGTCAGTAACAACAGCTCCCGCCCGCAGTGCTTGCAGCGCCAGGGTCCAACCGGGACAACATTCATGCCTAATTCCGCCATTCTCATCTCCTATCGAAAACGGGCGCGGTGCTCCTTGAGAATGCACCGGTCCATCACCACGAACAGACCAGCCTGACGAGCCTTGGCAGCCGCAGGTTCGTGGATAACGCCCTCTTGCATCCAGATGGCGGGAACTCCTAACTGGATGGCCTGGTCCACCAATTCGGGAACAAATTCGGAGCGGCGGAAAATGTCCACAATGTCAATTCGTTCGGGAATGTCGCGCAAGGAAGCATACGGCTCCTCGCCCAGCACCGCTTCGTGCAGGTTGGGATTGACCGGAAGGATGCGATAGCCCTGGTTCTGCATGTAGGCGGAAACGCCGTAACTGGCGCGAAAGGGGCTGTTGGAGAGCCCAACCACGGCGATGGACTTGGCCGCCTTCAGAAGGTCGGTAATGGGATCGTGAGCGGAAAGGGACATCGGCGCTCCTCAGCAGAGATTGTATAGGAGAGGCGCAGCCTCGTCCTCACCGGCACACAATGTCGTCCCACGACTTATTGCCTGGCGAGACCATCCAACAATTAATTTTGCCTATTTGGTGCGCGTATCGGATTTCTGCGCGAACAGGCGTAACGCCGCTTTGCGCACCGTGTCCGGAACTTCCTTATTAAGGGACAGGTGCTTGAGGTCGCTGAGCAGCAGGTTATTCACCATGTTGATGGCCACGTCAATGGGCACCTTGGGATTGAATGCGAGGTTGCGCTGGACGCGGTAATTCTTGGCGAACTTTCGTTTGCTGGAGAGGCCGCGGAACACCACTTCCTGCACATTTTTCATGCTGGCGAACATTTCCGCTTCCGTGTCCGTGAGCTTAGGCGATTCCAACACCGCCTGCGGGACCACGCGGGCGCCGTCGCGGATCAGGAGAAAGCGCTCGTCCTTGTTGCCTTTCATGGCCAGTTGCACGCGCTCCCCCACGGTCAGGGCGGCGATCTTCTGCAACACGCTCTTGGCTTTCTTCGCAGGTTCCTTCGCCGGAGCAGCCCCAGCCGCGGAACCTGCGCCACTGCCCGAGGCCGGAACCGGCGCTTCTGCCGCCAGCGTTTCCTCGATGCCACCGATGACGTGAAACGGCTTGCCTTCCTCGGCGGCGATTTCCGCGGCGTGCTCGGTCAGGAACACCTTGATCACTTCCGGGCTGGGCTCCGGCCCTTCAGCAGCTTGCTCCGTGGGTTGCGGGCCAGCCGAAAGTCCCGCCAGTACATCATGGATGCGCGCCGTCTCCGCTTCCCGGAGCTCGTGGTTGCTTGCCAGGGCCTGCAAAATGCTGCGTGATTTTCCAACCCGCAAACTTGCCAGCATCTGCTCAATGACTTCGCGTCCCGCCGCAGCCGCGACCTCGGCCAGTTTCGCCTCAGGCACAGACGGATTTTCCAGCAGCGCGCCAAAAATGCTGGGCCGGCGGTTGCGCGGTTCCACCATGTACTCCAGCACTTCGCGCGGAGTTTCAGGATCCCCAGCAACAGCCAGGCATGCCTTCTCGTCCCAACTGGCCAGAGTCAGGCGCGCCTGCTCACCAAAAACCGCGTTCTGGGTCAGCACCACCAGAATCTCGACCATCTCGGCTGGGGGCACGGAGAGAGCTCCCTTGGCGGCAGCACGCAGCATGTTCGGCGGCACCGCCGATTGCCGAATCATGTCCACCATCCGCCCCATAACCGTTTAGCTCCCCGTCGCAGTAATGGGTGTTTTGCCCACCAGATCTTCCAGTTCGCTCACTACCCGGTCCAACTCCTCGACCAGGCGGTTGCTACCGGCGGCGCGGAAGGCGTCCACCAGCGAGCGGTAATACCAGAGCGTGCCTTCTCGCCCGCCCCGAAAGCGTTTCCACACTTCCTCGCCGTGCTGGCGGTAATCAGCCAGAATGTCGCGAGCGTTGTGCAGTTTGTCGGCGGCGGAAATGAGGCGCGCGTCCGCCGGCTCGTGGCGCACCGCCTCGATATAGCGCGTCTTGCGGTCCTTCCAGGGAGGCTTGGGCACGCTATCGGCATCGGTGCAGGCTTGCACCAGCCGGGCTACACGTTTTCCGAAGCGGCGCTCAATCTCGTGCAGTGTAGGCTTGCCACCCTGATCCTCCACGGCATCATGCAGCAGGGCTGCGATGGCCATATCCTCGTCTCCACCTTCCGCGAGCACAATAGAGGCAACACCCAGCAGGTGAGAAACGTAGGGCACTCGCGTTCCTTTGCGTGCCTGCCGCACATGTAAGTTGATGGTATAGGCGAGAGCGTCCACAAAACGCTGCTCCAGCATTGGGTCCGGCGGTTCGTGCGGGTGCTGGTGCGTTTTTTCCTCCGATTTCATGGGCGATAACAGGTTAATACAGGGACGGGAGAAGCGCGCGTACCCGCTCTGATTACGTAGGTAATGGCTTGTATGGCTAGTCGCAACAGCCCTCGCCACGCAGCCCTTCTACGCCTTCGCGTGCAATCAGTGGAACCATGACCAGGGCAGCCACTGGATCGGCCCACCACCAGCCCAGCAGCGCGTTCAGGAGCAGGCCGCCAAGCAGGATGGCGGAAAGATAGGCGCAGAAGTCGGACTGCCGTGAATCGGCACGCATAGCGCCGCTTTTGAGCTGGCGGGCGATTTGGCGTTTGGCTCGCGCCAGCAGCGGCATAGCAATCAGGGCGGCGACAGCAATGCCAATGCCGAAGAGGCTTTCCCGGGGCGCGTCGTGGAGCATCAGGCCTTTAATGGAATCAAAAGCTACATAGGCGGCCAGAGCCAAGAAAGAAAGGCCAACCAGACGCTGCGCGCGGCGTTCGACTCGTTCGCGCCGCTGAGGGTCGGCCTCCGCCCGCAGACGCCACAGCAATATCGCTCCGGAAGAAATCTCAATTATCGAATCCAGGCCGAAACCGACTAGGGCAATGCTACCCGCGAGAAGCCCGGCCACCAACGCCGCGACGCCCTCAGCCGAGTTCCAGGCCAGCGTTATATATTCCAGCTGGCGGCCACGGCGCACAGCAGCCGATCGGGCGGGCGGGTAATCGGCTGATTGAGTAATTGGGTTCGGCGGTTGCGAGGAAGCAGCCATATAAGCTACTAAAAAACGCATAGATCCTTCGGTCGCGCTCAGCTCGCGCCGCGCTCCCTGAGGAGGACATCATCATTTGCAGAGAGTGGTTTCAATTACGCGATTACCCGGTTATTTAGTTCTTCTCTCCCCGCCGCATGCGTAGATATGCGCGAATAAAAGGATCCATGTCCCCGTCGAGAACGCGGTCCACATCGCCCACTTCCTCTTTGGTGCGATGGTCTTTGATCAAGCGGTAAGGGGCGAGCACGTAGGACCGGATCTGCGAGCCGAAATCAATATCCAGCTTCGAGTCTTCCACTTTCTTGGAAATCGCGCGCTTCTTCTCCAGTTCGTGCTCGTAAAGCTTGGAGCGGAGGATGCTCATGGCGCGCTCGCGGTTCTTGTGCTGCGAACGTTCATTTTGGCAGCTGACCACGATTCCGGTGGGATTGTGGGTGATGCGCACCGCGGAATCGGTGGTATTCACGTGCTGCCCTCCCTTGCCGCTGGAGCGGTAGGTGTCCACTCGCAAGTCTTCGGGCTTGATCACGATTTCAATGCTCTCGTCAATCTCCGGCGAAACGAACACGCTGGCGAACGACGTATGCCGGCGCTTGGCCTGGTCGAAGGGCGAAATGCGCACCAGTCGGTGCACGCCGATTTCGCTGGTCAACAGCCCGTAAGCGTACTGCCCGTTCACGCTGAAAGTGGCGGATTTGATGCCCGCTTCTTCGCCCGGCTGGTAGTCGTTCAGCACCGTCTCGAAGCCATGCCGTTCGCCCCAGCGGAGGTACATGCGCAGCAGCATGTCCGCCCAGTCCTGTGATTCTGTACCGCCGGCGCCAGGGTGAATGGTCACAATCGCATTGCGGGCGTCGTTCTCGCCGGAGAGCAGGGTTTCTGTCTCGATGCGGTCCACGGTTTCGCGGAGGGCGGCGAGTTCGCGCTTCAGGTCCGCGGCCACGTTTTCGCCTTCGCGTACTAGTTCCAGGTAGGCGCTAATGTCATCGCTGCGGCGGACGAGCTCAGATTCGGTGGCCAGCACGTCTTCCAGGCGCTTGCGCTCACGCATTACCCTTTGGGATTCCTGAGGATTGGACCAGAGGTTGGGATCGGACGCCTTCTTCTCGATTTCGCTTAGTTGCTGGCGCAGCCGGTCTGCGTCAAAGATACTCCCGAAGGTCGCGGACCTTGTCCTTCAGCGCGACGTACTCTTGCTCGAGCTCTTCAGCCATTAGGAGGAAACCATCCTGGAGGGGACTCGATAGCGCCACAACAGCGCTGCCACAGAAATTATCGCACACAGGTACCCGAACCAATCGCCGTACCGCGTGTAGAAGGTGGTTCCGCTGACCAGTGCGTAAGGCGCTTCCAGCGCGGTGCGCTGCTTGCGCGGCAGGCTGGCCACGATGCGGCCGTACGGGTCAATGGAGGCGGTCAGGCCAGTGTTGGTATCGCGCAACAGCCAGCGGTCGTTCTCCACCGCCCGCATGCGGGCCTGGTTCAGGTGCTGAGCCCAGGCTCCGGTGTCGCCGTACCAGCCATCATTAGAAATGTTGACGAAGGCCTGGGCGCCATTTCGGGCGAACTGCCGCACCTCATCGGGAAACACCGCCTCATAGCAGATAAAGATGCCCAGCTTGTAGCCGTCCACCACCAGGGGCTCGCGCGAGGAGCCGCGGCCGAACTCGCCCACCGCCTGGGTCAGTCCGCTGGCAAAACTGAACAGCGATTTAAACGGCACGTACTCCCCAAAGGGCACCAGGTGGATCTTGTCGTAGCGCGCCACCCACTGCCCCTCCGGTGACATCAGTGCTGCCGAATTGTAAGTCTGCCCGCTGCCCGGCGGTTGGGAGCCCGCGTTCTCACCCAGACTCCCCGCCACCACGTGGGTATGGTCTTTTTTGGCCACGGCGGCGATGGCTTCGCGAAAGCGGGCCTCGTTAACGTAGAACGGCGCCGGCGATTCCGGCCAGACCACCAGGTTGGGCTTGGGCGCGCCGGCGACGTCCGGCGGCACGCTCAACCGGCTCAGGTCGCCGATCGTGTTCTGGAAGTATTGTGCCGTCCATTCGTCCGAGGGCAGGATGGGGACGTTTTCCTGCACCAGCAATGCGGTGTGGTCAGTGCGCAGCGGTGCAGGCCGGATTAGCGCGAACGACTGCAGCGCGGTCGCCACCACGACGGCTTCAATCAAGATGATCCTGCGCTTTTCGCGCCCGACCAGCAACGCGGCGGCAAAGACCGTGTTGACCAGCATGATTTCGAATGACAGGCCGTACACGCCGGTGATGGTGGCCAGCCGGTTCAAGGAGATGTTGTTCACCTGCGCCGTGCCCAGCAGGTCCCAGGGAAAGCCGCTGATGCGCGTGCGCGCCAACTCCAGCGCCACCCACACAAACGGGCTGAGAAACAGGGCGCGGCGCCCGCCACCCGGCCTGCCCCCCGCCAGCAGCGCCACAGTGAGACCAAACAGGCCTTCGTAGAGTCCCAGGTACAGGCAGAAGAGCACCAGAATGCCGGCGGCCGCAGGCGCGCTCAGCCCGCCATAGAGATGCATGGTGTGGTACACCCAGTAACAGGTGCCGGCATACCAGAGGGTGCCGCTCAAATAGCCAAGCAGGAATCCCTGGAGCGCGCTAGCCGGAACCAGTTTTTTGGCCAGGCTTGCGGGCAGGTGAATGTCCTCCGGTTCGCGGGCCCGCAAAACCGCCACCAACAGCGGTGCGATGGCTACCCAGCTCAGCGGGTACAGGTTGGGCAGAGGGAATGCCAGGATCTGCAGGACGCCCGACATAACCGCCAGCAGCCAGGCATCGCGGTGGATTTGCCTCACTGTTGAAGCATAACAAAAGCAGCTGAGTAGCTGGCTGGCTAGCTGATTGGCTGTCTCTTACCAGGGAGTCGTGCTCAGAGGCTTTAGCGTAGGCTTCCGCGATCCCTCACTGCTCGCCAGATCCTTCGTGCCTGAAGGCACTCAGGATGACGCCCAGCAAACAAAACTCTCGGTTAGGCGAGAGCAGCTAGCCAGCTAATCAGCCAGTCAGCTATTTAGCCGCTTTCCGCCGATAGCGGTTGAACTCGTGGTCTCCCACCTTTCGGCAGCTGACCCAGGTCCACCAGGGCGCATTGTCGGGAGTAAACCCGGGGGCGCTGAAGGTGGTGGGCCGCAGGCGGGCCGGGCCTTCCAGCATCCCGACTTCTTGCTCCTCTGGAATAATCTGCCCGGCCTCGACCGGCGAAATGGTCAGGAATTTCTCGTCGATCAGCCCGGCGCCCGACATGTAGCCGTAGAGCGTCGGGCCCCCTTCGCATAAAAGCAGGCGAATGCCCAGTTCCTGTGCCAGCAGTCGCATGGCGGCGGGCAAGTCAACCACGTTGCCTTCCCCGACGGCAAGCACGCGCACGTGAGGATGAGCTCCCTGTTGCGGCGCGAGCTTGGCGGCGCCGGCACGAGCGGTAAGGATGACGGCGTCCACCTTATCGCCATCAAAAACCGCGTAGTCGGAGAGCTTGAGCGCTGCCGAGCCGGTCACAAATATCACGGTCTCACGCCGGCGGCCGAGCCGGCCACGCAGGTCGCGCATTTGCGGATCTTCGATCATGTAGGTAGCGCCGCGGCTGGTCGGGCCGAGCACCGTTCTCTCCACCGCCAGGGTCTTGCTCCCCAGCAGCACCGCGTCGGCGTGGGCCCGCAGCAGGTCCATCAGCCAGCGATCCTCGGCCGATCGCGAAATGTCGCTGCCGAGGGCATGCTCGCCCTTCCACGAGCTAATGCCATCAAGTGTCTGAACGAAATTGGCAAAAATCCAGGGGCGGTCTGCCGGCGGTGTGGGGAAACCCAGCTTGCCATAAGGAGCATAGGCGGGATGCTGCAGCGGGCTCTCTTCGCCGCGGTCGAACAGGACTTCAAACTTGCGCATGCACCGGCCCGATCTTCTGGCGCACGAAGTCCACGATCTCCGGCGTGATGTAGGGTGGCGGGGTGATATAGAAGATTTGCTTCCCCGCCAACTGCGCGCGCGAAACCTGCGTCCAGGCAGGCTCCTTGTGGCCGTTAGCAGCGGGATCGTGCAGCACCACCGCGTCGGCTCGGTCAAGGTACCGGCGCGCCGATTCCTTGAAGTCGGCCACGGAAAAATTGAGCACGGTTAGATATACATCCGGCTGCACGAACCCAACCACGCTATTGGATTCGATAATTACGTTCTCGTCGGCGGTAATGCGCTGCTGAAATGCGGGTATGGCTTCTTCCAGGCGCCCCTGCTTGCAGCGCACCCACAGTCCCTTGGCCGCGCCCGCGGCAAGAAAACGCGAGGTGTCGGAATCGCCATCGCGGTCGTAGACCTGGGTAATTGCCCAAGGATGTTCGTCCACAGCGCAGTTACAGGTCTTACCGTTTACCGAGCACACCCCGTGGCCGTACTGGCTAATCTTCACCGCGGTCCAGTTGCGCTCGGGCAGGGCGGAAATCAGGCCCGCCATGAGGCTGGTCTTGCCCACGTTGCGTGTGTGCCCACCGATGACGATTAAGGACATAGCTTTCTAGCTGATTAGCTGGCTACTAACCCGTATTTTGGGGTTCCGGCCCGCACAGCCGGAATCTTGCGAAACCATTTATGAGCTACTTACTCCCGCTCTTTTTCCCAACCGTGCCAGCACCGCCAATTCCTTCAAGTATTGCCGCAGGGGCCGTGCTGGCGTTCCCCAGAACACTGTGCCGGGACCCCGAACTACCTTTTTGGGGAGCACCCCGCATTGCGAACCCAGGATCACTCCCCGTTCGATGCGCGCATGGTCCCCGATGCCCACCTGGCCGCCAATCACCGCGCCATTTTCCACGGTGATGCTGCCGGAAAAACCGGTCTGAGCGGCAATGACCACATCTTCTCCGATGCGCACATTGTGGCCCACGTGCACCAGGTTATCGAGCTTTGTGCCCCGGCCGATGACCGTCAGGTCCAGCGCTCCCCGGTCCACGGTGGTGTTGGCGCCGATTTCCACGTCGTCGCCAATTTCCAGGCCGCCAATCTGGGGAAACTTTTCGTAGCGGCCGCTGGCGGGATCGCGCACGTAGCCGAAGCCGTCGCTGCCCAGCACCGCCCCGCTATGCACAATCACGCGGTTACCCAGCCGTACTCCGGGATAGATTGTAACGTTAGGCGCTATGTTGCATTCGCTGCCCATGCGGACGTCAGCGCCGATTGCGCTGCCGGCGCCAATACGGGTGCGGTCGCCAATTACAACTTTGTCGCCGACCACCGCACCCGGTTCGATGCAGATATGGCGACCCAGCCGCGCGGAATCTTCCACCATGGCGGAGGAATGAATGCCAGGCTCGAATATCCGAGCTGGGCACAGCAGCCGGGCCGCCCGGGCAAAAGCCAGCTTGGGAACATGCGCAATCAACAGCGGCTTCGAAGCTTTGTTCTTGCCGGCGAAATCGCCAGCTATGACGGCCGTGGCGCCCGAACCCAAGGCTTGCGCCAGTGCCCCCTCGTCTTCCGCGAACACCAGGTCGCCAGCTTTGGCCGAGGCGATGCTGGCCACGTTCTCTACTTCCAGCCCGCCATCGCCCACCAAACGTGCTGCAATCTGTTGCGCCACCGCCGCCAGGGTAGTTTTCATGCCAACGTTGTATACAAATCAGTTCCCAGTTGCCAGTACTCAGTTGCCCTTTTGGTCTAAACACTAGCCCGGGCACTTCCCATGTGTTCGTCACACCGTTTGAAAGCTCTCGGGTTCAGCCGAGCCGCAAATGCAGCAAATATGCGGGTGTTTGCCCTTAAGGAACCGTGACATTGGTAATCCTCGCCGGCATGCCCGGCAGCATGTTTGGCCGGCATGGCAGTAAGATACGGGAGACGTGGAAAAGAAAATCTTCTGGCTGATCTTTATCGGGCTGAGCCTGTTGGCCGACGTCTTCCTGCCCTTCTTCTGGGGCATGGTCGCCAGCATACCAATTGTGGTTGTCAGTTGGTGGCTGGTGTATCGCAGCGGCTGGCTGTGCTAAGAAGCAGTTCTCGGTTCTCGGTTCTGACCACTGCTCACTCAATACAAAGGCGCTTCCCCTTCGGGCCGCGTCTTCCAGCGCCGGTGCACCCAGAGCCACTGGTCCGGATAGCGCCGCACGTAGCCCTCAATTGCTTTCGTAAACAGTAAGGTGTTCGTGACTACGTCGGCGGCATCATCGCCGGTGCGCACCAGTTCCAGCCCCGGATCAAAACGAATGCGGTACTTTCGCAACCTATCGTCCCAAATCGAGAACGCCGGCACCACCGCCGCGTCCGTGCGCAATGCCACGCGTGCCACCCCGCTAGCGGTGCAGGCCAGGTGGCCGAAGAAGTCCACGAACACGCCCTGCGGCGGTGTCATGTTGGTATCCATGAGGATGCCGACAGTCTCGCGCGCCTTCATGGCCCCCAACAACCCGCGGGCGAAATCCTGCTTATCAAAAGTCGTGTTGCCGTGCAGCGTGCGATAGCGCCGAACCAAGGCGTCCAGCAAGGGGTTATCTAGCGGTCGGACCACGATGTGCAGCTTGTGTCCGTAGAGTGAGTGCGCGAAGGAACCTACTTCCCAGCCGCCCAGGTGCGCGGTCAGGAAGAGCACGCCCTTGCCGCGCTTTTCGGCATTTAGGAAATTCTCCAGGCCATCGTAAACCGCGACCTCGGAGACGTTTTCTGGCGTATACCGCGGAAACCGGCAGACCTCAGCCAGCAAACGGCCCAGCGAAGTGAACACGCCGCGCACAATGCGCCGCCGCTCAGCTTCTCTCATTTCCGGAAAAGCCAGCTGCAAGTTGCGGAAGCCTACTCGGCTCAAACGTGGGTGTAACATGCGGACCGTCTGGCCCAGCGCAATGCCCGCCGCTCGTGCCAGCGGCCGCGGCAACACGCCCAGGATTCGGACCAGCAGCCACACCGGCGCGTACTCGAGGCGATGCCGCATTCAGGAAAGCGTGACGGTAACATCCGGCACCAGTTTTTTCAAACCGGAAGCAGCCGGCAGGCTGTGTCGGCCTTTCGCCCGTAGCTCCTGACTTCCAGCTCTAATCCCACGGATGACCTACTCGAGCCCTATAATGAATAGCCTTACCGGAGCGCACATGAGCAATTGGGTCAAGTTTAGGGAGTCGGTCCGTGAAGCCGTGAAAACCTGCCTGGTACCTGGCCTGGCCGTCAGCAGTTGCCTTATGCTCCTAGCCTGTTCCGCCAGCAGTCCGGGGAACATCGAGAGCATGGTGGCGCGAGAGGCCAAGCGCGTGGGCATCGCCGGCAAAAACTTGAAGAACCCGCTACCGGACACTCCGGAAATCGCAAAAACCGGGCAGGAGCATTTCGGGCATCACTGCCAGGTCTGCCATGGATTGGACGGCCACAACACCGGCGTGCCTTTCGCCAACAAAATGTCGCCCAACATTCCAGAACTGAGCGATCACAGCGTGCAGGAATTCAGCGATGGGCAACTCAAGATGATTATCCAGAACGGCATCCGGTTCAGCGGCATGCCCGGCTGGCGGGGTATTCTGGACGACAATGAAATGTGGGCTATCGTCCGCTTTATCCGCCACCTGCCGCCGAAGGGCAGCCTGGGCGTGCCCGCAGTTTTTCAGGAGTCAGAAGAGGAACACCACCACGCGGAAGGACAGGAACACCAGCACCACTAATTAACGATCGAAGAATGATGATT
The DNA here is from genome assembly GCA_025934735.1 of Terriglobales bacterium. Classification (GTDB taxonomy): domain Bacteria; phylum Acidobacteriota; class Terriglobia; order Terriglobales; family Acidobacteriaceae; genus JAICWP01. The sequence goes on along the minus strand of JAICWP010000002.1, from coordinate 144,431 downwards.
GATGAATAAACACCCTGGGGTGATTCCGCAATTGTGAACTGACTAGAGACTCCATCATCAATCTTCAATTACTTGGCTGCTTCGGTGGCGAACTTGCTGAGCGAAGCCAGCAACGGGCGCGCGCCTTCAGGTGATGGGATCTCGCCGGTCAGCGAAGTGCGGAAAGGCACCATGCGCCCGTAGAACTCGCGTGTGCTGGTCTTGTCCTGCTTCACCACAGCACCGTTCAGGCTAACCCCGGCGAACACGCCGCGCGCCCGCGAGTAAGTCAAAATCTCAGCCCGCATCTTCCAGTCAGTGGAACCCTCGGCATGGCGGCCCACCGGGCCCGCTGCCGCGGAGGCATCGGCACCCACCTGGAACTTGCTGGAAAGCAGGTTACGCATGCCTTTTTCGTTCATCACCAGCATGATCAGGTCCACCGCCTGTCCGCCGATCTGGAATCCGAAGCTGCCGCCCTTGATAGTGAAGAAAGCGGGCGCGCTCCAGCCCTTGGGCGTTCGGCAACTGGCCACGCCCCGGCCATAGCGCCCGCCGAAGATGAAACCGCCTTTAAGCATGGAGGGCACCACAGCCACACATTGAGCCGAGCCCATCACCTCCATGGGAACGCCCTTGTCCGGCGCGGACATGATCTCGTTGATTACCTCGGAGGCGGCCTGCAACCGATCCACAGCTTTGCTCTGGTCGGCGCCTTCGGCCGCTGTAGTGCTGGGCGAGGCCGTCGTAGCCGGTGCCGCCTGCGGAGCCGGAGCGGGCGCCTGGTTTGTGGATGCAGTGTTCTGCGAATAGGCGAACATCGCACTGCAAATCACCAACGCCGCAAGAAGTGTCTTCATCGTCTGTGACCTCCACCTGGATAGGACCGGCATCTTAGGCCGTGGAACCTGTACTCCCTAGCAAATACCGAACCGGCAGCAAGGTCAAGGGGCCAACAAAAATAGCGGTGAAAAAACACCATCTCAGGAAACAGGCAACGGGCAAGGACTAGAAAGAAGTGTTCAATTACAAGCGTCCTTGGCGTCCTCTGCGGTTTTGGTTGGGGTTTGGATTTGCGTGGGGAAAAAAGCGGGGCCGAGATTGTGACCCTTCATCAATCCCGACCCCGTCTCCCAGGTTCTGTGGTAGGTGAGGGCAGTATGGCGTCGGAGGCGAAAACCAACAAGATTACCAAGGGCGGGTGCCCTTGGTAACCCGCCTATTTCGCGGTAACTAGCGAATGCGTGATGGCGTGCACTGAGAGCGCAATCCGGTTCTGCACGCCTACTTTGCGCATCAGTTTGGCCACGTGGGCTTTAACAGTGCGTTCTTCGATGCCCAAGGCAGCCCCGATTTCCTTGTTGGAGCGGCCTGCTACAAGCATTTCCAGCACCTCTTTTTCGCGGTCGGTGAAGGTGACTCGGCCGGCGGGAAAAATACGCCCCGGCGAGGAACTGACGCGCTCAATGAACATGGAGAGCACGCGGCGCGGCGCCCACACCGAGCCCAGGTTCACCATGCGGATAGCCTGGGTGAACTCCGACGGCGCAGCCGCCTCATCCACATAGCCCTTGGCACCCGCGGCAATGGCCTTCAGAATGGTTTCATCATCCGCCCCCGAACCGGTCACGATGATGCGCAGGTCGGGGCGGGCGGCTTTTAGGCTTGCCATTACGTCGAACAGGTTGGGACCTCCGCGGCTGCCCAGCAGCACCAGGTCAATGTTTTCCTGGTGCGCCAACTCGGCCACACTCGACGAGACCAGTTCGAAATCTTGCTCGGAATCGAACAGGGCACGAAAGCCTACAAAGCGCAGGGGATCGCTTTCCACCACGGCGATGCGTATATGCGGTCTCTTAGCCGGTTTTGCCGCCGGTTTCATAGTTTATCCTTCTGGGGGTTGGCGTTAGCATAGCTGTATTTGTCCATCTTGGAAAGAGGACGGAACTTGATCGGGCAATACACGCTGCATCTAAACCAGAGGAGGATGGGATGGGGAGGAGACGTGATGAAGCGAGGCCTTAAGCTAGGCTGCACCATTTTTATAACCTTGCTGGCCGCGAGCCTGCTGGGGCCAGCCGGGCTGGCCCAGACAGAGCCGGCCGCAAGTGCACCCGCTCAGAACACCTACCAGCCAAAGTTCCCGCACGACCCGGCTAAGTCTGGGGCGGAATCGCAGACCCTGGGCTACATGCGAACCGTCATCCGGGCGGACAAAATCTACTTCAAGAAACGCACTGAGTTTGCCCCTTCCCTGCTGGACCTGGCCGGCCATGGCTCCTTCACCAGGCGCATGGCTCACAGCACCCAGCGCGGCGACTACACGATCCATTACCGGGGCAAAAAAGACAAGTACCAGCTTACCGCGATTCCCCAGCAGTTCGGCCCGGACCACCGTGCGTTTTATGCCGATGAGGGCGGAAAGATTCGGGTGGAAGAAGACAAGCCGGCGGGCCCGGAATCGCCGGTTCTTCGCTGAATCTCAGCTGCCAGGACGGATCTCCACCGCCCGTCCCTTGCGGAATGTGATTTCCAGCGGCTTGCCCCCGTTAGGGAATCTCACCGTCTTGAGGTCAGGGTCGTCGGAAGGCTGTGGCATCCCCATGCCCAGGGCGAAGCTGACCTGCACTTCGTCCATGCCGGTCTTGGCCTGGTGCTGGTCGATGGCCTGCCACGCGTCTTTCGGCCACACGTTGTAGAGCTGGTGGGGATCCTGGATGAAGAACATCTCATCGGAATAGATCTGATAGTCGTGGCCCTTGAGCACGCCGATCGGCACGGCATAGCTTTTCCCGCCCTTCTCGAAAACAGCCAGCACTTGCTTCTGCTCGCGAGCCCCGGGAGTGACGTCCGTGACTACATCCTTGATATTGAGTTCCTCAATGGGGCCCAGCAGACCAGCGTCCTGGGCAAAGTCCGTGCGCCGCCTTACTGGGTCGTAAGGATAGTAGAAGTATCTATACCCTTCTTTGACCCAGACCGGTTGCTGAGTCAACTGCCGTGCCGATTTGAGGTCGTAAGGATACAGCTTCTTCGGCACGACGTAATAGGTGGGGTCGAGAGCCGGCGCAGGCTGCGCCTTGGACTGACGAGCAGTTTCGTGGCGCTCCCGAAAAATGATGACCAACCGCACCGCCGCCCCTATCAGGGCCACTGCCAGAAACACCTGAATGTATTTGCGGGTTTCGGGCTTCATGGAGTGATCGCAGGGTTCTGGCAGTTAGGAGGCACTGCCCAAACACCAGCTACCCGGGTTAAGGTCTTATTCTCACCCACCTAGGACTTTCCCTCAATTCTCATTTTGAGTCGGGAGGCGCACAATGGGTTCACTTTTGCCTAAACATCCAATCTAGTTCGCCCCCTCCCGTGCATACAAATCCTGGGGGAAACGGTGCAAGGGAGGGAGCGTGGGTTGGGAAGCTGCTCCCCGGTAGCCGCGAGCTGCCGGGGAGTTTGTTTTTGGCCCTCGGATCTCGGCATCTGGTTCGGGCGCCGCTTATAGCTCGAAGCGAGCAGGCAAGCAGCTAAAAGCTATTCCGTCACCATGTCGCGCCAGGCACGGCCGCCGCTGCGCGCCGCCTCTTCAGCCACGCGCTCGCCAATCGCCGAAAGAGCCGAAAAAATCCGTACCCCGCGGTCAATATAGACCGGGGCGTCTTGCCAGACGGTTTCGAAGGCATCCGGGTACTCCGAAGCCAACACGGCCAGGCCGGCTGCAGCCATGATCATGCCAGGAGCCTTGCGCCCGCCCAGCAACAACAGCGCGCCTGCTCCCAAAGAACCGAATACCACCGCTCGCTTCCAGCCTTGCATTTCTGCCTCCCAGCCCTGCCCGGCTCCTCTGTAAGGGACGCCGGGAGCATATCACGATGATTTGCTCTATAAGCGGTCCTGCAAAGGATTAGAGCGTTCTAAGAGCAACGCTGTTGCTTGCCGCCGGGCCGAGCCGCTCTTTACAGCCGATGTAAACTGAAACGTTTTAATCCGGAGAACCCTTCATGTTAATGGAAAGAAGCAGAGCCGTCCTCTGGCCGGCCATTGTGCGGGCGTCCCGTTCCCATCGCGGCGCAGAAGCCCGCTGTGCAGTCGTTGTCCTGCTAATGTTCGCCAGCGGGCTTGCCTTCGCCCAAAGCCAACCCCGGGCACGGGATTTGGGCGTTCCTTTCGATGGCACTCCAGGACCGCTGAATGCCATTACCGACGTGGCCGGGGTGGAGGTGGGCAACACCACCCTGATTTCGGGCGATGGCCCCCTGAAAGTGGGTATGGGGCCGGTGCGCACCGGAGTGACTGCCGTGCTGCCTCGCGGCCGCGAGAACAGCGATCCCGTTTTCGCCGGCTGGTTCACCGAAAACGGCAATGGCGAGATGACCGGCACCACCTGGGTGGAGGAGTCGGGCTTTCTCGAAGGCCCGGTGATGATTACCAACACCCACAGCGTAGGCGTGGTCCGAGATGCGGTGATTGCCTGGCGAGTGAAGAACGGACAGCCCAGGCAATCGGAGTACTGGTGGTCGCTGCCGGTGGTGGCGGAAACCTGGGACGGGTGGCTCAACGACGTGAACGGCTTTCACGTGCACCCCCAAGACGTGTTCCATGCCATTGACACGACCCGCGGCGGCCCCGTTCCCGAAGGCAATGTGGGCGGCGGCACCGGCATGATCTGCTACGAGTTCAAGGGCGGCATCGGCACGGCCTCGCGGAAGCTCCCCGCCAAGGACGGCGGCTACACCGTGGGCGTGCTCCTGCAATGCAATCATGGTGGGCGTGAGCAGTTGCGAATTGCAGGCGTCCCCGTGGGCAAGGAGATCACCCAGGATCCGGTGTGGGCCAGCGCCGGCCAGCCCACTCGCGATATGGGCTCCATCATTGTGGTGGTGGCTACCGACGCACCCCTGCTGCCCCATCAGCTCAAGCGCATCGCCAAGCGCGTGACCCTGGGCTTAGGCCGGAATGGCGCTATTGCCGGCAACGGCTCGGGAGACATCTTTATTGCCTTTTCAACCGCTAATCCCGGCGCCTTCAACTATTCCAAAATTACGCATCCGGCGATGATGGCAAACGACCAGCTTGATCCTGTATTTGAGGCTACGGTGCAGGCGGTGGAGGAAGCCGAAATCAACGCCATGGTGGCCGCCCAGACCATGGTGGGCCGTGACGGTCACAAGGCCATTGGCCTGCCTCACGATCAGCTGCGTGCGGTCTTAAAGAAATATAATCGGCTGGCACAATAACGGCTGAAAATCGTTCCGTCTGAACCGCGGAGTTTGACGAGGAGCAGCATGCCGAGAAAAACGCCGGCAAACCCAGGCGGCTCGCCCGTTTCGGCTGGCCTGCCGCATATCCCCCAACACTATGGCTTGAAGCCACGCAAGCAATATCTGCCCTGGGCACACGCCGAGGCCCGCCTGGCGAAATCGCGCAATTACTGGATCTGCACCGCCCGCCCCGACGGCCGGCCACACTCCGTCCCGGTGTGGGGCTCCTGGACCGGCGGCGCTCTCTATTTCGGAACCGCCCGCTCTTCGTGTAAGGCGCTGAACCTCGCCCACAACCCCGCGCTCTCAGTGCACCTGGAATCCGGTGATGACGTACTCATCCTGGAAGGAGCTGCCATCGAGGTGAGCGACCCGGCGACATTCCGGAAAATTGATAAAGCCTACCGCGCGAAGTACAAGACGCCCTTGCACCCGGAAGCCGTTCTCTATCGCGTGCGCCCGCGCGTGGCACTGGCATGGACGGAGAAAAATTTCCCCAACGACGCGACTCGCTGGGAATTCAGTGGCTGAGCCGAACATGCAAGCACATGTTTTTCCCTGTGACTTTCCGGATGTTTTCGGCACCCTTCCCGCTTGTCATCCGAGCGCAGCGAAGGACCTGCTTTCCCCTGCGCTGGGCGGTTGATGCGCTTACGAGGCAGCTCTCACCTTCTTCCCGGAAACGTCCGCGAGCGCCTGTTCCAGCACGTCCAATGCGTGGTCCAGTTGCTGGCGGGAGATGACCAGCGGAGGCTGCATGCGCACGACATTGCCGAACACTCCGCCCACGCCGATGAGCACGCCATGGTGGAGGCAGAACTCGCGCACCGCCTCCGCCTCAGCCGCCGCGGGCGTGAGCGCTGCGTCTTTGACGAGTTCAATGCCGATCATCAGCCCTAGGCCGCGCACATCGGCAATCAGCGGCGTGTGCTTCTGCACGTTTTTCAGCCGCTCCACGACGTAGGCACCGCTTTCTCGCGAACGCTGGCACAGGTTTTCATCTTCCATCACCTGGATGTTAGCTAAAGCGGCAGCGCAGGAAACGGGATTGCCGCCGAAGGTGGAAAGATGGTCGCCGGGAGTGAACGCGGCGGCGATTTCCGGGCGGGTGGTGAAGGCGCTGAGCGGAAAGCCATCGGCAATGCCCTTGGCGGTCACCAGAATGTCCGGCGTAACCCCGTAGTGCTCGATGGCGAACATCTTTCCGGTGCGGGCAAAACCGCTCTGCACCTCGTCCGCGATGAACAGGATTTTGTGCGCGTCCAGCACCTTCTTGATCTCGCGGAAATAATTCGGCGGCGGAACGATGATTCCGCCCTCGCCCATCACCGGCTCCGCAATGAGCGCGGCCACATCGTTGGAGGTGCTGTAGCGAATGGCGTCTTCGAGCGTCTGCGCCCACTGGCGCACCGCTTCGTCCGGGTCATCGCGCCAGGGGGAGCGAAACAGGTAAGGCGCAGGCAAAAAAGCAACGCCTGCCGCGTAGGGCCCTCCGCGTTTTTTGCGGCCGTAATTGCCGGTCACGCTGAGCGCGCCCCAGCTGCGGCCATGGAAGCTCATCTGCAGCGAGAGGTATTCGTGTTTGCCGGTATAGAGCCGGGCCAGCTTGAGCGCGCCTTCAATGGCTTCGGCTCCGCCGTTTCCGAAAAAAGTCTTGGTGAGGCCGCCGGGCATGATCTCCGCCATCTTCTCCGCCAGGTCGGCCGTGGGCTGCGAGTGATAAATGTAGGACGCGCAGTGCACCAGCTTATCCATCTGCGCCTTGGCGGCAGCAATCACTTTGGGGTGGTTGTGGCCGGCGTTGACCACCGAAATGCCGGCAAAGCAGTCCACGTACTCGCGCCCGTTCACGTCCGTGACGGTGGCGCCAGAGGCGCGCTCCACCACCACGGGCTGAATGGACTTCATGAAACTGGTAATGACGTAGTCGGAGTATTTCTGGATGGTGTTGGACATGATCTTGGTTGGCGCTCTCTGGCCGATGTCTACGGCAAATCAAAAACTAGGGCGACGCCGGTGGTTTCTACATGCTGACCTCGACCGTCAGCCGTCGCCATCGGCGACCTTAGAATTTCCTGCTATGCTCGCGCGCCCAGCGCTCGATAACAATCTTTTTGTCGGTGTAAAACTCAATAGCGTCGTTGCCCTGCGCGTGCACCGTACCGAAGAAGCTCTCTTTCCAGCCGCTGAAGGCGAAATAGGCCATGGGCGCGGCCACGCCGATGTTGATGCCGATGTTGCCTGCGGGCGCCTCATAGCGGAATTTGCGCGCCGCTGCCCCACTGGAGGTGAACAATGATGCCTGGTTCCCATACGGGCTGCGCTCCAGGAATGCGAGCGCTTCGTCAATGTCGTTGGCCGGCACCAGGCTGAGCACCGGGCCAAAAATTTCCGTATCGGCCAGCGAACTGTCCTGGCGCACGCCATCAAGCACGGTGGGCCGCACGAAATTACCCGATTCATATTTGGTGACGCGCGGGTTACGGCCATCCACCAGCACCTTGGCGCCCTCGCCCGCGCCTTTGGCGATCAGTGACTCAATGCGCGTCTTGCTGTCCTTCGTGATTACTGGCCCCATCTGCACGCCAGAATCCAGGCCGAAGCCTACGCGCAAGGAGGCAGCGTTTTCGGCTATCGCGTCGCGAAAGGTCTTCTGCGCCTCACCCACGGTAATGGCAACGGAAACCGCCAGGCAGCGCTGCCCGGCGCAGCCAAAGGCACTGTCGCTGATTATGTTCGTGGCCTGCTGCATGTCCGCATCGGGCAGCACAATCACGTGGTTCTTGGCGCCACCCTGGCATTGCAAGCGCTTGCCCGCTTGCGCCCCGCGGGCGTAGATGTATCTGGCCACAGGCGTGGAACCTACAAAGCTGATGGCGCGCACGGTGGGATGGTCTAAAAGCGCGTCCACCGCCTCTTTGCCGCCGTTCACCAGGTTGATGATACCGGGCGGCAGGTGCAGAGCCTCCATGATTTCAAACATCCGCACACTGCTCAGCGGTACGCGCTCAGAGGGCTTGAGCACGAACGTGTTGCCGCACGCAATTGCGTAGGGCAGGAACCAGAACGGAATCATCAGCGGAAAATTAAAGGGAGTGATGGCCGCTACAACGCCGAGCGGCTGCCGGATCATGGTCTCGTCAATACCGCGAGCCACGTCCTCCAGCATGCGGCCCTGCATCATGGTAGGAATGCCGCAGGCGACCTCGACGTTTTCGATGGCGCGCCGCAGTTCACCTTTGGCCTCGCCCACCGTCTTGCCGTTTTCGAGCGTGATGGTGCGCGCCAGTTCTTCGAGGTTTTCTTCCAGCAGGTTCTTCAGCTTGAACAGGTACTGGATGCGGTCTTCCGCAGGGGTCCGGCGCCATTCCGGAAACGCCGCAGCTGCGGACCGCACCGCGGCATCCACCTCGGCGGCGCTGGAAAGCGGCACCTGGCCCAGCACTTCATTGGTGGCGGGATTGATAATCTCCCGGTGCTCCGCGGATGCGGCAGGCTGCCACTGACCGTTGACATAGTTGCGAACCGTGGTCTGGGTTGGCGCTGCAATACTCATAAGATTTCCTCTGGCAAGAAAAAAGATGAGGGGCTGAGTTCTGCTCCGTGCAGACGGGACCCAAGACCCACCCGCACAAAGACATCTGCCTATGCGGTCTGGAAAGCGACGCCTCTAGTCTGCAACACGGTCTGCAAGGCCGCTTCCAGCACGCCTAGCGCTTCTTCGAACTGCTCGTCGCCCATCACCAGCGGCATGAGCAGGCGAATCACATTTCCGTAAGATCCGGCGGAAAGCACGATCAGCCCGTGCTCGTAGCAGTAACGGACAATCTCCTTGGTCTGCTTAGCTGCCGGCTGGCGCGACTCGCGTGTTTCCACCAGTTCCATCGCCTGCATGCCGCCCAAACCGCGCACTTCCCCGATTTGCGGCCACTGCTCCTGCCAGCGCCGGGCGCGCTTGGCAAAGCGGCTGCCCAGTTCATTGGCGCGGGCACACAGATTGCTTTGCTCGAAGGCGTCCAGCACCGCCAGCCCCGCCTCCACGCACACGGGATTGCCACCAAAGGTGCCGCCCAGCCCTCCCTCCCCGGCGGCGTCCATGATATCAGCGCGCCCTGTGATGGCACCCAGGGGCAGGCCGCCGCCCAGCGATTTGGCCGTGACCAGCAGATCGGGTTCGATACCGTAGCGCTCGCAGGCAAACAGCGTTCCGGTACGCCCAAAACCGGTCTGCACCTCGTCAGCAATGAACAGGATGCCGTGCTTGCGGCAGATCTCCGTCAGTATGCGGAAAAATTCCGGCGGCGGGGTTACAAATCCGCCTTCTCCCAGTACCGGCTCGGCAATCACCGCAGCCACCGATTCCGCCGCCACCACGCGTTTAAAGGTGTCTTCCAGGTGCTGAGCGCAGTACACGCCGCATTCCGGATACTTCAGCGAATACGAGCAGCGATAACAATATGCGAAGGGGACACGGTACACATCTCCGGGAAAGGGTTCGAAGCCCGCCTTGTACGGGTGCGTTTTGCTGGTCAGCGCCAGGCCCATCATGGTGCGGCCGTGGAAAGCATCTTCAAAAGCAATAATCGCGGGCCGCTTAGTATAGGCGCGGGCGACCTTGATGGCGTTCTCTACCGCTTCCGCGCCGCTGTTTACGAAAAATGTCTTCTTGGGAAACCTACCCGGCGCCAGTTCGTTCATCCGTTCCGCCAGCCGAATGTAGCTGTCGTAGGGGAGCACCTGAAAGCAGGTGTGCATGTAGCGGTCTACCTGCGAGTGAATAGCCTGCACCACTCCCGGTGCGCGATGTCCCACATTAAGGCAGCCAATACCGCCCGCCAGGTCGAGATAACGATTGCCATCTACATCTTCAAGCGTCGCGCCCTCGGCCCGCGCCACATAGATCGGTGTGCCCAGGTAGATGCCGCGAGGAACCGCCCCCGCTCTGCGCCGCATCAGTTCCTGCGAGCATGGTCCCGGAATTGCCGTCCGTAACTGAATCGCCCCCATTTCAGCTATACCATCCTATTGGCTGTTCATTCAGATTGATGTGCACCTGCTTGGTTTCCAGGTACTCCTCGATCCCCGACGGCCCCAGTTCGCGGCCGAAGCCCGACTGCTTGTAGCCGCCCCAAGGTGCTTCTACATAAGTGGGCTGCATGTGGTTAACCCAGACGATCCCCGCGCGCAGCGCCTTCACTGCGCGCATAGCTTTGAAGATGTCGCGCGTCCACACCGCCGCCGCCAGGCCATAGGGCGTGTCATTGGCGATCTTCAGGGCCTCCCCTTCATCCTGAAACGGAATGACCGCCGCCACGGGGCCAAAAATTTCCTCACGCGCGATCTTGGCGCTGTTCTTCACATCGTAGAAAATGGTCGGCTCCACGTAGTAGCCCTTGCCGATGCTCGCCGGACGCCCGCCTCCCGCGGCCAGTTTGGCTTCCTTCTTCCCCGCCTCCTGGTAGCCGCGCACGCGCTCGTATTGCTCTTTGCTGACCAGCGGGCCCATCTTGGTTTCGCGCTCCAGTGGCGGCCCCAGGCGGATCTTCTTCGCCTTGTCCGCCATGGCCTCCACGAACTTCGAATAAATGGATTTCTCCACCAGGATCCGGCTGCCCGCGGAGCAGACTTCGCCCTGGTTGACGAATACGCCAAACAGCGCGCCGTCAATGGCGGCTTCGAAGTCGGCATCGGCGAAAAAGATGTTCGGCGACTTGCCTCCCAGCTCCAACGTTACCCGCTTCACCGTGTCCGCGGCCATCTTGACGATGTGCTTGCCCACCGCGGCGCTGCCGGTAAAGGCCACCTTATCTACCCCGGCATGAGTAACCAAGGGCGCGCCCGCAGTCTCGCCAAACCCTGTTACGATGTTGACCACGCCCGGCGGCAGCCCCACGTCGGCAAACCAGTTGGCCATTTCCAACACCGTGAGTGGCGTCTGCTCGGCGGGCTTGAGCACGCAAGTGCAGCCCGCGGCCAGCGCCGGCGCCAGCTTCCATGCCGCCATTAGTAGCGGATAATTCCAGGGAATGATCTGCCCGGCCACGCCCACCGGCTCTTTCATGGAAAGGCTGAGTGCGTTGTCCGGCACCGGGTTCACATAGCCGACCACCTTGGTGGCCAGCCCGCCGTAGTATTCAAAGCAGGTGGCCACATCGGCGATGTCGTACTCCGCTTCCACAATCGGCTTACCGGTGTTGCGGCATTCCAGTTCGGCCAGCATGGCGGCTTCCTTGCGGACTCGTTCCGCTAGGCGAAACAGCACGCGGCCGCGCTCCTGGGCGGTTGTGCTACGCCAGGCGCCATTGTCGAAGGCCTCACGCGCGGCTTGGACCGCCCGGTCCACGTCCTTGGCGTTGGCGTCCGGAACTTCGGCAATCACCTCCTCAGTGGAGGGGTCGTACACTGGGAAACTCTTTCCGCTGGCGCTGTCCACCCACTCGCCATTGATGTACATTTGGTAGCTGCGAACATTAGGTCTGATTGCCGTTGCCATATAGGACCTCCTGCAGTAGCGCCGCCGCAACGTTCAAAGACCGGCAAGATGCCGCCGCTGCGGTCGAAGCTATGCGCTTGTGGCCTGGCGTAGCGCTTTGCGCCGCCCGTAAATAAAAAAGAAGAACGCTGCCAGGCCAATAAAGAACAGCGTTCCCCCGAACATCCAGATTTCATACGACCACAGCGACGTGATCTGCTGCGCCGGGAAAAACACCATCACGATGCCCAGCGTGGTGGTCAGCAGGCCGCTTAAGCCCGCAGCCACCAGAGTGGTACGGCTGTAATACGTCTTAGCGCCACGGTCGCGGGCGATCTTAAGCAGGGCGGCAAACACATACAAAAAGGGCACCAGTTGAAGCACTACCGCCAGCGACAGCAGCTTCTGAAAACTTTCCTGCACCCCGGAAATGGAAAAGACCAGCACCACCAGCACGGTGGATACGGCGGCATGAACGATCAGCGCGGCATAGGGCGTATGGTAGCGCGGGTGCACCTTCCCCAGCCACGACGGCAGATACGAATCCAGGCCAGCCACGAATGGAATGCGGGCCGAGCCTGCCAGCCACGCCGAACCAATCCCGGCGATGGAAACGCTCAGCATCAGCGCGAATCCGGGAATAATCCAGCTTATGCCCACGCGCGCGGCCAGATGGGTAACCGCCTGCACGATGCCCTGCAGAACGTTGATGTCACGCTTGTCCACCGCAATCAACAGGGTCAGAGTCGTGCCGATATAGAGTGCTCCGGAGATGATTCCGCCCCACGCCACCGCTCCAGGCATCGTGCGCCGCGGTTCATGAATTTCGTCGCCCATCACCGACGCCAGTTCCAGGCCGACCAGGCCGAAGCAGATGACGCCGAACGCGTTCATCACGAAGCGCGGGTTAGCGGGGATGCGAAAATCCGCCGCGCTCACCGAGGTTCCGAAACGTAGCCACACCACTATTCCCAGGCCGATCAGCATGGCAGCGGCAGCGAAGGTTCCCACGGCGCCCACGTTGTTGATCCACTTGCCGACCCCCAGGCCAATGATGTTCAGCACCACCAGCACGGCAAATAGCGCCAGCGAAGCCCCCAGCGCAAACGCCTTGCTATCGGCCAGTCCGGCGTGACGGGGGCCCAGCACGTACACCGAGACGCCCACGAAATACAGCATCACCGTGGGCACGTACATCATGTTGTTGGTCCAGTAGCACCAGCCGGAAAGGAAGCCGTGGAAGTCGCCGAACATTTCCTTGGCCCACAAGTAGACTCCGCCTTCTCCCGGATAGCGCTGCGAGAGTTCGATCACCGCGATGCCTTGCGGCCAGAAGAAGAGCAGCAGCGAAATTACCCACAGCCACACTGTGACCCCGCCATTGGCCGCGATCGAGGGCACCACGTTGAGGTTAAAGACCGCCACCACGAACAGCAGCACGAGGTCCCAGCGCCCCAGCACACGCTTCAGGTGCGGGGCGCCAGCCTCGGTGGTCTTCAGGTCCGCGGTATTGGTGGCCGACGACAAGCTTTAGCTCCTATGCCGAGCGCGCGGCTGCGGCAAAGCGCTCCTGCTGCGCCTCGGCCAGCGCCGGTGCGACCTCCGCGAACGCCGCCAGGTGCTTGTCTATGTCGGCCTCGGTGTGCTGCACGCTAATGGTCCACTGCTCATCCCACCAGTACGGCTGCGCCATGACTCCGCGGTTCACCATGCCGAACCAGTAATGCCGCCACAGGTCAACGTCAATGGTTGTCCAATCGCGGTAATTGCGGATCTCTTCCGGATAGAGCATCAGCACGCCATTAGCGCCCGCTTGTGCGACGTAGCCCTGCAAGCCCGCCTTGGCCGCCGTTTTGCGATATCCCTCGGTCAATTTCTTGCTGAGCTTGTCCACGTGCGCGTAGTTCTCGCGCGTGAGCACTTCGCGGAACGTCGCCAGCCCCGCCGCCATGGACACGGGATTGGTGTTGTAGGTTCCTCCGTGAAAGACCTTGTGCTGCGAGATCAGGTCCATCACTGAAGGGTGCGCACCGAAAGCCGCCAGCGGGAATCCCCCGCCAATGGACTTGGCCACGCAAATAATGTCAGGTTGCACGCCGAAGTATTCCGAGGCGCCGCCCCATCCCAGCTTCGCTCCGGTTTTCACTTCGTCGAAAATGAGCAAGGCGCCATTCTTGTCGCACAGTTCCCGCAAACCCTGCAGGAACCCAGGCCGCGGCATGCACATGCCGACGTTCATCAGGATGGGCTCAAGAATCACCGCGGCAATCTCGCCCGGATTCTCCTTGAACCGCCGCTCCACGCTGTTCAGGTCGTTGAACGTGGCCACCGGAACATTGGCAATGCTGGCCTTGGGCACGCCCAGCCCGCCGGGCACCGAGGCCGGTGCATTCACGTCGCCAAATTCTGGCGCGTGAGGCTTCACGCTGACCAGCGCCGTGTCATGCAGTCCATGGTAGGCGCCTTCAAACTTGATCACCTTGTCCCGGCCGGTTGCGGCGCGCGCCAGGCGGATGGCGTGCATAGTGGCTTCCGTTCCGCTGGAGCCAAACCGCACCATCTCCACTGGAAAGCGCTGGCAGATCTCCTCCGCCAGTTGCCACTCCATGTCATGCGGCATGCCGAACATGGTGCCCAGCTTGAGCCGCGACTCCACCGCCTTCATGACCGCGGGATGGCAATGCCCCGCCATCAGCGCGCCAAAGCAGAGATTGTGATCAATGTAATCGTTGCCGTCCAGATCGCGGAAATGCGACCCTTGCGCCTCCTTCACAAAGATCGGATAGGGATCATAGGCGCGGTAATTGCTGGCCACCCCTAGCGGAATGCGCTTCAGGTTCTTCTTGTGGGCTTCCGCCGATTTCGGCGTGCGCTTCTCAAACGTTTCTAGTTCCTTGCGTAATGCTTCATACACGATGTGGTAATCCTTTCGCTGTCGCGAAGAGTAATTGCTAAACGCACAAATGCCGGGGCGTCGCACAAAGCGGCTCCCCGGCTCTTATTCTAGAAGATGTACTTCAACGCGAACTGCAGCAGGCGCGGATCGCGAGCCTGCGTGACTTGGCCGAACTGCGACCCATCGGAAGTGTTGCCATCCGGCGTGAAAAACTGCGTGTGGTTGAAGAGATTGAAGAACTCCGCGCGGAAATCAAGGCGCTTTGTCTCCGACAAGGGAATCGTCTTCAGAATGGCAAAATCTGTCTGGCTGATGTGTGGCCCGCAACAAACGGTGCGGCGGGCATTACCAAGACTGCCGAACAATGTCGGATCGTAACATCCGAATACCGCACCTGCCGTACAGGGCGGCTGAGAGCTATCGGATGCATTCTCCGTGAAGCTATTGGGGTCAAAAAAGTAGTTGCCGTTCGACTGCGGCCGCATAGTCCGGAACGGCGCAATCTGATTGGGTTGACCCGGCAGTTCGAAATCGAAGCTGTACATCAGCTCGTTATCCGCCAGCGACTGGATACGAATCGGAAATCCAGTCTGAAAAGTGGTGATTCCGGAAAGGGACCAGCCGTTGATCACCTTGCCCAGGACGCCGCTGTGATGCTGAATGGGCAAATCCCAGTAATAGCTGAATACGATTCGGTGCCGCGCATCGAAGTTCGACAGCGACCGGCTGCGGCGGGGATCAATCGGGTTCAGGATCCCCTCGAAGCTCGAAGCTTCATCGAAGGACTTGCTGAACGTGTAAGCAGTGGTGAACTGAAGCCCATGCGCAAAGCGTTTGTCGAGGGATGCCTGCAATGAGTTATATGCCGAATTGGCGATTGTATCCTGAGCAAAAATGCTGCTGAAGACGGGGATGCCGTCCGCAGGACAGCCAATCCCGGTCAGCGGATCGCATTGTGGAGAGGAGTAACGACGTAGCCCCACAAGAGTAATGCCGTTTGGACCAACCGTGGTTCCAGCTGGGATAACGGAATTATTCTGGGCGTAAGGCAGATGAAAATCCACTGGAAGAATGGTTCCTCCGGGGATGAAGAAGGTACTGTCAGCAAAGTACTGGCCGCACGTGCCGTCGCCAAGCACTGCATTCAGATCCAGGCAGGTCTGGGGATTTCCATAGTTAAGATCGTGGGTTGCCAAAAGACGATGGCCCTGAGACCCTACATAGCCTACTTGCAGTTTCAGATCTCTGGCCAGCTCACGCTCGATCGTGAGGTTGTATTGCGCGGAATACTGATTTCGCATCTTCGGCTGAAACTGGCCGAATAGCAGAATGGGGCGGAACATCCCCCAGTCCACCGGCTGCCCTCGTTGCGGATCCAGGAAACCGTCCTTGCCGCCGAGTGAGCTCAAGCCGAATGGATTGGGATAAGAAAAACTCCCGCTTTGGTCGAGAAAGGGAGTATTGAGGAAAGTGTTGAACGGGAAGGTGCTTCCGCCGAACGGTGGCTCGGCGCTGAACTGCTCCAGCACAAGCTGCTCAATCGGATTGTAGAACAGTCCCCATCCAGCCTTAACGGTGGTCTTGCCGGAGCTCCCCGGACTCCAGGCTATTCCGATTCGCGGAGCAAAGGCTTTGTAATAGGTTTGCGTCAGGGCATTAGAAATGCCTACATCTCCCGGGACAACGAGGCCCACCGGCGTCATCGAGGAGCAGTCGGTGTTAACTGTGTTTTTACATGGATACACCGAAC
The DNA here is from genome assembly GCA_025934735.1 of Terriglobales bacterium. Taxonomy (GTDB): domain Bacteria; phylum Acidobacteriota; class Terriglobia; order Terriglobales; family Acidobacteriaceae; genus JAICWP01. The sequence goes on along the minus strand of JAICWP010000002.1, from coordinate 128,076 downwards.
TCACCTGTCCGGGGCGGAACGTTTGCACATGCTTGCTAACATCGGCAATCGGCGTATTCAATTCCCAGCGCAGGCCGTAATTCAACGTCAGGTTTGGTTTGATCTTCCAACTGTCCTGGGCAAATAGATACAGTCCCGTGCTGCGGACATTCTCCACTTGGGCCGAACCTTGCCCATAGGAACCGGGGAATCCAAGCAGGTAATCGGAAAATACTGTATCGCCAACGAGACTATTGGTCGATGTACCGTCCACAAAAAATTCGCCATTGACGTCGAAAAAGAGAGTCTGATCAAAGCGTTGGCGGCGAACATCGGTTCCGAATTTCAGGGAGTGGTTGCCAACAACTTTGGTGAGACTGTCCGACCATTGAAACGAATTGCCAACCTGAGGCAGTTCGCCCTCGCCGTTATTGCCGATCGTGAATCCGCCGCTCAGCTGAATGAAAGGAACTCCCTCAGCTGTGGGGCCCAGCCCAGGATGGATGCCCAAGCTGTTCGTTGGCGTGCCGTCCCTGAAGCAAGGCACAGTTCCCAGCACATTGGTGAGCCAAGAAGGAGCTGGTGGACAGGAGTCCTGCACTAAAGAAGTGCTCACCGGATGCTGGAAGGTTCTCTGCGCTTCGCGATTGTAGTTGAAGCGAAGCTCGTTGACCGTGGCGTTGTTGATCGTCCAGGTATGGCTGAGGTTGTACTGCTGGAATCGTTCGTTGGTGATGGATCCGAAACCCGGTACGTTCGCTCCCGCAGCTTGAAACTGTGCAAAGGGCGAAACTACGTGGTGATCATCGAAATAATAGTAGAAGCTAAGATTTTGCTTGTCATTGAGCCGGTGATCGAGTCTCAGAGTGAACTGGTCGCCACGATCAGGCTGCACCGGGTTGGTCTGGATAACGTTGCTCCCTCCCTTTGGAACCGGAACAAATTGAAGCAGATCTACAGCAGTAGCATCCATGCACTCCAAGGGAATCTGGTTGTTTGGAAAGATGTCAGAGTAGTTGGCGCCGTCCTGGATCAAGCCTCCACCGATAGCCGTCACGGCTTGCTGACAGCCGGGTCGCTGACCGATTTGATTTCCCGCTTGTAACGCGTACGAACTGTTCAAAACCCCTGCAAATGGAGATTCGGCGGAAAAATCCGCAACTATGTGTCCGTTCACCATATGCGACGGATCAGGCCGCTCCGCGGCGGTTGGCACCGTCACGGCTGGAGACGGGATTCCCTGACGAATGCGCCGTCCTTCATAGGACGTGAAGAAGAACGTTCGATCCTTCTTTATCGGGCCGCCGAAGGTCGCTCCGAACTGGTTCTGATTGAATTGCGGCTTCTCACATGGAATACCCTGTAAGGCCGTGAAGCAATAAGCATTAGCGTTAAGCTTCGTGTTCCGGAAGAACTCATATGCATCGCCGTGAAACTTGTTGGTCCCAGACTTCGTCACAACATTGACCACCGAACCGGAGTTGCGGCCATATTCGGCGTCGAAAGTATTGGTCAGAACGCGGAATTCCTGAATACTGTCAGGCGATGGCTGCACGGTCGGTAGATTCACGAACTGATCATTGGCGTCGCCACCATTAACACTAAAATTGTTCGCTCGCCCACGACCTCCATTCACCGACACGGCCCCAGCTCTGTCATTACCGTAGACGACTGAGTTGGCGGAACCGACGGTGGACATAACCCCGGGCTGCAGTTGCAAGAACTGGTAAGTATCACGGGCATTGAGCGGCAACTGCGTCATCGAGCGGTCGTTGACCACCGCGCCCAGTTGCGTGCTGGTGGTATCCACCAGGGGCGCTTCCGAGGTCACCTCCACCACTTCCTGCGCCCCGCCCACCTGCATGGTCATGTTCATGGTGATGACCTGATTGACCTGCAGGGTCAAACCCCTCTTGATCGCCTTCTTGAAGCCGCTTTGCTCGTATTCCAGGCGGTAATTGCCCACGGGAACGGCCGGAAATTCATAGTTGCCGGCCTTATCCGTCTGCGTGGTTTGGGTCACGCCGGTCTGTTCGTTGAGCAGCTTGACCTGCACGCCGGCCAGCACCGCGCCGGTGGGATCGGTCACCTGGCCCAACATTCTGCCTCCGGTTGATTGGGCAGCCAGATACAGCGAAAATGCGGTGGCGAAACATACTACCAACAGCCAGCTCAAGGCTTTGCGGGGATGCATGCAACCTCCACAATGCGGGAGAAGAATTGGAACAATTGCTCCAACTATCAGCTTGCGCGGACTACAAACCTTGCTATAATCGCGCAAGGTTATTGAACTTACCTCGGGCTGTCAAGCGAAAACATGCGACTGCCGAGGGGAAATACCACCTTTTCTCCCAAAACGAAAATGGATGGCGCGAAGCCCAAGCCTTACTTGAAAATCGGCGATGTTGCCCGGCTCGTGGGCGTCTCTCCATCGGTCATTCGTTCTTGGGAGAGCCTGGGCCTCACCCGCCCGCAACGCACCGCCAGCCGTTACCGCCTTTACAGCAGTGAAGATGTAAAACTGCTCAAGCGCGCCCGCTTTCTGCGCCGGGTGCGCGGCCTGAATGCGCCCGCCATCGTGCAGACGCTGAAGCGCAACGGCATGGTGCGCACCTCGCCCGACGGCGCCGGCGGCGGCATTGGCCTGCGACTGCGTAACCTGCGCACCCGCCGCGCCCTGTCCCTGGCCTCGGTGGCTCAGGCGGTGGGCATCTCAGTCGGCTTTCTTAGCGCCATCGAGCGCGGCCAGATGAGCGCTTCCATCGGCACCCTGCGCAAGCTGGCGCGTTTTTACAAGACCAACATCCTCGATTTCTTCGATCCCACTCAGGCGAATTCCCATTTGGTCCGCCCCGAGCGCCGCAAGGTGCTGGAGGCTGGCCCGGGCGTGCGCATGGAACTGCTGGCCTGGGGCAACGCCGTCATGGAACCGCACCTGTTTCGCATCGCACCCAACGCCGGCAGCGGCGATTCCTATTCACACGAGGGTGAGGAATTTCTCTTCGTCCTTCGCGGCGAATTTAAAATCGCTCTGAACGGCGAGGAGTACCTGCTCAAGCGTGGTGACAGTTTCTATTTTGAAAGCGCTACCCCGCACACCTGGTCCAATCCCGGCAGGACGGAAACCTGGGTGCTATGGGTGAATACGCCGCCAACCTTCTAAGCGGCTTCACGAGGCCTGCATGCCACTATCTTCGCAATCGGTGCAATACCCGCAAATTTCGCGGCGGCTTGGTTCGTCCGCAAGACGGATCACCGCTTCGCTTCTCGTTGTTGTGGCGCTGTCCGCAATTGGCATCGCGCAAAACGCAATTTCCGCCGACACTGTGCTGCTCAACGCCCGCATCTATACTGTGAACCCGCGCCAGCCCTGGGCTGAAGCGCTGGCCGTTCGCGGCGGCAACATTGTGGCCGTGGGCACGGCGGCGCAGATGCAGAAGTACCGCGGCCCTTCCTCCAAGGTGATCGATGCCGGTGGCCGCCTGGTGCTCCCCGGCTTCACCGACTGCCACATCCACTTCATGGGTGGCTCCCTCAGCCTGCAGCGCATAAACCTGGAAGATGTGAAGACCATCTCCGGCATCCAGCAGCGGGTAAAGGAATTTGCTGCCGCGCACCCCAAGGACCCGTGGATTCTCGGCCGGGGCTGGTCCTATGACGTCTTCGGCGCCGCCGCCCTGCCCGATAAGAAATATCTGGACGAAGTTGTTCCCGATCGTCCTGTCCTTCTGGAAGGCTATGACGGCCACACCTACTGGGCCAACAGCAAGGCGCTCGCAGCGGCGGGCATCACCCGCAACACCCCCGACCCGCCCACCGGCAAAATCGTCCATGACGCCCAGGACGACCCCACGGGTGCATTGAAAGAAGATGCGGCAGCGGAACTGGTGCAAGGCGTCATTCCCCAGCCCTCCCGCGAAGAACGCCTCCAGGCCCTCCGCCAGGGTATGCACGAAGCCAACAAGGCCGGCCTGGTGCGCGTGCACAGCGCCGGCGGTGATTTCGAGTTCCTCCCTCTTCTCGACCAACTGCGCCAGCAGGGCCAGCTGACAGTTCGCTTTTACGTCAGCGATATTGTGAGCCCGCCCGAGTTAACCGAAAAGGAGATCAGCAAGCTGGAGCAGGCCCGCGCCAAGTATCACGACGCATGGATTTCTGGCGGCGCGGTGAAGTTCTTTCTCGATGGCGTAATCGAGTCGCACACCGCCGCCATGCTCCAGCCCTACACCGACGATCCCAGCCAGAGCGGAAAGCTCTTCTGGGATCCGGCCAAATACAAGCACGCGGTAGCGGAGTTAAATGGCCGCGGCTTCCAGGTCTTTACCCACGCCATCGGGGATCGCGCCGTGCGCCTGGCTCTGGATGCTTACGAGAATTCCTACAGAAGCAACGCGACTGCTCCGGCCATGTCGGGCGGGGGCTGCGATCCTCTGCCCTGCTCTCTAACGAAAGCGACGCCGCTGAACATCGTGTTTGACACCAAGGATTCGCGCGACCGGGTGGAGCACATTGAAACCATCAGCGCTGCTGACATTCCACGCTTCGGCCAACTGGGGGTAATTGCCAGCATGCAGCCCCTGCACGCCTATCCTGACGCGGACACGCTGAAGGTGTGGTCGCCCAATATCGGCCCCGAGCGCACCACCCGCGCCTGGGTATGGCACAGCATCGCCGCCTCGGGCGGGCGCCTGGCCTTCGGCAGCGACTGGCCGGTGGTCACGCTCAGTCCCTGGCCCGGCGTGCAGACCGCGCTTACGCGGAAAACCGCGGAGGGGACGCCCGCTGGCGGCTTTGTCCCCAACGAGCGCATTACACTGCCGCAAACGATCGAAGCCTATACTTTGGGCGCCGCTTACGCCGGCCATCGGGAAAAAACCGAAGGCTCGCTCCAGCCGGGCAAAGTTGCCGACTTCATCATTCTCAGCCAGGATTTGTTCAAAGTGCCTGCCAATGAGACAAACAAAACTCAGGTGCTGCTGACTGTGGTGGGCGGCAAAGTCGTCTACCAAAGCCCAGCTTTCACAGGCAGCGCCGCGGCGGCAGGTGCGAAATGATTCATCGCCGCCGCGCCGGCGCTCGACCGAGTCGTGGTGCGGCCGTCCCGCCGATTGATTCCGCCCGTCTCCCGCCAGCTGTCGCATGGGCGTCCCGCCCACGGCCAATCTTCCTGTGCGCCTGGCTCGCGCTACTGCTCCTGGCTACTCTTCTCCTCTCCGCCTGCTCCAAAAAGGAGCCCACACTCAATCTGCTCGTCTGGGAAGGCTATGCCGATCCCTCGTACGTACACGATTTCGAACAGCAATATCATTGCAAGGTTTCCGCGTCCTACATGGGCTCCGACGACGAATTGGTGGCCAAGCTGCGCGGCGGCAGCGCCAGCACCTACGACGTGATTTCGCCCTCCAGCGACGTGGCCACCATGATCGCCACCTCCGGACTGGCGGCGCCCCTCGACCTCGGCCGCATTCCCAGTTACGCGCAGCTCTCGCCGCAGCTCACCTCCATGCCGCTGGTCAGAGCCAACGGCAACGTTTATGGCGTTCCCTTCACCTGGGGTCCCAACCCGCTGCTCTACGACACCACCGCCTTCCAGCAGCCGCCCGCAAGTTGGGGCGTCTTCTGGGATGCCAAATATCGCAAAAGGCTTTCCGTGTGGGACGACCTCTCCACCGTCTATATGGCGGCGCAGGTTCTGGGTTTCGATAAGCCCGACACCAGCCACCTGTACAACCTGAGCGATCAGGAACTGGACGCGGTCAAAGCCAAGCTGCTGGCCCTGAAGCCCAATATTCGAAAGATCTGGTCCACCGGCGGCGAACTGACCAACTTGTTTCAGAATCATGAGATCGTTGCCGCCATGGGCTGGCCGCTCATGACCAACCAGTTGCGCAAGCTTAATTTCCCCATCGGCGAAACCATTCCGCGGGAAAATACTACCGGATGGATTGACCACCTCATGATCACCTCTGCCAGCGATAACAAGGACCTGGCCTACAAGTTCCTGGAGTTCATGATCGAGGCCAAAACCCAGAAGAGGGTCGCCGACGTCACCGGCTACATCCCGGCCAATCCGCAGGCGGCGCAGTTCATGAGCGCGGCGGAGAAAAAGAGCCTGCACCTCGACGACGTGGATGCCTATCAGAAGCGCATCTATTTTTGGCAGAATGTGCCCCGCCGTGCCAAGTACAACGAAATTTGGAACGAGGTAAAAGCAGCGCAGTAAACCCAGTAGTCAGTGGTCAGTAGTCCGTAGTCAGCGAAAACCTCACCCATCGAGAACTGTCTGGCTGGACGCTAACGTGGGACAGACCAGCCCCTGGCAAGGGGGCGATTTGAAAGTAGCCCGCCACTTCAGTGGCGGGTAGAGGGCCAGGCTGACACGGAGTCCCATAGGGACGACTGAAGCACATGAACACAGCGCACATTCTCGATTGCACATGCTTCACCGCTGACTCCCGACTCCTGACTCCTCACTCCTCGCTCTTATGACCTCGCCCACCACCCAACCCGCCGCCAAACCGCAATCCCTGCTCTCGATCCGCGAGGTGGTCAAGACTTTCGGAAAGCTCGCGGTGCTGCGCGGCATCTCCCTGCACGTGGATGAGGGCGAATTCCTCACGATCCTGGGCGAAAGCGGCTCCGGCAAAACCACTCTCCTTCGCCTGATCGCCGGCTTCGAGCGCGCCGACTCCGGTGAAATCTGGATGGGCGGCGAGCGCCTCGACCTGCTGCCTCCCTATCGCCGCCGCGTCAATACCGTATTTCAGAGCTACGCCCTCTTCCCTCACCTCTCCGTGCGCGACAACGTGGCCTACGGCTTGCGAATGCAGAAGAAGATCGCTGCCGCCGACATTGACAAGCGCGTGGAGGATGCGCTGGCTATGGTCAAGATGAGCGCTTTGGCCGCTTCCAAGCCGGCGAAGATCAGCGGCGGCCAGCAGCAACGCGTTGCGCTGGCTCGCGCCCTCGTGAACCGCCCGCGCCTTCTGCTGCTCGATGAACCGCTTTCCGCGCTGGACGCCAATCTTCGCCGCCAGATGCAACTGGAGCTCAAGTCCCTGCAGCGTGAGGTCGGCATCTCTTTCGTGTTTGTCACCCACGACCAGGAAGAGGCCATGGTCATGTCTGACCGGATCGCCCTGCTGCGCAACGGCAGCCTGGAACAGGTTGCCACGCCTCGCGAGATCTATAGCCGGCCTGCCACCTCCTACACTGCCCTGTTCATTGGCCACACTAATCTGCTGCGTGGCCATGTGGAACGCGGGCTGGCGCATTGTGGCGGCTTCCAATTTCGCACTTCAGTGCCGGATGGCCCGGCCGTATTCTCTGTGCGCCCGGAACACATCCGGCTAGCCACCACCACTGTGTCCTCCAGCAGCGATAGTGTGCGCTTCCGAGCGCGCATCGTTGCCCACTCCTTCCATGGCGCCACTGACCTGCTGCAGGTCGAGTGCGCCGATGGCTTGAAGCTCGCCGTCCGCGTCCCCAGCCACGGCGCTTTGAGCGAACAGCACGATTTTGAGTTCTCCGCCGCTGACGCCTTCGCCGTGCGCGACTCCGAGGAAAGGTCCTGAGTGTTCTCCCGCGCCTATAAGACCGCCGTGACCGTCCCGCCGCTGCTGTGGGTGACCGTATTCTTGCTGGTCCCGTACGCGCTGCTCTTCTGCTACAGCTTTTGGACGGTCAGCCCCGCGCAAACCATCGTCCATCACTGGAACCTGGGCAACTACCGCGAACTGCTCCAAGTCCACGTCTACTTTCAGACCCTGCTGCGCTCCACGTGGATTGCCGCCCGCGTAATGCTCTTTGCCCTGCTGTTGGGCTATCCGCTGGCCTACTATGTCTCCTTCCAGGCCGGTGCCCGCAAGAACCTGCTTTACCAGCTGGTGATCATTCCGCTGTGGGTCAGCTACCTGGTGCGCGCATATGCCTGGAAAACCATCCTGGGCAGCGATGGCGTTCTCAACACCTTGCTGCAATATGCGCACCTCACGCGCCATCCCGTGGAGTTCCTGCTCTACAGCCCGTTTGCCGTGGTGCTCACGCTCACCCACATCTACACCCCTTTCGCATTCCTGCCCATTTACGCCTCGCTCGAACACATTCCGCGCAACCTGGTGGAAGCCTCGCATGACTTGGGCGCTTCCCCGATACAAACCTTCTGGCGCGTGATTTTGCCGCTTTCCATTCCCGGCGTGCTCGCCGGCGCTACCTTCGCGTTCGTGCTCAGCCTGGGCGACTTCCTCGCCCCGCTGCTTTTGGGCGGACCGAGCGGCATCATGATCTCCAACATCGTGGTCAGCCTTTTCGGCGCTGCCTATAACTGGCCCTTAGGCGCGGCTATTTCCCTCTGCATGTTGTTGCTCGTGGTCAGCCTGTTATTTTTGTCTGAGCGGCTGGAGAAGAAGTGGAGCTTCTCATGAGCGCCAGCGCCCACAACCCGCGCTGGCTCGGGGTTTACGCCCTGCTGGTATTCGCCTTGCTTTATTTGCCGATCCTGGTTCTCATCGTCTATTCGTTTAACGGCGGAGGCGTAGGCGGCTTCCCCCCACACAACTTCACGTTTAGCTGGTACCGCATGTTGCTGGCAGACGGTGCCATGTGGGAATCGGTGCTCAATAGCCTGATGGTGGCCCTTGCCGCCATGGCCATTTCCCTGCTCCTCGGCATCCCTGCGGCACTGGCCCTGGACCGTGCCAGCTTTCCCGGCAAGGCGGCCTTCCGGCGCCTGGTTCTTCTGCCCCTGATTCTGCCTGGTATCATCACCGGCCTATCTCTACTCATGCTGTTCGTGGACATGGGCATGCGCCTCAGCCTGCTGACCATTACTCTGGGCCACGGTACTGCGCTCATCTCCGTGGCCACCACCGATATCTTCGCCGGCCTGCAGAAACTCGATCGCGCCCAGGAGGAAGCCTCGCTCGACCTCGGCGCGAACTATTGGCAGACGTTCTGGCGCGTCACTCTGCCCAACCTTCGTCTGCCTATCATCGGCGCGGCGCTGCTGATATTCACCCTCTCCATGGATGAGATCGCGGTCAGCTTCTTCCTCATAGGCCGCGATAACACGCTCCCGCTGGAAATCTGGTCGCGCCTGCGCCGCGGCATGACCCCGGAGATCAACGCCATCTCCACCGTCATCTTCGCCTTTTCGCTGGTTGCGATTGTGCTCTGGTACCGCCTGCGGGCGCGCGCCGAAGGGCAGCCCGAACTGGGCGCCGAATTGGTGGAAACCGCCGCCGCCGGAAGTTGACAGTTCCGCAAAGCGTAACACGCGTCACTGATCCGGCTTATTCCACCGTGGAGATGCCGTTTGCTCAACGGTGGAAGCGCAGGGCTTCAGCCCTGCGGCCATGGGGAGAGTTGAAAAGAGCTTTAGCCCGCTGGAGAAAGGGCCAGGGGGTAACCCATAGCCCTTAAAAGGAGAACTCTTTATGCGCTTCGTCGTCCTCGGCGCCGGCCTGATGGGCCGGGCCGCGCTTTACGATCTGGCCCGCTCGCGCGAGGCTTCGGAAATCATCGTTGCCGATTACGACCAGCCGCGCGCGCAGCAGGCGGCACGCGAGTTCGGCCACGGCAAAGCCCACGCCGCTTTCTGCGATGTGCGCCAGACCGCCAATACTGTGCGCCTGCTCAGCGGCTCCGTCGCCGTCCTCAACTGCACTCAGTACTACTGGAATCTTGAGGTCATGAAAGCGGCTCTGGCCGCCGGCACTCACTATCTTGATTTGGGCGGCCTGTTCTACAACACCCGCAAGCAACTTAAGCTCAACTCTCATTTTCGCCGTGCCGGCCGCCTGGCCATTCTCGGCATCGGCAGCGCTCCCGGCATCGCCAACATCATGGCGCGCTACCTGGCCGATCAACTACAGCGCGTAACTGCCATCAAGGTTTATAACGGCAGCCGTGAACTGCGTCCTGCCGCCTCCGATCCTCTGGCATTCAGCTTCTCCATTGCCACCATACTCGACGAACTGACCATCGCGCCCATGCATTACGTGGGCGGCAGGTTTCGCCGGCAGGAGCATTTTTCCGATCCAGAGAAGGTCAGCTTCCCCGCGCCTATCGGCAAGCTGGTGGTGCGCCACTCCATCCATTCCGAAGTGGCCACCCTGCCTCTCAGTTTTCGCCGCCAGGGCGTGCGCGAAGTCTTTTTCAAGATCAACTACGACCCGCAGTTGATCGAAACTGTCCGCCTGCTGAGCGGCCTGGGCCTGCTGGAAAAGGTACCCGTGGCGGTCAACGGCTGCCAGGTGGCGCCGCGCGCATTTCTGGAGCAGCTGCTCAAAGGCCGCGCCACAGGCAGCAACGCGCCCCCGCGCGACGCCGAGACGATTCGCGTGGTGGTGGAAGGCAGCCGCTCTGGCCGCAAGCAACGGCTTACGCTCGATGCCACCACCCGTTACAGCACCCGGCCGGTGTTCAGCGCGGTCGCCCGTGATACCGGCTTCCCCATCTCCGTGGCGGCACAGATGCTCGCCCGAGGCGAAATCCGCGCTCGCGGCGTGCACCCCCCGGAAATGGTTATTCCGGCCGGAGAGTTCCTGCGGGAGCTGGACAAACGTGGAATTGAAATCCGCGGTTCAGGTTGGAAGTAGGCTGGTGGGCCGCCTAGGAATTGTGCCGCGACAGCGCCGCGGCCGAAGCCACGCCGTGGGCATCTTCGACCGGAACTTCCTGCAGACCGAACTGCGGCACTCGTTCCACCGTGCCAATCACCGGCTGGTCGGTGATGGCGTAGAGGAAGCCATGTTGCTGGCTGTGCTGGCGCAAGCAGAGGTTTTCGATCAGGGTATGAGTCCGGCGGCTTAACACGTTCTGGGGCAAAACCTCGAAATGACGGAATATCCAGAGCAGATAGACCCGCTCCCAAAAGGTGGGCCGCACGTAGCGTGGTCCGACCGGGGTCAGCAGCCTCAGTACTCCCCAGCGCAGCTTGTTGGTCAACACTGTAGTCGTCCCCTCGCCCCAAACCATTCGCAGCCGGCAATCACCAGCAATCATAAGATAGCAATCTGTGCACCAAACCCGCTGCAGCGGTACCTAAGTGACTCCCACCCTGGCAGGAGAACACCTCGCGGGGTGCCGGGCCTCTCTCAGTCCTGCAACCACTAGCTGTGCAAATCCTTGCAAAAACTCGGCAAGAGTAGCTGCAACTCGCCGCGCGGAACCTCCGGCAGACGGGCGCAAGATGGTTATCACGAAGGGCTTAGGCTGGTTTGCGGACCGCCACAACCGGTCGAAGATGAGCTTCAATCTCGAGCAAAAATGAACTTTTTTGCGATTGCCCTGTCCTAATTTGGCACTTTTTACCGGCCCAGCAGCCCGGCCGCTATCTCCTTGACCACCTTGGCACAAACCATGGCCGTTCTCCCAGATTGGTCGCGCGCCGGGTTGTACTCCACCACGTCCGCCCCCACCAGGCGAGCGCGCAGCGAGTGAAGCAGGTTCACTACCTCGCGCACCGATAGCCCCCCGGGTTCCCAGTGCGATATACCCGGCACAAAAGCCGGATCCAGCACGTCAATATCGAAGGAGAGGTAAACCGGCCCTTGAAAATTCAGGGCTGGCCAACTCCCTAAGTCCTTCATTTCCAGCACCTCCACGCCAAACCGCTGCGCCTGCTCGCGCTGGTGTCGGTTCATGGTGCGAACCCCGACCTGAATTAACCGGCGCGCCAATTTCTCCTCCATGACCCGGGCGAAAGGGCATGCGTGCGAGAAGCGGTTGCCACCAAGCTGGTCATAGAGATCCGGGTGAGCGTCAAAGTGCAGGATTTCCAAATCGGGAAATTTCGCTGCGAATGCCTTAACCACGGGATAAGTGATGGAATGGTCGCCGCCCAGCAGGATCAGCCGCGCGTCCTGGCGCAATTGCCCGGCTACCTCCCGCTCAATGGCACCAAAGGCCGCAGGCGTATCCGAGGGAAGCGCCAGGCTACCCGCATCCCGCACCCGGCCCTGCAGATCGGTGCCGTTCTCCGTCCACAGGTTGGAGGAATCGCAGAACAGCGCCTCCACAATGCGCGGAGGCGCCTGTGCTGCTCCCCGCAGGTAGGAGGAATTCTCATCAAACGGTATTCCCAGCAGCGACACAACACTCAAGGTAGATGTTGGCTGGTTCACAGGGCTCGCAGCGGTGGGGCGGCTGCTCAGATCTCCGGCAGAACGTCGAAACGCTTGATCACTGCCGCCACGCCATAATTGCCCTGGCTGGCGTTTTCCTCCACCCGCACTACGGAGGCCTGGCAGCACACCCAGCGCCGGTCGGAAAAGGTGATTTCCGGGGGCAGCACCAGGATCAGCTCCAGTTCGCTGCCCTCCTGCATCCTCGAGCTGGTGTAAACGAAAACCCCCGCGCTGCTCAGATCGCGGGTTTGGCTTGCTTCCTGGACGGCTCCGTTTCCGGCTTTAACCGAAACCGGAACATGTACGGGAAAACGCTGCCGCGCGCGGCGCTCGGACTTCTTCTCAGCCATACAGTTCCCCACCAGAGGAGTAAAGAATCGCGGCATTTTACTCCAAACTGGGGTGTGCACAAGTTCGCCGCAACATTTTTTTGATCTGGCGAAAGGTCCGCCGGCGGCGCGCAAACCAAGGCGCGGCCTGGTCCCCCGCTACGCAACGGCTATTGTGGGTTTTCCGCCAGGTGGTCGCGTCCCGGCAGCACCACCACGGCTTGGTCCATGGTGGGCGTGTGCATAGTGCGCAGCAGCTTGGATTCAGCTTCCGCTTCCGAGGTCGCGCCGGTTCGCATGTAAGCGTCAGACAGCAGCTTCATGCTGAAAGCGTTGTCGTGGTCTTCCTGCAGGTGGGGAATGGCCTCGGCATACTTGCCCTGCTGCATCAGCCTGGCGCCCAGTGCGGCTTCACAGGAGTGATGGACCGCGTGGCTGTGGCCCTTCGCAGCCATGGCCTGCAACTGCTGCATAGCCTGGTCGGCGGCGCTCTGGTCGCCGGCATCGCCGGCGCGCACCACTCGCCAGCGCAGCACGCGTCCCAGTTCCTCATCGCGATCCGATTTAGGAACGGACGTAGCCTGGGTCAGAACCGTTTCCGCCTGCTGCAGGTGCTTAAGGGCGGTAAGGGGATCGGGCTGGTAGGTGGCCATGAAGCGATGAATTTCCGCCTCATGGAAGGGCAACTTAAGCGAATGGGCCTCGCTGGCCACGGCGGCAAAAGCGGTGTCGGCCTGCGCATAGTTGCGCTCGCGAACGTAAGTCATCGCCGACTGCATTTCGAACTCTACCCGGTCGGCGTCAGTCTCCGCACCCGCAACCGCTTTGGCATACTCCAGGCGCGCCCTCGGTTCCTCTCCCATCAGCGCGTAGGTGTCGCCGATGCCCAGCTGCGAATAAACGAACTTGGGGTCAATCTTCAGGGCGGCCTGGTAGTGCTCGAGCGCCCCGGCAAAGTCGCCGGAAAGGCGCAGAATCTCGGCGTAGGAGTCCTGCGGATTGGGCGCCCCGGGCAGGGCGGCAACGTAGCGCTCCATGGCGGGGATGGCGTTTTTGTAATCGCGGGTCAGGGCGTAAGCGTACCCCAAATCGTTCAGAGCCGGCGGATACTTGGGGTCAATGGCCAGCGCCTGCTCCATAAACTTGTGGGCCTGGTCATAGCCCTCCTGCAAGAGCAGCCAATTGCCCACCACGTAGAGAAGTTGTTTGTCCAGGGGATACAGGTCCACCAGGTCATTCATGGCCTGAATGCCGGCAACGTAGTTGTTTTCGCGCACGCCTTCCACCCAGCGAATCAGCAGGCGCTCGCCCTTGGTGGCATGGGGCTCGCGGGCCTTGGCTTTGGCCAGTTCGGCGGTTTGTTCAGCCGGGTCCTTGCTGTTGAAGCAGATGAAGATGTGGGCCAGGGCGAAGTTGGGGTCACGTTTGGCCGACTGGCGCCATTCGTCGAGGGCTTTGGCGGTTTCCAGGTTAACGAAATCGTTCATGCCCTGTTGAAACAGCAGCCGGGCACGCTTGGAATGCACGGTCAGAGGCAAAGTAGTCCGGCGGTGCGGATGGCGGAAATGACGAATGCGCTGCAACTCCGTCCGCAGGTTGGCGGGTTGCGCGGCAGCCGGAAAAGTCAGAAATAGAAGCAGCAAAACGCCGAGACGACGTTGCATGCGTGGTTCTCTTCTCTGGGATTTGCTTTCTGAAACAGGAGCGTAGCACGCGAGTTGCCACAGGCCAAGGTATCGGGGGCGTTACCCTGCCCGGTACGTAGGTACAGGGACGTTGGGATCGCTCAAAAGCAAGCAGGCTCCGGCCCGGAGCCTGCTCGTTCTATTTGCTATAACCTGGTATCTAGAAGGTAAATTTCGCCGCCAACTGAATTCCCCGTGGCCCCCCGCCTCCCAGGAACGGGTTGCCGATGCCCACATCCCCGGTGGCGGTCAGGGGCAGGAATCCAAGCTGGCGCCCGACAGGACCGGCGGTGGGATCGGTATTGGGGGCTCCCGGATCGGCGATGAATCCCGGCAGGATCGGGTTGGAGAAGTTGGGATGATTGAACAAATTGAAGAACTCAGCTCGCATTTGCAGGTTCACCCGTTCGGTCAAAGCGGTGTTCTTGAAAATGGAGAAGTTGAATTCCTTAAAGCTGGGCCCTCGCAGAGAATTGCGCCCCATGTTCCCGAAATGCCTGGTTCCAGGAACGCAGTTGGCTTCGCTGCCGCTGGAGTCAGGCGGGTTGGGCAGGAAGGTACAAGGCGCGGCGAATGAGCTGAGATTGAGGAAGTTTCCGGGCAAGCTGCCGTACTGCACCGGTCCCACGACATCGGGACGGTCAAAGCCCTCACCCGCGCCGGAGTAGTCGCCTTCGAAAAAGTAATTCAGATGGAACGGCTGTCCGTCCTGCAGGCTCAGCGCTCCATCCAGTCCCCAGCCATTCTTCAGCCTGGCCATGCTGCCCCCCACCTTGGGGAATTCGTACACAAAGTTCCAGGTGAAGCGCCGGCGGATATCGAAGCTGGAGTTACCGCGTTCGCCTGCCGGATTAAGGCTGTTGGTGGGCTGTGCCTGGTTGGGGATGAAATCCTCGCTGTCGCTGGCATCATCAATCGAGTGCGACCAGACGAAATTTGCTTGTGTCTGCAATCCGTGCCACGAAGCCACCCGCAGGCTGGTCTGCAGCGAGTGATAGGTGGAGCTTGCCTGCGATTCCTCCTGGTTTACATAAAAGAGGTTGGCAAAGGGCCGCGGAACAGCATAGCCCTGCACAAGCGTGCCAGCGGGTGTAGCCAAATCGAATGCCGTAATCTGCGCCTGGCTGGGTTGGTTAATATCGCGGAATCGGAACAGCTTGGTTCCTCTGGTTCCCACGTATCCGACCTGCAAGACCGCTTTGTTGCCCAGCGCCTGTTGCCAGTTCAGATTGAAGTTCTGCACGTAGGGTGTGCGCAGGTGGGGATCAGCAGCAAAAAAATCTCCCAGCGGCGAAGGGCCGCTGAACACCGGTACATTGGAAGCTAGGGCGCCACCACTAAAGCCCAGGGTCGAGATCGCTCCCGGGCCGGTCCCCGTGTACGCGGGCCCCGGGCAGAACACGCAGTTCCAAGGCAAATGTCCGAGGAACATATCCTGCGCGAAGGCATCATAGAATAACCCCCAGCCGCCGCGTAGGACCGTCTTGCCCCTGCCGGTAAGGTCATAGGCAAAGGCGGCTCGGGGAGCGAAGTTGTTGTAGTCCGGGTTGTAGAGCTTATCCGGGCCTCCTGCGCTGCCCACCTGCACTACGGAACCACCGTTTGCCGGGTCAAACCGGTAAAAGAGGTTGTTCTTTTCCGAAATAACTCCAAAGTAATCCCAGCGCGCCCCCACGTTCAGAGTCAGGCGCGGAGTCCAGCGGAAGCTGTCCTGAATATAGAGACCGTGGTTGTTTTCCGAGGTGTGCCGGCGGGTATTGCCGATTGCCTGGTCGCCGCCGGAAGGAGAACCCTCAAGGAAGGAGGTCAAATCGTCAAAGCTCAGTTCCCCCCGGAAATTGTGCTCCAGCACCTGCATGATGGTGGTGCGGCGGAACTCGTAGCCAAACTTCAGGTCGTTGCGCCCAAACTTCCACGAATAGTTATCTACGAAATGCCAGTTCGCATCCACGCGATTCCGCGGAACACCCGTGGTAGCGCCGATTTGAGAAAAATTTCCCACCGAGATCGCCGGCAACCCACCCTCATAGGGCCCGACTCCTGTGTTTAACCCGATGGAAGAAGGGTTAAAGCTCTGATCCTGGGGGAAGAACCCCTCGGCGAAGCGGTTCCATCCCAGCCGGGCTTCGTTCACCTGGCTGGCGTTCACGACCTTGACATAGGAAAGAGCCACGAGCTGCACGCGCGTGGGAGTCACAGTGTTGAAGCCGGGAAGAAGTCCCGCGGCCAGTTGCGCGAAAGGAAAGCTCTGATCGCTGTCGCCAAAGTAGTAGCGCCCAGTCAGCAGATTGTTGGGGTTGAAGTTGTGGTCCAGCTTCACGATTAAGCTATCCACACGATTGGTAAAGCGCGTTGCGGTTGACAAGTTGTCGGTCGCACACTTGGTGATGTCGCTGGCGGCGCCGGCGATGTTCGGCGTCGGCCAGGGGTGTCTTTGCAGCAGGGCAGTCGTGATCGGATTTAGAGTCCCGCCGCCTGAGATAATGGTCGCCTCGGTGGCAGCAATCACAGCAGGATCAGGTACACAACTTGTGCCCGATTGCGCTCCGCTTTCACGCTGTCCCTCGTAATCTACGTAGAAAAAGGTTTTATCCTTTACCACCGGGCCCCCCAGGGAGCCGGCGAACTGATTGTTGTGGAAGGGGTTCTTGGGGTTCGGCGCGAAGTTGAAGAAGTTGCGGGCGCCAAGCTGGCCGCTGCGCCAGTATTCCAATCCGCTCCCGTGCCAGTTATTGGTGCCGCTCTTGGTCACAATGTTGACAACGGCGCCGCTGTTGCGCCCGTACTCCGACTCGTAATTCGAGAGCACGCGCAGTTCAGCCACTGCATCAATAGGCAAAATGGTCGCCGGATCGCCGAAAACACCCGCCTCATTAATGGCAGGATCATTCCGGTAGCCGTCGTTCATATCTGTGCCATCGAGGAGGAAGTTGTTCGCACGGCCACGGTTGCCGTTCATGGAGAACGTGCCGAATGAGCCCGGAGAATCGGAAATCTGGTCAGGTGAACCAGCAACTCCTGGATTCAGATAGATCAGCTTGGTGTAGTCGCGGCCGTTCACCGGTAGATTTTCGATGGTGTGGGAGGTCAGTGTTCCACCGAGCTCTGCCGAGGTAGTGTCAACTTGCGGCAGACTCTCGGCAGAGACTACTACCTGCTCCGCCACCTGGCCTGTCCTCAAACTGCCGTCCACCCGGCGCTCGGCAGCAACGTTCACCTGCACGTCGCGCACGGTAAAGGTCTGGAAACCGGCTTGCGATATGGTGACGGTATAAGAGCCGATGGGAAGTTCGGGAATGCTATAAGTTCCGTCCGCGCTGGTTTGCGTGCTGCGGTCCAAGCCGGTTGCCGCACTACGCGCCGTCACCTTGGCCCCGGAAATCACGGCGCCGGAAGGATCGGTTACCGTTCCTAGAATAGTTCCACGGAAGGTCTGCGCCATTAAGCCAGTGGTTGTGAGAAGAAAGAGCCCCATGACTAAACGTAACTTCATGACGTTTCTCCTTTGCCCCGTATTCGCCGGGGCAGACGGGAACAACACCGCTTCCGGCTTGGGCGATTGCAAAGCCTGCCCCAATCCGGCGCCGCCGGTCAGTTAGGGTGAACATGGAAATGCACCATTTGCCGATGCGCTGAGCCTACCGCCTGGGCCAGACCGGCACAATGCTCTGTAAAGGAAAAAGCCCGGCCAGCCTACTGAAAGGTGCTGGGGCAGTCAACCATCAAAATACGAGTGGCAGGCATCTGAGAATCCAGAACTGGCCCAAAATGGGCCAGGCGAGGGCTTATGACTCGTTGCATCGCATTCGACAAGCAGACGGCGCAAGCCATCTCCGCCAATCTGCACTTTGTGGCCAGCTGTGATCCCCATGCAGACCCGCTGCAATCCGCCCTGCAAAGCAGTTCACCCCAGGTGCTGTTAGCCCTGCCGGCAGATAGCAGCGGTCAAGTACTCATGGCCAGATTTCAGCGCAATCCGGGGCTCCCCGTCCCCGCTTCTACCCTGTCCACTGAACCGGTCAGCTTCGCAGCCGGCGGCTTTCTCGGCCTGAGCGATGAGCCCGTTTTTGACCCCCAGCCGGCAATCCCCAAAAAATGGTGGCAGAAGCTCCTGGACTGAAGTACCAGTAAAATCAGAGGTTTAGATTAGAAGTTGAAAGCCAGCCCGCCACGGAGGGTGCGCGGCGATTGCACCAGGTAAAGGGTGTGGCCGTCCTTGCCGACGATCGGCACGTACCCTTGGGCCAACAGGTTATCCACTTCCAGCAAGGCTTCCATATGGCTGGCCATGAAGACGGTGCCCGGCAAGGGCTGGCGGATGAAGAAGTTCCAGTAGGCCCCCGCTTGCCCGGGAGAAGCGTCAAACATATCCACCGGGGTAACCGCCCCTCCGCTGATCCAGCGGTAGGAACCAATCCAGTGTGTCTTCAGCTTGGGGGCGGTGCCGCTCACCTTGGCCGTAACCGCGTGACGGCGGACAGCGCGTAGGCTATTGCCCAAAGCCTGCCAGGACGTATTAGGTGCCACGTCCAGAGCGCCACCGTAAGCGTAGTCGAGCGTGCCGGTCATGCCGACGGGCAGATCGCGCTGTACCACCAGGCGCACGCCATTGGTCCTCAGGTCGTTGCCGGCGAAGGAGAATGTTTCGGAATAAACATCAGGCAATACGTTGCCGAGTTCGGAGCTGGCATCACCCACCCCGGTGAGCATGGTGTTGCCGATGCGGTCGTAATAAAAAGCGGCCTGCACCCTGGTTGCGCCCATGCGGTGGGAAACCGCGACCTCCTGGTGATGGGCGCGCTCCAAGACTGGATTGTCCCCCACTACCGACATGCGCGGGGTCGACTCGGTCAGATCCGCCGGCGCTGAGTCGTAGCCCTTTTCCCGCCGGGTGTTTGGCTCGGAGGTGGCGTACTTATATTCCAGCACCGTATCCGGCGAAAGATGCAGGGTGACCGACCCGAAGGGCCGCGCCACGGTGACTCGTCCCATGAACTGAATGGCCTGCAGTTCGTTCCCCAGGTTGAATTCCAAGGCGTTGCCCAGGGAAAAATCGTCGGAAGTCGTCAGGGAGAGGGCCTGCAGGGCGCCATCATGCAGCACCGTATCCGGCGTAGCCAGGCGGCGCATGGTGAGAGCAATCTGCGGCACAGAGCCGCTGCCCATTCTGTGACTATAGGCAGCGCGTACCACGGCAGGAGTGCCCGTGCCGTAGCCTACGTTGCCGGCAAACGATAGCGTGCCCGTGGTAAATAGAGACCGCTCTACGGAAAAGGCGGTGCTGACGTCGCCCGTGGCGGCGTTGAAGTCGTCGCTGGAGCCGCCCACAAAGGCTACCCGCCCCTTCAGCCGCCCGTCGCCGGAACCCTCCGATGAAACCATGACCGGACCGCCGTTTACCACCCGCAGGATGGGACGGTTGCCGTAGGAGCGCAGCGTCCAGTTCCAATCATCGTCGTCACTGGCGCCCTGCTTGCGCGGCAAGGTCTGCATCGCTTCAAACAGCGTGTTCAGGGTCAAATTGACAACCCGGTCCGCCCCCCCCCGCAGGTTCACGTTCTCACGCAATGAGGGAAGGAAAGCCGGCGCGGTAACCCGGATGTGGTAAATCCCAGGAAGAAGACCTTTGACAGAATAGAAGCCCTTGTCGTTGGTGAAGACCAGCATGGCCCGGAGCGATCCGATGGGGACAATTTCCACGGCTGCCCCCATCTGCGGCACGCCCGCTGAGCTGTGCACAAATCCGGAAATCCCCGCCGGTTTGCCCGCACCCCAGGCTGAAACCGCCAGGACCAGGGTCGCGGTCACTGCCAATCGAATCAGCTTCTGGGTCTTCAACGCGCTACCTCGCTGGGGACGTGAGTTAGCTACTCAACGGCAAAGGTCACTGTTGGATCGACCATTTGTTTAGAAACGTTGTCATTCACCTTAATGCTTAAACGATACAGGCCCGGCGTCAAAGCACTGGCCGACAGGCTCTTCTCCAACGTGAGCTGGTCGCCCACGTTGCCCATCTGGTCCGTGGATTCCACCTTGTGCAGCACGGCCTTATTCGTAGCGGTATTGATCAAGTTGTACTCGATGGTGGCCTGAGGCTTGTGCGTCTGCTGGTTGACGGTCAAGTTGTACACCTGCATCCAGAAATTCACTTTCTGGTCGCGCTTGAAGGTGGGTGGCTTGCCGTCCGCCGAAGCCAGACGCGGACGAACCTTGGTGGTGCCGATCACGAAATTGCCGGTGCCCACATCGCGATTGGGCACTTTCTCCATTTCATCCGAAAGGATTAGCGACGAGGTGGCCAGCTTGTCTTCGCTGTACTCCGGCACCATGATGCCGCGGCTCCAGGTGCCCATGCGGTCGCCATTGACGTCCTTCACCACCAGGTCAACGCGATAGCGGCCCGGGCGCAAGGGCAATGCTTTCCAGTACACCGCGGATTTTTCCGTTTCCTTGGGCAGCAACTCCGAGGGCTCATCTACCTTCACTGTGTCCTCGAAGGTCTGCGCAATCCGCCCGGTCAGGGTGGTCGCCCGGCCGAAGATGTGCACCACTCCAGACGAAACCCCTTCCTTGGTCTGGAAGGTCACGTCCTTGTACTTGATCTGGACCGTGACCGGAACCAGGATCGTGTCATCTGTCACCTTCACAAAGTCAGTCTGCACATTGAAAGGCATCAGATTCATGCTGATCTTGTGGGTTACAACTTCTTCCAGATCTTTGAACTTGACCACCGGCGGGGCCTGCAGTTTCGCGAACTGCTCCAGCCGATCAAACTGCTTGGCGCTTTGGGAAGCCGCTAGCGGCCCGTTGCCGAGGCGTTCCAGGCCGCCGCCGGTAAAGCGGTCGGTCTTGCTCGCCATGCCCATCTGTTCGTAGAACGTAAGACCGGCATTAGGCGTGTAAAGCAGGGCATCCTTCTCCGAGCGGTCCATCGTCATGTGGTAGTCGCCGCACATGCAGGTGTCCACGAACTCAATGATGATGTTCTGCCCGACACCCTCCAGATAGCGATAGCGCCAATCTTCAAAGGGGAAAGTCGAGGTGGTGCCGCCGCCCTCATCAATGGGCCGGTCGTAGGTGCCGCCTGCGGGATGTGATGTAATCTCGTCCGCCGGGCCGTACATGATGTACATGCGGCCCCGGTCCGTCTTCCATCCAGGAATACCGGCGGCAAAGTGCTCGTTGGCGTAAGCGATGCGCCGGTAGTGCTCATCCTTGTACGGATTGTCCACACTGTCGGGAGTGGGATTGCGGCGCAGCCAGAACTGCTCGATGAATTGGTCGCGCTCCTCGTCGTTGCTCAGCTTGAGAAACGCCTCGCGCTCCTGGTCGGTAATGATCCAGCGCACGTCTTCGTCAAGCCACTTCTTGTAGGTCTTGCTCAGTTCCTGGTGGAGGGCCTTTTCGTTCTTCCTGCGCTGCCGCTCAGTGATCGGCCGCTTGAGGGGATCTTCTTGTTGCTTCTTAACGTTGGTAACCTGATTGCCTTGATCTTTAGAACTTGCCGCGGAATTGACAGGGCCGGATAGATTATCGGAAGCAGTCTTGGAATCCTGAGCAGCGGCTACGCCAATCAGGATAAGGGACCCCGCCAAAACCGTCGCCAAGACAGTGCGCCGAAAACCATCAACGGGCATTTGTAGGGCACTCCTCCACAGACGTCTGGTCATTTCATTGTAAGTATTTGATGGTTCCAAAGCAAGGCAGGTTACGGGCTTATTCCTATGTAAAGACAGGGAAAAAATTACGCTTCGGGGCGCTTTTCCCTGCAATCAGCTTGGGCTGGCGGACCGCGAAAGTTATTATAAAGTTATTATAGGGTTGGACTTGCTCCCGCCGCATTCTCCGCAGCTCGCCCCGCGTGTTCAGCGGAATATCCCGGGAGTGGAGCCTGCCCTATGACAATAGCATCCGGGAACTTCCTGCGCGTTCAGACCGTATCTCCACCTGTCCACCCCGGGGATGAGGTGAAACACCGGGGTGAGATGAAGACCTGGAAAAAAGCCGCGCTGGGCCTGGGAGCAGGGCTGCTGCTGGCCGCGATAGTGGCCTTCACCGTTTACCAGAGCCGCAAGAACGTCGTAACCGTGCAGACCGGCAGGGCGCAACTGGAGAATCTGGCGGCGGTGGTTTCGGGCTCGGGTGAGATCAAGCCCAAAACCTACGTGAATGTGAGCGCTAACGCCTTCGGCAAGATTACGAAACTGTTCGTACGCGAAGGCGACCGCGTCAAGAAAGGGCAATTGCTGGCGCAACTGGAGAACGTGCAATCTTCCGCCGACGTGGCCGCCACCCGGGCATCGCTGGAGGCGGCGCGCACCGATGCCGTTGCCGCCGCGGCGGCGCTAACGACGGCGCAAGCCAACCTAGCTCGCGCCAAGGCGGATGACGACCGTGCCAAGCTCGATTGGGTACGCGCCCAGGGTTTGTACAAGGGTGCTCTCATCGCCAAGGCCGACTACGACGCCAAGAAGGCTGCCTGGGAGGCGGCCGAAGCCGGCATCGCCCAATCCCAAGCTCAGATCGCCCAATCGCGCGCGCAGTTGGAATCGGCGCAGGGCCGCATCACCCAGAACCAGGCCAACCTGCGCCGGGTCACCGACGTGCTCGACAAGACTTACTACTTCGCTCCGTTCAACGGCTTGGTCACCAACCTCCCGGTGCGCGAAGGTGAAACCGTGGTCATCGGCATTCAGAACTCGCCGGGCAGCACGCTGATGACGATCGCCGACATGTCCATCATCACCGCCGAAGTGAAAGTGGATGAAACCGACATTGTGAACGTGCAGTTGGGGCAGCCGGCCGAGGTGACCATTGACGCCATTCCCAACAAGAGCTTCAAGGGCAAGGTCACCGAGATCGGCAACAACGCGGTAGTGCGGTCCACCGGCGTTTCCACCTCGCAGCAGAGCATTGCCAGCGAGGAAGCCAAGGACTTTAAGGTAGTGGTCACCTTGCAGAACCCGCCGGAAAACCTGCGGCCGGGGCTTTCTACCACCGCAAAGGTAACCACCGCGACCCGGCAGAATGCCCTGGCTATTCCCATCCAGGCATTGACGGTGCGCCGGGCCTCGGAGTTGCGGGAAAGCAT
Organism: Terriglobales bacterium; assembly: GCA_025934735.1. Taxonomy (GTDB): domain Bacteria; phylum Acidobacteriota; class Terriglobia; order Terriglobales; family Acidobacteriaceae; genus JAICWP01. The sequence goes on along the minus strand of JAICWP010000002.1, from coordinate 104,864 downwards.
TCCCGGCAAAGGTTCGGTGCAAGCGGCTTCGCTGCCTCCGGTTGCCAACGGCGATGACAAGAAGGAAATCCAGGGCGTATTCGTAATTCGCAACCGCCGGGCGGTATTCGTTCCCGTGGACACAGGTATCAGCGGCACCACCGACATCGAGGTCCTGAAAGGGCTGCAGAAGGGCGATGAGATCGTCACCGGCAGCTACAAGGTATTACGTACTTTGCGCAATGGAGCCAGCGTGCGCATTGATAATTCCGCTCCCAAGAAGCTGGACGAGGAGAGCTCGTGACCTTTCACGCGCTGCTGCGTCCAACAAAACAGGGGCACAGCGTTAGGAAGTTGCTGGCCAGGAGATCAGAATGGCAACCGAAGTCGCCGGCATGAGCGAACGTACCGCGGTAACCCCACCGGACCACTGCATGATCTGCGCCGAGGACCTGTGGAAGACCTACGACATGGGCTCAGAGCAGCAGGTGCACGCCTTGCGTGGAATCAACGTGCGCATTAACCGCAACGAGTACGTGGCCATCATGGGCCCGTCCGGCTCGGGCAAGTCCACGCTCATGAACCTGATCGGCTGCCTGGATACGCCTTCCGCGGGCCGCTACTGGCTTAACCAGCAACTGGTGAGCGATCTGGACGACGACGAACTGGCGCGCATTCGCAACAAGGAAATTGGCTTCGTCTTCCAGACCTTCAACCTGCTGCCCCGGGCTACCGCCCTGCACAATGTGGAACTGCCGCTGATCTATGCCGGTATCCCTGCGGAAGAACGCGTGGACCGTGCCCGCGGGGCCTTGCGCGCCGTGGACCTGGAAAGCCGCATGATGCATAAGCCCAATGAGCTTTCCGGCGGACAACGCCAGCGCGTGGCGATTGCCCGCGCCCTCATCAACGATCCTGCCATCATCCTGGCCGACGAGCCTACCGGCAACCTGGACTCGCAAACCGGTAATGAAATCATGGCCCTGTTCGACCGCTTGCACCGCCAGGGCAACACCATCGTGCTGGTCACACACGAGCACGACATTGCCGCCTATGCCCATCGCGTCATCCATCTCAAAGACGGCGTAATTGCGGGGGATGAGCGGACCAAGCGGGAGTCGTGAGCCGGAAAAGTATGGGCTGCCCAGCGTGGGAAAGCGCTTCAGCCCAACGAAGGACCTGGTTTGGGGATTGTTGTGAGCAGCTGAAGGAATATGCGAACAGTGGCGGTTGTCGTTGCGTTAGCTATCGCCACCGCCAGTTTGGCATCGGCGCAAATCGAGCATCTGCGCAATGATGAAACTATTGCCAAAATCAAGTTGCCCGCGGCTGAACTGAAGCAGATTATCTCCGCGGTGGAAGCCATCGCCTTTGATTCTCCCAATTCCTGGGAAAAAGAGCTGCGCGCCAGAAGAATCTCTCTCGGATCCGCGCCAGGACTTGTTCTGCAGGGCAGCGACCTGCTTTGCGGCGGCACGGGAAACTGCCAGGTATTTGTTTTCAGACGAGTGGGCAAGGACTGGCTTTCTCTGTTTCAAGCTCAGCAAGCGCCGGTGGTCGAGGGGTTCACTTTTGGACCCGAAGCCCGGAACGGCATCGAGGATTTGCACGTGATCGCGAACAGTTCCGCCCAGAAAAGCACCCACGTCACATACAGATTCGACGGCAAATTCTACCGAGCGTCTAAGTAACTCAATTCCTGGTGCTCTTTCTTCTGCTCACCACGCACCTTGGAGGTGGTTTGAAACAGCACGGGTTCAGCCGTACTGCACAAGCCAACCGAGGCGAAGTGATCTCTGCAAAGGCAGGTCATGCGCTGCGCTCCGTCTCTAAAGCTCGGTCGCGCAGCTCAGGATGACAAACTGTAAGGCGAGGTTTCGCCCATTTCCCTTGCTCTATGTTCCTCTGCGTCCTCTGCGTTAAAGTTAGCGGCTCCGGTCCGTCGTAACCGTGATCCGCCGCTCGTCTTCTCCCACTGACTCCAGCGCAATTTCCACATCACGCTCGCGCACGAAGCGCGGGAATTTTTCGCCCCACTCGATCAGGAGGACCGCGTTGTCGGCCATCAAATCGTCGAGTCCCAAGGTTTCGAGTTGCCGCGGCGTATCTACCCGGTAGAGATCAATGTGGTAGACGTCTACCTTGGGCCCACGATATTCATGCACCAAGGTAAAAGTCGGGCTGGTCACATCTTCTTCTTTGGCGGCCTGAAAACCATCGGCGATTCCCTTCACCAGAGTGGTTTTGCCCGCGCCGAGTTCGCCGCGAAGCAGCACCAGTTTGGGCGGGACCAGGGACGCAGCCAGACTGCGGCCAAAGGCAACGGTTTCGGCGGCAGAGTGGGTCAGAGTTTCGCGGGTTGGCATGCAGGTTTGGCTCGCATTGCCATTTTATGGGATAACTGAATGGCCCATGACTCTGCCGGGGTGCCGAATAAGCGGACGAGTCAGGCAGCCCTGTAAACTGCGTGCAGCAAGGAGAACGTATGGCTTCGTTGTCCGATGCCCTGGTAAACGAACTGCTGTCCGGCCGTTACATTGCTTCATTTTCCAGTCAAAATGCCGACGGATCTATCCATGTGGTGGCCGTGTGGTACTGCTTCGATGGAGCGAACATCTACGTGGCCACTTCAACCCGAACCCGCAAGGCGCGAAACATCCAATCGAACCCCAAGGTTTCGCTGATGATTGACTCCCGCGATCCTGCCGCGTCGCGCGGCGTCTGCATTGCGGGCACAGCGCGGTTCTTGACCGGGGAGTCTGCCCGTAATTGGAATGCCAAAGTGCATGCCAAGTATTTGAGCCCGGCCGCGCTGGCCGATGAGCACATTGGGCCGGTCTTTGCCGCCTGGGACGATATTACGGTCCAGGTCGCCCCGACAAATGTGTTCGCCTGGGACATGCGGGAAGCCGACAAACAGGCCTTCGCGGGCACGTTTGAAAAACATCCGGGATACCTGCTGCCGCTGGAACGCTAACCAGCCGTCATGGTTGGGTTTCACCTACTCGCCGTCGTGGTGCTCATCCTGCACCTGCTGTTCATCGGCTGGGTGCTGTTGGGCTGGCTGCTGACGCGGCGAAGGCCTTGGCTGCGCTGGGCGCATATTCTCTCCCTGATTTACGGCATTGTGATCGAAACCGGGCCCTGGCCGTGCCCGCTCACCCTGCTGGAAAATTATTTTTTGGAACGCGCCGGGATTGCGCCCTATCGCGAGCCGTTCCTGGTTCATTATCTGGAAGCGGTGGTCTATCCCGATGTGTCGCCGGTGCTGCTGACCTGGTGTGCGGTGGCCGTGTGCGGGTTCATCCTGCTAATTTATTTTCTACGATTTCGGCACCGGAGCGCGACAGGTTGGTAGTAAGAAATTTTGACTATTCCGTCGTTTAGCAGGATTGTTATTGGCACTCACACACAATCGCCAATCAGCGCGGCGCTTTCAATGCCACGTCACTGAGAATGTAACTGTGCTCGGATTCGACACCGTAAACTTCAAACGTTCGCCAATACCATGCGGGATAGAGATGTGACGTCACCGAAGTGCTTCGTGTTAAGACAGTTGTGTCGCCCTGTTGACTGAGGCGATACTCGGCGGTGGAAAAGCCGAGCCAGTGGCGCCCGGGAATGTGGGTACGATCAATGGAAAGGCCCATGAGCCATGGCGGATTCCACGCAGTTATAGTTTCTTCAATATAACCACTGTCGAAATAGGACGTCCTTCGTGCACCCAGCCCATGGCCTCGCATTGTGCAACGTTGCGGAGTCGGCAGTCCGAGATACATCAGCAGCGGCTTGCTACTTTGAATGCTGTCTACCGTCTGGATTTGCGCCCACACCCTCGTCGCCGGCGCGTGTACCTCGATGGCGCTGGTAATGACTTCGGTGCGGGCCTGAGCCAGGATGGGTCGCTCGATTTTGTTCCCAGTAAGCACAAGAATCGGTCCAACAATTAAAAGGAAGCCGGTCGTCATTCTGGGATTGCTGGAGTCCTTCCAAAGCCACCTGCGAACCAACAGACCGGTTCCAACTCCGAGCCCCAGTCCTACGGCAATGATCGGCAGCGCGAGGATGGCACAAACCACACCTTCCGCGCCGAGTGCGATTAGGATCCCCAGGGTACTCAGCACGGCGAACACCAGGGAGGCGGCCACCACGTTCGGACGTTTGGCAACAAGAGCCACCGAGAATCCAACTGTGAACGGGACGAGCACGAACAACACTGCACCCATTCCGCTCTCTCGAAGAAAGAAGAATGCCAGCAGTGCGATTGCGGCTCCGGAAGCGGCGCCTATTAAAACCGCTCTGAATGTGTCTTTCCAATCGCGCATAAATTAAGCCAGCGGAGTGTAACAAATTAACTTCGGCATTGATAACTGGCGAGATATTCACATACGCGCACAGACAATTCCGAGATGATTCCTGCGCCGTGAAGCGCACGGTTGGCTTTCCCGCTTCCGCGCGCACCCGGCGGAACGCTTCCGGTGACACCGCCGGCAGATCCGGGCTTTTTTTTAGCCGCTGATCTGGCGGGAAGCTTACCACCCAGTGAAGCCAGAGCCTTTGACTACGAGTTTTGTTGCCGATACAGCCCAAGCGTGGCAATATGTCGCAGTTAGTTGCACTAATGGAACCACCATGTTCCGAACACAAATGGTATTCGCCCCTTTTAGCCGTCATTCTCACGTCGGCTTCAGCTCAGGCTGGCAATAATGGCGATCGCGTGCGCAGCCGAATGATGGAAATCCTCAATCAGGTTTCGACTCTTGTAAAGCAGAACTACTATGATCCCGCACTTAAGAGTATTGATTGGAAGAACGCAGTTGATGCCGCACGCCAGCGCATTCGGAATGCAGATAACGAAGGCGATATGACGGCCGCAATTTCCAGCCTGTTATCCCGCCTCCACGACTCGCACACTTACTTTATTCGGCCCTATCGGCTTCAACCCGTGATATTCGGCTTTGATGCCAAAGCGTTTGGCGACGTCGTCCGTATATTCGAAATCATGCCCGGTGGACCAGCCGAAGCGGCAGGGCTTCGGTGCGGCGACAGAATAGCCGGCATAGACGGTTTTGTTGCAAACCGAAAGCTAATCGACGATGAAATGCGGTATTTCGAGTATTTGGACCCGCGGCTTAGCCTGACTTTGAGAATTATGCGAGGGGAAAACACTCCCGAGGACTACGTTGTCAATGGCAGGCAGCCAGCCACCTCGTCGAGGGAATTTGTAAAAACATACAAGGAATACAAAGAACAGTACATTAAGGGAATCGCCAATCCCAGCATTACGGAGGAAGCGGAGGGCATTGAGTACCTGAAATTTCCTACGTTCATGATTCCTCCACCCAAAGCCGATTCTGTTTTGAGGCAGGCGAAGAACGCGAGCGCATTGATTCTTGATTTGCGTAACGACGGAGGCGGCCGGGACGACACGCTGCAGGAAATGGCAAGTCACTTTTTTGACCAGCCGACCGAGGTGATGCTCGCCGTTGGACGTGACAAAAAAGAGAAACTCGTCGTCAAACCTAAACATCCCGAATTTACGACACCGCTGTTTGTGCTCGTGGACAGTCATTCTGGCAGCGCGTCAGAAATCTTGGCGCGCATCCTGCAACTTCGTAAGCGGGCAACGATACTCGGTGATGTAACTGCCGGAAAGGTCAACTTGGGTCATTGGTTTGGGGGAACCGGTGGCGCGATTTACGAGATCCCGTTTGGCCTCTCTATCACGGTGGCCCGCATAGTAATGCCTGACGGACTTGAGCTGGAAGATCGCGGTGTGGTTCCGGATATAAGTTGCATTCCAACGGCACAGGACTTGCAGGCGCATCGCGATGTCTGCTTAGACCAGGCGATGCAATTAGCGCAGCAAGCCGTATCCAAAGGTGCTGCGGTCAATACGAGCGTCAGATAAATGGGGTGTTGTTCGAGAGTGTCTACCTCAGTCTAGCCATTTCCCCCATCCTATATGGCTGGAAAACCGTTTTCAGCCAATGAACACTGTCCTACATAGCTGCAGAGTTTCCGATTGACAGGCTCTATGCCGCAAAGCGCACAGTTGGCTTTTCCGCTTCCGCGCGCACGCGGCGGAACGCTTCTGGCAAGGCGGCGAGCAGGTCGGTGGCAATCAGCGACTGCTCGCCGGTCTGCTCGCAGGCCGCATCGCCGGCCAGTCCGTGCAGGTACACGCCGGCTATGACCGCCGTGATGGAGTGCGTAGTCTGTGCCAGCAAGCCGGCAACAATTCCCGTCAGGATGTCGCCCATGCCGCCGCTGGCCATGCCGGGATTGCCGGTGGGATTCACCCAAACTTTGCCATCAGCCTGGGCCACCAGCGTGCGATTTCCCTTGAGCACCGTGGTGATGCCGTGGCGGGTGGCGAAGTCGCGCGCCACCTGCAACCGATTCTCCTGAACCTGTTTGGTGGAAAGCTGCGCCAGGCGCGACATTTCGCCGGGATGCGGCGTAATGACCAGCGGCCGCCCCGTAAGCTCCTGGGCGCGGCCTTCGAAAGCGTTCAAGCCATCGGCATCGAGCACCATGGGGAGCTGAGAGCTCTTTACCAGTACGCGCACCAGCTCTGAAGTTTCTGTTTGGCGGGAGATGCCCGGCCCGATAGCCAGCACCGTCTTGCCCTGGATGATCCCGTCCAAGCGGCCATACTCGCGGGCGCGAAGGGAAATGGTGCCGGCTTCAGTTTCGGGCAGAGGCTCGGTCATCAACTCAGGCGCGAAGCCCGCCACCGTGGGCAACACCGATTGCGCCGTGGCCACGGTCGCCAGGCCCGCCCCGGTGCGCAGCGCCGCCATGCCCGCCATGCCGGCGGCGCCCGCCTTGCCCAGCGAACCGCCAATCACCAGCACGTGGCCGTACATGCCCTTGTGGGAATCGCGCGGGCGCGGCGCCACCATTTCAGCAATGTCGCGCGGGGTAATCAGCTCCAGATTCAGAGACGATTGAATGGCTTGCTCGGGCGAGCCGATGGGCGCCACCACCACCGGTCCCCTAATCACGGGGCTGAAAACGTGCGCCGGACGCGGCGCGGTGAAGGTCACGGTGGCGCACGCGGGCACCGCGGGCCCGGTCGGCGCGCCGTCCATGGCGTCAGCGTCCAGACCGGAAGGAATGTCCACCGCCACAATGGGTGCGCGCACCTGGGAGAAATGCTGGATGACCTCGGCATAAAGGCCGGTCACTGGCGGGCGAAATCCGGTGCCGAGAACCGCGTCCAGCAGAACATCGGCGTCGAACACCGCGAGCGCAATGGGACTCCTGAAATCATCTGACGAGCGGGCCAGCACCGGCTTCAGCGGCAATTCCCGGAACATGGCATCAGCGTCTCCGCGCAGGTCACCCGGATCGCACAGCAGAAGCAGGCGCACTTCCCTGCCCGCCTCCAACAGCTTGCGCGCGGCCACAAAGCCGTCGCCGCCGTTGTTGCCTTTGCCGCAGACCACTCCCACGCTGCGTGCGCCGGCATACTCGCTGAGCACGAAATCGGCTACTGCCGTGCCGGCGTTCTCCATCAGCACGAGCGAGGGCACGCCGAAACGCTCACTGGTAGCGCGGTCAATGTCGCGCATCTCGGCAGCGGTAACGATTTTCATGAGCGCAGGTTGGCGGTGGCCTCGAGCTTGCGCAAGCCGCCCGGCTCACCCATGGCGATAAGGTAGTCGCCGGGCTCGATGCGGTCGTCGGGCGCGGGATTGAAGCGCATGTCCTGCCCGGGATGCTTGATGGCGAGCACGATCACGCCCAGTTCCTGGCGAATTTTTGAGCTCTCGATGGTCTGCCCGGAAAAAGGCGACCGCTGCTCAATAAGAATTTCTTCGATCTCCAGGCCCATCTTGCCGTGGCGCACGGTGGCAATGTCGAGGAAGTCGAGCACGTTGGGACGCAGAAAGGATTGGGCGATTCGGTGTCCGGCGAAGACGTAAGGCGAGATGACGGAATCAGCGCCGGCGGTGAGCAGGTGCTTTTCCGCGTCCTCCTCGCTGGCCCGGGCGATGATTTTCAAATGCGGATTCAGTGCCCGCGCGGTGAGCACGATGTAGATGTTGGTAGCGTCGGTGGTAGTGGCGGCCACCAGGCCCCGGGCGTGCTCAATGCGGGCCTGGCGCAGCGTGGCTTCCTGCGTGGCGTCGCCAATGATAGTGTGGAACTCTTCCCCGTAGCGCTGCGCCTTGCCTTCGTTCTGCTCGATGACCAGGAAGGGCGCCGGCTTGCGCGCCAGTTCGCGGGCGGCGCTGCGGCCGACCCGCCCCACGCCGCAGATGATGAAGTGATCGGTGAGCCGGCTGATCTCGCGTTCCATGCGGCGCCTGCCGAAGAAGTTACCCAGCTCGAATTCTAGCAAAGCCTGGGTCAGCGACCCGATGCCCAGGAAAACCAGCGAAACGCCGGCAATGATCAGAAACAGGTTGAAGATGCGGCCGGCGTGGGAAAGCGTGTGGGTTTCCTGGTAGCCGATGGTGGTGAAGGTGGTCACCACCATGTAGAGGCCATCGAACCACGGCCAGCCTTCAATGAAGTGAAAGCCGGCCATGCCCAGGAACATGATGACGATCAGTCCCAGGACGATTAGTTTCAGATTGCGAAGAGCGCGCAAGAAGCAGTTCTCAGTTCCCGGTTCTCGGTTCTCAGTCCCGCCTGCTCAATTTCATCACACTTGCGATTGGAAACAGAAAGATTTGTGGTGCAGGGCGCCCGTAGGCAAGCTGATTGGCTGACTAGCTGCCTGGATGACTGGCAAATCGTCACCGGGCGCGAACTCAGCCAGTGAGCTAGCAAGCGAGTCAGCTTTTCAGCTATCGCGGCTCGGTGTACGTCACCCCCACCGGCGGGCTGGTGACCGAAGTTATGCCCTGCTGCACTTTGCTGTGCCGGCGGCTATAGGTGAAGTAAAGCACCATGCCGATGATCAGCCACACGATTAGCCGGATCCAGGTGTCCAGGGGCAGGCTGAGCATCATCAGCGCGGAAATCACAATGCCCATGATGGGTACAAACGGCACCCAGGGGGTGCGGAAGGGACGCGGCACTTCCGGCCGCGTGCGGCGCAGCACCCAAACTCCGGCGCAAACGATGATGAATGCCAGCAGGGTGCCGATGCTGACCAGTTCGCCCAGCACCGAGATGGGGATCACGGCCGCAAAGATGGCCACGAACACGCCCACAAAGATGGAGGAAATATAAGGCGTGCGGAAGCGAGGGTGTACCGCGCTGGCCCACTTGGGCAGCAACCCGTCGTGCGACATGGTGTAGAAAATCCGCGACTGGCCCAGCAACATCACGACCATGGTGCTGCTCAGGCCGCAGATAGCGCCCAGCTTCACGAGCAGGCTGCCCCAACGCACGCCCGTCATATCAATGCCGATGGCGATGGGATCGGGCACGTTGAGGTTGGTGTATTTCACCAGGCCGGTCAGAACTCCGGCCACCAGGATGTAGAGGATGGTGCAGATGACCAGCGAGCCCAGAATGCCGATGGGCATGTCACGCTTGGGATTTTTGGTCTCCTGCGCCGCGGTGGAAACCGCGTCAAAGCCGATGTAGGCGAAGAAGATCACGCCCGCGGCGCGAAAAATGCCGCTGGTGCCGAACTCGCCGAAGCCGCCTTTGTTCGGCGGAATGAAGGGATGCCAGTTAGCGGACGCTTCCGCCATGTGGCCCATAATGTAGTTGACCCCCAACCCGACGAACACCAGCAGGACGCAGACCTTTACGACCACGATCACCGAGTTCAAATTGGCTGACTCCTTGATGCCGATCACCAGCACCACCGTGACCAGCGCAATCCCGATGAAGCCGAAAAGGTTGAAGAACGAGGTCTGATGCGGCAGGGTGCTGGGATCAATGTGGTGCAGGGCTAAAGCCTTGGAGACGCGGCTCAGGTTTTCCCAGTGCCCGTTATACAGAACGAATGGTGTCCCCGGCGCGCCCGCCAGCCTGGGGCTCAGGCGAATGCCGAAATCCTGCAGGAAGCTGAGCACGTATCCGCTCCAGCCGGAGGCCACGGTGGCGGCGCCAAAGGCATACTCCAGGATCAGGTCCCAGCCAATGATCCAGGCGAAAATCTCGCCCAAGGTCGCGTAGCCGTAGGTATAAGCCGAGCCGGCGATGGGAATCATGGCGGCGAACTCGGCGTAGCAAAGGCCGGCGAAGACGCAGCCAATGCCGGCCACGATGAAGGAGAGAACGATAGAGGGCCCCGCGTACATGGCGGACGCCGCCCCGGTCAGCACGAAAATGCCGGTGCCGATAATGGCGCCGATGCCCAGCGCGATCAGGTTGCCGGGACCCAGGGCGCGCTTCAGGCTGTGCTCGCCGGTTTCGTAGGCTTCCGCCATTACTACGTCCAGCGGCTTGGTTTTCAGTAGATTAGACATCCATCGCTCTCTTGTTCAGAATTTACGCTTGCGCTGCCGAATGGGTACGGTTCAGGCGCGACCACAGCAGGTAAACCGGTACGCCTATGAGCACGATAATCAGGCCTGGCCAAGTGTACTGAGGTTTGTATCGTAATAGTACGACATCAATAAACACGGCAAAAACTATATAGATGGCGGGCAGGACGGGGTAGCCAATAGCCCGGTAAGGGCGCTCTGCCTCGGGCCGTTTCCAACGCAGAACAAAAAGCCCACCGATGGTCAGAATATAAAACACCAGCACCGCAAAAATGATGTAGTCGAGCAACTGGCTGTAGCTGCCCGAGAGACAGAGAATGCAGGTCCAAATCGCCTGCACCAGCAGCGAAGCCACCGGCGTCTTGTATTTGGGGTGAAGATCGGCAACCTTGCGGAAGAAGAGTTTGTCCTTGGCCATGGCGTAGTAAACCCGGGCGCCGGCAAGAATCAGCCCGTTGTTGCAGCCGAAGCTGGAAAGCATGATGGCGATGGCCATGGCGGCCCCGCCGGCGGTACCGAACATCTGGAACATCACCGCGCTGCCCACACGATCCTCGGCGGCATACTTGATGCCACGCGCCAGGGTGGTCAGCCCGTGGGGATCGCCATTCAGCGGCAGCACCATCAAGTAAATGAAATTGGCGGCAATGTAGAGCAGGATGACGACGCCCGTGCCCATGGCCAGGGACAAGGGCAGGTTGCGGCTGGGGTTTTTGACTTCGCCGGCAGTGAAGGTCACGTTATTCCAGGCATCGGCGGAGAATAGCGAGCCCACCTGGGCCACAGCGATGATGGTCAGTGTGCCCACTATGGCGACCGGTCCGCCTATCCCCACCTGCACCGCATGATGGGCGTGCCAGCCGGCATTGCGCCAGAAGTCGGTGAAGTTGGCGGCTACCGCGGTGGCGTTGCGGCCGATGGCCAGCCCCAGCACCACCAGCCCAAACAGGGCGGAAGCCTTGGCGATGGTAAACACGTTCTGGATGAGGGCGCCGGTCTTCAGCCCAAAAATGTTCACCACCGACAAAAACACTATGATGACGATGGCGATCAGATTCTGGGTGTTCAGCCCCACGTCCATGTTGCCCAGCACCATGGGGCCGACCGCGATGGGCGGCACCTTGGCGATGTGCACAATCCAGTTGGTGGAGGAGATCGAGGGAAAGAAATAGCCCAGGAACTTGCCGAAGGCTACGCCTACGGCCGCGATGGTGCCGGTCTGAATGACCAGAAATAGGGTCCAGCCATAGAGGAAGCCAAAGAGCGGACCCAGGGACTCGCGCAGGTACACATACTGGCCACCGGCGCGGGGCATCATGGCCGCCAATTCGCCATAGCAGAGCGCCCCGGTGATGGTCATGAAGCCGGTGACCACCCAGGCAAGGATGAGCAAGCCCGGCGAGTTCACTTCCCGGCCAATTTCGGCGGAGACAATGAAGATGCCCGACCCGATCATGGAACCCATGACCAGGGTGGTGGCGCTGGTCAGGCCCAGGCCCTTGACCAGTTCCTTGTCCTGATGGGTGGCGGTCTCCCACTCGGTGGCGGGTGCCAGGGGAACGGTATTCCGGATATCAGTGCTCAGAAGTTACCCCGTAGCGCCAGCGTCCCGCCGGCTGTGGCGAGGGCGTCTCGCCCTCGGACGACAGTACGGCATGACTTTACCCCAACCGGCGCAGAAATTCCTCTGCTGATTTGCCAGGGTTATCCAATAGGTCAGAGATTACGGCCACCGAATCCGCACCCGCCTCGAGCACCGGACGGCAGTTCTCACGGGTAATGCCGCCAATAGCTACCAGCGGCTTGCGGATCAAGCTCCGCGCCATTCGCAGCCCTTCCAGCCCGATTACTGGGTCGGGATTGGCCTTGGTTCTGGTAGCGAACACCGGGCCCACGGCCACGTAGTCGGCAGAAGTGGCCGCCGCGGCCTGCACCTGCTCGGGGACGTGGGTGGAAACGCCCACCCACAGCGCATTCCCCAGTACTCGGCGCGCACCCTCCACCGACAAGTCTTCCTGGCCCACGTGCACCCCGTCGAATCCGGCGGCCAGGCACAGGTCGGCGCGGTCGTTCATGATGAGGCGCACGCCTTCCAGCTTACGTCGCAATTCGCGGGCATGGCTGAGCATCTGGCGGGCGCTGCCGACCTTGTTTCTATACTGCAAGAGGGTAACCCCGGCCGCGCGCAGTTCCCCGGCAAAGGCCAGCAGCGCGGAAGTGTCAGGAAAGCAAGCAGCGTCAATGATGGCGTAGAGGCGCGGCAACATAAGGTTCGGGTCAGGAGTTGGGGAGCTGTCCGGCGACGCCTTGCCGAAGCGCCTTTAAGTCTATCGGAAGTCCTGCACGATGCTGATGTCACTTTTTGAAGGGTTCGCCTCGGTGGCTTTCACCGGCTTTGCCGGCACTGACGCATGTTGCTGCGTCGGGTCCGCCGGAATTTGGTCTGGAGCCGACCAAACTGGGAATCTTCTCCGTTGGCTTGAGTTGCGGAGACTTGCCAGGCTGAGCCGAATGATCAGGCTGCGGCCGAGGCCGGACAGGAGACGTGCTCATGCCGGCGCCGCCGTCGAGCTCGGATAAAGCCAGGAGCTGCTTGAGGATGTCGCCTTTTTGGAGTTTTTCCGTTCCCTCGGGCTCACCGGCAAACATCTTCGCCAAAATAGCGAACATGGCCAAGGCGGTCACAGCCCCGATGACGATCACTGTAATCATCTACGCTATTTCCTCAGGAGTAACGGTTGGGCAACTACTGAGCACCGGAAATTGTGGCCTGCCGCCGAGCGGCGACAAAGGTTACCAAGGTCCCGGTTCTGGGCCGGACCTGTTATTTACTCCTACAACGTCCCCATGAGCGTTGAGTTCGCGCAGCAGGTGTTTATGCGAAATTCGGCTCTACTGTTAAGCGGCCGACGTAACGGTTGAAGGCAAAAACTCGCCGCTTCACACTTATTTGCTTAACGCTTTTTCGTGCTTCCCCGCGTTCAGAAAGCCCTGCAGGAAGTTGGTATGGAAGCGACCGGCGCGGAAATCGGGATCCGCCAGCAGCCGCCGGTGCAGCGGGATGGTGGTGTAGATGCCTTCGACAATGAACATCTCCAGGGCCCGTGCCATGCGGGAGATGGCCTCCTGACGATCCTTGCCGCGCACGATCAGCTTCGCGATCAGCGAATCGTAGTACGGCGGGATCACGCCTTCGGCATAGGCTGCCGTATCCACGCGCACCCCGGTCCCGCCCGGCGGGTGGAAGGTGGTAATCTTGCCCGCGGAAGGGGTGAATTTTTCCGGGTGCTCGGCGTTGATGCGGCACTCGATGGCGTGGCCGCGGGTCAACACGTTGCCCTGCAGCACCTCGTCCAGGCGCGCCCCCGCCGCCAGTAGAATCTGGCTCTTCACCAGGTCAACATCGGTGACCATTTCGGTGACAGCATGCTCCACCTGGATGCGGGTATTCATCTCGATGAAGTAGAGGCTACGGTCTTCATCCATGAGGAATTCGATGGTGCCCGCGTTGACGTAGCCGATTTTGGATAAGGTGGCGCCCAGCATGGATCCAATGCGCTCCCGCAGCTCAGGGGTCACCTGGGTGGAGGGTGATTCCTCAAGCAGCTTCTGGTGACGGCGCTGGATGCTGCACTCGCGCTCGCCCAGGCTGATCACCTTGCCGTAGGAGTCTCCCAGAACCTGGAACTCGATATGCCTGGGCCGCTCCAGAAACTTCTCCAGATAGAGATCACCGTTGCCGAAAGCGGCGGCCGCCTCGGACTGGGCCGCGCGAAACAGGTTGGGCAATTCCTCGTCGCTGCGGATGATGCGCATGCCGCGCCCGCCGCCGCCCGCCGATGCCTTCACAATAACGGGATAGCCGATTTGCCGCGCCCACTCCTGGGCCTCGCCTTCGGCGCTGATCACCCCTTCCGAGCCGGGCAGGATGGGCACGCCTGCCTGCTTCATGGCGGCCCGCGCCTTTTCCTTCTCCCCCATGAGGCGGGTAATCTCCGGCGGCGGGCCGATGAACTTGATGCGGCAGGTTTCGCAAACCTCGGCGAAATTGGCGTTTTCCGCCAGCAGCCCGTAGCCGGGATGGATGGCGTCCACGTTGGCGATTTCCGCCGCGCTGATGACCGCGGGAATGTTGAGATAGCTCTGGGCCAGCTGCGGCGGCCCAATGCAGATGGCCTCGTCGGCAAAGCGCACATGCAGCGAATGGCGGTCGGCTTCGCTGTAGATGGCTACCGCCTTGATGCCAAGCTCCTTGCAGGCGCAGATCACCCGCAGGGCAATTTCACCGCGGTTGGCAATCAGGATCTTCTTGAACATTATGAGTGCAGCTATTTGCGCGGGCGAACTTCAAACAGGGGCTGGCCATATTCCACCGGCTGGCCGTTGTTCACTACCCTCTTAACCACTTCCCCGGCCACGTCGCATTCGATCTCATTCATCAGCTTCATGGCTTCGATGATGCACAGCACCTGGCCCACTTCCACCGGGTCCCCGGGCTTGACGAAGGGCGGCGAACCCGGCGAAGGCGCCTCATAGAACGTACCCACAATGGGCGAGGTGATCATGTGCAGCCCCTCCTCTTTGGGGGCTTCGGCGGGCGGCGCTGCCGGGACAGCGGTCGGACCTGAAGCTGGGGGCGGTGAGGCTGCGCGTCCTTCGGCGGCGGGCGAGGCCACGGGCGGCATGGTCACGTAATGCACATCGCGGCCCGCGGCGGCTTCCGGGCCGCGCTTGATACGTACCTTAACGTCGCCACGCTCCAACTCAAACTCGGTGACGTCTTTCTCGATTAAGAACTCGATGAGTTCCTTGAGCTCTTTTTGATTCATGATTTGGTGGAGGGACTGCGCTATCCCTGCCGCCCATGGCGCCAGCGGCCGGCTTTATTCCGCAGCGGTTGATTCGTGAACCGCGTGCGAATCTGCTCTTACAACACGATCAGTTCTTTGCTCGTGGAGGTGAGTACTTCGCAACCGGAGCCGGTCACGACCACCATATCCTCGATCCGCACTCCGCCCCGCTTCGCCAGGTAAACCCCCGGCTCCACGGTGATCACCATGCCCGACTGCAAGCGCTCCTGTTGCCCGGCGGCCACGCGCGGAGGCTCGTGGATTTCCAAACCCACGCCGTGACCAGTGGAATGAGTAAAGTAGCGCGCCAACCCGGCACCGCGCAGCACGTTACGCGCTGCTCGGTCCACTTCGCCAACTGCCACACCCGGCCTAACTGCCGCGATGGCCGCCAACTGCGCTTCCAGTACCGCCTGGTAAACGCGGCGGGCCTCCGCTGTCGGGCGACCCACGTGTACAGTGCGGGTCATATCCGAACAATAACCTGCGAGTATAACACCGAAGTCGAAGAGCACGAATCCGCGGCGCGGAACCAGGTTGGCGGAAGCGTGGGCGTGGGGCAGCGCGGAACGTGGACCGGCAGCCACAATGGTGGGAAATGACATTTCCTCGGCGCCGCCCCGGCGAGCGGCGTATTCCATTTCGGCCGCCAGCGTGGTTTCAGGTGTGCCCGGGCGGACCAGTGGCAAGGCGGCCCGCAATAGCGACGTGCCTAGCTTCGCCGCCGACCGGATGCGCGCCAGTTCCTCCGCATCCTTCACCATGCGCCGCCGCTCCACCACGCCCGCGGTGTTGCGCAGGCGCAGGCGCGGCGAAAGCAACCGCATCAGCAGGGCGCGGGAAGCCACGCTCAGGTGTTCGCTTTCAATGCCCACCCGCAGCCCACTCTTCCGCTGGGCGCGGCGCAGCAGCCATTCCGCGACTCCTGCCAGCGGCGATTTGCGTACAATCACTACCCGTGCCCCGGCCACCTCGGTGCGAGCTTGCTCGGTGTAGCGGCCGTCAGTAAAAAATACCGACCCCGAGGGCGCCAGCGCCAGCACCCCGCTGCTGCCCGTAAAACCGCACAGATAGCGTACGTTGGGCAGGTGCGTGACCAGGAACACGTCGCACTTGGAAATTTCCTCTGATTGCAACAGCTGGTTCTGGCGGGTTCGGTAGTCCATGCTCGGCAAAGTAAGGGCAGGATTCGGCTGCCCTTTTCAAGATACATGATTGCTTCACAGGAACCCCGCTGGGCGGTCAAAAAGAAAGGCCCTCGTCGCCGAGGGCCTCAATAGAACAGTGTCTAACTCCGCCTTTAGGTCTGCACGATCTTCGGGGTAATGAAGAAGATCAGCTCCTGGGTGGAGGTGCTCACCACCGTGCGCTTGAACAGGTTGCCGAACACCGGAATGCTGCCCAGTAATGGCACCTGCTGCACGTTCATCGAGTTCTGCGTCTGGATAACCCCGCCGATCACAACCGTGCCGCCGTCGGTCACCAGCACTTGCGTGGTGGCCTGCTGGGTTATCAGAGTGGGGTTGCCACCCACGGTGCGGCCGAAGTCGGGCGTGGTGTTCTCCACGTCCACGTTCAGGAAGATGGTGTTCTCCGCCGTAATCTGCGGGGTCACCGTGAGCCGCAGGAACGCATCCACGTACGCCGTAGTGGGCGGACCGCCCAACTGTGCCTGCGTCACCACCGGGATGCGGAAGCCTTGCCGCACCACCGCCTGGATGTTGTTCTGCGTTACCACGCGGGGGCGGGAAAGGATTTTCAGCAAGCCCCGTGACTCCGCCATGGTCAGTACGAAATCAAGCCGGTAGTTGGCACCAAGGTTGGTGATGCCCAAGCCGCTGTTCGGGCCAACTGCCGGGAAATTGGAGAACAAGGGAATGGCCGCCGAAGTCACGGTCGGAGTCTTGCCCGTCGGCAGTGGCACCCCGGGGATGGTGAAGTATCCGGGAGGCGCCAGATAGCCCACCTGGGCCGGCGACGTTCCCACAGCGCCGGTGCCGCCAATCGCGGTGGGACTGTTGCCCCAGCCGAAGCCGAACTGCGTTCCCAGGTCGCGCGCGAAGTTGCGGGTGGCCGCCACGACGCGGGCTTCTATCTCCACTTCCTGCGTCTTGCGATCCAGTTGCGTGATCAGCCTGTCAAGCTGCGGAATCACGCCGGGAATGTCCTGGATGATGAGCGCGTTGGTGCGGTCATCGGAAATAATGTCGCCCCGCGAGCTGAGCAGCTTTTTCAACGTGGGCATCACGTCCTTGGCGTGGGCGTAGCTCAGATAGCGGGTGACCGTAATCTTATCCACGGCCAGCGTTTCGGCCTCGATTTGCGCCCGGCGCGCTTCCGCTTCCTTGCGCATGGTGTCAACCGTGGCAATGCGCAGCACGTTGCCCTCGAGCTGCCGATCCAGGCCGTTGTTCTTCAGCACGAGGTCCAGCGCCTGATCCCAGGGCACATCATCCAGCACGATGGTGAGTGAGCCGTGCACTTCGGGATCGAGCACGATGTTGAGCCCGCTGATCTCGTGGATGAGCCGGAAAAAGTCCTTCAGATCCACATCCTTCAAATTTACCGAGATGGGCTCGCCGGTGTAGCGAGTCTTGCCCGTGGGCTGCACACCGCGTGACATTTGCTTCTGCTGCTCTGCGGCGAGGTTTTCCGCCGGTTTGATGGTTACGCCGGATTCCTGGGCAGCAGCCGGTGCTGTGGGGGCGGCAGCAGGCGCTGCGGGAGTGGCAGCCTGAGGCGCGGGGTCGCTGGCAGAAGTCGCGGGAGCAGCGGCCGGAGTGGCCGGCGCGGCCGCAGGAGCGTCAGTGGAAGCGGCGGCAGGAACCGCAACCGGCTGGCTCGTCTGAGCCTGCGCCGCGGAATTCATGGCAGCACTTTCCCGTGGCATCAGCATGCTGCTGGGCAGACTGGACGCCATAGTGGCTGCGGCTTTCAAGGTGCGCTCTGGAGGCTGAATGCTGCTCTCTGCAGGATGCGAGCTGTATTGCGGCTCGACCATGACAAAGTCTTTCGCCGTAGCCGTCGCCGGCTGCACGGAGGCGGGAACCACCGCCGTCTTCAGAGCAGCCACCGCCACCTGCGGGCGCGTGCGCTGAGGCGTCTGCTTGGCCTGGGCTTGCGCCACGTTGACCGAGCGTAGCTTCAGGACGAGCTTGTTGCCTTCTGGCACGAGCTCATAATTGCGCACCGCCGCCAAGTCCACGACCAGGCGAGCCACCGGTGGATGGGCGCTGTTCTGTCCCAGGCGCACCGCCTTGACGCCGTCGGCGCCAATGGCAATCCGGCGGAACCGGGACACCACCGCGCCCGGCACATCCACCACCAGGCGGTCGGGGTTAGCGACCATGGTGGCGGTCGCCGAAAGCCGGCCGCTGCCCGTAAGTTCCACCCTGATTCCAGACACGCTCTTGAACACATCCATCTTTTGGATGAGTGGGTGCTCCGCTGCCGTGTTCGCCTGCGGGCCCGATGTCTGGGCCGCGGCCAGCGACAACATCAGCAGGGGAATGATTGCCAGCAATTGCATTCGCCTCATTTGCCTCTCCCTCACGCCCCCGGCCGAGCCATGCCATTGGCTAACGGCGGCTCTGCCGGTGGTGCGTGCAGTGCAATTCGTTTTGCCGGACCGGTTTTCCGGCCCCGGTTTTCCCGGCGCTTATACCACCGGAACAAAAAGCTTCTTCACCACGTCGCGGGTGGTCTTGCGCCCCAGCACATCCTGCACCGACTCCCGCAGCACCATGGAATCACCGGTGATTCTGGCCACGAAGCCATTGAAAATGGGGTCATTCTCCCGCAGGAAATAAGCCTTGTTGGCGGCATTTACCACCACCGCGATCATGCCGTCCTGCGACTTGACGATGCCGCGCAGGCTGATGGAATCCACGCTCAGGCAGCGCTTGCCGCTGCTGCAGCCCGAACCCGATCCGCTCATCCGGCTCACCACCGGGCTGATGAAGGGGTCGCGCTTGTAAGCATCGCGCTTGGCCGATTGGGACATGCGCTGCTCGCCCGACTCGGTGCCCACCGCGTCATGGGGCAGAAGCTGGCTGGCATCCGGCGCCGCGCCGGCCTCGGATCCGGACTTGCTTTCCGCCTGCGGCCCAGCTGCCGGAAGCGCCGCATCCACCGTGCTCTGCTGCGCATTCCAGGTCTTTTGCGCGGTTTGCAGTTTGGCCCGGGTGTTGGGAATGATGCCCGGTTGCTGCGCCCACACCGTGGCCGCAGCCAGCAGAACCACCGCCATGATTGCCGTTCGCTTCATATCCGCTCCCTAGTGGCGCCCTGCCACGGTCCGTAAACCAGGCTTGCCGGCCGGCCCCTGCTGGGCATGGCTGAAAAACGTGGTGGCTACACAGGTGGCGACCACGCTCTCCCCCGGCGCGTACTGGTAGGTATGTTTGGCCTTGGCGTCCATGGGCTTGCCCACGGTGGTCATGGCCAGACCGGAAATGTTGATAATCCGCTCCAGGTGGGCGACCCGGTCGAAGAAGTTCAGCAGCGAGTAGTAGGGGCCGTCAACCTCGATTTCGAAGGGCACCTCGGTGTAGAACTCGCGCGTACTGGTGGGCATGGAGGTGTAGCGGCGAATCTCGATTCCCGATTTCTCCGCTTCGCCCTGCATCATGCGCATGAACTTGTCGGCTTCTTTTTCATCCGGCACGATGCGCTCCTGGATGGCGAGCTGCAGCTTGAGGTTCTCGATCTGCTGCTCAATCTGCACCAGCTTGGGCCGGTAGCGCTCCAGTTCGGCGTTTTCCGCCATCTTGGTCTGCAGCTTCTGGGCATCAGCCTCGTTGGCGGTGCTCATGCTGCGAAACACGCCAAAGTAGGCCGCCAGGGTGAGCAGCAATGCCATGCCGGCAATCACTCCCCACTGCTTTGCTTCCGGCAAATCAGTCAAATTGGCCATGGTTCGCGCCCTCTAACTCTTCTGCTTCTCACAAGTAATGGTGAAAACGAAGGCCTGCATTTCCTTGGTCGAAGCGTCCTGGTAGGTTTCCTTCATTTCCACGGTTTTGAAATAGCCGCTCTTTTGCAGGTTGGTGATCAGGTTGGCCACCGCTGTCTCGCTCAAGGCCCGGCCTTCGATGTCAATGCTGGCGCCCTGATCCTTCACCAGGCTCAGCCACACCGCCTCGGTGTTGTCCACCGTGCCGCCCAGGGTGCTCATCAGCGTGACTGGCCCGAACTGGCTGGAGCGCAGCTCGTCAATCACGTCCACCCGGCGCTTGTATTGCTGCATCTGTTTTTCCCGTTCCAGGTACTTGGCCTTGACCTCGGACAGCTCCCGGTTCTTGCGCTCCGCCTGCGCCAGCTGCGTGGCCAGGCGCGCCTTTTCGGCGTTCAGGTGGTACCAGTAGCCGAAGTTCAGGGTTGCGGCCACCGCGAACACCAGCAGCAGCTTCATCACCACGCTCACCCCGGCGGCCGGAAGCATGGACGCCAGGCTGGGACCGCGCTTGCTTTTTGACTTCGGAACACCCAGCAGGTTGATGCGGATCATAGGTCGTCAAAACTCCTCAGGGCCAGCCCTACCGCTACCGCCAGCTGCCCGGCATTTTGCTCCACCAGTTCCAGGCCCGGACCCACCGGCGGCAGGACCTTCTGGAACGGATTCAACTCTTCCACGGGCAGGGAAAACTCCTGCCGCAGCGACTCGATCAGGCCCGGCACCTTGCAGGAGCCTCCGGCCAGGTAGATTTTCTCGATGTGCTCGCCCGCCGCGGTGGCGCGGAAGAAGTCGAACGTCTTCTGGATCTCCAGCACGATGATTTCGGTTACCTGCTGCAACACCGGCAGCTTGGCATCCTCGCTGACCGTGCCCACCTTCCTGCCCAGTTTCAGCGCTTCCGCGTCGTCGAAGCTGAGGTCCAGTTCCTTCTGCAGCGAATCGGTGTACTGGTGGCCGCCTACGCTGACATCGCGGGTAAACAGCGGGGCCGTGCCCTTCACGATGTTGATGTTCATGACGCTGGCGCCCAGGTTGAGCAGGGCCACGGTGGAGTTGGGCGCGGGCTCGTAGTTGTACTCGTAGCAGTTCTGCAGCGCGAAAGCGTCAATGTCCACGATGGCGGGCGACTTGCCGGCCATGGAGAGCACATTGGTGTAGTTCAGAATCTTGTCTTTTTTCACCGCCACCAGCAGCACGTCCATGGTGGGGCTGGAAGGATCCTCGGAGAGGATCTGGTAATCAATGCTGACGTCGGCGATGTCGAAGGGAATAGCCTGGGCCGCTTCCTTCTGAATGGTCTCCGCCAGTTCCTGGTCGCTCATCATGGGCAAGGGGATCTTCTTCACGATCACCGAGTGGCCGCTCACCGAGGTGGCCACCGCCCGCGATTTGATTTCATTTTCCGTGAACAGCTTGGAGATGGCGCTGGAGACCGTGCCGCTGTCCACGATCATGGAATCCACCACGATGTCGGCGGGCAGCGGTTCCAGGCCGACGTGGGCCACTTCAATGCCCTTGCGTCCGCGCTTCAACTCCACCGCCTTGATGCTGCTGGAGCCTACATCCAGGCCGACAATGGATTGTTTTCCAAACATGCTCCCCGCCTTTACAGTTGCGCTCCTGCCGCTCGCGCTTTGAGTTTTTTCCGGCCCCGCCCTTCGCCCTGAGTGCTTTTCCGCTCCATCCAGGAATCCAGGATGGTTTTCTTGAACTTCCAGCGGTTCCCCAGCTTGAAAGCGGGAATTTTTTCTTCGTACACGTACTTGTAAAGCGTGTCCGCGCTCACTCCCAGGTACTGCGAAGCCTGGCGAATGTTCATCACTTCCGGGGCATCGCTCATGGTTTTCTGGTCACCGTCCACAGCATTGCCCTCCTGCTTCACCTACACTCCGGCGAAGCCGGCCCAATCGGACAAGAGGAAACGTCCCTCTTTTTGAACTTTGGGGGGAGATGTTTGTGTGTTGCTGCGTCTATTTCAACCGGTACGCCAGAAGTGTCAAGGTTACTGTTCGGGTTTTGCCCGTCGCACTGCCGGTTTCGCCGGAAAACGCCCGAGTTTAATTTGCAATAAAGCCGCTATAGGAAGGGTTAGGAGTTTTATTATATACACCATCTTGTGGTATTTACGGTTGGGGTTCGCAACTGAGCACGAAATCACGGTTACTGAGGTGCTGGTCCCTCGGTGTGCCCGCGTTTGTCATTCGGGACGATGCTCAATCCAGCAAACGGACAGCGCTAAGCGCGCCATTGGCACAGACGTGCCACGTGCCCAACGAA
Source organism: Terriglobales bacterium (assembly GCA_025934735.1). Lineage (GTDB taxonomy): Bacteria > Acidobacteriota > Terriglobia > Terriglobales > Acidobacteriaceae > JAICWP01. The sequence goes on along the minus strand of JAICWP010000002.1, from coordinate 82,398 downwards.
CATTCTCAGCCTGCGTTCTTGGATATTGGCAAGCCCTCTGCAGCAGTCGCCAGATACTCCCGCAGGCCGCGAGTGTGAACTCCGAAATCCCCCGTGAATCGGCCGCCGTCAGAGGTCGGCCCGGGATCCCGTCCCTGGGCTGCTAATTCCACTCGGATGCCGGTTAATTCCTGGATGGCTTTCTGCAGCTGTCCCGCTTCCCACAACTCCGCAGGCGTGTTGTAGACGCGTCGCCGGATCTCAGCCGCCTCGATCAAGCTCAACAGCATGCGGGCAACATCTTGCACGTGCACTAGCGACAACAGGGCGCCCGGGTGAAAAGGAACAGCAATGGCGCTCCACTTTGAGGGCTCAAACATCTGCGCGCGCCACGGAGAGGAGGTGTTCTTGGCGCCGGGACCTACCACGCGAGCGATTCGCAGGGCTACAAACTCCAGGCCCCGTTTCTGAGCCAAAGCCTCGCCAACGGTCTCCACCGCTCGCTTGCAGGCTCCATAGGGATCACCAGGAATTGCGGGATCCTCCTCATTGAGGGGTCGCTCGCGAGCTGCCAACCCATACACGCTCATGGAACTAGCGAATACGAATCGCCTTACGCGATAGTGGACGGCTTCCCGCAGCAAGTGGCAGGAACCAACCAGGTTCACTTCCGCGCCCCGCACGGGATCGGCCAGGAAAGCACTGGGCAACAGGGCGGCCAAGTGGATAACGGCTCGAATTGAGTGGCATTGAAACACGCGGGCGACCTGTTCCTGCGAACGCAAATCGCATGCGAGAACCCCCGCCTTGGCGTCGGCTGCAAGATCAACAGCCAAAACGTCAGCCCCTGCGGCTTGCAGCAAGACACACACTGCGCGCCCAACCTGGCCACTCGCGCCGGTTATCAGCACCGCGCCTTCTTCAGCCGCTGCCGACATAAGGCTTATTGTGCGGAGCGCGCATAGACGCCGTCAATGACAGGTGGCCCGCTCTCGCAACATAAAAAAGCCGCAACCGAAGTTGCGGCTTGAACGGATCTGTCGGCCAGTCTCACCCGGAACTGCTCACGCTGCCTTGCGATGGCTCTGGCGGGTCTTGGCCGCCTTGCGGGCAGCCAGCTTCAACCCTGTCCGGCCTTTGGTGCGAACTGCTTTCCGCGCCGCGCTCCGACGCGAAGAGCGTCCGCGGGCTTGTGCCGTGCGGCGCGCCTGCCTGGCTAGAGACTTGCGCGAAGCTGATTGGCGGCCCTCCCGTTTGAGAGCCCGCGAAACCGCGCGCGACCGCCGCGCCGAAGGCTTGCGGCGGCGTGACGTTCTGCCCTTGCGCAAGTCGCGTTGTGCCTGCGCCCGGGTCCGGGCACGTGCTTTCCCTTTGCGCGGCGCCGCGAGCTTAACTCCAGCGCGGCGCGCTTTCGAGAGTCCAATCGCGATCGCCTGCTGGGGTGAGCGAGCGCCATGCTTGCCTTCGCGGACATGGTGCATCTCTTCCCGCACAAATTCGCCCGCCTGCGTGCTGGGGGCCTTGCCTTCCCGCTTGTCTTCACGAGCCCGTTCAATCGTCTCCTTCTCTGGCATACGTCACCTCCCATGCAAATCTGGTTAAGGGGGACAGGTCTATATCCTTACTGGATGCGTTGGCAGAACGTGAAGATGACAACTCCTCCTCCGCCAGTGCACATGCAGGTAAGCCCTGGACCGTGAATCCAACCGGTGATCCTTAGAACGGCCCAACAAAAAAAGCCGCAACCGAAGTTGCGGCTTCCCAGCACCGGGATCTGAATCGTCCTAGTCTATGTCGAACTGCTCCTGGTGCAGCGCGGGATCGGTCTTCACGATCACGCTGCGCCCGCTCAGTTCTTCCAATTCGGTCAGCCAGCGCCCATTGTTGGCCTTCAGCGCCTTGCCCACCTCGGGGTTTACCCGCAGCATCACGTCCGGCCGCTCCAGTTGCTTGGCGATCTTGCGCATCTCGGTGTAAATCTCGTTGCACACCGTAGTGACCGACTTCACAAAACCAGTGCCGGTGCAATACGGACAAGACGAACCCAGGGTGCGCTCCATGGACTGCTTCACTCGCTTGCGGGTGATCGCCACCAGCCCGAAATCATTGAACTGCAGCACCTTGGAGGGAGCGCGGTCGGAGCGCAGCGCCTCCTCCAGCGCCTGCATCACCTTCTGCCGGTTGCGGCGCTCATCCATATCAATGAAGTCAATCACAATGATGCCGCCCAGGTCGCGCAGCCGAATCTGGCGCACGATCTCCTTGATGGCGTCCACGTTGGTCTTGACGATGGTGTCTTCCAGGCGAGTGGTCTTACCCACGTACTTGCCGGTATTGATGTCAATGGCCACCAGCGCTTCCGTCTGGTTGATCACGATGTAGCCGCCGCTCTTCAGCCAGACCTTCGACTTGAGCGCCTTATTGATTTCGTCCTGCAGCCCGAATTGCTCGAATATGGGCGTGCTCTTGGTATAAAGCTTCACCCGCTTGGCCAGCGCCGGCTGGAAGCGGCCCACGAAGCGCACGATGCGCTCGTACTCCTGCTCGTTATCCACCCAGATCTGGGAGAAGTCCTGCGTCACCTGGTCGCGCAGAATGCGTTCCACCAGATTGAGGTCGTGGTAGATGAGCGCGGGAGACTTGCCGCTCTCCGCCCGGTGCTTGATTTCATTCCACAGGTTCTTGAGGAAGCGGATATCCGCCCGCAGCTCATTTTCATCGGCGGCTGCGGCGGCGGTGCGCACGATGAAGCCGCCGTGGCCATTATCCCGCTCGCTGAGCACCAGCCGCTTCAGCCGCTGCCGCTCTTCTTCGGAAGCGATCTTGCGCGAAACCCCGATGTGGTTAACCGTCGGCATGTAAACCAGGAAGCGCCCGGGCAGGGCGATGTGGCTGGTAATGCGCGCGCCCTTCTTGCCGATGGGCTCCTTGGCAATCTGCACCAGGATTTCCTGGCCTTCTTTGAGCAGATCGGTAATGGCAGGCAGGGCGCGCTGCGGCTCGCGCCGGCGGAAACGGCGGCCCCCCATGCGGCGGCCGCCCCGGCGTTCGCCCCAGCCGGGGCGCTGGGCACGCTGCTGATAGCCAGCGGTTCCGGAAGGCGCCCGCACTTCCGCGCGCGCTTCAAGTTCCCCGTTGTGGGGCTGCTGCTCGCCCAACAGTTCCTGTTGCCCGTTCTCCTCGTTTTGGCCGCTCTCCTCGTGCTCCACGTCGGCCTGACCCTCGCCGCCTTCTTCGGCAAATTCCTCGGCGTAGGCGGCCCGCTCCGCGTCCGCTTCTTCCACCGCCTCGGTCAATTCCACTCCATTGCCAATATGGTTGTGCTCGGGCTCGGGCTCGTGCACGTCGCCGGCTTCCTGGGTTTCCTCTTCCAGTTCCTCGAAATCGACTTCTTCAAGTTCTTCCGCAAAGGAGGGCATATCGCTCTCCTCGTCTTCAATTTCCTCCTCTTCCATCGTATGGCTGGATGCCTGGGCGGCGGGCTCATGGCGCTCGAAGAACTGCGGCGGTTGCTCGGCATGCCGCTCCTCTTCGAGTGTGTGCAATTCCGCCTCGTGGTGCGGCTCCAGTTCGGCCGGGCGCGCTTCGCGCTCCGCCGCCTCACCCCCGAATACCGCGGCCACGTTCATCTGCTCGTAGCGCTGTTCCGCGCTCCCCTCTGATTTCTCGTGATGCTCCGCTTCCTCCCTCGGGTGCTCCTCCACCGTGCTCCCGCTCTCATAGCGGGAAGCAGTCTCCACTGCGTGGCGCGGCGATTCCGCTTCCGCCTGTGCCGGACGCGCCCGGTTCTGGTATTTGGAGATGGACTCGCCCGGCAAGAGGATGGGCTCGTAGACGGGCTCCCGGCTTACGCGCGGTTCGCGGCTTACGCGGGGTTCGCGATTGTCCCGCGGTTCGCGGCTTTCACGCACCGGCTCCGCCGGAGCAGAGGCCTGCGGTTCTTCCCCACGGGTAAACTTGGACTCGGGCAGGCCGCGGCCGCGGCGTCCCCTGCGGCGGCGGCGATTGCGCCAGCCTCCGCCACCCTGCTCTTCTTCCCGAGCGGGGGCGGCGTGGGGCTGCTCCGAAGGAGCTTCTGCCACCATTTCCGGCTGCTCTTCTGGACCTGGCAGCGGCTCCAGCGGCCCTTCGGCCAATGCCGGCGCTTCGCCCGCTGACGGCGCCTCAAACTGCTGTCGCGGAACCGTGATTTCCTGGATTTCCCCTTCTTCGTCCTGTAGTTCGAAAAAATCGGAGACGTAAAGAAACGCGTCCCGTTCCAAACCGATGTCCACAAAAGCCGACTGCATGCCGGGAAGCACGCGGGTGACCCGTCCTTTGTAGATGGAACCGGCGAGGGTGTATTCGTTTTCGCGCTCGAAATAAACTTCGGCGAGCTGGTCGTCCTCTACGATCCCCACCTTGGTTTCATGCGGGGTAGTAGAGACAAATAGTTCTTTTGTCATGCTGACTCCGGGTGTGCTTCCCTTGGGAAACACACTTTCCGGCACTTAGACAGAGATGGAAGGATTGGCGTTATAGGCAGCTAGGAACAGAGGACAACATAGCCCGGGGAGAATACCCGCGCACTGCAGTCTTGTCTTGAGCTCAGAAATCTTTGCACCTATAGCACTCGCTGACATCAGGTTTGTGACCGCTCTCTCCGGCTGGTCCCTGTGGGCCAGCAACCGTGGGAGGGGGCCGTTACCCGCCCGATGCTTTCCGCTGCAATCCTGTCCGGCCTCTGTTACGGCCGGCAAAGTGCCCTTTTCACGCGAGGGCGCTCGTAATGTGGCAAATCTTGAAACCTGCCGCGCCCCACGGCGCAGCCTTCAGCCCTTGCTGCCCATGCACTCTAATTCACGAACCGGCGCATGCGAATATTCATCACGATACCCAGCGCCAGAAACGTAAACAGTACCGACGATCCGCCGTAGCTCATCAGCGGCAAGGGTATACCGGTGACCGGCATAAAGCCGACCACCATCCCTATGTTGATGAGGATATGGAAGGTTAACACCGCTACCACACCCATGACCACGAACGTGCCGGCGCGGTCGGGCGCCGTTTGCGCGTTCTGGATCAGGCGCATCAACACCATGAAGTATAGCAGCAGTACCCCCATGGCGCCGACAAAACCATGTTCCTCGGCAAAAGCGGCAAAGATGAAGTCCGTCTGCGGCACCGGCAGGAACATGCCGTGCGTCTGGGTGCCCTTGGCGAATCCCCGCCCCCAAATGCCCCCCGCCCCTACCGCAATCTTCGATTGAATCACCTGATATCCCGACCCCTGGCGGTCAGCCTCGGGTTGCATGAAGCTGGTCAGGCGGTCGCGCTGGTAGGGTTTGAGAACGTGCCAGGCCGCCGGCATGGCCATGGCCGCGGCCAGCAGGATAATGGTGGCGTGTTTTGCCCTTAATCCGCCCAGGTAAATTCCCATGACAGCAATGGGCATGTAGGTGAGCGCCGTTCCCAAATCGGGCTGGGCCAGCACCATCAGCATGGGTACGCCCACCAGCAGTCCCGCCTTGATCAGGTCGAAGAAGGACAACTCTCGCTGCCGTATGTCGGCAAAGTACTTGGCTATGGCGAGGATCAGGATGAGCTTGACCCACTCCGAAGGCTGGAAGTGCTGCCCCCCCGGGAACTTGATCCAGCGCCGCGCTCCCAGATACTTCTGCCCGAAAACCAGCACGCTCAGCAGCGAGGCAATCGACACCAGGTACATCCAGTGCACATTCTCCAGCAGCAACTGGTAATCCACCACGCTGACCAGGAACATGGCCACGATTCCGGTCGCCATCCAGTACATCTGCTTCACGTGCACGCCCGCGAACTTGGTGTGATACGTGGCGCTGTAAATCTCCACTACTCCCAGGGCGCAGATAAGGAGCACGAAGGCGAACAGCAGCCAGTCAAAATCGCGGTATGAGACGTTGCGTGCCATAGAAATCAGTTGTCACTTGCCGGTTGTAGACCGCTGAAACCTGAAACTAAAAACTCTCCGTTCCTTGGTAGCTCCGGCTTCGCGCCGCTGTCGCGAGGGCGTCTTGCCCTCGCAATTCGAAACCTGAGATTCGAAATTTTGAAACCTGCGAAACGTTCTTCTCCGGTCTCAGTTAATTCATCAATCTTCAATCATCAATCGTCAATCGCCCTGTCCCGGCGCTGCCTTGGCCCGCCGCAGCGCGGTCCGAGGCACATCCACATAGAACCGCCCGCCCTGCATGTTATTGCCGTCGTCCCGATGAGGACTGTTCCACACTCCGGCAACTTCCACCTGACCCGGTTTCATGCCTGCCACCTTAACCGGCAGGCGGCGCTGCTTCTCTACGTAGGCCTTGACCACCTGCGCGGCAATGCGCCCCGCGAATTGCCCGTGCTCCCCGCCTTCGAACAGCACCGCCACGACCAGGCTGGGATTGCGCCGCGGGGTAACACCCACAAACCAGGCATTGTCTTTCATGGAATGCGCATGGCCCATGCGCTCGGCCAAGGCGTTGCTCATGGTCTGCGCGCTGCCCGTCTTACCGGCAAAATCAATTCCTTCCAGGTGAGCGCTGTTGGCCGTGCCCATGGGCGTGGGCACGTTGGCCATGGCATCGGTAATGATCTCCCAGTTCTTAGAATCAATGGGCACGCGGCTTTCCTGGTTGTAATCCATGATCTGCCGGTAATACGGCGGCAGTTGGTCGGGAAACGTTACATGCGGGCGGCGCAGCACGCCGTCACTGGCGATGGCCCCGATAGCGCGCGCCAATTGGATAGGAGTGACCGCCACGGCTCCCTGGCCGATGCCAACGGAAATGGTTTCTCCCGGGAACCACTTCTGATGAAAGTTTTTGACCTTCCACTGCTCCGAAGGCATTACGCCGGAGGCCTCCTGGGGCAGATCAATGCCCGTTTTTTGCCCTAATCCGAAAGCAGTTGCCCATTTGGCGATACGCTCAATCCCCAGCTTCTGGGCCAGCGTGTAGAAGAAAACGTCGCACGACTGGTAAATGGCCTTGCTGATGTTCACCTCGCCGTGGACGCGGTGTTCAGCCGTTACCCAGCATTTGAAGTAGCGCCCGTAAAAGACGGCGCCACCCTGGCAATTCACCTTCATGTCCTGGGCAATGCCTTCCTGCAACCCGGCTGTGGCCATGATGATTTTGAAAACCGAGCCCGGCGCCAACTGTGCCTGGATGGCTTTATTGAGCAGCGGATGATTTTCGTCGCTGACCAGCTTGGCCCAGTCTTCCCGCGAAATTCGCACCGTGAAGTCGTTGGGATCGAAGGTGGGGCGGCTGACCATGGCCAGGACCTCGCCGGTGCGCGGATCCATCGCCACGACTGCGCCATTGCGGTCGCCCAGCGCCTCCTCGGCAGCGATCTGCAGGTCAATATCGACGGTCAGCTTCAGGGGCTTGCCGGGCACCGCCGCCACCTCATCCAGCGGCTTTACTTCCTTTCCCAGGCTGTTGACGATCACCCGTCGCGAGCCGTTCTTGCCCATGAGCACATCGTTGTAGTAGAGCTCCACGCCCGACTTGCCCACCACGTCGCCGGGGCTGTACAGCTCCCATTGCGGCTGGTTGAGCATGTCCTCGCTGACTTCGCCCACGTAGCCCACCAGATTGGCCATAAATCCGCGGCGCGGGTAAAGGCGGCGGTGCGCCATGATGGTTTCCAGTTCCGGCAGCTCGTTGCGATGAGCTTCGATAAAAGCCAGCTCGTCAGGGGTGATGTCGTCCTTCAGGTAGATGGGCTGGTACTGCGGCATGTGGCGAAACTTGCGGATGCGCTCGCGCACATCATCCGCCGACATATGCAGGCCAGCCGCGATTTTCTCCACGTCCGCGTCAATGTCCCGCGATTGGTCGCGCAGCAGCAGAGCGGTGAAGGACGGGTAGTTATCCACGATGATCCGCCCTTCCCGGTCGAATATCTTGCCCCGGGGAGCGAGGATAGGCACGGTGCGGATTCGGTTACGCTGCGCCAGTTCGTCGTAATACTGGCTGCTCATGACCTGCAAGCGCCACAGCCCGAAGCCGAGGGTGAGGAACACCCCCAGGATCACGTACTGAATGAACGTGATCCGAAGCTGCGGTACTTTGTCGTCGCGGTTCAAAAGGCAGTTCTCAGTTCCCAGGTATCAGCTCTTGGCTGAGAGCTGATACCTGCATTCCTCAACCTTCAATCGTCAATCACTTCACCCGCGCTGCTTGAACCGATCCAGAATCATGAATAGCGGTACAGCGAGAGCGGCGTTGGCAAAGGCGGCGAAAGCCATGTGTCCCCAGCGCCAAGCCAGGTTCTGGCCGACCATGCCTCGCGCCACCACCAGATAAATCACTTCGTGCACCATGTAAAAACCGTATACCAGCAGAAAACGCGAACCGGAGTTCTCCACGTCCAGCTTCACGCCGAGGGAGGACGCGCCATAGCCGACCACGGTCTTGGCGATGCCATAAATGCCGATGGGCTGGTGAGTAAGGCTGTCCTGCAGCAGGCCGATCACGCTGCCGGTCAGCAGGCCGGTAACCGGGTTCCGCCGCGACACTGCCAAAAAGATGGTGACCAGCAGCGGCAGATCAAAAATTTCGAAAAAGTGAAAGCGCAACGGCAAAAAAGCCTGCAGAAACAACGCCACTAGCGGGATGAGAATGCCGGCCGGCAGGCTGAAGCGGTGAACCTCTATCTGCTCCCGCGAAGTGTAGGAAATGTTCACGGCTGCGGGCCCTCCGCGGACGGACTGTTGGGCGAGTTCGGCTCCACGCTCGCGGGCGGTTTGGCGGGAACGGTAGTTTTCGGCATGGGCGCGCGGCTGCCCGCAGCACCACCACCGGGTTCAGCCGCATCCGTAACCGGCGCCGCTTGTCCCTTGCTTTTGACGATACCTGCCTCCGTCGCGCCCGCGGCCGGCTTGGGCGGCCGTGGTTTCCTGGCAACTGTGCCGGTGGTCCCGGTAGAGCCGGTTGGGGCAGCAAACTTGGACCCTGCGCCCGGGAACGCGCCATTGATGGCTTTCGGCGCGATCCTCACGGCATCACCCGTTACCTGCGCTTGTGCAGGCTTGGGACGCGGCTTGGGCGCAATTCCGGTCTGTGCGGCGCCGGGAACAACCGGCTTTGTGCCCGGCTTGACGTCTTTGCCATTTTTGATTTCTTTGGGAATGGCGCTGGGCGGCTTCATACCAACGGGAAGCGGTATTCCGGTGGCCGGCATTCCCGTGTGCTCAGGCACCGAAGGCAGCCGTGAAGCCAGGATGTCCACGGCGCGCATTGAGGTCTGCGTCTCCTCCGCTGTGGGCTGCCGTTCCACCACTTGGGTTATGACCAGCACTTCTTCCAACTGATCGAGTTCCGCCGCCGGCTTGATCCTAATTTTTAAAAAGACATCGTTGCCCGCGGAAACGCTCTTCACCGTACCGATGGGCAAACCTTTGGGAAAGATCTGGTCACCACCGCTGGTCAGCAGTTGGTCGCCGGGCTCCACTCGCTCGTCGCTCATCATCTTTTCAAGCACCACTTGCCCGTTCGGAGTTCCCTTGATCACGCCCTGCAGCCGAGATTTCTCCAGAATGACACCCACCCCGCTGGAAGGGTCGTTAATGAGCAACACCTGGGAGGAGGTGGGAAACACCCGCAGGATCTTGCCCACCACACCATTGGCGGTGATGACTGCCATGTCCTGCCGGACGCCGTCGCCTTCACCCTTGTCTATGTAAACCACCCGCGACATGTCGCTGCCGCTGGAGCCGACGACCTGGGCGGCCAGCGTCTTGGCAATGAACTGTTCCTTAAAGCCCAGCAGGCGCTGCAGCCGGCGGGCCTGGCCGGCATCCTCGGAAAGGCGCACCTGCTGCAGCCGCAACTGCTCAATTTCATCCTGCAGTTGCCGGTTTTGCGCCCGCACGCCGCGCAAGTAGAAGTAGTTATGCCAGGCATTGCTGATGCCCTGCTGGACGGCCACGAAGCCCCTTTCCACAGGGGTTATCGCCGTAATTGTCCACACCCGAATCAGCCGGGTGGAGTCCGTGTCGGCGGTGCGCTTCACCTGCACCGCCAGCCCGACTATTTCAGCAAACAGCACGACCACCAGGATGGTGACATTGCGATGGCGGGCGAGGAGGTTTTCCAAGTCAGTTGCCAGGTGGCCAGTTGCCAGTTGTTTGTTAAATCCGTGCCGTCGGTCGTTAGTCGTCGGTCGTTGGCCACAGCGAACCGGCTAGTAAAACGATCCTGCAACACTGACCTCCACGGATATCCGTGTACATCCGTGTTGATTCGTGGTTGCTAATCGCGGCGAAGCTTACTCGATCGAAATCTTCCTCAGCAGCTTGAAGTCGCTCAGCATCTTGCCCGTGCCCAGCACCACGCTGCACAGCGGATCATCGGCGATAGATACGGGCAGCCCGGTTTCCTCGCGGATGCGCTTGTCCAGATTCTTGAGCAGGGCGCCGCCGCCGGTGAGCACGATGCCGCGGTCGCTGATGTCGGCGGAAAGCTCCGGCGGAGTGCGCTCCAGGGCCACGCGAACCGCGTTCATGATGGTGGAGATGCACTCGCTCAAAGCTTCGCGCACTTCGCTGTCGTCAATGGTGATGCTCTTGGGCACGCCTTCGATCAGGTTGCGTCCCTTAATCTCCATCGTGAGCGGCTTTTCCAGCGGGTAGGCGGAGCCAATCTCGATCTTGATCTGTTCGGCGGTGCGCTCTCCCACGAGCAGATTGTACTTGCGCTTCAGGTAATTCATGATGGCCTCATCCATCTGGTTGCCGGCCATGCGCACGGAACGCGAATAGACAATGCCGCTCAGGGAAATGACGGCGATGTCAGTCGTGCCGCCGCCGATATCCACAATCATGTTGCCGCTGGGCTCGGTGATGGGCAGGCCGGCGCCGATGGCGGCCACCATCGCCTGTTCCACTAGGTGAACTTCGCTGGCTTTGGCGCGGTAGGCGGAGTCCATGACCGCTCGCTTTTCCACCTGCGTGATTTCCGAAGGCACGCCGATCACGATGCGCGGGTGCACCAGCATCTTGCGGTTGTGCGCTTTTTGGATGAAGTAGTTGAGCATCTTCTCCGTGACCTTGAAGTCGGCGATCACGCCATCCTTCATGGGCTTGATGGCCACGATGTTGCCCGGGGTGCGGCCCAGCATCTCCTTGGCCTCTTTGCCCACGGCCTCAACTTCGCCACTGTTCTTGTTGATAGCGACAATGGAAGGTTCATTCACCACGATCCCCTTGCCCCGCGCGTACACCAGCGTGTTCGCAGTGCCCAGGTCAATGGCCAGGTCGCTGGAGAACATGCTGGCCAGGGAGCGAATATTGCTGAACCACGAACCGTTCTTGTGGAAGCCGTTGGACGATGACATAAACGTTAGCTCTTTTCAAAACCTGGGCTCTCGCGGCCAGCGAGAGCAGCAGGAGATGGCGATTGTGCCGGTCACCCGGCGCGCAAGACTTGTTGCAGGATGCGCTACTCTGGATTTTAAGTGAAGTTCCTATGTAGTGGCGGGACACGAAAGTCCCGGCACCCCTGGCGAACCTACTGAATCACCACCGTCTTCTGCTGTGTATTTACTCCTCCTCGCGCGTTCTGCGCAGTGACGGTTATCACACTCTCGCCATTGGGCAGGGGCGGCGTGAAGTAGTGGAAGGTGCCATCCGTGGCGATCAGCGGCACTTCCCTTCCATTCACCATCACGCGGGCATCGGTCTCCGTCTTTCCCCGGACCTCGATGACGTGCCCGTGCTGGACGAATGTATCCAGTTCCAGGTTCATGCTCACCGCTTCACTCCCTTTGGGAATAATCGTGAAGCGATTTTTCTCGCTCTCGATGGACTCTTTGCCCTGCCCATCCACCGACTGCACCGCCCAGTAATAGGCGCCATCGCTCAAGGCCGGCACCTGCACATCCGTCCCGCCGACCCGCTGGTCATACACCGTCGAGGAGAAGTAGGGATTCTTGGAAATGCGCAGCCGATAACCGTTGGCATTGGTCATGGGCGTCCAGGAAAACTCCACCGTTTTGCTCTTGCCGGAACTGAACAAGGGCATCATGTTGGCGGGAGCAATCAGGGTGGGCGGCCCGATCTCCTTGGTCTTGACCAGGCCCTTGGCTTCAGACCGGAAGCTGACTTTCTCGTAATCGGTCAGGTGCACCACTTGGCCTTCGCGGCTGACCTCGCCCGATCCTTTCTTGACCAAAATCTCGTGCTGGTCGCCGCGCGGGTCGTTGTGCACCATGGCCGCCGATTCCGGCGCCAGGGAGGCGGTAGCTCCCGCCACCATCACCCGCGAACTGGACCCCTGGCTATAGGTGGCGGTGGCCAGGTCCACCGTACCGGTGGTTACATTCACCGCCACCTGGGTCTGCTGCGCCGTGGACGAGTTCTCCTCGATCACGATCAGCGAGTCTTCCTTAATGGTGTAGCTGGTACCGTCGTTGAACACGATGCGGGCCATGCCCTCGGACCCGGTCTGCACCACATCGCCCTTCTCCAGCGGCAGGCTGTAGTCGGCCGCCACCCAGGTGTTGCTGTTGGATTTCTTCACCCGGACGGTGCCATCGAAATTGGTGAAATGGGCCTGCTGCGCGATGGGGCTGGAACTGTCGTCGCCCGCTCCGGCATTGCCCGCCACCTTCTCCAGCAGGGTGTTAACCGCCTGCAGCCCGGCATGGGTGGCCTGGGGGAAGATGAGATTGATAATCGCCCCGGCCAGCAACAAAATGACGGCAATTCCCACCGCTACGCTGCGATAGGTGACCGTCTTCCACGCAATGTGGATATTCGAATTGCGGTCGCGAGACACGAATTCAGCTAAGAGGCTCTAAAGTTAGGGATTTCCAGCGAGAGTACCATACCGCCAATGTGCGTCAAACAGGTAATTACCTTGGTGTTACGGGGTTAAAAGTACCGAGTATCGGGCACGCTCTGGCGAGCGCGGGCGCTACACTCCGTCACCCAATCCTGTGCCGTCTATCACTTGCGACCTCACAGCGCCGCCTTGTACGATGAGTAGTTTGCGCAAATAAAAAGGGGAGATTATGGCCACCGACACTCTTACGGCATCCATCGGCACCGGCTCCAGCGCCCGGGTTTATAAGAACTTCATAGACGGGGAATGGGTGGAGTCGCGCACCGGCGACATGTTTGAGGACCGCAACCCGGCCGACACCCGGGAAATCGTCGGCATCTTCCAAAAATCTGGCAAGGAAGACGTAGACGCGGCCGTGGACGCGGCCAAGCGCGCCTTCAAAAAGTGGCGCCTGGTGCCCGCTCCCCGCAGGGCCGAAATCATCTACCGCGCCACCGAAATCCTCATGGAGCGCAAGGAAGAGTGCTCCCGCGACATGACCCGGGAAATGGGCAAGGTCATCAAGGAGACCAGGGGCGATGTGCAGGAGGCCATTGATACCGGCTACTACATGGCCGGGGAAGGCCGCCGGATGTTCGGGCCTACCGTTCCTTCCGAACTGCCCAACAAGTTCGCCATGGCCGTGCGCCAACCCCTAGGCGTATGCGTGATGATCACGCCCTGGAACTTCCCCATGGCTATTCCCTCATGGAAGCTCTTCCCGGCCATTGTGGCGGGTAATACTTGCGTCATCAAGCCGGCGCAGGACACGCCGCTCTCGGTCTTCAACTTTGTGCGGGCGCTGGCCGATGCCGGCCTGCCCAAGGGCGTGGTCAACATCGTGACCGGCTTCGGCTCGCGCATTGGCGGGCCGCTGCTCGACAACCCCGAAGTGCGCGCCGTTTCCCTGACCGGTTCTACCGACGTGGGCCGCATCGTGGGTGAAGCCGCGGCCAAGAGCTTTATCCGCTGCTCGCTGGAACTGGGCGGCAAGAATCCCATGATCGTGCTGGACGACGCCAATCTCGACCTGGCCATTGACGGCGCGCTCTGGGGAGCTTTCGGCACCACCGGCCAGCGCTGCACCGCTACCAGTCGCATCATCCTGCAGAAAGGCATTTACGAAGAGTTCACCCAGCGCCTGGTGGAACGCGCTAAAGCGCTGAAGGTAGGCAACGGGCTGGATGAAACGGTGGACATGGGCCCGGCCATCAACGAAGGGCAGCTCAAGACCGATCTCGAATATGTGGAGATCGGCAAGAACGAGAGCGCCAAGATGCTGTGCGGCGGCAATCGCCTGGATAGCGGCTCCTATGCGCATGGCTGGTTCATGCAGCCTACGGTGTTCGGCGACGTGGACCGCAAGATGCGCATCGCCCAGGAAGAAATTTTTGGTCCCGTGGTTTCGCTGCTGCCGGCCGACGACCTGGACGACGCCATCGAGATTGCCAACAACATCAAGTACGGACTCTCCTCCGCCATTTACACGCGCGATGTCAACAAGGCGTTCGCCGCCATGCGCGACCTGGAGGCGGGCATCACCTACATCAACGCCCCCACTATCGGTGCCGAGGTTCACCTGCCCTTTGGCGGTGTGAAGCAAACGGGCAACGGCCACCGCGAAGGCGGCCTGGGCGCCATTGATTTCTATACCGAGTGGAAGTCGGTTTACGTGGACTATTCGGACAAGTTGCAGAAGGCGCAGATTGACCGGCCGGAATAAACCAGTTCTCAGTTCTCAGTTGCCAGTTCTTAGTTGAACGGGGCGGCTGGCCGCGATTTTTGTTTTTGCCGCCGGCAATTCGTTCCGGGCTAAGTGCTAATTGCCAAGTGCTAATTGCTGCTGAGAACTGAGAACCGAGAACTGAGAACCGCCCAATGATCATTGGCGTTCCGAAAGAAGTTAAAGACCACGAATCGCGCGTAGGCATTGTGCCCGCAGGCGTGAAGGCGCTTACCGACGCCGGGCACAAGGTGCTGGTGGAAACCCATGCGGGCGAAGAGTCGTCCATGTCGGACAGCGAGTACAAGCAGGCGGGCGCCGAGATCGTCGGCTCTGCCGCCGACGTCTGGCAAAAAGCCGGCATGGTGGTTAAAGTCAAAGAGCCCGTCGCCAGCGAGTTCAAATATCTGCGCAAGGACTTGGCGCTCTTTACTTATCTCCACCTCGCTCCCCTGCCCGACCTGACCAATGAGCTGCTTAAGCACACGGTAACCGGCATCGCCTATGAAACCATTCGCGATGGCCACGGCTCGCTGCCGTTGCTCACGCCCATGTCGGAAGTGGCGGGCCGCATGTCGGTGCAGGTGGGCGCGTCCTACCTGGAAAAGGAACGCGGCGGCCGCGGTGTGCTGCTGGGCGGCGTGCCTGGCGTGCCGCCGGCACAGGTATGCATTATCGGCGGCGGCATCGTGGGCACCAACGCGGCCAAAATCGCTCTGGGCATGGGCGCCATCGTCACCCTGGTTGATTTGAACCTGAACCGGCTGCGCGAACTGGACGACATCTTCAACGGCCGGGTTTACACCCTGGCTTCAAATTCTTACAGCATCGCCAAGTCCACGCAGCATGCCGACCTGGTGATCGGCGCCGTGCTGATTCCCGGGGCTTCCGCCCCCAAACTGGTCACCAAGGGGATGGTTTCGCAAATGAAGAAAGGCGCGGTCATTGTGGACGTGGCCATTGACCAGGGCGGCTGCATAGAAACTGCCCATCCCACTACGCACAGCGATCCTTCCTACCTGGTAGATGGGGTGGTGCACTACTGCGTCACCAACATGCCGGCGGCGGTGCCCCATACCTCTACGCTGGCGCTCACCAATGCCACCCTCCCCTACGTGATGAAGCTGGCGCAAATGGGCGTGAACAAGGCCATCCAAGCCGAAAACGCCATCCGCGAAGGCGTAAACACCTTCCAGGGGCACGTCACCTACCCTGCCGTAGCGCAGTCGCAGAATCGCGCCGTCAAAAACGTGATGGAGTTGCTGTAGGCATCCCTCCTCGGAACCCGCGGATGTCGCACTCAACCAGCCAGAGTTGCCTGGGTGTTGTAAGATCAGCTGACAACTCTCACTGAACATGCAGGCCGCATAGCTTTGGGCGTCAATGCCAACAACAAAAGACGATGGGCGTTGCTGGGGATCGCGCTCATCATCTTAGGTTGGGAAATTGCCAGCCTGGCGCGCTCCCCGCTTCTCCAGACCAACGACTTCGTGCAGTATTGGTCAGCGGGCAAACTGCTGCTTCTGGGCGACAACCCCTATTCGCCCGGCCGGGTGCTCGAACTCGAGCGGAGCTTAGGAAGGCCTGGCGACATTCCGCTCCTGCCCTTCAGTCCACCCTGGGCACTGACGTTTATGGCGCCGCTGGCGTTATTTGAGCCTCATTTCAGCCGCTTGCTGTGGCTTCTTGCACATCTCGCCATGGTGGCCGGGAGCATTGAATGGAGCTGGCGCTTTTATGGTGGCGGCGAGTCAGGGCGGCGTATCAAATGGCTCATTGGCGCAGCCTTTGCTCCGGCGTTGACCGTTCTGATAATTGGCCAGATCGGGCCCCTCATCCTGTTCGCGGTAGCAGCCTTCCTGCTGCTTGAAACCCGTCGGCAATACTTCCTCGCCGGCATCCTGGTCATGCCCGCGGCTGTTAAACCGCAGCTGTTGTTCCTGTTCTGGATAGCGCTTCTGTTCTGGAGCTTAAAACAGCGGCGCTGGTCTGTGCTGGCAGGCATTGCAGTGGCTTGGCTCTTTTGCAGCTTGGTGGCCGCGGCGCTTGATCCCGCCGTTTTTTCCCAATACTTATCCTTGTGGCGGAGCCAGGGAGTTCTGAAGCAGCCGTACCCGGTGTTAGGCGGTGTGCTGCGCCTGGTATTTGGCGCGGAAAGACAGTGGTTGCAGTTTGTTCCGTCCATCGCAGGCTTCGCCTGGTTTCTCTTCTATTGGCGGGCACATCGCGACCACTGGCAATGGCGCGAGCAGGCGCCCTTGCTGCTGCTGGTGTCGCTGGTCACAACCCCTTACGGCTGGTTCTTCGACCAGGTAGTTTTGCTGCCGGTGGTGATGAAATGCGCCATATGGCTTCTGCGTTCCGGGGGCGCTGCGGCTGTGCAGATTGCCGGCGCGTTCGTTGCCGTCAATGTGGTGGCGCTGGTGTTCATAGCTCTGGGACTGACGACCTTCTGGTATTTGTGGATCGCGCCGGCATGGCTGGTTCTTTATTTGATCGTGCAGCGGGCAAGCGCGCGCGTATCGCTTGCATCCGCGGTTTTAGTTTAGGTGTCTGCCGGAGTGCCCAGCGAGCATGGCATAATCCCATGCCTGCTACATTTCCGCGGAGGTACCACAGATGCCCCCCGATCCCGCAACCCAACTTCTGCGCCATACCCTTGCCACGCTGGCCTACCGCGGGAGCAAAGCGGTGCGCGGCGCGCCCGCCGAGTTCCAGCGCTTCCAGGCAGCGCCGGGCACGCGCACGCCGGGAGAAATTCTGGCCCACATCGGCGACCTGCTGGACTGGGCGCTGGCTCTGGCCAACGGCCAACATGTATGGCACGACTCCAAGCCACTGCCCTGGGAGGAGGACGTAGCTCGCTTTCACCACGCCCTGGAAGCTTTCGATACGCGGCTGGCAAATGGGCAGCCTCTCGGACTCTCAGTCGAAAAATTGTTCCAGGGCCCGATTGCGGACGCGCTCACGCATGTGGGCCAGATCGCCATGCTGCGGCGCATGGCCGGCGCTCCCATTCGAGGCGAAAACTACTTGCGCGCCGGAATTGAAGCTGGCCGCCTCGGCCAACCCCAGGCCGCCGCGGTACAGGAATTCGACTGAGCCAACAGCATCGAATGTTGCAATACCTGTGTGGGCGCGGGGCTCTGCCCCGCTCATGGACGGGGCTTAGCCCCGTCCCCAGATCGTCCCACCAAAACAAAGGGCACGGCCGAAAGCCGTGCCCACAGATCGAACTGTCAGGAGCCTACTGCCGGAAGGGGGCTCCGCCGGAGGACAAATCGCGGTCGGAAGCGCCATCGCCGCTCACAATGGGAGCACTGGTCATGGCCGTCTCCGGGTTAATAAGCCCATCGTGGCTGGGGCCCAAGCCAAGCGCGATCAGTGCGCGGGCATCGGGCACCATCTTGGTCTGCCAGCCATGATCCGCCTGGAACCGGGCCATCGCCAAGCGCGTGTTCTGGTCCCACACTCCGCTCGCCCCACCGCGCAGGTAGTTCTGCCGGATCAGGGCTTCCTGGATATCGCGCGTGCGCTGGGAATCGGGCTTCTGCTGGCCGTGGTATTTCCACGCCATGCGGCTGTGCCGCGAATGCCGGCCGTGACGTGAGGTCACATGCTTTCCCGACCGGTGGGCGGCGGCAGCCTGCTTGTGAACAGCCTTTTTTGTCTTCGCCGCCGCCAACGTCGTCAGCAGCAGCAGGGCTGAAAAAGTAGCAAGTATTCTCCGCGATCCATTTCCCCGCAAGCGATTCACCTCAAGAATTTATGTCACGAAAGCGGCGTTTAAAGCACCCCGCCTCGTATGCGACCAAGACCCGTAGCCGGGGAAGCCGATAGGGCTGGCTCCCAGCATCATCCCTGATTTGATGCTGACACGCCAGCAATCTTTCGGCACACCCGCAGGTTACGGAAGTGTACCGCCCATGAATATCGTTCCACCCTGGGCGCCTGCACCTCGCGGACGAACCAGGAACACTACATCCTGACCACTCTTAAGTCCAGAAACGATGCGGTTGAAGTCATCCTCATTGTTAACTTTCTGCTTATTGACCTCAAGAATAACGTCTCCACGGTTGAGCCCGGTATCATCCGCGAACGAGCCCGGCTTGACGTCTGTAACCACCACCCCGTTGGTATTGTTCAGGCCGAGGCGGTCCTGCATATCCTTGGTGATGTCCTGCACCGTAACACCCAGCTTGCTCTGCGTGGGCTGCGGCGGGCCGCCACCTTCCTCTTCCTCGCCTAAACGCGCGCCGAACAACTTCTGGCGGTCGGCAATAGTCACCGGAATATCAACCTTCTTTCCGTTACGAACCACGCCCAAATCCACCTTGGTGCCAGGCTTGCGGCCTGCAATGTCGGCCACCAGTTCGTCGCCGGTCTTCACCGGCTTGCCATCCACCGAGGTGATGGTGTCGCCCACCTGCACGCCCGCCTTGGCCGCCGGACCATTGGGCACCACGTTGGAAATGGTGACTCCGGTATTGACCCCATAAACCCGGGCAATGGCCGGAATGGCTTGGGCATTGAACTCCACGCCAATGGAGCCGCGGGTGACGCGGTGCTCGGGCCCAATCAGGTCGTTGTAAACATGAATAACCGTATTGGAGGGTAGGGCAAAACCTACGCCAGCATAGGCGTTGGTCTCCGTCAGAATGGCGGTATTGATGCCGATCACCTCGCCGGACATGTTGACCAGCGGGCCGCCGGAATTACCCGGGTTGATGGCGGCATCCGTCTGAATGAAATTCTGGAACTGGCGCGCCGGCACAATGTTGCGCCCCGTGGCGGAAACGATGCCGGCGGTCACGGTCTCCTGCAAGCCAAACGGACTGCCGATGGCCAGCACCCAATCCCCAGGGGACATGCTGTCCGAATTGCCCAGCTTGGCCGTGGGCAGGGGGCGAGGCGCGTCAATCTTGATAACCGCGAGATCCGTTTCCTGATCAGTGCCGATCACCTTGGCGTCGTGCGTCACTCCCGGGGGATCGTCCTTCAGCTTGACGCGAATGCGATCCGCCTTCTCCACTACGTGGCGGTTGGTCACAATGTAGCCTTTGGGATCTACAAGTACGCCCGAACCTAGCGAGCGCTCGCGAATATCCGGACCGCCGAACATGTCAGGTCCTTGCCCGCGCTGGCCACCCTGCCCGCCCTGGCCTTGGCCGCCAAAGAAGCGGTCAAAGAAGTCCTGGAACGGATTTTGATCGTCTTCCCCACCGCCTCCGCCTCCCGGAGGTCCAATGCGCCGATGCGGATTCTTGATGGTGGTCTCGGTGTTGATGTTCACCACGCTGGGCTCCAGCTGTTTAGCAATGGTGGTAAACGTGTTCGACATCTGCCGCGGCGACGGTACCTGCAGCGGGGTGGCATCAGCTGAAGAGCTCTTGCCGCTCTCCTGCCCGCGTACGCCGTAGGACACCACCGTGCCGATCAGAATTCCGACGGCCAGGGTTATAAGAATGGTGAAAGCGTAGGCTGGGCGGCGCGCCGTCAGCCGTGCCCAAAACGTGCGGGCATTCATACGTTGCCTCCGGGAATAGTGCGCAAAGCAAGATTATACCTGCCGCTGTTGCCGGCAAAAAAACCACTGTTTTTTGGGGAGCTGGAACTCACCATTGCATTAGACGCAAAAAAGCGGAAATTCGTTATCGCCAACCTGCGTAAAAGCTGATCTTTTGTGGACGCCCGAGCAGTCACGAAAACCTGTACTTGCGCCAAAATAGCGTCAATCGATGTTGCCCGCGACTACAGCCAGAAAAATGCCTGTATAGGCGGCAATCGCCCCGGTTATCACCAGGGCGCCAAAAGCCAGCACCGTGAGCAAATCAAACACCTGCTGCACACAGCAGCGCACCAGCTTCAATAATCCCCAGAGTTCCAGCACCATCAGCAACGGCAACAACAGCGCAGCCACAGCGTAAGAATGCGGCAGGCGCGGCGTGAGAATCAGGAACATGACCGCGGGCAGAAACGCAAAGGCCGGCCCGATAGCCAGGACCGCCCCGCGAAAGAAAAGCTTCTCCCGCTGCTCCCAGGTTAATGGCGGGAACCACGTCACTTGGCCTCGAACACTGCCTTGCCGGCCACCACCGTGCTCAGCACATGGGTGCGGAGGATTTCGGGCGGGGACACACGCGTGATATCACGGTCCAGGATTACAAAATCCGCCCACATGCCCGGCTGCAACATGCCTTTGTCGTGTTCCGCAAACTGGGCATAGGCGGAACCAGTGGTATAGGCGGCAATGGCCTGATCTATGGTCAGTTTCTCTTGCGGAAAATATTCCTTCGTGCCCGCTTCATTCTTCCGTGTAACCGCGGCGTACAAGCCACGGAATGGGGTGATGGGCTCCACCGGATAATCGGTGCCAAAAGCCAGCCACACGCGGTTTTCCAGAAAGCTCTTCCACGCGTAGGAATAGCGGGCGCGCTGCGGCCCCAGGCGGTCCATCGCCCAGTTCATGTCGGTGAGCAGGTGGTTGGGCTGCATGGAGGCGATGACTCCCAACTCCCGGAAGCGAGCGAACTGCCCGGCGTCGAGCACCTGGGCGTGCTCCACGCGCCAGCGGTGGTCCTGGTTTTGCATGGCCTGGGGCTGGCGCTCCTGCAGGTAGCGGTTGGCCTCGGCAAACGCCTGCAGAGCCATTTCCACCCCGCGGTCGCCGATGGCGTGAAAACCCACCTGGAATCCCGCCGCAGCGCGCTCATCCATCATGGCATTGAGCTTGGTCTGATCAAACTGCGGCAAGCCGGAATTCTTCGGGTCATCGCTGTAGGGCGCCAGCAGCGCCGCCGTGCGCGAACCCAGGGAACCATCCATGAACCCTTTCAACATGGCGGTGTGCAGCATGGGATCGGACTGGGAATGGTAGGCGCGGTGCTTCTCCAGGATTTCGAGAGGGTCCACAAAGGGCAACCACTCGGAAAGCCGCAGGGTGAGCTTGCCCTCGTTCTCTAGCTCTTCAGCCACCAGGAAGTCGTCCCAGTCGGAAAAGTCCTGAGCGGAAGTGATGCCCGATTGGGCCGCATCCTGCAGCGCGATTTGCATGGCGCGCAAATGCTGCGCCGGCGCGGGCTTGGGCTCCCGGGTGGTGACCAGTTCCATCGCCGGATCCTCGCGCAAGATGCCGGTGGGCTCGCCCGCAGCATCGCGGTCAATCTTGCCTCCCGATGGATCGGGAGTGTCGCGCGTGATGCCGGCGGCGCGCAGGGCGGCGCTGTTAACCACTGCGATGTGCCCGTCCACCCGTCCAAAAAACGCGGGGTGATCGCCGGTGACGGCATCCAGATCCTGACGCGTAGGCAGCTTCTGCGCTGACCACAAAGTGTGATCCCAGCCGCGCCCAAGAATCCATTCGCCCGGTTGCGCCGTCTTCACTCTCTCCGCAATGCGCGCCTGCATCTCCTGGAGCGAGCGCGTGCCGGTGAGGTCCACGTTCATTTTGCCGAAGCCGGCGGATGCCAGGTGAGTGTGCGCGTCATTGAAGCCGGGCATCACGAAGCGCCCTCCCAGGTCCACCACCTGCGTGCGCTTGCCTTTGAGCTTGGAGATTTCCGCGTCCGAGCCAACCGCCACCACTCGCCCGTCGCGGACCGCCAGAGCCTGGGCGCGCGGCTTGATTTCCACGTAGGGCGGCGAGAACGTCTGCACCGCTCCGGTGTAGATGTTGCCGTGGAGATAGACCGCGTCCGGAGCCGGGGATTGAGCTTGCGCCGTCATCATGGCTGTACCCAAAGCCGCAACCAGAACCGCCGATTTCATGCCGCAACTCCGGTCAAAGCCAGCACCGCCAGCAGAATGCGTTTCAGCGCCAGTTCACGGCCGGCGCTGTCGAACCATTCCTGCACCGTATGCGCGCCGCCGCCTGCGCCGCCGCCGCCAATAGCCACGGCCTCGCGGCCCAGCGAGAGGGGAATATTGGCGTCGGTGGAGGCGCGCTGCACCTGCGAAGGGTTTCCCAGGTGCGAATCCACGGCGCGAATCACGCGCAGAATGCGGGCATTGGACTCCAGTTCGCCCGCCGGCCGGCTGCCGATTACGCTGGCCTCATAAGTCAGCGCGCCGTTTCGCATCCTGCCGCCGTCCACCGTCACCGCCTGATCCAGCGCCCCCCGCAGCGCCATTTCCAGACGATCAATTTCCGCTGCCGAGGTGGAGCGCAGGTCCACCCGCATGCTGGCCGACTCCGGAATCGAGTTGACCGAGGTGCCTCCGCGGATCACGCCGACGTTGAAGGTAGTCTTGGGCACGGCCGCGACCCGCACCTGCGCGAAACGCTCAATCGCACGGGCCAGCACGATGATGGGATTGGGAGCGCCAAAGTCGCTCCAGGAGTGTCCGCCGGGGCCGCGCACCACCACTTCGAAGCGGCGGCTGCCCAGGGCCTCGGCCACAACGGAATCCGTGCCTGCGCCGTCCAGCACCAGCGTGCTGGCGATGGCCTCCGACCAGTGCGGGTCGGCAAAAATGTGGCGCATGCCGCGCAGGTCGCCTTCCCCCTCCTCGCCCACGTTGCCGATAAAGACCAGCGGGCCGAGGTGCCGGATGCCGGCCTCCTGCAGGGCGGCGGCGGCAGCCAGCAGGGCGGCCACGCCAGCGCCGTTGTCGGAAATTCCGGGACCGTAAAGGCGAGTCCCTTCGCGGCGCGGGCGCAGCGCCGTGCCTGCAGGAAACACGGTATCCATGTGGGCAGTCACCGCCAGGAATTTGTTGCTGGGCTCTAACCCGCGGCGAATGCCGAAAACATTTCCCACGTCATCGAGGTGAACGTTGTCGAGGCCGAGTTCGCGGAAGCGCTCCGCCAGCCAGGCGGCGCGTTCGCTTTCGCCAAAGGGCGGCGCGGGAATCCCCGCCAGTTGCATCTGCCAGGCCGCGATTTGCGGCTCCTGGGAGACAAACCAGCGAAAGGCGGATTGCACCGGCGGCAAGCTGGCCAGGCGCGCGATCTCCTGGATGGAGGGCGCCGCTTCTACCGTTTCGGGACGGGAACCGGGTGCCATACGAGCGAAGTAGTCATATTACAACGGCGGCCGTCTGGCACGCCGCCTGCTACACAAGAACTCTTCTGTAAGGAAGCGAGTCGCGCTTTCGCAGTGAGCCCATGCTGCGCCCTCGGCAGGACATGCCGGCATCGGAAAAAAAATGTGCGTCTCGGAGTTTCCCTGGCGTTCGTAGAGGTGGCAAGCAATCGCAAGTTCACCAACCTCGTAGAGACCGGCTGAGAGTAGCCCGCCAGTTCACTGGCGGGAGAGTGGCAGGTTACGGCCAGAGTCCCGGAGGGACGACTGAGGGTCTGGTATAAGAGCGAATTTCGTCCACTGGCGACTTCAGCCGTCCCTGCCGGGACTGGGTTTCTGGAATGCAGCTTACCCGCCACTGAAGTGGCGGGCTACTTTCAATTCATGCTACGGGACGTCGGCACCCAAGGGTTACTGCGGTGGCGCATGGGCCCCAACGCGCCACAAACCACCCGTGTATCTGCTCAGGCGTTTTCCTGCTCTCATCAGACATGAATTGCAGAACCAAGCGCATGGGAACCTCCCTGTCCACAGGGTACTTCTGATAAAAGCTCGTGATACTTGCCTCATAGTTGCCGGTTGCATCTGTGAAGGACGCCATCGAGTCAAGGCAAGGCTTGAATATGTTGATTACCTTGCTGGCTTTGCCATTCGCGGCAATGAGTTGCTCAGCTGTTCCGCATCCTTTCTGATGACCGTCGCGATTACCCTGAATATATCCTTTAATGAAGGCTAATCTTTGAGCTTTGTCCCATATGAGCCAAGTATCTCCGTCCTTCTCCGTCCGTGCGCTTGGAAAGTGCACGCCCGAGGTCTTTTGGTCAACGCCAGAGTATGAACATGCCGCGAGAAGAACAATTCCAATCCCATTTAAAGCGGCGAGGCATAACCAGGTACGATAAAAACAATACGGGCTCTGTAAGCCGCTCATATGGATACCTCATTTGGTACCTGAAAAGATATTGAGCTATCTCTTCGCGGTACCCCGGCTCAGGTGGCCTGGCAGCACTCCAGAATCTCCGCTTCGGTGAGCAGGCGGTCGGAAGCTTTGGCGCGTTTGAAGATGCGGTCCACAATCTCGTCGCTGGCGGCGATGCCGTGGCGGTCCAGCCAGAAGAGCACGTTGGACTTGCCACTCATCGGGCCAACATCAATCACCTGCTTCATGCCGAAATAATGCGCCGGCACGCCGGAGTAGATGGCGTTGGCCAGCTCCGTGTCGTTCTTCTTGTACGCCTTGATGACAGCGGCGGCATGAACTCCAGTGGCGGTGCGAAAAGCGTCTTCGCCGATCACGGGATAATTGGCGGGAATGGGCACGCCGGTGGCCTGCGAGACCGCCACACAGTACTCGCGCAGCTTGGTCAGGTCCTGCCGGTCCCAGGGCGGCACGCCTATCAGCTTCAGGTTGACCAGCATCTGATCCATCTGCGTATTGCCTACACGCTCGCCAATGCCCAGGGCGCACGCGTGCACGCAGTGCGCGCCCGCCACCAGCGCCGCCAGCGAGTTGGCCACCCCCAGCCCGCGGTCGCAGTGTCCGTGCCAGTCCACGCGAATCTTTTCCCCAGAGGGTTTCACCACCTCATCCATCACGAACTTCACCAGCGCGAACACTCCCATGGGTGTGGCGTGCCCGCAAGTATCGCAAATCACGATGGCGCGGGCGCCGTTGCGGATGGCGGTGGCGTACAGGCGCTTGACCATTTCCGGTTCGCAGCGGCTGGTGTCCTCCGTGACGTACATAACTTCCAGGCCGAGCGACACCGCGTACTTCACCGCCTCCTCCGTGGTGCGCAGCAGGAAGTCGTCGGTCCAGCCTTCGGTATAGCGGCGGATGGGGCTGGAGCCGATGAAAGTGGCGGCTTCGATGGGCAGCCCGACACGCTGGGAAATCTCGGCAATGGGCCGAATATCGTTCTGATGAGTGCGCGCGGCGCAGTTGGGTTTGATCTTCAGCCGGGAATGGGCAATCTCCCGCGCCAGCGCCTCCACGTGCTCGCAGGCGCGCGGCCCCGCCCCAGGCAGGCCCAGGTCGAGCATGTTGATGCCCAGATCGTCCATCAGGTGAAGGATGCGGATCTTTTCCGCGATCGAGGGATCGCGCACGGAAGGAGACTGCAGGCCATCCCGCAGGCTCTCGTCATTCAGCAGCACCGGGCCGGTGGGCCGCAGCGCCAGCGCGGACTGGTTCCAGTCGTAGATGAGTTCGGAAGCGCGCAAGGTGAACACATTTACGATTTACGATTGAAGATTGACGAGTGAGAATCGTACGAATGTAGCGCCGCTGAGAGTTTTCATTTCATCAATCAACAATCATGAATCATCACTTACTTGGGCGGTATGGTCAGCCCGAATGTCGAAATCTGCCCCTGCCCGGCCACGTTGGTGCCGCGCGGGTCCTCGGGATTGGGCAAGTACAGGGTCTTGCAATGCTCGCAACGGTAGATTTCCGCCTGCGGCCCGAAAGCCTGCTCCACGTCCCCGCATTCCCGCTCCAGCACATCGTCGTGGTAGTACCAGCGCTTCAGATGGCCGCCGCAGAACTTGCCCTTGGCGTCCTTCTCGTTGCAGGAACGCTGGCCCGGCTTCTTGAGCTTCACTTTGTGATTGGGGAGTTGCTGCTGCGCTGACTGCATATTGGCGGCCTGCGTGCCCGGTGTGGCCAAGGACCTACCCTCTGACTCCTAAGATGCGCGGCAGGGCCGCTGGAGGCTAATTCTACCGCGAGTGGCGCCAGCGAACCACCGGTAAGCGCAACCAGCAATTAGCATTTAGCAGTTAGTCCGTACACGTTTCCTGCCGCCATCAAAAGATCAGAAGCTACCGTTTTAGCTCGGCCTGGAAAGAAGGCCCGTTTTGCCGTGGACAGCTCAAGGGCTGAGTGCTAGTTGCCAAATGCTAAATGCTTGTTCTTACAACCAGCCTCGCCGGAAATATGCCTTCAGTGCCCGCAACCCGCCGCCTATCCGGGCGCCCCAGTGGCGGGAGAACAGGAAGTCCACGAAACCTTCCATCTGCCGGCTGAACTCCGGCCCGTAGCCGTACCACCACACCTTGCGCATGCGCGGCAGCAGGTCGGAATCCATATATTTGACCCGCACCATCTCTTCCAGACCGAAGCGGCCATGGGTACGACCCAAGCCACTGGATTTCACCCCGCCATGGGGCGCTTCGCTGATGCCGTAGCAGGAGACCACGTCGTTCACCATCACCGTGCCCGCCTGCAGCCGCGCAGCCATGGCTTCCCCGCGCTTACGGTCGCTGGTCCACACGCTGGCCGCCAATCCAAACTCGGAATCGTTGGCCAGATGCACCGCCTCGTCCTCGGAACCGAAGGCCATCACCGGCAGCACCGGCCCGAAGGTCTCTTCCCGCATGAGGCGCATGCCGTGGTGCACGTCGGCAATCACAGTCGGCCCGTAGAAGTTTGCCCCCAGTTGCGGCAGGCGCGCACCACCCGCCAGAACCCTCGCACCTCCGGCACGGGCGTCCTCCACCTGAGCTTCCACAATCTGCAATTGCCGCTGGTGGATCAGCGGCCCTACCTCGGTTTGCGGGTCCAGCCCATTGCCCACGCGCAGCTTGCCTGTCTTCTCCACCACCGCAGCGAGGAAACGCTCATACAGATTCTGGTGCACGTAGCAGCGCTCCACCGAAAGACAAGTTTGCCCAGCATTGACGAAGGCGCCCCACACGGCGGCGCTGGAGGCGACCTCGAGATCGGAGTCATCCAGCACCACCATAGGATCTTTGCCACCGAGTTCCAGGACCACCGGCAAGAGGCGGGCGGCTGCGGCCTGCGCCACTCTCTTGCCGCTGGCCACGCTGCCGGTGAAGATCAGCTTGTCAATTTTGGAGTCAACCAGCGCCGCCCCCGTCGCGCCTGCTCCCGGCACCACTTGGAAAAGGGCTTCCGGCAATCCGGCGGAACGCAGCAGCGATTGCAGTTCGAGCACACTCAGGGTAGTGAATTCCGAGGGCTTGATCACCACCGCATTACCCGCAGCCAATGCCACCAATCCTTCAGTGGCCGGAATATTGAAAGGGTAGTTCCATGGCGAGATGATCCCGATGACCCCATAAGGCTCGCGGACCACCCAGCCGCGCTTGGCCTTCATGACCAGGTTGGCATGGCCGATGCGCTGGTCGCGCAGGAGGCTGTGGGCGCTGGCGATCAAGAACTGCGCCGCATCCAGCGCCACAACCACTTCGGTGAGCAGAGCTTCCACGTACGGCTTCCCCGATTCCCGGGTGATTACGCGGGCAACGTCCGATTTCTGCTCGTGCAGCAGCGTTTGAAACCGGCGCAAAACCTGCAGGCGCTTGCTAATTCCCAGTTCATGCCAGGCTGGCTGCGCGGCGCGGGCGCGCTCGACCGCAGCACGCACTTCTGCCTCGGCGGTGCACTCGAATTCGCGCAGCACCTCGCCGGTGGCAGGGTCCACCGATACTACGGGCGCGGGCTGCGTGACGGTGGACATAAGTCAGCTACAGTCTAGAACAAGCAGTTAGCACTTAACACTTGGTTATCGGCGGCTGGCTCCTGGCTTTTGACTTTTGACTTTTGACTTTTGACTTTTGGAGCTGACAGCTAAGAACCAACAGCTAAGAGCCGTTTTTCAATATTCGACGCTTACAAGATACAATCCGTGCGCCGGCGCGGTGGGTCCTGCGGCGGAGCGGCTCTTGGCCTGCAAAATCCCCGTCATATTTGCTGGACGCAGGCTTCCCTTCCCCATCAGCAGGAAGGTGCCGACCAGGTTGCGCACCATATGGTGGAGAAAACCGTTCCCGCGAACCGTGTACAGCATTTCTTCGCCCTCGCGCTGCCAGGCGGAAGAAAATATGGTGCGCACGTTGGAAACCTCCTGCGCCTCTCGCCCCCGCTCCGGATCCGCGGCCGCAAGCGACGTAAAGTCGTGCTCCCCCACAACGGCTCCCGCCGCTTCGGCCATAGCGCCTTCATCCAGCGGATAGGGATGGTGATAAACGTATCGGGCCAAAAACGGCGGGCAAAGGGCGTCCCGCCATATGCGGTAACGGTAGGTCTTGGCCTTGGCGGAGGCGCGCGCATGAAAATCAGGGCTGGCTTCTTCAATCGCCAGCACGCGCACCGCTGGCGGCAGAACATCGTTCAGCGCAACAACGAGATTGGCAACGGGAATGGGAGATTCGATGGCGCAAGAGGCAACTTGGGCGAGGGCGTGCACTCCCGCATCGGTTCGGCCTGAGCCCTGCGGCAGCAGGCGCTCGCCGGTCACGCGCTCAACGGCCGCGCCGAGCAGCCCTTGCACGGTGGACTGGCTCGGCTGCACCTGCCAGCCGCGGAAGTCAAATCCGTCATACGCCAGCGTGATTTTCAAGTTGCGCATTTCAAAATTTGCGCCAAGCTAGCGCAGCGCGCCGCGCCTTACAATTCTTTACAAAGCTTTACAACACAAGACCCTCCGCTCATCGGCCTCGGCTATACTATGAGACTTCCCGGAAAATGGGTCGCATTCCCAGGTGCGCCCGGCCGCCGAGCGGCAACGAACAAGGAACCGCCTGGCGACAGCTTACGTATCACTCGTGGTGACATTTGTGAATTTTTCCAGTCATTTAGCTGGTCAGCCATTGTGATGGAGAAAAGCATGCGTTTTTCGCGTCTGGTTATCGCCAAATCTACAACCTTATTGCTGGTCATCGCGCTTCTGCCGTCGCTGGCATCTGCCCAGCAGGTGGTGCAGCAGAATTACCAGAACGGCCGGTCTTATCTTCCTAACCCGCTTGCCCCTTATAGCCCGCAGCATGTGCCGCCGCCTAACTTCGCCAACAGCTCCCGCATTGATCAGCTCATGCGTAACGGGCAGCTCATGCTTTCGTTGGACGATGCCATCGCCATGGGCCTGGAAAACAATCTGGACATCGCCATTGCCCGTTATAACCTGCCCATCTCCGATACCGACATCCTGCGCGCCAAGTCTGGACAGCAGATTCTGGGCGTTAATACCGGCCTGGTGCAGGGCACGCCGGGCGGCGGAACCGGTTCCACCACTGCCGGCGGCTTGGGCACCTCGACCACGGGCGCCAGCGGTAGCGGCACCGGCGGCACTACCACCGCCGCCGGCGGTGCCGGCACCGGCAGCTCCGGCCTGGTGCAATCCACCGAGGGTTCGGGACCACCCATCGGCTCCTATGATCCCATGGTGACCGCCGGACTCAGTCTGGAACACCTCACCCAGCCCACCGCCAATCCGTTCCAGGGCGCTACCGCCTTGAAACAGAATACCGGCCTGGCAAATTTCAATTACAACCAATACTTTGCCTCCGGCACCGCTCTGAACGTCGGCTTCAACAACCAGCGCCAGACCACGAACAGCACCTTCAGCGAGTTGAGCCCTGTCCTCAACACCGGCTTCCGCGCCACCCTTACGCAGCACCTGCTGCAGGGGTTGAGCTTCAACGCCAACCGCCGGCTGATCAAAATCGCGAAGAATAACCGCGAGATTTCCGATGTCGCCTTCCGCAACCAGGTGATCCAGACTGTGTCTCAGATTGAGAACATCTACTGGGACCTGGTCAGCGCCTACGAGAATGTGCGCGTGCAGGAGAGTTCGTTGGCCCTGGCGCAGAAAACCCTCGCCGACAATAAAAAGCAGGTCGAGATCGGAACCCTGGCGCCCATTGAAATCGTGCGTGCCGAGAGTGCCGTATCCTCAGCCAACCAGACTCTGATTGTCGCCCAGACCAACCTGCAGTTGCAGGAACTGCTGATGAAGAACGCCATCACCAAGAACATGTCAGACCCGGTGCTGGCAGCGGCCCACGTGGTGCCCACGAACACCATGACGTTGCCCCCGACCGAACCGGTGTTGCCTATCCAGGACCTGATCAACGATGCCTTTTCGCATCGCCCGGAACTGTCGCAATCTCGCATTGACCTCACCAATCGCGAAATTACCCGCAAAGCCACATCCAACCTTCTTTTGCCGAGTGTGGATTTGGTGGGCTGGTATGGCGGCAGCGCCCTGGCCGGGGACACCAATCAACTGGCCATCTGCGCTCCTGGACAAAGCACCAACCGGTTTTGCATCCCCGCCAACCAGGTACGGCCTTCGACGGGCCTAAGCAACGCCTACAGCACCATGTTCGGGTACAACAATCCTGATTATGGGGTTGGATTCAACGTCAATATTCCGATTCGCAATCGTTCCGCCCAGGCCACGCAGGTGCGCTCCGAGCTGGAGTACCGCCAGTCGCAGATGCGCCTGCAACAGCTGCAAAACCAGATTGCCATCGAGGTGCGCAACGCCCAATTCACCGTGCAGCAGAACCGGGCCCAGGTGCTGGCCGCCCAGAGCGCGGAGGAACTTGCCCGGCAGTCGCTGGATGCGGAGCAGAAAAAATACGCCTTGGGCGCTTCCACCACCACCCTGGTGCTGACCGCACAGCGTGACCTGGCCCAGGCTCAGGCCAACAGCGTGGCCGCGCTGGACAACTATGAGAAATCCAAAGTCCAGCTCGACCTCTCTACCGGCCTGACGCTGACTCACAATGGCATTCAAGTGGCCGAGGCCGAAACCGGCAAGGTGCAAACCATGCCGCATGTGCCAGGAATCGTGCCGCGGCAGCCGTCGCAGGAACTGCAGATGGAGCAGGAGCCACAGTCAGGCATGCCGCAGCCGCAGAATCAGCCCCAGCAGCCTCCCGCAGGGACGCAGCCCCAAACTGTGCAGCCGCAGAACACGCCAGAGCCGCAGGCGCAACCCCAACCGCAGCCCCAGACGCAAACCGCGCCCGAACCGCAAGCTCAGCCGCAAACTTCCGCGCCGGGCACGGTACCGCCTTCGGGGGGTCAACTGCCGCAGCCGGCTACTCCTCAGCCACAGAATCAGCCCCAGACACCACCCCAACCACAGCAGTAGCCCTTCTGTCGTCGTCCTGAGTTCGGGCCGGAGAATACAATACCGGCCCGAACGTGGGCCCGGGTCTCACACCCCGGTTGGACGGGGCGAAGCCCCGTCCCCCACACGTGTTGGGGGCGGCCTGGGCATCCGGTTCGGACTCGCTACTCGGTACTGGTTTTTCTAGGTACTAGGTACCGGGTACTCGCAACTTGTATCCTTCCCCCGTGCAGCTCTCGGTCGTCATCATCACGTATAACGAGGAAGCCAACATCGGGCGCACGCTGGCCAGCGTGGCGCCCCTGGTACGGGACGGCTTAGGCGAAATCATCGTGGTGGATTCCGGTTCCACTGACCGAACTCTGGAGATCGCCCGCCAGCACGGCGCCAAGGTGTTCATCGAGCCCTGGAAGGGCTACGCCGCGCAAAAGAATTCCGCAATCGAGAAGGCCAGCGGGGATTGGATTTTGAGCCTGGATGCGGACGAGGAAGTGGAACCAAAGCTGGTCCAAGAAATTGCTGAGATTTGCCAATCGCCGAGCCCTGACCTAACCCCTCAGTCATCATTCGGGGGTTGGTGTTTGACTAACAAGCTGGAGGGTCAGTCCCGTCAACCGGCAGCGTTCTGGATCGACCGCAAGAATTTCTTTCTTGGCCGGTGGATCAAGCATGGAGGCTTCTGGCCTGATCCCAAACTCCGCTTATTTTTGCGCGGCGCTGCACAATTCGAAAACCGAGCAGTCCATGAAGATGCGCGAACCACCGGCCAGACGGGCACCATAAGCGCCGGCTCCCTCCTCCACCACTCCTACCCCACCCTCACCGATTACATCGAGCACATGAACCGCTACTCGTCGCTGGGGGCGGAGATGGCCGGCCCGCGCGGCTTCAGCCTGATTGATATCGTCCTGCGCCCCGCCGCCACATTCCTTTACAACTACGTTTTCCGCCTCGGCTTTCTCGACGGCCGCGAGGGCCTGCTGCTGCACCTTTATCACGCCGCGTACGTCTCGTGGAAGTACGCCAAGGCGTGGGGGCTAAAGAACGGCTGACTCATGACATCCGTCCCCTGACACCGGTTTTATAGCCTTGTTCCCCGTCCCGCGCATCTCTATCATCTAGGAGCGCAGATGGCACCTGAAAACGACAAGTCAAAGACTGTAGCCGAGTCTCCCGCGCAGGATGTTTTTGATGGCCGCCGGCCTTCAGGAGGCGAGAAGGAGTGGGCGGAGAAGACTTTGACTCCCGCGCTGGAGAAAGCTCCCGAAAAGCCGATTGGCGCGCCCACAGGTACCAACGTGGACGAGCACGGCCATGCCCGCTTCACCACTGTCTCCGGCGTTCCCGTGCGCCGCCTCTACACCCGTGCCGACCTGCCGGAAGACTGGTCTTACGAAAAGTATCTTGGCTATCCTGGCCAGGAGCCCTTCACCCGCGGCATCCATGCTTCCGGGTACCGCGGCAAGCTGTGGACCATGCGCCAGTTCTCCGGCTTCGCTTCGCCGGAAGAGACCAACCTCCGCTACAAGTACCTGCTGGAGCACGGCGGCAGCGGGCTCTCGGTGGCCTTTGACCTGCCCACGCTGATGGGCTACGACTCCGACCACGCTTGCAGCGAAGGTGAGGTTGGCAAGTGCGGCGTGGCCATTGATTCGCTCGAAGATATGGAGACGCTCTTCTCCGGCATTGACCTGGAAAAGACCACCGTTTCCATGACCATCAACTCGCCCGCCTCGGTACTGTGGGCCATGTACCTGGTAGTGGCGGAAAAGCAGGGCGCCGACTGGAAAAAGATTTCCGGCACCATTCAGAACGATATTCTCAAGGAATACATCGCGCAGAAGGAGTACATCTACCCGCCCGCGCCCAGCATGCGCCTGGTGGTGGATACGTTCGAATTCGGCTCTCGCTTCACGCCCCGCTTCAACACGATTTCCATCAGCGGCTACCACATTCGCGAGGCGGGTTCCACTGCCCTGCAGGAGCTGGCGTTCACCCTCTACGACGGCGTGGAGTACGTGGAATGGGCGCTGCGCCGCGGTTTGGACGTGGATGAATTCGGCCCGCGCCTGAGCTTCTTTTTCAACGCACACAACGACTTCTTTGAAGAAATTGCCAAGTACCGCGCCGCGCGCAAGATCTGGCATCAGGTGATGAAGGAACGCTTCCATGCCTCCAACCAGCGCACCTGGCTGATGCGCTTCCACACCCAGACCGCGGGGGTGTCGCTGCCGGCGCAGCAACCCATGAACAACATCGCCCGTGTGGCCCTGCAGGCGCTGGCCGCCGTGCTGGGCGGTACCCAGTCGCTGCACACCGATTCTTATGATGAAGCGCTGGCCCTGCCCACCGAGGAGGCGGCGCGCATCGCCCTGCGCACGCAGCAGATCATCGCGTACGAGTCGGGCGTGGCCCAGACGGTGGACCCGCTGGGCGGCTCATACTTCCTGGAACGCATGACCCTGGACATGGAGAACGGCGCCTTCGACTATTTCCAGAAGCTGGACGCCATGGGCGGCATGGTCAATGCCATCGAGCGTGGCTACCCGCAGAAGGAAATCGCCGAGTCTTCTTATCAATACCAGCGTGCGGTGGAAGCCAAAGAAAAAGTCATTGTTGGGGCGAACGAATTCGCCATCGAGGAGCCGCCGCCGAATATTCTCTACATTGGCGAGTCCGTGGCCCGCCAGCAGACCGCCAAGCTGAAGGTCTTGCGCGAGCGCCGCTCCAACGAAGAAGTGCGCCGCCGGCTGGACGCGCTGAAGCGTGCTGCCGCCCAGGAGCCGAGGCTGCCTGCCAATGGCGGCGTCTCCGAAGCCAATACCATGCCTTATATCGTAGACGCGGTACGCGCCTATGCCACCGTCGGCGAAATTTGCGACGCCCTCCGCGAGGTGTACGGCACCTACACTGAGGTGAGCATCACGTAATTGGATAATTGAGCAATCGGGGAATTGCGTAATTGGAAATCGCGAAGGTTTAGTGAATTTGTAATTGGCAATTTGTAATTTGCAATTGTAAACCTCCCACTCTCATCCTGAGCGAGCACGAACTGGAGCGCGACAAAACGACCGCGAGTCGAAGATCTGCATTTCCGGGGTCGAGGTCTGACCTTCTAAGCGGCGGCGATTGAAATTACCAATTGCAAATTACTCAAATTACAAATCACCAACCGAACCGAGAGCCCACAACCGCGCTTCTTCAGTCCGACGCCATCTCCGCCCCCACGTACCGTTCATCCTTCTTGCTCAACGTCACCAACACAACGCTGGCAATTACGATGGCAGTTCCCACCAGCATGTTGGTAGTAACCCGCTCGCCGGCCAGGGCCCAGCCCAGGAACACGGCAACAATGGGATTGACATAGCAGTGGGTCGTGACCCGAGCCGCGGTCGTCACTTTCATCAGCCAGGTATAGGCGCTGAAGGCTACCAGCGAGCCGAAAATGATCAGGTAAATCAGCGCCCCGAGGGAGCGCAGAGAGACTTCGGCCACGTGCACGCGCTCTCCCGCAGCCCCGCCCACCAGAACGAGTAACGCCCCGCCCACCAGCATCTGCATGGCGGCAAACATGGCGGTCGAGGTCGCGCTACGCACCCCCCGCGCGTAAATTGCGCCTACCGACCAGAACACTCCCGCTGCCAGCACGGCCGCCGCTGCCAGCGCGCTTCCCTGCCGTGCTCCGGTTTCGAACAGCACCGCCACCCCAACCATGCCCAGCGCCAGCGCGCCCGCAGTTCGCAACGAAAGCCGCTCCTGGCCGGCCAATCGCGCCAGCACCACCATCAGCAGCGGTTCGGAGGCCACCAGCAAGGCCGCCAGGCCGGAACTGACCCGCACCTCCGCCCAGGCCAGCAGTCCATGTCCACCCAGGAACTGCAGGCCGCCGCCAATCAGGGCAGCGCTCCAGGCCCCGCGTCCCGGCGCCTTCTCTCCGCGCAGGAACAGCAAACCCAGCAGCAGCGCGCCCGCGGTCAGGTGACGGGCCCCCATCATCAGCAGCGGCGGCAGTCCCTCCACCGCAAAGCGGATGGCCAGATAAGTCGAGCCCCAGATGACGTAAATGGCAAAAAACGCCGCCAGCAGCTTAAAAGTAGTCGCGTTGGAAGACGTTTGCCCCATGGCATCGCTGCTTTCTTTAACTACCTACATTGCTTTTGATGGTTAGTATCATATCGCCGGTTGGCCTAACCTGTCAAACTTGATTTGAGGGTTATAATGGAAGGGAGTGGCTGACCCTGAAGTCCAACCCGACCCGTTGTGCGTGCGCTTCCTCAACACGGTGGACTGGCGCGACGACCCTGTCCGCCGCAGTGATCTCCTGAAGAGCTATTCCGATCTGCTGCGGTGGGCGCGCGATGCCGGCGTGATTCCGCAGAGCATCGCCGGCAAACTGGCCCATGAAGCCAGCCGGCATCCCGCGGCCGCGCAGGCCGCCTTCGCCCAGGCGATCGTGGTGCGCGAGTCGCTGGTGTCCATATTAAGAGCGGCGGTTGAAGGCCGTCAGCCGCCTGCTGCCGACCTGCAGCGCTTCAATTCCGCCCTGGGCGAGGCTGGAGCGCACCTGCGCCTGGCCCGCAGCCAAGGCGCATTCCGCCTGGAGTGGGACACTGACAACAGTTTCGACCGGGTGCTGTGGCCGGTGGTCCGCTCGGCCGCCGACGTGGTGACTTCCAGCGAGCTTCAGCGTCTACGGATATGCGAGGGCGAAGGCTGTGGCTGGTTGTTTCTCGACACCACCCGCAACCGCAGCCGCCGCTGGTGCAACATGGCTTCCTGCGGCAACCGCGCCAAAGTCAAACGCTTTTACCAGAGGCACAAAAGTCAATGAAACGCGCCCTACGCCACCTGCAGCAGGCCGATCCCGTCATGGCCGCCATTATCGAGCGCATCGGGCCGCTCAAGATGCATTACCGCGAGCCCAGCTTTGACGCCATGGCGCGCTCCATCGTCTTCCAGCAACTGCACGGCAAAGCGGCCGCCACCATCTTCGAGCGGGTGCGCTGCGCCTGCCTGAATGGCGATGGTCAGCTTGGCAATGCCCTCACTCCCGCTTCCATCCTGGCGCTCAGCGAAGCGCAACTGCGCGCCTGCGGCCTCTCTCGCCAGAAACTGAGCTATTTGCGCGATCTGGCCCAGCGCACCGCCGCCGGGGAAATTGATTTCGCGCGCCTGCCCGAGATGTCGGATGAGGATGTGGTCGAGCACCTGACCCGCGTCAAAGGGATCGGCGTATGGTCGGCGCAGATGTTCCTCATTTTTGCGCTGCGCCGCCTTAACGTTATGCCCACCGCGGACTATGGCATCAATGTCGCCATCAAACGCGCATACCGCAAGCGCCAGATGCCCAAGCCCAAACAGATCCTAAAAATCGCCCGTCCCTGGCAGCCTTACTGCTCCATCGCCTGCTGGTATCTGTGGCGCTATGCGGAACTCAAAGATGCCCAATGAAAACCGCCGAGCACGCGGAGGACGGATGGGCTTGTTCTCAAGCTTTTCTTATTTCAAGGTTTCCCTCCGGCAGGCGACTGTAGGTTTGCAATCGTCATTCGTCAATCTACAATCGTCAGGCGATTCAGGAGCAATGCTTGCGACATTTCCCGCTTTGGCTCGTCCTTGTGGCTTTAC
This sequence comes from Terriglobales bacterium, assembly GCA_025934735.1. Classification (GTDB taxonomy): domain Bacteria; phylum Acidobacteriota; class Terriglobia; order Terriglobales; family Acidobacteriaceae; genus JAICWP01. Next base: position 45,329 of record JAICWP010000002.1, on the reverse strand, counting down.
CCCTTTGCGCTCAACTGCAGCCCACCGATCTTTACCACCTGCGCTCGGTGACTGATGCCGCCTTTTCTCCGAACGGCAACCACATCGCCTACGTGGTACAGAGCAACGACGGCCCTGGCCGCCCATATGAGCAGATCTGGATCCTGGACCTGCGCAGCGGCAAGAGCCTCCAATTAAGTGCGGGGGCCGACAGTTCTGGAAATCCGGAGTGGTCGCCCAACGGCGAATGGCTGGCCTATAACGGCGATTCCAGCGGCAAATCCGGCCTTTTCATCGCACGTGCCGACGGCTCCGGAATTCGCTTTCTCGCTCCCGTGGAGTCCACCAATAGCCCCGAACCACACATCGGCCGCACCGTCGCCTGGTCGCCTGACAGCAGGCAGATCGCGTTTGTTTCCGCACAGCCCGGGCCGGAAACCAAGGACGCCACCGGCGACCCCATGGTGATCACGCGTTACCTCTACAAGCCCGATTACTGGGAAGGTAACAGCCATTTCAACGACAACCGCCGGCTGCACATCTTTGTGGTGGATCTCGCCTCCGCAAAGGTGCGCCAATTGACCAAGGGCACCGGTTACGAGCACTCGATTGACTGGTCGCCGGATGGCAAAGAAATTATCTACGCCGCCGAGCACGGCCCCGACGCCGACCGCTTCTTCAACTACGACCTGTTCACCGTGCGGCCTTCCGACGGCGCCATCCATCAACTGACCGCTACTGAAGGTGTGGAGTATTACCCCCGCTGGTCGCCCGATGGCCTCAGGATCGCTTTTGCCGCCACTAAGCGAGGCCTCACGGACCGCGAGACCAACATGGAAGACACCCACGTCTGGGTGATGAATTCCGACGGCAGCGATCGCCGCGAAATCGGAGCTGCAATTGACGATCGCCAAGGCGCGCCCGAGTGGGCCGCCGACGGCTCGGCCGTGTACTTTACCGTGCAGGACCGCGGCAATGACCGCCTCTATCGGCTTCCCCTCAACGGCTCGCCCCAGCTGATCGTCGGCGAAACCGGCTGGGTAGGCGCTTTCTCAGTGGCAAGAGATGGCGCTATCGCCTACACCGTCGCCAGCCCCTCGGATTTTGCCGAACTGCTCCTGCGCTCGGCCGCTGGCGGTGCGGCTCGCCCATTGACCGACCTGAACCGGCAGGTGCTGGGCGGCAAACAACTGGCCCCGGTGGAAGCGTTCTCGTACCTGAGCGACGACTTCAAGTGGAACGTCGAAGCCTTTCTGACCAAGCCCATCGGCTTTACGGCCGGACGCAAGTACCCGCTCATCCTGAACATTCATGGCGGACCACACGGACAACAGGGTCCAGAGCTGAATTTCCGCAACCAGGTTTATGCCGCCCATGGTTACGCGGTGCTGAACGTGAACTATCGGGGCTCTACCGGCTACGGGCAGAAGTTCGCCGACGCAGTTTTCGCCGACCAGGACGGCCACGAAGCCATGGACGTGCTCTACGCCGTGAATGCCGCGCTGCGCCGCTACCCCTGGATTGACCGCGATCGCATGGGCATCGAAGGCGTCAGCTATGGCGGCCAGCTCACCGATTGGTTGATTACCCAAACCAACATCTTCAAAGCGGCCATTCCCATTGCTGGCATCACCAATTTCATTTCCTACAACTACATGACCTATTACAACCAGTACGAGGCCATGGAGTGGGGCGCCTACCCGCACCAGGACCACCTGATGGACATCCTGTGGGAACGTTCGCCGCTTAAGCATGTGGCCAATGTGAGCACGCCCACCATGTTCATGCACGGGGAAAACGATCCCGACGTGCCCATCGCCGAGGCGGAGCAAATGTATGTTGCGCTGAAGGATGTAGGCGTGGAGACGGTGTTTGTGCGCTACCCGCGCGAAGGCCACGGCATGCGGGAGCCCAAGCACCAGGTGGACAACATGGAGCGCGCTTTCGCCTGGTACGACCGGCACTTCGCCGCACCCCAGCCCAAACCCACGCCGGCAATTCCGTAGGAATCTCACCACGGAGACACGGAGGCACGGTCCAATCTAGAATCAAAATTGGATTCCTCTCTGTCTCCGTGCCTCTGTGGTGAATATGGGTTTCTCTGACTTTTACGGCAATGCCGAATCCGTCCGCCGCCTGCGCGAAATGCTGGGGCGCGACCGCTTCCCTCATGCCCTGATCCTCTCTGGCCCACGGGGCGCGGGCAAGTACACGCTGGCGCAGATGGTGGCCAAGGCCATGAACTGCCTGGAGAAACCTCGGGACGCCGAGGGCCTGCCCGATTTCTGCGGCCGCTGCGCCAACTGCATCCGCATTGCCCAAGCCGACGATCTGGAAGCGCGATGTGCCGAAGCGGTCGAGGCGCGCGAAGGCTTGCGCGACACCGACAAGAAAGAAACTCGCATCCTGGTCCAGACCCATCCGGATGTGCTGATTATCCCGCCGGATCCGCCGCAGATGCTGATCAAGGTGGACCAGATACGGCGGGTAATTGCAACTATCTACTACCGGCCGGGCGAGGGCCACCACAGGGTGTACATCTTCACCCAGTCGGCTTTCATGAAGGAGGCGGCCAATTCCCTGCTCAAGGTGCTGGAGGAACCACCGGAATTTGCCACGCTGTTGCTGCTGACCGAAAACCCCGGACAACTGCTGGCCACTATCCGCTCGCGCTGCATCACGCTGACGCTGGCGGCGCTGCCCTCGGAAGAGATTGAACGCGACCTGGCGGCGCAGCGGCCGCAATGGTCGCCCAAGCAGCGCGCCCTGGCGGCCCGCCTGGCGGAAGGCGCCATCGGACGGGCGCGCAGCTTCGATGTGGAAACCTATAGCGCCGCACGCGCCGACGCGCTGGTACTGCTGCGATCCGCGATTTCCGGAGGCGACCACAGCGCGCTGTTCAAAGTCACCGAGACTTACAGGGCCGGAGCGGAGGGTCAAGAGAAGACGCAGCGCCTGATTCGCGCAGCCTATTCCCTGCTGCAGGACATGATGTTCCTGACCAGCCGCACGCCCGACCTGGTGCGCAACACGGACATTAGCGCGGAACTGAAATCTCTGGCATCAGCCGTGGATTTCTCCTGGCTGGCGGCCGCCAGCGAACGCCTGGGCGAAGTGGAAAGCGGCATGCGCCGCAATTTGTTGCGTTCTCTCTCCCTGGATGCATTTGCAACGGCGATAGAAAAGGGCTGAAGCGAGGATCGAGCCCTCAGCTAATCTCATCTTGAGCGAGACACTGGCGAACCAATCCCGCGCCGAGTCGAAACACCCCGAGCTGTTTCACGCTGCTGATGATGATCCAGGGAGTTCGCCGATCACGGTCGCAAAATTATGACAAACGAGGATAAACCCTGCTCGGATTCGCCCAAACCCGGCACGGTTGTTTAGAATAGATTCTTAGCCCCATGAACCTGCCTGCGATCCAGGAGGCGCTGCGCCAGCAAGGCATTGACGCGTGGCTCTTCTACGACCACCACCACCGCGACCCCATTGCCTACCGGGTGCTGGGCCTGCCCGACGGCACCATGGTGACGCGGCGCTGGTATTACGTGATCCCAGCGAAGGGCGAGCCGGCCAAGCTCACGCACCGCATCGAGCCGCACCACCTGACCTCGCTGCCCGGCAAGGAAGAAAAGTACTCCGCCTGGCAGGAACTGTTTGACAAGCTGAAGGCCATGCTCGCGCCCTACAAGAACGTGGCCATGCAGTACTCGCCCGACAACCTGGTGTTCTACGTTTCGCTCGTGGACGCGGGCACGGTGGACCTGGTGCGCAGCTTTGGCAAGAATGTAGTCAGCTCAGGCGACCTGGTTGCGCGCTTTGAGGCCACATGGACGGAAGACCAGATCCGCAGCCACTTCGAGGCGCGGGACGCGATCGATGGCATCGTGACAGCTTTCTGGCCCGAACTGGGACGGCGGGCTCGCCAGAGCGGCACCAGCGAGTACGAAATGCAGCAATGGCTGATGGAGGCGTTCCGGCGGGAGAACATTGTCACCGATGATCCGCCCAATGTTTCCGTGGGCGCGAACAGCGGAGACCCGCACTACGAGCCCGCAGCCGAGCGCTCGTCTGACATCCATGCGGGCGATTTCATCCTGCTTGATATCTGGGGCAAAAAGAACCGGCCTAACGCTGTCTATTACGACATCACCTGGACGGGCGTGATCGGGCCCGCGGCTTCGGAGCGGCAGCGCGAGATTTTTGACATCGTGCGAGGGGCGCGTGATGCTGGCATCAGCACAGTGAAGTCAGCTGTGTCCTCCGGCCGCAAGCTGCAGGGATGGGAAGTGGACAAGGCCACGCGCGACCACATCGCCTCGCACGGTTACGGCCAGTACTTCATTCACCGCACCGGGCACTCCATCGGCACCGAAGTTCATGCCAATGGCGCCAACATGGATAACCTGGAAGTTCACGACGAGCGCCAGGTTCTGCCCAATAGCTGTTTTTCTATCGAACCCGGCATTTACTTCCCCGAGTGGGGGGTGCGCAGCGAAATCAACATGCTGGTGCGCGAGCGCTCGTCGGAAGTGACAGGAAAAATCCAAAACGAGATTGTGATTATCTGATGGCAAATTCCCGATCGAAATCGGCAACCGCGGAAATCGCCGCGCCGCCCTTGACCATGATGGCAGTGGTGGCGCCCGCCCTGGGCTGGCTTATTCCCGGCGCCGGTCACCTGGCGCAGAAACGCTGGATTCGCGGCCTCCTGCTGATGGGCTGCATCATCAGCATGTACATCCTGGGCCTGGCCATGAGCGGCCACGTGTACCAGCCCAATAGCGGCGAGGTGCTCGATATCCTCGGCTTTATTGGCGACGTGGGGGCCGGCGGGCTTTACATTGTGAGCCGCGCCCTGGATTACGGCCAGGGCATGATCCAGCACGCCACCGCCGATTACGGCACCAAGTTCATCATTGTGGCCGGGCTGCTCAACTTTATCAGCGCGGTGGATGCCTATCACATCGCCATAGGGAAAAAGAAATGACCGGCCTGGCTCTCTCCCATTTCACTTCCGCGTTATTGTTCGCGGTGTTTGCTTCCGTGGTCTTCGGCATTACCCAGCGCGAAGGCACGCGCGACCAGGTACGGTATGGCGCCTACTGCTTCGCCATGTTCATCGGCGGCGTGATTGCCGCCGGCTGGATCATGTGGGTGATCAGGCACTAACGGCAGCTACCCTTCCCACACAAACGCATCGAACACGCGGGTGATCGAAAAGCCCAGGCGCTCATAGAGGGCGACGGCACGGTCGTTCGCCTGGGTGACGGTGAGGGAAAGCAGATTGAAGCCGCGCTGCTGAAGGGCGTGCGTGCTGGCGGCCAGCAGAGCTTCCCCAATACCCTGGCCACGCAGTTCTGGCATGACGCACACCTGGGTAACGTGGCCCACGTCATTCTTAACGCGCGAGCACAGGATTACCCCGATGACCGAGCGCGTGGCCTTGTGCACCGCTGCGAACGAGGCCTCCGCGTCGAATATACCGCATCCGGGAAAACGCACAATATTGTTGAGGAAGCGCACGGAACCGCTCAGGCTGCGGTACTGGTCGTTGATTTCGGAATCAATATGCCCGCGATAGGCGGCGGTGATCACGGCGGCAGCCGCCTGATAGTCATGCTCGGTCCAGGGGCGAATTTCGATGTCCGCCGGCAGCTTCGGGGCTGCCAGGGCGGCCGAGCGCAGCGGCAATACCATGAACAGCCGGGGATGGCGGCGGAAACCCTGGTCGAGAAAGGGCTGCGCCACACCTCCCGTCTCGTGCACCAGCAGCTGCGCCTCCACGCGGTGAATGCCGGGTGAGCGTTGCAAAGTCTCGATTACGTGGGTGAGCAGGCGAACCTCGATGGCGTGTTCGCTCTCCGCCCCGCTGCCATTGCCGCCCACGAACAAATCGCCAATCACGCCCTTGCTGCCTTCGTAAACAAAGAACGAATAGCCGAAAATGCGCCCGCGCTCGATGGCAGCATAGCCCGGCAGGATTTTGGCATCCACGTAACGCAGAATCATCTCCGCCGAGCCGCGGTAGTCCCAGGAAAGCAGGCGCGACCACACCTGCGCCTCCCCTTCCAGCAAGGGGCGCAGGTCTGCCGACGAAAAGTGCCTGAGGTCGAGGATCTCCATCGCGCCCAACCTGAATGGATGTGCCAGAAGGGCCACAGAATCTCCCTGGAGCGGCAACACTCCGCCCGCATTCGCACGCCAAGCGAAAGGGGAAGTCTAGTGCTTCCGTCGGCTGAGGGCAAACTCGGGGAACAAAAACAGTACCGAGTACCGAGAAATTGGCAGCTGGTAATTGGTGGCTCGTAGCTTTTAGCGGGTCACTAAAATGCCCGCTACTGACCCCCAAACTACTAACTCCCAATACCGACTACCGATGTTTCATCTGCATGCCTGGCGCGCTCACCCAAAAGTATTCCAGGTGCTCGGTGGCCAGGCCACCGAGATGAGAAATGCGCCGCTCCGGCAGGAGGGTTTTCAGCTGCTCGTCCGAGCCCTCGCGCGCCACCAGCAAATGCTGACCTGCGGGAATCTCACCGCGGTTGTAATTAGAAACCATTTGGTTGCGGTAGAAGGCCAGGCCGTATTCCGTGTCCCGGGTGGCATTGAAGACAGCAATGGGCAGCGGAGTGGTTTCCATGGCCGCTAGATCCTGGGCCACGGGCCGCGCCGACTGCGTGCGGTCCACGTAGGTGGCACCGCGCTGAAGAATAAACCCAACTCCCAGAATGATGGGCACCAGGGTCACAAAGCGCAGCACACGCACTCCGCGTCGGGCCAGGGTGATCAGGAGGGCAACAAAGACGACCGCGCAGACCACGATGGCGATTGCCAGCGCCTGCCCGGTGGCGGGGCGCCCCACGGCGATGTAGGCCACCAGCAGCGCCGGTCCCATTACCCCCGCCGCCATGGCCGCGTGCAGAACCAGCCAGGCCATGTGTGGACGTTTGCCGGCCACGATCACACGCTGCAGATAATCCGCCAGTAGCATGGCGCAAGCCGGCACCGCCGGCAGAATGTAGGCCGGCAGCTTGGAGTGCGAAGCGGAGAAGAACACCAGAACAACCGTGATCCAGGTCAGGAAGAAGCTGTCGGCGGGAATGGTCGAATCTTCGCCGTCGGGCTCGCGTTTCCAGCGACGCACCGCCCCGGCGAAGGCGGCAATGACCAAAAAAGTCCAAGGTACGACAGCCAGCAGCAGCACGGGCACGAAATACCACCAGGGCTGAACGTGGTGATACAAGTTGCTGCTGAAGCGGGCAATGTTCTGCTCAAAAATAAAGCTGTGGAAGAATGTGGGGTTCTGGCGCTGTACCGCGATGTACCAGGGCAGCGCGGCGGCAAAGAACAGCAGCACGCCCGGCCACCACAAGGTTTGCGCGACCAGTGGCAAATTCCGCCAGGCGATGGCAAACAGCAGAATGATGATGCCCGCCAGCGTGACCGCCACCGGCCCCTTAGCCAATGTTGCCATCGCAAGGAAGAAATAGAACACCAGCAGCCAGCGGCGTCTTCCGCCTTCGTACCAGGCCAGCCATGCAACTAGCGCGATGGTGAAGGTCGCGGCCAGAGGCATGTCGGTCGAGGCGCTGCGCGAAAGACCGATGATTCCCGCGGTGGAAGCGGTGATCAGCGCCGCATCCAGCTGGAATCCACGGCGAAACTGGCGGAAGAAAAGATAGATGGCCACCACCAGGGCAGTGGCATCCAGCGCCGATGGCAGGCGCGCCACCCAGTCACTCACGCCGAAAATTTTGTAGCAGAGCATCGCCTGCCAGTAGTACAGGACGGGCTTCTCCAGCCAGGGATGGCCGTACAGAAAGGGTGTGACCCAGTTGTGGCGCTCGAGCATTTCCCGCGCTACCTGGGCGTAGCGGGGTTCGTCGGCGCCCACCAGGCCGAAGGCGCCCAGGCCGAAGTAAAAAAGAAAAGCGCAGAAGCCGGCCAGAGTGAGCCACTCCAGGCTGGTCCTCAGCTCCCGGTTGTCAGATTCGGTTGTCAGGCGTCAGTTCTCAGATGCCAGCTCTCAATTGTGAGCAGCTTCAGGTGCGGCGCCGACGGCACCACTGGCCTTCTGCTCTTTCGGAAGTTTACTGTACGGTGGGAGATAAGCCGAGTTGCGCCATAATGCGGCCCACGGCGACGGAGAGGGGGCCATCAATGGAGCAACCGCTGGCGCAATCGTGGCCCCCGCCGCCAAAATGTTCTGCGACCTTGGCCACGTTCACCTCGCCCTTGCTGCGCAGGCTCACGCGGTAGCGGTGGTCGGAAAGCTCGCGGAAGAAGATGGAAACCTCAACGCCTTCGATGGCCAAAGCGTAATTGACCAGGCCTTCACAATCCTCGTCGCTGGCCTCGCAGCGCTCCATGTGCTCGCGCGTCACCCACATCCAGGTGACCTTCCCTTCGCGGTGCAGATTAGAGAGCGCCGCCCCCAGCAGGCGCATCTTGGAAGTGGGGTGGGAAAAGTACACGCCCTGCGCGATGCGCGCCGGATCGGCGCCGCACAGCACCAACTCGCGGGCTAAAGAGAAAGTGTGCTCGCTCGTGCCTACAAAACTGAAGGAGCCGGTGTCGGTCAGGACCGCGGTGTAGAGGCAGGTGGCAATTTCCGGCGAGATGGGTACGCCTGCCTGCCGCGCCAGCCGGTAAACCATTTCCGCGGTGGCGCAGGCGTGGGGGTCAATCCAGTTGACATGGGCGAAAGGCCGCGCCGAGCTGTGATGGTCAATGTTGATAAGGAACCGGCCGTCCAGTCCTTCCAGGCGCGTGCGCTGCACGCTGTCGCATTCCAGGATGATGGCGGCGTCGAAACCGTTGGTGATCTCGCTCGCCTGCACAATGGAATCGGCAAAGGGCAAGGGCCGGTAGATAACGGGCACCGGGTCGGCCATGACTACCTGCGCCTCTTTCCCCAGCTGGCGCAGAATTTGCCAGCAGGCCAGCACTGAACCCACGGCATCGCCATCGGGCCGCGCATGCGAGGTCAGCAGGAACCGGTCCCGCCTTCCGATCTCGTTCAGGACTTCTTTCAACATGACTTACACGTACCGCCACCCGCAGGGTTTGGACCGCGGGGTGCGAAGCTTATTTTTTATTCTGCTTGATGCGGCTCAGAAGTTGATCAATTCTAGCCTCATACTGCTGGAACTTGTCCAGCGCAAAAAATAGCTCGGGTGCATGACGCAATTGCAGCCGCTCCGCCAGCTCGTGGCGGATAAAGCCCCGGGCCGCGGCCAGTCCGGCCAGGGTTTCCTCGGCTTCCTTCTCTCCACCCTGCACCGCCACCAGGACGTGGGCAGATTTGCCATCAGGAACCAGCTGGACCTCGGTTACATTGACCAGGCCAATGCGGGGATCGCCCAATTCGCCTTCCAGGATGGTTTCGATCTCCTCGCGCAGGGCTTGGCTCAGCCTCTCGCGGCGATATCTCAGGTTGCGCTGCTCCGGCATGACCCGCAAACTCCAAAAAGAACGCTAGAGCATACCAAAAATCGGGCGACGCGACGCCCACACTTAAGTGGCACATCCCCGCCGATTCCCAATTTGGGAACCACAATGCCTCTCCCGCAACTCCGCTAGCAGGTGATTACAGGGTGTAGCGACTGCTTACAGTAAGAGAGCTCGGGCAGGTTCCCGCGAATCAGAGGAACTCCAGAAACGAATCCGCGACTTCCGCGCCGGCGTTATTGGCGATGCGCGTGGATTGCCGCTCCACGCTGTGCATCAGGCCCTGGAGGTAGTCACGTGAATCGGAGATGCTAACTACGCCGAGAGTGGCGCGCTGCCACAGATCAGTGTGATCCAGTTCCGCGACCGCCACGTTGAATTGGCCCCGCAGGCGGTCCTTCAAGCTGCGCAGCACTTGTCGCTTATCCTTCAGCGAATGCGCACCTTCGATGCGCAGCTCGAGGGTGAGGAAGGCGATCATTCAGCTCTCAGTTTCTCAGTTCCCAGTTCTCCGTTAGTTCCGAAGCGGGTTGAACTGAGAACTGAGAACCGGGAACTGAGAGCTTCAGGCAAGCGCTTCCGCGGCCACGCGCTCGGTGGCGAAGGCTTCGATGACATCACCCACCTTGATGTCGCCGTAATTGGTGATGGCGATGCCGCATTCCATGCCGTTGCGCACCTCGCTGACGTCTTCCTTGAAGCGCCGGAGCGAGCTGATCTTACCTTTGAACACCACCACGTTGTCGCGCAACAGGCGCACTTCGGAATCGCGCTTGATGTTGCCGTCCTGCACGTAGCAGCCGGCCACCGTGCCCACCTTCGGAATGCGGAAGGTTTCGCGCACTTCCGCGCGCCCCTGGTAAGTCTCCTTGATGGTGGGCTCGAGCAGGCCGCTCATGGCCTTCTTGATCTCATCCTGCAGCTCGTAAATGATGGAGTGCAGGCGGATATCCACCTTCTCCTGTTCCGCCAGTTCCTGCGCCTTGCGCTCCGGACGCACGTTGAAGCCGATGATGATGGCGTTCGAAGCGGAAGCCAGCAGCACATCGCTTTCGGTGATGGCGCCCACGCCGATGCGCAAGAGGTTGATGCGCACCTTTTCGCCCGACATCTTGGTGAGCAGGTCGCTGAGCACTTCCACTGAGCCCTGCACATCGCCTTTGAGGATGATGGAGAGCTCCTTGGTGCCGCCCGCCTTCATCTGCTGCGCCAGCCCTTCCAGCGACATGCGCGAGCTCTTGGCCAGCTCCGCCTCACGCGCCTTCTGCTCGCGATATTCGGAGATGTCGCGGGCGCGGTCGCGATCGGCCACTACCACGAACTGGTCGCCGGCCTGGGGCAGGCTCTCCAGTCCCAGGATTTCCACGGGCGTGGAAGGCGGCGCTTGGTCGAGCGCGTTGCCGCGATCGTCAAACATGGCGCGCACCTTGCCGTAAACATTTCCCACCACGAAGTTGTCGCTTACGCGCAGCGTGCCGTTCTGTACCAGCACGGTAGCCACGGGACCGCGGCCCCGGTCCAGCTTAGCTTCCAGGACCACGCCGCTGGCCGGACGTTCCGGGTTCGCCTTCAGCTCCTGCAGGTCCGCAACAAGGCAAATCATTTCCATCAGCAGGTTGAGGTTGGTCTTCTGCTTGGCGGAAACGTCCACGAATACGGTAGTACCGCCCCAGTCTTCCGGCATGAGCCCGCGATCGGCGAGCTGTTTCTTCACCCGGTCAGGCAGGGCATCCGGCTTGTCAATCTTGTTGACCGCCACAACAATCGGCACTTCCGCCGCGCGGGCGTGGTCAATCGCCTCCAGAGTCTGGGGCATGACACCGTCATCGGCGGCCACCACCAGCACCACAATATCGGTAGCTTTGGCGCCGCGGGAGCGCATGCGGGTGAAAGCTTCGTGGCCGGGCGTATCCAGAAACACGATTTCGCGCCCGTAAGCGGGCGACTGGGCATCCTGCACCTTCACCTTGTAGGCGCCGATGTGCTGCGTGATTCCGCCCGCCTCGCCTCCCGCCACGTTGGTGGAACGGATGGAGTCGAGCAGCGTGGTCTTGCCGTGATCCACATGGCCCATGATGGTCACCACGGGAGGCCGCGAGATTGCGCCCACCGCCTCATCCGTGGCGCTCTCCGCGGCAGTGGCTTCCTGTGCTGCCTGCTGTTCGAAACTGATGACCGAGGTCTCGGCGCCGAAGAAGCGCGCCATCTCGGAAGCCAGTTCCGCATCCAGGGTCTGGTTGATAGTGGCGAAGACACCCTTCCCCAGCAAGCGCGCGATCAGGTCCTTGGCGCGCACGCCCAGCTTTTCCGCCAAGTCCTTCACGCTGATGCCTTCAGCAATGGTAATGGCGCGCGTGATGGGCAGCGGCTCGTTGTTGACGGGCAGCCGCGGCGGCGGGACGAACCCCTTCATCGGGCCTTCCTTCACGCCGCGTGGAACATAACGCTGCCCGGGACGCCGGGCCGGGCCGCCCGGACGGCTTCCCGGACGGGGAGTGGCAGGCGCTCCCGGGCCTACTCCCATGGGCCGTGGCCCGCCTGGGGCCTGGCGCGTGGGATGCATGGGCCGGCGCTCGCCGGGACGAAGCGGAGGACGAGCTCCCGGTCCAGAGGGACGAGGGCGCTGGAAAATCGGCTGGCCAGGCACAGGACGGCCGGGCGCCGGACGGCTGGCAATGGGACGACCGGCAATGGGACGGCCAGGAACGGGACGAGCCTGCGTATTGGCGCTCGCCGCGGGGCTTTCCGCTCGCGGCGGAGGCGTCGGAGCCTTGTACACCGGACGGGGGCCGGTTTGCGGCACTATCATGCGACGTGGCGGAACTGCCGGTGCTGCCGGACGCACAGGCTGCGCCGGGGGCGCGACCGCCGTGGGCTGCGCTTGCGTGGGCGGTTGCGCCGGCGGAGGAGCCGGCGTGACCGCGGGCGGAGCGGCTTGCGCGGGAGCAACTGGCGCGGCTGGACGCACTGGCGGCGGAGCTACTGCCGGCTTCGGCGGCTGCGCAGCGGGTGCTTGCGCCGCTGGCGGGCTCGGAGGCACAGCCGAAGGCGGCGGCGCTACTGGTTTTGCGGGAACGACCGGGGGCTGAGCTGCGGCGGGCGGCGCAGCCGCGGGCTTGCTTTCCACTGCCAACGGCGAGGCGGGCGGAGGCGGCGCGGGATGCTTCACCGGCGGCGCGCTGGCGGCCTGCTGCTTCTGCGTGATCAGCTTTAGCACATCGCCTGGCTTGGAGATGTGCGACAGGTCAATCTTGGTCTTGATGGCGTCGGGCTCTTCCCCGCGTGCGCGTGAGGACCGGGCAGACCCCGTCCCTTGCGCTTCGGACTGGGCCTGAAAATGGGCCCGCACCCGCTCCGCTTCGTCCGCCTCAATTGAGCTGGAATGGGTCTTCTTTTCGGTAACGCCCACCACCGGCAGGGCGTCGAGAATAGCTTTGCTTTTGACCTCCAGTTCCCTGGCAAGGTCGTTAATACGAATCTTCATCCGCCTTCTATTTCCTCCGTTGATCTTTCCGCTAAGTCTTCATATCAACCTCACGGTTTGATTCTTCCTGCGATCCCTGCCCAGCGGCAGTCCGTCAGCGCCCCACTGCTGGCGAGGCGCCACGCCGCCGCTCGTCTACGAGCTTCCCTTCTCTTCCTCGGGAATATCTTTTTCGTCCGGATGCTCGGCGTGGGTGCGTACCTCATCCACGTCGGCCGGAGGGGCGTTCTCCACACCGCTGACCGCTTCCGCCTCCAGCGTTTGTTCGGTTTCCACGAGCTCTTCCACGCTTTCTGGCGCCATCTCCGCGCTATCGGACAGGCCCTGGATGTCGCCGGACTGCCCCGCCGAGTCCGGTCCCAGTTCGCCGGCATGTTCCGCATCAACGGCTGGCTGCTCTTCTGCCGTCGCTTCGGCCGCTGCAGTTTCCCCCACTTCCAGGCTGGAGAAGTAATTATTGACCGCCAGGCTGATTTTTTCCACCGTCTTGGGCCCGATGCCGGGGATGGCCTCCAGTTGTTCCGGAGTCATATCGGCAAGGGCTTCCACTGTGGTGACGCCGGCGGCGGTCAGCTTCTCAATCACGCCCTCGCCCAGGTCGGGCACGCGCTCCAGCGGCGTGGCTGCCTGGTTTACCAGCGCCGACATCTGCTGTTCCACTTCCTGCCGCTTCTCCTCTTCGCTCTTGATGTCAATCTTCCAGCCCAGGAGCTTGGCGGCCAGGCGGACGTTCTGCCCTTTCTTCCCAATGGCCAGCGACAACTGGCTGTCGTCCACGATCACTTCCAGGTGCTTATCGGACGCGTCCAGCACGGTGACGCGGCTCACCTTGGCGGGCTGCAGCGCACGCTCAGCAAACGACACTGGGTCTTCCTGATACTCGATGATGTCAATCTTCTCCCCGCGCAGCTCGCGGATGATGGACTGCACCCTCATACCCTTCATGCCTACGCAGGCGCCCACCGGGTCCACATCCTTGTCCTTGGACATGACCGCGATCTTGGTGCGTTCGCCAGCTTCACGGGCCGTGGCGCGAATCTGCACTGTGCCGTCATAGATCTCCGGCACCTCGGTCTGGAACAGGTGCTGCACCAGCTCCGGCGCAGCGCGTGAAACCACTACCTGCGGGCCCTTGGCGGCACGCTCCAGGCGGGCAATCACCACCCGCACGCGCTCGCCTATGGCGAACGACTCCAGCCGCGACTGCTCCTTGCGCGGCATGCGCGCTTCCGCCTTGCCCAAATCGAAAATAATGTCTGGCCCTTCCACGCGCTTCACGGTGGCGTTCACGATTTCGCCCACGCGGCCGATGTATTCGTTGTAAACCGTGTCGCGCTCCGCCTCGCGCACCTTCTGGAAAATGACCTGCTTGGCCAATTGCGCGGAAATGCGCCCCAGGCCGGTGGGATTCGACATCTGGTGCGTGGCGCGCAGCTCGCGAATTTCGCCGCCCACTTCGACGTTGCCATCAATTTTGCGCGCTTGTTCCAGCGCGATCTGCAGGTTGGGATCTTCCACCTGCTCCGGCGCTTCCACCACGGTGTGCACCGCGTATACGCGGATGTTGCCGCTGTCTTTGTCCAGTTCGGCGCGCAAGTTTTCCTGGGTCTTCAAAGACTTGCGGGTAGCGATCGAGATTGCGTCCTCGACCGCGCTGACCACGATCTGGGCATCAATTCCCTTCTCGCGGCTCAGGGCGTCAATCGTGTTGTACAGCTCGCTCGGCATGGCTTCTTGGTTTCCTACCGTACTTGCCCGACCACCCGGTGGCCTAGATTTCCGGCACCAGATTGGCCCGTTCTATGTTCCCTAATTCTATGTCTATTCGCTGGGGCGTGGGTGGCGCCGGCCGTGAGCCTTTCTTGCTATTTTTCCGATTCGCGCTCAAATCCAGGGTCAAGCGCCCGTCCTGGAAAGCTTCCAACCGGCCCTGAAAATGCCGGCCGCCATCTATCGGCTCACGAGTCATCACCTTGACCACGCTGCCCGTAAAACGCTGGTAATCCGCCGGCCCCACCAGCTTGCGGTCCAACCCGGGGGAGGAAACCTCCAACAGGTACGAACCTCCCGGTACTGCATCTTCAACGTCCAGGATAGTGCCAACCTCATGACTTACATTGGCGCAATCCTCGTGGCTTACGCCGCCCGGCTTATCGATAAACACTCGCAACATGCGGGATTTGCCCCCGCCGCGGAACTCCACTTCCACCACTTCTAAGTCTCGAGAAGCGGCCACGCGGGCCACAATCCCGCGTACGTGCTCAATATCCAATGCCATGAAAATAGGCGACTTAGCTTGTCGCAGGCACCGGCGACTGGCTCAAACAAAAAGTGGGCTTGCGCCCACTGGTGTGCTTCGTCAAAACCGGTGTTACACAACAGTTCTGATGTAAATAATACGCCCGAAACTGACAAAAGACAAACTGCCGAACAGCACTCGAGCTTGGCAGCTGCTGCCTTTTGGCTAACAGCCTTGGCTTAGGCCGCTACGATGAACGTTGAATTACCGCGCCGTCCAGCCGCCATCGATCAGCAGGGTATGGCCGGTAATCAGGGAGGCAGCCGGGGAGGCCAGGAACACGACTGCTCCCGCCACCTCCATGGGTTCGCCAATGCGGTGCAGGGCGGCAATACGCTCAATCACATCGGCGCGAAAAGAGGGATCGGCGAGCGCCCCCTCGGTTCCGGGCGTGTGGATGAAAGTAGGCGCTACGGCGTTCACCCGGATATTGTGCTTGCCCCATTCCACGGCCAAGCATTTAGTGAGGTGGGCGATGGCCGCCTTGGTCATGCAGTAAACGGATTCGGTTGGCAGAGCAGCAAAGCCTGCCTGGGAACTCATGTTGATGATGCACCCACGACGCTGCTGAATCATGATGCGGCCCGCTGCCTGCGAGGCGAAGAACGTGCCTTTTAAATTCACCGTCAGGGTCAGGTCGAAATCCTGCTCGCGCACGTTCTCGGCCGGATTCTCAGGGGCAATGCCGGCATTGTTGACCAGGATGTCGAGGCGCCCGAAATGCTCTGCCGTCGCGTTCACCGCAGCCGTGACCTGGCTCAGGCTAGCCATCTCCATTTGCAGGGCCAACGCGCGCCGGCCGAGGGCTTCGATCTGGCGGACCAGTTCGCCGCCTGAAGCCACATCACGCAGGCCCAGGGCGACATCCGCCCCGGCTTGTGCCAGCGCGAGAGAGATGGCGCGGCCCAGACCACGCCCGGCGCCGGTCACCAGGGCGACTTCGCCGGCCAGATCAAATCGCGGGAGTGGGTTGGTCATTATGATCTCTTTAAAATTCCGTATCGGTTCTTGCCGCCACCCCAGCCAAGCCTACTGCCGTCCCGTGGTGTCGTTTTCCTCGAACGGTTCCCCATCGAATGCCGAGATAGATCAGCAGCCACGCTGGCGCCGTCCAAGTGTAGGCTGTGCCGGTCATTTTCCAGAAGACAAACAGCATCATCAGTGCATTCACACCCGCATAAGCTGCCAAAGCAGGAGCCTGGAGCCGCCCAATACTCCACAAAATCGTTGTGCAGAGGAGCAGTGCGGGTTCGCGCCACGATCACCAGCAAAAACACGGCCACGACGATCAGCAGAACGCTGTTGATCAGGCGCTTGCCACGAAACTTGTCAGCTGACTGTGACATCCAGATCTGATACTTCCCTGTTGCTATTGGGAACTGAAATGGGAGCCGGAGGAGGATCCGCCATGACGGCCGCCAGCAGCGCCGCGCCGATCACCAGGAAATAATAGTTCACAAACGCCTGCTTATTGAGGCAGAAGAACACCAACAGTACCAGGGCAAAACAGCCGGGGAACGCCGCCGGGCGGGGCCGCGTTGCGCGCAAGCTCCACATGATGGTTGCAAACACCGCGATAATGACCAGCAGTTGTGGAATCTGCGGCAAGCCCAGCCTTACCGCCAGCACCGAAAAGCTCAAGGCATCCGGCCGAAATGGCTGAATGATTTGCCATACCACCACATCCCGCCAGAAAAGATGCAAGTTCCAAACAGCAAACGGAGTCGTCACGAGAAGAGCAATCGCCGCCGTTTCCGCTACTAATCGCAGATAAGCCTTCCAGTTGAAGCGAGGCAGCAGGAGCCCAACCAGAGGCAGAGCTAGAACCGAATACTGTTTGGACGCGAAAAACAGTCCCAGGGCAACGGGAAGCCAGCGGCTGCGCCGGGCCGCCGCTGCGCACGTACAGCAGAGCGCGAGCAGAACCAGCGGTTCAGTCCATGAGCGGGACAGCACGTAGAATGTTACCGGGCTGAGGAGCAGCAGAATGACAGCAAGCAGAGTGATTCGAGATGGGCACATTCGCGCCAGGAGTGCCGCCGATAACACCAGTGCCGCCACGTAAGTGTACCGCAGGTCTCCCAACAGGTATGCGGGCAGAATGGCAAGCAGACTGAGGGGCGGATATTGAAAGCCGAAGTTAATGCGCCCATTGCTGACGACACCCGGACCATAAAAAAAGGAAGGGTTCTTTATGTAGAGATTCTGATGCGTGATGCTGTAAGGATTGTTTCCCTGCAGCAGGGCTGCGGCTGCGTCTCGCTGGAACAAGTAAACGTCGATACGTTCTGGGGGTATCCAGAGCAGCGTAGCAATGCCTAAGCCGATACCTAGGAGAAAGATGAAACCCAGGGCGATCCGAGGTTGTTTGGCCGTGACAGAAACGGGCAAAATGGAGTGCGCGACTGGAGCACGCACCGCAGCTATCGACGTTAAAACGGAAATGGCCACCAACACCAAGGCAGCTGGACTGTAGGTACCCGGTCCGGTGCGCCCGAGCAGCATGGCAGCAGTCAGCAGCAGTGCCGTCAAAAGCCAAAGTTGCGCGCCACAGTTCCACACTCGCACCCACCAAAAATATCACGTGGCGCAAGTAACTGAAGCTGCGTCAGTTCGAAGCTGAGGACGACTGGGGCTCCATCCGCCAAACGGTGACCCCGTAGACTCATGCGACACGCAATCCGATACCGCTTCGGCTCCTGCAGCCTGGTAGAAAAACTGAAGGGTGGAGGCGAAATCAGGAGCGAACCTGCGGAAGCTATGCAGAGGGCTCGCCATGAAGGCGCAGACCATAACCTGGATACTGCGAGCCCTACAACGATACCTGCGAGAACTGCGTTCAGTCCTTCCGAGCCAATGCCGAAGTTTACGGGTACGCTTAGATGTTCAGCATCTTCGGGGGAATGCGAATATCCCAGTTCGATTTGGCCATGGAGGAGCAAGTGCAAGTAGGCGGACAATCTCGGAGTGCCGAGAATAAGAACTGCGGTTCGGATAGGTTCATCGGGTTGGGCGCTATTGCGTACCTGGTTCTCCCAGCTCTACTGCCAGGGTGCCCGATTTTACTTGACCCCAGGTGCAAGGCTCCTTCGTCTTACTGAATGGACTTGGCGACGGATTCTTTTGTTCGCCCTACAATTATGAGTTCGGAGCCGTTCACGTCCCCGAGCTTTCGCCATTTATAGACAGGGTTATTGGCCAGGACCGAGTCAAACCAGGCATACCCGGGCTTGTGCAGCACGAGGAAATTGGGGTTATCCGCCAGAAACGCCTGCTGGGCTACGACGTGATCTCTAAGATAGCCATAGGCCTGAAGACGTTCCAACTGGTCATAGTTGATTACGGCGACATTGGAGCGGGTCGCCTCCGTCGCTTTGCGATTGAGAACATACACATATCTTCGTGCGCTACCACGTTCCTGGAGATATAAAGGCAGAAACGTAAAGCCGTCCTCCACTGCAATTGGCAATCCGTCAGGAGCTAATTGATGTAGTTTGGAAGGGCTAACACTGTCGGCAGGCGCATCTTTGGCCGAGAGGCGGACCGCGCCATAAAGGGGAGCTATCAGAAGGCTAATGAACCCAGCGGTAAACGCGACCCGGTGCATACGTGTTCCGGCCTCAAACCAGGTAATGGCATTCTCAAAGAAGGCTGCCAGCAAAATGACCATCGCGAAGATGGTGGGGAGAAAATACCGTGCCTCGAACATAGGAGGGATAAATTGGGCACACAGGAAGACTAGGAGCGGGAAGCTAAGTAATGCTCCCGCGAGGTACAACAATGGGTTCCTTCCGGGCTGACCGCCCGTCGGCAGCTGCCACGCCAGCACCGCCGTAATGGCGAGCACAATGAGAGTGGCCGCATTCCAGTGGGTGTCACTGCCACCCAGAACAACTGCGGCAAGCGAGAGCGCGCCAAGAGCCAAAAACAGCATCCGGATTGCCGGCCGCCGTGACTGCTTGCCTCCGTTATTGAATAGCAGCAGGACCAAACAGACTACGCCAACCAAGAACGGTAGGGCCGGCCAGGCATATACCGAGAGCAAATCACCAACACGAGGAGCATGCCGCCAGCTGTGAGTCCGGCCTATCCGGATGAGGTGAAACAGCGGAATTATTCGGAACAAGAACGGGAGCCAGCCGGCCATGATCGCAGCATAGGTCCGTATGCGCAACTTACCGCAGAATAGGTCGAACATCACGAGGGCAGCTAATATCGTTCCGCTGTACAGCAGGCCATAGATGTGGCAGAGCACGAGCGCCGCGTGACACAGTCCGGTTGTGACAAGCAGTTTCGTGGAGGGCTTCGCCGGCGCCGCCAGGCGAGCGTACAGGAGAACGGCAAGCGCCACCAGACTGGTCAGGACGCCATAAAACCGGAGTTCCACATTTTCGTATAACACGACAGTCGAGGTGCAAAAGACCGCCACATGCGCGAACGCGGTCGCGGCCACGCTGAAGCTCCGTCGCAGCGCCGTCCATGACGCAAATACGGCTACGGAAAAACCGAAACACGACAGCAGCCGCAGCGCCAATAGGCTGCTGCCGAATATGTGACGCCAGAGTTGGACCAGAATGTAATAGGTGGGGGCTACATCGATCGGGTTCGAAATGCTGTGTCGCAGCGAGGGGTCAGTCGCGATGATCCAGGTAATTACCTCATCGAACCACACCGGCTTTTTAGGAGAAACGAGGACGCAATAGGCTACCAGGAAGGCAGCAATGGCGCCGGGGACCAGCCATTTCCAGGGCGAAGCTGCTGGCTTGGTAGACGACAAGTCTGTCACGGAGAATCTGCATTGTGACGGAGCGCGCTTGCGCCGTCAAGGCAGGAGCTACTGCTTTCCCGGGCCGCGGGCGGAATGCAGATTGACCGGGGCGCACGGGCTGGCGTACAACTCGTTGCAATGCGGTGCGGTTCGGGGGCTTCTTTGGACGTAAAGTCGGCGGCACAGGCAGGTGCGGATGTGATGGAGAGCGCCGGCGTTGCTGATCGGAAGTTTGCCGGCAGTTTGCTCGTTTCATCCGTGTTGGCATTGTGTGCCCTGGCAGCAGTACTTCTGGTTGGCAACATAAAATTGGTTACCGGAGAGAACACTCTGGTCTGGGACGCGGAAGGATTCTTCGCTCCCGCGTTCACGCTGGTGGCTGATCACGCTCGCGCCGGAAAAATCCTCCGCTGGAACCTCTGGTCCAGCGCGGGAAGTCCCGACTATGCAGAGCCCGAATTCGGGGCTACCTCTCCGCTGGCGATATTTGTAGGAGCCATCGGGGGCGGAACCGAGACCGCCTTCAGCGCCTACGTGCTTCTGTTCTGGTATCTGGGCGGAGTGGGCGTTTTTCTCCTAGCGCGTTCTTTCGACCTGCGGCCTTGGGCGGCTCTCGCCATCGCGCTGGGGGTCATGTTCTGCGGCTTTTACACCGGACATGCTGGACACACGTCCCATATTTACTCCTTTGCTTGGATTCCCTGGATCCTCTGGCGTTTTGATGTTGCGCTCAGGACTGGCCGCTTATGGGCGGCAGTGGAAGCCGGCGCATTGTGGGGAGTGTCCGCGCTGGGGGGCTATCCGGAATTGACTATCCTGACGGCCGGCTTCCTGTTCCTGTGGGCAGCGGGCAGATTTGCGTGTGCCGATCGGGTTCCGGCGGAAGCTGCCGAAAATTCAGCCAGCACGCTGCGGCGACTGGCACTGTGCCTGGCGTCCTTGGTATTGGTGGCGTTGGTTGGCACCGCCATTCTGGCCCCGTCCTACGTGGCCTTCTTCTCCGAAGGATACGGCTACAGCAACCGGGTTGGACCGCGGGCGCGCGAGGACGCCATCAATTCCATGCCCATGCCGCCAGGGGCGCTCGCCACTTTCAGCAGCACCTACCTGGACAACATAAACATTTATTACACCCGCCTCTGGCCTACCACGGACGGAGCGTTCACCAACATTTACCTAGGCGCGCTCATTCCCGTGCTGGCCTTGTTCGCGTTTTTAGAACGTCCGGTTTCGGCCTGGCGCTGGTGGCTGCTGGGCATCAGCATGTTTGCCGTGCTCTGCGCCGCTGGTGGCCAGACGCCGGTCCGGGGCTGGCTCTATGATCATGTTCCGCCCACTCGCTATTTCCGCCATCCGGGAGAATTTCGCGCCTATGCCATGATGTGTGTAGTTGTGCTCGCGATGCTTGGCATGCAGCACGTTCAGGCAGCGCTGAACGGCGGGTCGAAGCGCACTTTCCGGCGCTTGCTGGCAGCCGCGCTGATTACCACAGCCGCAGCGGGCGCGGCTTACGCTCACGTGGTCCTGAATATCTCCAACCGGGGACCGCTGTTTCAGAGAGCAACCGCGTTCTTCGCTGTTTCTTGGCTGGGAACGATCGCGATTGCACTTCTCGCGCTTTGCATTCCGAGAGCGCGGCGCGTTCTGCCGGTCATGCTGGTTGCGCTTGCGGTCGTGGATGGATTGACCAGCTTCAGCCTGGCGAGCCGGGCAACCGTTTCCGGCAACATTCGGGCCCGCGCGGTGTGGGATAACATCAATGCCGCCCATGACGGCAAGCTGGATCAGACGCCGAAAGGCTTGCACCGCGACCTGGAATTTACCCGGTGGATTGACAATTACCACAACAACCACAATATCCCTATGCGGGTTGCCACCCTGACCGGCTACGATGTAATGACTAATCGGTTTAAGGATGACTTTCCCAGTCATCCTGTACTGCTGGGCATGAGCACCGGAAGCGAGCGCATCTGGTTTGCGCGGGACGCGGCTCTGCTTCCGCCCACCGACACGTTTTACGCGGCCTTTGTGCGGCGAAGCGAGGAGTTGGGAGCACCGGTGGCGCTGGTCCACCGTCCCGAGGACATGCCGAAGATTCGCGAACACAACCTGCAAACGTCCCAAGACGGCGAAGGCGTTCGCGACATCCTGCGCCTGCCAGCGGCAGAGCGCGTCCAGGTGAACCTGCTCCGCTACACACCCAACCACCTGGATTTCCAGGTGAACTCCCCTGGTGACGGCTGGCTACTGGTTACGGACCGCTGGGCGCGAGGATGGAAAGCACGGGTCAACGGCCGGCCCGCGGAAGTATTCGGTGGCGATTTCATTTTCCGCGCGCTGCGGGTCGCAGCCGGAAAAAATACGGTGCAGTTTTCCTATCGTCCAGCGGGCTACCCCTGGCTGTTGATGTTGAGCTGGGGAATCTTGGCGGGAGTGTGCGTAACCTCGATTCGGCGCCAGCAGCTTTATACCCACCAAAACCGGCCACCGCTGGCATGAAGTGATACCAGCGTTCGGCGCTGCCGCTGATCGGGATAGACGAGTAAACAGCAGCAGCGGCAAGGTTTTGGCGCGCTCCAGCCGCGATTTGCTGAAACCGGGAAGCCTATCTAAAATAGAGGTTTATCTCCCCACGCGAGCGCCAGACCTATGATTCATTTTCCAGTGCCAGAGGCACTTACTTTCGACGACGTGTTGCTGCTGCCCGCCCGCTCCGACGTAACCCCAGCGACAGTGAACACGCAGACGCGGCTCACGCGCAATATAACGCTGAACATTCCCATCATCAGCGCGGCCATGGATACGGTGACTGAATCACGCATGGCCATTGCGCTGGCGCAGCAGGGCGGCATGGGCATCGTTCACCGGAACCTGAGCATTGAGCAGCAGGGCAACGAGGTGGACAAGGTCAAGCGCTCGGAAAGCGGCATGATCGTGGACCCGGTGACCATGTCGCCCGACGACAAGGTGGCGGACGCGCTGGAAGTCATGCGGAAGTACAAAATCTCCGGCGTTCCCATCACCAAGAACAAGAAGCTGGTCGGCATTCTCACCAACCGCGATCTGCGCTTCGAAACCCGCACCGATGTGCCCATCAGCAAGGTAATGACCAAGGAGAATCTGATCACCGTTCCAGTGGGCACCACGTTGGAAGACGCCGAAAAGATCCTGCACAAGCATCGCGTGGAAAAGCTGCTGGTGGTGGATGACAAGTACAACCTCAAGGGCCTGATCACGGTCAAGGACATCCAGAAGAAGCTGAAATATCCCAACGCCGCCAAAGACTCGCACGGGCGGTTGCGGGTGGGGGCGGCCATTGGCGCCACCGGCGACTACCTGGAGCGCGCTCAGGAGATGGCCAGAGCCAAGGTGGACGTGCTGGCCATTGACAGCGCCCACGGCCACTCCAGCCGGGTGCTGGAGGCCATCAAGGCTATTAAGTCGAAACTGCCGGAAGTGGATCTGCTGGCTGGCAATGTGGGCACATTTGACGGGGCCTGCGAGTTGGCGCGCAGCGGCGCTGATGCTATCAAGGTCGGCATCGGGCCGGGCTCCATCTGCACCACCCGGGTCGTGACCGGCGCCGGAGTGCCGCAGATCACCGCCATCGCCGAAGCTTTTCGCGCCACGAGGGAGGCGCAGGTTCCTATCATCGCGGATGGCGGGGTCAAGTATTCAGGGGACGTTACGAAAGCGTTGGCAGCCGGAGCGTCGGTAGTGATGATCGGCTCGCTTTTTGCCGGCACCGACGAGAGTCCTGGCGAAACCATTCTCTACCAGGGCCGTTCCTTCAAACAGTATCGCGGCATGGGCTCGCTCGGCGCTATGGCAGCCGGTTCCGCGGGAGCCGAGCGCTACTTCCAGCAACTGGATGGGGGCGAGGCTTCCACCGGCATGGCCACCGAAGAAGGTGACCAGAACCGCCTGGCCAAACTGGTTCCCGAGGGCATTGAGGGACGCGTGCCCTATCGGGGCTCTATCGCCATGATTGTGACCCAATTAGTGGGCGGCTTGCGCTCGGGCATGGGCTATTGCGGTTCAGGGAGCATCCCGGAGTTGCAACAGAAAGCGCGATTTGTGAGGATCAGCATGGCCGGATTGCGCGAGAGCCACGTGCACGACGTGATCATCACCCGCGAAGCGCCGAATTACCGGTTGGAGTAGGCAAGGCAGCACTGAGCCGTTTAGCATTTGCCAAATGCTATCCTGAAACGTGCAGCAACTTCCCATCAGTTCCGTGAAGCCTGTTTCCCAGCAGACCAAGTTTCCCTGGCGTGAGTGGACCCCGGCCATCGTGTGGATGATCCTGATTGCGATCGAGTCCACTCCCTGGTTGTCTTTCCAGAACACAGGGCACGTGTTGTACCAGGTTGTAGGCTGGTTACTGGGAGCAGTCAGTTCGTCGGGCGTAAGCTGGGTGAACACCGCGCTGCGCGAAGTGGGGCACTTTACTGGGTATGCGGTGCTGAGTTGGCTCTTGTTCCGCGCGTGGCGGGCTACGCTGCGTTCTGGCGCCGAGGCGTGGGCGTTTTCCTGGGCCGTCATAGCGTTCTTCATGACCGCCGCGGTGGCCAGTCTGGACGAATGGCACCAGACGTTCCTGCCTTCCCGCACCGGGAGCATTCATGACGTGTACCTGGACAGCAGCGCGGCGCTGCTGGTGCAGTTGTTCCTGTTCGTCGTGCTGCGGAAACGGCGAGCCGGACAACTTGGAGAGAAATCCACGGTAACCGTCGGCGGAAGCTAATTGCTTCTTTCAGCATCCTGCCGCTGAAATAATCCCACCGTCAGCAACATTCCCGCGGCCAGCGTCGCCAGACCGGCTGAGAAATAAAATGGCAATTGTGCGCCGTAGTGTTTCCATAACTCTCCAGTCATTATGCTGGAGAGCAGAGCGGCCACGCTGGTGACGAAAAAGAAGATACCGAAGGCGCGGCCGCGCACTTTCGCTCCGGCTGTGTCTGCCACCAGGGCACGCAACACCGGATTGGTGAGTGCGTAGAACAGCCCGTAGCAGGCCATGGCGGCCCACAACGCTGCCCGCGAAGGCGCCAGCGCAAAGACAAAATAGACGGCGGCAAACACCAGGTATCCCGCGCCGGCAATGGCCCGCTTGGAAAGACGATCCGCCAGCCGGCCCGCAGGCCACGACAGCGCGGTATAAGTCACATTGAATACCAGGCCCAACAACGGCGCGTGCCGGGTAGGGATGCCGGCGTCATGCGCACGCAGCACCAGAAACATGTCGCTGGAGTTTCCTAAAGAGAACAGCCCTACCGCAAACAGCAGGTAGTAAAAGCTCGCAGGCAGGTGAACCGCGGCTTGTTGCCGCGCGAGTCCCTGCAGGGACGGAGGCTCAGTGGCAATTGCTTCCGCTGACGGACTTGCGGTCCGAGGATCATTTGCCTCCGGAGCAACTTCGGAGCCATGCCGTGGCTGCGGTGTTCCGGTCTCGCGAATGCCGAAAACCGCCACCAGAATCGCCAGTGCGCCGGGCACAGCGGCCGTCCAGAAGACGCCGCGAAAGCTAAAATGCACCAGGAGCCACAGCGCCAACAGCGGGCCAGCAATGGCGCCCGCCGAGTCCATGGCCTGCAACAGCCCGAAGGCGGAGCCAATCTTCTCCCGCGGCACCGATTCAGCCAGCATCACGTCCCGGGGCGCGCCGCGCACCCCCTTGGCCAGCCGGTCGCCAAAGCGGACCAGCAGCACCTGCCACCACGCGGTGGTTACCGCCAGCACCGGTTTGAGGACGTTGGCCACTGTATAGCCGAAGACCACCAGCGGCTTGCGCTGCCGCACGCGATCCGTAAGCAGCCCGGAAAAGAGCTTGGCGAAAGAGGAGACACTCTCCGCCACGCCCTCGATCAGCCCCAGCTTGGCCGGCCCGGCGCCCAGGCTCAGCAGAAAGGCGGGCACGATCCAATAGGCCATCTCGCTGGCGGTGTCATTAAAAAAGGAAGTGGCGCCAAAAACGTACAGGTTGCGGGAGGTTTCAGAAGAGCCGGCTTCACTGGGGCGAGGAGCCATGCGCCTTTTTACCACGCCCGAGGCGAGTTGCGCTCACTGCACAGGCGAGCACGTCTGCAGTCAACAAGGCGTGTGCACAACCCGCTTAAGCTGGCTTATGAAACTGGAGCTGGGACGGCCTCAGGACAACGCGGGATGCCGGAGCTAGAAACCCGCTTAGTACAACGCGCCGTACTTGGTAGCAACCCATCGGCCGTCTTTCTGCATGGTGGTGACCCAGAGGTCCTCAGGATAGGTGCTTTGGCCATCGCGGCGGGTCACGTGGTAGTGCAGAATGATGAGCGGCGGTTCGTCTTCGCGATCAAATAGCGACCAAGAAACCAGCGGGTGCTGCTCTTCCGACTTGCAGATGAAGACGGCATACTGCCGGCGGTAATCTTTGAACCAGTCCGCGAGTTCTTGCGGACACTTGCCTTGCTGCATAGCCGTGATCATCTCGTCGCCAGGCTTTTCCGGAGAACGGTCGCGAATGGGGTTGAAGCGCACCTCCAAGGGGTAGCCGGAGAGCGGGTCTTTCTGTTCGGATCGCGACAGAATTGGCGGCTGATTGGCGAGCCAGATCAGCGTGCCCAGAGCATAGAGCACGAGTAGACCGCCCACGCCCAATCCGATCCATTTTTTCTGAACGGCCATACTTCTAGGCGAAGTTTAGCGCCAATGAGAGGAGAAGGGGTTGATGCGAAAGGTACAGGTACGTTGGTGCTCGGCTCGCTAAATACCTTTCTTGCTGGTTGTTAACGACATGTAACCGCTGCATAAACATCCGAAACCACCTCGGCTGTTCGCACATCAGAGCTTTAAAACCTCCCTATTTCGGAAACGGAGCAGTATGAGACATGACCTGCAAGACACGCTCTCGCTTCTCACCCGCACCCCGGCCGCTCTCAATGCGCTTTTGCGTGATCTGCCCGAGGCCTGGACCTCGCGAAATGAGGGGGACAACACCTGGACCGCATTCGATGTGATTGGCCATCTGATCCACGGCGAACGTACGGACTGGATGCCGCGCGCGCGAATGATCCTGCAATTTGGCGAGGCAAAGATGTTTGTGCCGTTTGACCGGCTCGCTCAACTTCGGGAGAGCCAGGGTAAGTCGCTAAGCCAGCTCTTGGATGAATTTACCCGATTGCGATCAGAGAATCTGGGCGAGCTTCGGGCGTTGAACCTGCGGCCGCAGGACCTGGAGCGGCGTGGAAAACATCCTGCCCTGGGTGTGGTGACTCTTTCAGAGCTGCTGGCCACCTGGGCGGCTCATGACCTGACTCATCTTCACCAGATTTCGAGGATTATGGCCCACCAGTACCGCGAGGCGGTGGGGCCTTGGAGCGCCTATCTTGGCGTACTGCAGTGCACCGGCCACAGCTCTCCTTAGAGCCTTCCCTCGCCCGGATCGACGTTCAGCAAAAAAGAACGCACCCGGGTCGGGTGCGTTCGCAGGAAACTATCTCTTGGCAGAAGGATTCTCTCGGTACTCGCTATTCCTTCTCTTCCCCTCCGGCCGGTGGTTCGCCGCCGCCCTCGGCTTGTTGCTGGGCCTGCGCTTCTTCCATCGCCTTCTTGGCCTCGGCAGCGCGTTTGGCGCGCAGTTCGGCGCGTTTCTGGCGCTTTTCCTCGACCACGCGCTCGGCTCCCAGAAGTTCGATGAATGCCTTTTCGGCGCCGTCGCCTTTTTGCCACCCGGTGCGAACGATGCGCAGATAGCCGCCTTCGCGATCGCCGAAACGCGGTGAAAGCTCGAACAGCTTGTCCACGGCCGCGCGAGTCATCAGGTAGGCGCCGGCCTGGCGGCGTGCCGCCAGATCGCCACGCTTGCCCAGCGTGATCATCTTCTCCACGTGCGGGCGCATGGCTTTTGCCTTGACCACCGTGGTCTCAATCCGCTCTTCCATGATGAGCGAAGTCACCAGGTTGCGCAGCAAGGCGCGACGGTGGCTGGTGTTCCTGCCCAGTTTCCATCCTGCTTTGAGATGACGCATAAGAATTCCTTCAATTGGTGATTGACGATTTGCGATTGACGACAGCTCGCAGCCGCCGCAATCGTCAATCTTCAGGTTCTGAATCGTCAATTCCTAGTAATTTTGCCCTTCTCCGTACATCGGCGAGCCCAATGCGGCCGCCTGCGGCGGAGGAGCGACAGCCACAGCATTGCCGTGCTCATCAATCTTCATGCCCAGGCCCAAGCCCATCGAGGCCAGGATTTCCTTGATCTCGTTGAGCGACTTGCGGCCAAAATTCTTGGTCTTCAGCATCTCCGCCTCGGTCTTCTGAACCAGCTCGCCGATGGTCTGGATATTGGCGTTCTTCAGGCAGTTGTAGCTGCGCACCGAAAGCTCCAACTCCTCGACGGAGCGGTTCAGGTTCTCGTTGCGGATCTCCGGCTTGCGCTCTTCGGAGCTGGCCATGGTCTCCAGCTCTTCCTCAAAGTTGATGAAGATGTTCATGTGGTCCTTGAGCAGCTTGGCCGCCAGCCCAATGGCATCGGCGGGCAGCACGGAGCCGTTGGTCCACACTTCGAGGGTGAGCTTGTCGTAATCGGTGATCTGGCCCAGGCGGGCAGCCTCCACCGTGTAGTTGACCTTGCGCACCGGCGAGTGCACAGAGTCAATGGGGATGAAGCCAATGCCCAGGTCTTCATCGAAATTTTTGTCAGCGGCCACGTAACCACGGCCGCGCTTCAACCGCATTTCCATGTCCAGCTTGCCGCCTTCGCTGATGGTGGCAAGATAGATATCCTTGTCCAGCACTTCGACATCGGCGTCAGCTTCGATCATGCCGGAAGTGACCACCCCGGGCTGGTCGGCGCGCAGGTAGATGGCTTTGGGACCTTCGCCGTTGAGCTTAAACGGCACCTGCTTGAGGTTGAGGATGATGTCAGTGGCATCTTCCACCACGCCCGGAATGGACTGGAACTCGTGCAGCACGCCTTCGATTTTGACGGCGGTGACAGCCGCGCCCTCAATCGAGGACAGCAGCACGCGGCGCAGCGCGTTGCCGATAGTGGTTCCGAAGCCGCGTTCGAAGGGCTGCGCCCAGAACATGCCGTACTTGTCAGTGAGGCCTTCGGTATCAACCGCCAGCCGTTTTGGTTTCTGAAAACCTTTCCAAAGCATTTGCATTTTTCTCCTCTTCGGCCATGCTGCTCAATTTCGGCTTGCCGGCTGGCCCGCAGCCGGCTCCAGCGCCGAAAAAGGCGGATCTGGCACGAAATGTTTCTTGGGCCAAAAACCGTAATCAGCAGTCAGCGACCGCCGACTACTTCGAATACAGTTCCACAATCAGCTGCTCATTGATGGGCAGGTTGATGTCTTCGCGCTTGGGCAGGTTGATCACCTTGCCCTTCAGCGTCTCGCGATTCACTTCCAGCCAGCCCGGAGCGGCCTGATGCGCCGTGTACTCCATAGCCTGCTGGACGATGGGCAGCGTGCGGCTCTTCTCGCGAATAGCAATTTCATCCCCCGGCTTCACTTCAAAGGAAGGGATGTTAACCTTCCGGCCATTCACTTCGACGTGACCGTGGCGCACGAATTGTCGCGCCTGCCGGCGGGCCACCGCAAATCCCATGCGGTAAACGATGCTGTCCAGCCGGCGTTCCAGCTGTTGCAGCAACAATTCACCGGTGACGCCGGGCTTGCGCGCGGCAAACTCGAAGTAATTGCGAAACTGTTGTTCCTGGACGAAGTAGATGCGCTTCGCCTTCTGCTTCTCGCGCAATTGCAGGCCGTAGCCCACGATTTTGGCCTTACGGTCCTTGCCGTGCTGCCCGGGCGCGAAGTTGCGCTTTTCTATCGCACACTTTTCACTGAAGCACTTTGCCCCCTTGAGGAACAACTTCATGCCCTCGCGGCGGCACAGACGACATACTGGTCCTTTGTAGCGAGCCAATGTTCTTCTCCTTTGTTCATCGGTTTACAGGCATGGCGGCCCTTCTTCCCGATACAAAATTCAGCCGTTGGCCGGCGGCAACTTGCCTTGCCGAGCCGGCAGCAATCTTGTTATACGCGCCTTCTCTTCGGCGGACGGCAGCCGTTATGCGGAATGGGCGTGACGTCGCGGATCTGGCGAACCTCGATGCCGGCGGCAGCCAGGGCGCGGATGGCCGACTCGCGGCCCGAACCCGGCCCGCTGACCCGCACTTCCACGCTGCGCACGCCGTGATCGCGCGCCAGATTGGCGGCGTTCATGGCCGCCTGCTGCGCCGCAAAGGGCGTCCCCTTGCGCGACCCGCGGAAACCCAGCGACCCAGAACTCTTCCAGGAGAGCACGTTGCCCTGCATGTCGGAGATGGTCACGATGGTGTTGTTGAAGGACGCCTGGATATGCGCCACCCCATGCGGGACGTGCTTGCGCTCCTTGCGCTTGAACTGCTTCTTCTTGCCTTTTTTCTCCGGCGCCGCGGCGCCGCCTGCGGGTGTAGTCGGTTTTGCCATAATTTATGTCTTCGCTGCGGATTTTTTCTTCTGTGCCACCGTGCCCTTGCGCGGCCCTTTGCGGGTGCGCGCATTGGTGTGGGTGCGCTGGCCCCGAACCGGCAGGTTGCGGCGATGGCGGTAACCGCGATACGAGCCGATTTCGATCAGCCGCTTGATGTGCATGGAGGTGTCTTTGCGCAAGTCGCCCTCGACGCCGCCCTCGCCCTCGATCACCTGGCGAATGCGGTTGACCTCGTCTTCGTTCAGGTCCTGCACCTTCTTCGCTCCCTCTACCTTGGCCTGCTCCACGATGCTCTGCGCGCGGGAGTGGCCGATTCCGTAGATGTAGGTCAGCGCAATCGCCGTGTGCTTGTTGCGCGGTAAATCAACGCCTGCTATGCGTGCCATGAATACTCCTGGTGTTTAGCTGCCAGCCGTCGGCCGTTGGCTCAGAACCAACGACGAACCTCCAACAACTGCTATCCCTGCCTCTGTTTATGCTTCGAGTTCTCGCAGATCACCCGCACCACGCCTTTGCGGCGGATGACCTTGCACTTATCGCAAATTTTCTTTACCGATGCGCGTACCTTCATAGAATCAGTTCCCAGTTAAACCTTTACCGTAGCGCCGCAGCGCTGATCCTGCGCTCAGGATGAGGGCGCGAGACTCAGACGGTGGGCAGAACCCTCACTTATAGCGATAAACAATGCGGCCGCGCGTCAGGTCGTAAGGAGAAAGCTCCACCGCCACCTTGTCGCCCGGAAGAATGCGGATAAAATTCTTCCGCATCTTGCCTGAAACATGCGCCAGCACCTGGTGCTTGTTTTCCAGTTCGACCCGAAACATCGCGTTGGGCAGCGGCTCGATCACCGTCGCCATCACCTCAATAGCATCTTCCTTACTCATTCACACTCGTCATAAGTACCCAGTACCCACTTGCCAGTACCCAGTACCGATTGTTTTCGCCCGCATGCACTCGCTGCGCTTACTCGGTCAAAATCATGGGCCCGTTCCTGGTGACGGCCACGCAGTGCTCGAAATGAGCGCTGTAGCTGCCATCTTCGGTTACTGCCGTCCACTTGTCGCTGAGCAGGCGGGCTCCCGGCCTGCCGGCGTTGACCATGGGCTCAATGGCCAGCACCATGCCTTCTTCCAGGCGGGCGCCATGCCCCCGCACGCCGAAGTTGGGCACTTGCGGTTCCTCGTGGAGTTGCCGCCCGATGCCATGGCCCACAAATTCGCGCACGATGCTAAACCCGTTGGCTTCAACGTACTCCTGCACCGCGGCGCCCACGTCACCCACCGAATTGCCCAGCCGGGCCGCCTCAATGCCGCGGTACAACGATTCGCGGGTCACATCCAGCAGGCGCTGCAGCTCGGGTGTGGTTGCACCGCCCACCGGAACCGTAATAGCGGCATCCGCGTAGTAGCCATCCACCACCACGCCGCAGTCAATGGAAACAATGTCGCCCGCCTTGAGCACCCGGCGCTGCGACGGTATGCCATGCACAATTTCCTGATTCACCGAAGTGCAAAGTACGCACGGGTAATCGTGGTATCCCTTAAACGCAGGCCGCGCGCCTAATTCCTTGATCTTCTCTTCCGCCGCGTGCTCCAGATCCATGGTGCTGGCGCCGGCCACGGCCAATTCCCGCACCATGTTGAGCACCTGGCGAAGAATGCGCCCGCTGTGCCGCATTTTTTCAATTTCAGCCTGTGACTTGCACACGATTGCCATTCCTAAGCGCCCCCGGACTCCGTGCCCACCGGGGCATTACGAAAACGTTCAATTGCTTCCACGATCTGAACAGTGACGCTATCCACGTCCAAATCGCCATCCACGTGCACCAGTCGCCCCCGGCGCCGATAGTAGGCGGCCAGAGGACGGGTTTGTAATTCATAGGCCTTCAGGCGCTCGGCGATCACTTCCCTGCGATCATCATTGCGCATGACCAGCTTGGAGCCATCCACATCGCACACGTCCGGCACCCGGGTGGGTTGGGTATGGATGTTGTAGATGCGACCACAGGTGGGGCAAGAACGACGTCCCGTGAGCCTTTCCAAAAGACTATTGTAATCTACGTCGAACTGCACCACAACCGGGGGGTCGCAGGGCTTCTGGTTTTCAAAGATCTTGCCCGCAAGGAAGCGGTCCAGCCACTGCGCCTGCACCACCGTGCGCGGGAACCCATCCAGGATGAAGCCCCGGGCGCAATCCGCCTGGACCAGCCGCTCGCCCACCATTCGATTGACCAGGTCATCGGGAACCAGTTCGCCGCGGGCCATCATTTCCTTGGCTTTGCGGCCCAATTCCGTGCCCCGGGCTACGTTATCTCGCAGGAGGTCGCCGGTGGAGATCTGTGGAATATCATAACGCTCCACGATCCGCTTCGCCTGCGTACCCTTGCCCGCGCCCGGCGGACCAAGCAGAATCATTGGGCCCACATTACGCGCCGTTGCGTCCGCCATCGACGTGGTTCGTACCTTATCTTGCGGCCGCTCTGCCCGCCGCGGCCGAAAAGTTAGTTCGCGCCCATCTACGTTACAAATTAGTCACACGCACCATCTGCTAGGCCCAGGTGCGCCGGCCGCGTATGCGGCTGCGCGGGCTGAAACCCTCGTAGTGGCGCATCACGAGTTGCGCTTCAATCTGCGTCACCGTGTCCATGGCCACACCCACCACGATCAGCAGCGAGGTCCCGCCGAAGTAGAACTGCACGCCCAGGCCGTTGGTTACCCACGTGGGTAATCGTTCAAAAAACGCGCCCAACACGCCCGGCAAATGGTTCAGGTGAATACCAGCGATCATCCACTCCGGCAAAAACGAAATGATGATCAGATAGAGGGCACCCACCAGGGTAATGCGAGTAAGGCTCTCGTTGATGTAATCCGCGGTGCGCCGACCTGGCCGGATGCCGGGGATAAATCCGCCATACTTACGCATGTTGTCGGCAACCTCGTTGGGATTGAAGACAATGGACACATAGAAGTAGGCGAAGAAAATAATACCTACGGCATAGAGCAGGGTGTAGAGCGGCTCGCCCCATCCCAAAGCCCGGATCAAGCCGCCGAAATAGCGGTTGTCGCGGAAGGCGAACCCGGCCGTCTGCGGCAACGTCAGAATCGAAGAGGCAAAAATCACCGGCATCACGCCGCCGGCATTCACCCGCAGCGGCAGGTGGGTGGATTGGCCGCCCATGATCTTGCGGCCAACCACGCGCTTGGCATACTGCACCGGGATGCGGCGCTCGGAGCGCTCCACGAACACGATGAAGCCCACCACCGCCAGCATGAGCGCCACCAGCAGCACCATGGCCGGAGCCGTAAAGTTACCCCAGGCGTCGGTGCGGGCCTTATCAATCAGGTCCACTACGCCGCGCGGCAAGCCCACAACGATGCCGGCAAAAATCAGGATGGACATGCCGTTGCCGATGCCGCGCTCGGAAATCTGCTCGCCCAGCCACATCACGAAGACGCTGCCCGCGGTCAGGGTCAGCATGGTCATCAGAATGAAGCCCGGCCCGGGATTGGTTACAAAAGCGGTGCCGCCCGAAACGGTCGAGCGCTCCAGGGTGATGGCGATGCCCAACGACTGCACCGCGCTCAGGCCCAGGGTCAT
This sequence comes from Terriglobales bacterium, assembly GCA_025934735.1. Lineage (GTDB taxonomy): Bacteria > Acidobacteriota > Terriglobia > Terriglobales > Acidobacteriaceae > JAICWP01. The sequence goes on along the minus strand of JAICWP010000002.1, from coordinate 11,288 downwards.
GTAGCGGGTCCACTGCGTAATCTTCTTGCGCCCGAGTTCGCCTTCTTTTTGCAGCTTGGCGAGCGGCTCATACACCACCGTCAACAACTGCAGAATGATGGACGCGGTGATGTAGGGCATGATGCCCAGAGCAAACACCGTCAGGCGGCGCAACTGGCCGCCGCTGAACAGGTCCACGAATCCCAGGAACGTGCCCTGGTTCTGCTGGAAGAATTGTTGCAGCAGGTCGGCGTTGATGCCGGGCGTGGGAATGTGCCCGCCCAGGCGGTACACCGCCAGCATGGCCAAAGTGAAGATGATCCGCCTGCGCAGATCAGGAATGCGAAAGACGTTGGCAAACTTCTCGAACATTTACTGAAGAACCTCTACCTTCCCGCCGGCCTTGGTGATCTTTTCCTGCGCCGACTTGGAAAACTTGTGCGCGTGCACGGTGAGGGCCGCGCTGAGTTCGCCGTCGCCCAGGACCTTAACGAGTTGCTCCGCCCGTTTGATGATGCCCGCCTTCTTCAGCACCTCCGGGGTGATGGTGCTCTCCCCCAGGCTGGCCAGGCGCTCCACATTCACCACCGCGTACTCTTCGCGGAAAATGTTGGTAAACCCGCGCTTGGGCAGGCGGCGGTGCAGCGGCATCTGGCCGCCCTCAAAGCCGCGCAACAAGCGCGAGCCGGAACGCGATCCCTGGCCTTTGTGGCCGCGGGTGGAAGTTTTGCCCATGCCCGAGCCCATGCCGCGGCCCACGCGCTTGCGCTTCTCACTGGCCTTGCGCGGAGCCCTGATGGTGGAAAGATTGGTTGCCATATTCTTATTCTCTCAAATCGGTTTACTGAACCACTTTGACCAGGTGCGGGACCTTGGCTACCATGCCGCGGATAGACGGCGTGTCTTCCCTCTCAATCACCTGATTGAGCCGGGTGAAGCCGAGACCACGAACTACCCTCTTGTGCTTCTGGGGCGCGGCAATCGCCGACCGCACCCACTTCAACTGGATCATCCCTGCCGCGTTCTTTTTCTGTGCCGACATAAGCCTACAGTTCCTCCACAGCCTTGCCACGCAGCGCCGCCACGGCATCGCGGCTCTTCAACTTGCGCAGCGCGTCAAAGGTCGCTTTGACCACATTGTGGGGATTGGTCGTGCCGATGGATTTTGTGAGCACGTTCTGCACCCCCGCCGAGGTCATCACCGCGCGCACCGCTCCGCCCGCGATCACTCCCGTGCCTTCCGGGGCGGGCTTGAGCAGCACCATGCCCGAACCAAAGCGGCCCAGCACGCTGTGGGGAATCGTGGTCTGCCGCAGGTTCACCCGCATCAGGTTCTTCTTGGCGGCTTCAATTCCCTTGCGGATCGCCTGGGGAACTTCCTTCGCCTTGCCGGAACCATAGCCGACCACCGCTGCTGTGGGGTCGCCCACCACTACCAGCGCGGCGAAGGAAAGATTCTTGCCGCCCTTCACCACTTTAGTGACGCGGTTGATGGAGACCACCTGGTCCTTCAGTTGATAGTGCCCTGCGTCGAGCTTTTTAATGACTGTTGGCATTCTGGACTCGATTCACTTGCAAATCTCCGTTAGAACTGCAGGCCCGCTTCGCGCGCGGCATCGGCCAGGGCCTTGATGCGGCCGTGATACAGGTAGCCGCCGCGGTCAAACACCACCTGCTTGATGCCCTTTTCCTGCGCCCGCTGGGCCACCTTCTTGCCCACTTCCTTGGCCGAGGACAGGTTACCTCCGGTCTTGCGCTCGCCTTTCTTGCCCTCGGCGGAGCTGGCAAAAACCAGGGTTTTGCCCGCCAGGTCATCCACCACTTGCACGTAGATGTGGTTGAGCGAGCGGTACACGTTCAGGCGCGGCCGCTCCGGCGTGCCCATCATCTTCTTGCGGATGCGGGTGTGTACCCTTTGCCGTGTTTGGTTTTTGGATCCTTGCGTCAGCATCGTCTCAACCTCTCCTCAGTCCTCGAGCCTTATCGAAGATCGAGTAATTGTGTAATTTGTAATTGAGCAATTGAAACCGGCGATACCCGCCGGCAAATTGCCCGATTACCAAACTACTCAACCAAATCATTTCGCTCCTGTCTTGCCGACCTTCTTCTTCAGGCGCTCGCCCACGTAACGCACGCCCTTGTTCTTGTACGGATCGGGCGGACGCAGGCTGCGCATTTCAGCCGCCACCTGGCCGACCTTCTGGCGATCAATGCCGCTGACGGTAAGGCGCGTCTGCTTGGGATCAACGGCTACGGTTACGCCCGAGGGCAAGGGATATTCGATGGGATGGGAGTAGCCCAGGCTGAACACCACCGTCTCTTTGCCCTTCAGTTCGGCGCGATAGCCAATGCCCACGATTTCCAATTCCCGGTTCCAGCCCTTGGTCACGCCCTCCACTGCGTTGTTCACCAGGGCGCGCGCCAACCCGTGCAGCGCCGCATAATTGTCGCTCTCGCGTTCGGCGACCAGGTGCCCATCTTTCTGTTCCATCTTGATGCCGCGTGGCAACTCTGTCTCCAGTTTGCCTTTCGGACCCTGAACGGCCACCACATTCCCCTGGATGTTCACCTTCACTTCCTTGGGGATGGCAATCGGCTTTTTCCCAATTCTCGACATAATTAAGCTCTCTAGCCTTTAGCTAATGGCTTTCAGTTGCCCTACCAAACCTCGCACAGGATTTCCCCGCCCAGGCCTTCCTTGCGCGCCTGGCGTCCAGTCATGACCCCGCGCGGGGTGGTCAGGATGTTGATGCCCATGCCGCCGAGCACGCGCGGAATCTCGCTGCGCCGCACGTACACCCGGCACCCCGGCTTCGACACGCGCGCCAGGTTGGAGATGGCGGCTTCGTCACTGTTGCTGTACTTCAAATAAATCCGCAGAACCTTGTGGCCCTCTTCCTCTACCGGCTTGAAGTTGGCGATGTAGCCCTCTTCCTTGAGGATGCGGGCGATCTCCAGCTTCAGCTTGGAGGCGGGCACGTCCACTTTCTGGTGCCGCGAGCGGATGGCGTTGCGAATCCGCGTGAGTAAATCCGCGACCGGGTCGGTCAACCTCATCTCGTTGCTTCTCCTTAAATCGTCGCTCGTTAGCTCCGCTCAGCGGAGAACCTGCGGCGACGGACTCTGTTCAATCGGACAATGCATAATCGGGTAATTGAAAATTGAAATTGCTGCGATTACCCGATTCCCCGATTACTCACTCCACCTACCACGAAGACTTCGACACGCCGGGAATCTCGCCCCGCAGCGCCAGCCCGCGGAAACACAAGCGGCAGAGGCCGAACTTGCGCAGGTAGGCGCGCGGCCGACCGCATAACTTACAGCGGTTGTGCCGGCGCGAAGAAAACTTCGCCTTCTTCTTCACATCTTTGACGTACTTTGCGGTAGTCGCCATAAACCCCTTTTAATTTGGCAATTGAGCAATTGTGTAATCGGGTACTTGGCCAACCACTCAGCGCCTGATTTTCATTTACTCAATTACATAATCTCCTAGGCCCGGAACGGCATTCCCATGTGCCGAAGCAGAGCTCTCGCCTGGTCATCCGAGCCAGCCGTGGTCACAATGGTGACGTTCATCCCCTTCAGCTTGTCCACCTTGGAGTAGTCAATTTCCGGGAATATCAGCTGGTCACGCAGCCCCAAGGTGTAGTTTCCCCGGCCGTCAAACGATTTGGTAGAAACTCCGCGGAAATCGCGCACGCGCGGCAGGGCCACATTGATGAGGCGGTCCAGAAACTCGTACATGCGGTCGCCGCGCAACGTGACCATGGCTCCAATGGGCATGCCGGCACGCACCTTGAAGGCGGCAATGGACTTCTTCGCCTTCGTCACCACCGGCTTCTGTCCCGTAATCTGCGCCAGGTCATTGGAGGCCGGATCGAGCAGCTTGGCGTTCTGGGTGGCCTCGCCCAGTCCCATGTTCACCACCACTTTGTGCAGGCGGGGTACGGCCATGGGATTCTTCAGCTCAAATTCCTTCATCAGGGCTGGCCTGATTTCCTTTTCGAAGCGCACCCGCAGGCGCGCCGGTTCCTTGCCCCGCGATTTCGCTTCCTGCCGCTGCTCCGGCTTGGCTTCCGCCGCTTCCGTCTTTTTTGGTTTCGCCATATCCCTGCTTCGTTTCTCTCACGGTTTCGGAGTGGTTACCGGTTCGTGAGAGTTGGGTAATTGTGTAATTTGTAATTGAGTAATTAACAGCCGATCGGGACTTTGAGCACTTAAATCACTCAATTACCCGATTCTCAATTACACAATTCATTTCTCCAGCGTGGTGCCGCATTTCTTGCAGATGCGCGCCTTGCGGTCGCCGCGCATTTCGTGTCCCACGCGCACCGGGCCGCAGCTGGCGCACACCAGCATCACGTTGGAAATCGAAATCGGCGCTTCCTGGTCGGCAATCCCGCCCTGGATGTTGGCCTGCGGGTTGGGGCGCACGTGCTTCTTCATCATCATTACGTGCTCCACCAGGATCTTGCCCTCGTCCGGCAGAACGCGCAGAACCCGTCCCTGCTTGCCCCGGTCGCGCCCTTTGATCACCTTCACGGTGTCGTTGTGGCGGATATCAACTCTCTTATGTGCCGTCGTTGTCGTTTGCTTCATTGCTAATTCCTTGATCCCGAGCCTTATCTTTCAAGGTTTACAAGGTTCATGATCCCGTTCCCGAAACTCTGAATCTTGAAACTCTGAAACCTGCTCCTACAACACTTCCGGCGCGAGCGAAACAATCTTCAAAAACCGCTTCTCGCGCAGTTCGCGCGCCACCGGTCCGAAGACGCGCGTGCCCACCGGCTCGCCGGCATCATTGATTAGCACCGCCGCGTTCTGGTCGAACCGTATGTAGGTGCCGTCGCGCCGCCGGTGCTCCTTACGCGTGCGCACGATCACCGCCTTGACGACCGTGCCTTTCTTTACCTGCCCGTCGGGCGAGGCTTCCTTCACGCTGGCGGTCACCACATCGCCCAGGTGCGCCCGCAATCCCGTGCCGCCGCCCAGAGGTAGAATCATCTGCAGCTTGCGCGCGCCGGAGTTGTCGGCGACGTCGAGCATGGTCCTCATCATCACTGCCATAGTCGAAGCTCCTTGCTGCTCCTGCCGGAATGCCGGCGAATGTCAGCTCGCCTGCGTTTCTGGCTCCTTGGTCTCGGCCACCAGCGCCGCCCGGCGCACCACTTCCTTCAGGCGCCAGCGCTTCAGCTTCGAGAGCGGCCGCGTCTCCTCGATTTCCACGAAATCGCCCACATGCACCGTGTTCTGCTCGTCATGGGCGTAGAACTTTTTGGAACGCGACATCACCCGCCGATACAAGCGGTGGGGATACTTGCGCGTGACCTCCACCACGATGGTCTTGTTCATCTTGGTGGAAACCACTTTTCCGATCACGGTCTTGCGCCGCGAAGCGGTACCTGCTTTTGTTGTGCTTTCCGGCATCTACTTAGTCTCCGCCTGCGCCGCCAACTCCTGCTGGCGCAGAATTGTCTTCACCCGCGCGATATCCCGCCGCAGGGCGCGAATTTTCTTCAGGCTCTCTGTCTGGCCCATCTGCAACTGGAACCGAAGCCGGAAAAGCTGGTCGGTCAGCTCCCGCTCCTGGTGCTTCAGCTCCACATCGGTAAGGTTGCGAATCTTTTCTGCCTTCATAAAATCGGTTCTCTGTTCTCGGTCCTCAGGTCTCAGCCATCAAGGGCTGAGCGCTAAGACCTGCTTTAATGACCCGCCATGGCACGCGACACCAAAGTCGTGCGCAAAGGCAGCTTATGCGAAGCCAGGCGCATGGCCTCGGCCGCGTCCTGCGGGGTTACGCCTTCCATTTCGAACAGGATTCGCCCCGGCCGCACCACTGCCACCCAATGATCGGGCGCGCCTTTGCCCTTTCCCATACGGGTTTCAGCGGGCTTTTTGGTCACCGGCTTATCGGGAAACAAGCGAATCCAAATCTTGCCGCCTCGTTTGATAAAGCGGGTCATGGCCACCCGGCTGGCCTCGATCTGCCGGTCGGTAATCCAACCCGGCTCCAGCACCTTCAGCCCGTAATCCCCGAAAGCCAGCTCGGAGCCGCGCCACGCCTTGCCCGTCATGCGCCCGCGCTGCTGCTTGCGGTACTTAACTTTTTTCGGCATCAACATAATTTCAGCCCTTAGCTTTTAGCCGTTAACTCTATCTGTCCACCGGCCGCTAAAACGTGCCTGGCGCGGCAGCCTGCTGTTCGCGGCGCTTCTCTTTCAGAATCTCGCCACGATAAATCCAGCACTTCACGCCGATCACGCCGTAGGTGGTCTTGGCCTCGGCAAAACCGTAATCAATGTCGGCGCGCAGCGTGTGCAGCGGCAGCCGGCCCTGCAGGTACCACTCCGACCGCGCGATTTCATTTCCGTTCAATCGCCCGCTCACCCGCACCTTGATTCCCTTGCATCCGAAGCGCAGCGCCGAGTCCACTGCCTTGCGCATGGCGCGGCGGAAGCCCACGCGCTTTTCCAGCTGCAGCGCGATGGATTCGCCCACCAGTTGCGCGTCCAGTTCCGGCTTGTGCACTTCCTGGATGTCAATGTAGACATCGCGATTGGTGCGCTTCTGCACGTCCAGCTTCAGCTTGTCAATTTCCGCGCCCTTGCGGCCGATGATGATGCCCGGCCGCGCGGTGCGGATGATGATGCGCAGCTTGTTGCCGGGACGCTCAATTTCGATCGAGCTCACGCCCGCCGACTTCAGCTTCTCCTTGAGCTCTTCCTTTAGCTTGACGTCTTCCTGCAGCATTTTGTCGTAGTCGCGCTCCATGAACCAGCGCGATTTCCAGGGCTTCGTATAGCCCAGACGAAAACCATAGGGATGGACTTTTTGTCCCATAATGCTCCTTAACCTTTTGCCTTCGCGGTCTTCTTCTTCTTGCCCGCTGCCTTCCTGGCGACCGCCTTCTTGCGGGGCTTGCCCGCGGTCTTGCCCTTGGCGGCCTTAGCCGGCGCCCGTTCTCCTTCTTCGCCGACCACAGTGGCGGCACTCTCCTCGCCCGCCCGGCGGCGCTCCGCCAGCGCCACTTCGATGTGCGCCATGCGTCGCTGGTAGCGGTAAGCGCGGCCCATCGGCGCCGGACGGATGCGCTTCATGCGCGGCCCGTCATTGGCTACAGCGCGCAGCACGTAAAGCTTGTCCACGTCCACATCCAGGCCTTTTTCCGTGCTGAGGTAGTTGGCATTTTCCAGCGCCGAGCGCACCAGCTTCTCCACCGTGTTTGCCACCCGCTTCTTGGTGAAGGCCAGCGTATTGAGCGCGTCTTCCACCCGGCGCCCTTTGATCAGGTCCAGCACCAGGCGCGCTTTCTGTGGCGAAACCCGCATGTACCGTGCTTCTGCTCTGAATTCCATGTCGTATTCTCTTTACGCCTTCGGCGCCGCCGGAGCGGCCGGAGCTGCCGGAACCGGTGCTCCCGGTCCGCCGGGAACGCCTGCCGGCCGGGCTGACACTTCCGCCGCCGCTTTCATTGAGTGTCCCTTAAAGGTGCGGGTAAAGCTGAACTCGCCCAGCTTGTGCCCCACCATGTTCTCGGTGACGTAGACCGGGATAAACTTCTTGCCGTTGTGCACCGCAATGGTGTGGCCCACCATCTCGGGGACGACAGTCGAGCGCCGCGACCAGGTGCGCAGCACCTTCTTATCGTTGCGCGCGTTCATCTCTTCTACGCGCCGCAGCAGGTATCCGTCTACAAAGGGTCCTTTTTTCGTTGAACGCATAAGTCAGTTCTCGGTTCTCAGTTGCTCAGCTTTCTACTTGGGACGATTGACAATAAATTTGTCTGTCCGCTTGTTATTGCGCGTCTTGTAACCGCGGGTCGGCTGGCCCCACGGAGTTACCGGGTGCCGCCCTCCGCTGGTCTTGCCTTCACCGCCGCCATGGGGATGATCCACTGGGTTCATGGCGACGCCGCGGTTGGTCGGGCGCCGGCCCAGCCAGCGCGTCCGGCCCGCTTTGCCGATGGTCACGTTCTCGTGATCCAGATTGCCCACCTGGCCGATGGTTGCCATGCAGTCCTGCAGCACCTTGCGGGTTTCGCCCGAGGGCAGCTTCACCAGCGCGTAGTCGCCTTCCTTGGCCACCAGCTGCGCAGATCCTCCGGCGGAGCGCACCATCTGCGCGCCTTTGCCCGGCCGCAGCTCGATATTGTGAACCGTGGTGCCGGGTGGGATGTTGCGCAGCGGCAGCGCGTTCCCTACCAGAATGTCAGCTTCCGGCCCACTCACGATCTTCTGTCCCACATTGAGCCCCAGCGGATGCAGGATGTAGCGTTTTTCGCCATCGGCATAGGCAAGCAGGGCCAGACGCGCGGAGCGGTTGGGATCGTACTCAATGGACACTACGGTCGCCGGCACGCCCACTTTTTCGCGCTTGAAGTCCACCAGGCGCAGTTTGCGCTTGTGGCCGCCGCCGCGCCGCCAGATGGTGATGTCCCCGTGGTTCCGCCGCCCATTGGTCCGCTGCTTGGGCTCGGTCAACGGCTTGTGCGGACGCGCGCTGGTCAACTCTTCGTTCGCCAGCGTGGTCTGAAACCGCAACGTCGAGGTGATCGGTCTATAAGTCTTGATCGCCATAAATTCAGCCTTTAACTCTTAGCTCTTAGCTTCCCCATCCGCCCCAGGGCTGAATGCTGAATGCTGAGTGCTGCTCTACAGATTCTGCGCGTACTCCGGCATCTTCTCGCCGGACTTCAGTTTCACGTACGCCTTCTTCCAGTCCGGGCGAAAGCCGGCAAACTTACCCCGCCGACGTTCCTTGCCCACGAAGTTGGACGTGCGCACCGAATCCACTTTCACTTTGAAAATCGTCTGCACCGCTTCCCTGATCTCGGTCTTGGTCGCGTTGGGCGCCACCTGGAACACCAGCGTGGACTGCGTTTCCTTAATGCCCAACCCCTTTTCCGTGATGATGGGGCGCCGGATGATCTGGTATGCCGACTTCATTACGCTACCTCCGCCGCTTTCCGCCGCTTGCGTGCTTTCGGAGCAGGCTCTTCGCTGGCTGCCTGGCGCTGCCGCTTGGGCAACGACGCCACCAGCGAATTCTGCAATTTCTCCAGCGCCGGCTGGGAAAAGATCGCTCGCTGGTACCGCAGCAGGTGATAGGGATGCACTTCATTGCCGCGCACCAGCTCCACCCCTTCCAGGTTGCGCGAGCTTAGCTCCAGATTGCGGTTGTCCACTTTGGCCGCTTCCACCACCAGCGCCGTTCCGTCCACCTTCAGCGCATCCAGGGCGTTGCGGAATTCCTTGGTCTTCGGTTCCTTCAGCTCGAAGCTTTCCACTACCGTCAGCTGGCCGTCCGCCAGCTTGGCCGCCAGCGCCGAACGCAGCGCACCCAGCAGCTTCTTGCGGGGAAAGTCGTATTCATACGAGCGCGGCTGCGGCCCATGAACCGTGCCGCCGTGACGCCACAGAGGAGACCGGATGGAGCCCACGCGGGCGCGGCCCGTGCCCTTTTGCCGCCACAGCTTCTTTCCCGATCCGGAAACCAGCTTGCGATTTTTTGTGGCGTGGGTGCCGGCCCGCTGGGCCGCGCGGAATTGCTTCACCGCTTCCCAGAGCAGGTCCTCGTTCACCGCGCCAAAAATCTCGTCGGCCAGGGTGAACTTCCCCACCTTATCGCCGCTCAAATTTAAAACGTCAATCGTTGCCATGTTTAAGCTCTCACGACGTTATTTCTTCTTGCCGGCCTGCCGCTTCGACGCTTTCAACGGGTCAACCGTGCCGGCGCCAGCGAATCCACGCCGCTCTCTGGGCGGCTTCTTCGCCTTATGGATCAGCACGTAGCCGCCGTTCGGACCGGGAACACTGCCTTCCACCACCAGCAGATTCTCTTCCTTGTCAATTCCCAGCACCCGCAGGTTGCGCATGGTGACCCGGTCGGTGCCCATGTGCCCCGACATGCGCATGCCCTTGAACACACGCGAAGGGAACGCAGAAGAACCAATCGAACCCGTCACCTGGAACATAGAGCCATGTGACTTGGGACCGCCGCCAAAGTGGTGCCGCTTGACGACGCCGGCAAAACCGCGGCCTTTGCTGGTGCCGATCACGTCCACGAACTTTTCGCCCTCGAAAATGTCCACCAGCACGCGGTCGCCGACCTTGCTTTTTTCGCCGTCGCCCGTGGCCGCTTCCACTTCGATATCCACCTCGCGCAGCAGGCGCACCGGAGGCAGATTGTTCTTGCCCAGGTGCCCCAGTTCTGCCTTGCTCAGCCGTGACTGCTTGACGAACTCCACCAGCCCGATCTGCGCCGCATCATAGCCGTCCCTGGTTGCCGTCTTGCGCTGGGTGATGACGCACGGCCCGGCCTTCAGCACCGTGGCGGGATGCACCTCGCCGTTGTTGTCGAACAACTGCGTCATGCCGACTTTTTTTCCTAAGATTCCTGTGACTGCCATAAATTCAGCTCCTAGCTACTAGCTCCTAGCTATGGGCTAGAAGCAGGCGCTAATCAGCTACTTGTGCTCTTTGCCGAACGCCTTGATCTCCACGTCCACCCCCGCCGGCAGGTCGAGCTTCATGAGCGCGTCCACCGTCTGGGGCGTGGGCTCCAGAATGTCCACCAAGCGCTTGTGAGTGCGGATCTCGAATTGCTCCCGCGACTTCTTATCCACGTGCGGCGAACGCAGCACGCAGTACTTGTTCTTCATCGTGGGCAGCGGGATCGGTCCCGCCACGTTGGCGCCAGTCCGCTTCACCGTTTGCACGATTTCGCTGGTGGACTGGTCCAGCACCCGATAGTCGTACGCCTTCAGGCGAATTCGAATTCTCTCTTTTCCGTTCACGTTTCCTCTGTTTCTTCAGTCCCGCCGTCGCCGGCCACCGAAGGAAAGAACTTGCGGCATGCTTCCTGCCGCTTGATTGATTGAGTAATTGTGTAATTTGTAATTTGGTAATTGAAACCCGCTTTGCTGCCGCTGTGGTTTTTCCAATTACACAATTACCCAATTACACAATTTCCAAATTACTGAACAATCTCCGAAATGGTGCCCGCGCCCACCGTGTGGCCGCCTTCGCGAATGGCGAACCTGAGCCCCTTCTCCAGCGCCACCGGCGTGATCAGCTCGATCTGCAGGCTGACGTTGTCGCCCGGCATCACCATCTCCGTGCCCGCCGGCATCTCCGCCACTCCGGTCACGTCCGTGGTGCGGAAGTAGAACTGCGGCCGGTAACCCTTGAAGAACGGCGTGTGTCGCCCGCCTTCTTCCTTGGTCAGCACGTACACCTCGCCCTTGAACTTGGTGTGCGGCGTAATCGAGCCCGTCTTGGCCAAAACCATGCCGCGCTCCACGTCTTCCT
>JAICWP010000005.1 GCA_025934735.1 Terriglobales bacterium | reverse complement strand
TTCGCACTCCTTCAGGATGGCTATGATCTGTTCTTCGCTGAATCGAGTCTTGCGCACGACTCCTCCTCCTGGCCCTTGGGTGGGCCATCCTAAATGGGAGAAGTCACATTTCCAACGGACTAATTTCGGGGGAGCAGGTCACCGAATGTACGTATGGTGTTCAGCAGCACAATAGGCGACAGCCGCAGCAAACAACGCATACAGCAGGCCCCCCACGACGACGAGGTTAGAATCCACCGGAACGCCAGTTCGAAACTTGAATAATGTCCTTAGATATAGGAAGAAAGCGATTCCCGTGAGAACTAAGACGCTGCCACGGTACAGGCGATCGAATCCGAAATACCCGTCCTGATATGATTTCGGGATTACTCCACTGAGACCACCTTCGCCTCCAAACTTTTTCTCAATCTGAATGACAATCAGTCGATTCCTTTGCAGCCACCAATTGGCATTAACAACGATCAACACCGCCCAGACGGTAAGCGCCATCGCAACGAGGCTGCCGTAAAGCTGCGCTCCAGCGTACTCCCCCACGCCCAACGCAATCGCAACGGCGGCACCGTAAATTCCGAGATAACTCCATAATCGCCCCTCTTTAGAACCCATGTTTTCCCACAGCTTGTCATAGAGATGCAACAAAAAATCCTTTGTGTCGGGAGTCATGGTCATGTGTCGTTCTCCGAGACCAAAGCGTCTTTATCTTTGACAATCCTAAGCTTCCACTGCACCAATCGGCGAGCGGGACTTCTTACGTGGCCATCCTGAGTAAACCCACAAGCCTTGTAGAATTCATTCGCAGCCAAGTCCTCTGGGCAGGATAAGCTTATGGTGTCTTGCCCGATAGTGAGCGCGTCCTCGACAAGCTTCGAAAGCAAGGCGAAGCCGTAGCCTCGCCGCCTGCACTCACCCTCAATACAAATCTGATATACCTTTGTCACGCCGTCCCTTCGGTGCCGGAAGTGAATGAAACCGACAAGGCGATTCCCTTCTCCAAGGGCTACGACCACTCGCTTCTCAAGAATCGCCTCCCTGAGTGCGGGATTTAGGACGAATCCGAGCTCACGTTTGTGATCGTCTGCCAAACGTTTCACCGCAGGCAGGTCTATGCTCGTAGCATTCCGAATTACGTTGATCGTCGATGATTGTGCGACCATAACCTGTTGATGCTCCGCAAGGAACTCCTTATACACTCGTAGTAGCCACCTCGCCGATGTGGTACGAAGCCCCTCCCATCGAAGTAGTCACCGTATGCCGCATCGACCGTAAATCGATTTCCATCGAAACTAAACACCTTCAACACACGGGAGAGCCGGTGCTGAACATCAGGTCTCCCGCCTAACAGATGAACACTGCGACCCACGAAACTACTCACCGGAATCGGAGTGCCACCATAGCGGGTTGGTACGCTGTAGCCGATAATGACATTGTCCGGAATGCGATCCATCTCAACGGCAAATCTGATGTCCTTCGGTACTACCACAACGTGCCTGCTCCATAAAGCCAGCTCTCTTGCTTGATCCAGAGTCCGTTCAAGATCTTCGATCCTTTCCACGTCTCGCGCAATCGTAACTACCGGAAGCGTAGCTTTTACCGCGCTAAGGTGCTTTTTGAAATCGTACTCCCGCCAATTTACGTCGATCAGCCCGATGTGATCAAAGCCCCGAATGTCACGTAAATTCGTATAACGTGCACCCGGCAACCACCCTAATCGGATTGCGATGTTGAGAGTAGGACGGCCATGACACACAAATCGGAACGGGCGCGAAGGTCTCATCTGTTGCACAACAATGTAACAGGTTCAGAGTCCAATGATGCCCCAAACGGCCGGTTTGTTACAATTGCAGAACAGGCAAGGTCGGTCGCCTTCGATCCAAGTACACCCCTATAGGCTGGATGCTGCCAGTTGAATTCGGCTGCGGCGGTGACCAGCGGGGCTGCAGAGAACAATCTCGGCCGAGCCCTTCCAGCTTGTCCTGTCTAATCTCCCCGCACTGTCCGGAATACCACCTCAATCGCAAGATGTTCCAGTTAAATTCTTTGCTTTGAAGATTTTCCCCGAATCCGTCCGGCTAACTTGCTGAAAACAAATACTCGCCGCCGAGGGACCCAAAGGCCTACTGCCAAGTGCCTGCTCCGGCTTCCTACCCCACCTCCAGCTCCGCCTTCACCGTCTGCTCTTCCATGTCGTGCTGGATGCGGAAGCCCAGCTTCTGGCAGATGGCGCGCATCTCGCGGTTCTCGCCCAGCATGGTGGAGACAATGCGCGCAATCTTCTCGTCGCGGGCAATGGTGGCCATCCTGCGGTAGAGTTCGGTGCCCAGGCCCTGGTGCTGGTAGCCGTCGCTGACCACGATGGCGGCCTCCGCCTCGTTGACCGCGTGCAGCTTGCTGAGGCGGGCCACCGCGATAATTTCCGGCTCGCCACTGCGCGGGTCGCGGCGCTCGGCCACCAGCGCCATCTCCCGGTCGTAGTCCAGGAAGCAGATGCGGGTGAGCCGCTCGTGCGCGGTGCGCGTGCTCAGCTTCATGGGCTGGAAGTATCGCAGGTACACGCTGCGCTCGGAAAGCGCCTCGTGGAAGCGCACCAGCGCCGGCTCGTCTTCGGGACGCACGGGCCGGATGAGCACCTCAGTGCCATTATTTAATCGCCACGGGGCCACGTAGCGCGCGGGATAGGGGCGGATGGCGGGCCGCGGCAGCTGCTCCTCCTTCACTTCGGTCCCGTGCAGCACCACGCGCGCATCCAGCGCCAGCAGGCGTTCTGAGGAGGCCAGCAGCGGGTTGATGTCAATCTCCTTGATCCAGGGCTGCTCCACCACCAGCTCGCTGAAGCGCACCAGCAGATCCTCGAGCGCGACCAGGTCTACCGAGGCGCGGCCGCGCACCCCCTGCAGGGCGCGGAAGATTTTGGTCTGCTCCATGGTGCGGCGCGCCAGCGTGGTGTTCAGCGGAGGCAGGGCCAGCGCCCGGTCCTTGAAGACCTCCACCAGTTGCCCGCCGGAGCCGAACAGCAGCACCGGTCCGAATTGCGGGTCAATGCTGCTGCCCAGGATGAGCTCGTACCCTTCGTGCTTCACCATGGGCTGCACGCTTACGCCCAGGAAGTGGCCTTCGCCTTTCTTCTCGCGCACGCCTGTCTCGATGGCACTGAAGGCCTTGCGCACCGCCTCGGCATCGCGCAGATTCAGCTGCACGCCGCCGACGTCGGTTTTGTGCGTCACCGTTTCCGAGTGCAGCTTGAGCACAACCGGGTAGCCGATTTCCTCGGCGCGCTCCACCGCCTCGTTTTCGCTGATGGCCAGCACCGTGGGAACGCAGGGGATGCCGTAAGCCGCCAGCACCTGCTTGGACTCCAGTTCGGTCAGCAGCGTGCGTTCCGCCTGGCGTGCCCGCTGGATGATGGATTCAGCGCGCTTGCGATCCACCGTCTGGCCCGCATCCTCGGGCAGCGAAGGCGTTTCGTACAGCCCGCGCAGGTTGTAGGTGTAGCGCCACATGTAGTAGAAGACGCGAGCCGCCGTGTCCGGAAAAGGAAACGTAGGAATGCCGGCACGATTGAGGATGTCCTGCCCCGCCGCCACTTCCGCGCCGCCCATCCAACTGGCCAGCACCGGCTTGTTGGTGCTCTTGGCGTAGGGCTTGAGCTGCTCCGCGGTTTGCGTGGGGTCGGTCATGGCCTGCGGGGTCAGGATGGTGAGCAGGCCGTCAATGTTGGGATCGTGGGCCGCGATTTCCAGCGCCTTGGCATAGCGCTGCGGGCCAGCGTCGCCCAGGATGTCCACGGGATTGTTGTGGCTCCAGTGGGGCGGCAGCAGCTCGTCGAAGGCCTTCATGGTTTCCGGCGAAAGCGGCGCCAGTTGGCCGCCCAGGCCGATAAGCGCATCGGTGGCCAGCACGCCGGGACCGCCTGCGTTGGTGAGGATGGCGAGGCGCGGGCCCTGGGGACGCGGCTGCTTGGAAAGCACGTCCGCCAGGTAGAACAGGTCGGAGATGGAGGTGACGCGCAGCACGCCGCAGCGCCGGAAGGCCGCCTCGAGCACCTCGTCGCTGCCGGTAAGCGCGCCGGTGTGCGAGGCAGCCGCCACCGCCGCCGCTTCCGTGCGTCCGGCCTTGATAACGATGATGGGCTTGGTCAGCGACACCTCGCGCGCCGCCGAAAGGAAGCTGCGCGCGTTGCCCACCGACTCCATATACATCACGATGCTGTGAGTACGCGGGTCATTACCCAGGTAGTCAATCAGGTCGCCCCAGTCCACATCCAGCATGGAGCCGATGGAGACGAAGGCGCTGTAGCCCACCATCTCGCGCTGGCTCCAGTCCAGCACCGCCGTGCACAGCGCGCCGCTCTGGCTGATGAAGGCCACGTTGCCCGGCCGCGCCATGGATTGCGCGAAGGTGGCATTCAGGCCGGTCAGCGGGTTCATCACTCCCAGGCAGTTGGGGCCGATAATGCGCAGAGGCGTGCCCCGGATCTGGTCCAGGATCTGGCGTTCCAGATTCTTGCCGTGCTCGCCGTGCTCCTTGAAGCCGGCGGAAATCACGATGGCGCCTTTGACCCCGGTTTGCAGGCACTCGCCGATGACGCCCGGGACCGTGTCCGCTGGAGTCACGATGACCGCCAGCTGCACCGGCTCCGGCACCGCCGCCAGCGAGCGGTAGGCCTTGATGCCCAGCACGCTGCCGCGATTGGGATTGATGGGGTAGACCGTGCCTCCAAAGGGCGTGCTCAGCAGGTTCCACAGGATGGTTCGGCCCACGCTGCCCTGGCGCTCGGTGGCGCCTACTACGGCCACACTTTGGGGCTTGAAAATGGCATCCAGGGGATGCCCTTCGGCCCGCAATATGTCCTGGGAACGGTCGCGAGACGGCTTCGGCTTGGAGGGCTTGATCATCGTTGTATCCATAATGAGGCCAGTGTATGGGTGACTGTGGTTCTCCTGATGTGCTCGCCATCACATCCCGGCACGAAAATTATAGGCCCCTAACTCACTGGTAAGCATGTACTTACCTGGAGGGGGTGGGGAGCACCCACAGCCGTTCCGTTTTGGGCCGCCGCCGCCGGGGCTGGCAATTAATTTGCTCCAGTCCAGCAACTTTTGTCAGGGGGTGAGGTTTATACCCACTGAGGACAATCACCTGCAAGCGGTCCCAAGCAGTCGGTGCGTCCTGAATATGCCCGTAAATCTCTAAGGAGAGTTTAGGAAAATGAAGAAGCTGCTCACATTGCTGTTCGCTGCCTCGATGTTGCTCGGCGTAGCCGTGGCCCAGGAAGCTGGCTCCACCGCTGCTCCGGCGTCCAATCAGAAGATGTCCAAGGCCGAAAAGAAGCAGGCCAAAAAGGAAAAGAAGGCCAACAAAAAGGCTGCCAAGAAAGCCAAGAAGGAAGCGAAGTCCTCTTCGCAGAAGTAGTTAACCGACTCTTAGACTCTCCCCGGCTTGCGGGCCGGGGATTTTTTTTGCCTATTTGGGGGAGTACCTCGAAAAGCACGCGTTTTAGGGCGCTTTTTGGAGGCGATTTTGCCTTTGTGGCAACACGGGATTTCGGGGCAGCTCTCGATTTTTGTGATTTGGTGGTCGAAAAACGTAGTAAAATTCGCGAATTATTGCTGCTGTTCCCGGGCAGCGTGGGGTAATCATAAACGCCCGTTCTGGGCGTGTTCTATGTACGGCCGAACGAATCTGGCCGGGGGCTCCATAGGGCCGAGTCCGATTGGGTAACCCAAGGTACCGATCACATAGCAACCGGGAGGTAGTGTATGCAAGAGCAGGCCACAGGGACTGCTAGTCTTCCAACCAGCGCCAGCAGCAATCCGGACCGCCGCAAGTTGTGGATTCTGACCGGGTACAGCATTTCGTTCCTGGCCATGTGCGGGGTGCTGGCGTATTACTTTTCCGCTTACATCACCCATTAGCGCGGGCTCCGCTCCCTAGCCGCCCGGTGCGGGCGCACGCGGGTAGCGGTGTGTCCTTCGTGCTTGCTTCCTGGGGTAGCGACATTGGTGCGTGAGAACAATCTTTCGCCCCGCTGGGCTCGGGACTGTTTCCACTGGGTACCCCGGACTTACGTCCGGGGCTACATTCTGACGCCGCTCCGCGCGCAGCGTGGGGATTCTGACACCGCTCCGCGGCGAGCGTGGAGGCTGACCGCTCCGCGGCCGCAGCGTGGCGACTCAGTTTCACCCTCGATTATCCGACTGTAGTTTCACCGCCGGCATTCTGATCCTGCACGCGAGATGCTTCAGCCCTGAAGGGCTTCAGCATGACGCCTTCCTGCGGAAGGCGATTCGGCATTTCTAATCCAGCTTTGAATTTCGGCGGGGAGGGCTGCGCAGTGAGAAATGCATAGGTCCTTCGTTCGCGCTTCTTCTTAGCTCGCGCGTGCTCGCTCCAGGATGACAAAGGAACGGTGATCGGGCTAATCCGACGCCGCCCTGGACGGGGCAGAGCCCCGTCACCACACGGGTACGGCTGGCGCTCGCTCAAGATGACCTTGGGAAAAAAGTGAGGTGCAGGGCAAGGAGTGGAAGGGGTAGAACGGAATCAGGTAGACTTGCCTGCCGTACTTTCCTAATTTCCAGTAAGGTTTGAGTTCATGCCGCAGACGCTCAGCCACACCGCCAGCCATGGATTCCTGATCAACGGACAATGGAGAGAAGAAGGCCGGGAAGTGGAAATTCGCGCGCCTTACGACCAGCAGGTGGTCGGGCGGGTGCACGAAGGCACGAGGAAGCACGCCGAGGAAGCGGTCGCGGCGGCGGTGCGGGCCTTTGAGGTAACGAAGCAGCTGCCGACCTACGAACGGCAGCGGGTGCTGAGGGCGGTGGGGGCGGAGCTGGCGGAGCGCAAAGAAGAGTTCGCGCGCACGATAGCGCAGGAAGCGGGCAAGCCGCTGAAGCCGGCACGGGTGGAGGCCGAGCGCGCGGTGATGACCTTCACGGTGGCGGCGGAGGAGGCGGCGCGGATTTATGGCGAGTGGCTGCCGCTGGACCTGATGGAAGCGGCGGCGGGCCGCTGGGCCATGGTGCGGCGCTTTCCCCTGGGCGCAGTGGGAGCGATTACCCCGTTTAATTTTCCTTTAAATCTGGTGGCGCACAAGGTGGCGCCGGCCATGGCGTGCGGCTGCAGCCTGGTGCTGAAGCCGGCGCCGCAAACGCCCCTGAGCGCCCTGCTTCTGGCCGAGGTGGTGCAGCAGGCGGGCTGGCCGGAGGGCGGGCTGAACGTGCTGCCGCTGGCCAATGAAGATGCGGAAGTGCTGGTGCTGGATGAGCGGCTGAAGCTGATCACCTTCACCGGCAGCTCGGCTGTGGGCTGGCAGATCAAGAGCCGGGCAGGAAAGAAGAAGGTGGCGCTGGAGTTGGGCGGCAACGCCGGGGTCATAGTTCACAGCGACGCGGACCTGGAGCGGGCGGCTGAGCGCTGCGCGGCAGGCGGGTTTTCCTATTCGGGACAGAGCTGCATTTCGGTGCAGAGAATCCTGGTGGAGAAAAGCGTGAAAGAACGCTTCCAGGAGCTGCTGGTGGAGCGGGTGAAGCGGCTGAAGGTGGGCGATCCGCTGGATGAGGGGGTGGATGTGGGGCCGCTGATCCGGGAACAGGACGCGCGGCGGGCGGAGGAGTGGGTGAAAGAGGCGGTGGCGGGCGGGGCCAAACTTCTGACGGGCGGGCAACGCGCAGGCTCTCTGCTGCAACCGACAGTTTTGACGGAGACCCGGCCGGAAATGCGCGTCAACTGCCAGGAGATATTCGCTCCGGTAGTGACGGTGGAAGCCTACGAAGGTTTCGAGCAAGCGCTGGAGCGGGTGAACGATTCGCCTTACGGGCTGCAGGCAGGGGTGTTCACGCGCGACGCGGGTCGGCTGTTCCGCGCCTACGAGCGGCTGGATACCGGGGGAGTGATTGCGGGCGATATTCCCACCTTCCGGGTGGATGCGATGCCTTACGGGGGCATCAAGGAGTCGGGACTGGGGCGGGAAGGGCTGCGCTACGCGATAGAAGAGATGACGGAGCGGAAACTGCTGGTGATGGCGCTGTGATATACCCCAAGCCCTTGCCGCAGATGTATCGCGCTACGACATTAATTCCGGCCGGGGCGCGAGCTCCTCGCCGGCACAGTTGAAAATCGCAACAGCAGGAACGAAAAAATATGCCGGCGCGGGCGCCTCGATGGGGCAGCGCGCCGCCGGATGTTATAATCACAAGTTTTCGTGACCCGTGTCACAGCGCATTAGTGACGTCACGGTTGGCGGTGATGTCGTTCGGAGCCGAAGCCGCAGCAGAACGGGAGCGCCAGGGGAGTGTTGGCGTTCCGCGAACGCGATAGATGGCCCA
Organism: Terriglobales bacterium; assembly: GCA_025934735.1. Classification (GTDB taxonomy): domain Bacteria; phylum Acidobacteriota; class Terriglobia; order Terriglobales; family Acidobacteriaceae; genus JAICWP01. The sequence goes on along the minus strand of JAICWP010000005.1, from coordinate 280,284 downwards.
GATATTCCATCGCAGCACTAATACAATTTCACGTTTCACAATTTTTGGGGCCCTGGTGGTGACGGCGCTGGGGTTGTGGACGGCGCTGCAACTGGAACGCTCGCCCTACACCACCTTCGCGGGGGTGGCGCGGCCGCAGCCGGTGCCCTTCAGCCACGCGCATCACGTGGGCGGACTGGGGCTGGACTGCCGATACTGCCACACCTCGGTGGAGAATTCGGGTTTTGCCGGCATCCCGCCGACCAAGACCTGCATGAATTGCCACTCGCAGATCTGGACCAACGCGCCCATGCTGGAGCCGGTGCGGCAAAGCTTCCAGACGGGGCAATCGCTGGTGTGGTCGCGGGTGAACGATCTGCCCGACTTCGTCTATTTCGACCACAGCATTCACATCAACAAGGGAGTGGGGTGCGACACCTGCCACGGGCCGGTGGACCGCATGCCGCTGATGTACAACTACGCGTCGCTGCAGATGGAGTGGTGCCTGGACTGCCACCGGCGGCCGGAAAAATACCTGCGGCCCCGCCAGCAGGTGTTCAACATGCGCTACCAGCAGCCTGACGAATTCCACCCGGTGGAATTCAACGGCCAGAAATATACCGGACAGGATGAGCTGGGGCGGGCTCTGGTGAAGGCGTACCACCTGCGGACGGTGCAGGACATTACAAGTTGCAACACCTGCCACCGCTGAGCGGAAGCGGCGGGTGCGCCGGGGACGGCAAACGAAGAGAAGACATGGGAGCTGACGAAAAAGCCGAACACGCGGTTTGCCCGGGAAAGAAACACAACCTGCGGGAGATCGGGGAGAAGCTGGCCAGCGAAGACGGGCCGCGCTACTGGCGCAGCCTGGAGGAACTGGCGGGTGACCCGGGGTTCCAGGAGCAGGTGAAGCGGGAATTTCCCCGTGGCGCCTCGGAGTGGCTGGAAGGATTTTCGCGGCGGGGCTTTCTGCAGCTGATGGGAGCGTCGGTGGCGCTGGCGGGGCTGACGGGATGCACCAAGCAGCCACTGGAACCAATTGTGCCGTACGTGCGCCAGCCGGAAGAGCTGGTGCCAGGGCGGCCGCTGTTTTTCGCCACCGCGATGGACATGGGCGGGCACGCGCGTCCGCTGCTGGTGGAAAGCCACATGGGGCGGCCGACGAAGGTGGAAGGCAATCCTGACCATCCCGCGAGCCTGGGTGGAAGCGACATTTTTTCGCAAGCTTCGGTGCTGGAACTCTACGATCCGGACCGCTCGCCGGCCGTGGCCTATGCAGGCGAGATCCGTTCCTATCCCGCGTTCCTGGGCGCCATGCAGAGCCAGCTATCGGCGCAGCGCGCGGCTCAGGGAGCGGGGCTGCGGTTCCTGACGCGCACGGTGGTGTCGCCGACGCTGGCCGACCAGTTGAAGACGGTGCTGCAGGTATTTCCGCAAGCGAAATGGCACCAGTACGAGCCGGTGAACCGGGACAACGCTCGAGCTGGAGCCATGATGGCCTTCGGGGAGCCGGTGGAGACGCAGTACCGGCTGGCGGAAGCGGATGTGGTGCTGTCGCTGGACGCGGACTTCCTCTACCCGACGTTTCCCGGAGCAGTGCGCTACGCGCGGGATTGGGCGTCGCGGCGTCGTCCCGAATCGAGCCGGCCGATGAGCCGCCTGTATGTGGCGGAGACTACCTACACTTCGACCGGCGGCAAGGCTGACCATCGCCTGCCGCTGCGGCAAATGGAGCTGGAACAGTTCGCGCGCGCCGTGGCCAAAGCCTTGGGCGTGAACGCGTCGGGAGGAGCGACTAACGGACCGGCCACCACCTGGCTGCCGACGCTGGTGAAGGACCTGCAACAGCACCGGGGGAGCTCGCTGGTGATCGCGGGGGAAAACCAGCCTCCGGCGGTGCATGCGCTGGCACACGCCATGAACGCGGCGCTGGGGAACGTGGGACGGACCGTGTTCTACAGCGATCCGGTGGCCGCCAATCCCGTCGACCAGAACCAGTCCATCACGGAACTGGTGGATGACATGAAGGCGGGGAAGGTGCAATTGCTGGTAATCCTGGGGGGCAACCCGGTGTACGACACGCCGTCGGAGGTGGGTTTCGGACTGGTCATGAAGGAGAAGGTGCCGCTGCGGGTGCACCACGGGCTGTACCAGGACGAGACGGCGCAATTCTGCCACTGGCACATCAATGCGGCGCACTACCTGGAGTCCTGGGGCGACACGCGGGCCTACGACGGAACGGCCAGCATTATCCAGCCGCTGATTGCGCCGCTGTACAACGGCAAGACCGATACGGAGCTGATGGCGATTTTCACAGCGCAGGGCGAGACCAAGGCTTACGACATTGTGCGGGCCTATTGGCAGCGGCAATTGCAGAAGCAGGCGGCGCCGGCGCCCGCGGCGAAAGGGAAAGGAAAAGCGGCAGCGGCGGCCCCGCCGGCGGTGGACTTCGAGGGCTTTTGGCGACCGGCGGTGCACGATGGCTTCATCGCGGGCACAGCGTTCCAGCCAAAGCAGGTGCAGCTGAAAAACGTTGATTTCGGTCCGGGGCCGCAGGGGAACCAGCCGCCGCTGGAAATTAACTTCCGTCCTGACCCGGCGGTGTTCGACGGGCGCTTCTCCAATAACGCCTGGCTGCAGGAATTGCCCAAGCCGATGAACAAGCTGACCTGGGATAACGGGCTGCTGGTGGGCGTGCAAACAGCGCACCGGCTGGGGCTGAAGACCAACGACATGGTGGAGTTGAAGGTGGGGGACCGCACCGTGGTAACGGCGGTCTGGGTGCAGGCGGGCCAACCGGCCAACGTGCTCACCGCTTTCCTGGGATACGGGCGAAGGACGGCGGGGCGAACGGGCACCGGCTTCGGCTTCGACATGTACCGCATTCGCACCATGAAAGAGCCGTGGAGCAGCGCGGTGGAGGTGCGCAAGACGGGCGACACCTACTTGCTGGCGAGCACGCAGGGCCAGCAAAGCATGGATACGCAGCTGGGCAGCCGCGACCCGGTGATTTCAGCCACGGCGGCAGAGTATGCAAGCGATCCGAAGATCATCCTGCGGCACCACAAGACGCCGGAGAAGGATGAGACTCTTTATTACAACTACGAATACACGAGCTACGCCTGGGGAATGTCCATTGACCTGAGCGCGTGCGTGGGATGCAACGCGTGCATCATCGCCTGCCAGTCGGAGAACAACATTCCGGTGGTGGGCAAGGACCAGGTGAACAAAGGCCGGCACATGCACTGGATTCGGGTGGACACGTATTACGAAGGCGACCGCGACAATCCCAAGGCGTACTTCCAGCCGGTGCCGTGCATGCAGTGCGAGAACGCGCCCTGCGAGTACGTGTGTCCGGTGGGAGCGACGGTGCACAGCAGCGAAGGCCTGAACGATATGATCTACAACCGCTGCGTGGGGACGCGTTACTGCTCCAACAACTGCCCCTACAAGGTGCGGCGTTTCAACTTCATGCTGTGGCAGGACTGGAACACGCCACAGCTGAAGATGATGAGGAACCCGGAAGTGAGCGTGCGCAGCCGGGGAGTGATGGAGAAGTGCACGTACTGCGTGCAGCGGATCACGCAGGCGCGCATCGACGCTGAGCGGGAAGACCGGAAAGTGCGCGAACCCGATCTGCTGACAGCTTGCCAGCAGGCGTGCCCGGCAGACGCCATCGTATTCGGCGACATCAACAATACGGACAACCGCGTGAGCAAGCTAAAGAAGACGCCGCGCGACTATGAGCTGCTGGCCGAACTGAACACCCGGCCGAGAACGACCTATCTGGCGGCGATCAACAACCCCAACCCGGAGCTGCCTCCACCGGCGGAGCAGAATTAAGGCATGGAGCAGAAAGATCGAGTTGAGGAGATAAGCGTACGGCACGGGCGGCCTCCGGTAATGGCGCCGGGGCACACCTTTGCCACCATCACCGACAAGATCAGCTCCATCGTGCTGACGCGGCCGGTGTCGCTGGGGTGGATGCTGGGAGTGGGATTCGCCAGCCTGTGGGCATTCATCCTGCTGTTCGCGGTTTCCTACCTCTTCTACCAGGGCGTAGGCATTTGGGGCGTGAACATTCCGGTGGCCTGGGGTTTTGCCATCGTCAACTTCGTGTGGTGGGTGGGAATCGGGCACGCGGGCACGCTGATTTCGGCGATTCTGCTGTTGCTGCGGCAGTCATGGCGCAATTCCATCAACCGCTTTGCCGAGGCGATGACGCTGTTTGCGGTGGCCTGCGCGGGCATGTTCCCGGTGCTGCACCTGGGGCGGCCCTGGCTGGCGTATTGGCTGTTCCCCTACCCGAACACCATGAACGTGTGGCCGCAGTTCCGCAGCCCGCTGGTGTGGGACGTGTTCGCGGTCTCGACCTATTTCACGGTTTCGTTGCTGTTCTGGTACCAGGGGCTGATCCCCGACCTGGCCACGCTGCGCGACCGGGCGGTGAACCGGCACACGCGCACCATCTACGGATTCCTGGCCATGGGCTGGCGAGGATCGGCGCGGCACTGGAAGCGCTACCACACGGCCTACCTCATCCTGGCGGGACTGGCAACGCCGCTGGTGCTCTCGGTGCACACGGTGGTGAGCTACGACTTCACCATCGCGGTGGTGCCGGGGTGGCACAGCACCATCTTTCCGCCGTTCTTCGTGGCCGGCGCCATTTATTCCGGCTTCGCCATGGTGCTGATCCTGGCCATTCCCATCCGCTACTTCTACGGGCTGGAAGACTTCGTGACCATGCGGCACCTGGAAAATTCGGGAATGATCATGCTGGCCACCGGCCTGATCGTGGCTTACGGCTACATCATGGAGCCGTTCATGGCGTGGCTGAGCGGCAACAAATACGACATGTACCAGTTCTGGGACAGGGCGCACGGGCCGTACTGGTGGGTATTTTTGTCGCTGATCACGATGAATGTGGTGATTCCGCAGGTGCTGTGGATCCCCAAGGTGCGGCGCAATCCGGCGTGGCTGTTCCTGATATCGCTGGACGTGCTGATCGGGATGTGGATTGAGCGTTTCGTGATCGTGGTGATCAGCCTGCACCGCGACTTCCTGACCTCATCGTGGGGCATGTACTACCCGACACGCTGGGATTGGTTCACGCTACTGGGAACCGTGGGATTCTTCTTCATGTGCATGCTGCTGTTCCTGCGGGTGCTGCCCATGATTTCCATTTTTGAATTGCGGGAGCTGTTGCCGGAGGCGGAGGTGAAGGTCGAACCATGAGCCTGGTACCGGTTTACGGCTTGCTGGCGGAATTCGACAATCCCACGGACCTGCTGCTGGCGGCGCGCCGGGCGCACGAGGAGGGATACCGGAAGATGGACGGCTACAGTCCCTTCCCGGTGGAGGGATTGGCGGAGGCGATGGGGTTCGAGCGCGACCGCATGCCGCTGGTGGTGCTGATCGGCGGGCTGCTGGGATGCGTGGGCGGGTACTTGATGCAGTGGTGGATCAGTGCGGTGAGTTATCCCATCAACTCGGGAGGGAAACCGTACAACTCGTGGCCGGCTTTCCTGGTTGTGACCTTCGAGGTGACGATTTTGTGCGCGGCGCTTTCGGCGCTGTTTGGGATGCTGGGGCTGAACGGGCTGCCCATGCCGTACCACCCGCTGTTTCACTCCGCACGTTTTGAATTCGCAACGCGCGACCGGTTCTTCCTGTGCATTGAGGCGTCAGACCCGCGCTTCGAGCTGACGCAGACCAGGCGTTTTCTGGAGGGGCTGGGGGGACATGGAGTTTCGGAGGTGCCGTATTAAAGGACGGCACAGGTTGAGGAGCGCGGCCGGGCTGCTGCTGGCGCTGGGGCTGGCGGGCTGCCGCCTGGACATGCACGACCAGCCGCGGTTCAAGCCGCTGCGCATGAGCGATTTTTACGCCGACCTGCGCTCCTCGAGGCCGCTGGAACCGGGGACGATCGCGAGGGGCGAATTGCGCTCCGACTCTTATTTCTATACGGGAATGGTCAACGGCAACCCGGGGGACGAGATGCCGTTTCCGGCCACCAAGGAAGTGCTGGAGCGAGGGCGCGAACGGTTCAACATTTACTGCGCGCCCTGCCACTCGCGAACTGGAGATGGGAACGGGATGATCGTGCAGCGCGGGTACCGGAGGCCGCCTTCGTACCATATTGACCGGCTGCGCAATGCGCCGCTGGGGCACTTTTTCGACGTGATCACCAACGGATTTGGAGCCATGCCTGACTACGCGGAGCAGGTGCCGGCGCGGGACCGCTGGGCCATTATCGCCTACATCCGGGCGCTGCAGTTGAGCCAGCAGGCGCCGCTGAGCATCGTGCCACCGGCGGAAAGAGACCGCATGCTGTCGCAGCCGCCGCCAGTGCCGGCTACGCCGGGCTCAGGAGCAACCACGCCCAGCGGGACGACCGGGCAAGCGCCGCCGGAGGTGAAGAAGTGAGCACGGCGCCGCGCACTAACATTGATTTCGCCGCGCCGCCGATCGCGGCCACCATCCAGCGGCGCTCGCTGTGGGTGGGAATCATCTTCGGGATTGCCACCATCATCGGGTTCATCTTCACGCCGGCGCAGGCGATACGCTCCTACCTGCTGGGCTACATGTGGTGGCTGGAGATGACGCTGGGCTGCCTGGCGCTGCTGATGACGCAGTTTCTGACGGGGGGAAGCTGGGGGATGGTGCTGCGCCGCTTCTTTGAGGCGGGCAGCCGGTGCCTGTGGCTGATGGCCGTGCTGTTCCTGCCCATCATTATCGGGATGCGCAGCCTCTACTTTTGGACGGACTCAGCCGCAGTCGCCAAGGAAGGCCTGCAGCATCAGGCGCAGATGTACCTTTCGGGGCCGTTTTTCGTAATGCGGGCAGTGATTTATTTCGTGGGCTGGGGAGTAGCGGCCTATTTTCTGACGCGCTGGTCGGGGCTGCAGGACCAGCCGCCGGACCGGGACTTCAGCTCGCGTTTCCGGGCGCTGAGCGGCCCGGGAGTGGTGGTGTACTTCTTCACCATGACGTTTGCCTCGGTGGACTGGGTGATGTCGCTGCAGCCGCACTGGGTGTCCACCATTTACGGCATGATTTTCGTGGCGGGGCAGGGGCTGGCCGGGCTTTGCCTGGCGACGGTGATGGCGATCGTGATGGCCAAGTACGAGCCCATGCGGCGCATCCTGAAGCCAAGCAACCTGAACGATTACGGCAACCTGATGCTGACGTTCATCATGCTGTGGGGCTGGTTTACGTTTTCGCAGTGGCTGATTGATTGGGCGGGCAACGAGCCGGACGAAATCAGCTGGTACCTGGCGCGCCTGCACCACGGCTGGAGGTATGTAGGGTTCGTGCTGCTGATGTTTTATTTTTGCGTGCCCTTCCTGCTGCTGCTTTCCAAGAACCTGAAACGGGATCCGCGGAGCCTGATCTGGCTGGCGGTGTGGATGCTGGTGATGCGCTGGACGGATTTGTTCTGGCAGATCGAGCCGGCATTCAACCGGGACGCCTTCCACATCAGCTGGCTGGATTTTGTCATCCCCATTGCCATGGGCGGATTCTGGGTGTGGCTGTTCTACTACAACCTGAGGGCGCGCCCCTTGGTGCCGCTGCATGACCCGCGGGCACGGGCGATATTGGGACCGGACATTGACTGACGAGCTGAACAAACCGGAGCACGAGATCGAGAATCCAGAGACCCGCTACGAGCGGCGGGACCTGAGCCCGCACGGGGTGCTGCTGTTCCTGGTAGGGCTGGCGGTGATTTCGGTGCTCATTTACTTCATGCTCTGGGGTTTTTACGGCTATCTGAACGGGTTCCGGCAGAAGCCGGAGCGGCCGCCGGCTCCGCTGGAGACGGTGCACGATAACGCCAAGACCGAGCAGGAGGTCCAGCACTTTCCGGAGCCGCGGCTGCAGCCCAACCCCGCCGCCGATCTGAACAAGTTTCGTTCGCAGGAAGAAGAAATCCTGAACAGCTACGGCTGGGTGGACCCGCAGGCGGGAGTGGCGCACATACCGATCGAGCAGGCGATAGATATTATCGCGGCGCGGGGGTTGCCGGTGCGGCAGGGGGGCGAGAGTCCGGTGACGGCAGCGCAAGCCGGCCAAGAGCAACGGGGTCCGACGGCGCGGCCGGCGAGCGGAGCCTCGCAACAGGAGAAGAAGTGAGCAGTAGAAAGAACATGAGCGGAAGGATCACATTATGGGCGCTGACGGCAGCAGCGGTGCTGTGCGCCTGCGCCTGGGGGCAGACGGTGGATCCTCTGTCGCCGCCGGCCAGCGCGCGCCCGCCGCAGTTGCAGCACGTGGGCATCGAACAGCGGCTGAACCAGCAGATTCCGCCCGGCCTCGAATTCCGAGATGAAGCCGGGAAACCGGTGCACCTGGGACAGTATTTCGGCAAGGGTCCGCTGATCCTGAATTTTGTCTATTTCCACTGCCCCATGCTGTGCGGCCAGGTGCTGCAGGGCCTAACGGGAGCGCTGCGGGCCATCGGCTACTCGGCAGGCAGGGATTTTACGGTGCTGACCGTGAGCTTCGACCCGCACGAGACGCCGGAGATGGCAGCGGCGAAGAAGAAGATGGTGCTGGCTACCTACGGGCGGCCCGAAGCAGAGCAAGGCTGGCATTTCCTGACCGGCGATGCGGCAGCGGTCGCGGCGCTGACCAAGGCGGCGGGATTTCAATACCAGTACAACGCGGAAAACGACCAGTTTGCGCATCCCACGGCGATTTTGACGCTCACGCCGGAGGGGAAGGTCGCGCAGTATTACTACGGCATTGACTACGCCCCGCGCGACCTGCGGCTGGGGCTGGTGCAGGCTTCCAACGGACAGATCGGAACGCTGACGGATGAAGCGCTGCTCTACTGCTACCGCTACGACCCGCAAACCGGCAAATACAGCGCGATTATCAGCCGGGTGCTGCGCATTTCCGGAGCGGTGTGGCTGGCCATGGTGGGGGCGTTTCTGGTGGTGATGTTCCGGACGGAGCCAAAATATCGAGCGCAAGGACGGGCCCGGTAATCCATGTTCCCGAATTTTCCAATCTGGCCGGTGCGAGCCGCGACGTCGGCGAGCAATCTGGACGCACTCTTCATCTTTCTCTTGTTGGTGACCGGAACGGTCACCCTCATGATTTTTATCCTTATAACGCTGTTTGCCCTGCGTTACCGGCATGACCTGGTGGATAAACCGACTCCCATTCTGGGTTCGCTGGCGCTGGAAACGACTTGGTCGCTGGTGCCGTTCGGAATTTTCCTGATCTTCTTTGTGTGGGGAGCGGTCCTCTACTTCCAGGAACGCACGGCGCCGCCGGATTCGATGGAAATTTACGTGGTGGCCAAGCAGTGGATGTGGAAGCTGCAGCACGCGGACGGGCAGCGGGAGATCAACGAGCTGCATGTGCCGGTGGACCGGAACGTGAAGCTGATCATGACCTCGCAGGACGTAATCCACAGCTTTTTCGTGCCCGCCTTCCGGCTAAAGCAGGATGTTCTGCCGGGACGTTACACGACGTTGTGGTTTCACGCCATCCGTCCGGGAACGTATCACCTGTTCTGCGCGGAATACTGCGGGACGCAGCACTCCGGGATGATCGGCAGCATCGTGGTGATGAATCCGGCGGCCTACGAAGCGTGGCTGTCGGGCGGAGGAGGAGAGGGCTCGCTGGCGTCCACGGGACAGAAGCTATTCCAGCAACTAGGATGCGGCAGTTGCCACCGTTCAGACACACAGGGCCGGGGCCCCAACCTGGTGGGCGTATTCAGCAAGCCGGTGCTGCTGGAGGACGGGCGCACGGTGGTGGCGGACGAGAACTATGTGCGCGAATCCATCCTGAACCCGGGGGCGAAGATCGTCGCCGGGTTCAAGAACATCATGCCCAGCTTCCAGGGGGTGGTGAACGAGGAGCAATTGCTGAGCCTGATCGCGTACGTCAAATCGCTGCAGGGATCGCAGCAGGCCGAGCCGGTGAGCAATCGCCCGGCCGTACCCAACACGTCAGCTCAACCAAGGGTGAAGTGACATGGCGACTGCAAGCGCAATAACCGCGGAACGCGAACATTACCTGAATGCCGATTACGGCTTCCGGTCGTGGCTGCTGACCACTGACCACAAGCGCATCGCGTTACTGTACCTGATTACGATCACGTTCTTCTTTTTCGTCGGCGGTTTTTTTGCCCTGCTGATCCGGCTGGAACTGCTGACGCCGCAGGGCGACCTGGTGCAGGCGGACACCTACAACAAGCTGTTCAGCATGCACGGCCAGGTGATGATCTTCTTCTTCCTCCTCCCGGCGGTGCCGGCGGTGCTGGGAAACTTCCTGGTGCCGATGATGATCGGGGCCAAGGACCTGGCGTTCCCGCGCATCAACCTGCTGAGCTGGTACCTGTTCATCATTGGCGGCGGCCTGATGCTGTACACCATGCTGACCGGGGGCGTGGACACGGGCTGGACGTTCTATGTGCCCCTGAGCACGGCTTACCTGGGCACGCATGTGGTGCTGGCGGCGGTGTCCATTTTTATTGCCGGCTTTTCGTCCATCCTTACCGGGCTGAATTTTATTGTGACCATCCACCGAATGCGGGCTCCGGGCATGACCTGGGGACGGATGCCGCTGTTCCTGTGGTCGAACTACGCTACTTCCATCATCCAGGTGCTGGGGACGCCGGTGCTGGCGATTACCCTGGCGCTGGTAGGGCTGGAGCGGATGTTCCACCTGGGAGTGTTCAACCCGCAATTGGGCGGCGACCCGCTGCTGTTCCAGCACCTGTTCTGGTTCTACTCGCATCCCGCGGTGTACATCATGATCCTGCCGGGAATGGGGGTAGTGAGCGAGATCATTCCCTGCTTCTCGCGGAAACGGGTATTCGGCTACGAATTCGTGGCCCTGGCCAGCATCGGGATAGCGGTGCTGGGCTTCCTGGTGTGGGCGCACCACATGTTTGTCGCCGGCATCTCGGTGTATTCGGCCATGGTGTTTTCCTTCTTCAGCTACCTGGTGGCGGTGCCTTCAGCGATCAAGGTGTTCAACTGGACGGCCACCATGTACAAGGGAAAGATTTACTACTCCACGCCCATGCTCTACGCCATGGGCTTCATCGGCCTGTTCACCATGGGCGGGATGACAGGACTGTTTCTGGCGTCGCTGGGCGTGGATGTGCACGTGACCGACACGTACTTCATCGTGGCCCATTTCCACTACATCATGGTAGGCGGGATGGTGATGGCCTACCTGGCAGGGATGCATTTCTGGTGGCCAAAAATAACCGGGCGGATGTATCCGGAGTCGTGGGGCAAGCTGGCGGCGATGACCATTTTCATCGGCTTCAACCTGACCTTCTTCCCGCAATTCATTCTGGGGTGGACGGGAATGCCGCGGCGGTACCACGCCTACACCCCGGAGTTCCAGGTTCTGAACGTGCTTTCCACGGCGGGTTCCACGGTGCTGGCGGTGGGGTACCTGCTGCCCATGGTGTATTTTCTGTGGTCGCTGCGCTACGGGAAGGAAGCCGGAGACAATCCCTGGGGCGCGGCCGGCCTGGAGTGGAAGACGGCATCGCCGCCGCCAACTTATAACTTTGAAGAGACGCCGGTCGTAACCTGGGAAGCCTACAACTACGACGATCTTCCCAAGGAGGTCCCCGTTGTCGGATAGCAGCGAAGCCCTGGCGACCCACGAACTGCGGCACCATTTCGAAAACATGGAGCAGCAGCGCGGCGCTTCCTCCATGGGAATGTGGGTGTTCCTGATCACCGAAATCATGTTTTTCGGTGGCATGTTCATGGCCTACTTGGCCTACCGCTACGAATACTTTCTAGCGTGGCAGGAAGGCAGCCAGCACATGAACTTCTGGATCGGGACGGTCAACACGGCAGTGCTGATCTGCAGCAGCCTGACCATGGTGCTGGCCGTGCTCGCGATCCAGCAGGGGCGGCGGCGGCTAACCTCGATCATGCTGGCGGTCACCATCTGTTTCGCCATCGCATTCATGGTGCTTAAGGGAATGGAGTACCACGAGCATTGGCTGGCGCACGAGTTTCCCGGGCCAGCGTTTCACTTTGCCGGCATAGACCCGCGGCACGTGGAGATGTTCTTCGTGCTGTACTTCGTGATGACGGGGTTCCACGCGCTGCACGTGCTGATCGGGATTGGGCTGGTCTCCACCATGCTGTACATGAACGAGCGCGGACATTTTTCCGCGGATTACCACAATCCCATCGAGAACACGGGATTGTACTGGCACTTCGTGGACCTGATATGGATTTATCTGTACCCGCTGCTGTACCTGATCGGACACCATCACGTGGGTTGAGAACGATATGGAAAAGGTCATAAGCGCGAAGCTGTATTTCACGGTGTGGGCGATCCTGATGTGCCTTACGGCGGCCACGGCGGCGCTGTCGTACGTGAACATGGGCGCGTTGAGCCCGGTGGTGGCGCTGCTGATCGCCACCGTGAAGGGCTCGCTGGTGGTGCTGTTCTTCATGCACGCCAAGTACATTGATGTGAAGACCACGGTGCTGGTGATTGTGGCGGGATTTTTCTGGCTATCAATTCTGCTGCTGATGACCATGACGGACTACATCACCCGAGCGTGGTCGTAGAGCGGGTTCAGCCAATCAGGGCAAGTGCCTGACGACCAACTGGCCCGCCAGCAGCGCCATGCCAAAGGCGATTACAGTCACATTGAACAGAACCTTGGCCAGCAGCACCCAGCCGTGGGCCGCTCCGGTGTAGCCCAGTGTTCCGAAAAGAGCAGCCAAAAGCCCAAAAATAATCGTCCAGACAACCAGCATAAGAGTCCCCCTGGTTTTGGGATGCAGCCGAGGAGCGCGGCGTGCGATGGCCCGAAAGCCGGGCCCGGAGTTCCTTTCATGGCAGCAGGGGGTTGGGATATACTCCGCGGAAAGCAGTTTATCTGTTTTGTTTGTCTGGTCGAGGTGAGATATGGCGTTTTGTACATCCTGCGGAGCGACGCTGGAGGGATCGGCGAAATTTTGCACCAAATGTGGTGCAGCTATAGGGGGAACAGCGGGTCCATCGCCTGTGGCGGGCGGCGGGTTAGTAGCGGCGGCGGCCAAGCCCGCGGCGGCGACCGCACCTTCGCCCTCTACGCCCGCGTCCGGGGGAGGAGCGCTGAAGGTCATCCTGCTGGTGGTGGCCATCATTATAGGAGTCATCGTGCTGGGCGGAGCGGTCATCGGGTTTGGAGTATGGCGACTGGCCAGCAGGAGCCACGTGGAAACCGGCAAGAACGGATCGCGAATCGAAGCGCCGTTCGGAAACGTGGAGAGCAACACCGATCCCACGGAAGCGCTGAAGAAGCAGGGCATTGATATTTATCCCGGGGCGAGGCCGCTGCCGGGCAGCGCCTCCGTTAACTTCGGGGGGATGAGTACGCTTACAGCCAGTTTGAGACGCCGGATTCGCCCGACCTGGTGGAAGCTTTCTACAAGGCGCGCTTTCCCCGGTCCAACATAAACGTGAGCGACCCGAACCAGCGCACCATCGTGTTCGCCACGAATAAAGGAATGATGAACATTGTGATCGAGCCGAGCGGGAGCATGACGCGCTTTGTAATTTCCAATGTGGGAGGAGTGAAGGCGTCACCGAGCGAGCCACAGCCCAATTGAGCTTGGGCTGGACAGAGATGAAGCGCAGAATGAAGGCATGGCTAGGGCCATGCCTTTCATATTTTGGGGAGCAGGTTGCACAGGCTGAGTTCATGCAAATGAAGCCGCACGCTTCCACACTCGTGCAGAATCTTATTTATGGAGTGAAAGCCAGATTTCCAGGTAAATGTTAAGGGAGATTACGGAGAGCAGATGGCGGAAGCGGCCAAGGCGGTAAGGATGGAGCCGGGGGCCTGGCGCATCCTTCGCGTGGATGCGGCTGGGCTGGAGGCGGAACTGCGGCGAACGCTCGAGGGCGAAGTGCGCTTCGACGCAGGCAGCCGGGCGGCGTACACGGTGGACGGGTCCAATTACCGGCAGGCGCCGATCGGGGTGGTGATTCCGAAGAACCTTGACGATGTGGTGCAGACGGTGGCGGCATGCCGCAAGTTTGGCGCTCCGGTACTGTCCAGGGGAGGCGGCACCAGCCTGGCGGGACAGTGCTGCAACGTGGCCGTGGTGATGGATTGGACCAAGTATCTGCACAACATTCTGGAGATCAATGCGGAGGAGAAGTATGCGCGGGTGCAGCCGGGGGTCATTTGCGACCGGCTGCGGGAAGCGGCGGCGCCGCACAAGCTGACCTGGGGACCGGATCCGGCGACGCACACGCATTGCACCATGGGCGGCATGCTGGGCAACAACTCGTGCGGCGTGCACTCGCAGATGTCCGGCAAGTCGGCGGAGAACGTGCACGAGATGGAGTTGCTGCTCTACGACGGCACGCGCATGAAGGTGGGCTGGATAAATGACGCCGAAATGCAGCGAGCAGCGGCCCAGGGCGGGCGCGAGGGAGAAATTTATTCGCGGCTGCGCACGTTGCGGGAACGGTACGCCGGACTGATCCGGGAGCGTTACCCAAAGATTCCGCGGCGCGTTTCCGGCTACAACCTGGATGAGCTGCTGCCCGGGCCGGACGGGCGCTGCAACGTGGCGCGGGCGCTGGTTGGGAGCGAGGGCACGTGCGTCACCATGCTGGAAGCCAAGGTGCGGCTGATACCCAGCCCGCCGGCGCGGGTGCTGGTGCTGCTGGGCTATCCCGATATGTACCTGGCGGGCGACGATGTGCCGCGGGTGGTTGAGTTTGGGCCCATCGGGCTGGAAGGCTTCGATGAGGTGGTGGCCATCAACATCCGCAAGAAGGGGCTGCCGCAGCAGGAATACCTGGCCATGATGCCGCAGGGCAGCGGGTGGCTGCTGGTGGAGTTCGGGGCGGACACCGGGGAAGAGGCGCTGGCGCAGGCTACGCGGTTCGCGCAGGCTTCGCAGGGAACGGCGCTCGAGGCGCGGGTCTTCAGCGACCCGGAGCAGCAGCGTCGCATCTGGGTGGTGCGCGAGTCGGCGCTGGGCGCCAACTCGTTTGTTCCGGGAGAGAAACATAGCTGGGAAGGCTGGGAGGATTCGGCGGTGGCGCCGGAAAAGATTGGTTCCTACCTGCGGGACCTGCGCGCGCTCTACCAGAGATATGGCTACACCTCGGCGCTCTACGGGCACTTCGGGCAAGGCTGCGTGCACTGCCGGGTGGACTTCGACCTGGAGACGGCGGCGGGCATTCAGAAATACCGCGCCTTCATGGAGGAAGCGGTTGCGCTGGTGGTGGGCTATGGCGGGTCGCTTTCCGGCGAGCACGGGGATGGGCAGTCGCGAGCCGAGTTTCTCGACCGCATGTTCGGGCCGGAACTGGTGGAAGGGTTCAAAGAGTTCAAGGCCATCTGGGATCCGGACTGGAAGATGAACCCGGGCAAGGTAGTGGACCCCTACCGGATCGAGGAAAACCTGCGGCTGGGAGCCGGATACGTGGCGCCGCATCCGCCCACGCACTTCCAGTTTCCGGCCGATCACGGCAGCTTCGCGCACGCCACGCTGCGCTGCGTGGGAGTAGGCAAGTGCCGGCGCTGGAGCGGCCAAGGCGAGCAGGACACCATGTGTCCCAGTTTCATGGTGACGCACGAAGAGCGGCACAGCACGCGCGGGCGCGCCCACTTGCTGTGGGAGATGCTGCACGGCGACATCATCAAAGGCGGATGGCGCGACCAGCAGGTGAAGGAGGCGCTCGACCTGTGCCTGGCGTGCAAAGGGTGCAAGGGCGATTGCCCGGTGAATGTAGATGTGGCCACCTACAAGGCGGAGTTCCTGGCGCACTACTGGGAGGGGCGGCTGCGGCCGCTGCACGCCTATGCTTTTGGCTGGATTGACAAGTGGGCGCGGCTGGCTTCGGTGGCGCCGGGTTTGGCGAACCGGTTCACGCAGGCGCCGGGGCTGAGCGCGCTGGCCAAGTGGGCGGCGGGAATTCCGCGACAACGAACCATTCCGGCCTTCGCGCCACAAACCTTCAAGAGCTGGTTCCAAATACGGGGTGTCCGCAACCAGGGCAGGCCGCAGGTGATGCTGTGGCCGGACACATTCAACAATTATTTCAAGCCGCAAGCCGCGCGGGCGGCGGTGGAGGTGCTGGAGACGGCCGGGTATCAGGTGGTGGTGCCGCAAGAGCACCTGTGCTGTGGGCGTCCGCTCTACGATTATGGCTTTCTGGATATGGCGAAATCGTACCTGGAGCGCGCGCTGGCGGCGCTGGCGCCGGAAATTGAGGCCTGCACGCCCATGGTGGTGCTGGAGCCGAGTTGCGGCTCGGTGTTTCGCGACGACATGCACGGCCTGATGCCCGAGTCGAAGCCGGCGCAGAAGCTGATGCAGCAAACGTTCACGCTGGCTGAGTTCCTGGAAAAGAACGGATGCCCGGTTCCCAAGCTGGCGCGCAAGGCGATTGTGCACGGGCATTGCCATCACAAGTCCATCATGCGGCTGAAAGAAGAGAAGCAGGTGGTGCAGAAGATGGGGCTGGAGTACCGGCTGCTGGAATCCGGCTGCTGCGGCATGGCGGGCGCGTTCGGTTACGAAAAGGACCACTATGACATTTCCCTGGCCGTGGGCGAGCGGGTGCTGCTGCCGGAGGTGCGCAAAGCGCACGAGTCAACCCTGATCATTGCCGACGGCTTCAGTTGCCAAAGCCAGATCGAGCAGCAAACCGGGCGGCAGGCGCTGCATCTGGCCGAGGTGATGGCGATGGGACTGAAGGGAACTGAGAAATACTAACAGCCGCTCACGGTACTTACAATCTGCGGCGTGGAGGCTATGCGTGCGCCCGAAGAAGGCGCAAGGTCCTTGCGCGCGGATGCGCTTCTGTAAGGCGCATCCTCGGTCAGGATGACAGCCCGACGTTAACCCACTCAAGCCAACAGAGGGCTTGAGTGGGCCACCGGCCACGGGGCTTGAGTGGGGCACCCGGCGGGGGATTTCTCGCCGCGTGTGGTGTACCATTCCGCTGGCTCTGCCCGGAGCGCGGAAGACAGATGAAGCGAAGTGCTGCGATTGTTGTTGTTTCCAGTCTGATGCTGCTCGCCCGTGCGCCGGCTCAGGAGCACGCACACGGGCAGGCAATCGAGAAACTGGGAAGCGTGCGGTTTGCGACCAGTTGCAATGCGCCGGCACAACAGGAATTTAATCGGGGCGTGGCCCTGCTCCACTCCTTTCAGTTCAGCCGCGCCATAGATGGTTTTCACCGGACATTGAAAGCCGATCCATCCTGCGCGATGGCGTATTGGGGCATCGCCCTAAGCCAATGGAGCAATCCCTTTGCCAACGGATTGAGGCAACCGTCGCAACTGCGGGATGGACACGCAGCCGTGGCGCAGGCGGTGGAATTAGGCGCAAAAAGCGACCGGGAACGCGCCTACATCGCTGCAGTGGCCAAGCTTTACGCCGATTTTGAACGCACTCCGCAGCCAGCACGGCTACTGCGATATAGGGATGCCATGGCGGAAGTGGCGCAGCGATACCCGCGAGACCACGAGGCCACCATTTTTTATGCGCTGGCGCTGGCTGCTTCCGCGGACCCCAGCGACAAAACCTATCGCAGTCGCGCAGAGGCAGGGCAGATACTCGAGAAGCTGTTCGCTGAAGAGCCGGACCACCCCGGCCTCGCCCACTACATTATTCATACGTACGACGTGCCCCCGCTTGCGGACAAGGCGATTGCGGCGGCGAGGCGCTACGCCAAAATCGCGCCCGATGCCCCGCACGCGCTGCATATGCCATCCCATACTTTCACCCGCGTGGGCTATTGGAATGACTCGATCGCCAGTAATGTCGCAGCTGCAGCCGCGGCGCGCCGTCAAGGCCAAACCGCCGAAGAGCTGCATGCTGACGACTACTTGGTTTACGCCTACCTGCAGTCCGGGCGGGACCAGGCGGCAGAGGAACTGGTGAAATCGCTGGGGGAGGTGAGCGGGCGCTTTGATCCCAGGCACATTATCGGGGGTGCGGCGCCGCCTGCGGCCGGCTATTTCGCACTGGCAGCAATTCCCGCGCGCTTTGTGCTGGAGCGCAATGATTGGCCGGCGGCAGCGCAACTTGCGGTACGCGACACGCCGTTTCCTTATACCGACGCGGTCACGTACTTTGCTCAAGGCTTAGGCTTCGCACGGATTGGAAATGCCGCCGGCGCGCAAACGGCTGCCGAGGCATTGCGCAAGATTGCACAGCGGCTGCGGGAAGGAAACGAGTCCTACTGGGCTGAACAGGTGCAAATTCAGTACCTGGATGTGTCGGCATGGGCGCTACTGGCCCAGGGTCGCAGAGACGATGCCCTGCACGACATGGCTGCCGCGGCCCAACGCGAGGATGCAACCGAAAAGAGCGCCCTTACGCCGGGTCCGCTGAAGCCGGCTCGCGAACTGCTGGGCGAGATGCTCCTGCAGTTGAACCAGCCAAAACTTGCGCTGGCAGAGTTCGAGAAGACACTGAAGATAGATCCGGACCGGTTTCGCGCTCTTTATGGTGCGGGCCGTGCGGCGCGGTCAGCCGGTGACCGCCAGGCCAGCCGCAGGTATTTTCGCCGGCTGCTGGTGGTTTGTGCTTCTGGCGACAAACCGGGTCGCACTGAGTTGGCGGATGCAGCCCAACAGGCGAAGTAGGGAAATGTAACGTTATCCCACTCAAGCCAACAGAGGGCTTGAGTGGGGCACCCGCCGTGCTCATCCCGCCCGAAGCGACAGAGGGCTTGAGTGGGGCACCCGCCGTGCTCATCCGCCCGAAGCGACAGAGGGCTTGAGTGGGGCACCCGCCGTGCTCATCCGCCCGAAGCGACAGAAGGCTTGAGTGGAGCACCCGCTAGGAGTGTGAGAAGCTATGGCGGCACCGCATGACCGCGCACATCCTGCAACTGCTCGAAGGCTACTTCGCACGGTACGGCTATTGGACAGTGGCAGTGGTGCTTTTGCTGGAGAACGCAGGCGTGCCAGTCCCCGGAGAGACGGTACTGCTGCTGGCGGGATTTCTCACTTCTTCCCAGCACCATCTCCGGCTGCCATGGGTGATCGCCGTGGGCATTGCGGCGGCCACCTTCGGCGACAACGCCGGTTACCTGATTGGCCATTACGGCGGGCGTCCGCTGCTGGAAAAATACCGGCGCTTCTTCCACATCTCAGCGCAGCACATAGCGCAGGGCGAGCGGCTGTTCGAGAAACACGGTCCGGTAACCGTTTTTTTCGCCCGCTTCGTGTTCGGCATGCGCATCATTACCGGGCCGCTGGCCGGGGTGCTGCGCATGCACTGGAAGAAGTTCGCACTGTTCAACTTTTTGGGTGCGGCCGCATGGGTAACGGCGGTGGCCTGCGCCGGCTACCTGTTCGGACGGCAGTGGCAGAGCCTGGTGCGATGGGTGGGCGATGTGGATATTGTGATCGGCATTATTGTGGCGCTGATTGTGGTGGCGGTAATCTGGCGGGCACGGCGATCACAGACGCTGGCAGAGTGAGGGTGTAGCATCTTTCTATCTTCATGCGTGCCGCAGCCAAGCGCCTGGGCGTGTTGCTGCTGGGCTGGGCCTTTATCCTGCTCGGCATTGCGGGGCTGTTCCTGCCAGTGCTGCAGGGCATTCTGTTCCTGCTGATCGGGCTGATCATCCTTTCCAGCGAATATGTGTGGGCGCACAAGCTGCTGCAGCGGCTGCGCAGCCGCTTTCCCAGCCTGGCGCGGAAGGCGGATGAGGCGCAGGTACGCGCGGCGGCCTGGATGCGGCGAGTGTTCGGACAGGGCGCGCCGCATTGATGCTCGATACCGGTCAGAGACTGGCGCTCCTGGCCAGTTGGCGTGCTACTCTCCCCTCAACATCCGTGTCTGAAATTCCAACAACTCGCAAAGAGCGCAGCCTAGCGGCGCTGCTGCACCTGGGACTGCCGGAAGTTTGGGTGCGCTTCCTGGTGGCCCTGCTGGGGCTGGGCCTGGCGTTCGCGGCGGCCCTGGGCTCAACGGTGTCGCGTGACGATGGCAACGTGGCCGCCACCGCGGTATTGGCCACCGCCGCGCTGCTGCTGGCGGGAGTGGTGGGCCTGACCACGGTGCCTTACCTGGCGCGGCGGGTGGCGGTTGTCCACATGCGCGACGCCTTCGACTACGAGGTGACGCGCAGCGGGCTCATCTACATTGGGCTCACGCTGGTGCTGGCGCTGGCCGGGCTGAATACCGGCAACAACCTGCTGTGGATTGTGGTGGCGGCCATGCTGGCCGCCATGGTGGTGTCTGGCCTGTCGTCGGCGCTGGTGCTGCGCGGGCTGGAACTGGATGTGCACACGCCTGATCACGTGTTTGCCGGGCAGCCGCTCATGGCGCGGCTGGTGCTGCACAACCGGCAGCGTCTGCTGCCTTCGTTTTCAGTGAGCGTGGTCCCGCCGCGGCGCCGGAAGGGAAAGAAGCACTGGAAATGGCAGGCGACGACTTTTGGATTTCCCTTGAACCGCCCGGCCGAGGAGCAGTGGTTTCGTCTGCCCGACCGGGTGCTGCGGCGGGAAGAAGAACACGATGGCCAGAGCCTGTTGGCGGGTCCGGTGTATTTCCCTTATCTTCCGGCGCAGAGTTCGCTCACCGCGGACGTGGAGCTGTGCTTCCGACGCCGCGGGCTGGTGCTGCAGGACAGCTTCGGGCTGCGCACGCAATTTCCCTTTTCTTTTTTGCGGAAGACGCGGCGGGTGGCGCTGGCGCGGCAGGTGGTGGTGTTTCCCGCGATTGAGCCCACCGATGAATTCTTTGAAGTGCTGCCGCTGATCACGGGAGAGTTCGAGGCATTCCTGCGGGGGCGCGGCCATGACCTGTACCGGATCCGGGAATATGCCCCGGAAGATTCGGCCCGGCACGTAGATTGGAAGGCAAGCGCCAAGGCGGGGTCGCTGCTGGTGCGCGAGTTCACGCGCGAAGATGAGCGCAAGCTGCGGATTGTGTTCGATAATCCAGCGCCGGGGGCGGTCTCCGCGGCAGCCTACGAGCGTGCGGTTTCGCTGGCCGCTTCGCTGGCCTGGCACTTCGCCGGCGAGAACAGCCAGCTTTCCTTTGTGGCGCCGGGATACCAGGGCGGGCCCGATGTCTACCGTTTCCTTAGCTACCTGGCCCTGGTGGAACCGAGCGTGGGCGAGTCCGTGATAGATAAACTGCCGCCCAGCAATGACTTCGACCTGATCCTGACGGCCCGCGCGCGGGGCACGATTGCGACCGCGATATGGGCAAGAGGATATGTTCTGTTTGTTGAGTAGGTGGTAGTTAGTCGTGGTAGTTCGTACAAGCGGCTGGGACTTGTCAGCTTTTAGCTATTCCTCCTTCCCAGTATTTCAGTTCCGCGCAGATTTTCTGCACCCGTGCAGGCAACCTGTGTGGCTCTTCCGCCCTCTCTGGATTCGTCATATACTCTGCCCGCAATTCGGGGAGTCCGGGGCGGCACCGGCGGGAGGCGCGCAATGTGCTCAATTTATGACCTGGTCAAAGAACAGGAAATGTGTGTTGCCGATGTGGACGACAATGTGATGGAAGTGGCTCGGGCCATGGTGGAGCGCAATATAGGCGCAGTGCCCGTGGTGCGCGAGGGCCGGCTGGCGGGAGTGTTTTCGGAACGCGATCTGATGCGGCGCATCGTAGTGGAAGGCCGCGATCCGCATGCCACCCGCGTGGGCGAAGTAATGACTCGCGAGCCGCTGTCGGTGAGCCGCAACGATGACTTGGAGCACTGCCTGGTGCTCATGCGGGAGCACGGCTTCCGTCATCTGCCCATTTGTGAAGGCGAGCGCCTGCTGGGATTTTTGTCGCTGCGCGACCTGCTGCTGCGCGATTTGAGCGAAAAAGACGATGAAGTAAAGCTGATGCGGGCTTATATCCACTCCGCCCCTGAACTTTAAAACTGGTTACCTCGACCTTTTCCAGGTGGTTACCTTCCGGGGACTCCTCTACACGTAGCTCTGCAAGTTGCTGCCTTCCAAAGCTTTAATCGGTCAGGTGCCTTTTCGGTTAAGACATTGTCGCATGGTTACCAGAGTACATTGACCTAATGGACCAGAGAGCATAATGTGCTGCTTTCAGCTGTGGAAATCTTGGCGGAAATGTGCAAAATAGGGCATTCCGCAAAGCTTGGGACGGAACGCTGAGGCGATGAGCCAAATACTTGATTCCGCGTACTACCCGCTGTGGATAGCCCATCCGATCATGCAGTTGGGCCTGGCGGCGGTGTTGTGGCGGCGCAAGCTGCTGCGCAGCTATCCGTTCTTCTTTGCCTACGTTGTTTCCGAAGTGATGTTGTTCGTGGTGCTGTTCGCAAGCCAGAAAAATTACGACGCATATTTCTACCTGTACTGGGTGGGCGCCGGTATAAGCGCGGCGTTCGGGTTTAAGGTAATCCATGAAGTATTCACGGACGTGCTGCGACCGTTCCATGCGTTGCGCGATTTTTCCACGATGCTGGTGCGGTGGGCGGGGCTGGTGGTGATTTTGATCGCAGTGATGGCAGCCATGGAGGGCACGCGTGGCGGTTTCACGCGAGTCACGGCTGGCTTGCTCAGCCTGGAACGCAGCGTCCGAGTAATGCAGTGCGGGCTGGTACTTTTCCTGCTGATGTTCTCGCGGTATCTGGGAATTTCGCGGCGGCACCGGAGTTTCGGTGTGGCCTTTGGTTTCGGAATCTTCGCGGCAGTCGAGCTCGCCGCCATCGGCCTGCGCATAACCGGGGTAGTGAACCCGACTGTGTTGAACATCGCCAGCATGGGCGCCTATGACATTTCTGTCATTGTGTGGCTCTGTTATTTCGCGCTGCCCATTGCGGAGCAGCGGCGCTCGGAAGTGCTGCTGCAACCGCAGCGCTGGGACTTGAGTTTGGGCGAGTTGGCCCACCCGGTGGCGCCGGAGTCGCTGTTGCCCATGTTTGACGCCATGGTAGACCGCGCGTTTACCAAGGCGGGAGCAGCAGCCCAAGCGCCAGAGCATGTTGCGCCGACGATTGGGGCCAACGCAGCAGAGAAAGACTCGCCGGCCAACGGATCTCCAGCCCTCAGCCAGGCCTTCGCGGCGGCCGGTCACCGCAGTTCCTGAATCAGCAGGAATTACGCCTGGGTTCTTACGACCCACCTCTGTTCCAAATTCTCAAATTGCGACCTCATCTAAGGTTCAAGGTGGCTACTTGAATGGTTGGTCGTAAGGAACTGATTAGCCACAGGTTCTGAGGCCGGTAGAGGTGTCGCTGGAAAACTCCTAAACAATAGGTAAAAAAGGACTTGCAAGGGCGGGTATAATCCCTTCCCTGTACGTTAGCGCGTACAGGGAAGGGAGGTTTACATGAAAAACGCTCTGCGCATTGTAGTGCTGTTGCTGAGCGTAGTTGCTTTGTACGGATCAGCTGCCGTGCCGGCTATGGCAGACGGCAATCCGATTCCGTCCTGTAATCCTGGCAGCAGAAGCTGCAAGTAACGTACGACTAACAGTTGCAAATAATCAGGTAAAGCAACAGATCACTTTAGTAACATTGCGGTAACCCATATTCTCGGGGATGGCTGCCGACGTGCTGTTGGCGGCCTTTTCTTTTGCCCGTAAGTTGCTGGATGCGTGGCGGCGTTCTGCAGGTTGGCAGAAAAAATTCAGCTCAGTGCTTCCCGCAACAACCGCGTCAGTTCTTCCGCATCGGTAACAGGCGGTTGACAGCTGAATCCACTACAAATCACAGCGGTTGCAGCTTGCGCTTGCGGCAGGCCGGGCAGTGTTTGCGCCAGGGCGGGAGGCAGGTTTTGCGGCGCCAATTCGCTGTCGCTCAATTGCAGTACGGTCTTGCTGAAAGAAAAGGGAGCCAGAGCCGCACGGCGGAGAAGGCCGGCGGCTTCGTTCTTGCCAATTACCACCACTTGCGTGTGGGGCTGGGAAAACATGACCGCGGCGATAGCGTAGGTGGCGGCAAACATGCCGTACTGCTCGGCCACTCCGGCAAAGATGCGCACCGTGCGTTCGGCCCTTTCGCGATAGACCGGGTCATCAGTGTAGGCGTGCAGCCGCAAGAGCGCCATGATGGCGGCGGAATTGCCGGAAGGCGTGGGCGAATCCTGGAAGGGCTTGCGGCGCGTGCCCAGCACGCCCAAAGCATCCTGGCTGTCGGGAGCCTCAGCATCGAAGAATCCGCCGGCGGCTTCATCGAAGAAACGCGTGATCATGCGATCGGCAATGCGCTGGGCAAAGTGGAAATAGCTGAGGTCGGCGGTGGTCTCGTAAGCGTCCAGGCAAGCTAGGGCGGTGAAAGCATAATCATCCAGCATGCCGGGCAGAGCGCGTTTTTCGGCGCCGGCTTCGGAGTACGCGATCACGTGCTGCAGGCCGCGATCAGCGTCCCAGCCCTCGGCCAGAATGCGGTCCAGGGAACGCAGCCCAAAATGGCGCGCGTCTTCGAGTTGCAGCACGCGCGCGGCTTCCAGGTAGGCGGAGATGCAGAGCGCGTTCCAGCTTACGTACACGGTTTTGTCCACGAAAGGCGTGGGGCGGCGAAGTCGCGCTTGATAAAGCTTTTCGCGGGCGGAAGTGAGGATCGCTTCCACACGATCGGGCGGCATGCCCAGGCGCACCGCGATCTGCTCGATGGGAGCGCGCACGTAGAGCACGTTCTTGGCAGAGTTGTGGTGCATTTCGCCGACTTCGTTGATGTCGTAGTGGAGCTGGGCGACCTTCAGTTCGTTTTCGCTGAGCACGGCGGCGGCTTCGTCGAGAGTCCAGGTGAAGTAGTCGCCATCGTCATCCATGGAGTAGTCGGCATCCTGCGAGGCGTAAAAGCCGGCGTGCTCGCGGTCGCTGAGCCATTCGTCCATCCAGCGGATGATGTCGCGGGACACGTGGGCGAAGAAAGCATTGCCGGTGACCTGGGCGGCGTGAACGTAATTCTTCAGCAACTCGGAATTGTCGTAGGACATTTTCTCGAAGTGGGGAACAATCCAGCGCTCGTCCACGGAGTAGCGATGGAAACCGCCGGCCAGTTGGTCATAAACCCCGCCGCGGGCCATGTGCTCGAGCGTGCTCACGAAGATATTTTTCAGCTCTTCATTGCCAGTGCGGGCGTAGCGCTCGATGAGCAGGTCAATGATGGAGGGATGGGGAAATTTGGGAGCATTGCCGAAGCCACCGTGCTGGGAATCGAACATCTTGACTGCCGCGGCCACGATGGAATCAATCACGCTCGGGGAAAATTCCGCCGCGGGGGTGGCGAAGGCCTCGGACTGGGCAAGCATGTTTCCGACCATGCTGGCCTGCTCGGTGACTTCGGCGCGCTTCTCGCGGTAGGCGCCGGCAATGGCCAGCAACACGCGCTTAAATCCAGGACGCCCCCATTGGTCGTCTGGCGGGAAGTAGGTGCCGCCGTAGAACGGCTTGCCCTCAGCGGTGAGGAAGGCAGTGAGGGGCCAGC
Organism: Terriglobales bacterium; assembly: GCA_025934735.1. GTDB lineage: Bacteria > Acidobacteriota > Terriglobia > Terriglobales > Acidobacteriaceae > JAICWP01. The sequence continues at coordinate 254,919 of JAICWP010000005.1, read as the reverse complement.
CGCCCTGCCCGCTGATGGCCGAAACCGCGGTCTGGTAGCGGCTGTCCACGTCAGGACGCTCGTCGCGGTCCACCTTGATGGCGATGAAATGCTCGTTGATGATGGCGGCGACCTCGGGATTGTCGTAGGATTCCCGGTCCATGACGTGGCACCAGTGGCACCAGACGGCGCCGATGTCGAGCAGGATGGGCTTGTCCTCTTTTTTCGCGAGGGCGAAGGCCTCTTCGGCCCACTGATGCCAGCGGATGGGCTGGTGCATGGCAGAGCGCAGATAAGCAGAGGAGGCGCGCGCCAGGGAGTTGGCGGTCTCGGTGGTCATAAGCATTAAGTCTACCGTGTCAGCGAGCCGCTTGCTGCGAAGCTGACTGGCTGGCTAGCTCAGGGCTTCAGACAGGTAGCCAGCCAGCTACTCAGCCGTTCAGTTCAGCGGAGAGCCGCTTCGCAATTGTGCAGTACAACTCCACGGCGGCGGTGAGCTGCGCCTTTTCAATGTGCTCGCGCTCGGTGTGGGCCACGTGAATGGAGCCGGGGCCAACGAGCAGAGGCTCGCCCCAGCGGGTGAGCGCGGGGATATCGGTGGTGAAGGCGGCAATCATGGTAGGCAGGCCCTCAAGGGTGCGCAGGCGCATGAAAGGGATTTCGAGGACGAAGTTGGCCTCGGCCAGGCCGTCCACGGCGGCCAGGATCTTCTGCCGCAACTCGCCGCCGGGAGCGATAAGGCGGTAGAGCAGGTGGGCGCGGGCGAAGTCGGGAATGACGTTGGGAGCGCGGCCGCCTTCGATCATGCCGATGTTGAGGGTGCAGGGCCCGAATCGTGGGTCCTCGGGCAGGGGCATGGCGCGCAGGCGGGTGAGGGCGACCAGCAGCTTATCAATGGCCGATTCGCCCAGTTCGGGGTAGGCGGAGTGCGCCATGCGGCCACGGGCCGTGAGTTCCACGCGCAGAGTGCCTTTGGAAGCGACTCCCAGGCGATTTTCTGTAGGTTCGCCATTGACCAGGAAGCGGCAGCCGCGGGGTTGCTGGTTGGCGACCTGGGCGCCCTGGCTGTCCTTTTCCTCGCCGACCAGGAAGAGCAGGCCTATGTGAATGCCCTCGGCGCGCAGGCGCTCGGCGGCGGCGATCTGAGCGCCAATGATGCCTTTGGCATCGCAGGAGCCTCGACCCCAGATGCGGTCGCTATCTTCTGACGAAGCGATGAAAGGCGGGACCGTATCCATATGCGTGGAGAAAACAATTGGCGGGCGCGGCTGTTTCGGACTGGCGGCCCAGACGTTGAAGCGATCGCCTTCTACCGGGATTTTCTCGGCGCTGTAACCCAGGCGCCGCAGTTCGGCGAGAAGAAATTCGCCGACACGAGTTTCGTTGCCGGTTATAGATTCGATGTCCACCAGCTGGCGGGTGAAGGCGAAGAGGTCCATGCGGATGTCAGGATATAGTGAGAAGAAGGTAGTTTGTAGATGGTAGTTGGTTTTAAGCGGCTAGCTACTGGCTTCTGGCGACTGGCTTGTAGACCGCCGTTTTTTGGCTCCTCGCGTCAGCTGTAGGTCACCAGCACTAACGACCAGCTACCAGCTACCAACTACTTTCTTATGGACCATATTCGATCCCTGTTTCTGGAGGGCCCGGCGGGGAAACTGGAAGCGCTGCTGAACCAGGGCGCGGAGTCGGCCACCCACGCGGCGCTGGTTTGCCATCCCCATCCGCTGTTTGGCGGCACCCTGCACAACAAGGTTGTGTTCCATGCCATGAAGGCGCTGAACGGGTTCGGTTTTCCGGTGCTGCGCTTTAATTTTCGGGGTGCGGGCCTGAGCCAGGGGGAGCACGACGAGGGGCGGGGCGAAGTAGAGGACGTGCGTACCGGGCTGCAGTGGCTGCGCGACGAGTTCCGCCTGCCCATCATTTTTGCCGGCTTCTCCTTTGGCACGGCGGTGGGCCTGCGCGCCGCGTGTCCCGACCCCAATGTGGCGGCCATGATCGCGCTGGGAACGCCGGTTTCGCCGGTGGACGACCGGGCCTACGATTTCAGCTTTCTCGAGAGCTGCACGCGCCCCAAACTGTTTGTGAGCGGTGGGCGCGACCAGTTCGGGCCTAGGCCCAGGCTGGAGCAACTGGTGGCTTCGCTGCCCGAACCCAAGCGGCTGGTGATTATTGAAGGAGCTGACCATTTTTTTGCCGGCCGGCTGGCGGAGTTGCGCAAAGCGATTGAGGAGTGGGTGAAGGAACAGGTAGTGAGGAGCCAGGGTTAACTTTCGTGGACATCTCCAGGCGAGCCGGGCTCGCCCGCACAGGCGAGGGCGCCTGTGCCCACGTAGGTGTTGCTGACTCCCACTGCTGACTCCCGCGCCTCTGGATATAATCCGCGCATGATGCCTCCGCACGATGGTGGCGGTCGCCAGGCCGATAGCGCGGTTACGCAGCAGATGCGCCAGACCGCGCGCGATATCTTTCTGCACGCCTTGCGCGAGGCCAGCATTGCAGGCGCATTTCGCCGTCACGTTCACCTGGACCGCAGCGTGCTGCGCATTGGGGAAGATCTTTACGACCTGAGCGGCGAGAGGCGGGTATTCGCGGTGGCCATTGGCAAGGCGGCCTACACCATGATGGATTGCCTGCATGCGCAACTGGGGGCGCTGGCGGGCATTGCGGTGGGCGCGACCGAGGCGGCAGAGCACAGGCTGGGAGTGCAGTATTTTCGCGGCGGCCATCCCGTACCCAATGCAGAGTCGTGGCGGGCTGCCGAAGCGATGTTGCGGGCCTTGAAGCAGCAGGGCCCGGCGGCGCTGGTCATTTTCCTGATGAGCGGGGGAGGCTCGGCCCTACTGGAAAAGCCGATCAACGACGATATATCGCTGGACGACCTGATCGCTACCTATGGGAAACTGGTGGTTTCGGGCGCAACCATCGTGGAAATCAATGCCATCCGCAAGCACCTGTCGGCGGTGAAAGGCGGGAGACTGGCGAAGGCGGCGGCCCCGGCGCAGCAGGTCTCGATTCTGGTTTCCGACGTGCCTGACGATGCGCCCGACGCCTTGGCCTCCGGGCCCACCATGCCTGATTCCTCCACGGTCGCGGACTGCTATCGAGTAGCAGAAGGGTACGATTTGCCGGCGCAGCTGCCGGAATCGGTGCGGCGGCTGTTCGCGGGGCGAGCGCTGGAGGAGACGCCCAAAGCGGATGATGAGGCGTTTGCGCGCTCGCGGTGGTGGACGGTGCTTTCAAACGCGGAGGTTCGGCAAGCGGCGGCAGCCGCAGCGGCGAGCGCGGGATTCGCAGTGACAATAGACAACAGCTGCGACGACCGGGATTACGTTTCGGCCGCTGATTACTTGCTGGGCCGATTACGCGAGTTGCGCCAGGGCGTGTCGCGAGTGTGCCTGATCTCTGGGGGCGAAGTCACGGTACGAGTGCAGAATGGCGGGCAGGGAGGACGAAACCAGCAGCTCGCGCTTTATTGCGCACCAAAAGTTTCTGGCGGGAATGTCACTCTACTGAGTGCTGGCACCGATGGGATCGACGGCAATAGTCCGGCCACGGGTGCGCTGGTGGATGGGACAACCCTGGAAAGAGCGCGCGAAAAGGGGCTGGATGCGGCAGCGGCGCTGGCCAAGTTTGACGCGTTTCCATTCTTCGACGCGCTGGGCGATGCCATTATCACCGGACCGACAGGCAATAATCTGCGGGATTTGCGGGTGCTGTTGGCGTATTGAAAAGCTTAGCCACAGAGGCACGGAGGAATGCTGCTTGAGAGTTGACGAATGTGAGACGATCGCAGGCGAGGGCGCCCGCGCCACAAGAAAACCGAGACTGTTATGCGGTCCCTGCCGTTCAGACAATGTTGGAAAACGTTATACTCCCTCACATCATGCTTGACCCACCAGAACTGCAGCGCGATCAGCGAGAGGCCGAAGGCTTTCCACACGAATTAGAGAAGCGGAAGCCAGAAATTCGGGAAAGAGCAGGCTCTTGGCAGGGTTGGGCATTTGGCGTTTCCTGGCTGCTCGCCATGAGCGGCTGGGGAATCCTCGCAACGCACGAACATGGGCCGAGAATAGCCTTCGGAATCATCCTGGCAATCCTGCTTGGAGCGGGATTCATTTATGCCGAGGCCGAACGCATCGTGACGAATCTGGTCTCGGATGACATTCAAGGGGAAATAGAGCGCCGTGGACGCGAGAAAGTGTAGCCGCAACGGAACGCTGAGCAGCAACAGGGCTAAGGTCTGGGGGGGCGGTTCGCATTGATGAACTGCGAGGTTACAGGTCGCTTCTGGCCACACGGATTTCAGGTATTCCCGGGATTTTTTTCAACGAAATGGATGACAATAGCAGATGCAGCAGCACTCCCGATCACCCAGCACTTACCGGAACGACGCACTGCGACTGCTCGCCGAACTGAAGGGCAGAGGGGGCCTTCGACTCCGCGGACTGATTCGCAAGCGAATCAGCCTGCTTCGCTCAGGATGACAGCGGTAAAAGTTGCTCACGATGACAGCGGTAAAAGGCGCTCAGGATGACAAACGGCAGGATTACGGTAGTGGGAAAAAGGATGACGGCGCAAGAGAGCACCGAAATCATCAACCGTAAATCGTCAATCTTCAATTAGAAGAACCTTGTCAAGCCTTCTTCCATAACCAGAACGCGGTCGAGCACGCCGGCGGCCTCGGCTTCTTTCTCCAGCAGCTGCAGGGGCTCTTCAATAGGCTCGTGGGAGAGGCGGAAGGTGCCGTAGTGCATGGGCACCATCCAGCGCGCGCGCAGGTCGAGAAAGGCCCGCACCGCATCTTCCGGGCTGGCATGCACGTTGCGGAACGCGGGCGGGTTATAAGCGCCGATGGGCAGCAGCGCCAGGTCAGGCTCGAACTTGCGGCCGATTTCGCGGAAACCGGAAAAATAGGCGGTATCGCCGGCGTGATAGACAGAGAGGTGTTTGTCTTCGAGAACATAGCCGCCGTAGCCGCGGTGCGCATCCTTAATAATGCGGGCACCCCAGTGGCGCGAGGGCACGCTGTTGACGGTGAGGCCGTTGTGGCGGTAGTCCTGCCACCAGTCCAGCTCCACAATTTTGCTGAAGCCCAGGTCAGCCACCAGGTCGTGCACGTGGCTGGGGATGACGATCACCGGGCCGGAGCCGCGGCGGCGGCGAGTGGCACGGGCAATGGCGCGCAGCGACGGCCGGTGCAGGTGGTCGAAGTGGGCATGGGTGACGAGCACCACGTCAATCGGCGGCAGGTCGCGAATCTGCAGGCCCGGCCGGCGCAGGCGCTTGAGCACGAACAGCCAGCGGGCGAAGTTCGGGTCCACCAGCACGCGCTGCCCGGCCATCTGCAGGAAAAAGCTGGAGTGGCCGATGAAGGTGATGCCCAGCTGGCCGTCGGTGGCCAATACTGGTTTGTAGGTCTTGCCGGTGCGCGGCGTGACCGCGGAATGGCGCACCAGGCGGGTGAACTGCCGCGCACGCCGCCTGAGGGTCAAATTCAGCATGTAAGTGATTAGACGCTGCTACATTCACCGACGATGCAAGGGTAGCCGAGTCTCGGCGCCCCATCGCCGCGCAAACTTGCCGCGCACATTCCATGCAACTGCACACCATTTTAGAAGAATCCTGGCGGCGGTTGCTTGACCACGTGGATAACCGTCATTTCTAATCGCTGGCAGGCACAAAGAGAGGATTCATATGCGCGTGGCATTCCTGGGATTAGGGATTATGGGCCGGCCGATGGCGGCCAATCTGGTGAAGGCGGGGCACGAGGTGAGCACCTGGAACCGCAGCGCCGGAAAAGAATTGGAGGGAGCGCAAGCGGCGGCCTCGCCGGCGGAAGCGGCGCGGGGCGCGGAGGTGGTGTGGATGTGCGTCTCCGACACCGAGGCGGTGGAGCAGGTGCTGTTCGGGCCGGAAGGCGTGGAGAAGGGCTTGGAGTCAGGCGCAGTGGTGGTGGATTCGAGCACGATTTCACCTTCGGCGACGCTGAAGTTTGCCGAGCGGATCCGGGCGAAAGGCAGTGATTATGTGGATGCGCCGGTCACCGGCTCGAAGATCGGGGCGGAAGGTGGGCAGCTGATCTTTATCGTGGGCGGAGCCGAAGCGACGGTGGACCGGCTGAAGCCGCTGTTTGCCGCCATGGGTAAGCTCATGGTGCGCGTGGGCGAGAGCGGCCAGGGACAGTCAGCCAAGATCGCCATGAACCTGATGATCGCGCTCACCTACGAGGGCTTCGCCGAGGGGCTAACTCTGGCCACCAAGCTGGGAGTGAAAGCTGAGAAGTTGCTGGAGCTGGTGAACGCCTCCATGGTGCGTTCAGGAGTGGTGGAGTACAAAGCGCCCTTTGTGCTGAAGCGCGATTTCTCGCCCAACTTCCCGCTGCGGCTGATGCACAAAGACATTCACCTGATGCTGGATGCGGCGCGGGAAGCGCGCATCAAGCTGCCTGCTCTGGAGACGGTGGAGGAGATTTACGAAATCGCCACCGACGAGGGCCAAGCCGACCTGGACTATGCGGCCACGCTGGCATTGCTGGAGAAGTGGGCGGGCGTTGAAGTTAAAGGCACTTCCGCCTAAGGTACATGGCCTAAAAATCGTACTCTGAAGCCCCCAGAGCGTCGCGAAATTCGCTACAATAGCTAGAGCACTCGTAAAGAGCACTTGTTCAGTTCGCAGTCGGGAACATTCCTTTTCCCAATCCAGTCCAGTAGAAAGCAGGGCAATGCTAAGCACCATTCTTATCGCCGTCGCTGTGGCCTTCGTCGTAATGCAGGTCTCCGGCTTTTGCACGACCATTTATTTGCACCGGGCCATGGCCCACAAAGGGCTGCGGCTGCATCCCGCGGTAGCGCTGCTGATGCGGACGGAGTTGTGGCTGTTTACCGGCATCAACGCCCGCGAGTGGATAGCGGTGCACCGCAAGCACCACCACTTCACCGACGAGGAAGGCGATCCGCATAGCCCGTACTTGGTGGGCTTGTGGAAAGTGTTGTTCCTGAACGCGTTCTATTACGCGCGCGAGGCCAAGAAGCCGGACGTTGTCGAGAAGTACACGCGCGACATGCCGCACACCCGGGTGGAAGCGGTGCTGGGACGAGGCTCGCTGGGATTGGCGGTGGGGATTTCGATGTTTGTGGCGCTGTTCTGGGCGATCCAGGGCGGCTGGGCAGGACCGGTGATTGGAGTCGCAACATTTATCGTGCAGGGCGCGGCGTACATCAGCATGAACGCGGTGATCAACGGCGCCTGCCACGCCATCGGGTACAAAAATTTTCAGAATACCGCGACCAACCTGCGGCTGGTAGCCTGGTTCTCCAGCGGCGAAGGACTGCATAACAACCATCATCAATATCCGGCGTCTTCCAAGCTGAGCATGAAACGCGGCGAGTTCGATCCGGCCTGGCCGGTGATCCGAGTGCTGCAGGCGCTCTCCCTGGCGAAGCCTTTGCCGTTGCCCAGCGAACACTAAACTTGTTTCGCGCCTCCGGCGCTCCTAAATTCCTCCCGTTCAATTCCCCGGGCTCACGCCCGGGGCTACACTCTTTTGCCACTCCGCGGCACGCGAGGGCTAAGCCCCGATTCTCAGCGTCTTGGGATCGCTGAGCTGAAGCCCAGCGCTTCAACCGGTAGGACCAGGTTCCACGGTGGGCCAACGGTTCAGGCAAGGCATCCAGTGATGGCCCGCGGGTCAGGACAGGGTTTCCGCGGTTACCCCATGGGTCAGGCGAGGGTTGCACGATAAGGTCGCGTGGCCGCCAGGTTTCGACGTCGGTAAACTCGTGTGTTTTCAGCTCAGTTGTGAACAGCAGGCAATCGAAATTCCTTGTAGCGCGATTGACATCTGGGAGCCTGAGGGACGGCATCTGTTTGTAGTGATGCAGCCGTGGGCCATCGGCGCGGATGTTCTAGTCGCTCTCGCGGTGGTGACAATCTGGTACCTGGCGCTCCTGAGCTACAACCGCAGGAAGGCCCAGCAGTTATTGCACTGGATTTGTGCCGCCAGCGGGCGAGACGGCAGGGTGGTATGCATGCGCTGGAGTTCGGCCTCGTGCTTCCATCTGAAGCTGCAGTTTTCCGCTGAGGACTTTCGGGAAGCCCACATCAAGGTGCAGCTACAGCCCCGGGAGTTGCCCCTGCATTGGCTGCTAAGCCGGCTGCATGGGCGGCAGGAGGCGCTGACCTTCGAGGCAGACCTGGCCTACCCCCCGGCTTTCAACCTGGAAGTGCACAATTACCGCTGGCGCAAGCGCCAGGCGCGCCGGATCCGTCAGGCTGACTCTCTGGTGCTGGTGCGCACCGGCCCGGTAGTGCTGACCACCCGGGGAGACTGGCAACAGGACTTAACTAATATGATGAACGGCCTGTTGGCCTCGCGGGACTGCAACTTTGAGCGAGTCGAATTTCGCCGCAAGAGCCCGCATTTTTCCGCCACCCTGCCCCTCAAGTCGCTGGACCTGAACTGCGAGGGCGCTGGCCGGCTGTTTGAGGCCTTAAGCGACCTGGCAGCCGGCGCCTCTGCCGCCATGTTCTGAGCCGGTTTATCTGCCGCTACAATGGCGGGGTGGGCTTCCGCATCCGTCAATTCCGTAAAGACGATTTCGAGCAGCTGTGGGGAATTGATCAGGAATGCTTTCCGCCCGGCATCTCCTACACCCGAATAGAGCTGGCCTTCTACATGCGGCGCCCGCGCGCTTTTACGCTGGTCGCGGAGGGAGAGAACCAGCCTTCGGAGCCAGCCGCGCCGGGCAAGGACATTTTGGGTTTCATCGTCGGCGAGGCCAGTACGCGGGGAGCGGGGCACATCATCACCATTGACGTGCGGGCGGACGCCCGGCGTCATCGCCTGGGGTCAGCCCTGCTGCAGGCCGCGGAGGAGCGCCTGAGCGGTGGCGGAAGCCGCCACGTGTTCCTGGAAACGGCGGTGGACAACGCGCCCGCCATCGCCTTCTACAAACGCCACGGTTACGAGCTGATCAAGACCATTCCGCGGTACTACAAGAACAACCTGGACGCGCTGCTGCTGGGCAAGAGGCTGAAGGAAGTAGCTGGGTAGCTGGTAGTTCGGCATTGAATCCCGGCGTTTGCGGCGCCGCACACAGGGACACAGGGGCAAAGCCTTCTGGACGGGGCAAAGCCCCGTCCCCACACGAGCAATACCAGCTGCCAACGACCAACATCCAGCTACCAACTACCCACTACCCACTACATTTTGATCATGTATTTGCCGCAGGCTTCGAAGGCGGAGAGCAGGTGAGTCATGCCCAGGAGCTGGCGGATGCGCTGATTCAGGTTGATCAGCTGCAGCTGGCAGCCGGCCGTCTTCGCCGAGACGTAGAGACCTACCAGGGCGCCCAGGCCGGAGCTATCCATGTGCGCCAAGTCAGTCAGATCGAGTACCAGGCACTTGGTCTGGGAAATAAGCGGCTTAACCGTTTGGCGTAGTTGGTCGGTAGCTTCGCACACCAGACGGCCGCGGCACTCGACCACGATGGCGTCAGGCTCAGTGCGGGTGTGCAGGGTGAGCAGGCGGGAGTGAGCGGGGACGGCCATAGCGGCTCCTTGCGGCCGCGTCGGGCGGCCGCGGCATTGTAACCCAGGAACAAAGGTGCGCCGAGGGCAGCAATGGCTTATCGGATAGTAAGTGATATCCACAGATATACCGGGGCAACCCGGCAGGTAGGGAGAGCTTCTCATGCCCCCAGTGATGCAATATCGCGGCACTCGCAACCACCGCGATTTCCGGCCGGGTCCTGAGGCCAACCTGCTCCGTCACCTCAGGAACCCGGCCGGTGCTGTTTGAAGGCCTCCCTCCTCCACACAAACACGCAAAAGGCACAGAGAAGTCGTTTGTTCAGGTGAGGAATGTCACTTCGCCAGAAAGAGCAACCACAACGCCGCAGGCGGGGCGCTCGCGCCACAACGTGCATTTGGTTAAGGCTACAGCCGTCAGGCGGCTTTGGGTTGCCCGGACTCGCCACCAGCGGGATGGACGCTGAGGTCCATGGTTTCGGAGGCGATGTTGATGTCCTTGCGCTGCTGCACCCGCTTGAATACCTCGGCGCCGATGAAATTGCTGGCGGCGCGCCGCTTCTTTGGTTCCACCACGTAGCGCAAGGTTAGCTCCACCCAGTTGCTGGTCACCTTCAGGTACACGGTGGGCTCGAGCTCGAAGTCCGGCACCAGAAAATAGTGCTTCATGCGCTGCATCTGCGCCTGGGCTCCCTCCAGAAACTCACGCGTGTACTGCTTACCTACCTCAACCAGGATCCGGGTGGCCTCCTGCACGTTGCTGCTGTAGGTGATGGGAAGCTGGATCTCATCCCAGATGTAGGAGAAGTTCTGGGTGTAGTTGTAGACCGGGTTGCCGAAGATGATGGAGTTGCTGAACTGCACCATTCGGCCAGTGGCCTGGTCGCCGCCGATCCAGTTGCCCAGCTCCATCATGCGCGTGTAAAAGAAGCCGACGTCCACCACGTCGCCAGTGAGCTGGCTAATCTGAATGCGGTCGCCAACGGAGTAGATGTGCCCGGCAAAAATGGCAATGCGGCCGGCGATGCTGAGCAGCGGATCTTTCAGTGCCACAGCCAGCCCGGCTCCGATCAAGCCCCAAAACGTTCCTTTGGCATGGAACAGGCGCGACCATAGCGCCACGATCACAACTACCACGGCGACCGTAAGCGCCGTATTCAGGAACCTGATTTTGCGGTAATGCTCCTTGGGATCGTGGACGTGCGCGTCGAAATACTTGCGGCCCAGGAAACTGAGCAGCCAGGCCAGGGCTATGGCTACCACGGTGCCAATCACGGCCACAGGATCGTGGAGGTAGCGTTGCAAGGTTCCCATCTCTGATTCGGATGCGGATAGCCAGGCCTGTGGCAGGGTTGCGGCCGCGCCTTCGGGCAAGCAAAGCCGCAGATGGTACATTGGCTGGTTCTTATGGCAACGCGAGCACCAGCTACTCCCCATTCGCGGCGGCCCCTGGCCCGGGTAGCCGTGGACACGGGCGGCACCTTTACCGACTGCGTGTGGGTGGAAAAAGGCCGCTTGCGGATGCTGAAGGTGTTCTCCACCCCGGGCGATCCCTCGCAGGCCATCGTGGAGGCGGTGGAGCGCACCGGCCTAGGACCTGCACTTGTGCTGCTGCACGGGACCACGGTGGGCACCAATTCGCTGCTGCAGAGGCGTGGTGCGCGGGTGGCCTTCGTCACCACCGAAGGCTTTGAGGATTCCATTCAAATCGGGCGGCAGGCCCGCCCCAAGCTTTACGACTTTTTCTTCGATCCAGTGGAGCCGCTGGCGGGGCCGGAGCTGCGCTTTGGAGTGCGGGAGCGGGTAGCGTGGGATGGCAAGGTGCTGGAACGACCGGGGGAAGCCGAGCTGCAGCGGCTGCGGGTGGCGGTGGAGAAAGCAGAGCCGCAGGCCGTCGCCGTGTCGCTGCTGTTCTCCTTTGTGAATGCGGAGAATGAGCGCGCCGTGGCCGCGGCGCTGGCGGGGCTGGTCATTGGCGAGAAGCGGGTGCCGCTTTCGCTAGCGCACGTAGTGTTGCCCGAGTTCCGGGAATACGAGCGTGCCAGCACGGTGGTGGTGAACGCCTACCTGCAGCCCCTGATGCAGCGCTACCTGGAGAACCTGGGCGGCCGCCTGGGAGGCACCGGCAGCAAGTCGGCGATTTTCATCATGCAATCGAGCGGCGGGATCACCTCGGTGGCAGCCGCGGCGGCGGAGCCGGTGCGCACCGTGCTCTCGGGGCCGGCAGGTGGAGTAGTAGGAGCTGCGGCGGTGGCGCGGCGCAGCGGGTTCGAGCGCATCATTTCCTTCGATATGGGCGGCACCTCCACCGACGTGGCGCTGGTGGATGGCGAGCCGCGCGCCAGCCACGAAGCCGAGGTGGCGGGCCTGCCGGTGCGCGTGCCCATGCTCGACATCCACACCGTGGGGGCAGGAGGGGGCTCGATCGCGCGCTTCGACGCCGGCGGTGCGCTGCGGGTGGGGCCGCTCTCAGCGGGAGCCGATCCAGGTCCCATCTGCTACGGGAAAGGCGAGGAGCCCACCGTGACCGATGCCAACCTGCTCCTGGGACGGCTGCCGGCGGACAAATTTCTGGGCGGGGAATTTGCCCTGGATTCGGAGCGCACACGCCGGGTGGTGAAGAGCTGGTTGCAGAAGAACCGGTCAAGCTTGGGCGTGGAGCAATTCGCCGCCGGGGTGGTTCGCGTGGTGAATGCGACCATGGAGAAGGCGGTGAGGGTGGTCTCGATCGAGCGCGGTCACGATCCGCGGGATTTCACGCTGGTGGCTTTCGGCGGGGCGGGAGGGATGCATGCCTGCGAACTGGCGGCGGCCCTGGGCATTCCCCGGGTGCTGCTACCGCCTTTGCCGGGCGCCCTCTCCGCCTACGGGATCCTGGTGAGCGACATCGTGAAGGACTACTCGCGCACGGTGCTGTGGCGAGCGTTGGGCAAATTGCCGGAGGCGGATCTGAGGCGCCAGTTTGGCGCCTTCGAAAAGGAGGCGCGCGCCGCCTTTGGGGCGGAAGCGTGGCAGGGGACTCCCCAGTTTGAGTGCAGCCTGGACGTGCGCTACCGCGGCCAGGGATATGAGCTGAACGTGCCCTTTACCGGAGAGGCGCTGGCGGCGTTTCACCGCGAGCATCAGCGGCGGTATGGGTACAGCCGTCGGGAGCGGGAAGTGGAGATTGTGACCCTGCGCTTGCGGGCGCGGCTACGCGGGCCGAAGGTGCCGAAAACAGCGATGGAGGCGGCACCGCGAAATAAAGCGGAGCGGCGGAAGGTGATGTTTGATGGCCGCAGCGTAGACACGCCGCTGTACGAGCGCGCAGCGCTGACGGTTCGGCGAACCTATCGCGGACCGGCTATCGTGGTGGAGTACGGGGCTACGACGGTGGTGCCGCCGGGGTTCAGCTTTCGGGTGGATGGGGAATCGAGCCTGGTGATTGAGAAGGGATAGCCACGGAGATAAAAGATCCTTCGCTGCGCTCAATGGCAAATCTTAAGGCCGGTAGAAAACAAAAGGCGCCCCGAAGGGCGCCTTTTTGCAAGTCCCGGAAGCAAGGCTCAGGCTGCGTTCTTGTCCTTGCGCTCGCGCTCTTTCCGGTTAGCCTCAGCCTCGGCATCATTCATTGCCTTTTTGCCTGCATCCTTAACTTTGCCCCAGGCATTTTGCACCTTGCCCTCCGCCTGTTTGGCGGCGCCTTCGGCCTGGCTTTCTTCGTCACCGGTCCACTCCCCAGCCTGGCGCTGAATGCGGCCGGTCATGTCCTTGGCTTTGCCTTTAATCTCGTCTTTGTCCATGGTCGAGTCCTCTCCTCAAAGCGTCATTAAACCGCGATATACATTCGATGGCAGCCAAGGCCGTAAGGTGGGTTGCCGGACGCGTGGTGGCTACGCGGGCGTATCGCGAGAAGTGAGCACCTGGAAGACGAATGCAACCACCGCAAACAGCAACAGCACCTGAATGAAGGCGCCGAAGCTCCAGGTGGGAATAACGAAGAGCAGCCAACTGGCGAGCAACCCGATAAAAATGATCCACAGCATAGTTGAGCTCCGGATTCGCCGACTACACGGCTTCCATGGAGTGGGAAGGCCCGGAGGAGTAAAGGGTTGTCGGAGCGTTTTTGCTTATTACAGAGCTGAGTGTCTTTCGTCACATTGAAGCACCTCTGGAGCAGGCATACAATTCGTTCGCCACTATTCTCAGCGATTTGGGTTCGAAGAGAGGACGACATGAATCCTTCGACTCAATGAGGTCATCAAAAGTTGAGTAAGGTTCACTCAAGGAGCAATATGGCGAACCAGGCGCAGCCCGAGCGCACAGAAGGAAATCCTCGCGAAATGGAACAAAAGGATAGAGCTTTGCCGGTCTTGCCGGTACGGGACACCGTTTTATTCCCGCATGCAGTTCTCCCCCTGACGGTGGGGCGGGAGAGCTCCGTTAACCTGATTAATTCCCTCGGCGAAGATAAGACGATCGTAGTGGTAGCGCAGCGTGAAGCGCGCATTGATAATCCCCAGCCCACCGAGCTGTTCAACGTGGGCACAGTCGCTATCGTTCATAAAGTCGTAAAAATGCCCAACCAGAGCCTGTTCGTGTTTGCCGAGGGCCTGGACCGGGTGGTGTTAAAGGAATTTGCCCAGCTCACGCCCTACATGCGGGCTGTGGTGGAGACCGTGCCCGACGTGGTGACCCCCAAGGACGCGCAGCAGGAAGCTCTGCAACGCAACGTGCTCACATTGTTTCAGCAGATCGTGGCGGGATCGCCCACCCTTTCCGACGAGCTTTCTACGGTGGCCATGAACATCGAGGAGCCGGGGCGGCTGGTGGATTTCATTGCCAGCTCGCTGCCTTCGCTCTCCACCACCGACAAGCAGGACGTTCTGGAAACGCCCGACGTGCGCACCCGTCTGGAGAAGATCAACCAGCACCTGGCCAAAGAGCTGGAAGTCCAGCAGCTGCGCAACAAGATCCAGTCGGAAGTGCAGGACCGGGTGCAGCAGACGCAACGCGAGTACTACCTGCGCGAGCAGATGAAGGCCATCCAGAAAGAACTGGGCGAGCAGGATGAAAACGCGCGCGACACGGAAGAGCTGCGGCAGAAGATTGAAGGCGCGGGCATGCCCGACGACGTCAAGAAGGAAGCCCTGAAAGAGCTGGGGCGGCTCGCGCGCATGTCGCCCATGGCGGCCGACTACTCGGTGACTCGCAACTACATTGAGTGGCTGGCGGTGCTGCCCTGGAACAAGTCCTCCGGGGTAGAGGTGGACATTATCAAGGCGAAAGAGATTCTGGACACGGACCACTACGATTTGACCAAGGTGAAGGACCGCATCCTGGATTACCTTTCGGTGCGGCGGCTGAAGCCTTCTATGAAAGGGCCCATCCTGTGCTTCGTGGGCCCTCCAGGCGTGGGCAAAACCTCGCTGGGAAAATCTATTGCGCGTTCGCTGGGGCGCAAGTTTGTGCGCCTGTCATTGGGCGGCGTGCACGATGAGGCTGAAATCCGCGGCCACCGGCGCACCTACATTGGCGCCCTGCCGGGGCAGATCATCCAGGGGATTCGCCGGGCCGAAACCAACGACCCGGTGTTCATGCTGGACGAAATTGACAAGGTAGGGCGCGACTTCCGCGGTGATCCGGGCGCGGCGCTGCTGGAGGCGTTAGATCCGGAGCAGAATTCCAGCTTCCGCGACAACTACCTGGACGTGCCCTTCGATCTCTCCAAGGTGCTGTTCATCACCACCGCGAACATTCTCGACCCGGTGGCGGAACCGCTGCGCGACCGCATGGAGATCATCGAACTGCAGGGCTACACCGAGGAAGAAAAGCTGCATATCGCTTTCCAGTACCTCATTCCCCGGCAAGTGGACGAGAACGGCATTACTAAGGACAACATCGAGTTCACCCACGAGTCCATCGGCTTCATCGTAAGGCACTATACGCGCGAGGCCGGCGTTCGCAGCCTGGAACGTAACATCGGCACCATCTGCCGCAAGCAGGCGCGGCGGCTGGCCGAGGGCAAGCCGGAAAAGCTGGTGGTAACGCCGCAAGTGATTGAGGAACTCCTGGGCGGAATCAAGATCCGCGTGGACACCGAGATCGCGGAACGCACCAAGCGCCGGGGCGTGGCCGTGGGCCTGGCCTGGACCCCTTCCGGCGGCGACATCCTGTTCGTGGAAGCCACCAAGATGAAGGGCAAAGGCGACTTCAAAATCACCGGCCAGATTCAGGACGTGATGCGCGAATCCATGCAGGCGGCGCTGAGCTGGGTGCGCTCCAATGCCCGCGAGCTCGGCATTGGCGAGGACTTCTTCAGCAACCACGACCTGCACATCCACGTGCCCGCGGGCGCCATCCCCAAGGACGGGCCTTCAGCGGGCGTCACCATCGTGACCGCGCTGGTCTCGCTACTCAGCGAACGGCGGGTAAGGCCCTACACCGCGATGACCGGTGAAATCACGCTGAGCGGCAATGTGCTGCCGGTGGGCGGCATCAAGGAGAAGACGCTGGCGGCCAAGCGGGCGGGCGTGCGCGACATCATCCTGCCGGCGGAGAACAAGACCAACGTGATCGAGGATCTGACCCCGGAGCAGCTCGAGAATCTCACCATCCATTACGTCAAGACCATTGACGAGGTGCTGAACTTGGCGCTGCCTTCCTCGCCTCGCGAAGAGCGTCAGGACGAAGCCGAGCGGGAGAAGGTGCTGGTGAACGCGCCGGCGTAAGAACAGTTCTCAGTTGCCAGTTTTCGGTTCTCAGCGATCGGATTTCAGTTGCCAGTTCCGCAGACGCGGGGCTGGCAATTTTTTTGTTTCAACGCAGAGGCCGCGGAGAATCAACGTAGAGGCCGCAGAGAAAGGCGGAAATATTTTTTAACCGACTCTGTGGGACGCTCAATCATCTTCTACGGCTGTCATCCTGAGCAAAACCGGCGGATTCGCTGGCGAACCGGCCTGTGGAGTCGAAGGACCCCGCATTTGTCGGACACACCACCGCCGTCCAGGATTTGGGCAGAACCGCGAGGATACTCGCTAGCTCTTCAGTTAGCTGCAAACCCCCGGCAGGACAGCCGGCGTCACGAATTCCCCGGAAACCCTTTGCGCATGCCCCTCTCAGGTAAACTACCGGCTGTGGCGCTTAGGGGCGGAGAGCCAAAAGCCAAAGGCCAAAAGCTAAGAGCCGAAATCATGCGCGTGCAAATCCTCTTTTTCGGGCAGCTGAAGGAAGTGGCGGGCAAGGAGCGGGACACGCTCGAGCTGCCCGAGGGGGCGCGTGTCTCCGACCTGTTGCGGCTCTACGCCGAGGTCAAGCCCGCGCTGCAGCCCTACTACGAGGTAATGGCCGTAGCTTTGAATCAGGAGTACAGCGAGGCCGGGGCGGCGTTGCACGAGGGCGACGAGGTGGCGCTGATTCCGCCGGTCAGCGGGGGAAGCGGGAAAGAGCCCCGGCCCAGCCAAACACAACAAAACTCGAAGGCCGCAGGCAAGGGCGCCCGGGCCACACGAATCGTGCGGGAGAAGATTCACTCGCTTGCGATCGTGGAGAGTATCAAGCGCCCGGAGGACGGGGCGGTGGCGGTGTTTGAGGGAATTGTGCGCAATCACAGCCGCAACCGGCGCACCCTCTATCTCGAGTACGAAGCCTACGAGCCCATGGCGCTGAAGCAGCTGGAGGGACTGGCGGACCAGGCGCGGGCGCAGTTCGCGGTGCGGGAAGTCGCCATTGTGCATCGCCTGGGGCGGCTGGAGATTGGGGAGACCAGCGTCCTGATTGTGGTGGCCTCGGCGCACCGGGGCGCCGCCTTCGACGCCTGCCGCTGGCTGATTGATACCCTGAAGAAGACCGTTCCCATCTGGAAAAAAGAGCACTTCGAGGACGGCGCGGTTTGGGCCGATGGCGAGCCCTTCCCGGAGGAGATAGTCAAAGGGAGAGATATTTCGCAGACGTAGGGAACAAGCCTGCATCTAAGTGAAAAATTCAATTGAGCGATTTGCGATTGTCAATCGACGATTGGGAAATGGTTAGTCGAGGGCGCAGGCGGCTGTGCAGGCGATGTCTGGCTGTCGGCCTTTTCGCGGTCGTGCTGGCGTCGTCGTGCGCGGCGCAGCAGAGCGCTGGCCCGGCAACGCCAAAGACCGGGGCCAATCCGCTGGCCCACATGCCGGAAGCGCAGGCGGCGCGGCAAAACGCGCCGACCGACGACCAGTCCTCTCCCACCTTCCGAGTCAATGTAAAGCTGGTCAACATATTTGCCACGGTGGTGGACCAGAACGGAGCACCGGTGGGCGGGCTGACAAAACAGGATTTCACCATTTTTGAAGACGACAAGCCGCAGAAAATTGCGGTATTCAACCGCGAATCGGGGCTACCGCTTTCCATTGTGCTGGAAGTGGACACCAGCCTGAGCACGCACAAAGACCTGCAGCTGGAGTTGCAGTCGGCGCGGCGTTTCACCCATACCATCCTCCGGCCGGTGGACGCGCTGGCGCTGTTTCAGTTCAGCGAAATTGTGGACGAGCTGACGCCTTTTACTTCCAACCTGAGGCGCATTGATGCCGCCATTGACCACGTGCACCCAGGCGCTGCCACGGCCATGTATGACGCGCTCTACCTGGGAGCGCGCGCGCTGGGGCGGCGGCAGGGGCGCAAGGTGATGGTGGTGATTACCGACGGCGGCGACACGGTGAGCACCACCGATTACGCCGAGGCGCTGCGGTCGGCGCAGGAGGCGGAGGCCATTGTCTACAGCATTATTGTGGTGCCCATCGAGGCCGATGCCGGGCGCGACATTGGCGGCGAACACGCCCTGATTCAGTTGTCGCATGATACTGGCGGCAAATACTTTTATGCCTCTGGAATCAGCCAGCTGGATGAAGCCTTCCGCAAGATCAGCGACGAACTGCGCACGCAGTACCAGCTGGCCTACTATCCTTCCGAACGCTTGTCGGACTCCGATTTCCGCCGCATCAAGGTTTTGGTAAACACGCCCGCGGGCAAGGATTGGACGGTGCGGGCAAGGACCGGGTATTACACCAGTAAGGCGGAGTAGGCGCGCTATGCCCCTACATCCGGCGCAGGTTGGAGCGCAGGCGCTTGGAGAGCTTGTCGATTTCCTTTAGCTTCTCTTCCAGATCCCTGGGCCGGGTTCCCTTGGCTAATTGGCTGACCTCGTCCGGAAGAGTGCGGGCCAGCAAGGCAAGCTGGTCGGCATCGTGCTGGACTTCGGCGAAGCTGGGTTTCACGGGCGCGTTGGCTGGCGGCGGTACGTTCTGTTCCCCTTGCTGTTCGGCGCGTTCGGCTTGGCGCAGGCCAGGAGGGATGGGCTTTTGCAGGGCAGCGCCCGCTGAGAGGACCAGCACGAGGAAAGCGAAAACGAGCTTGTTCACAGGCACCTCCCGAAGAGGCGACGAGCGGAATTTTACTCCGGTTCCCGGCATCGGGGCGAGCAACCATGGGCACCAAGGAGCCGTGTAGAATGGTGCCCATGCCATTCCGTGTACCTGGAGTTTCGCATCCCTCGAAGAAAGGCAAGGCTCCACCGCCGGAGGAAACCTTCGAGGAAGCCGCTTACCTGAAAAGCCTGGGCGAAAAGCAGAAGCCCGTGACCATCAAGCTGCTGGATGGCGAAGTGGTGAAGGGCTGGATTGAATACTACGACAAGAACATGGTGCGGGTGACGCGCGAGGGCGCGCCCAACCTGTTCATTTTCAAGCACCAGATCATGTACATCGCGGAAGAGGCGGCGCGTCGCAAACCGTAATGCCGGAGCGGCCGCA
Source organism: Terriglobales bacterium (assembly GCA_025934735.1). Taxonomy (GTDB): domain Bacteria; phylum Acidobacteriota; class Terriglobia; order Terriglobales; family Acidobacteriaceae; genus JAICWP01. Next base: position 235,651 of record JAICWP010000005.1, on the reverse strand, counting down.
ATTCGTGCCCGCCATGGCGGAAATTGCCCGCGAGGCGGGCGCGCTGCTGATGGGCTACTTTCACCGCCGGGTGAAGGTGGAATACAAGGGCGATGTGGACCTGGTGACCGAGGCCGACCGCGCCTCCGAGGCCCTGATTACCCGTCGCATCCGCGAGCGCTGGCCCGAACACAACATCATGGGGGAAGAGGGCACGCGCACCGAGCAGGGCAGCGAGTACCGCTGGTACGTGGACCCGCTGGATGGAACCACCAATTTCGCCCATGCTTACCCTGTGTTCTGCGTCTCGCTGGGGCTGGAGCACAAGGATGAGCGCGTGGCAGCGGTGGTGTTCGATCCTACGCGCGACGAGATGTTCACGGCCGAAAAGGGCGGCGGCGCGTTTCTGAACGGCCAGCCGATTCGCGTTTCTGTCGTTTCCGATTTGGGCGAGTGCCTGGTGGCGACCGGCTTTCCCAGCCACAAGCGGCACAAGAACCCCAACATATTTTTCTATCACCAGATCACGCTGAAAACGCACGGGGTGAGGCGGGCGGGTTCGGCGGCGCTGGACTTGTGCAACGTGGCTTCCGGGCGCTTTGATGGCTTCTGGGAGTTCAATCTGAACCCGTGGGACACGGCAGCGGGAGTGCTCATCCTCGAAGAGGCGGGAGGAAGGGTGACCCGCTTCGACGGCCAGCCTTTTCGCATTGACAGCCAGGAGACGCTAGCCTCCAACGGCCGGGTGCATGAGGCGCTGCTAAAGGAGTTCCAGGCGATTTTTAGCAGAGAAGGGCTGGAAGAATTGCCGTCGGTGGCGGAGTACGTGAAGGCGCGGAAGTGAATTGAGGATTGGAAAGATTGAAAGTCTCTAACGCTGGGGTCGCAGAGAGGAAAATCTGCAAACCCACTGTTTCACAATTGATACTGCCCAAGGATAGCCTCTCTAAAAAGGTACGATGCTGCTTCTTAATGGCGGCTCCAGCTGCTGTGTAGAAATGCAGATGTCCTTCGGTCGTGCTCACCGCGTGAACTCGGCTCGCGCTCCCTCAGGATGACAATTTTTTAGGTGCGTTGGCGAGGCCACCCCCCTTCAAGCCGGCCTCGAGACCACCTTCTCAGCCCGCAACCCGCACGATAGCACGCCGGAGTTCTAGTGCCGTCCCTCCGGGACTCTGGCTGCTAGTCGCGCCCGTTTCCCAGGACTTCCGTCCTGGGCTTTACTATGCCGCCCCTTAGGGGCTGCTGGCAGAGTGATCCGTACGTCATCTTCACACCCGCTCATAGCCCGTAAGGAAGCCCAGGAAGAGAGCGAATCCGCGGCTCCCGGCAGCCAGAGCGAACCCGCAAAGGCGCTAAAATACACGTTTAGCTCGCCGTAAATGAATGCTGATGCGTGGCGGGCCATCAATGACGGGTCAGCGGCCACCCAGTCGGAGCAGGTGGGCGCATCTAAAAGAGTGTGAGTTTTCCATAGTTCGCGTCGGGATACAAATAAGTCACGTCAGGACATAAACCGTGATCGCATCGTTGCTGGAACGAAAAATCGAAAAGCGGCCGGATAATGTGAGGCTGAAGGGTCGGATTCTTTTTCTGACCGAAGACCCGGAACTGATCAAGCGGCAGTTGGCCGGCTGGGACCTGCCCTGGGACACGAAGAATCCAGCCAACAATCCCAAGCTGCGCGACGACATTTCCACCGACGAAATCACGCCAGCGCACTACTGCTTCTACTTCGACGAGACCCTGGGTGAGATTCCTTACCTTGGGCTGAAATGCGGAGGCGTGCTGCCCGTCGGCCGCGGGGAGGTGAAGAAGGGCGGGTTTGTGGCGGCGGTGAGCGGCAAGCGGCGGGGCAAAGGGTCGAGCCGGGAGCAGTCGCCCTACGCCGAGTTGTGCGCGGGCATCCGGCTGGTGATCGCGGAAAACATCGAGCGCATTTACAAGCAGAACTGCCAGAACCTGGGAGTGCTGACCTCGACCAACTTTGGGCTGATCGAGAAGGTTCGCGCGGGCGAGGAGATACCTCTGACGGAATTCACCCAGGGCGAAGACGAAATCACGCGGCAGATTATCGAGTACGGCGGGCTGTTCCCGTTCAACGTGGCGCGGCTGCAGGGCAAGGTGTTCCTGCCGCCCATCCAGACCCAAGCGCGGCCCATGACGGTGGCGGAAAAGATTTTTGCCCGGCACATGATCCACGATAAAGACCAGGTGGGCGTGGCGGCGGTCAAGCCCGGCGATGCCGGTTTCGCACGCGCCGACCTGCGCTTCAGCCATGAATACGTGACGCCCATGGCGGCCATTTTCTTTGAGCAGCTGGTGGGCAAGGAGGCGCCGGTTAACGATGCCTCCAGCATCATTTTTTTTCGCGACCACCTGACGTTTCTGGACGAAGTGATTTCAGAAGAGAAACGCAAGATGGGGCTGCTGGACCTGGCCACGCAGCTCAAGTTCAAGCAGCAGGATTTTGCCAAGTCGCGGGGCATCAAGCTGCACGGCGAGCTGCGCGACCGCAAGGGCTCGGAGGGCATTTGCCACTCCATTGTGCTGGAGAGTTACGCCCTGCCCGGGCAGCTGAACGTGGGCTCGGATTCGCACACGCCGCACGTGGGCGCGATGGGGTGCGTGGCCTTCGGCATCGGCACCACCGACGTGTTCAATTCCTGGATCACCAGGGATGTGCGGGTGCGCGTCCCGGAGAGTGTGAAAGTGGTGATTCGCGGCAAGCGCCGGGCCAACGCCACGGCCAAGGATTTTATCTTGAAGATTCTGTCACTGGATTACGTGCGCAGCGGCAAAGCGCTGGCCAAGGTGATGGAGTATTCGGGCGAGGCCATCGAGGAGCTGAGCGTGGATGAGCGCGCCACCATGACCAATATGGCGGCGGAAATCGGCGGCTTTACCGGGATTGTGGCGCCCGACAAAAAGGTGGTGGAGTTTCTGGTGGAGCGCCGGGGCATGGAGCGCAAGCGGGCGCAGGAGCTGATTGCGGGGCTCGACAGCGATTCCGGCGCCGAGTACGCGCATGTAATCGAGCTGGATGCTGCCGACATTACGCCTATGGTGGCCACACCGGGCGATCCGGGCAACGGCAAATACATCCGCGAGATGAACACGCCAGTGCCGGTGGAAATCGCCTATGGCGGCACGTGCACCGCCGGCAAAAACGAAGACATGGACATGTACGCGCGGGTGCTGGCGGAGGCGCTGCGCCAGGGCAAGCGGGTGGCGGCGAGCTGCAAGTTCTACATCCAGTTCGGCTCGCAGGAGACGCGCGAATACTGCGTGCGCAAGGGTTACCTGGACGTGTTCAAGCGGGCGGGGGCCACGGTGATCGAGCCCAGCTGCGGAGCCTGCATCAATGCCGGGCCGGGTGTGTCGACCCGTCCCGAGCAGGTGGTGATCAGCGCCCAGAACCGCAACTTCCCGGGGCGCAGCGGGCCCGGTCAAATGTACCTGGCCAGCCCTCTGACCGTGGCCGCAAGCGCGGTGGCGGGATATATCTGCGAGTACGAGCCGGCGGAGCAGAGGGAATTGGTGGGGGCGTAAAAAAAGCTGGCTAGCTGACTGGCTGACCAGCTAAGGGCGGCGGTCCGGATGTCGCCCGTGGCAGGTAAGGTGAGAAAAAATGCCGTTGGCTGAAAAGGCGCTGGGGGCGGGCCGGGAGAGTGAGATGCTTGCAGATCGGTTGGGTGGGCAGGATTGCGGGTCAAGAGTGGCTAGCGCCCGGCCCTGGCGGCAAAAGCTATACATCCGGAAAGGCATTCTTGCTAGAATTAGGGGCAGTTAGCCTCACCCCGAATTGCTCCGAGGAGATACAAAGCTCATGGCTTATGTAATAGCGGAACCGTGCATAGGGACCAAAGACACAGCGTGTGTGGACGCCTGCCCGGTGGACTGCATTCATCCCAAGAAGGATGAACCGGCGTTTGCGGAAGAAGAGATGCTCTACATTGATCCGGTGGAATGCATTGACTGTGGCGCCTGTGTTCCCGTGTGCCCAGTGTCGGCCATTTTTGCGCTGGATGACCTGCCGGAAAAGTGGAAAGCGTTCACGGAGCGCAACGCCGCCTACTACGGGCGCACGCCGGCATAGTCCCGATTCGCAAGCGAGATTTTTGGGCGCACATCCCGGTTGAGGGTGTGCGCCTTTGTGCTTAGGTCTTCAACTGGCTGACTGGCTGGCTAGCTAACTAGCTTCACGCGCCGACCTCGCGGCCAGTCAGCCACAAAACTGGTCAGCTACATCTCGCCCGCTGGTCATCCACAGACCGCAACCGTTAGAATAAAAGTTTAGCTTGCTGCCGGAAAACAGCACAGAGGCGCGGCAGGCGGATTGGGCCGCGGCCGATGGCCGTCCATGCCGCTAAAAGAATCAGAAGCGATTGTGCTGCGCACCTATCCGCTGCGCGAGGCGGACCTGCTGGTCACGCTGTTCACGCGGACGGAGGGCAAAGTTCGCGGGGTGGCGCGGTCAGCGAAGAAGTCGAAGAAGCGTTTTGGCGGCGCACTGGAGCCGCTGACCTATGTGCGCGCCTACTGGGACGACCGCGAGCGGCAGGAATTGGCGAGGCTGGATTCGTGCGAGGTGCTGGAGTCTCCGCTGGCCCGGCAGGTGACGTATCCGCGGGCGGTGGCGTTGGGGCATCTGGCCGAAGTTCTGGACGAACTGCTGCCGGACCGCGAGGCCAATGACGCGGTGTTCCGGCTGACTCTAACTGTGCTGGAGCAGCTGGCCGGTGACCGAATCTGGATGCCGCTCACATATTTTCAGCTGTGGATGACGCGGCTGGTGGGCTTCCTGCCGGAGCTTTCCGGCTGTGTAGCCTGCGGGGCGGAGCTGAACGGGAGCCGGGCCTTTTATCACGCGCTGGTGGATGGGCTGATGTGCGCGGAAGATAAGCGGCTGGCCTCGTCGGAAATGTCGCGGGAATCGCGGGCGGTGGCGGGGGAGATGTTTCGCGCGCCCATTGAAAATTTTGCCGCGGTGGAGTGGCCCAAGGCACGGGCCGCCGACCTGCGCAAGTTCCTGGTTCAGACCCTGGAACGGCACCTGGAGAAGAAGCTGGTGACCGCGGGGATGCTGGAGAGAATCAGCTGTTAGCACTTAGCATTTGGCCAGCAAAGAGTTGTAGCGTTCCGGTGAACAGAGGCGGTGTTCCCTGAAAATGCGTGAGTTTTACTGGATCGCCGAACCAGTCCAGGGGCCAAATGCCAAGTGCTATTTGCTAAGTGCTTGTTGACGAAAACAAACTGTGATGTCATCCAAAGCCAATCCGCCCACCTTTCAGGAGCTAATCCTGCGCCTGCAGAACTTTTGGGCGGAGCGCGGGTGCGTGCTGCAGCAGCCCTATGACCTTGAAGTCGGCGCGGGGACCATGGCGCCAGAGACATTTCTGCGAGTGCTCGGTCCGCAACCGTACAAGGTGGCCTACGTGCAGCCTTCGCGGCGCCCCGCAGACGGGCGTTACGGCGAGAACCCCAATCGCCTGTACAAGCACACGCAGCTGCAGGTGATCCTGAAGCCACCCCCGGAAAAAGTGCAGGAGCTGTACTTGGAGTCGCTGGCCGCCATCGGCATTGACCTGCGGCAGCACGACATCAAGTTCGAGGAAGACAACTGGGAATCGCCCACGCTGGGCGCATGGGGGATCGGCTGGCAGGTGATGCTGGACGGGCTGGAGATCACGCAGTTCACCTACTTCCAGCAGTGCGGAGGAGTGGACCTGGAGCCGATTTCGGCGGAGCTGACGTACGGGCTGGAGCGCATTGCCGCGTTTTTGCAGGATGTGAACAGCATTTACGAGATTGTGTGGGCGCGCGATCCGGAGAACGGCAAGGCCGTGACCTACGGCGACGTGCGGCTGGCGGATGAGCTGCAGTTTTCGGTGTACAACTTCGAGGCCGCCGATGTGGAGAAGACGTGGAAGCACCTGGATTTGTGCGAGGCCGAGTGCCAGGCGTTGCTGCAGCGGTTCCACGGGCTGAAGAAAACAAAGCCGGCGGGAGCGAAGGCAGCCGCGCGTTCGGCCACCGGGGGCAGCATTCCCGAGGAGCACGACTTTTCCGAGCCGCTGACACCGGAGCCGCAGAACGGGTTCGTGGGCGCGTCGGCCGTCGCGCGTTTCCCGCTGTTGCCGGCGTACGATCTGTGCCTGAAGTGTTCGCATTTGTTTAACGTGCTGGACGCGCGGGGAGCGATTTCGGTAACTGAGCGCGTGGGCGTGATCGCGCGCATTCGCAACCTGGCGGTGGGAATCGCCAAGGCGTGGATTGAGCAGCAGAGCGCAAGCAAGCCGGAGGTTCCGCCGGAAGATACGGAGGCGGAGCCTGCTGTGAAGGAAAAAGGAAGGTACGCGGCCAAGTAGCGCCGTGAAGTTCTATTTATGGCTGATTTCCTGCTCGAGATCGGATGCGAAGAAATTCCCGCGCGGATGATTGACGCGGCGTCGGCAGAGCTTGGTCGCCGTGTCAGCGACGTGCTGACGCGCGAGCGCCTGACCGTAAACGTCCCCGTGATAAGCATGTTCTCCACGCCGCGCCGCCTGGCGGTGTCTGTGACGAACGTTGCAGTCGGTCAAGGCGATGTGGAGGAGCAGGTGACGGGTCCGTCGATAAAGGTCGCCTTCAAGGACGGCCAGCCCACGCCGGCGGCACACGCTTTCGCAAAAAAAGTGAACACCGACATTGCCAGGCTGCAGCGCGTCACCACGCCCAAGGGCGAATACCTGGCAGCCAAGGTGGTCAATAAGGGACGCAAGGCCGCTGAAATTTTGCGGGACACGCTGCCCAAAGAGCTGGCCTCCATTTACTGGCCCAAGAACATGTATTGGCACGCCAAGAACGAGCGCTTCGTGCGCCCGGTGCGCTGGCTGGTGGCGCTGCTGGAGGGCGATGTGGTGCCGCTGGAGTTCGACGGCGTTCGCGCCGGCAACGTTTCACATGGACATCGCACGCTGGGAGGTCCGGTGGTTGTGCACAGGCCCGGAGATTATGGCAACGCGCTGGAGCGGGCCTCCGTGATCGTCAATCAGAACGAGCGCGAGCAGCGCATTCGCAAGGCCCTGGACGATGCCGCCCGCGCCATCCGCGGCGCGCGCTGGCGGGAAGATGAGGCGCTGCTGGAAACTGTGACCAACCTCACTGAACTCCCCTCCGTGATTTTGGGCAACTTCGATACCGAGTTCCTGGAGTTGCCGGAGGAGGTGCTGGTCACGGTGATGCGCGACCATCAGAAATATTTCGCACTGGAGGATGGCGGGCACAAGCTGCTGCCGCATTTTCTGGCGGTGCTGAATACGGACGGCGACCCTGGCGGCATTGTCCGGCACGGGCACGAGCGGGTGTTGCGCGCGCGCTTCAATGATGCCCGGTTCTTCTGGCAGACGGACCAGAAGGTTTCACTGCGCGAGCGTGTTCCGCTCCTGAAAAACGTGACCTTCCAAAAAGACCTGGGCAGCTATTACGCCAAAACATTGCGGGTGCAGCACCTGGGCAGCCACATTTCCGGCCCACTGAAGGAGGCGGGCTTCGAGATCCGGCCGGGGGTGGTACACAAGGCGTCGTGTTTGGCCAAGACCGACCTCACCACCGAACTGGTGAAGGAGTTTACGGAGCTGCAAGGAATTGTGGGCGGATTGTATGCGCGGGTGCAGGACTTGGATCCTGCCTTGTCGCCGGACGCGCACCGGTTGATCGCGGAAGCGATTTACGATCACTACAAGCCGGAATCCATGGAGGATTCGGCGCCGCGCACCATCGAGGGAGCAGTGCTCTCCCTTGCCGACAAGGCGGACAGCATTGCCGGGATGTTTGCGCTGGGCCTGCAGCCGAGCGGGTCGAAGGATCCGTTTGCTCTGCGCCGGCAGGCGAATGGAATAGTGAAGACCATCGCCGAGCATAAGCTGCCATTGGGCATCGAGCAACTGTTTCGCGACGCGCTGGCTGGGTACGCGGGTTCGGAGGCGGAAAAGAAGTTTGGAGCGAAGTTCGCAACGCCTCAGGGCCGCGGGGAAATTCTGCAATCTATTGTGGCGTTCCTTCGCGAGCGGCTGGAGTTCTACCTGCGCGACGCACTCGGCTTCGCCTATGACGTGGTGAATGCGGTGCTGGCGGCGGACGCCGACGATGTGGTGGACGCGGTAGCCCGGGCGCACGCGGTGGCCAAGGTGCGGCCCTCGTCCGACTTCGAGTCCATTTCTGTCGCGTTCAAGCGCATGAAAAATATTTTGCGGCACGCACATGAAGCCGGGTCGGAACCGGCGGCGGAATTTCATCCAGGCGCGCTGAAAGAGCCTGCCGAAGTGAACCTGGCGGAACTGGTTCCCACGACCGCGGAGCGGGTACGCGAGTTGCGCGGCAAAAAGAACTATGAGGCGGCGCTAGTGGAGATTTCGCGGCTACGCCCGGCGGTGGACACCTTCTTCGACAAGGTGATGGTCATGGTTGACGACCCCAAAGTGCGCGCCAACCGGCTGGCCTTGTTGCAGACTGTTCTGAAGGAATTCTCCACCATCGCGGACTTCTCCGAGATTGTGACCGACAGCAAGGAATCGAAAGTATCTTAGAAAAAGCAAAGGACTGAATATATGGCGACACACGCTTTGCCCGAAACGGAATACCGCAGCGACCAGAAACCAGCCACCAAATACGTTTACTTCTTCGGCGAAGGCAAGGCCGACGGCAACGGCAAGATGAAAGACGAACTGGGCGGGAAAGGCGCCGGCCTGGCGGAGATGACCAATGCCGGCTTGCCCGTGCCTCCGGGGTTCACCATCCAGACGGAGGCGTGCCGCGAGTACATGCGGACGGCCAAGGTGTCAACAGAAGTGGCGCGGCAGATGGAAGATGCGCTGGGGCGACTGGAAAAGTTGCAGGGGCAGAAACTGGGAGTGGGCGAGAACCCGCTGCTGGTGAGCGTGCGCTCAGGCGCGAAGTTTTCCATGCCGGGCATGATGGACACCATCCTCAACCTGGGGCTGAACGACAAGAGCGTGGAGGCGCTGGCGCGCAGGGCCAACAACCCCCGCTTCGCTTATGACTCCTACCGGCGGCTGATCCAGATGTTCGGCAACGTGGTGCTGGAAATCGAAAAGAGCGCGTTCGATGAAGTCTTCGACGCCAAGAAGAAGCAGAAGAAAGCCAAGCTCGATACCGACCTGGACGCGGCCGCGCTGAAGGAAGTGATTGAGGAATACAAGAAGTTGGTGAAGAAACACGCCAAGCGCGACTTCCCGCAAGACCCGCATGATCAGCTGGTGATGGCGCGGGACGCCGTGTTCCGCTCCTGGAATAACGACCGCGCCAAGCACTACCGCCGCATCAACAACATTTCCGATGACCTGGGCACGGCGGTGAATGTACAGGCCATGGTGTTTGGCAACCTGGGCGAGAGCAGCGGCACGGGCGTGGGCTTTACCCGCAATCCGGCGACCGGCGCGAAGGAATTTTATGGCGAGTTCCTGATGAACGCGCAGGGCGAGGACGTGGTGGCCGGAGTGCGCACCCCGGTGCCCATCTCCGAACTGCAGAAAGTCATGCCCGAGGTGTACCAGCAGCTGCGCGACATCACTTCCCGTCTGGAGAAGCACTACCGCGACGTGCAGGATTTTGAGTTCACCATCCAGGATGGGCGGCTGTACATGCTGCAAACCCGTAACGGCAAGCGCACGGGGCTGGCAGCGGTGCGGATCGCCATCCAGATGGTGGAAGAAGGGCTGATCAAGAAGGAAGAGGCCATCTTCCGGGTCGAACCGGACCAGCTTGTGTACTTTGTGGTACCGCGTTTGGACGAAAAGGATGTGAGAACAGACAATGTCCTCACGAACGAAGGTTTGCCGGCATCGCCTGGCGGTGCTGTGGGGCAAATTGTGTTCACCGCCGACGATGCCGTCGAGTGGGCCGGCCCGAAGAAAAACCCGGTGATCTTAGTCCGTGCGGAGACGACGCCGGAAGACATTCACGGCATGGAGGTGGCAGCCGGCATTCTGACTTCGCGCGGTGGAATGACCAGCCACGCGGCGGTGGTGACGCGCGGCATGGGCAAGTGCTGCGTTGCCGGCGCCGGCGAGATCGAGGTAGACGAGAAGGCTAAGGAGATGCGGGTGAAGGGCAAGGTGCTGAAAGAAGGCGACTGGCTTTCACTCGATGGCTCCACTGGACGCGTAATTAAGGGTAAGGTGAAGACGGTCCCACCTGACCCGAATGATGTGAAACTGCTGGACAGGTTCATGAGCTGGGCGGAACCATTCCGCAAGATGGGAGTGCGGGCCAACGCCGATATTCCCCGCGACGCCATCCAAGCGCGCGCGTTCGGCGCCGAGGGCATCGGGTTGTGCCGCACCGAGCACATGTTCTTCGCCGAGGACCGCATTCCGCATATGCGGGCCATGATCATGGCCGGAAATCATAAGGACCGGCGCATGGCGCTGCGCAAGCTGCTGCCCATGCAGCGCTCGGATTTTGTCGGCATCTTCCGGGCCATGGACGGCTATCCGGTGACCATCCGCACGCTGGATCCGCCGCTGCACGAATTCCTGCCGCGGCGCGAAGACCTGATGGTGGAGATCGCCGTGCTGGAGGCGACCAAGCCGCGCTCGCCCAAGCTGCGGGAACTGCGCACGCTGTTGCGGCGGGTGGAAGAACTGCACGAGTTCAACCCCATGCTGGGACATCGCGGCTGCCGCCTGGGCATCAGTTATCCGGAGATCACGGAAATGCAGGCGCGCGCCATTTTCGAGGCGGCCTGCGCGGTGGCCAAGGATGGGGTGAAGGTCTACCCCGAGGTCATGATTCCGCTGGTGGGCACGCTGAAGGAAACGGCCAACCAGAAGGAGATCATCGTGCGCGTGGCCGAGGAAGTGTTCGCGCAAAAGGAAACGCGCGTGGACTACCTGGTGGGCACTATGATCGAGCTGCCGCGGGCGGCGCTGGTGGCAGATGAGATCGCCAAGGAAGCGCAGTTCTTCTCCTTCGGCACCAATGACCTGACGCAAACCACGTTTGGTTTCTCGCGCGACGACATCAACAAATTCCTGCCCACTTACCTCGCGGAAGGAATCCTGAAGCAGGATCCGTTCGCCGTGCTGGACCGCGAGGGCGTGGGCCAGCTGGTGAAGATGGGCACGGAGCGGGGCCGCAAAACGCGCCGCGATTTGAAGGTAGGCATCTGCGGAGAGCATGGCGGCGATCCCTCCTCGGTGGAGTTCTGCCACCAGGTGGGCATGAACTACGTTTCCTGCTCGCCCTTCCGGGTGCTGACCGCGCGTCTGGCTGCCGCCCAGGCCGCCGCCAGCGACCAGATGAAGGGAGAGGCGGGAAGAACCAAATGATGTCCGTCAGTCAATGAAAACCGCAGAGTACGCAGAGGACGCGGAGGATTGGTGGATGTAGATCGAATCACCGCAGCCATAGTGGATTCAGCCATCAAGGTCCACTCGGCTTTAGGGCCGGGCCTTCTGGAGAGTGTGTATGAGAGATGTCTTAGCCACGAGCTCACGAAACGCGGCTTAAGGGTTGAGTCTCAGCTATGGCTGCCGGTGATTTACGACGGTATTCAGGTACAGGGAGGATACAAAATTGACCTACTGGTCGAGAACACGGTCATTGTGGAACTGAAAGTGGTGGAGAAAGTTCTGGAAGTTCACAAAGCGCAGCTGCTTTCCTATTTAAAGCTAAGCGACAGGCGCGTGGGACTACTTATCAATTTCAATGTCGTTCATCTGCGGGATGGGATCAGGCGGATGGTAAATAATTATTCGGAACCCAGGAGCTTGGCAGCATTCCCCGCGTAGTTTTTCAAACTCCTCTGCGTCCTTGGCGTCCTCTGTGGTTTTGATTGTCTTATTGAACGTTCTGCAGGCGCGAGATCAGAACCCAGGAGCTTGGCAGCATTCCCCGCGTAGTTTTTCAAACTCCTCTGCGTCCTTGGCGTCCTCTGCGGTTTTGATTGTCTTATTGAACGTTCTGCAGGCGCGAGATCAGCTTCTGGGCGAGGTTTTCTTCCGACTCCGACCAGAGCACCCTGCCGGTGACCCCTAAATGTTTCTCCACCTTGCTGGTGAATTCCACCAGCTTGTGCACGTTGGCGCGCACCCGCTGCTCGATAAAGGGAGTGAGCTCAAGGTCCTCCCCCAGGAACGGCGTATCCAGGCCGAAGTCCACCTGGATGTGGCCGTTCTCGCGATAGGTTTGTTCGTCGAATTCCAGGCCGTGCACCAGAAATTTGACCTGGCGGGGCTGTTCCGACCAGGGCTGCGCGCCTTCGAAGGGCACCCACAAATCCCAGTGCGCCTCGAACAGGTAGGCATAATCTTCGTGCAGCAGGTCAGAGGCGATTTCGATGGCCTCCTCGGGCGTGGCCCCGGGCTGGAAACGGCGCTCAAGGATGGTGGGCTCGTCCCAGGAGATGGGATGCAACGCCACATAGCTGATGCCGGGCTGCTGCGCTGAAAAAGGGAACAGGCGGATGACCATGAGCGCGCGCGGCAACATCTCCTGCGGCTCGAAGCTGGGGAACCACAAATTGAGGTAGAGCGGATCAGCCATGGCGGTCTCCAAAGATTGCTCCGCCGCGGGTTGCGTGGTGCTGCGCGCGAGATCCCTCGGAGCTAAAGTCCGCTCGGGATGACGCCCGCGCTCGGCGGTGGACGGACAACAGAGCTTTGCTGATGGGCTCTGTGCCGTCCGTAGCTTTCATGGATTCAATTGTAGATGCGGGGGATGCAGGGATGCAGCCGGGCCGCTCCATTTTGACAGTGTCTAAAGGCGGCTGGTAGCATCAATCTTCGAGTCAGACGGCCCACCCTTCGACGCGTCCCCGTCGTCTAGCCCGGCCTAGGACATCGCCCTTTCACGGCGGTAACGGGGGTTCGAATCCCCCCGGGGACGCCAATCATTCCTAAGTTTTCCCCGAACGCCTTGGCCAATGCCGGTGGGAACCCGGCGGAGTCCGCAACAGGAGCCCGCGTGACCCGCTCAGCATTTGCAGGAGAGCTTAGCAGTCCTCAATTGTGAGTGCATCGTGTCTACTTGCTCTCGAGGTTTTGGCCGCGATCCTGATACAATGTTTCCCTTATAGGCGGTAGCGGTCCCACGCTTTACGATTAACAGGCTTTCTGCCACTAGTAGTGGTCTTCGTTGCAAGCAGTTTTGAAAGTGCACCCGCAGTAAACCTTCTGGCCATAAACGCGGCCCCGGCCCGCATTCTTCCGGGAATTTCTGTAGCAGTCCAGCGCGCTCTCGTCTGCGTCCCTCGTCTCAAAAAACCATGAGGAGAAGCTCGTGAACATGAACAATGCCCGCTTCTGGCTGTTCTGCCAATCTTTGTTATGTGGTCGCCGCCAATTCGCCCGCGTGCAGGCGGGAACTTCCGAACCCATCCACATCATGCCGACCGCAACGTCCGGCGTCCATGTCGCGGACCGCGTGGCTGCATTCAGCAGGTACGGTCGTGTGTGGAACGAGGCTAAAAGTTACAGAACAGCAAGCCTGTTATGCATGGTGATCGTCGCGGCGACGGCGCTGGCGCAAAGCAACGGCCAATCACCGCAAACGCTGACCACCACACTGCTGCGACTAAATGAGCAGTATCAGTCCGCTCCGGCAGCCACCAAGAGTCAACTGCTTTTGCAGATGGAGGCGATAGCAGCCCAGCGACAGCAATTGCTGCTGCAACTGATGAAGAGTGATCCCGGCCAAGTGCTGCGCTATGCGGTTCCGGGGAACGTGCGGGCCGATTTTCCGACGCAAGTGGAAGGGACAATTGAAGCGGCCCAGCAAGCCACCGGTATCCTGCAAGTTCTCATGGAAGATCGCAACGACGGCGCTCGCCTGCATTATGGGTTGAAGACGGCATCGGAACGGTTGTCCTTGCACTTTGCCCGGACTGCCCCGACTAATCTGCTGACCGGGTCGCGAGTGCGTGTGCAAGGCGTCCGCGTAGGCAACTCCCTGGCGCTGGATTGCTGCAACAGCACGACGACGACCAGCAGCGTGCAGATCCTTTCGACCGCGTTGCCAAACACGTTCCGCGGGCAACACACGCTGGTGCTCCTCGTGAACTTCCTGAACAACACCAGCCAGCCCTACACCCCCACCTTTGCCTACAATGAAACCTTCAGCAAAAATAGCCAGTTTTATGAGGAGATGTCGTACGGCCAGACCTGGTTCATGGGCAATGTGGCGGGCTGGTACAAGTTGCCCATCAACAGCACGTGCAACTTGAGCACGATTGCCAGCTATGCCAACCAGGCGGCAAACAAGGCCGGTTTTAGTCTCTCTAACTACCAGCGGTTGGTGTATGCGTTCCCTTCCATCGGCTGTGGCTGGTGGGGAACATCGTACATCGGCGGAACGCAAGCCTTCGTAAGTGGCAGCTACCGCCTGGCGGTGCTGTCGCACGAGCTCGGGCACCTGCTGGGCCTCTATCATTCGCACGCACTCAATTGCCAGCCCAAGGTGGATACGGGCACCTGCTCGAGCATCGAGTACGGCGACACGCTGGATATGATGGGCAATCCCAGAGACTTCGAGGGCGGTCACTTCAATGCCTTTCAGAAGGAGCGGTTAGGCTGGCTGAACTACGGCAGCTCACCGCCGATCCTGACCGTGCAATCGAACGGCTCCTACACCATCGGCCCTTACGAGGCGCAGAACGGCATCGCCAAGGCGCTAAAGATCTTTCGCTCCAAGAATTCCTCGACCGGCCAGATCACGTGGTACTACGTGGAATACCGAAAGGCGATGGGATTTGACAGCTTCCTGAGCAACTACAGCGAAATCACCAACGGGGTGGTGTTGCACCTAGGCACCAGCTCCACGCCGAACAGCAGCGACCTGCTGGACCTAAGACCTTCGACCACCTCATGGATGGATGTGGCGTTGGATGCGGGGCAGAGCTTCAAAGACCCGAACACCGGCACTATTATCAAGGTGTCGGCGGTGACCAGCAGCGGAGCCACAGTGCAGGTTACGCTGGGCAGCGGCGGAAACTAGACCTGCACGCGGGCCAATCGAGAGTTTCAATTTCGCCGTCGCAGAGCGCGGGTGTGAAAGCGGGCACCACCGTCAGCCTCACGGTGTGGTGTGCTGGTTACCCACTGCCGACCGCGCCCTTCTGGCAGTAACGTACGATGGCTTTGGGATCGGCCCGGCCAGGGCCGCCCTAGCTTCCCTGTCACCAGGGCGTCACCGGCAGCGAACAGTCAATAAACAGAGGGTGGCGAAGTAGCCCGACTCGGGGCAGCGGCAGCGACATTTATGCTTGTGCCGTGCTCCCATTATTCCAGTGCCGCTCCTCCTCCGCCCCCTTTTGAATCGCTAATCGGCCCCCTATCAGGCCAGGAGTGTAGGCCCGCGACCGAGACATGAAAAAATGCTTTCGGTGGGAACCCGGGTGGCGGGGAGCCTCGGGGGCCATCCTTCGCTTGCCCTTCCGCTAAGACTGGCTTAAGGCGTCAAAAGCACGGAAAGTACGGCGTTGTAACTCCTACCACCATTTTGTTGAAAACGGTTTTTTGCATCTGTGCCCACGCCCCATTGACAAAGATGTAGTGGACCCATTGCACAAGTCCGTAGCGTCGGCTCAGGTAATACTCCTCTTTGTCCTGGCATTTCTGATATCCGGAGGGGCAGTTGTAACGGTAGCTGATGACCAAGGTTTTCATGTTGCTGGGCAGGTCGCCTCCGAACGAGATGTAATACGGCCCCCATACCTCGTTTACGGCATTCTGCAAGCCTAAGGTCACGGAGCAGGAATCCGAGCAGTTGGTGTGCAGGTCATAGTTAGTGTTGGCGACCGTAATGGTCGACCCAGGAGACCCTGCAGCGGCGCATCGGGGGGCCAGCGGTAGATTTGTGTTCTTGGTGAACTTTTTGTAGCTCTGGGGGACGCTCCAGGAGAGCTCTGTGATCCACAGGTAAATGTAGTTGCTGTCGTACAGTTGAATGTCCCACGGGTAGCCGAGCGCTCCTTTGATCCAGTAAAACTTGCCGCTCTCCTTGACCGTGTAAAGCGGGTTGGAGCTGCCTTCAAGATGGTAAGTGGAACGGAGATCGGAGTCCATCGTCATCCAGTCGAGCATGTCGTAAGTCCCCGGCGGACACGTGATGGTCGTCTCCGCACGGGCCGTTGTGGGTGCCAGTAGGGCCACGATCAATACAGTTGCAGCGAAGAGAGCGCGGCGAGCGGCCATCGTTGTGGCCGCATTGCTGAAATTCTGACTCATACGTCACCTCATGTTGGAACGATCTTGGCGGGTACGGACGCGCGGCCCAGAACCTCTAAAGGGGGGGAAGGAATATCCTGGTGCTCTACGTCGCGAACGTTCGAGAAAACCAGCAGGCAGGCGACGGCGAACACCGTTGTAGTCGCGATGACCAGATTCCAGCACTCTCTCCTTGATCTGTCAATTTAAATCCAGAGTAGAAGCTGACCTTCGCTCTGCTTCGGTGGGCGTGCCCGGCCCCGCAGAGATTGCTCGATCTAAATTTATACACGAAGCGGAAATCGCGCCCGCGACCGGGACAAGATTCGCACCAGCAGTGCCTTTTAGCAATGCCCTGCAAAGAGCAGCAAACGTGGCGAAAATGCCTGAAGGCCGGTTCACGGCGGTAACGGGGGTTCGAATCCCCCGGGGACGCCAGCAACTTCGTGAGCAGATGTGCACCATCGCTCGATTAATGGCTCCTCGCGAAACCGCAGATCGCATCTAGACTGGTTGACAGCTGTCAATTCCTATATTCGCAATAATTCAGGAGAGGCTCGCGGGAGATTGGCTGTGCTCAGGGAATCGGTCTGCAACCTGTTGCCTGCGGATCAGGTAGCGCAGGCACCTTGTCTCGCTCTATATTACCTTTGACCCAATGTTGCAAAGGCTGTATCAAGTGCACTTCGTGATCAACCAGGCCGCGATTATCGCTCATGCCTCCCGCTGATTTGGGATTCCCAGCGAAGCCAAAGGAACTGGAGAAGGCCAGTTGCTGCACAGACTCTCCGCGCGGGATGGCGACAGTCGTGAGTTCCATTTCCCGAAAAGGCGTATTCGACAGGTTGTTATGCTGCAGGCTCCTAATGGGCTGAGCATCGAGCAGTGTTTCGAGTTCGGTTACCTGGTCATTGCGAAGAGTGCTTTCAAAGGCTTGCACCTTCCTCGTGGATTCAAACCGCTGTGTGCTTTTTTCGCGCCGATATCTGCCGTCGGGATACACGATTACGCAGCGATTTTCCACAAACCCACCATTCACGTGCTCGGTGTGCATCATCATGAGAAACGGTAGGGAGGTGGCGCGTGAATGTGGTTCTCGCGCCGCAACGTCCGCGACACTTGCTTTGGGGGGCATGCAATGGCTGGCGCTCTCCTCGTGTAATTGCACGTGATGCTGTTTTTGTACGCCATCTAGCCACCGTAGAAGCGGGTCAACGGAACCGCGAAACCTCTTCCTGCTCTCAGGGGTGTTAAACGCGAGATTCTGCACGCTGGCGGACCGAAATATATCAATTAGCACCTCATCAAGAGTATCGCTGACAAGAAAATGCGGAATTTGCGACTGCGACAACTTCTGTAAACCATCAGCGTTCAACGTCGCATGAAGTTGTTGGAGTTCTGCCGGGGAGAGAGAACCGAGGAACACCTGGGTAGTGGAGGGATACTTGCGCTCAAGGCGATACTGACCGCTCTGATTCATCAGCACACACACGTCCTCGCCCACGCGCAGGCGCTCCATGCGCATCAGGTAAGCAGGAACAGCATTGTCGCCGCCAGTTACTGCCTGCGCACAGGCGGGCGTGTTTAGCCCACAACACAGAACAGCAATCACACAGACAAAATGCTTCTCCGTTGACATAGTGGGAACCGCGTTTTGTGCCGTGCCCCCCAAGCTTGCCATCGTCTCTTTATCACACCCTCATTTTCGCAGTCAAATATTCTGTTCCACAAAGCATATTCCATCAATCAGACCTTTAGGAGGTGTGCTTCCACTGGGGTTGGTTTGGGGGAGCGACGAGATTCGATCTCATACCGCTGACGCTTGCCCCACGGCGGCCGCTTCGGAGGGTTTGGAGCGGATGCCGGCGACTACCACGAGCAGGTTAGTCACCAGGACGACGGCAAAGGCGAGCGAAGTCAGAAACGAATAGGCCGGCCCCAGTACCGGGATCACCTGCAAGGCGAGCACCACGGTGATCAGGCCGCGGGGAAGCAGGAGGGTGACCAGTTCCCGGTCGCGCGAGCTGAAATCCTTCCATGACCAGCGGCAGGCCTGCACCGCAACCCACCTTGCCAGGCAGAGCGCGGCAATAATGCCCACGGTGAGCAGAATTCTCCCGCGCAGCCCTTGGAGTTCGACGACCACTCCGATCAGCACAAAGAAGAAGGTGCGCACCAGGAACGAGAGTTCGGAGTGGAAGGCGAGTATGCGCTGGTGCTGCGATTCCAGCGGCAGCCCCAGCCCAAACATGCTCTCGCCCAGGCGCCCGGAAAGGCGGCGCAGGTTGGAGAGGGTCAACCCAACCGCCAGCACCGCGATCAGGCCGTTGCCGCCAAAGCTTTCGGTGGCGGCATAGAGCAACAGGACCATGGAAAAGGTGAGGACCTGCCAGTAGCGCACCTCGGAGAGGAGCGGCAGCAGCCGCACCCAGGCAGCGCCGATCAAGGCGGCGACCGCGACCGAAGCAAAAATCTGCAAAAGGACTTTTTGCGCCAGGCTGCCTACGATGCCGCCGGCGGGAATGTTGATGAGCGCGCCCACGGTGAGCACGGCCAGCACATCGCCCCAGGAGGCTTCCAGCATGAGCGTGACTTTGACCCGTTCGCTGGCAGCGATCTGCTGCAGGATGGGAAGCACCACCGTGCTGCTGGTGCAGCCCAGCACAGCGCCCAAGAGCAGCGCCGGCCGCGCCGGCATGTGCAGCGCGCGCGAGGCCAGCAGCCACACCGCCATCAGGCTCAGGCCATAGGCTACAGTGGCCAGCAGCAGGCTTCCCGGGAACTGGTGCAGGGTTTCGCGGAGGTTCAGTTCCAGCCCGCCTTCAAAAAGAACGAGGATGAGAGCCAGCGTGCCCAGAATTGGCGTCACCGACTGGAATTGCGAAGGCTGCAGCAACTTGAAGACGGGACCGAACAGCAGGCCAACAATGAGCAAGACCACGACGTCCGGCATCTTGGTCCAGCTGGACAGGCGATTGGCGGCGAACGCCAGGGCCAGCAGCCCGCCCAGCATGGCGATGGCCTGCGGCATGGTCATGGTGAGTCTCCGGGCAAAGCTCTAACGACTTTAGCAGCAGCGGGAGCCGTCCGGGGCGTGGGTTTCCCGTGACCGAGCCCGTGCGGGGTGCAGCCGCATCCAAGACAGGATGCGGATTTTGAGAGTCGCGTCGGGGGCGATGGTGGCCGGCCTGTGCCTGGTGCTGGCCGGTTGCTTCAGCTGTTCGGTGAAGCAGAACCCTCAGCAGTTAAAGGAAAAAACGGCGCAAACCACGGCCGCGCTCAAAAGCGATGCCAAGGCTGTCGCCGCCGGCGTGCGGGAAGGCTGGAGCCGCGACAAGCCGCTGGACCTGAACCACGCCAGCAAAACTCAGCTCGAGAGCCTGCCGGGAGTGGATGCCGCGGAAGCCGACCGAATCATCACCAACCGCCCCTACGCCCATCCCGAGGATCTGGTAAGCCGCGGGGTACTGACCCAGCGCGAATACGGCAAAATTTCCGACCGGGTCACGGCCAAAAAATAGCGGCCGCTTGCCTAGGGGGTAATCGTTTCCGTCACCGCGGTTGAGGTGCTGGCCGCAAAATTGGTGGTCGCCACGTAACTCGCCTTCACCAGATACGTTCCTGCCGTCGCGAAGCCATAGTTCAGCGTGGCCACGCCGGAGCTGTTCAGCGTGACTGTTCCCAGAAGGGTGGTCCCGGCTTTGAAGGTGACTTTGCCCGGAGGCGTAAGTCCGGTCGGCGAGGTCACGGTAGCGGTGAAGGTGATGCTGGTGTTCACCGGAACCGATGTGGCCGAAGTGCTCAGGGCGGTAGCAGTCGCGGCCTTGTTCACCTGCTCTTTGTACAGAGGCGAGGTGCTGTTCATGTGGCTGGCGTCGCCCGCGTACACGGCGGTAAGCGAATGGGCTCCTCCGGTCAATGCTGTGGCCGCGGTGGTGATGGTGGCGTTGTCCGAGGGGTCGAGTGCTGCCGTGCCCAGCACGAGTGTGCCGGATTTGAAGGTGACGTTGCCAGTAGCCGTGGTGGTAGAGGTCACGTGCGCGGTGAGCTGCACCGGGGTGTCATAAGTGGTGGGATTGGGGACACCCGACGTGATGGCAGTGGTGGTGCCGAACTTGATGGTTTCCGTCAGCAAGCCGGATTTGCTGGCCTTGTAGACAGTATTTCCGGCATAGCTGGCGAAAATGCTGTGCGCGCCCACCGGAAGTGAGGAGATGCCGACCACCACGTGTCCCGTGCCATCCAGCGTGCCAGTCGCCAGCACGGTGGTGCCTTCATAGAGGGTTACGGTTCCCGACGGAATGCCGGAAGCGGACTTCACAGCAGCCGTGAAGGTGACCAGTTGTCCCAGAGCGGCGGGATTCGGTTTAGCCGTAAGCCCCGTGGTGGTTGTCAGTTTGGCCACCTTGATGCTGGCCATTCCGGTCACGAAAGTAGTAACCGTGTCACTCGCCGAAATGGTTTGCGTGCCTACGGTATTGAGGGAGGCGGAAAACGTTCCAGCGCCGTTCGCCAATGTGGAATTAGCGGGCAACACCGCGGCGGGGTCGCTGCTGGTGAAATGCACCGTGCCGCTATAGGTACTGACGAGGTTGTTGGAAGCGTCGCGCGCCGAAACGCTGAAATTGAAGGGCACGCTGGGTGCGGCGCTGGCCGGTGCGCTGACCGCGAAGTGTGTGGCGGAGCCGTTGGTCACGTTGAAAGTCACCGAGCCGGTCATTTCGGGGGCGTTGGTGTCGGTAGCGGTAACCGTTTGCGATCCGGCAGTATTGAAGGTGACGTTGAATCCGTGCGAGCCCATGTTGCTCGAGGTGAAGGTGTAATCCGAGGGCAGCCCGGCGGAGGAATCGCTGCTGGTGAAATGAACCGTTCCCAGATAATGAGTGAGAGGGCTCTGCGAGCTGCCGGCATAGACGATGATAGCGGTGGATGTTCCAACGCTAGTAGTGCCGGAGGAGGCAACCACCTGATACTTGGGACCCGATCCCGGGCCGGTGTTGGGGTTGCTCACAACGCAACCGTTCAGCTCGTTCGACCAGAGTTGCTGAACGGTGTAGCTTCCCACTGTCCCATCCTGCGCGTTGCAGCTATCGCCGATCTCGCCGCAGGCGTTGCTGTACCAGGCCACAGGTGGGGCGACAGTCGGTGCAATCCCAACATCCGCGTCGGTGATGAGTTCGCCAAGTTCGTGAGAAGAAACAGAGGTAATGTTATCGAATGCGTTGGCATTGGCCCCGCATCCCCGGGCGCATCCGCCTACCGTAAGGTCCGGCAGGACGCCGTAGAGCAAATTCTTACCCTCAATGGCGTCCAGGTTCACCGTGGTCCCGTGATAGGCACAGAACTGCACGCAACTCCTGCTGCCCTGCAGCGTGATGGTGACGCTGGAGGGAAAGTAAATCATGTAGGCGGTGTTCACGTTGCCATCGTGGTCGGTAGTGGGGGCCGGCAGCTTGCCGGCGTTCACCTGGTTCAAAAGTTCGGTCTGAATTGCCGTGTCATCAATGGTGCAGTTGGCAGAGCAGGTCGAGGGCGTGATCGTAACCGCGCCGCCAAACGTGCCTCGCGCAATGGCCTGATTGGTACCGGGCTGGGCATTGGCATCCAGCAATCCGATGGTGTCGTACTCGGAAAGCCAGTCCATATAAGCGCTATTGGTGATGGAGGTATAGAAAGCGCTCAGGGAAGCCTGGTAGCTGCTGTAGGCGGAACTCCCCCAAAAAACGGTCACCACGTTGACGCTGGAGACCACCGGGCCGCCGTAATAACTGACGGCCGCAGGAAGGCAGTTCGGAGCGCTAGCGTTGCCAATGGGAGCACCAGATTTCGGGTGCAACCGCTGGATATGCATAGGGCGCCTCAGGGGAGCCTCCTGCGCGAGTAGCGGAACCGACACACACAGCGCCACAAGGCACAGCCAGCATGCACTTCGCATCAGAACTCCTGAGCAGCAAGGTTTTGGGGGAGAATCGGTGTCATAGGCGGCCGGCGGTTACCGCAACAATACCGCGACAGCGCGCTCAAAGTGGGTGGATTGTGCAGCATAGCGCGGGTGGTGTCAATGCCCAGAATTGGCCATCGCGGACGGATTGGCATAGCCAAAAAAGCTGGTCAGCAGCAGCGCGGGCGAGGCCGGCCTCCATGCTGCTGAGCCAGAAAGTCACGGTAACTGGCGCGCGAAGGCGCCTGCCCGGTGCGCTGCAGGAACCGGCGGTAGGCGGACTCATCGAAGATCTCGCGCAACATTGCGATGAAGGTCGCGCCGGCACTTTGCAATTTCCTCATGACGCTTCCTCCGTTACAAAGCGAGTGGCCACAAAGGGAGCTTCGTGAACGCTGGCCAGCTTGCGGCCGGAGAGCACGCGTATCCACTCTAAGGCGGACTCCAGCACAATCAGCACCACCAGGGTGACTAAAATCGCGGTGACGGCCGCGTCCAGGCGGTCGTTGAACATCAGGCGCGCGGTTTCGGGAGTGCGCACCGGCGCGGCGGCCAAGTCGCGGGCATGCGCCAGAAAGCCAATACGCGGGTTGGGATTGAAAATCTTCTGCCAGGAAGCGGTGAAGGTCACCGCCATCAGCCAAGCCAAGGGCGCCAGGGTAACGGGCGAGTAACGCGCCTTGCCCATCTTGATGAGGATGGTTGTGGCCACGCACAGAGCCACCGTTGCCAGAAGCTGGTTCGCAATCCCGAACAACGGCCACAGGGAGTTGATGCCGCCCAGGGGATCGCGCACGCCCTGCCACAGGAAATAGCCCCAAGCGCCGACAATGAGGGCGCTGTTGAACAGCACGCTGGGATACCAACTGGTGCGGCCCAGCGGCTGCCACACGTGCCCCAGCGCTTCCTGAAACATGAAGCGGCCCACGCGGGTGCCGGCATCGAGAATGCTGAGGATGAACAGCGCCTCAAACATGATGGCGAAGTGGTACCAGATAGCCATCAGCAGGCGGCTGCCCAGGCTGTGAGCGAAAATGTGGGCCATGCCCACGGCAAAGGCGGGAGCGCCGCCGGTGCGGTTGAACAGGGTTTGCTCGCCGACTTCCCGGGCCAGCGCCGCCATGCTAGCGGCGGTGACGGGAAATCCCCAGGACGAAATGGTCGCGGCGGCGGTAGCGGGCGAGCTGCCGACCACCCCGGCGGGACTGCTGATAGCGAAATAAACTCCTGGCTGCAGCACGCAGGCGGCAATGGTGGCCATGATGGCGACGAAGGATTCCGCCGCCATGCCGCCGTAGCCAACCATGCGTGTTTCAATTTCGCGACTTATCAGCTTGGGCGTGGTGCCGCTGGCAATCAGAGAATGGAAGCCGCTGACCGCCCCGCAGGCAATGGTGATGAAGGCGAAGGGAAAAATCTTTCCCGCCAGCACCGGGCCGGTGCCGTCCACGAAGCGGGTCAGGGCGGGCATGTGCAGCGTGGGCCGCAGGACGATGATGCCCAAGGCCAGCACTGCAATCGTACCCAGCTTCACGAAGGTACTGAGGTAATCGCGGGGCGCCAGCAGCAACCACACCGGCAGGGCTGAGGCCGCAAATCCATAAATGATGATGAGGATGGCTAAGGATGGGGCGCTGAGAGTGAAATAGCGCGCCAGCGTGGGCGATTCCGCCACCCACTGCCCGCCCCAGATAGAGAGCAGCACCAGCACAAAGCCGAGCAGCGAGCCTTCCAGGACTTTGCCCGGGCGCAGCACGCGCAGGTACACGCCCATCAGCAGGGCGATGGGGATGGTCATGGCGATGGTGAACGTGCCCCAGGGGCTGGACTTGAGCGCGTTCACGACCACCAGGGCGACCACGCCCAGCAGGATGATCATGATGCTGATGACCGCCAGGTACGCCACTACGCCGCCCACCCGCCCCACTTCATCGCGGGCGATTTCGGTGAGCGACTTGCCGTCGCGGCGCACGGAGAAAAACAGGATGACGAAATCCTGAACGCAGCCGCCAAAGACCGCGCCTGCCAGAATCCACAGGGTGCCCGGCAGGTAACCGAATTGCGCCGCCAGCACCGGTCCTACAAGGGGCCCGGGTCCAGCAATGGCGGCAAAGTGGTGGCCGAAGACCACCCACTTGTTGGTGGGAACAAAGTCGCGGCCGTTGTCGAGCCGCTCGGCGGGGGTAGCACGCACCGCGTCCCAAGCCAGCACCTTGGCGGCGAGGAACTTACTATAAAAGCGGTAGCCCAGGGCGTAGCTGCAGAGCGCCGCTACCACCAGCCACATGGCATTGATGGATTCGCCCCGGTGCAGGGCTATGGTGCCCACCGCCACCGCGCACAAGAACGATATAACCACCCACGCCAGAGTGCTGCCCCATCGTTTCATCTGGTCCTCGGCCGGTGAGCCCGCAACGGAGTTTTTGCAGCCGACAATGTACCAGTTCTGTGGGCCAAAAGGGTCATGCTTTCCTTCCCCGGAAAGCGCAAATCGGGCGGCTGCACCTCAGCACCTATAATGCCGCAATGAATTCCCCGCCGCAGGCGCCGGAGCATTTCGAGACGGAACGGCTGCGCGCCTATCGCCTGCAGCCCGAACATTTTGCCTTGCTGCTGGCCATGCACCAGGATCCGGTCACGATGGCCACGCTGGGCGGAGTTCGCTCCGAGGAGCAAACCCGCGACTACATGCAGCGCTTTCTCGAACACTGGGAAGCAAACGGTTTTGGCATGTGGCTCCTTTATGACCGCGAGCAGCAGTTCGTGGGCCGGGCTGCCCTGCGCCGCCTGCGACTGGATGGGCAACTTGAGATCGAGGTCGGGTGTGTCTTGCTGGCGCGCTTCTGGAGGCAGGGCTTGGCCACCGAAATCGTGAGCGCGCTGTCGGCCATGGCGCTCGAGCGCCTACAGCTGCCCAACATCGTCGGCTTCGCCCTCCCGGAAAATCAGGCGTCCATCCGCATCCTGCAGAAGCTGGGGTTCGGCTATGAAAAAGACATTATTCATGCCGGGCGACGCCACGTTCTCTACCGGCTTACCCGCGAACAGGCGGGACTCTGACTAGTGTGACGGGCCGGCGCTCCCTCTACTGAAGGAGCGGAGCAGTCACCGAAAATCATTGCTAGGAGAGACCCGCCGAGGCGCTGGTCCGGAGCGGGGGAGCTGTATTGCGAACGAAGGTGCTTCGCGAGCGACCAGACGGGCTGGCAACATAGGGCATCAGGAATTGCCGCACGCGCTGGCGGGCGCGAAACAACCGCGCCTTCACCGTGCCCACGGTGATGCGCAAAATCTCCGCCGTCTCCTGTGCGGAGAGGCCTTGTACATCGCGCAAAACAAAAACGGTACGCAGGCGTGGGCGCAAGCGGTGAACCGCCCGGGACAGGGCCTTGCGCAGTTCGCCTTCGCTGCAGAGTTCCTCGGGCGTGGCTGAGGGGCTGGCAAGTTGCAGCTCCAGCACGGTTTCCTCGTCCGAGGCGATGAATTCCAGGGGACACAGGGGAAATTTCTGCCGGTGGCGGATTCGCCCCAGAGCCTCGTTGACGGCAATGCGGATCAGCCAGGTGCTAAACGCAGCGCGCCCCTCGAAACTGCGGATGTTGGTGAAGGCTTTCACGAACGCCTCCTGCACAATGTCCTCTGCATCCTGGGGGTTGTCGGTCATGTGCCGGACCACACGAAACACCTGGCGGTCATAACGCTTCACCAATTCGCCAAAGGCCTGCACATCGCCGTGGCAGGCTGTGTTGACCAGAA
Source organism: Terriglobales bacterium (assembly GCA_025934735.1). Lineage (GTDB taxonomy): Bacteria > Acidobacteriota > Terriglobia > Terriglobales > Acidobacteriaceae > JAICWP01. The sequence continues at coordinate 209,767 of JAICWP010000005.1, read as the reverse complement.
GTGACTCGCTGTTGCTGTCTACTGCCAGCGCTTTTGCCGCCGTCGCCATAGTTTGTATCCCGGGCCGCGGATTTAAAGTTGGTTCTCCTGCGGCGTTGATCCCACTTTGCACAGAGCCAAAGGCGTCCGTTAGTGAGTAAAACGAGAGGCAGGGGATTTTTCATCCGCAAGACCGGAGAATTCACAAACAGAATTCACAAGTGTCTGCGGTGGTTAGCGCTGGGAGGCGCAGCGAGACGGTGACTATAGAGAGAGCGCGAGTTGGTCAGCGACGCGGGGAGCGATTTCCGGGCCGCCCACCACCACTACGCCCATGCCATCCTGGGCAAAGGAAGCGACGGCAACGCCGGAATCGGTTTCTTCGTGAAGCCGGTTAGCAGCGGCTTGGGAGGGCAGCGAATCGGAGGGCAGTTCCCGCTGCAGCATGAAAAAGACGGAGACCTGCTGGGAGCCCTTGCCGTAAACCAGATGCAGAGCAGTGGCCTGAAGCAGGCCGCAAATGCGGGCTTTTTGCAGCGACAGGCCGGCCACGGTCTGCGGCACCTGGGTGCCGGGAACGGTGCGGCGGACCAGGTCGGCAATGTCGCTGCTGTTGGTGTGCCAATGCCTGGGCTCGTGCAGGACCACTTCGGTGTGGTGGTCGTCCACCGCATCCTGACACAGCAGGTGCATGGAATTAGCGGCAGTAAAGCGGGAAACGGCCATAGCGACCAGCAGAATGACGGCGGCCGCTCCGGCGAAGGCCGGCCATCGCCTTTGCAGAAAGAAGAAGGGGCGCGGCCTGCGGGTGCCCTCAATGGCGTGCTCGATACGCGCCACCAGGTCGTCCGTCGCAGGCGCTTCCTGGGTAACCGCGGCCATCACAAGGCGGTCCAGTTCGTACTCCTGCTGCAGCCGAGCGCGGCACGCGGCGCAGGTATCCAGGTGGAGAGCCAGGTCGCGCTGGGTGGCGGCGTCGAGGCTTTCCGAAATTTGAGGGGCTAATAGCCCTTCGGCTTCACGGCATCGCATAGTCTTCGTTCTCTGGCGCCCGCTAGGGCGCCGGGGCTAGGGCGCAGGTATTCCCGCAAAGCGGCCCGCGCGCGCCCCAGTCGTGACATGACGGTCCCAATCGGAACCTGCAATATCTCTGCAATCTCTCGTAGGGCCAGGCCTTCTACCACTGACAATAACAGCACAGCACGCTGATCTTCGGTTAAGCGATCAATGCAAGCCAGGACTTCGTGGATGAATACGCGGTCATCGGAGTTGGATGCGACCGCCTGCTGGTCAGGCTCGAAGTCGTCCTGGACCGCAGCTTCATGCCGGACCCAAGGCTTGCGATGATGCTCGTTCCATAGGTTCATGAGAATGGTGAACAGCCACGCCTTGCAATTGGTCTGCTCCTGGTATTGATCAAAGGCCTTCCAGGCGCGCAGCATGGTTTCCTGCACCAGGTCCTCGGCCGACTCGCGATTTCCGCACAGCCGCCTGGCCGTCCGCAACAACGCGCACACATACTGCATGGCTTCCTGCTCGAAGCGCACACGGCGGTGGCCGTCTGGGGTGATCACTGCCTCCGAAGTTCCTACCAGGCCCTAAATTCCTACCTCTCAGACGTAAACTCTCAACCTGTATAACGTTTCAGACGCAGTTCTCATCCCACACGCAGCAAATTTTACTCTAAGTTGAGCCATTTCAGCGGCCCGGGAAGAGCTCCGGAGCAGCCGGCAGCGGGGTGTGGAGGTCGGCGGGACCCGTAAGTCCTACGGCGACATAGCCCAGTCTGCCTCACATTGGGATAACGGGAAGGAATACTCCAAGGCAATAAAGACCTGGCGCGGCGGAGTCTCGGCGAAGCCGTTACAGCGCGAGGATGTCAATGTTGCAAGAATTTGAGGATGAAGCCTGCAGTTGGATGACGCTGGGCGAAGCATGTAATCCTGAAACCTGCACTCGACCCGCGAACGTTTGTTCATGAAACAGAACAAATCACATTGGTGCTAACGAGACTCTATTAAAAAAGTTTCATTTCCTCCACCTCAATTTCTCTCCTGCTTCGTCTATGACTGTATGCGGCATTCGCTTCACTGCAGCGCGCCAGGGGCGTGGTCGGTGCGGACGTGAAGGGTTGAAGACGAAATGCCGGCGGGGGAGTTATGTTGACGCGCAAGTTTTGTTTGGCGGCTTTGCTCTCGTGTACTTTTGCCTGGGGAGCAGACTTGAATTTGCCGAACGACGAATTCCAGACGGAGGCACGCGCCCTGACCAGGCAACAGATTCCGCAATTGGCCGCATTGGCTTCTGCCGGTGATGCCCGGGCGCAATGCGTCCTGGGGATCGCCTATGCCAACGGCTTCGCGCTACCGCCGGACCCGGCCGAGGCAGCCCAGTGGCTGCGCCACGCCGCGGACCAGCACTTGGGCCGGGCGGCCAATGATTTGGGATACCTTTATCAGCACGGCGAAGGCGTTCCACAAAGCGACACCGAGGCGGTGAAGTGGTACCAGAGGGCGGCCGAGGTGAACAATCCTAAGGGAGAAACCAACCTGGGCTTCATGTACTCCAAGGGACTCGGTGTGAAGCAGGATTTTGCTCAGGCGCTCAAGTGGTACCGGCGGGCGGCGGCGCAGGGTTTCCCGGCCGCACAATTCAACCTGGCCAGCTTTTATCGCGACGGCAAAGGTGTGCGGCAGGATTACGTTGAAGAGGCAAATCTGTTGCGTCCCCTGGCGGAAGATGGCTACGAGGTGGCGCAGCGCGAATTGGCCATCCTCTACCAGAACGGGCTGGGCGTGTCGCGCAATAAGAAGGAGGCACTGCGCTGGTACCGCTCAGCGGCGGAGCAGGGCGATGCGGCGGCACAAGAGACCCTGGGATACCAGTACTTCACCGGCGGCTTGGGCCAGAAGGATCTCGATGAAGCAGCGCAATGGACGCGGGCAGCGGCACAGCAGGGAGTGGCGCAGGCGGAATCGAACCTGGGCTATCTCTACGAGCTGGGGGCGGGCGTTCCGCGCGATCCGCAGCAGGCTGCGAACTGGTATAAATCGGCCGCGGCTCAGGGAAACGTGATCGCCGAGGTAAGCCTGGCGCAGCTTTATTATTTCGGAGAAGGCGTTCCCCGGGATTATGAGCAAGCGCTGAAGTGGTACCGACAGGCGGCCGAGCAGGGCAACGGCAGCGCCGCAAAGAACCTGGGCTACATTTACGCGAATGGCCGCGGGGCGCGGCTGGACTACGAAGAAGCTTACAACTGGTTCCGGCGCGCCATGGTTGCCGGGGACAAGGCCAGCAAACATGAATTGGCAAAACTGCGCCACATCATGACCTCGCGGCAGGTGCAGGAAGCGGAATTTCGCTGGTCGGCGCAGCACTCGTCATTGCCTCCTTCGGCGCCGGCGAACCCGCCCCACGAGGCGCTGCAACCAGAAGCAAGCGAGCGTCCCTGAACGCTTGCGTCTGGTCAGAGCATCACGGATTGCACTAGCTCACATTTTGCAGCAGGTTTCGAACGCAACCTTCGGATAGCCGCTAATGCCTGCCCGCAGCACAATATGTGCTGTGAGATGGCGCGTATATAGGCTTCTGGACCCACTTCCCACCCCACAAAGCCTATTCAGCCGCAAAAAACGCGATTTCACAACTTTTTACAGGTTTTTACTTGCGGTTGACATACCGGAAGCAGCTTTACAGTATGTTTTAGCCGGTGACCGAGTTCAGGGGACAGACCGGGCAGGAGCGTGTATGAAGAAACGCTGGTGGAATGAGCGCACTCGAATGCTGCTGACGTTGGAGCTGGCGGTGGTGCTGCCCGCCGCCGCCCTGATCGTCGCCAGTGTCCTGCACCTGGAAAACATCCACCGCGACCACGCCATTGAAGCCCTGATGCAACGAGACTTCACCGAAGCGCTGGTCATCTCCGAGAAGCACATCAATGAGAAGGCCTACGGCATGGTGAAACAGGTGCGTCAGGATTTTCCCCAGCCCCAGGAAGCCTGCTCGGACGAGCTTGATGCCTTGCTCAAAAAGTACCCTTATGTCGCACACGCTTTCTACTACTCCCCACAGACCGGCGTGATCTTTCGCTCTCGAGAAGCGCGCATGGACGATTCGGACTTTCGCGCCGAAGTGGACGAACTGCAGCACATGATGGTCTGGATGAAGATGGAATACGAGCCCACCGTCAAAAAGTTCCGCAGCATGGAAGAAGGCGGGAAACTGCCGGCGTATTTCGAGCAGTATAAGGTACGCCGGGGGGACAAGTATCTCTACGAATCCGTGGTGTATTTTGTTGTGCCGCAGAAACCCGGCCAGGAGCCGGCGCTGGGTGGCTTCGCCTTCGATGCCGAATACCTGCGCGGCCAGTTCTTTCCCCAGGTGCTCAACACTTTGATGGCGCACAATCTCAGCGAAGAGAAGGGGACCAGTCACGCCGGCGTGATGGTGCACCTGAAAGGTGATTACGAACCCCTCGCCGCTTGCACCGATTGGGACGGTGGCAAGCCCGAAGTGGAGCACATCATGGAAGGAGCTTTCCCCGGGCTGGTGCTGGGCATGAAATTACGCGGCACCACTCTGGCGGCCATGGGACAACACTTTGTCCGCACCAGCTTCCTGATCCTGGGCGGGCTTTCCCTGCTGCTGGCGTGCGGCATCCTGATCACTTACCGCAACGTGAACCGGGAAATGGCGCTGGCCCGGCTGAAATCGGACTTTGTCTCCAATGTTTCCCACGAGCTGCGCACGCCGCTGTCGCTCATCCGGCTCTACGCTGAAACCCTGGAGCTGGGGCGGCTGACCAGCCAGGAAAAGCGCGAGGAGTACTACCGCATCATCCGCAAGGAAAGCGAGCGGCTCACCTCGCTCATCAACAATATTCTGGATTTCTCGCGCATCGAGGCGGGGCGCAAGGAATACGAGTTTCGCGAGACCGACATCGCCGAACTGGTGCGCAACACGCTGGAGTCGTACCGATATCAGATCGAGCAGCACGGCTTCACCTTCGAGGAAAAAATTTCCGAGAATTTGCCGCCCATGCGCGTGGACCGCGAGGCTATTGCGCGCTCCCTGCTCAACCTGGTGAACAACGCGCTCAAGTATTCGCAGCGGGAAAAGTACCTGGGCGTCCACCTCTATCGGGAAAATGGGTCGGTCAAGCTCGAAGTGGTGGACCACGGGATCGGCATCTCGAGGCCCGAGCAGCACAAAATTTTTGAGAAGTTCTACCGGGTGGGCGACCCCCTGGTGCACAACACCAAGGGAAGCGGGCTGGGCCTCTCCCTGGTGCGCCATATCGTGGAGGCGCACGGCGGCGAGGTTTCCGTGGACAGCGTGCCCGGGCAGGGAAGCAAATTCGTTATCGCGCTGCCCGTGAATGTGGCGGCCAATGAAGCGAAGGCGGTAGCCGTTCAGTAAGGAGGCAGCAGATGGGCACACTACACAGCGTAGCGGAAAGGGAACAGCCGGGAGGCGCCCACATGACCAGAATCCTGATTGTGGAAGACGAGCCGGCCATGGTGTCTGGTCTGCGCGACAACTTTGAGTTCGAAGGCTATGAGGTGATCACCGCCGGAGATGGCGTTGAAGGCTTGGGACGCGCCCTGAACGATTCGCCCGACCTGGTGGTGCTGGACGTCATGATGCCGCGCATGAGCGGCCTGGACGTATGCAAGCAGCTCAAGGTCAAGAAGCCGGCCCTGCCCATCATCATGCTGACCGCCCGCGGACAGGAAGTGGACAAAGTGGTGGGCCTGGAACTGGGCGCCGATGATTACGTGACCAAGCCCTTCTCTATCCGCGAGCTGCTGGCGCGGGTGAAGGCGGTGCTGCGCCGCGCCCAGGGCGCGCCCCGCAATCAGGAGCAATACAGCTTCGGCGACGTGGAAGTGAATGTGCGCAGCTGCCGGGTGGTGCGCGCGGGAAGGCCGACGGAATTTTCCGCCAAGGAATTCGAACTCCTTAAGTATTTTCTCGCCCACCCGGGCGAGACCGTAACGCGCGACCGCCTGCTGGAGGACGTATGGGGTTACGAGCGCTACCCTACCACGCGGACGGTGGACGCGCACATCGTGCGCTTGCGCCAGAAACTCGAGCCCAAGCCGGAAGAGCCGCGCTTCTTTTTGACGGTGCACGGGGTGGGCTACAAATTCGTGGGCTGATCCGTAGGTCCTTGCAAGCGGTCGCCCCGGCCAGGCAAAACAGTCGCGGGGAGAGCGGGAGGCAGCGGTGAGCAGGCTGGCGGATGTACGCAGGTCAAATCGTGAGGATCGCCTTCACCATGCGGCATGGACGCCACGCGTAAAAAACGCAGGCGGCCCGCAGGAATTGCCGGACAGCGGGGAAACGCTGCTGGCGCGCAACCGAGTGTTGGAAGAGGAACTCGCCAGCCTGCGCCGGCAACGGGACGCTCTGCAAAAGGCGCTCTCCGATGGCGCCCACGTGCAGCGAAAGCTCAGCGGCGCGCGGCGGCTGCAGCGCGGGGATTTTGAAATCGCGAGCGAGAGCTTTGCCACCCAGCATGTTACCGGCGACGTGCTGACCGCCTTCGACGCCGGCGAACACACGCTGTTCGCTATTGGGGACATCTGCGGAAAAGGCCTGTACGCCGGGATGTGGTTCACGCATCTGGCGGGGCTGATTCGCGTTTTCGCCGGCTCCTGCCCCGACCCGGCGCAGATCGCGGCCGCCATTCATTCCCATCTGGTCAGCCTGCAGCCGGAGCCGCCCCTGGTCACACTCTTTATAGGTTGTTTGAATTCCGCAACGGGTGAGCTCACCTACTGCAACGCCGGCCATCCCGATCCCCTGCTGCTGCGGCGGGACGGGGAACTGGAGCGGCTGGCTACGGGCGGGCCGCTGCTGGGCGCGGTGGCGGGTGCGGCTTTCGGGAACGGCCATACCACGCTCGCGCCGGGGGAGACGCTGATCGGCTACTCCGATGGTGTGGTGGAATGCCGCAACGGCCAGGGTGAGGACTTCGAGGCGGAGCGGCTGGCGCTGGCGGCGCGCGAGGCCGGTGACAGCTCGGCTAGCGCCATATTGTTCTCGGCGCTGGGCGCAACCCAGGATTTCGCCGCCACCCAGCCACGCGCCGATGACGTGGCCCTCCTGGTGGTGCATCGCCGGGCGGCTGAAAGCGAGGCGGGAGCTGACTGATGCTGGCGCCAAATGCCAATTCGGATCGGGCGACACTGACCTGCGGGGCTGGCTCCCCCGTGCTCCCGGCAGAGCCGGAGAAGACGAGCGGTGTAGGAGCTGCGGACCACATTACCCTGGTGCGGGAGGCGCAGCAGGGCAACTCGGCGGCCTTCGAGGAGTTGGTGCGCAGCTACGATCAGCCGGTGCTTCGCCTGGCCCTGCGCATCACCGGCTCGGAATGCGACGCTCAGGACATTTACCAGGATACTTTCCTGCGTGCCTACCAGAGCCTGGGCGGGTTCCGTTTCGAGTGCTCGTTTTACACCTGGATTCACCGCATCACCACTAATGTGTGCCTCGATTACCTTCGCCGGCGTCAGAAGCAGCAAAGGAACGTGAGCGTGATGGTTTCGCCCGACGGCGACGAGACGGAGATTGTGGAGTTCCTGCCCGATGTTCACCCGGCAAGCGATCCCGAGCGCTGCCTGCGCCGCCTGGAGTTGCGGCGGCAAATTATCGGCGCCCTGCGCCAGCTCTCGCCGCGCGAGCGCATGGTATTCGAGCTGAAGCATTACCAAAACCTGAGGCTGCGCACCGTGGCCGACATGCTTAACACCAGCGAAGGAACGGTCAAGAACACCCTGTTTCGAGCCACCCACAAACTGCGCATTTCTCTGGCCGGGGCGCGTTAACCCAGGTCGGATTACGAGCGCCGCCGCAGGGCCAGCCGCACTTCCGCAATCTCCTGGTCAATTTTGCGCACTTGCTCGTAGAGTTTCCGGATCTGCTGGTTAAGCCGGTTGCGGTCTTCCATTAGCGCTCGCAGTTTCACTTGTCGGGAAGGGTCGGGCTTTGGTACTAGCATGGAAGTGGCGTTTCCAGCTACAAACGATGCCGGGTAAAACGATTCTGGATGCCTATACGTATTTAGGCGCGAAAAAGGAACTGCCTCAGGCAGTGTCGCGCTTGGGAGTCAACCGCGCTGATTGCGCCCGGCGCATGCGAGAGGCGGTCAAGGCTTTCTCCACGGCGGCCAGCAGTACGGTGGCGCTGTTACCTTTTTCAACAAACGCGTCCACTATCGCCGTCAGACGCTGCGGTACTTCGCCGGGATAGCCGGTAAGCAGCACGATGGGACACGCCGGATTTTCCGCTTTGAGAATTGAAGCAACTTCTTCGCCGTCCATCCCGGGCAGGCGGTAATCCAGGATCACCAGGTCGACGCTATGCTGGCGGGCCAGGGCAATGGCGCTCGGACCGTCGCTGGCGATCAGCACGTCATAGCCTTTGGACTGGAGCAGTTCCCTGCGGATTGCCAAGCCTGCCGCTTGATCGTCAATGCAAAGAATGGTTGCCACGGTGCCCTGTCTTGGTGAATGTGCAAATCTTGTCCCAATTGTGGAGTTAAATCAAGACAAGATATTGCCAGTCCGTTCCAGGGAAGAAGCCAAGCTCGCATGGGGCTCATTCCGCCCGGCTGACGGGGCTGAGCTACAATAACGTCACTCTCGATAAAAGCTTGCAAAGCCAGCTACACCCTGGGGTCCTATACTGATGAAGAAGGCGCTCTGCCTCTCGCTATTGCTGTTGACGGTTCGGCTTTGGGCGGCGGGTAACCCTTCCCCCAACGTTTTCCTGGTCACGATTGACACCCTGCGTGCTGACCATGTCGGCTGCTATGGCTATTCCGGGGTCAAGACGCCAGCCATAGATGGCCTGGCCAAGGACGGCCTGCGGTTCACCAGTGCGTTTACCCCCGTTCCCGTCACCAACAGTTCCCATGCCAGCATTCTGACGGGGCTCTATCCCAGCTCGCACGGGGTCACCGACTTCGGCGTGGCGCTCTCCGGCAACCACCTCACCTGGGCCAGCCTGCTGCAAAAGCAAGGGTATGGCACCGCCGCCTTCATTGGCGCGGTGGTTCTCGACTCCAAGACCCTGGCGCCGGGCTTCGACCAGGGATTCGACTATTACGACAATTTTCCGCCCCATGCCGGCAAGGGCCACTGGGACGTGGAAGAACGGCGAGGCATGGAGGTGGTGCAGCACGCGGAGAAGTGGCTGGACCGGCCGCACTCCCAACAGTCGCTGACCCCCCTGCCGGCGGGTCCGAAGTTTCTCTGGGTACACTTATACGATCCTCACGATCCCTACGAACCGCCGCCGCCCTACTCCCATGTTTACCGCGACCATCTTTATGACGGCGAAATTGCCTATGCCGACCATGCCCTGGCCGATTTTCTGGCATATCTTCGCCGCCGGGGCTGGTACGACAACTCCCTGATCGTGGTGGTGGGCGATCACGGCGAAGGCCTGGGCGAACACCAGGAGCAAACCCACGGCATCTTCCTTTATGACGCCACCCTGCATGTTCCGCTCATCATCAAGCTGCCGCAGGAGCGCGAGGCGGGCAAGGTGATCAGCGCCCAGGTAAGGACCATCGACATTCTCCCCACCGTGCTCGGCCTGCTTGGCATAAACGGCGGGGAGCACATGGACGGAGCCTCTCTGCAGCCCCTGCTGGCCGGCGCAGGTCAGCCGAGCGGGCGGCCGCTTTTTGGCGAAACCGATTACCCCCTGCACTTCGGCTGGGCGGCGCTGCGCTGCGTGCGGGACGGGCAGGGCAAGCTGATCCAGGCGCCGCGGCCCGAGTACTACGACCTGGGCTCCGATCCGCGCGAACTGCATAACCTTTATGCCTCGGCCGGGCCACAGCAGCAGAAGCTGCAAACTCTCCTTTCCCAGCACCAGGCCGAAAAGAATGGCGGAAAACTGACCGCCGCCCAGGCCCAGCTGCCCGATCCCAAGGACAGGATCGAGGAGGAAAATCTGCTTCACCTGGCGCTGCTGCAGAGCGACCGCGGCCACACCGACCAGGCTCGCGTCTTGCTGAAAAAGGTATTGGAGAAGGACAGCAGCTCAGCCCTGGCGTTTTCCCAGTTGGGCGAGCTGGAATTGAAATCCGGTAACAATCAGGAGGCCGCCTCCGCCCTGGCCAAAGCCCGGCAATTGCGTCCCAACGATTCCACCAGCGCCTTTTATGAAGGGCAGGCGCGCTTTGCCATGGGTGATTTCGCCGGCGCCCGCGACGCCCTGGAAGCCAGCCTGCGCCTTTTGCCCGAGCAGTTGCCGGCCCGCATCCTGCTGGCCAAAACTTACCTGCGCCTGGACAAGCCCGGTTCCGCCGAGGATCAGTTGCAGGCTGCCCTGCTGGTGGATTCGGGGAATTCCGACGCCCAATTGGAATTGGGGCGGGTGCTGCTGGCGGAGAAGAAATACGCCGAAGCCGCCAGCCAGCTGAACAGCGTCACGGAGCAGCACCCCACTGCCGAGAGTTTTGAGTTGCTGAAGCAGGCTTATGCCGGCCAGGGTAAGGCGCAACTGGCCGCCGCGGCGGCAAAGCGTGCCGCAGAATTAAGGAGGACGCCCCCACCCCGCCGTTCCAAAGCGAGCAATATCCAGCAATAGGAAAGTTGATGAATTGAGCAAGCCGGCCTGTGAAGGGCGGCGCATCTAGGTTCCTATCCTTATTTAATTCAGCTACATACAGCATTTAATTCAGCTGCATACAGCGCTGCGCCGGATTCTGGCCGGAGCCTTCATCGCGTCCCGTTCAGGGAGGGGTTCCATGGCCGGACGTACATGTACGAGCGGGTGTGGAGTAGTCCTTGTCGGTCTATGACGGGAGTAATCTGGCCAATTTCTCCTGAGCACGCGAAACTACCGAACATTGCAAGACCGGGGGGGAAAATTTTTGTCAGGAGAAAAACACAACATGTTCAAGTTCAAAAGCATTCTGGTAATCGCGCTTGCCGTTTGCGCTTCCAGCGCCTGGGCGCAGCTGGCGCCTAAGTCCGAGTTGGTGGGTGGATACACCTACACCAGCCTGGATGAGGGCGTGGGCAGCCGCTTGGGTGCGAACGGTTGGAATACCGGCGGCACATTCTTCATGAACAACTGGCTGGGCGTGGAAGCCAACATCGCCGGCGCCAGCAATTCGCAGAGCCAGTCGGTGGTCAGTGGGCTCACGACCGCCTCCGTGTCGGTTTCCGACAAGCACTACACCTTTGTGTTTGGTCCGCGCGTGCAGTTCGGCCACGGCCGCACCAACCCGTTTGTGCACGGCCTGTTCGGGTTTGACCGCATGAGCCTGTCCGGTTCCAGCAGCATCACCGGCGTGGGCACCGTGTCCGTTAGCGGCACCGACAACGCGTTCGCGTCGGCTCTGGGCGGCGGCGTGGAATACGGTGTCAGCAAGCACGTGGGCGTGATCACGTCCGCGGATTACCTCATGACTCGCCATCTTTCGGCGACGCAGAACAACCTGCGCGTCTCCGCCGGCCTCAGCTTCCGCTTTGGCTCCGGTTGGGGAGGGTCGAAGTTCTAATTGGTAAGACCTTTTGCGGTGAGGCCCGGCTTCGGCCGGGCCTTTTTTTATTTACGATGGATGATTGCATGATTGCCGAGTTTTGAAAGGTGCAGGGGAGCAGCCCGGCTAGGCAAGCGCCATTCAGCGCTCCCGCCCGAGAGGTTGCGCTGCCGCTCAGGAAGTAGTTACCATTCAGCAACGCTTCTCATGCAATCCTCAGGCTTGGCGGTGTGTGTGGACCGGCTCTCCAGGCGCGCCCGGCGCTTGCTTCTTCTTTCCGCGAAATGGTGTGCCTTTTTGGCACTTGCCTGTAGTTCGGCGGGGGCGATGCCGGGAATCGCGAGGGCGCAGGAGCGCCAGAGCGCTGAGCCCGATCAGCAGCAAATCGGCGGGCAACTCCTGGGTTATCTGCAATCGAAGCAACTGGACCAGGCCATCGCGCTCGGGCAAAACGCGGTGGCGCGCTGGCCACAGAATGCCGATTTCCATCACTGGCTGGGAATTGCGTATTTTCAGAGCGGCAAGAACTCGCAGGCGCTGGCGCAACTGGAGCAAGCCGCTAAACTGCGTCCCCAGGACTACGACATTCACTTCGACACCGCGCTCGTTCATCTGCAGGAAAAGCAATATGGGGCGGCCGCCGAACAGTTAAAACAGGCGCTGTGCCTGAAGCCCGACCATCCCTTGGCGCACTTGCTGTTGGGGCGCGCTTACCAGAACAGCAATCGGTCGCTCGATGCCATCGAGCAGTTCAAGACCGCGCTGCGGCTGAAGCCGAGTATTGAGCTCGGCCACTACCACCTGGGGTATGCCTATGCCAGCCTGGGCCGCGACCAGCAGGCCATCGCTGAATATCAGAAAGAGGTGGCGCGCGGAGATGCCAACGCCGAGGTCTATTACCAGCTGGGCCATGAGCTGGTGCAATCGGGGGAGGGGCAAGCCGCGGCCGAGGCCCTGCGCAAGGCGACTGCCCTGGACGGCACTCGCGCCGATGCTTTCTACGATCTGGGCAAGGCGCTGCTTACTCTCAAGCAGATCCCGGACGCGATTGAGGCTCTGCGCCGATCCACCACGCTCAATCCCGCCGATCCCAGCCCGCATTATCAGTTAGCCCGCACCTTGCGCCTCAGCGGCGACACCGCCGGTGCTAACTCCGAGCTGCAGCAATTCGAGCAACTGCGGAAACAGCAGCCGCAGACCGGGGGCATGGCCTCCGGCGTCCACTGATGCGCTGCTTCTACAGGCTGGCGCTGATGGCGATGGTGGCGGCATTCGTCGCCTTCGCAGGTCCCACGACCGGAAAGGCCGCAGGCCAGGCGCGCGCCACAAAACAGAGCCGCCGACACGCCGGCACTACAGCCGCCCGCACTACCCAAAATTCGGCCGGAGTCACGTTCGAAGACGTGACCCGCGCCGCCGGCATCAACTTTCACCTCACCTGCGGCGGTCCGCAGAAGCTCTACATCATGGAATCCATGTGCGGCGGCGTGGCCGTGTTCGATTACGACAATGACGGCTGGATGGATATCCTGCTGGTGGATGGCTCCACTCTGGCCGATCTGCGCGCCGGCCATTGCCATCATGTCGCGCTCGACCGCAACAACCACGACGGCACGTTTACCGACGTCACTACCAAAGCCGGCCTGAGCCATTGTGGCTGGGGATTCGGCGTGGCTGTCGGCGATTATGACAATGATGGCTACGAGGATGTTTACATCACCTACCTCGACGGCGGCGTGCTCTATCACAACAACGGCAACGGCACTTTCACCGATGTAACCGCCAAAGCTGGTGTGGGCAACGGCGGGCGTTGGGGCACCAGCGCCGCCTTCGGCGACTACGATAATGACGGCCGCCTCGATCTGTACGTCACCAACTATGTGGATCTCGACCTGAACCACCTGCCCGCCTTCGGCAGCGGCCCGTTCTGCCAGTATCGCGGCATACCGGTTTCCTGCGGGCCGCGCGGCCTGAAAGGTTCACGCGACCGCCTCTACCACAATAACGGTGACGGCACGTTTACCGACGTGAGCGACAAACTGGGCATTGACGCCGAGGCCGACTACGGCCTGGGCGTTATCTGGCTGGATTACGACAAGGATGGCTGCCTGGATCTTTATGTTTCCAACGATTCCTCGCCCAGTCGCCTTTACCACAACAACTGCAAGGGGGGACTTACCGAGGTGGGCATGGAGGCCGGGGTGGCCTTCAGCGCCGACGGGCTGCCCCAGGCCGGCATGGGCGTGGACAGCGCCGATTATGACAATGACGGCTGGCCTGACCTGGTCAAAACCAACTTTTCCGACGATACCAACAACCTCTACCACAATGACCACAACGGCAGCTTCACTGACCAGGCCGGACCCACCGGATTTGGGCCCATCAGCACCGCTTTCCTCGGTTTTGGGGTGAAGTTTCTTGACTACGACAACGATGGCTGGATGGATGTTTTTGTGGCCAATGGCCACGTAGATCCCCAGGTTGACGGCCATGCGTTCGGCGTCTCCTATGCCGAACGCAATTTCCTCTTCCACAATCTGGGCGGACGCTTTGCGGAAGTGGGTTTGGAGGTGGGGCAGGCGCTGCGCCAAACCGGAGTGCGTCGGGGATTAGCGGTGGGAGATTTTGAAAATAAAGGGTTTCTTGATCTTGTAGTCACTCAGCTGGATGGTGCGCCAGTCTTGCTGCGTAACCACCCCGCGAAGGCGCGGAATCATTGGATTGCCATAAAAACAGTAGGCAGAAAGTCCAATCGCGACGGCTTTGGAGCTCGCATCGAGCTCAAGGCGGGGGGGCGGACGCAAGTGCAGGAAGTGCGCTCCAACAGCAGCTTTTTGTCGGCGAGTGACCCGCGCACGCACTTCGGCCTGGGAGCGGCCGCCCAGGTGGACGAAATCACTATTCACTGGCCTTCGGGCACCGTGGACACCATCCGCAAACAGCCGGCGGACCAGACTCTGACCGTGGAGGAGGGCTCGGGAGTTACTAATCAGATTCCGGGGCGGCGGTCCAACCACCAACCGTAGAGCCCCGAAACATCGCGTCCCGACGCATGCCCATTTCGCCCGCTGCTCCCGCCTTTTGCAGCGTTTGCCGCCCGGTCCAGCAGGTGCACTGCTTTTTTCGGCGGACGCGCTTGACAATGACCTGACCCATCAACAACAATACGCGACCAACTCGCGGTGTAGGCCTGTTGTGTGCAGATTGCGGACCGTGAGCGATTGGGGCTCCACAATTGAACGCCTTTCGGGGGTGAAAGATGGTTAGATTTTGGCTGCGCGCAGTGGCGCTGTTTGCCTTCGTCTTCGTCTTTACTTTTAGCCTTTCCGCCCAGATTCAGAACGGCCAGCTTAACGGCACCGTGCTCGATCCGTCGGGGGCAGCAGTCCCCAATGCCAAGGTAACCATCAAGAACGCCGCTACCGGGTTCGCGGCTACCGCGACCACAAATCAAAGCGGCTTTTACAGCGCCAAAGAGCTGCCCATAGGCACGTATTCCGTCACCGCAACGGCGCCGGGATTCAAGACCTCGAGCCAGACCGGCGTCACGGTGAATGCCGGCAGTATTCAGCGCGTGGACCTCCACCTGGAAGTTGGTCAAGTGAGCCAGACGGTGGAAGTCTCGGGGGCGGCTCCCGCGGTCAACACGGAAGATTCGCGACTGTCCACCACGGTGCAAGCCAACCAGATTGCCAACCTGCCGCTGAACGGGCGCAACGTGTATGACCTGATCCAGCAGGCGCCAGGCGCGGTCAGCGTGGCCGGCGTAGTTTTTGAGAACGGTCATAGCACGGTGGTGAACGGCCTGCGTGAAGACTTCAACGGCTTCATGATCAATGGCGTTTCCAATAAAGGCCTGAGCGGCGGCGTGGACACCACCCCGGTCGCGGACACGGTGCAGGAATTCCAATTGCTGACGCTGAACATGTCGGCGCAGTACGGCAACAGCGCCGGCGCCATCACCAATCTCGTGACCAAGTCCGGAACCAACAGCTTCCACGGCGATGCCTGGGAATTTATCCGCAATGATGCCCTGGATGCGATGGACTTCTACACCGCGCATACGCCGGACCCGGCCGACCGCAAGAAGTCTCCCCTTCGCTTCAACCAGTTCGGCGCCACCCTCGGAGGGCCGCTTATTAAGGACAAGCTGTTCTTCTTCGGCTCCTACCAGGGCGACCGCTTTAAAACCTCGCACACCGGTGTGGTACAGACAGAGTCGCCGGAGTGGCGGCAGGCGGTGGAGAGCGTGGCCCCGAACTCAGTCGCCGCGCTACTGTATAAGAACTTCGCTCCTACTACGCCGGAAACGGGCGTGGTCTCCACAGTTCAAGACTTCGTGACGGGAAACCCGTCAGGTTCGGGATTCGCCAGCTACAACGATTACCTTTGTCCCGACTCATACGGCCCGAATGGGTTAGGAATGTTTTCGACGAACGCAGCGGCAATTCCGTTTGCCTCCCGTTTCGCTTCCCTGTTCGGAGTGCAATCGACCGACTTTACTGACGCAAACGGAACGCCGATCGTGAACGACATAACCGGCAAGCCATGCACTACGTCGGTGTCGGCGCAGGCTGGCGCCATCAGCCGCGGGGCACCGATGCTGGTGAATGTAACCAAGAACAGCTCGGCACGCAGCATCACCGGCACAGAAAGCGCGAACCTGTTCAACGGCAATGAGGGATCGTTGCGGCTGGACTTCACGCCGTCGCAGAAGGACCGGCTGTTTGCGCAGTTCAACTGGTTCCGCAGCAACGACGAATTCTTCTCCGGCATTTCCGCTCCCCGTCCGTTCTCCAACCCGGAGAAGTTCAACGCGCCTAACTTCCAGTTGAGCTTTGTGCATACCTTCAGCAGCAATGTGCTGAACGAGTTCCGCGCCGGCTACGTGGGCAGCCTTCAGACCATTGGGGTGAGCACGCCGGGCGTGCCGGAGGTCGGGTTTGACGATGGCAGCCTGAACTTTGGCTCCTACAGCGGTTATCCCCAGACCTTCCACGAGAACGTGTACACCTACTCCGATATGGTCTCCGTCCAGCATGGCAACCATGCCCTGAAGATCGGCGCCGACCTGCGGCGTAACATCGAGAACAGCAACTTCAATGTGGGCCGTCCGTCGTACTATTTCTTCGACGAGGCGTTCTTCGCCGCCGATGCTCCCTATAACGAGGCGGCTGGCGTTGATCCCGGTTTCGCCGATGGTACCGTTGCGCACCTGGACACCAACAAGCGGCACTGGCGCAACTGGGAAGTTGGCCTTTATTTCCAGGATGACTGGAAAGCCAGCCGCAAGCTGACCCTGAACCTGGGGATTCGCTATGACCTCTTCACGCGCCACACCGAAGAGAACAACCTGGCCACCACGTTCCTTCCCGGACCGGGAAACAACATCATTGACCAGTTGGTACATGCCAATGCGCCCTTCAGCGACGTGACCTTTTTACAGGGGCCGCGAGCTGGACAGTTCCAGTCCTCCTGCAACCCCAGCACGGTGACCGTGACTTCCAGCCAGGTTTTGGCCGGGGTATGCGGGCCGGGCGGCTTTGCCAAGGCCAGCAGCCTGGGTAAGGGCGACCACAACGACGTCGGACCGCGCATCGGTTTTGCCTACGACATGTTCGGCAATGGCAAGACGGCGCTGCGCGGCGGCTTCGGCGTATCGTACGAGGGTACGCTCTACAACCCGCTCTCCAACTCGCGCTGGAACCCGCCGTATTATTCCTTCAACGCAGCCAGTAATTCGCTGGTGGGCAGCAGCCAGACGGTGCTTTACGGGCCGCAAACCCCTGGGCAGCCTGCCCGGTTCACGGGACCCGCTGATCCGTTGAACCACCAGGGCAACGACCCCGCCACCTCCACTGGAAACATCATGGCTTGGGCACCCACCAACCCCGACCAGGCGACCCTTACGGGCATCATTTTCCCGCAGGGCATTCGCGATCCCTACGTGTACAACTGGTACCTGGGCGTGCAGCATGAAATTGCTCCCAAGACGGTGCTGGAAGTGAATTATGTAGGGACGGCCGGACACAAGCTGTTCCGCGCCCAGAACGTAAACCGCATGGCCGGCGACCGGTTGCCCCAGGGCGTGTGCACGACCGACATCTTCGGCCGGAACCTGTGCAGCAATCGCAACAACTTCACCAACAGCGGCCACGTGTGGCTGAATCCCAACTACGGCACGCTGCGCGTGTGGGAGAACGTGGTGAACTCCAACTACAACGCGCTGCAGGCCTCGTTGCGGCACCAGTTGTCGCACCGCGTGCAAATGAACCTGCAGTACACCTGGAGCCATTCGCTGGACGACGGTTCCACCTGGCATAGCGGCGCTACCACGGCCAACGGAGCGGCGGCGGGCGAAGGCTACTCCACCGACCAGACCATGCCGCAGCTCGATTACGGCAACTCCATCTACGACATCCGGCACCGCCTGTCGGCCAACTACCTGGTCATGTTGCCCTGGCAGGACAAGACCGGATTCACCGGGAAAGTGCTGGGCGGGTGGCAACTGAACGGCCTCGTGGCCATCCAGTCGGGCGCGCACTGGAGCCCCTTCTGCGGCGGGTCGTTCACGGCTTGCGACTTCAATATGGATGGCGTGGCCAACGACCGGCCGAACGCCGCCGTCAACCACTTCAGCCCCAGCCACGCACAATGGGCGGACGGCTGGGATACCAACTCCACCACGGAGTGGGTATTTGGCAATCCGGGCTCGGTTTTCACCGATCCCAATCCCTCGGGTTTGACCGCCAATCCCGGCAACCTGGGACGAAACACCTTCGTTGGCCCGGCCTACTGGACGGCTGACCTCTCCCTGGTGAAGAATCTGCACATCACCGAGCGGGTGAACTTCCAGTTCCGCGCCGAGTCCTTCAACCTGTTCAACCACACCAACTTCCAACTGCCGGGCAACAACGGGGACAACAAGATAGAGAAGGGCAGCTTCGGGTGCGCCTGCTCTACCTTCGACCCGCGAACCTTGCAGTTTGGCGCGAAAATCATGTTCTAAGGTGCGGCTGTTCGAGGAGCCTGGGATTTTCCCAGGCTCCTTTGCTTTTTCCCGCGGATGTATCATCGGCTGAGAGGTTCCCGCCATGGCCCGTTTCCGGACCGCTCATTTCCTCGTAGGAGTCCTGGTGTTTGCTGCGTTCGCCAGAGGACTGGCGGCCCAGAGCCAGCAAGGGCAGTCGGGTTCCATCTTGGGAGAAATTCGCGTGGAACGGGGCGATGCGCCCCCAAATCGCGTCGAAGTCATTCTCCAGACCCATGGTTTGGTGGCCGACACGAGGTATTCCGACAGTACAGGAAGATTCTCCTTCACCAATCTGGACGTGAACCTTTACCACGTCATAATCCAGGAGGAAGGCTATGAGCCGGTTGACATCCAAGTGTCGGTAAACCCGCTGTTTTCCAGCATGAATCTTGTGAACGTGACCTTGCGTCCCACAGCAAAGGCCCATGTTCCGGGTGAAAAGGCCGTTGCCGGAGGGAATCCCAACCTGGTGGGTTCGGCGGAATACAACCAGCACTACCCCAAGAATGCCATCAAGCAGTTTGAACAAGGCGTCAAGGCGGAGCGCCGGAACAAGATGGACGAAGCGATGCGTCACTACCAGCGCGCCATCGAGCTAGCCCC
Source organism: Terriglobales bacterium (assembly GCA_025934735.1). Classification (GTDB taxonomy): domain Bacteria; phylum Acidobacteriota; class Terriglobia; order Terriglobales; family Acidobacteriaceae; genus JAICWP01. Next base: position 190,643 of record JAICWP010000005.1, on the reverse strand, counting down.
GGAGTTCTATGCCGCCAGGAACAACCTGGGACTGGCCTATATAGCCAAGCAGGACTTCGGCAACGCCCAGGCGCAGTTCGAAAAAGTCATCAGCATCAACCCCGCCGACACCGAAGCGTATTTCAACCTTGGGAATATTCTCCTGCTCACGAACGACTTGCCGAAGGCGGGCCGCGTCGTGCAGCAGGGGCTGCAGCGGCAGCCGGATTCGGCCTTTGGCAAGTTTCTGCTGGGCTCCATCTACAGCCGCACGGGAAACCGTAACGAGGCGGAGAAACTGTTCAGCGAATGCCTGCAACTCGACCCGGGCATGAGCAAAGCTCACCTCGGTCTGGTGAACCTCTACCTGCAGGAGAAAAGGATGGGGGATGCGGTGGCACAGCTCAAGGCCTTCCTGAAGAGCGCTCCCGCCGACCCGCTGGCGCCGCAAGCGCGGCAGGTGCTCAGCCGCTTAGAAAAAGGCGCTCCCGACACCTCTTCCCAGTAGTTACTCGCGCCTCTTTGCCAACGCACACAAATCCTTTTGCGCGCGGCAGGCGGCGGCGTACTCGCGGCGGGCGGCTGTAGCCTGATTCATGCGCTCGTACACTAGTCCCAGATTGAGGTGGGCTTCTCCATAATCCGGCTTGAGGGCCAGCGCTTTCTTGTAGCTGCGCAGGGCCGCCGGCAGGCGGTTGGTCCGGCTGTAGCAAATTCCCAGAAAATTGAACAGCGTAGGCTCTACCAGCCCCAGGTCGGCCGCTTTCTGCAGGCTGCCGGCCGCTTCGGCATAATTCTGCTGCTGAAACTGCAACATGCCCATGTCGCGGTAAGCCGGCGCGAACGTAGGCTGAATGGCGAGCGCCTTCTGCAGGGAAGCCTGAGCCTCGGCAGGCTGTTGGAAGCGCTCCTGGATCCATCCCATCTCGTACCAGGCGCGAAAATTCTGCGGGTTGCGCTGTAACGCGCGCTGCAGCCACTGGATGGCCTCCTCGGACTTGCCCTGGGCCTGCAGGGCGCCGGCCAGCCCGGTCATGGCCTGGTCGAAGTTGGGCGCCAGCTTCAGGCAATCCTGAAAGTACTGTGCTGCCGCCGCGTCCTGCCGCTGGCGCACCGCCATTTCCCCCTGCATGAAGGGCAGGATGTACATGCCGGGATCGTCGCGGCGGAGCTGGGTCAGCAGCGCATCTGCCTCCTGGAAGTGGCCGGCATCAATGGCATCGGTGGCGTGCAGGATGGAGTTGAACTCGTTCAGCTTGTCTTTCGGATCGCTGAGCGGGTGCGACAAAGTCTCCTGTGAGACTGGCGCACGGTAAGCCATGTAGCCCAACGCGCGCAGCTTGGCCACGGCCGCTTCGTCGAGACTGCCCCCGGGTTGCGGAGCGGCGGCGGGCGCATGCTCCTGGATGCGCTTTTGCAGTTCAGCTTTTAGAACGCCGGCCACGGCGCCCTGGCCCGCTAATTCATTATGGCTTTCGCCGGGGTCGCCCGGCGGGCTGTAGAGTTCGGCTTTGGGCGCATCAATGTAGTGATACTTCTCCGTCTCCAGTCCGTGCAGCGGGCTCCAGCCGAACGAAGAAAAGGGGTAGAAGGTCTCGCTGTAAGCGGCGGGAGCGCCGCCGCCGGCTTCGGCCAGCAGGCCTGGCGAGTCGAACTGCTTTTGGATGGGATCGCTGATGCCCGCTGTCTGCAGCAGCGCGGGAGCCACGGCAACGGTTTCGACAGGAGCCTCGGTGGAGTGCCATTTCCGGCGCGAATCCGTAGCGGGCTTGATGATGAGCGGCACGTGGACGGTGGAGTTGTAGATGAAGAAGCCGTGCTCTTTTTCGCCATGCTCACCCAGCGATTCACCGTGATCGCTGAGCAGCACAATGGTGGTGCCCTGGTACAGGCCCTCGCGCTTGAGCCAGCCGATTAGGCGTGCCAGTTGGCTATCAACGTAGGCGATTTCCCCATCGTATTCGTGGCCGCGGTACTGGGTAAGGAACGGCTCCGGCGGGTGATAGGGACTGTGGGGGTCGTACAAATGAAGCCAGAAAAAGAACGGTCGCGCATGATGCTGGGCGAGCCAGGCGGTGGAGGCATTCACGCTGCCATCGGCCCGGCGTTCCACCAACGCAAGATTGTTCTTCAGGTAGCTGCTGCCGGCGAAGTGGTCGTCGTAATAATCGAATCCGCGGGCCAGACCCCAGCTGCGGTCGAGAACGAATGAGCTCACCACGGCGCCGGTGGCGTAGCCGTGATCGTGAAACGCTTGCGCCACGGTGCGGAAGTTATCCGAAAGCGGCGGGGCGGTGAAGTCCTGCAGTCCGTTGTGAAAAGGGTAGGTGCCGGTGAGGATGGCGGCATGGGATGGCAGCGTGAGCGGCACCTGGGAGATGGCCATGGGAAACAGCACGCCTTCGCGGGCCAGAGTATCTATCGTGGGAGTGCGCACGGCTTTATATCCATAGCAGCCGAGATGGTCGGCTCGCAGCGTGTCAATGGTGATGAGCAGGATATTGTCATGTCCCTGGGCGCGGGCCGGGTGGGAAGGCGCTGGCGAGGAGCGCCCGGAATGGGCTGCGGGGCGCTGCTTTGCGAGGAGCGGTGCCGCCAGCAGCAGGAAGCATAGGAGCCCCAGCCAGCCGCGGGTTCGTGATTGCCGGTGGCGGATCATCGGATTAGTGTTGAGGGCCGGCCGCGGCCGCCTTCTGCATTTCCTGTTGCGCTTCGCTGTCAAGCCCCTTGGCGTGGAGCGCCTTGGCCAGCACGGCATGAGCCCGGGGATCGTTGGGCGCAAGCGCCACCGCCTGGCGCAACTCGGCCAGCGCCTCATCCAGCTTTTGCTGGTAGAGCAGAACCTCGCCCAGTGCCAGGTGTGCAGGTTCATAGCCGGAATAAATTTGCAGTGACTGGCGGAAAGCGGCCACGGCATCGTCCACCCGATCCAGCTTCAGATAGGCGGCCCCCAGATTGTAAGCAGCCGAGAAGTTGGTGCCGTCGGCCTTCAGCGTACGCTGCAGGTAATCAATGCTGTTCTGATAATCGCCAACCCGGGCATAAGCGAGCCCCAGGTAGAAATACACCAGCGTGTAATCCGGGCTGAGCTGCAGAACGCGGCGGAACTCGGTGATGGACTCCTGAAAATTCTGGGTGCGGTAATAATTCAAGCCGAGCAAATAATGCACCGGAACGTTGGTGTCTTCCGTCTTTAGCGCCTGAGTAAGCTTGCTGGTGGATTCCTGAAAACGCCCATGCTGGCTAGCGTCAATGGCGTCTGAAATCAGTTCGAACATGGCGATGCGATCTTTCGGGTCCGGCAGTTGCCGATTCTCGCCGGCTTTGGGGGGATGGCCGCCGGAAAACCCGGCGTACCCCAGCGACTTCAGGCGCTCCATCAGCACGGGATCGAGAGGCGTGGATTGTGCCTGCTGGTGGCCGGCAGTGTACTTCTGCACCAGAGCCTCGAGTTTGGCTTTCAGTTCCTGGGCGATGGCCGGCTTCCGGGCATAGAGGTTATGCAGTTCCCCGGGGTCAGCGGCAATGTCGTAGAGTTCCGGCTGGGGAACATCAATAAAGTGGTAGTTGCCGATCTGAATGCCGCGCAGTTCGCTCCAGTCAAAGTGCAGCAAGGGAAGAAAGGATTCCGAATAGAGCTCCACGGGGGTGGCCGCTGGACGCGGCTTGCCGAGCACGGCGGGCAGCAGGCTGGCGCCTTGCGCATCCGCCGGCGGAGGCACTTTCAGAACGTCGAGCACCGTCTGCAGTAAATTAACCGTGCTGGTGGGTTCTGCCACCGCGGACTGCTGGCGCTCGCCGACGGGCAGCTTGACCAAAAGTGGTATGCGCAGGGTGGCATCGTAGATAAAAAATCCGTGGTTCTTCTCCCCGTGCTCGCCCAGGGATTCACCGTGGTCTCCGGTGAGCACGATCAGGGTGCGGCCATAAAGATGTTTCTCTTTCAGAAAGCTGAGCAGGCGCCCGACTTGCGAATCGGCGAAGGCGATTTCCCCGTCATAAGGACGGCCCTGAAACTGCCGGTCGAAGGGCGGCGGCACATCGTAAGGCGTGTGCGGGTCGTATAGGTGAACCCACAAGAAGAATGGCTTGCCAGCATTGGCGGCCAGCCATCCCAGCGCCTGGTCCACCACCTCATTGCCGGGACGTTTCATCAGGTCGAGATTGGCGTCCTCCAAGCGGCTGAAATCGAAATGGTCGTAGTAGAAATCGAACCCCTGGTTCAGGCCAAAGCGGTGGTCGAGAACCGCGGAGCCCAGCACCGCGCCCGTCGCGTAGCCGTGCTGCCGCAAAATAGATGCCAGCGTGGGTTGCTGCGGGTTCAGGCTGTTGCCGCTGAAGTCGTGAATTCCGCTGTACATGGGATAGGTGCCGGTCATCATGACCGTGTGCGAGGGCAGGGTAATGGGCACGGGCGTGTAGGCGTGCTCGAACCGGGTGCCGGCGGCTGCCAGCGAGTCAATGTTCGGGGTGTGTGCCTGGCGATCGCCATAGCAGCCCAGGTGATCGGGGCGCAGCGTGTCAATGGTGATGAGCAGGAGGTTGGTACGCGAGGAAGCCGCGGCACTCGAGGCCCGCGCCGAGCACGGAAGCAACGCGTTCCACAAAAAGATGACAAGCAGAAGCAGGAGACGAAAAGACAAAGCTATGACCCAGTTGGAGATGGACGCCTTGGAAGCATACCAAAACCAGTGTGGGCCGCCAAAATTGGCGAATTCAGCTTACTTCCCAGGCGCGGTCAGGGTTAAAGGAACACCCAGCGTGCCCAGGTAGCCGGTGCGGTTGTCGCGCACTGCCAAGCGCAGGTTGTAGGTTCCCGGCGACAATTTGACCTCCAGAGGCAGCATCAGTCCTTTTTGTTGCACCTGGGCATACTGGTCGGCAGTGATGGTGGCGGAAACCGTCTTGCCGGTATTGGCGGCGACTCTTCCGTCGCCGGTGAATGCGGCCACGTAGAAGTCCAGGTTGATGGCGCGGCCGCCATTCTTCGCTTCCTCCATGCTGAAGGTATCGGGTTGCACCAGGAACTGAACCGGCACGGTTGCGTTTGCCGCCGGCGGGGGTGGCACAACGCGAGCGTCGAACAGCACCATGGTGGACTGCACGGCATCATCGTGCAGGGCGGCGGCCATTTCGGCGTCTCTTTCCTTGCGGTTCTCCTTGCTGGGATCCACGGCGAAATACCCGGCGCGATAGCGCAGTTGCGTGCCCGGCCGGCTGACCGCGATTTTCAGCTTGTGGAAGGCGTTATCGAACTTCTTCTTGTCGGGATAGTAGCCAAGGGCGTAGTAGGTACCGCCATCGGAACTGGCCGCGCCAACGCAATTAGCAATATCGTTGCGATTCTTGAACACGCGGCCCCCGGTCTGCTGGGCCAGATCCTGCATGCTGGCCTGGGAAGCTTCGCGAAAGGCGCTGGAATTTGAGACCGTCTGACCGAAGTCGTTGCCCATCACCAGCGTTCCCGCGCTGCTCAATCCTGAACTGCTGGCATCGGCATTGCTGGCCCCCATCAGGCCGCGCGCATCCACCGGGTAAATGGCGATCTGGGCCTGGGACAGGAATGCGGAAGTACGGCGAACGTCTTCCGAGGACTCCTGCAATACACCCCGGTTGAAGGCGCCATAGGTCTGTTCGGACGGAAGCGGGATAGGCGCCGTGGGATCGGCACCGCGCATGGTCACGGACGCGACCTCGTTGGTCTGAGGGATCAGGCTGACGGGGAATCCCGTGGTCACCCACACCAGGTTTTTCCTGCCGGGATGGCCGGCCAAGTCGCGCGACAGCGCACGCATCGCTGCCAGGGTGGTCTCAATACGGAGTTGCAGCGCCGGCCCCTCCTGTTCTGCCTGGAATTGCTGGATATTCTGGATAGCGGTTGCCATTGCGGCAGATGCCGCCGCCCCGCCGCCCATGGCTCCCCCGGTTGAGGTGATCCTTGATGGCGCCAGCGTCGAGCCATGCTCGGGAAGCGAAACCGGTTTATAGGATTCGATGGCGGCACGCAATACGGCAGGGTCGTTGGTGAAATCTTGCAAGCGGTAGAGGCGGGTTCCCAAAGCATAGACCGCAACTTCCTGGCCGGCTTTGACCTGGGTGGCGGCGTATCGGATGAGGTCCAGCCGCGCCGCCGCCTGATTGATGAAGGGTGAGTTTAACCCGTCAACCAGCAGCACCGTAAGAGGTCCGGCGGGCATGTGGTAGTCCGGCTTGTTGCTGTAAATGTCGGGAGGCAATTCAGGGTGAGAGGCCTGCGTTACCGGCTGCTGCAAGCTGAACACAGAAAGCTTCTGCTTCTTGCCATTGTCCTCAACCGTGAAATCTTCCGGCTTGAGGTCGGTTACCGGCTTGCCAGCCTTGTCGGTCGCAATCACATTCACCAGAACCAGGTGGGTGGTGACCCGAATGGTGGGCGTGGCTGCCTGCGGCTCCGCTGCCTGCTGGGCTGCAGCTACGAGACAGACTGCGGCCGAAATTGCTACCAGTGCCGTGCGGGTCAGGTTGCGAGTCATATGCGCCTCCGGTCGCCGCAAGGGAAGGGAACCTCGGAACGGGCAAAGCGGCGTTGAATACGTCGCCGTGATGCTATACCAATTCGGCAGTGAAATGAAGAACAATCACCGTGTTTGCGGCGCGTTGCGGGGCCTGACCTCTCGCGGCGTAAGACTATGTAACGTCTGGCTTAGCTGCACCCGGTGAGGTGCAATGGATCGCTGCCGCCTCGTGTTGCTGGCCACAGTGAGGGCAGACTACTTGCTGATTATGGTCGGCCATTTGCCGCAGAAAAGTGGAGAAATTTTTGCCACAAGTGTTGCAGAAAACATCCACTTTCTGCTCCGGCTGGTTCATCCAGGCAGTATATCCCCCGCGATGGGACAGCGGGAGCGCGCGTTCTTGTGGACAGAAATCTTGCGGGGGGCGGCCGTATTCGGCCTAAACGACGTATACCAAAGGGGAAAATATTCATAGAATGGAGTGAAACTTTGCCTGCCGCGCGACGTAAGTTTTCCTGAAGAAAGCGGCGAGCCTGGTCTTCAAGTTCTGAAGCAAAATCGGTCACGGCCCCTGCAACACCCGTTGAGGTAATGAGGATGGCAGTACGCGCGGGTTCGACAGCCCCCGATCTGTCGGCATTAAGAATCGATGAGGGCTCACGGAACCAGCGTGGTAGCCCGAAATGGCCCCGCTGGCTGGCAGCGGCGCTGGGCCTAATTCTGCTGATCTCGGCCGCGGTTTACGCAATTCGCGGAAAAACTCCGTTGGTGGAAGTGGTGGCAGCGCAGGCGCCCAGTGCCGGCGGCCAGGTTGCGCTGCTCAATGCCAGCGGCTACGTGACGCCGCGGCGGCGGGCCACCGTGGCCGCCAAGATCACCGCCCGAGTTACCCAGATGTATGCCGAGGAAGGCATGCATGTGAGGGAAGGCCAGATCCTGGCTTTGCTCGACGATTCCGATTACCTGCGCCTGACCTCCGCCAAAGCTGACCGCGACGCTACCGCGGCCGGCCTGCAAGATCTGCACGTGCAACTGGCCAATGCGGAAATAGAACTGCGCCGCACCCAGCAACTAACCAAGCAGGGCGTCAGCAGCCCGCAGGCATTAGACAACGCACGCACCGCGGCCGACAGCCTGCGCGCCAGAATTGCGCTCACCCAGCAGCAGGTCCAGGCCTCGGATGCGAGAATTCGCGTGGCCCAGCAGGATGTGGACAACTGCACCGTGCGCGCGCCTTTTGCCGGCATTGTGGTTTCCAAGGACGCGCAGGTGGGCGAAATGGTCTCGCCCAATTCTGCCGGCGGAGGATTTACCCGCACCGGCATCGCCACCATTGTGGACATGAAGTCGCTGGAAGTGGAGGTGGACGTCAACGAGTCCTATATCGCCCGCGTGCGGTCCGGCATGCCGGTAACGGCGGTGTTGGACGCGTATCCCAACTGGCAGATCCCCGCCAAGGTGCGTACCATCATTCCCACCGCCGACCGGCAGAAAGCCACAGTCAAGGTGCGCATTGCCTTCGACCAGCTTGACCCGCGTATCCTGCCCGACATGGGCGTGAAGGTCACCTTTCTGGGCAACGAAGGCAGGGCGGCCAAATCCGAAGGTGTGAAGGTGCTGGTGCCGCAAACCGCGCTGCGCAGCGAGAACGGAAGCCAGGTGGTGTATCTCTACCGTGACGGGCACGTGGAACGGCGCGCCGTGGGCGTCGGAGAAACGCGCGGCAGCGATACCGAAATTACCGCCGGTCTGGCGCCCGGGGACCAGGTTGTGGTCAGCGGCCTGGATGGCTTGCGTGATGGAGAGCGCGTGGAGATCAGGAGGTAACGCGGCTTATGGTCAGGGTGGACGGCAGCGGGAACGGCAGCAGCCTGGTACGGGTGCGCGGCCTGGACAAGAAGTACCAGCGCGGCAGCGAGGAAATCCACGTTTTGCAGGGCTTGAACCTGGACGTGGATAGAGGCGACTTTGTGGCCTTCATGGGTCCCAGCGGCTCCGGTAAAACCACGCTGCTCAACCTGCTGGGCGGCCTTGACCTGCCTACCCGGGGCACCATCACGGTTGCGGGCGACGAAATTACCCATCTTTCCGGCGGTAAGCTCACCACCTGGCGGGCGCGCCACGTGGGCTTCATCTTCCAGATGTACAACCTGATTCCGGTGCTCACCGCGTTTCAGAATGTGGAACTGCCGCTGCTCTTGACCCGCCTCTCGAAGAGCGAGCGCAAGCAGCATGTGGAAACGGCGCTGCAGGTGGTTGGTTTGGGAGACCGGATGCACCACTACCCTCGCCAGCTTTCGGGTGGGCAGGAGCAGCGCGTGGCCATTGCGCGCGCCATCGTAGCCGACCCCACTTTCCTGCTATGCGACGAACCCACCGGCGACCTTGACCGCAAGAGCGCCGACGAAATCATGGACCTGATTGACCGCCTGGTCGCGGAACACGGCAAGACGGTGCTGCTGGTGACGCATGACCCCGTGGCCGCGGCCCGCGCCCACACATTGCTCCACCTGGACAAAGGCGTGCTCGTCGAAGCGCACAGAGCGGGCAGCACGGCGGGAGGCCGGAATTGAAATACCGCCACCTTATTATCGCCAACCTGTTCCGGAAGAAGATCCGCACCACGCTGACGCTGGGTTCGTTTGCTGTGGCGCTGTTTTTGTTCGGGTTGCTGGCCATCGTGCGCGGGGCTTTCAGCCAGGGTCTGGAGGTGGCGGGTTCAGACCGCCTGGTGGTGGTCAACAAGGTTTCCATTATCCAGCCGCTGCCCGTTGCCTACCAGCAGCGGCTCGAGCGGATTCCCGGAATTAAAGAGGTCACGCACAACAACTGGTTTGGCGGCATCTACCAGGATCCGAAAAATTTCTTTGCCCAGTTCGCCATAGACGATGACACCTTCCACTCCATGTACCCGGAATTTGTGATCCCCGGCGACCAATGGCAGTCCTACAAGCAGGACCGTGAAGGCGCGGTCGCTGGCGTGAAGCTGGCGCAGCGCTTCGGGTGGAAAGTTGGCGACCGCATTCCCATCAAAGGAACCATCTTTCCCGGAACCTGGGAATTCAATCTTCGCGCCATTTATAGCGGCCGCCGGCCAGCGGACGATACCAACCAGTTCTGGTTTCACTACAAATACCTGGAAGAGAGGGAAAACACCTACTGGCATGGGCTCGTGGGCTGGTACGTGGTGAAGGTCAACAATCCCGATGACGCGGTAAAAATCGCCAAGACGATTGACACCACTTTCGCCAACTCCCCCTGGGAGACCAAGACCGATACGGAGAAGGCTTTCGCTGCTTCCTTCGTCAAGCAGATGGGCAACATCAGCTTCTTGATCATGAGCATTGGAGCGGTGGTCTTCTTCACCTTGCTGCTGGTGGCGGGCAATACCATGGCCATTGCGGTGCGTGAGCGCATCCGGGAGTTGGCGGTGCTCAAGGCGGTGGGATTCTCCGATAACTTCGTTCTGCTGCTGGTGGTATTCGAGTCGGTGGTGGTGGCGGCGATTGGCGGCGCCGTGGGTCTGACCCTTGCCAAGTTGCTGAGCTTGCGCGGTGACCCCACCGGCGGCTTACTGCCCTTCTTTTACCTGCCGCCGCAGGCAGTGGCGGCGGGCGCGGTTCTGGCGGTGGCGGTCGGGCTGGCGGCCGGCATTTGGCCCGCCTACTCCGCCGGGCGACTCAGAGTAGTGGACGCACTGCGGAGAGTGTGAACATGGCCATTCCCCTGAATTACAACCTGAACAGCCTGCGCGTGCGCTGGAGTTCCACCGTGGTGGCGGTGCTGGGCATAGCGGGCACTGTTGGCGTTTTTGTGGCTGTGCTGGCCCTGGCCAAGGGCTTCAAAACGACGCTGGTTGCTTCGGGTTCGCCTGGCAACGCGCTGCTCCTGCGCGGTGGCTCAACCAGCGAGATGTCAAGCGCCATCTCTCTCGACCAGGAACATATCATCGAGGATGCTCCGGGAGTGGCCCGCGATTCCTCCGGCCCCCTGGTCAGCGGCGAGGTGGTGGTGATCGCGCCCTTTCCCCTGAAGGCCACGGGCACCGACGCCAACGTCCAGGTGCGCGGCGTTTCGCCCAAAGCGCTGGCGGTGCGCAACATCAAGGTGGTTTCCGGCCGATTCTTCCAGCCCGGCCTGGACGAGTTGGTAGTGGGACGAAACGTAGCCGGCACCTACTCCGGTTTCGACTTGGGCAACACGGTGAAGTTCGGCGGTGGCACCTGGAAAGTGGTGGGTGTGTTCGACGCCGGCGGCAGCGCCTTCGATTCGGAAGTGTGGGCTGACGCCCACGTGCTCAACGGCGTGTATAAGCGGCCGGAGAATAATTTTCAGTCGGTCACGGTGCGGCTGACCTCGCCTGAGGCTTTTCAGCATTTCAAAGACACCCTGACCTCGGATCCGCGGCTTACGCTGGACGTGGAGCGCGAACTCGAATACTACGATAAGCAGTCGCGCGCGCTTACTACGCTGATTACGGTGCTGGGCACGCTGGTGGCGCTGGTGATGGGAGTGGGAGCGGTATTCGGCGCGCTCAACACCATGTATTCCGCGGTGGCGGAGCGCTCGCGCGAGATTGCCACCATGCGGGCACTGGGATTCGGCACGGGGAGCGTGGTCACTTCCTTCGTTTTCGAAGCGCTGTGCATCGCTTTTGTGGGTGGCTTGATCGGCTGCCTGGGCGTGTTGCCGTTGAACGGCATGACCACCGGTGCCATGAACTGGCAAACCTTCTCCCACCTGGCCTTCGCCTTCCGGGTGACGCCGCCACTGCTGGTGGGAGGAATTGTTTTTGCCCTGATCATGGGAGTTGCCGGGGGCGTGCCCCCCGCGGTTCGCGCCGCACGCGCCCGCATTGCGGTAGCGCTGCGCGAACTGTGAGCTGCGCCCAGGATGACATTCGAAGAGTGTGCAGGCTAGCGGCGCGCTTTGGCGTCTCCCGACAATCGCTGGCGCCCCTCGGCAGCGGCTGGTGCAATGACTTTCTCAATCTCCGCCCGCAGCTCGTCATAGCTGAGCACGCCGGGGTGATACATGGCCACCACGCCGCGACGGTTGATGAGCACCAGGGTAGGGGTGGTGCTGGCGCCATAGCGGTCAAAGTTTAGCTTGCTGACAGGGACGGGCATATTGCTCAGGTCTGCGTAATACTGGCGGCGGATGCTGTCAATATATTGCCGTTCGGCTGGCGGCGCGGCCGTCTGTCCGTAAGCGGCGTAGCCATAAAGCTGGGTGGGGCCCAGCAGCACCAGCCCTTTCGGCGCAAATTCCCCCTGCAATCGGCTAATGATGGGCTCCTCGTGCTTGCAGTCAAGGCACCAGTGCGCCCAGAAGAAGAGCAAAATGGGGCGGCCGCGCAGGGAACTGAGCGGCAGAGGCTTGGGACCTAGATAGTGCCCTTCAACCAGCGGAGGAGCGGGCTTACCCTCCAGTGTGAGCAGGTTCAGGTTCTTCTGCAGCCGAGGGCGCAGAGAAGTAGCGCCATACTCGCGCAGCGCTGATCGCAGCAAGGCCAGAGCGCCGCTGCGGTCGCCATTGGCGGCCCGGGCCTGCGCTTGCACCTCGAGACTCGCCCCCAGCGCCAACGGTAGCTGCGGCTCGGCATCCAGGGAACGGCGCTGCAATTCCTGGCGGCATAACTGCTCCGTTTGACGGGCATAGGATTCCGCCGCCGCATTTTGTCCTAAGGTCAGCTTGGCGCGGGCGATTTCCGACATGAATTGCAGCAGTTGCGGGCTGTTGCCGTGCTGGGCGCGATACGCCTGGACCTGCGCCTCCGCCTGCGCCACCTGGCGAGGCGAGGGCACAGCCTTCTGCGCTGCCGCCGCAGTGCCCCAGGCCATACACCCCAGGATCAACAGCTTAGAGGTCCACGCACGCATATCCATCCATGATGCCTCGGGCCCGAGAAAGTTTCCATTTTCCCGTATCCTGGCGCAGCTTCCAGCAGTCTTTCATTTGTCTTGACAAAGGGATAAGGTGTACGCTCGAACCAACTAGCTTGGGGTGCGGCTAATCCTACCCTGCACACGCCGCCTACCGACAGAACGGCTTCGCGGATTCGGAGGTCCTCATGAGACCGGCACATTTTCTCGGCACCTTCCTATGCATATTGTTTTTAAGCGTGGGCCTGGCGGCTCAAGGCAAGCCGACGGGCGGCACCGGCCGGCCCTCAGTGGGCAGTACCGGCTCTACCATGCCCAGAAGCAACACCAACATTCCTCCCATCAACAACAATCCAAACCTCTCCCCCATGCCGATGACCTTTTTCCTGTCCGGCAAGGTGAGGCTGGATGACGGCAGCGAACTGACCGATGCGGCCACCATTGAAAGCGTGTGCAGCGGCGACCGCCATTTCGAAGCTTACACGGACCGCAAAGGCAATTTCAGCTTTGAATTCGGCAAACAACGCAACATGGGCAACGATGACGTGTCCACCAGCAGCATGGGGGCGGGCATGCCCGGGCAGCCCCGCTCGGCAATGCAGCAGCGCCGGGAAATCCGGGAGTGCGAACTGATCGCGGTTTTGCCCGGCTTCACTTCGCAAACCGTGGAGCTGTCGGCCGGGGACATGACTGAATCCATGAACGTGGGCACCATTGTCATGCACCGGTTGGCGCATGTGGAAGGGTTTACCATCAGCGCCACCACGGCGATGGCGCCGTCGAAAGCTAAAAAAGCGTTTGAGAAAGGCCGCAGCGAGGAGCAAAAGAAGAAGTGGGAAGCGGCGGAGAAGAAATTCCAAGAGGCGGTGGCGGTGTACCCGAAATTTGCCGTGGCCTGGATGGAACTGGGCCGCTGCCAGCTGGAGTTAAAGGATGCAGATGGAGCGCGGCAATCCCTGCAGCAGGCTGTAACCGCCGATACCCAGTTCGTCAGCCCTCACCAGCTGCTGGCGCTCATGGCTTTTCAGGAAAAGCGCTGGCAGGGTGTGGTGGACGAGACCAGCGCCGTGCTGCGCTTGAATCCCCTGAGTTTCGCGCAAGATTGGTTCTACAATTCCGCGGCGAACTACTACCTGGGCCATTTTGACCTGGCGGAAAAAAGCGCGCGCCAGGGCATTCAGACAGATGTGGAGCACCGCGTTCCCAAGCTCGAATACCTGCTGGGGGTCATTCTGGTGCAGAAGCATGACCTCCAGGGAGCGACGGAGCACATGCGCAATTACGTGCGCCTGGCGCCCAAGGCTGATGACGTCGCCCAAGTGAACGAGCAGATCGCAAGGATCGAAAAGGTTTCATCTTCGCAGTCGGCCACACAGAAATAACCTAACCAGACGGGGGTGCCGTACGATGCGCGCCCGGCCCATTTTGCCAGCGCAATTGATGCTGGCCATGCTTCTCATTGTTTTCGGCGGCAGCCTTAGCCCCCGGGGCGCCGCCCAGGTTTGCAGAGCCTGTGCCGCGCCGGAGACTCTGCTGGCGGCTAGCACAGAATCCTGGACGCTGCGCAAGCAGGTGAATGAAGTTCAGGTGCTTTTTACCGCCTCGCGGCACGGCAAATTCATTACTGGCCTGACCGAGGATGAGATCAAGGTCAGGGACGATAACAAGCCTGCCGAGATCGTGGATTTCCGCGACCAGGACAATCTGCCGTTGCGCATCGCGCTGCTGGTGGACACCAGCGACTCCATCCGGGAGCGCTTCCGATTTGAGAAGCAAGCCGCCGCTTTATTTTTGCGCGGGACGCTGCGCGGCGATGCCGACCAAGCCATGGTTGCGGGGTTCGATAGCCGGCTGCATGTCAGCCAGCGCTTCAGCCACGATTCCGCTTTGATCTCCGCCGGCATTGACCGCCTGGCGCCGGGCGGCCGCACCGCCCTGTTCGATGCCGTGGGTGACGCTTGCCGCATGCTGGCCCGTCCCGAAGATGGAGTGGTGGCCAGGGTTCTGATCGTAGTTTCCGACGGCGATGACAATGCCAGCAGGATCACCCGTGACACCGCCATCGCCCTTGCCCAGCAGGCGGAGGTAACGATTTACACCATCAGCACCAACTACGCGTTGAGCGATTCTAACGGCAACAAAAACCTGACCCATCTGGCTTCGCCCACCGGCGGTCAAGCCCTGTTTCCGGAGAAAGCGCGGAACCTGACGCGCGCCTTTACCCGCATCAGCGAGGAACTGCGCCATCGTTATGCGGTTGCGTATCGCCCTTCGGAGTTCGCCCCCAACGGCCGCTTTCACCGTATCCGCATCCAGGCCCGCCACTCCGGCAAGAAACTCAAAGTGAACGCGCGCCAGGGCTATTACGCGCGCTAGCGGCTTGCGCTCCGCCCCAACCCTCCCTAAGCCCGTGGCAAGCGCTGGGGCGGGGATTTATACTCGTGACACCGCAGGCGACCCCAAAATCGAAGGATGTGCCATGGCAACCATGCCCAAGAGCGAAGGACAAACCGGCAAGCTGAAGTACATTCCCTGGAAATCAGTGGAACTGGAAGACCTGAACCCACTGCTGCAGCGGCAGATGGTGGTGGGCGAAAAGATGATGCTGGCGCGCGTGCTGCTCAAAAAGGGGTGCGTGGTGCCGCTGCACAGCCACGAAAACGAGCAGATCACTTACATTCTGGAAGGCGCGCTGAAATTCGAAATTGATGGCCGCGAAATCGTGGTCCATGCCGGGGAAGTGCTCTGCATTCCTTCTCACATGCCCCACAAAGCAATCGCGCTGGAAGATACGGTGGATCTGGACGTGTTCACCCCGCCACGCGCCGATTGGCTGGGCAAAACCGACCAATACCTGCGCCGCTGATTCCTCTCTGGAAAATGACCGCCGGGGCCAAAACGCATGCTGAGATGAAGGGCGGCCACGCGCTGCGCTGCATCGAATGCGGGGCGGAATTCGAGCGCGCGGAAGCAGAGTTCCGCTGCCCCCGCTGCGGCGACCTGCTGGAAGTTGTATATCCGGCATGGGCGGAAAGCGAAGGCAAGACCACGGCGTGGGGCTCGCACCTCAAGCAGGTCTGGCGCGAACGCAAGCTTTCGTTTGATTCCGAGAATGCCAGCGGGGTGTGGCGCTTCCGCGAGTTGCTGCCGCATTTTGCCGATGCTGGGCAGATCATCAGCCTGCGCGAAGGCAATACGCCCATTTTTGAATTGCCCCAATGCGCCCGAAGCGCCGGCCTGGACCGGCTCCTGGCCAAGCACCAGGGCATGAATCCTACCGGCTCCTTTAAGGACACGGGCATGACGGTGGCCATCTCCGTGGCGCGCCAGCAGGGCTTCTCCTGGGTAGCCTGCGCGTCCACCGGCAACACTTCCGCCTCCATGGCGGCCTACGCGGCGCATGGCGGCCTGCGCAGCCTGGTGTTGATCCCGGAAGGAAAGATTGCCTGGGGCAAGCTCTCGCAGCCATTGGATTACGGGGCGCTCACCTGCCAGCTGCGCACCGATTTCGATGGCTGCCTCCGCATCCTGACGGAGTTGGTGCGCCGGCATCCCATCTACCTGCTCAATTCCATTAACCCTTACCGGCTGGAAGGCCAGAAAACAGCGGCCATTGAGCTGCTGGAGCAGTTGGACTGGGAAGTGCCCGATCACCTGATCGTGCCCGGCGGCAACCTTGGCAACTGCTCGGCCCTGGGCAAGGGCCTGGAGGAACTGCGCAGCCTGGGACTGATTCACACCCTGCCCAAGCTGTCGGTGATCCAGGCGGAAGGGGCCAATGCGCTGGTGCGCACGGTACGGGAAAAGGGCGGCAAACAGCTGGTGACAGTGAAGGCAGAGACGGCCGCCACCGCCATTCGCATCGGAAATCCTGTGTCCTGGAAGAAGGCGGTGCGCGTGCTGGAATCCACCGGCGGACGCTGCGAGCAGGTGAGCGAGGCGGAAATCGCCATCGCTAAGGCGGAAATCGGCAGCGATGGCGTGGGCTGCGAACCCGCCTCGGCGGTCACCCAGGCAGGCTTGAAGAAGCTGGTACGCCAGGGCTTTGTGCACCGGCAGCAGCGCGTGGTGCTGGTGCTGACCGGGCACTTGCTCAAGGATCCGGAGTACACCTTGAGATTCCATCGGGGGGAACTGCTGACGGATGCGGCGCAAGGGGAGCGGGAGCGATTGGATCCATACCGGCGGGCGCCGCTGGAGGTTGAGCCCGAAGTGGAAGCCGTGCTGCGGGTTCTGGAAAAGGCGGAGAAGACCGATGCCACGAACTGATCGGGCAGCGCTGGAGAGCGGCGAGTTGGTCCTGCCCGCGACTTCCGCCAACCTGGGCCCAGCCTTTGACGCGGCGGCGCTGGCCTTCTCCCTTCATCTGCGGGTGCGTGCGGAATCCAGCAGCGAATATTCGGTGGAGGCGAAGGGACGCGACGCGCAGTTTTGCGGCGGCGGCGCCGAAAACCTGATTCTGAAGACCTATCGCGAGGTGCTGCAAAGCGCAGGTAAGCAGCCCGCGCCTCTGCGCCTGGAAGTGAGCAATGAGATCCCCATCGGCAAGGGCTGCGGCTCCTCGGCTGCGGCGCGCCTGGCGGGCATTGCCTTGGCCGTGCGCGGGGGCGAACTGAATTGGACGGGTGAGCAGATTATTGCCGAGGCGTCGCGGCGGGAGGGCCATCCCGATAATGCCGCCGCCTGCTGGCTTGGCGGACTGGCCATCGCGCGCAATGCAATGGCTGCCGACGGTTCGCCTACAGTGCAGGCGGTGAAAGTGGCAGGCACTTGCCCCTGGCCGCTGCTGTTTGCGATCCCGGAGGAGCCTTTGCCCACGGAAGAGGCGCGGCGGGTGCTGCCGGGGCAATATTCGCGGGGGGACGCCGTCTTCAATGTGCAGAGTGCGATGTTTCTGCTGGCGGGCTTCACCCATGCTCGAAGCGACCTGTTGCGCTCGGCCTTGCACGACCGCATTCATGAGCCCTATCGCGCGCCCCTGTGCCCGCTGCTGCCGGCACTGCGCGAACTGGCGGGGAGCGAAGGCATTCTGGGCGCAGTCCTGAGCGGCGCCGGCCCTTCGGTGCTTATGTTTCTTGAACCTGAGACCGCGGCATCCAAAACCATGGAGCGGGTCAGCAAGCACCTGGCGCAGCGTCGCTTGAAAGCCGAGCTGCTGCTGACCTCAATGGCGGAAAACGGCGCATCCGCGGGTGTCGGTCGTGCGACTACGGCAAGAGTGCGGTAGGCGGGCGTCCCGACCCTCCTAGGGCGGCGGAACGGCGGAGCTACAATGCTACATGCAATCTGAGATCAAACTCGTTTCCGATGCCGACGAACTAAGCCGGGTAGGCGCAGCCGAATTTGAGCACCTGGCCCGCAATGCGGTGCAGGCCCGCGGCAGGTTTACCGTGAGCCTCTCCGGCGGTTCCACGCCTCGGGGCCTCTACTCCCGGGTGGCGCAGGCGGGGCAAAACCTGCCCTGGGACAAGATTTACTTCTTCTGGGGCGATGAGCGGCACGTCCCGCCAGACGACAAAGACAGCAACTACCGTATGGCGCGCGAGAGTTTGCTCTCGCACGCGCCTATCCCACCCGATCATGTTTTCCGCATGCACGCCGAAGACAAGGACGCGGCACGGGTGGCCGACCAGTACGAGCAGACCCTCATGCAGTTTTTTGGCTTGAAGCCGGGTGAGTTACCGCGCTTTGACCTGGTGCTGCTGGGCCTGGGTCCGGACGGGCACACTGCTTCGCTGTTTCCCGGGAGCGCGGCCCTGCGCGAGCGCTCGCGCCTGGTGGTGGCCAACTGGGTGGAGAAGTTCGGCCATTACAGGCTCACCTTTACTGCTCCCGTGATCAACAATGCCGCCGAAGTGATGTTTCTGGTGAGCGGCGAGGAAAAGGCGCCGGCCCTGCAGTCGGTTTTATACAGCGATGCTCCCCCTGAGCAGTTTCCTGCCAAGCTGATCCAACCGGTGAACGGGCGCCTGATTTGGCTGGTGGACCGCGCCGCCCTGCCGGGGAGCAGCGCCCTGCAATCCAAGCCCGCATGACGGCGGTGGCTAGCTGAACCGCGGCTGGCACAAGCGCCGCAGGGCAGCCCGCTGATTCTCCCGGACCAGTACGAACTCAAACCCGTGGGCGAAACCGCTCAGGTTGCGCACCTCGGCATAGACGCGCACCCCGTGTGCCACTTCCAGGTTGACCACCTCGCCCACCCGCAGTTGCTGTGACATGGTGGCCCCCAACCCGCTCTCGCTCAAGCTATGGCAACGGCCGGGGATGAGCACGGTCGGCGAACTTTCCCAGTAAAGAATGGCGGTTACGGGGCGGTTGACCTCGACGCGGGGGAAGCGGCGGCGGCTCGAGAATTGGGCTAAGTTGCTGTCCGACAAGGAATTATTTGACATTTTCACTCCGGCCAGAGTTCGCTCCAGGACTTGTACCCTCATCAACTCTAGTTCGGGGAACCGGGGTAGTAAACGGCAGCCGAGGTTACGAATGTCCATTGCACCGGCGGTGCGGGCGTTCACAGGAATAGCGATACGCTTCGCTGTAAGTTATTGAATTAACATGCCAGGCACGCCTGGGCTGGGCTCAGGCAGCACGTCCGGGCCGGTACCGGGCTCCGGTTCCGGGCTGGGCTCGGGATCACGCACCGGTCCTGGGCCGGGATCGGGTTCAGGTGGGACGGGGAGGCCGGGAAAGGGGGAGGGAGCGCGCAACAGAGCCATATTGCGGACAGATGGAGGAGGAGGGCGGCGGGTTGGCGGCCATTGCCAGCGTCAAAGCCGGCTTGGGACTCCGGCCAGATCACTCTTCGGCTTCCCGCGCACTGCTCAGAACGAGAATTGCAGGCGCGACATCACCACATTCTCGCTGTGCAAGGGCGTTAACCTTGGCTCAGCCATGCGGAAGCTGGTGTGCCCGTAGGAGTTCATGATTCTAGTGAAGCGGTTCAGGTACCAATTGACTCCGATGCCCCACTCGGCGGCGCCAGCGGCGGAACTTTTGGGATCGGCGAAAAGCGGGAACGCAGCCCCATCCACCCGCAGCCGGCTATAACGGCCGGCTAATTCCCACCCGCCGAAGTGGCGAATGCCTTTGTAGGGTTCAAAGGCGCGCCGGGGGCGCACACCCAGATAGCTGTTGCGTTCGCTCGTGAGCATGAGGGAAGCCGTGGCCTGCCAGCCCTGGTTGCGCAAGCGGCGTGCAAACGATTGGTTTCGCACTTCCTGGGAGGACACGGTGTACTCGCCGAGCATCCCGAACGGGCCGCAGTAATAGTAGGCCTGGGGCGTCAGTCGGTTGTGCTGGCCGTCGGCCAATACCCTGGATGAGTATTTGAAGAAGGTGTTCTGGCCGACGGTCTTGAACTTGGGCAACGCGCCGTGTTCGTGAGCGGAGGAGCCGGCCAGGCCCACGCCGAAGCCGCGCAGGGGCTTGATCCTGCCACGGAGGAATGGCCGCAAAAAGATCCGAGCCACGCCCTCGTTGCTGGTGCGCCATTCAAAGTTTCCGTTGGAGCCATCGGGCGTGCCGTTGAAGTATCCGGCGGCATAGTTGATGGAATCTCCCAGCAGCGCGCCGCCCACTTGCGCTCCTACTTCACGAAGCGGAACCAGGTCGGAAGCCAGGGAGCGTTCGGCAAAGGTTGATTCGCTATCCGACCGCAAAGCTTCCAGGCCGAGAGGCGTTTTGAACTTGCCGATGCGCGGCTTGGCGAAGGAAGCCAGCTTCCATTCCACGTGCAAGTCCTGGATTTGCGGGTTGTTCTGGCCGAAATCGGGCATGAAGCGGAAATCGAGCACTTTGAACAGCGTGCCCTCGAACAGGGGCCGTATGCGGCGGAACAGAAGCTTGTCAGGGCTTTGGTCCTTCAGGTCGCTGGAGAAAAACCGGCCGTCGCCCTGAATGTAGCCATGGACCCGCAATTGTGTGGACTTGTCTTCATCGGTGAAGAGCAGACCATCATGGCCGAAGGAAACCGCACGTGAGCTCGCCGCAGCTCCGCTGGAAACAGGGACTGCGGTGGCAGGCGAGTCGCTTTGGCCGGACGAGGTAATTACTACAAATATGATAAATATGGCCAGGAATAATGAAAAACGCTTCAGCTGAGCTAGACGTTTCACGGTGGTTCCCTTTTCGCTTACGCGTTAACCGGACTGCAAAACCGATGGCGGAATCTGGTGCAAACTGCGCGTCCCTTAACGGGTAAGCCCGCAGCCAGACACTCTGCTTCAAGCGGCCGGCGACAGACCCCATTTCTCCTGCAACCGTCGCTCGAGGGTGCGGAACAGCAATCCGTCCACGAGGTATCCAATGGCAATGATCAGCAGCATGACCGCCACCACCTGGCTCATATCGTTCAAGTCGCGGCCCAGCATGAGCAGTTGACCCAGGCCGAGGCTAACAAAAATCATTTCGCCGGAGATGAGCGAGCGCCAGGCGAACGCCCATCCTTGTTTCAGCCCGGAAACGAGATAGGGGAGGCTGGCGGGCAGCAGCACGTACAAAAACAATTTAAGACCACGCGCCCCCAGATTGCGACCGGCCATGGCGTAGATGCGGGGCATCTGCTGGCGCCCGGTTTCCATGGCAATGGTGACGGAGAGCACCGACCCCATGATGACCACGAAGAGGATGGCCTTCTCCGTCAAGCCGAACCACAGCACCGCCAGGGGCAGCCAGCAGATGCTGGGCAGGCTCTGCAGGCTGACCAGCAGGCCGCCGAGCGTATCCTCCAGGAACTTGCTGCCGGCGATGGCCAGGCCCAGCACCACACCCAGCAGCACGGAGATGCCGTAGCCAATGGCAATGCGGCGCATGCTGACCTCAATAGCGATCCAGAAGCTGTGGTCGGCGAAGCCCGCGGCCAGCGCCTCCCACACGCCTTTGGGAGTGGGGAGTATGTAAGGCGGCCAGATCTTAAGCCGGGCGATCAGAATCCACAGGCCCAGCAGAACAGCGTAGAACAGCACTTGCCTAGCGGCTCGTTTTGTCATGGCGGTACTCGGCTTCCCGGGATTTGTTGATCTCATCGCGCAGTTCGTCGAGAATGTCGCGCGCGGTGCGGGCCACTTCCACATCTTCCAGGTGGCGCGGCCGGGGCAGATCAATGGTGAATTCCCGCTTCACCCGGCCAGGGCGGAAGGTCAGCAGGAGCACGCGATCGCCCAGGCGCGCGGCCTCACGCACGTTGTGGGTGACAAAAATAATGGTGCGCCCGGTCTCCCTCCAAATGCGCTCCAACTCATCGTGCAGCAGATCGCGGGTCTGGGCGTCGAGAGCGGCAAAGGGCTCGTCCATGAGCAGGACGTCGGGTTCGGTGGCCAAGGCGCGGGCCAGGGCAACGCGCTGGCGCATGCCGCCGGAAAGCTGGTGGATGTAGCTGTCTTCAAATTCGCCCAGATGGACCAGGCGCAGGTAGTTGCGGGACCTGAAGCGTCGTTCTGGTTTGGGAACGCCCGCCATGCGCAGGCCGAATTCCACGTTCTGAATCACCGTGAGCCAGGGAAAGAGCCCCAGGTCCTGGAAGATGAGGATGCGCCCGGTGTCCGGCCCATCCACGGGGCGGCCGTCGAGCAGGACGGTGCCGGCGCTGGGCTGGGCCAGACCCGCAATCAGGTGCAGAAGGGTGGATTTGCCGCAGCCGGACGGGCCGACCACACAGACAAATTCTCCCGGGCGAACCTGCAGGTCAATCCTCTCCAGGGCCAGCAGGTCGTGCTGGTTGCTATTGCGGAAATTGCGGGAAATGCCCCTCAGGGAAAGTTTGGGCGGAAGCGGCGCCAAAGCGGGCGCGGCGTTTGGCACCTGCAGCGGCGAACGGCTGCCATCTTCTAAATCGCGCTGGATCGCTGGATGCTGAGCGGGACTCGTCATTGCACTTCCTTTTGCTGCTGGCTGCGCAGCACCTGGTTGAGAATCGAGAGGTCATACAAGCCGGAAAGGTCGGGCATCTGGCGTCCCAGGAAGCCTTCTTCGAACTCCCAGCGCGCCGAGGTCAGCAGGGAAGAGCGCAGCGGGTCATAAGTTATCTGCAGGCGGCTGAAGGCGTCATCGAGCACGGACGCGGGCAACGCCATGCCGGTTTCCCGCTTGATCTGCTGGTTGAGCAGTTGCTTGGCTTCCGCGGGGTGCTGGTTGATCCAGTCGGTCAGTTGCACGTGAGCGCGCACCCACTCCCGGACCAGGTCAGGATGGTCGCGCAGAAACTGCGTCCGCACCACCAGCAGGGCGGTAGTGAAGCGGCCGCCCGGCCAGAGCTGGCGCTCATCGAGAAAGACGCGGCCATTGGCTTCCCGCACCAGGCGCGAGGCCCAGGGTTCGGGCGCCCAGGCCGCGTCCAGTTGCTTCTTGAGAAATAGGTTGAGCTGGTCAGCGTTGGCGATGGGAAGCACCTGCACGTCGCCTCCCTGGGCGCGCGGCTTCAGGCCATGGGAACGCAGCCAGGCGCGCAGCGCCACGTCCTGGGTGTTGGCCAGTTGGGGCGAAGCCACCCGCTTACCGTGGAAATCCTCGGGCTTCTGGATGCCGGAATCGGCGCGCACCACCAGGGCGGCGCCGCCGCTGGTGGCCCCGGCGACAATGCGCAGCGCCTCCCCGTGCGAGCGGATATAGCCGGTGAGAGCGGGATTGGGGCCGATATAGGTAAGGTCCAGGGCCCCGGCGAATAAGGCTTCAATGGCCGACGGTCCCGCATTAAAGGTCTTCCACTCGATGCGGACATTGGGCCCCAGCGCCCGGGCGAAGCTTCCGTTAGCCTTGCCGATCAAGGCTTGCGAATGAGTGATTGTTGGGAAGCAACCCGCGCGCACCACCTGGGCCTCGGCTTTGGCCGATAAGGTAATTAACCCAATCGCGAAACTAGACATTAAGAATTTAAAAAAGCGCATGATGTAGCTCGTTTCCGCAATTACTGTTCCGCCGTCTGGCGGCCTCGGTGCTTCTTTCTGGTGGCTTCCTGTTGGGGAATATCACCGGCGATGTCGGCCAGCGAAGTGTGCTCGAGAATCTGGGCGGCGGCATTGCGCACGTCCATAAAAACGCTGTATAGCTGGCGGTGCGACTTGTCATTGTCGATCAAGTGCTGCAGGCCGGCGCCATCGGCGAAGGGCGCAAGAGGCCCGTCTATCGTGCGAATCACCTCACTGAGAAAAACCTGATTGGGCGGGCGCTTGAGCTGATAGCCGCCCTTGGCTCCGCGCACGCTTTCCACCATGCGCGCATTCTTCAGTTCCAGCAGGATCAGCTCCAGGAACTTTTCCGGCAGGTTTTCTTCATAGGCGATGTCGCGAATGCGGATGGCGCCCTGGCGGTAGCGCCGGGCCAGCACCATCAGGGCCTGCAGAGCGTAGAGTCCTTTTTGCGAGATCTTCATTCCGCCCGGCCTCGCCGGGAAAGCAATACTCTACCATCTCCGTAGATATAATCAAGATGCAAGACTTTGCACTTGGGAGGGCATTTCGGTGCACCTGGCCGGAGGGGCTAACCCGAGCCGGCAAAATTAGTTGCCAAAACGGGAAGGAATGTCGGGGGGATTAGGTAAACATTTTTTGCATATGGGTCGGAAGGCCACGGGTGACGCACTTGACTGGGCATGCTAAATTTAATCGCGCACCCCCGTCCACTTCACCGGCATCAGAAACTTATTCAGTAACGCCGGTTTAGTAGAATCAGTGGTCTATTTCTCAGTTCAGTCCCGGAGCATCCTGTTTTCATGAATGTCTTGGATATGCCCCTGCCGGTGATCGGCGAAGAGCCGCTGCCGGCACAAGAGGAAAGCAATACTCAGGCCCGGCAGCAGAATTCCAGGGACTATTGGGATTGGGTGTTCTGCCTGGCCATTGTGGGCGGGCTCGCCTTCCTGATTTTCGCCAGCTTCCATGATTCCCTGTTCCGGCCGGTGTGGCTGGCCGCGGAACACCACCGCTGGGGCAAGCTGATGGTGCGTCCCAGCGTCCTGTGGATGACCATGGGCGCGAGCTTGCTGGTGTTTCGCACTATTTTCTGGTTCCGCTACCGGCCGTTTGCGGCGGCCACCATGGAGGAGGCGCCCCAGCTTACGGTCATCATCCCGGCTTACAACGAAGGGCCGATGGTGCTGAAGTCGGTGGAATCGGTGGCCACGGCGCTCTATCCGCACCAGCGCCTGGAGATTTTTGTGGTGGACGATGGCAGCACCGACGACACCTGGGTTCACATCCAGCGCGCGGCTGCCCGCTATCCTCACCTGGTCACGGCGGTGCGCCAGCCCAAAAACGCAGGCAAGCGTGCGGCGCTGGCCCGGGGTTTCGAAAGAGCTCGCGGAGAAGTGATCGTGACGCTCGATTCCGACAGCGTGGTGGAAAGCGATGCTCTGCTGGCCATCACCGGGCCTTTCCGCGATCCCAAGATCGGCGCGGTGGCCGGCAAGGTGGAAGTCTACAACCGCCGCAATGGCGTGATTCCCCGCATGTTGCACGTGCAGTACATCCTTTCTTTTGACCTGATGCGGGCGGTGGAGTCCTCCTATGGCACCGTGTACTGCTGCCCCGGCGCGCTTACCGCGTACCGCACTTCGGTAGTGCGGCGGGTGCTGCCCGCGTGGATGCAACAGACGTTCCTGGGCTCGCGCTGCACCTTCGGCGAGGATCGCGCCATGACCAACATGGTGCTGGCCCAGGGTTACGACACGGTATACCAGCGCACGGCGCAGGTGCGCACCGTGGTGCCGGAAAACTACATGAAAATGTGCAAGATGTTCCTGCGCTGGGACCGCAGCTACGTGCGCGAAGAAATTAACTTCATGCGCATTGTGTGGAAGCGGCCGCTGGTGCCGCGCATTATCTCGGTGTGGGAGCGCATCACCTCCAACCTGCGCTATCCCGTGAACTACCTCACCTTGATCCTTGTTGGTTCTCTGGCCTACACCCGGCCGGGGATGATACCGCGCTTGCTGCTGGCCATCGGCGTGGTTTCCTTGTTCAACATGATTTATTACCTGCGCAGCGAGCCCTCCAAGGACTTCCTTTATGGTGTGCTCTACGGATATTTTTCCTTCTTCCTGATGTTCTGGATTTTCCCTTACGCCGTGCTCACGGTGCGCGCCAAAGGGTGGCTGACGAGATAGCTGGGTAGCTCAGTTAGCTGTCTGGCTGACTAGCTAAATGGCTGATCGCTCGCGGCGTCTGCTGAGGGCCTTCAGGCGCGACATATATATAAGTGGAGTTGTGGGCGCGGCTGAAGTGTCGCGCTTTGAAAAGAGTGCAGGCTGATTGCCGCGCTAGCGCGCCATATCGCGGTGACCCACCTTCAGGCGATACCCCGCCTTGCGCAGACGCTTGGCCACGTCCTCGGCGATCATCACCGAGCGGTGCTGCCCACCGGTGCAGCCAAAGGCGATAGTCAGGTAGCTCTTACCCTCGCGCAAGTAGTGCGGCAACAGGTAAATGAGAAGGTCGGAGATGCGCTTGATGAACTCCTGCGTCTGGGGAAACGAGCGGATGTACTTGGCCACCTTGGGATGCCGTCCGCTGTACGGGCGGAATTCCGGCACAAAGTGGGGGTTGGGCAGGAAGCGCACGTCGAACACCAGATCGGCGTCCTGGGGCACCCCCTGGCGATAGCCGAAGCTGACGCAGGAAACCAGGATGTTCTTGCCGGTGGAATCGGGCTGGAAGCGCTGGGTGACGTGGGCGCGCAGCTCGTGGACGTTGAACTTGGAGGTGTCGAGCACCAGGTCGGCAATGCGGCGGATGGGTTGCAGGCGCTTGCGTTCCGCCTGCAGCGCCGCCTTGACCGGTTCGTCCGCGCCCAGGGGATGAGGACGCCGGGTTTCGCTATAACGGCGCAGCAGCACCGCATCGTCGGCTTCCAGGAAAATGACCGTTGTTGGCAGCAGGCGGCGCACCGACTTGAGCATGGAGGGCAGCTTTTCCAGGCCCTCGCCCTCGCGCACGTCCACTACGATGGCGGTGCGCTCGATGTCGGCGGAATGGCGCGCCAGCTCGGCGAAGCGCGGGATGAGGTCCACCGGTAGGTTGTCCACGCAGTAGAAGCCCAGGTCCTCGAAGGTGTTGATCACCGTCTTCTTGCCCGAGCCGCTCATGCCGCTGATAATCACCAACTGGCGCAATTCGCCGCGGTGGCCGTGGCCGGCTGCGTTGCGGGCCGCGTTTCGCGTCAATTTTCCAGGTGTTGAGGCCATGCCCTTAAGGCGATGGTAGCAGCAAAGGGCGCAGGAAAACTACAACGGAACTGGAACAGCAGGCAAACGCAGAGCCGCTGAGGGGATGGAGCTAGGCGGTGCGGGCCGCCAGCTTCAAACGCTCGCGGACGGCGGCCACGATTTCCGGGTGGACCACCTCGGGGGAGCGGCGGGCGTCCACCACGAAAAAGCGGTGAGCCTCACGGCGGGCGATGGCCAAATAGGCGTTGTGGACCCGGTCGAAGAAGGCGCGGCTCTCGCGCTCGAAGCGGTTCTCGTCGGCTTCGCCGGCATCGCTGGCTGCCCGGGCGCGATTGCGGCGGCGGGCGCGGGCTACCGAGGCCCCGGGCTCGGAATCCATCAGGATGGTCAGATCGGGCTGGATGTTGCCGCACAGCACGCGATGCAGGCTGAGCACTGCCTCGCTGCCCAGCTTGCGGCCGCCGCCCTGGTAAGCTTCGGTGGAGTCGGTAAAGCGGTCGCAGAGCACGATGCGGCCGTTTTCCAGAGCCGGCAGGATGAGCTCGTGCAGGTGCTGGGCGCGGGAGGCGAACATGAGCGCCATCTCCGCCCAGGGAGAAAGGCCGGTGGTGGCAGAATCAAGCAGCACGCCGCGGATTCGGTCGCCCAGCGCGGTGCCGCCGGGTTCGCGAGTGGCCAGGACATCCAGGCTGTCGGCCCGCAAAACGCCGGCAAGTCTCTCCAGTTGCGTGCTCTTGCCGCACCCGTCCAAGCCTTCGATGGTTATGAAGATGCCTCTCCGCGCGGCCACGGGGAAATCATAGCAGCAGGCGATTGGCGATTGAGGATTGAAGATTGAGTCAGTTGAGGAGCGGGTATGATCGTGCGAAAAGGCTGAAATCGTATAATGCTGGCGCGAGTTCGTCCCGCACTCAGGAGTTGTAGAAAATGCAGAGTCCATCACGTGCTCAGTTCCTTCCCATCGCTAGCCTGCTGCTGATCAGTCTCTGCGCGGCCGCTTTCTTTCTGCTTAGCGGGCCACGCCCAGTCTTGGAGGCGGCGGGACGCAAACCGGCACGCCAAAATACCGGGGCCAAAGATCCCCGCTTGCAGGGCGCGTACAGGTTCCAGCGCGGCGGCTGGACTTATGTGCACCTGGAAGGCACGCCGGAGCAGATCGGATTCCAGCACGGCTATTTGCTGGCGCCGGAGATCGAGGACACGTTCCAGGCCATCCAGTTGCGCGATGTGCATGACACCAAGCGCGACTGGCAGTTCTTCCGCGCTACAGCGCACAAAATGTTGTGGCAGCATATTGAGGCGGAGTACCGGCAGGAGCTGACCGGCATCGCCGAAGGACTCAAGGAGCGCGGCGTGGCGCTGGACGTGGATGACGTGGTGGCGCTCAATGCTTTCGAAGAAGTTCCCGACTACTACGTGCCCTGGCTGAACGATAAAAATAAGGTGGCCAGCGCGCCGTCTCTGCACAGCCCTGGCAATTGCAGCGCTTTTGTGGCCACGGGCAGCTACACCAAGGACCACCAGATCGTGATCGCGCACAACAACTGGACCAGCTACCTGGTGGGCTCGCGCTGGACGGTGATGTTCGATATCGCGCCGCAGCACGGCTACCGCATCCTGATGGATGGCATCCCCGGGGTGATCACGAGCGACGACGATTTCGGCATCAACTCCGACGGGCTCATGGTCAGCGAAACCACCATCACGCAGTTCCACGGCTGGGATCCGAACGGCATTCCCGAATTTGTGCGCTCGCGTAAGGCGCTGCAGTATGCCAATTCCATTGATAGCTACGCCAAAATCATGCGCCAGGGCGATAACGGCGGCTATGCCAATGACTGGTTAATCGGCGACCGCAAAACGGGCGAGATCGGCTATCTCGAGCTGGGCCTAAAGCACACGCCGCTATGGAAGACTAAAGACGGCTACTTCGTCAGCTCCAATTTCGCCCGCGACCCGCAGGTGCTCAAAGACGAGACCACCTTCGATTCCAACAACGGTGGCTCTTCGCCCAATGCGCGGCGAGCGCGGTGGGAAGGGCTGATGAAGGAAAACAAAGGCAACATTGATGTAGCCATGGCGGAGAAATTCCTCGCCGACCACGATGACAGCTACCAAAAGAAAGAAGATGCCGACGAGCGTACCTTGTGCGGGCACACCGACGTTTCCTCGCGCGGCATTCCCGAGTGGGATTGGGGCCCGTACTATCCCGGCGGGGCGGTGCAGGGCAAAGCGACAGACAGCCAACTGGCAGCCCATATGGGCTTGTGGGCGCGGGCCGGACATCCCTGTGGCGAAGATTTTTTGGCTAAGGATTTCCTGGCGGCGCACCCGGAATATTCCTGGCAAAGCTCCAAGCTGCGCGACATGAAAGCCGGGCCGTGGACGGAGTTCAAAAGCGGCGAGCACCAATAAAACCATTCACCGCCGAGACGCCGAGAAAAGCTTTTCTCGCAGAGGTCGCAAAGAAAATCTCAGAGTCTGCGTAGAAGGCCTGGACGGCTGCTCCAGCGAGTGTTTCAACTGTCTTCCCCCAGGATTTTCTCTGCGTTCTCCGCGTTGAGACTTTCTGGGGTGCTAAAGACAATAGTTGAGAGTTGGCCAGCCGGGCGCATTGGCTGCTCCAGCGAATTCTTCAAGTGCTTTCCCCTAGGATTTTCCCTGCGTTCTCTGCGTTGAGATTTTCTCGGCGTCTCGGCGGTGGCAACGGCGTTATATCGCTATACGACATGTCCCGCTTTCGACAGCGCGCGCTCCAAACTGATATATTCATTAGTTTTCGCCCACAGGGCTGAACTTTGCAGTAGCAGGAGCATGCGCATGTCTTTCCCCCGCTGCCGTGCGCTGGTCGCGGCCATTGTTGTCTTGGTTTTTTCTATTCCCATCCTGGCTCAACCCAAGGCGCCCAGCATCAGGCTGGCGGTGGACGCCACCCAGGCAGCGCGCAAGATCTTTCATGCCACGCTGACCATCCCCGCCACGCCTGGCACGCTGACCCTTTATTACCCCAAGTGGATTCCCGGGGAACACGCGCCGGACGGGCCGATTGTGGACCTGGCTGGGCTGAAGTTCACTGGCAACGGGCAGACGCTGAACTGGCGCCGCGACCTGCTGGACATGTTCACCATCAACGTGGAGGTGCCGGCCGGCGTGACCAGCGTGGAAGCGTCGCTGGATTACCTCTCGCCGGCGGCAGAGCGTGGTTTTTCGGGAGCGGCTTCGGCCACGGCGCGCATGACCGTCGTCAGTTTCAACCAGGTGCTGCTCTACCCCAAAGGCTGGCCGGCGGACCAGATTACTTATACCGCTAGCCTGCGCCTGCCCCCGGGTTGGCAGTTCGGGAGCGCCCTGCCGGTGGCCAGCCACAGCGGCGACGAAATCCAGTTCAAGCCGGCTTCGCTTTACACCCTGGTGGATTCACCGGTAATCGCGGGCGAGTATCTGAAGGTGGTGCCGCTGAGCCCGGCGGGAGAGTATCCCACCCACGAGATGGATATTGCCGCCGATAGCGCCGCCGCTCTGGACGCGCCGCAGGACGTCTGGCAGCAGTACCGCAACCTGGTGGCGCAGGCCTATGCGCTGTTCGGCGCGCGTCACTATCGCGACTACCACTTTCTCTACAGCCTGAGCGACCACGTGGCGCATTTCGGGCTGGAGCACCACGAATCAGACGACAGCCGGGTGGGAGAGCGCGGGCTGACCGATCCCAGCGAGCGCAAGTTGGTAGCCGGCCTTCTGCCGCACGAGTATGTCCACTCCTGGAACGGCAAGTACCGCCGTCCCGCCGACCTGACCACGCCCGACTACGAGCAGCCCATGGTCACCACCATGCTTTGGGTTTACGAAGGGCTCACCTCGTATCTGGGCGACGTGCTCACCGCGCGCAGCGGCTTGTGGACGCCGCAGGACTATCGTGATGCGCTGGCCAGCATCGGCGCGGAGCTCGATCATCGTCCGGGGCGCACCTGGCGCGACCTGCAGGACACCAACGACGCGGCGCAGCTTTTGTACTTTTCCTCCGAGGCATGGGATTCGTGGCGGCGCGGCACCGATTTTTACGATGAAGGCGTCCTCGACTGGCTATGGGCTGACGTCATCATCCGCCAGCAGACGCACAACCAGAAATCGCTGAACGACTTCTGCAAGCTGTTTTACGCCGGCGCGACGCCGCAGCCGGGCCAGGCGCCCATGGTGAAGCCCTACACCTTTGACGAGCTGGTGAATGCCCTCAACCAGATTGCTCCTTATGACTGGCGTGGCTTCTGGCACGAGCGGCTGACCAGCAAGGCGGCGCACGCGCCCCTGGGCGGCATTGAGGGCAGCGGCTGGCGCGTGGTGTACACGGACACGCCCTCGGCAATGTCGAAACTCTCCGAGCAAGAGCGCAAGGCCATCAACGCCGAATATTCCGTGGGCCTGCTGTTGCGCGACGACGGCACGGTGGTGGATACGGTGCATGGCGGGCTCGCCGCCGAAGCCGGGATCGGGCCGGGCATGAAGGTAATTGCGGTCAACAGCCGCAAGTTCACGCCGGAAGTTTGGCACGATGCGCTGAAGGCGACGAAGACGGCAAGCGGGCCGCTGCAGCTGCTGGTGGAGAACACCGATTACTTCACCACCTACTCGCTGAACTATCACGGCGGCGAGATGTATCCCCACCTGGAGCGCGCGGCAAATCAGCCCGATTTGCTGAGCGAGATCATCAAGGCGCTCCCGGCAAGGTGATTTCACCACGGAGACACGGAGACACAGAGAAATTCATAATTCACGAGGGTGAAGTTCTCCGTGCCTCTGTGCCTCCGTGGTGATCAGTCCTCGATTATTCCGTCAAACAAGTCATTTTCCGGCTTGAGCGCCCCTGGCGTGCTGGTGGCCGCCAGGTGAAATTCTTCTTTTGCGCCGCGCTGGCGCACTCCGTTTTCGAAGATCGGGAATAGCGGCGCCTGGCTGGTGTGCGACTTGAAGGCGCAAATCTTGTCTTCCAGAAATTTGCCGATGTTGATGGTGATGGTGGCCGGCGGCGGCGAAATCGGCTGGCGATTCGGCAGGGCGAAGGGAGCGGCAGCGTAGTAGAGTTTCTGCGGGCGGTAGAGGCTTACTCCGTCCTGCAGTTGTTCCGGGAAGCGGTTGCTGCGGCCCGCCCACTGGAAGGCGAGGCTGGCGAAGATGCCGGCCATGCCGTGGTCGGGGTGGCCGGTGATGCCGCCCTCGGGGCCGAAGGTCAGCACCACCTGCGGACGAATCTGGCGCATGCGCCGGGTCAGCTCCGCCACCACGCTGTAAAGGTCAATGCGGTGCAGGTGAGCGTCGGCGTAGTCGAGCACATCGGCATGCGCAACCTTCAGAATTTCGCAGGAGGCGGCGAACTCCTTGCGCCGCAGCGTGGCCAGTTCCTGGTCGGTGCGGGCGCCGCCGCGGTTAGAGGCGGCCTGTCCGGGTGTCAGGCAGATGACGTGAGTTTCGACGCCGCGCTCTCGGTAGAGCAGCAGCGAGCCGCCAAAGTTGCCGGCTTCATCGTCGGGGTGCGCGGTGAGGCAGAGCAGTCGGTGCATGTATTCCAGAATAAATCAGGAGGCCGTAGCCAGCGGTACCCGGTACTCATCTCAGAAGTGTTCTGTGAGTGCAAACTACCCCACTCAAGCAAAAACCGCTTGAGTGGGCCACCCGAGCCGAGTAGAAATTAATCCCCGGCGATTGCCTCTGCCGCTTCTTCCGCAACTTCTTCGGCCACGTCGGACAGCATGAACTCCAGCACCTCTTGCGGCGCGGGAGCCATCCACACCGGGGCAAAGGACTGGCGGTGCAGGGGAGAAGGGCCGTATTTGCGCAGGGCAGCGATGTGCTTGGGGGCGCTGTAGCCCTTGTTGGAGGCGAGATCATAAGCGGGGAAGACGGGCGCCCACTCGCGCACCAGGCGGTCGCGCTCTACTTTGGCGATGATGGAGGCGGCGGCAATGGAGGCGGAGAGTGCGTCGCCGTGAATGATTTTGGTCTGTGGGCATTCCCAGGGGATGCGCAGGGCGTCAATCAGCAGGTAATCAGCATTGGGCGAGAGCCGGCGCACGGCTTCCACCATGGCTTCAACCGATGCCCAATAAATGTTGAGCTGGTCAATGCGGGCGTTGTCCACCGCGGCCACGGAAATGGCGACCGCGTGCTCGCGGATGCGCGCCGCCAGCACCTCGCGGCGCTCCGGTTTGAGCAGTTTGGAATCGCGCAGTCCGCGAATGCGGTAGCTGGGGTCGAGGATGACCGCCGCCGCCACCACCGGACCGAACAGGGAGCCGCGGCCTACCTCGTCCACTCCCGCTATCAGCCTGGCGCCCGCCGCCCAGGCACGTTTCTCGAACCGCGTGGTGCAGCGCAGCGACTTCAGCAGGCGCAGCTTGGCCGCAGCCTTGGATAGTTGCTTGCCTTTTTTGCTGGACTTCTTTGGCATGGGGAGCGGCTGACTCCACTATCGCCCCGACCCAAATAGCACGCAAGCAGATGTTTTGCTCCGGGAAAGGCTTTACCATGGGTGGCTCGCCGCCGCGCTGAGCCGGCGGGCGATGCTTGCTCTGGGGCGAAGGAATGAACGAGCTTTCTATCCGCAGTCTGTTGCCGCGCGATTTCGCGTTGTGCGTCGCCCTTCTGGTCCTGCTGTGCGCGTTCGCGAGCGCCCAGGTTGAAGGTACGGGACGCGTTTCTGGCGCGATCACCGACAGTAGCGGGGCGGCGATCAGCGGCGCCACAGTGGTGCTTTCCAGCCAGGATTTCCGGGCGACCGAAGTGAGCGACAGCCATGGCCGGTTCAGCTTCGATCACGTGCCCGCCTCAAGCGGAACGGCGCAGGCCAGCGCCGTCGGATTCGTAGCCCGCAAAGTGCCGTGGAAGGCCGGCAGCGAACTGGAAATCATGCTGGAGCCGGCGGGAGCCGCCGAGGAGGTGACGGTCACCGCCAACCGCGCCAGTATGCGGGTGATTGATACGCCCACCAGCGTGGTCGTGCTTTCGCATCAGGACCTGGCTGCCACCGCCGCGCTCACCACGGACGACAAGCTGCGCCAGGTGGCGGGCTTCAGCCTGTTTCGCCGCACCGACAGCCGCACCGCAAACCCGACAGCGCAAGGCGTCTCGCTGCGCGGCCTGGGGGCCAGCGGAGCCAGCCGCGCCCTGGTGCTGGCCGACGGGATCCCCCTGAATGACCCGTTCGGCGGCTGGGTGTACTGGGATCGCATTCCCAGCGCGGAGATTGGCAGCCTGGAAGTGGCCAGCGGCGGCGCCTCCCACCTTTACGGCTCCGACGCCCTCGGCGGGGTGGTCAGCCTGCTGCGCGAGCCGGTGGACCGCAACGCCCTTACTCTGGAAACCTCCTACGGCAACCAGGACACGCCCGATGTTTCCTTCCTGGGCAGCCACGTCGCTGGCAATTGGTCCGGCGCTATTTCCGGCGAGCTGTTTCGCACGGATGGCTACATTGACGTGCCCTTGAGCCTGCGTGGGCCTGTGGACACGCCGGTGAACTCCAAGCACGCCACGGGCGAAGCCACTGTACAGCGCAAATTCGGCCAGTACGCCAGCGTGTTCGCCCGCGGCTCGCTGCTGGGAGAGGAACGCCAGAACGGCACCCCGCTCACGCCCAACCGCACCACGGTCCGCGAGCTGGATCTGGGCGGAAACTGGAATTCGCAGGCACTGGGGGCGTTCACGCTGCGCTCCTACGTGAGCAGGCAGGTTCTGAACCAGAACTTTTCCGCCATCGCGACCGACCGCGCGAGCGAAACCCTTACTCGCGAGCAGCGTGTGCCGGCGCAGCAGGTGGGCTTTTCGGCGCAATGGACGCGCAGCCTGGGCGCGCGCCAAAACCTGGTGGCGGGAGCGGAAGAATGGAACGTGCACGGGGAAAGCGATGAGATCGGCTTCTCGCACGGGCTGCCGAGCAGCCGCCTGAATGCGGGCGGGCGGGAGAATAACTGGGGCGCCTACGGCGAAGACATGATCAGCCTTACCCGGCGCACCCTGCTGACCCTGAGCGGCCGGGTAGACCGCTGGCTGAATTTTGACGCCTTTTCCGCCAATCCACGGCTGAGCGGCGCGGGAGGAACGGCCACCCCGTTTGCCGATCGCAGCGAATCCTTCTTCAGCCCGCGCATGGCGCTGCTGCAGCGGGTAAGCAACAAGCTCTCGCTCACCGGGTCAGCATACCGCTCTTTTCGCGCACCCACCCTGAACGAGCTTTACCGTTCCTTCCGCGTGGGCAACATCGTCACCCAGGCGAATGACCAGCTTCTGGCTGAGCGCCTGACGGGAGCCGAAGCGGGTGCGATCGTCACCGGCTGGGACCAGCGTTTCCTGCTGCGCGGGAATTTCTTCTGGAGCGACATTACCCGGCCCATCGCCAACGTCACCCTGAGCGTTGCCCCCGACCTGATCACGCGCCAGCGCCAGAACCTGGGTCGCACCCATTCCCGCGGCGTGGAGTTGGAGGCTGACGAGCGGCTGACCAAAGCAATCACCCTCTCCGGGTCCTACGAATACACCGACGCCACGGTGACCAGCTTCTCAGCTAATCCGGCGCTGGTGGGATTATGGCTCCCGCAGGTGCCGCACCACCAGCTCACCCTGCAGGCCCGGTATGTGAAGCCGTTTCTGGTGGTGGGCGTGCAGGGAAGGTATGTGGGCACCCAGTTCGACGACGACCAGAACCGGCTGCCGCTGGAGCGCTATTTTGCGCTGGATGCGATGGTGTCCCATCCGCTGCGGCCGGGGGTAGAGGTATTCGTGGCGGGGGAGAATCTGCTCAACCAGCAATACCAGATAGGCCGCACCCCGGTGCTGACGGTGGCTCCGCCAATATTGGCGCGGGCGGGAATAAGGCTGGAGTTTGGCGGAAGGTAGAACCTCAGTCCCTAGTACCCAGCACCTGGTTCCTGGTGCCCAGTTTGTTGGGGGCGTCGATCGCGGGCAAGGGCGCCGCGCTGAAGAACTGGCAATCACTACTACGTACAGACCACTGGCCACTACTCCGTACTGACCACTGGCCACTGCCTTACTCTGTGGTACAGCACGCAAGATGCTTCGGGCCTAAGGGCCCTCAGCATGACGGCTTCTTCGAAGGGGGGCATCGCGGGCGACCACGACAGCACCCCCAAACCGGGCGTGCCGGGGATCCCGCGCAGCGCTACAACCAGCTACTAGGTGCTGGGAACCACTCTCTCCACTTCGCGCAGGCGGGCTGCCTTGCCGCGAAGCGCGCGCAGGTAATAGAGCTTGGCGCGGCGCACGCGCGAGGAACGCACCACATCCACGCGGTCAATCACCTTGGAGTTGGCAGGGAAAATGCGTTCCACGCCCTGGCCAAAGCTGATCTTGCGCACGGTGAAACTGGCTTGCGGACCTGAGGTGCGGGAGATGACCACGCCTTCGAAGGCCTGCACCCGTTCCTTATCGCCTTCCTTGATTTTGACGTGGACGCGCACGGTGTCCCCGGGGCCAAACTGGGGCAAATCGGTGCGGCGGCTCTTGGCCAGCAGCTTTTCAATGATGAGGTTCGACATGTGCTTTTTCCTTTATCTGTCGGCCAGGTTGGCCCTGGCACCATTCTAAATTCTTTTGCCCGAAATTTGGGCAAGCAATTCTTGGTCTTCCCGGCTCAAGTCTGCCTCCTGCAGGAGGTCGGGCCGGTTGTGCAGCGTCTTTTCCAGCGCCGAACGGCGTCGCCAGCGGCGAATCTGCTCGTGGTCGCCGGAAACCAGCACCTCCGGCACCGCCATGCCGCGAAATTCCGCCGGGCGCGTGTAGTGGGGATAATCCAAAAGCCCGCCAGACGCGCAAGTGGAAGAAGGCGCAGGCCTCTGGCCCTCAACGACGGGCACAGGTTGGCGCACCGTTCCGGCAGAAAACGACTCCTGGCGGGCGGAAGCTTCGTTGCCCAGCGCTCCCGGCAGCAGCCGGGTGACCGTATCCAGCACCACGGCGGCCGCCAGTTCGCCGCCGCTCAAAACATAGTCGCCAATGGAAAGCTCGCGGTCGGCCAGAAACGCATTCACCCGCTCATCCACGCCTTCATAACGCCCGCAAATGAGCACCAATCGCTCACGCGACGCCAACTCCTCGGCCACGCCCTGATCAAAGCGCTGACCCTGGGCGGAGAGCAACACCACGGATTCCGTGGACGTGTCCGCCAGGCGCGTTTCCCGGGGCGCGACCTGCAGGCTTTCCAGGCATTCAAAGATTGGTTCCGGTTTCAGCACCATGCCTTCGCCGCCGCCGAAGGGACGGTCGTCCACGGTGCGGTGGCGGTCGTGGGTGAACTCGCGCAGGTCAACCACGCGGATATTCGCCAGACCGGCCTCGCGGGCCCGCCGAATGATGCCGTGGTCGAGAGGCCCGCGAAAAAAATCCGGAAAGATGGTTATGATGTCGAACTGCATGCGCAAATTTCCAGTTTCGACGGAACGGCTAAAGCCGTGCCCTTCCACGAATTGAGTGCCGAATACTTATTCTTCTTCTTCCCCGCGCTGCCGCCGTTTTTCCTCTTCGGTCAGCGGTGCATCCACGTCGAGCAGTCCTTCCGGCAAGCGCATTTCAATCCTGCGTCCCGGCAAGTCCAGGCTTTGCAGGAATTCCGCGGCAAAAGGAATCAGGAATTCCTTTTTTTCGGAACGCACCACCAGCAGGGGAGCTTCGCCGGCCCCAAACTGGACGTCAGCCACAGTGCCAATCTCGGTTCCATTATTAGCCATGTCGCACACGGTGCAGCCCACCAGGTCGCTGACGTAGGCCGCTCCCGACTCCAGGGTCGCGCGTTCGGCGGCGGGAATCTGCAGTTCGCAGCCCACCAGATCCTCAGCCGCGTTTATGGAATCCACGCCGCGGAATTTGAAGACATAACGCCCCAGGTGCGGCCAGGAATCTTCCAGGTGCAGTTCGCGGCGCGTGCCGTCGGTCGCCAGGGCATAAAGGCGCTCGCGCTCGGGGAAACGTTCCGGAAAATCAGTGTGGAGTTCTGCGGCGACTTCGCCCCGCCGCCCCTGGGTTTTGACCACGCGGGCAATGGTGATGAACGCTTCGGCTATTCCAAAATCTCCAGGGTGAAACGCTTGCGCAACTTCATGCCGGCAGCGCTCAGGATGGTGCGAATGGAGCGCGCCGTGCGGCCCTGCTTGCCAATCACTTTGCCCAAGTCATTGGGAGCAACACGCAATTCCAAAACCGTAACTTGCTCTCCATCAACGGCTTGTACTGAAACCTGCGCGGGTTCGTCAACCAGAGCCTTGGCAATTTGCTCCACCAGTGCTCGCATATCCCCACCCTGATCCGTCGCCATCGGGACCTGCTCCTTGGTTGCGGGTGGTCTGCCTGCCTGCGCGTTTTACGCTGCGGTCTGCGAGGTGGGAGCCTTGGCGAACAGGTGGCTGACCGTGTCGGACATTCTCGCCCCTTTGGAAAGCCAATGCTCGATGCGTTCGCGTTTGAGCTCAACGCTGGCGGGATTGGTACGCGGATTGTACGTACCCACAACCTCCAGCGCCCGGCCATTGCGCGCGCGCTCCTTCTCAATCACGACCACACGGTAGTAAGGCTGTTTACGCGCCCCCATGCGGGCCAGTCGAATCATTAACACGAAATGAGACCTTCCTTCTGATTCTTAGTCAGGATGCACAAACCCTTATTATCGCGTAAGCTGCAGGGCTTGGCAACCCCGACCTGGCACGCACGGCGGTCAGGCATTCCCTCCGAGGAGAATTTCCAAACAGCGAAAACTAACTCGCGGCAAGGGTGTTTGTAAAGGGCAAAGTTGGTGTGTTCGATTTGCAGAACACGATGGGAGTCGCGATTTTTAAACGTTTCAACTCGCGGATGCCCCGGCCCACCGGACTTTGCCCCGAGTGGCCGCCACGAGCCGCCGCTCCATTCCGGCTTTGGAACCGTAAATAGCTGCTGCTCAGCTGTGGTCCAGCAGGCGGACCACCTCTTCTGGTTCGGGACGCCGGGTGTAATCGGGATCGGCGCTGGCGAAGAGGACGGCGCCGTTCCGCTCCAGGATGTAGGTGGCGGGAATTGGCAGTTCCCAGCTGCACTCGCCGTTGAGGAGAGGCAAGTTCACAAACGTGCGGCTATAAACCTGTTGTTGCTCGGCCGAGACCGAATAGACCAGCCCGAAGCGGCGTGCCACCTGGTTGCCGCAATCGCTCAACAGGGGAAACCGCAGCCGGTGCTGGTCACGCATAAAAAATGACTGCTTGACGGTTTGGGGAGAAATAGCCACCAGGGTGGCTCCGGCTTTCTCGATTTGAGGGAGGGCGGCGTTCATGGCTTCGAGTTGGGCGACGCAGAACGGGCACCAGCGCCCGCGGAAGAAGCAGATTACCAGCCGGCCGCGGCTGAGCAGTTCGGCCGAAGATACAGTGTGCCCATCGTGATCGGGCAGTTCAAAGCTGGGAGCCTGGGTTCCGGCAGGCAAAATCCTTTCGGCCAGCCCGGCGGCGCGCAGACCTTCCACCGTTTGCCGGTTGACCTCCTGAACGTCCTCAGGGACGTACTGCTCGGCCAGCGCCTTGCGTTCGTCGAGTTCCTGGCGCAGGGTGGCGGCCTGTTGTCCCGGTCTGGATTCTTCGAGGCTGCGCCATTTCATGGCTGCACTCCAAGTGGGATTCTAAACCAGCGGGAGGTTGTCGCTGACTAGTTGGGTAGCTAACTCGCTCACTCGCTAACGGCACCAAGCTAGCCGGCCAGAAAGCTAGCCAGCTAGGAATCGGGTTTACATCCCTGGCAGCTTCATGCCAGCCAGCTTGCGGGCGAAGCTGGCCTTTCCCATGTCTTTAAACATTTTGCGCATTTGCGCGTACTGCCGGAGCAGCTGGTTGACTTCGTGAATCGTGGTGCCGGAGCCGCGGGCGATACGCTTGCGCCGGCTGCCGTTGATGACCTCGTGATGGTCGCGCTCGTGCGGGGTCATGGAGTTGATGATGGCCTCCACGCGCGAGATTTCTTTCTCATCTACCTTGTCGGCCACGTTCTTCAGGTTTGAGAACGGGCCAATCTTGGGTAGCATGCCAATAAGGCTCTGCAGCGAGCCCATCTTCTTCACCTGCAGCAACTGGTCGCGGAAATCACCCAGGGAGAAGCCGTCGCCGGCGAGCGCCTTCTGCGCGAACTGCTCGGCTTTTTTCTTGTCCACCGTGGCTTCCGCTTTTTCAATCAGCGAGAGAATGTCGCCCATGCCCAGGATGCGGCCGACGATGCGGTCAGGATGAAAGGGCTCCAGGGCATCGTACTTTTCGCCGATGCCGATGAACTTGATGGGGGCGCCGGTCACGTGCCGGATGGAAAGCGCCGCGCCGCCGCGGGCATCGCCATCCATCTTGGTGAGCACCACGCCGGTGAGGGAAAGCTTTTTGTGAAACTCGTCGGCGGATTTGACCGCGTCCTGGCCGGTCATGGCATCCGCTACGAACAGGATTTCCTGGGGATTGAGCAGGCTCTTGAGCGACTGCATCTCCTCCATGAGTTGCTCGTCAATGTGCAGGCGGCCGGCGGTGTCCACCACCAGCACGTCGCAGCCGCTATTCACCGCCTCGCGGCGCGCTTCCTTGGCCAGGCGCTCCACGGTGGCGGTATTGGCGTCTCCGACCTCGCCTTCATAAATGTTGGCGCCCACCGCCTTGGCCACCACCTTCAACTGCTCGCGGGCGGCGGGACGGTAAACGTCCACGCTGACCAGCATGGGCCGGTGCCCGCCTTTTTTCAGCCAGTGGGCCAGCTTGCCCGAGGTGGTGGTCTTCCCGGAGCCCTGCAGGCCCGCCATCAGCACCACCGTGGGCGGCTGGGAGGCAAACTTGAGCCGCGCCGTATCCTGGCCCAGCAGGTTAACCAGTTCGTCCCGGACAATCTTGATGACCTGCTCGCCGGGCGAGAGCGCCGTCATTACTTCCTGGCCTACCGCTTTCTCCCGGATGTGCTCAATCAGGTCCTTGACCACTTTGAAGTTGACGTCGGCCTCCAGCATGGCCAGGCGCAGTTCGCGCATGGCTTCGCCGATGTTCTCCTCGGTCAGCTTGCCCTGGCCGCGCAGGTTCTTGAAAGTGCGCTGCAGTTTTTCGGTTAAGTTTTCAAACATAAAGGCGAATAGATCCTGAAATTAAGGTGCGCGGAGGCAGACGCGCCGGTCGGGACTCTGTCATTTTAGCAGCCCGGGAAGTGGCTTGTGTGGGCACGGGACTCTGCCCAGCGCAGGGCGGAGCGAAGCTCCGCCCCCACACGCGAGTCGGCAGCCTGGAAAGCGGCTTGTGTGGGCACGGGGCTCTGCCCGTGCAGGGCGGAGCAAAGCTCCGCCCCCACACGCGAGTCGGCAGCCTGGAAAGCGGCTTGTGGGCACGGGGCTCTGCCCCGCGCAGGGCGGAGCGAAGCTCCGCCCCCACACGCGCTCAGCCTTAGCCGATCCAATCTCCATCTTTGGGGATGAGTACCTGGCGTGCCACGCCGGCGGCCTGCACCTCGGCGGCCAGTTGCTGGCGGGTGAGCAGGCAGTGGTTGATGGCTTCCATGTGCACGGCGATCACTTTGGCTTGCGGCGCGGCATGGCAGACGGAAACGACATCGGCGGCGGTCATCGTAATCGGGTCGCCTTCCAGGAATTGGGCGGCGCCGGCATTCACCACAATGGTCGCAGGGCGGAATTGCTGGATGGCTTGCTGCACTTCGCTGCACCAGATGCTGTCGCCGGCGATGTAGAGTGGGTCCTCGCCCGGGCCGCGCAGCACGAATCCGGAGACGGGCGCCATTTTTCTGCCAATCTCGCCGGTGCCGTGCTGGCCGCCGGTGCGTGTGACCTCCAGCGCGTTCCAGATCAAGCCCGTCTGCAGCGGCTGCACATGGGTGAAACCGTGGCCGCGCAGCTTGGCCTCATCCTCGGACTGGCACAGCAGTGGCACCTCTTTAGGCAATTCGCGGGCGGCAGCCTCGTCCCAGTGGTCACGATGCGTGTGCGTCACCAGCACCGCGTCCAGGTCCTGCACGATTTCCTGGGCCGCAACCGGCAAGGGCACCAGAGGGTTGGGCCGGGGATTGGGCGAGTTTTCAATGGCGGGCATGGCGCCGGGCGCGCTCAACATGGGATCAATCAGCAGCTTGCGGCCGGCGAACTCTACGATGAGCGTGGCATGACGAAGCAGGCGGAGGCGCATGGGATTGATGATTGTAGATTGTTGATGGAAGAATGAAAACCTCGCTGCACCGTTCTACAACAGCATGCCGGCGATGGAGGCAGACATCATGTTGGCCATGGTGCCGGCCAGCATGGCGCGCACGCCAAGGCGGGCCAGTTCACCCTTCTTATTGGGCGCCAGCGCTCCAATGCCGCCGATCTGGATTCCGATAGAGCTGAAGTTGGCAAAGCCGGTAAGCGCGAAGGTAGCAATAGTGAACGAGCGCTGCGCCAGCACTGCCTTTTGTGGTCCCAAAAGCGAAAAGGCCACAAGTTCGTTCATCACCATGCGCGTGCCCAGAAGATTGCCCACGGCCATGCAGTCCTTCCAGGGCACGCCAATAAGCCAGGCGATGGGGGCGAACACGGTTCCGAAAATAATTTGCAGGCTCTCCGGAAAGCGGGTGAAGCCGAGATGTGCCAGCCCGTTGTGGATGCCGCCGAGAATGCCGTTGCACAGGGCAATCAGCGCCAGAAATGAAATGAGCATGGCGGCCACGTTGAGAGCCAGGTGCAGGCCATCGGTGGTGCCGCGGGCGATGGCGCCTATGGCATTTTCGCTTTTATCTTCCATCTCCGCCAGTTCGACTTTGCCGGCGGTAAGAGGCTTCTCCGTTTCCGGCACCAGCATTTTGGAAATCAGGATGGTGCCGGGTGCGGTCATAATGACGGCGCTGAGCAGCGACTTCGCGTCAATGCCAAACATAATGTAGGCAGCCATGATTCCGCCGGAAACATGGGCCATGCCGCTGGTCATGATGGTCATCAGTTCGGAGCGGGTCACGTTCGGCAGGTAGGGGCGAATGGTGAGCGGCGCTTCCGTCTGTCCCATGAAGATGCTGGCCGCCACATTCAGCGACTCTGCCCCGCTGGCGCCCATGAAGCGGGTCATCACCCGCGCCGCCTGGCGGATGATGAACTGCATGATCCCGAAGTGATAGAGGACGGCGAAGAAGGCGGCAATGAAGATGATGGTGGGCAGCACCTGGAAGGCGAAGTACATCCCCAGGTGCGAATTCTTCTTGCCCAGTTCGCCAAACACGAATTCCGAGCCGGCAAAAGAATAGGAGAGCAGCCGGGTGACGTAGTCGCCGATCACCTGGAATATCTTTCTACCCACTTCCCAGCGCAGCACCAGCACGGCAAAAGCGAACTGCAGGCCCAGGCCCCAGCCCACGGTCTTGAAGCGGATAGCACGCCGGTTGGTGGAAAAAATAAACGCCAGGGCCAGCATGGTCAGCAGCCCCAGAATGCCGGTGAAACGCCCCATGGTCAGCTACCCTCGTTTTCTGTTCCGCAAATGAAACCGTGAACCAAAGGATGGACCGCGGCAGAGGCCTGGTCCGCAATCTGGTAGCTGGCCTCGATCATTTGCCGCGCCGCTGCCACCCGCGCCTCGGCATTGTAGTGAATGGTGCACAGCGGTTCGCCCCGGGTCACACGCTCGCCGAACTTCTTGTGAAGCACCAGGCCGACCGCCGGGTCTATGCTGTCTTCCTTCTTTTCGCGGCCGCCGCCCAGCATCATGCTGGCCACTCCGACCTGCTCGCACTGGATCGCAGTCACGAATCCGTCCCGTGGGCTGAGTACGTCGGACTTGTGCCGCGACTGCGGCAGCAGGGCAGGATCATCCACCACCCGCGCATCGCCGCCCTGCAGGCGCACCATCTCGCGAAGTTTCTCCAGCCCGCGGCCGGAGGCGATGATTTCGGCGGCGCGCTGCCTGCCTTCCTCTACACTCGCGCTGGCGGCCCCCAGCTTGAACATCCAGCCACATAGGTCGAGGCAAAGCTGGCGCAGGTCATCCGGACCTTGGCCGCGCAGGACCTCTATACATTCCTCCACCTCCAGCGCGTTGCCCACTTTGCGTCCCAGAGGCTGGTCCATGTCGGTGAGCAAGGCAACCATCTTCTTGCCCATGCGCTGGCCAGTTTCGACCATGAGTTCGGCTAGGAAAGCCGCGTCCTCCTGTTTCTTCATGAAAGCGCCGCTGCCGGTTTTGACGTCGAGCACCAGGGCGTCAATGCCTTCCGCCAGCTTCTTGCTCATGATGGAGGCGCAGATCAGGTAGGGGCTCTCCACTGTGGCGGTCACGTCGCGTAGCGCGTAGAGTTTTTTGTCGGCGGGTGCGATTTCGGCCGTCTGCCCGATCATGGCGCAGCCGCACTTACGCAGCACGCGCAGAAACTCGGGCAGCACAAGGTTCACGTTAAAGCCGGGAATGGCTTCCAATTTGTCGAGTGTGCCGCCGGTGTGGCCCAGGCCGCGCCCGCTGATCATGGGCACGAGC
This sequence comes from Terriglobales bacterium, assembly GCA_025934735.1. Lineage (GTDB taxonomy): Bacteria > Acidobacteriota > Terriglobia > Terriglobales > Acidobacteriaceae > JAICWP01. The sequence goes on along the minus strand of JAICWP010000005.1, from coordinate 146,650 downwards.
AGCCCACCGGCCGCCGCCACCGGCGCCAGCACCAGCGAGGTTTTGTCGCCCACGCCGCCGGTGGAGTGCTTGTCCACCTTGATCCCGGGCAGCGAAGAGAGGTCCAGCACCTCGCCCGAATGCAGCATGGCTTCGGTGAGGGCGGCGGTCTCTGCGCGGGTCATGCCCTTCAGCACCACCGCCATGAGCCAGGCGGCTACCTGGTAATCAGGGATTTGCCCGCGGGTGTAGCTGGACACCAGTTGCTCGATTTCCTGGCGCGTGTGCTCCTTCGCATCGCGCTTGTTTCGAATGGCGTCCACCGCACGAAAGGGCACCAGGCTGGGCGAGGATTGGCTCACAGCAGGAGAAAGCCCTCCGGCAGCAGATCGCGGATGCGCGACTCTTTCCACCCGTCGTGGGAGCGGAAGAGCACCACCGCGTCCGATCCAAATTCGTAAATCACCTGCCGGCAGGCCCCGCAGGGCGAGCAGGCCACGTCGTCAGGAGTAGTCACCGCGATGGCGCGAATGCGGACATTATCGGCGCCGGAGTGCGCCACCGCGGAGAAAATCGCCGTGCGCTCGGCGCACATCGTAAGCCCGTAAGAGGCGTTCTCCACGTTGCAGCCGGTGAAGACCTCTCCGAGCTCGGTGAGGATGGCCGCGCCCACCAGGAACTTGGAATAGGGCGCGTAGGCGCGGGCCATGGTTTCACGCGCCGCCCGCAGTAAATGATCGCGCTGTTGGCCGGGGAGAACGTCAGGCATGAGTCAGACTCGGTGCTTCATGGCATAGGTACTCGGGGCCGCATGGCTACCGCTGGGGCACGATGTTGGCATGGCGGGCCACCTCCTGCCAGCGCCCGTGCTGTTTCATCCACACGGCGGTGAAGCGGAGGTGCTCGGTTTTGCCGGCATTGGGCATCTTGCCGCCCCACAGAACGGTTTCATTCCCGGCCACGATCACGGTTTTGCCGTAATCGCGGATGTATTCGATTTGCCGCTCGTAGGAGGCGAAGGCCAGGAACCCGGACTTGACCATGTCCAGAACCTGCTTTTTATCCACAAACTTGTTGAGCGGATTGTTGACCACGAGGTCATCCGACCACATGCCTGCCATGGCCTCGGCGTCCCGATGCAGGAACGCTTCAACTTCTTGCTCATTCAACCGCCGAACCTTTTCGGTCGCGGCACTCTCGGCGGCCGGCTTGTCGGGAGTCGCACCGGCAAGAAGCGCCGGCATACTGCCTACCAGCACGAATAAAGAAACGTATTCAAACCATGTTCGCATGCGACGAATTTCCGCCGAGCGGGTCCGATGTCGCTTGGTGAGCGCGGGCGCGATTGTATCAGGGGGGAGGACCCACTACCTAGAGCGCAGTTGCCAGACCTCAGCCCACAAAAGGGCTGTCACTGGGTGGGACGCCGCTTCTGACTGATGACTTGGTTCAGCAGCGAGAGCAAGACCAGAGCCGCAGGAATCACCAGGAAGAAGGGGAAGGAGACTGCATCAGTGCTCAGCGGTGTGGGCCAGAAGTGATAGCGCAACGCAACCACAGCTACAGGTACCCACCACGCGGCCAAGGCTAGGTTGGAGAGTAGCACCACCCCCCGAGCTTTCTTGGAAATTGCAAATACAAGACTGCCGGCAAGAAGCGCGACGGAGCACGCCAGCATGAGCGGCAGGGGAGACCAAAAGAATGACGACGACCAATTCCCGGTCGCCGGCCGAGTTTGGTATCCCATCCATAGTTCGATGCACCCGGTAGCCACCGCCGCCAGGGAGCCGAGGCTCGCACTCCACCATCTTGAAAGCATTTAGCCCCCGCAGCCACGGGGCGGCTGCATTTATTCAAGTGAAGTCCAGCGCTATTCACCGAACATGCAGGCGCAGCGAAGCAAGTTACTCATTCTACGTTCAAGGAGTTGATTCAGGAATTTGGCTTTCCGGAGGGACAGCCGCAAAAGCCGTTGGTGCCATGTTTGGATTTCACGATAAAGCCCGAGGGCGGCGTTTCCTGGTAATCGAGGGTGGATTCGAATAGAAAGATAAACGACCGGGGATCTAAGAATAGCCGGGCGCCATCCAGTTGCAGAATGCGGTCCCGATCACCCGGCTCCGGTTCAACCACCGCCCGGCAGGTCAGGCCGGCGCAGCCTCCGCCCTCCACGGCCAGCCGCATGCCGCCCGTCTGGGGCGAAATGCCGTCGCGGCGCAAAGCGGCATGGAGTTCCGCCAAGGCTCTCGGCGTGATCTGAATGGCAAGCGGAGCCGTGTGTCTATTCATAGCGAATGGTAGTCAGGAGTCAGGAGAACTGGTTTCCCAAAATGGGTTTTCGGAAGGGCACGGCTTCAGCCGTGCCGCCAAGGTGTTCTGAAAATCCGGACTTTTAGCCCGTTGCTTTCCAAAGTTTGCCGTCCGTCCCGACGTCCACCAATACTCAGGGGCTGAAACCCATATTCCTTTGCAATTCTTTTCGGCGCGGCTGAAGCCGCGCCCTTCCGAAGTCATCGCAGTCGCTAGTCGGAGAACCCTCGCGCCGGTGGACTCCCGGCCCTTGACCGCTCACTCCCGGTTTGCCGACTACTGACTGCCGACTCCTGACTCTCTGGGCTCCAGTTCCCGCAAACTGTCCACTGTCTTGCAAATGCGGTCGGCTACGTAGTCCACTTCCGCCTCGGTGTTGAAGCGGCCAATGCCGAAGCGGATAGCGGCGTAGTTCTCCGGCATCCCGATGGCCTTCAGCACGTGCGAGGGCGCGATCGAGGCTGAGGAGCAGGCCGAACCGCTGGAAACGGCCACGTCGCGCAGCCCCATCTGCAACGCCTCGGCATCCACGTGGCCAAAAGCCAGGTTCAGGTTGCCGGGCAGGCGATGTTCCAGGCTGCCGTTCACGTGCACATCCTCAAGCCGCCCCAGGATGGCTTCTTTGAGCCGGTTGCGCAGGGCGGCCAGGCGCCGGTTTTCTTCTTCCATGTCGCGGGCGCAAATTTCACAGGCCTTGCCCAGGCCAACGATGCCGGTGACGTTCAGCGTGCCGGAGCGCATGCCGTGCTCGTGCCCTCCGCCATGAATGATGGGCGCCACGCAGGCCTGCGGCTTGCTGCGCACGTAGAGCGCGCCCACCCCCTTGGGGCCGTACAGCTTGTGCCCGGAAATGGACAGCAAGTCGAGGTTGAGCTGGTCCACGTTGATGGGGATCTTTCCCGCCCCTTGGGCGGCGTCAGAATGGAACAGCACACCGCGTTCGCGGCACATCCGGCCAATTTCGGCCAGGGGCTGGACGACGCCGATCTCATTGTTGGCGGCCATCACGGTCACCAGGATGGTCTTGTCGGTAATCGCACGCCGCAATTCGTCCAGGTTCAGAAGGCCGTCTTTGGCGACGGGCAGGTAGGTGACCCGGCAGCCCGCCTTCTCCAAGTGGCGACAGGTATCGAGTACCGCCTTGTGCTCGGTAATTACAGTGATGATGTGGTCGCCCTTGTCGCGGCAGGCTCCAGCCACTCCGGTAATGGCGAGATTGTCGCTTTCGGTAGCGCCGGAGGTGAAAACAATCTCCTTGGCCTGGGCGCCGATGAGGGCGGCAATCTGCTGGCGCGCCTGCTCTACTGCCGCCTCCGCCGTCCAGCCGAACTCGTGGCTATGGCTGGCGGGGTTGCCGAACTTCTCCATGAAGTAGGGCAGCATGGCCTCCATCACCCGTGGGTCCACCGGGGTGGTGGCGTGGTTATCCATGTAGATGGGGAGCTTGACCGGATTGGGGGCTTGACCTCGGGTGTCAGCGCTCATAAATAGCGATTCTAGACTTTTCGCGGCGTCGGGAACAACGCTTGCGATTACCCCCTGTCCGCAAGCCTGAAGCCATGCGCCACCCCATCGTGAACGGCTATGAGCCGGGCGTGTTTCGCCGGGAGGTCAGCATCCTGCAGCGGCCGTCCAGCCAATTCGTGGGAAAACTCCCCTCCGCAGCGTGGCGGTGCCCGGCAGGGTAGGGGTTCTTCGACTCCGCTGGCCGATTTGCAAGCAAATCAGCCGGCTGCGCTCAGAATGACATTTTCTACGTCAGGATGACATTTCCAGGTCAGGAATGACATTTCTAACGAGGGTGTTCTCGGCGTTCTCTGCGTCTCGGCGGTGAAAATGTTCTTTTGCGTGCTGCTGGTGAACGCTTTTGCATGAACGTCCAAAGCCCAACCCGGCACTCTCGCGTGTTTTTTTCCGCAAATTTTTTTTCACAGCGTGGCAATTCTGTGTATTCTGCGCTTGCACTGCACTTCTTGAGAAAGCCTGAGGAGGAAGCCATAGAAATTGGCCACCATTCCTGCCCGCTGTAGCCAGGACTTCCCTGCGGTTTCCCAACCGCTGACCGGGAAAAAGAAATCTTCGTCCAAGCTCCGGCTATGGCCGCTGGTAGCGGCCACCTTCTTCATGGTTTCCGGCGGCACCTACGGCACTGAAGACATCGTGCACGGGGCCGGCTACGGCGCCGCCATTCTCATTCTGCTGGTCACGCCTGTCCTGTGGAGCCTGCCCACCGCGCTCATGCTGGGCGAGCTTTCCAGCTCCATACCGGCCGAAGGCGGCTATTACGCCTGGGTGCGGCGCGCGATGGGCAATTTCTGGGGATTCCAGGAAGCCTGGCTTTCGCTGGTGGCCTCCATCTTCGACATGGCCATCTACCCCACGCTGTTCGTCGCCTATTTGGACCGCCTGTTCCCCTGGTTTCAGGAAGGTCATCGGGGTGTAATGGTGGGCGTGGCGGTCGTGGCCGTGTGCGCGCTGCTGAATATTGCCGGCGTGCAGGTGGTGGGCACCACCTCGCTGTGGCTCTTCTTCCTGTTATCGGCGCCGTTTGCCGTGATTGTGGTGCTGGCGCCCTTTCATCATGGCGCCCTGGCGACGGCCAGCACGGCCAGCGGTTCGACCGTGGGCATTGTGGGCGGGCTGCTCATCGCCATGTGGAACTACATGGGCTGGGACAACGCCACCACCGTTGCCACCGAGGTCCACCGGCCGCAGCGCACTTACCCGCGCGCCCTGCTGGCTGCCGTCACCATAGTTGGCTTGACCTATGTGTTGCCCGTGCTCGCGGCCTGGACGACCCGGCTGCCCGCCACTGCTTTCGAAACCGGCTCCTGGGCGGACATTGCCCGCATGCTGGGTGGCAACTGGCTGCGGGTAGCGCTGGTGGCTGGCGGCATGATGTCCGGCTTTGGCATGTTCAATGCCCTGGTGATGAGCTACTCCCGCCTTCCCCTGGCGATGGCTCAGGATGGCATGCTGCCCCGGGTGTTTGCGCGGGTCCATCCCAAAACCCGGGCGCCCTACGTTGCCATTCTGGTGTGCGCTGTGGGCTGGGCCATGTGCCTGGGGCTGGGATTTGAACGCCTGGTGACCATTGACATCCTGATCTACGGGCTGAGCCTGGCCCTCGAGTTCGTGGCCCTGCTGGTATTGCGAGTGCGCGAACCCAACCTCAAGCGGCCCTTCCGTGTGCCTGGCGGCATGTTTGGCGCCGCCCTGGTGGGAGTCTTCCCCGTGCTGCTGTTGGGGTTTGCCCTGGTACACAGCGCCCAGGAGCAGATCCTGGGCATGAGTTCGCTGCTGTTTGGCTTGCTGCTGATCGCCGCCGGGCTGGTGGCCTACGGTATCAAGGAGATCCTGCGCCACTCCGGGCTGCTGGCGCCCGCCCCGGAAACCTAATCTCACCACAATGAGCAACGAGGGATCACGCAGGATTGGTAATTGAGTAATTTGTAATTTGCAAATTTGAAACCTGGCGGAACCGCAGCTCACAAAGTAAAGCAGTTAAGCCCGGAGGCGGATCGGTAGGTTCCCGCAACTTACCAATTAAAAATTACTCAATTACAAATGCCTTCATTCTCTGTGCCCTCTATGTCCTCTGTGGTTACAATGAAGTGGAATGGCGAGCAAGCGCAAAGGCCGCGGGGCGTACATGATCTCGGCGGTGGCCGAGATGTACAGCATTCACCCGCAAACCCTGCGCCTTTACGAGCGTGAAGGCCTGCTCAAGCCTTCCCGCACCGAGGGCAACACCCGGCTTTACACCGATGAAGACCTGCAGCGTCTGGAGTTCATCCTCTCTTTGGCCCGCGATCTGGGCGTGAACATCTCCGGGATTGCCATCATCCTGCAGATGCGGGAGCGGATGGAAGAAATGCAGCGGCAGATCCAGGAGTTCGTTACTTACATTCAGCAGGAAGTGCTGACTCGGGCGACAGCCGCTGCCGACCCCTCCAAGGGAGCGATCGTGCCCATCCGGCGGCCTCCGCCGGCGCCGGTGCGGAAAAAATAATCCTAAGCCACCTGCTCCTCGGTGTTCTCCGTCTTTGTGGGCGGAAGGTCGTGCCCGTTTACCGTGACAATGGGCTCAGGCGATCCTGTGGTTTCATCGTTTTTCTGCACCGACACAAACACGGGAACCGACGGCTTGGCAGCGCGCGGGTGAATGCGCATCTTGCGCCGCAGACGGCTTTGCGCCTCCTCCAGGCTGTTGTAGGCTCGCGAGATACCCTGCAGGGCCACTTCCCGCCCCTGGTACTCTGCTTGGCGTAATTTTCCGATCAAACTCATGAGCTTTCCCCAGAAACTTCGCGGAAATTGGGATGCAAGACTGCCGCTTACGGAAACTGCCTCTGCTGGCCAGAGTTGAAGCAGAGCAGTGCCGCACACCGTGCGAAATTTGCTTATTATGTGTAGCGCGGAACGCAACTCACATTCAACACTGGACAGAGTTGCTGTCCAGCAGCTCTGCTTCCCATGCTGCCCTTCAAGCTGGTTTACAGCGACGGCTACTACCTTCCCATTGGCGAGCACGTGTTCCCGGCAGAGAAGTACCGGCTAATCAAAGAACGTTTGCTGGCCCACAAAGTAGCCGAAGCGGCTGACTTCCTGATTCCCAAGCCGGCGGCCGACGAGGACATCCTGCTGGTACACACGCCGGAGTACGTCCACAAGCTGAAAACGGGCACGCTCTCGGCGCGGGAGGAACTCACACTGGAGGTGCCCTACTCACCGGAACTGGTGCGGGCCTTCTGGATGGCGGCAGGAGGCTCCATGCTGGCCGCGGAACATGCCTTGGCTGAGAAGTGCGCCGTCAACATGGGCGGCGGCTTCCATCATGCCTTTCCTGATCACGGGGAAGGGTTTTGCATGATCCACGATGTGGCCGTAGCCATTCGCCGCCTGCAGAAGGACGGCAAGATCGCCCGTGCCATGACGGTGGACTGCGACGTCCACCAGGGCAACGGCACGGCTGCCATTTTCGGGCGGGCGCACGCCGCTGCTCAGCCGCTGCCCTCCTGGTCGAGCGCCATGTTCGGGCTGCCCGCGGAGGAGATCCCGCACCCGGAGGCGCCCGAAGGCAGCGTGTTCACCATTTCGCTGCACCAGGAGCACAACTATCCTGCGCTGAAGCCGCCCTCTTCGATTGATGTGAACCTGCCGGACGGCACTGGTGATGACGACTATCTTGCCTGGCTGGACAATGCCCTCAGCTCCGGCCTGCGCCAGTTCGATCCTGACCTGATCTGTTACGTTGCCGGCGCCGACCCCTACGCCGAAGACCAACTGGGCGGGTTGAAACTGACCGTGGACGGGTTAAAAAAACGCGACCAGCTGGTGTTTCGGGTGGCTCACGCCCGCAACATTCCAGTGATGGTCACCTTTGCCGGCGGGTATGCCTGGCACGTGGAGGACACGGTGGCCATTCACTGCAACACGGTAGTGGCGGCCAAGGAGGAGTTTCGCGAGGCATAAGGAAGCTGCGCCGCCTACCCAAAATTTGCCCATCTCTGATAAGCTTGTTCGCCGCCTGACCAACCCTCGTCTGCTGCGGGTCAGGCTTTCGCCCGACAATGTTTCCCCGCGCCTTCCACTACCATCGCGCCGGCTCGTTGAAAGAAGCCGCTACCATGCTCTCCCAGCTCGGACCGGAGGCCAAGCTGCTGGCCGGCGGGCAGAGCCTGATCCCGCTCATGAAGTTGCGCTTCGCTGGCCCTCCCCACCTGGTGGACCTGAACTTCATCCCTGGGGCCGCGTACGTAAAGCAGGATGCTGGCGGGCTGCGCGTGGGCGCCCTCACCTGCCATGCTGACATTGAAGATTCGCCCGCGGCTGCGGCGATTCCCATCCTGCACGACTGCGCCGCCGGCATTGCCGACGTGCAGATTCGCAACCGCGGCACCATCGGCGGCTCTCTCGCCGAAGCCGATCCCAGCGGCGATTGGGCGCCGGTGCTGTTGACGCTGAATGCGGACGTACGCTGCCTGGGACCGAAGGGCGAGCGCACCGTGCCCATCTCGAAATTCGTAGTCGATGCCTACACCAGCGCGCTGGGCGAAGACGAACTGATCATCGAAGTTCTGATCCAGGCGCCGCCCAAAAGCAGCGGAGGGGCGTACATAGCGTTCAAGCGCTCGGCGCCGGTTTATGCCAGCGCCAGCGCCGCCGTGCGGCTCGCCATGGAGGACGGAGTTTGCCGCGATGCCGCCATTGTGCTGGGCGCCGTGGGCCTGACCCCGGTACGTGCGCTCGAGGCCGAAGCGGCTTTGCGCAATAACCAGGTGACAGCTAAGACGATGGAGGCAGCTGCCGAGGCGGCGCGCGCGGCCGCCGATCCTCAACCGGATATGCGCGGTTCTGCCGAGTACAAGCGGCAACTGGTGACGGCGCTGGTCAAACGTGGCCTGGAAGTCGCGCTGAAGCGGGCGCGTGGAGAAAAAGTAGAGCTCAGCCACATTTATGCCTGAACAAGAGCAGATGGTCGCGATCCGAGTGAAGGTCAATGGCAAGGAGCACAAGCTCCAGGTGGAGCCCCGGCTGCTGCTGGTGGAATTGCTGCGCGAGAATCTTGACCTGACGGGCACGCACATCGGCTGCGACACCAGCTATTGCGGCGCCTGCACGGTGCTGCTCAACGGCAAGGCGGTGAAGTCCTGCACCGTGCTGGCGGTGCATGCCGATGGCGGAGAAGTGCTCACGGTGGAGGGCCTCGCCAAAAACGGCGAGCTCCATCCCATCCAGAAGGCGTTTGGCGACGCCTACGGCCTGCAATGCGGCTACTGCACGCCCGGGCTGCTGATTTCCACCTACCAACTGCTGCAGCGCAATGCCAATCCCAGCGAGAAAGACATACGCAAGGCGATTGCCGGCAACACCTGCCGCTGCACCGGTTACCAGAATGTCTTCAAGGCGATTAAGGCTGCAGCCAAGGGAGCATAAATATGGCGATCAAGTTCGGCGGGGAATTTGAAGTCAAGCGCAGCCCGGAAGAGGTGTACGACTTCCTCACGACCCCACAGAAATTTGGGCCGCTGCTGCCGGATTTTCAAGGCATGTCGGTGCAGGATCCGACTCACTTCACAGTGAAGGTGAACGTGGGCGTCTCCTACATTAAGGGCGCGGCGGAGGTAAAAATGGTGCTGGCCGAAGCGGAACGCCCGCGTCGCGCCAAGTACACAGGCCAGGGCAGCGTGCCCGGCGGCGGCGCCAACATTGTGGCGGGATTCGATCTTGCCGGCGCGAACGGCGGCACCAAGGTGACCTGGAGCGGCGAGGCCCAGGTGCTGGGACGCCTGGCGTCCATCGCGGGCGGGTTGCTGGAGCCACTGGGCAAGAAGAACGTGCAAAAGCTGATTGACGCATTGCAGGCGGCGCTGACGGCAGGGGGAAATGTTGCCGCGGCACCCGCCCAAGTGCCACCGCCGGACGGCAGCGCCAGCATGGCGAGCTGACGAGCTAGCTGACTGGCGGACTAGCTAAATACGTCGTTTCAGGCCAGGCAGCTAGTCAGCTCTTTAACGACTTTTGATTATGGCTGATCAAGACAAGAGCAACGGGCAGAAGCGCTGGGTAGGGCAGCGCGTGCCGCGCAAGGAAGAAGGACGGCTGCTGCGCGGCCAGGGCAAGTTCATTGACGACATTAAGCTGCGCGAGATGCTCTACCTCGCTTTCGTGCGCTCGCCCTATGCCCACGCCCGGGTGGTGAACGTCAACACCTCGGCCGCCGAGGCGCTGCCCGGTGTGGCGGCGGTGCTGACCGGGCGCGAAGTCGAATCCCTGACCAGCCCGTTCATCGAGATCGGCCCCGACCAGTGCCAGAAAATTGCCGACTATCCCATGGCCGGCAGCAAGGCGCGTTTCCAGGGCGAGCCGGTGGCGGCAGTGGTGGCGGAATCGCCGCGCCTGGCCGAGGACGCCGCCGAGCTGGTGCAGGTGGATTACGACCCGCTTCCCGCCGTGACCGATGCGGAGCAGGCGGAGAAGAACGAGAGCATTCTGCACGAGAACGCCGGCACCAACGTGGTATGGCGCGGCGTTTTCGAGTACGGCGATGTGGAGAAGGCGTTCCGCGAGGCTGCCAGCGTGGTGGAAATTGACCGCCTGCACTTCCACCGCTTCTCCAGCACCCCGCTCGAGCCGAACGTCATCATCGCCCAGTGGGACAATAAGGACGGCCGCCTCTACTACTGGTGCAACAATTCCTTTCCTTCGTTTGCCATCCAGTTTCTGGCGCCGCACCTACGCATTCACATTGACCAGATCCGGGTGCAGACCTTCGACATTGGCGGCAGCTTCGGCATCAAGATCACCAACTACACCCAGATGGCGGTGTGCGCCCTGGCCTCGCGCAAGTGCGGGGGACGGCCGGTCAAATGGGTGGAGACGCGCACCGAGCACATGCTTTCCAGCGCCCACGGCAACGAGCGCACGTTCCTGAACACGCGCGTGGCCCTGGATAAGAATGGCGTGATCACCGCCATTGATTCGCGGCACATAGACGACTGCGGCGCCTACCCGCGCTACGAGCCTCTGGGCTGCGTCATCTGGTCGCAGGTGTTTCCCGGAGTGTACCGCTTCAGGAACGCGAAAATTGATTTCACCCAGGTGGTGACCAACAAGTGCCCGGTTGGCCCCAATCGCGGCTACTCGCGCATGCAGCACCTGTGGTTTCTGGAGCGCATCTGCGACATCTGCGCCCACGAGCTGAAGATTCCCGCCGACGAGATGCGCCTGCGCAACTACATTCGCCCGGAGGAGATGCCTTACACCACGCCCAACGGCTGCGTCTACGACTCCGGCAATTACCCCAAGATGCTGGAGGTCGGGAAAAAGCTGATCGGCTGGGACGAGTGGAAACGCAAGCAGGCGGAGGCGCGCAAAGACGGCCGCCTGATCGGGATTGGGATCGGCACCACGCTCGATTCCGGTACCAATAACTTCGGGCAGTCGCAGATCATCAATCCCTACGCGCCCTTTTCCGGCAACTCGCAAGGCGCCAACGTGAAGCTCGACATTTACGGCGAGATCGTGGTGGCGGTCGGCTCCTGCCCCCAGGGCCAGGGACACGAGACCACGGCGGCGCAGATCGTGGCTGACTTGCTCAACGTTACGCCGGATCTGATCACCGTGCGTACCGGCTTCGACACCGAGCGCAACGTGCATACCGGGTTTTCCGGGACCTATGCCAGCCAGTTCGCGGTGTCAGGCTTGTCGGCGGTGCACGGCGCGGCGCAGAAACTCAAGAAAGAGATGCTTCGCCTGGCGGCGTTCACTTTAAATGCGAAGGAAGATGAATTGGAGCTTGGCATCGGCGCGCAAGGGCCTGAGGTGCGGGTGCGCGGCACCGAGCGCAGCATTCCCTATGGCGGCCTGGCCAACATTGTCAACGTGAACAGCGCGGTCATGCCGGAAGAGTTGCACGAAATCACCCTGAACTGCCGCTACATCTGGCGCGCGCCGTTTAAGGTGCCGGACAAGGCGAAGAAGTACGGCAACCTCACGCTGACCTACGCTTCTCAGCTGCACATTGCCGTGCTCGAGGTGGACCGCGATACCTATGTGCCCCGCATCCTCGACTACGTGGCGGTGGACGACTGCGGCACCGTGATCAACCCGCCCATCGTGGAAGGCCAGGTTTATGGCGCGACGGCGCACGGCATTGGCGCGGCGCTGATGGAGGGCTGCTTCTACGATGAAGTAGGCAACATGCTGACCTCCACCTTCAGCGACTACACGCCGATCACGTCGGTGAACATGCCGAACGTGAAGTTTGGCGACATTCAGACGCCCTCGCCCCACAGCTTCAACGGCGCCAAGGGCATGGGAGAAGGCGGGGCAGCGCCGATACATACGCTTTCGGCCGCGCTGCAGGATGCGCTGTTCGACAAGGGCATCATCATTGACGATTCGTTCAACAACGGCGACCGCGTGTACCACCTGATGCAGCAGGCGGGCAAAGGCAAGAAGCCGGCTCGGGTGAAGCCGCGCGCCGTGCCGGCGTAGAGCCAGCCCAAAGCTAGCAGCCAGGAGGCAGAAGCTATCCAGCGCGTCTGCATCATCGGTTGTGGGGCCATCGGCAGCCTGTATGCCGCGCACCTGGCGCGGGTCGCCGAAGTTTACGCATTCGTGCGGCGGCGGGATCACGCCGAGGCCCTAAACCGCCATGGGCTGCGCGTAACCAGCACGTCACCGGCTCACAACTTCACGGCCAAGCTCAAGGCGAGCACGGACGCGCGCGAGCTGCCGCAATTCGACCTGGGTATTGTGGCCTGCAAGGCGACGCAGACGGAAGAAGCTTTTGCGCCGGTCGGATCGTTGTTCGACAACGGCGCGGTGATTTCCGCGCAGAACGGCCTGGGCAGCGAGGAAATAATCGCGGCGCACACGCGCGGCGGGGTGATCCGTGGCACTACCTTCATGAGCGGCACGCGCCACAGCGACACGCACGTGCAGTACGAGCTCGATACCGCCACCTGGATTGGGCCGTTCGAGCCACGGGGCACGCCCTTCAGCGTGGTCCAGCAGGCGGCCGAGTTGATAGTAGCGGGTGGCCTGAAGGCGGAGGCGCTGGAGGATGCGCGTCCGGCGCAGTGGTCGAAGCTGATTTTCAATTCTTCGGTGAATGCGGCGTCGGCGCTGACCGAACTGCCGCATTCACCGCATTTTTCGGCGGAGGGCGAATTCTCCGACCTGGGTCACCTGCTGCACGCGCTCATTGAAGAGGGCAAGACCGTGGCCGCGGCTACAGGCGTCGAACTGCACGAGGACCCTTGGGAGATGAACAAGATCGGCGCGCAGACCAACCATCCGCCCTCCATGCTCTATGACGTCCGGCACCATCTGCCGACCGAGATTGATTTTCTTTGCGGCGCAATTGCGCGTGAAGCGCAACACGCAGGTGTTCCCGCTCCCCTGCATACCGCCATGTACCGGCTGATCAAAGCAAAGGAAGCTTCGTGGAATTTTACTGAGGAGAACCGCGCGGTCGCTACTAAGGTCCCAGCAAGTAACTGAAAGGGAGGACGCGTGAAATCGACTCCGCTGCATTTAGCAGGGCTGTTGCTGATGGCCGTCGCCATTTCTGCCGGAGCGCAGAGCAAAACTTCGGCGCAACGTTTCGCGGGAATCTGGAATGCGAAATTCCAGGGCAAAACGTTTGCCACGCTGACGCTCAGAGCAAAGGACAACCAGCTGACCGGTTCCATGACCGGCGCAAATATTAATCTAGACAACGATGGCAATCTGACGTCAGCCGAGAAATCGGGCAGCGAAAGCGAGATCACCGATGCAAAAATCGCTGGCGATACTCTTTCGTTTGATACGAAAGATCAGGATTCCGGTGAAGCGATGAACTGGAAGATGCAGGTCAGTAGCAATAGCGACGGCGAGTTGCTCCTGGTGATCCCGGGACGGCACGTCGGCATTCCCACTCCCCGGCCCTGGAAAATCATGCGCGAGGTCCCTCATCCCTGAACATGCCCTATCCCATTGACAAGCCGAAGCTCGACCGCATGCGCGCCCTGCTGAAAGAGCGCGGCCTGAGCGCGCTGGTGGTGCGCGCGCCTGATAACGTTCTCTATCTCACTAATTACTGGGGCATGAAGGGCTACGACGCGGTGGTGTTTCCGCAGGAAGGCGAGCCCACCCTGATCGCATTGGAGCCACAGCAGGCCGATGCCGAGCGCAATTCCTGGACCCGCGACCTGCGGCTCTTTAAGGGCTACGACGAGCGCGACCTGCGTCCCCCGCAATACCGCGCCCTGGATATTGCCCTGCAGGTGATCCGGGAACGCGGGCTAGGCGATAAGGTCGGCCTGGAACTGAACATGGGCACGCAGAGCGCCGACCGCATGGTGGGCGAGCCGACCACGCCCACGCAGAATTTTTTCGATGCATTCAAGAAAGTGTCGCGCGAGGTGGTGGATGGCACCCCGGTGCTGGTAGAGGCGCGCGCCATTAAGACGGCGCAGGAGATCGAGCGCATGCGCCTGGCCAACGAACTGGCGGCGCTGGCCATGGAATACACCCGCGAGCACATGTGTCCCGGGATGAAGGAGAGCGAAGTGGGTGCCATGTACGAAGGCTATGTGCACAGCATTGGCGTCGGCTATCAGGGCAAGGTGGAGATGGCGCGAGCTTTCACCCTGGTTTGGTCGGGGCCGGGGATTCGCACCTTTACCGCTACCGGCGACCGTCCCATTCAGAAGAATGAGCCTACGCTGTTCGAGATCTGGGTATGCGCCGACGGTTACTGGACCGACTTGACCAAGAACGCGTGTCCCGGCGAGCTGACCAAGGAATATCAGAAGCTGCTCGAACTGTTGCTGAAGGTGTTCAACGAGGCGGTAAGCTATGTGCGCGACGGCGCCGACTTTCCCGGCTTGGACCGGCTGATTCGCGCGCGCATCGCCGAGGGAGGCTATCCTGGGCAGCCTTCCCATCCCATCTGCCACGGCGTGGGCGCGCGTGCGCATGAGCCGCCCTATGCGCACCAGGCGGGCACGGGGACTATGAGCAAGGGCATGGTGCTGGCCATCGAGCCGGGCATTTACTGGCCGCAGGGTGGCGGCCTGCGCCTGGAGGACAATTTTCTGATCACCGAAACAGGAAACGAGAAGTTGTGCACCTATCCGGACGATTTTCGGCTGGCGAACGCGGCGCGAGTTTAAAAAACTTCATTGGCCGCGGATTAACGCGGATGGACCTGTTTAGCTGAATAGCTGCCTGGCTGACTAGCGTGGCAGGTAGTTGTAACTATGAGCCCGTCGGCTAGCTAGCCAGCCAGCAAGCTAGCCAGCTATACTGCAACGCGCTCCTCAATTGACCTGACCTATGGCCGCCCCGCAAAAGAAAGAATCGGGCCTTCCCGCCAAGCTGGCTGAACGCATCCTGGCCGAGGTGGACGAGCCGCAGATTGTTTCCATGTGCTGCGACGTCATCAATATTCCCAGCCCCACCGGCGAAGAAGGCCGGATGGCCGAGTACATGAAGGCCGCCCTGGAACGGCTCGGCCTGAACGTTACCTGGCAGGAGGTGGAGGAGGGCCGCGCCAACGTGATTGCGCGCTGGGATGGCGAGTGCGAAGGCAAGAGCCTGATGTTCAACGGCCACATGGATACTTCCAATACTGGCGACGAGCCCTTCCTGACCGGGTTGGGCTACAAGCCCAAAGCTGTGATCAAGAACGGGATGATTTACGGCCTGGGCATCTACAACATGAAAGGCGCGCTGGTGTGCTACACCCACGCGGTGCGCGCGCTGAAACGCGCCGGGGTGAAGCTGGAAGGCGACATCATTATCGGCGCGGTGGCCGGCGAGATCGAAAAGACGCAGTGGGGCGAGTACAAGGGCAAACAGTACCGTGGTTACGGCGTCGGGACGCACTACATGGTGAACCACGGCGTGTTGCCTGACATGTGCATTTTGGGCGAGCCCACTGACATGAACGTGGTGCTGGAACACTTTGGCTCGCTGTGGGTGCGGATCTCCACCCATGGTATCTATGTGCACAGCGCCTTCGCCGAAGGCCGGGCGCAGAAGACCTCCACGCGCCGCATGAAAGACGTGCTCGATGCGGTGGTGAAGTGGACGGAGCAATGGGAGAAGAAAACCGCGTATGGCGGGCATCAGGGCGTGGCCAACATTGGATGCCTGCAGGCCGGGCATCCGTGGCGGGTGAGCCGCACCCCGGACCGCGCCGATCTCTTTCTGGACCTGCGGGTGCCGCCCACGATGACGCTGCAGCAGGCCCGGCGCGAAGCGCGCGCTCTGTTCCGCGAGTTGCAGAAGCAATATCCCGACTACGGGCTGGAGTTCGAGACCTTTGTTTCCGTGCCCGGTGCAACGATTGCCGCCGATCATCCCATGGTGAAGGCGATTGAAGCCAACCATCAGCGGATTACGGGCAAGCCGGCGGGACATGACACGGTTCTCTGGTGCTCGGACGCCTCGGTGATGACCCGCTTTGCCATTGATACGGTGAACTATGGTCCTTCCAGCGGGCCGCGCGATGCCGAAGGCGAGAAGGTGGACATCAAGACGTTGGTGGAGATCACCAAAATCTATGCTCTGACTGCCGCCGAGCTGTGCGGCGCGCATTTGTAGTCCGAACTTCTTCGCCGGAGATTGAACGCGGACCAACACGGATTAGTTTGTTGAGGAAACATTTGCCGAGTCAAAAGGAAATCGCTCGCCGTTATGCCACGCTGCGCGCCGCCATGCAGGCGGAGGGCCTGGAGGCGCTTATCGTCTGCGGCAACCAGTATGCCGGCTTCGAAGGCGCGGTGCTCTACACCGCCGGCTTTGAAATCGTGCACCGCTATGTGTATGTGCTGCTGCCGCTGAAGGGCGAGCCCACGCTGGTGTTCCCCGCGGAAGCACGCTGGATCGGCGACAAGACCAAGCCCTGGGTGCGCGAACAGGTGTGGCCCGCTGTACCCGGCCAATGGCTTCGCGAGCTTGCGCAGGACCACGGCTGGAAGCGGGTAGGCGTCTATGGCATGAACTTCATCATGGCCGTGCGCGACTACCGCGAGCTGGCGCAGGGCCCACTTGAGCTGGTTGCGTTCGATTTCCAGTTCGATATGGCGCGCGCGGTCAAAAGCGAAGAAGAGCTGGCCGAAGTGCGCGATGCCATGGACATCATCCTCGACGGCTTCTGGGCGCTGGTGGAGGCTTACCGGCCGGGCAAGACCGAGGCCGAAATCATGGCCCCGGCGGTGGAGCGGTTCTTTGCCCGCGGCGCCGGGCCGCGCATGATGAATATCCTGCTTTCAGGCGAGCATGGGGAGGCGGAAGCGTCGTTTAAGGTGCCGGGGCATCGCGTGGTGAAGGCCGACGACCTGCTGCTCTACTCTTTAGAGATCACCGGGGCGGGCGGCTACTGGGTTGAGTTTTCGCGGGCGCTCATCAGCGGCAAGCCGAGCCCGCGCACGCAGGCCATGGCTGACGCCTATCCGGAGGCGCTGGAGGCGGCTCGCAAGCTGATGCGCGATGGCGAACTGGCCAGCACCGTGCACCATGCCGTGGCCGACACCTTCGCCCGGCATGGCTTCGCACTCGGGCACCTTTCCGGGCACTCCATCGGCGCGACCATGATTGAGCACCCGGCCATCGGCGCCAAGGCTGAGGTTCCGCTGCGCGAGAACATGATATTTTCCCTGCACCCCCAGGTGGTGGATAAAGACGGCAAGGTATGCCTCTACACGCAAGATACGTACCGCATCGGCAAGACCGAAGGCGAGTGCCTGGCGAATGTGCCGTGGAAGTTCTTCTCGGGGAATGAGAAGAGGAAGTCAGTCGCGACAAGATAGCCGGTGATCTGGCATTGAGTAGTTCGTGGATCAAATTTGTATCAGGGCACGCCTTCAGGCGTGCCGAAGCGAGCGCGTTGGAAGCGGCTTCAGCCGCTGAGGATGAGTTGAGATCTGATGCGGAATTCCCAGCGGCTAAAGCCGGAGTTCTTGAGAGCACGCCTTTGGCATGGCTGAAGCCATGCCCTGATACGAAGACGAAATCTGGTAGTTGGTAGCTAGTAGTTAGCGGTTGGTGACTCCCAATTACCCGTTACTGGCTACCAACTACTTCTGAGAACGAGAACTGAGAACCTCATGAAGGTCTGCGTTGTAGGTTGCGGCGCGGTGGGCAGCTTGTTTGCCGCGCACCTGGCGCGCTCCGGCCAGCACGAAGTCTGGGCTTATGACGTGTGGAAGCCGCACGTGGAGGCTATCCGCCAGCGCGGGTTGCGGCTTTCCGGCGCCGCCGATTTCACCGCCCGCCTGAACGCGACCAGCGATGCCGCTGAAATACCGCGCTGCGACTACGGCATAGTTGCCACCAAGAGCATTCACACGCGCTCAGCCATCGCCCAGGCGGCGCGCGCCTTCGATGAGAACAGCGCGGTGTGCTCAGTGCAGAATGGCGTGGGCAACGAGGAACTCATCGCGGAGCACGTCAAGTACGTGATCCGCGGCACCACCTTTCCCGCCGGCCATCCCATTGAGCCCGGGCACATCGGCTATGACATCAAGGGCGATACCTGGATCGGCCCCTTCGAGCCCACGAACACGCCGATGCAGCGGGTGGAGGAGCTAGCGGCCATGCTCACCGGATCGGGCATGAATACAATTCCACTGAAAGACGCGCGCGGGGCGCAGTGGACCAAGCTGATCTTCAACGCCTCCACCAATCCGGTGGGCGCGCTCACCCTGCTGCACCATGGTGCGGCTACGTTTCTGCCGCCGACCGGCCAGTTGTTCAGGGACCTGATCGAGGAAGGAAAGGCTGTGGCCAAGGCGCTGGGCATCACGCTGCACGGCGAACCCTGGGATATGGTGATGAAGGGCGCCAATGCGCCCGGCAAGCACAAAGCCAGCATGCTGCAGGATGTTCTGGCCAAGCGGCAAACGGAAGTGGACTTCATGAATGGCGCCATCGTGCAGTGGGGCGAGAAGACGGGTGTGCCGACGCCGCTGAATAAAGCCGTGTGGGCACTGATCAAGGGCTTGGAGCGGTCGTGGGAAGAGGAACGGGAGTCGGCAGTGGGTAGCCGGTAGGTGTCCGTGGACCGAGGGCGCCCGCGCCACAAAATCAGTCAAGAGCGGCGTGGCCTTGATTGCCGCATAAGCCCTTGCTGGTGAATAAAATATATTTTGTCTGTGAGTGCCCAGAATATGGGGTCAAATTGCTATTCTGATAATAGAAGGGAAGAGCGAAGCGCATGAGCGTCCCATTCCGCATTGGGGTGTTGCAGCTGAGCATGGAGCCGCTGGAGGAGACCGTGGGCATGGCCAAGGCCTGCGACGCCGCCGGGTTTGACGCCTTCTGGCTGGCGGAAGCCTATCCCTGGTGGCGCAAACACTCCATGGAGGCGCGCTCCTCCACCGCGGTGACCGCTATCATCGCGCGCGAGACCAAGCACATTCCTATCGGCTGGGGCATCATTTCGCCTTACACCCGGCACCCAGTGCAGATC
The DNA here is from genome assembly GCA_025934735.1 of Terriglobales bacterium. GTDB lineage: Bacteria > Acidobacteriota > Terriglobia > Terriglobales > Acidobacteriaceae > JAICWP01. The sequence goes on along the minus strand of JAICWP010000005.1, from coordinate 127,389 downwards.
GCCATGGAAGCACGAGTCATGCAGGAGGCCGCGGGCGAGGGCCGCTTCCTGCTCGGTCTGGGGGCTTCCAAAATTTTCATGAAGGAGATCGGGGAAGGGGAAAAGGGCAAAGAGGCGTCGCCGGCGGTGGTGATGCGCGAAAGCATCGAGATCATCAAAGCAGTGCTGGCGGGCAAGGCGCTCGACTACAAAGGGCAGGCCTTCACCGCGCTGGTGCCGCCGCTGAAGGAGGATGCGGACACGCCACGCTGGATGCCGCCCACGTTTATCGGCGCGACCGGGCCGGTGCTGCAGCGCCTGGCGGGCACGCACTATGACGGATTGCTGACCGCCAGCATCACCACTCCGGGATTCGTGCGCTACTCGCGCCAGAACTTGGATGAAGGCGCGAAAAAAGCCGGTCGCGATCCGGAAACGCTGGAGCTGGGCTCGGTGGTGGTGGGCAGCATCGCCAAGGACCGGCAGAAGGGCCGCGAGGGCGCGCGGGAGATGGCGGCCATGTACCTGGCCAATAAGGTGCAGAACATTCGCGGCTCGGCTGACATGATCCTGGAGAACGCGGGGCTGACGTTTGAGGAAATCCAGCCGATTGCCGATGGGATGGAGCGATGGGGCCGCAAAGCCGCCGCCCGGGCGGTGACCGACGATATTCTGCGCAAGGTATGCCCGATTGCGGGGACGCCGGATGATTGCATTGCCGCCATTGAGCAGTACCGGGCGGCGGGGTGCACGCACATCCTGCTGGAAGTTTGGGGCGAGGATCGCGAGGCGCAGGCCAAGCTGTTCGGCGAAGCCGTGTTGCCGCATTTCAAGGGCGTGGCCGCGGCGGCGAGAGAATAATTCGCCCGGGGCTAAATCCCTACGTTTTCTTTACGCAGTTTCGCCATGCTAAGGCCAGGCGCTTCCACGGAGACCACAGCAGTCAGTGAATCTCAGTCGTCCCTGCGGGACTTTGGGTCATGTTGCGCTTTTTCCCGCCACTGAAGTGGACGGGCTACGTTCGGCCGCCCCTTCAGCGCTGGTTCGACAAATGCAGAGGGCCTTCACTTGGCGGGCTCTGTATACTCGCCCGCGCCTAGGATGACATTTTCATTTTAGCGGTTCCGGCGACAATCTCCTGAAATTCGGCGTCGGTGAGCAGGCCGCGCTTGGCGATGGCGCGCTTTTTCACTTCGGCGAGGATGGCAGGGCGGGCGTCGGCGGGAACATCTAATCCCAACTCGCGGGCTTTCAGATCAATGCTGTCGAGCCCGCTTTTCTTGCCCAGCACAATGCGGCGGTCGGCTCCGACGAGGGATGCAGAATAGGGTTCGATGGCCTCGGGGATGTGGAACTGGCTGGCCACGGCGCCGCTCTCACGCGTAAACAGGTTCTCGCCAACCAGCGGCTTCCAGGCCTCAAGCTGATAGCCGGCGGCGTGGCAAACGGCTTCAGAAACCTCGCGAACTTTGGCCAGATCCATGGCCACGGGCACGTCGTAGAGACAGCGCAAAGCCAGGGCAATTTCGCAGATGTCGGCGTTGCCGGCGCGCTCCCCCATCCCATTGATGGTGCCCTGCACCCAGGTGGCGCCGCCGCGCACCGCAGCAAGGGCGGAGGCGGTGCCCAGTCCGAAATCGTTATGCCCGTGCCAGTGCACCGGCACGTTGGGACCGGCCCAGGCGCACACTTCGCGGGTGAGAAATTCAGCGGCTTCCGGGCCGCAGGCGCCGATGGTATCCACCACCACAAGTTCGGCGGCGCCGGCTTCAAGCGCTGCCAGATACGCCTGCTTGAGGAATTCCAGGCCGGTGCGGGTGCCATCCACGGCAAAGAAGGCGACGGTGATGCCATTCTGGCGGGCAAAGCTGATGGCCTCGCGCACCCGGCCCAGCACCTCGTCACGGGAAATGCCGTAGGCCTTGAGCTTGATGTCGCTAGTGGGAGCCTCAATGATGGTGGCGTGCACGCCCAAGCGCACCAGTTCTTCCAGGTCGGCCTTGACGGCGCGGGAAAAGCCCCAGAGCTCGGCCTTCAGACTGGCGCGAGACATCAGGCGAATGGCCTCGGCGTCGTCGGCGGAAACACGAGGGAAGCCGGCCTCGATGCGGCTGACGCCCAGCTCGTCGAGCTTGCGCGCAATTTCCAGCTTCTGCTGGGGCGAGAGGACCACGCCCACGGTTTGCTCGCCATCGCGCAAGGTTGTGTCGTAGAAGCGAATGGGTTGGGTGCGGGCGAAGGCGCCGCGAATTTCCGGGCGCGAATTCAACTCGCTGACCCAGACTTGGCCATGCAGGTTATTTTCAGGCATAAGTCAGGCGCTTTCGCGGATGGCCATGGCCGGCTTGTTGCCATAGGCCTCCTCCCAGGAGATGACGGGATTGCGCAACACGCCGATGCGCTCGATCTCGCATTCCATCACGTCGCCGGGCTTGAGGTACCAGGCTTTGGGATCGCCGCTGAAGGCAGCCACACCGGAAACAGTGCCGGTGGAGAGCACGTCGCCGGCGCTGTAGCCCATAGCGGAGTAGTGGGCGATGATTTCCGGAATCTTTACCGACATCTTGCCGGAATGCGACACCTGGCGGCGTTCCCCGTTCACGCGCAGCTCCATAGCCAGGTTGTGCGGGTCGGGGATTTCGTCGGCGGTCACGATGTGCGGACCCAGGGGGCAGAAGCTGTCAATGGCTTTGCAGTAGCTGAATACGCCCGACTTCATCTCCTCGCGCTGAATGTCTCGGGCGGTGATGTCGTTGAAGATGACATAGCCGCCAATGTAGTCACCGGCTTGGGAGGCGGAGAAGTGCTTGCCCGCTTTCTTGAGCACGACCGCGAGTTCCAGTTCGTAGTCGAGTTCCTGAGTGAGGTGCTCGGGGTAAATGACCGGCTCGTCAGGGCCGATGATGGCGTCCACGTTCTGGAAGAATACGATCCACGGGCGCACGGGATGGGAGAACTTGGCGCGCACGGCCTCTTCGTGATGCTCGCGGAAGTTGCCGGCGGTGTGGAAAAACTTCTTGGGAATGATCGGCGCCTTGAGCTTCACTTCCTCGCGGGAGTAGATGACGGGCTCGCCATTCACGCCGCGCAGCTCGCCACTTAACGTGAGAGCGTGGTCGAGCGACTTGTGCGCCGCTTCCAGGCCGGTATCGCCGCCGCCGAAGAGTTCGCGCATGTTGGGCGGGACCAGGGCTCGGGCCAGGCGCACGTAGGCCGATTCGCGTTCGGAATCGCGCAGATAAAGAGCGCAGGCGGAGTTGAGGTCAACGATGGCGCCGTCAGGAGTGAGCGCGCCGATCCGGGTTTCACCCCAGCTTGTGGAGAAGGTGACGAGTTTCATGGCGTTCAGGGTACGGCAAGAGTGTAGTGACAGGGCGCGAGCGTTGTCCACACGCGCAACTCAGACCCGGCGTGAACTCAGAAAAAAGCAAGCCCTGGCCACTCGGGGGGAGTATGGCCAGGGCAGGCAAGCATCGCTTCCACCGATGAACGCCATCGGTCGTGTTTTCGAGGCGGCACGGTACAATGTTGCGCGGGAGGTTGTCAAGAGTTTCGAATCTTTGCTTTTGGTTGTTATTGTGAAAGGCGAAAGCGGCTTCATCGGCTACAATGGAATTTCCAGCGAAAGTGAGCGCGCCAAATTGTTGATTCCACGAGTGGGCAGCGGGCCAATGGGCAGGAAAACTGCCCTGAGCAGGGTGCAATTGCAGAAGGCGGGTTTTCCCCAGGCGCAGGTGACTGCGTGATCGGGGCCATTGACATTGGCGGAACCAAGATTGCGGCGGGTGCGGTGGCTCCTGATGGCCGCATCCTGTACCGCACTGAGTGCGCCACCAGCCCGACGCAGGGTTTCGGTCGCGGACTGGAGCGCATTATTGGACTGCTGCGCGAATCCGAACAGCATGCTGGCGGGAAAATTAAAGGCATCGGAGTGGGCAGTACCGGTCCCATTGACCCCGAGACCGGCATTTTCGGGACGGTGGACAACCTGCCCGGCTGGAAAGGTTCCAATCTGAAGCAGCCGCTGGAGCATGAGTTCGGCGTGCCGGTAGCGGTGGAAAATGATGCCGACGCCGCCGCGCTCGGGGAAGCCGCCTGGGGCGCCGGCCGGGGCAAGCGCCGTTTCATCTACGTGACAATCAGCACCGGCATCGGTGGCGGCCTCGTGTTTGACGGCGAATTATATCGGGGAGTGGACCAGTCGCACCCGGAGCTCGGGCACATGGTGGTGGAGGCCTCGGGGCCGCTGTGCTACTGCGGGGCGCACGGCTGTTGGGAATGGATGGCAGCAGGACCGGCCATGGTCACCTGGGTGCGAGAGAACGCGCCCGCCGGCACGCAGTTGCCCGTGGATTTGAGCGCCAAGGAAATTTGCCGGCTGGCGGAGCAGGGTGATCCGCTGGCGAAAAAAGCGGTGGAGCGGGAAGGCTACTACCTGGGTGTGGGCCTGGCCAATCTGGTCACCATGTACTGTCCGGATGCGATCGCGCTGGGCGGAGGAGTGATGGCCAGCGCTCATCTGTTCATGGATCGAGCGCGCGAGGTGGTGCGCACCAGCTGCACCCTGGTGCCGGCGGAAAAAACGGAAATCCTGCTGGCGCGCATGGGAGCAGATGCGGGCGTGGCCGGGGCGGCGCGCGCCTGGTACAACCGTTTCGGCAAGCCAAGGCAATCATGACCACGAAGGAATTCATCGCGATGGAAACTAATAGCCTGGGAACTGTCATCCAGGGCCGCTATTTCCAAGACCTGCTGGGGCAGCCGGAAGCGTTGGAGAACACACTTCCGGTGCTGGAAGTCACGGACAAACTGCGCCGACTGACACCGGTGGAAGGCAAATACCAGCGGGTGGTGCTGACCGGGATGGGCGCGTCGCTGAACGCGTTGCAGCCGCTCTATCTCTCGTTGCTGGCGTGCGGCACCAGCGCGCTGCTGGTGGAAACTTCCGAGCTGATTCATTTTCTGCCCCGGTTGCTGGATGAAAGCACGCTGGTGGTGGCGGTGTCGCAGTCGGGCAAGAGCGCGGAAACGGTAAAGCTGCTGGATCTCCCGGGCCGCAAGTCGCCGGTTGTTGGCGTGACTAACGGGGCTGATTCGCCACTTGCAATGCGCGCCGACGCCAGCCTGGTAACGCGGGCGGGCTCGGAGTTTTCGGTGTCGTGCAAGACCTACGTTTCCGCGATTGCGGTACTGGCGTGGTTGGGAGGGCTGCTTTGCGGCGGCCAGCCGGGCAGTTCTGCCGGGGAACTGCGGCAAGCGCCAGGGCTGGTTCGCGATTATCTGAGCCGGTGGCAGACCCACGTGGAGAGCCTGATGCGCGAACTGGAAGGGGTGCGCGACCTGTTCTTCCTGGGACGCGGCAGTTCGCTGGCCGCGGCCATGAATAGCGGCCTAATCATCAAGGAGTCCACGCGATTTCATTCCGAAGGCATGAGCAGCGCGGCTTTCCGCCATGGACCGTTTGAGATGGTGGATTCGCATCTGTTTGCGCTGGTTTACGCGGGCGACCCGCAAGTGGAAGAGCTGAACCGCAGCCTGGTGGAGGATATCCGGCGTGCAGGCGGCCGGGCGTTTCTTTGCGGCCCGCAGAGCGATGCTGAGGCGCTGCAGCTGCCCGCGGTTGTGCCGGCGCTGCGCCCAATCCTAGAGATTTTGCCCGCGCAGATGATCTCGCTGGCGCTGGCGGCGCTCACGGGAGTGGAAGCCGGGAAGTTCCGCAAAGCGACGAAGGTGACGGAAACAGAGTAGGTCGCAGTTGGCAAGAGTCAGCAGTCACCGGTCAGCATTCAGTCGTGTGCATCTATTTTGAAGTGAATCGTTTATCCCGGGACTAAAGCCCCAAGGTTTTCCTGTCTGGTTTTCGTGCGGCTGAAGCCGCACGCTTGTTCAAGCAAGGCAGGCCAATTTCGGTAGGGCTGAAGCCACGCCCATTCAAAGCCGGCTAGCGATTGCCGGCCCTTCAAAGCCCTTCTGGCACAGGCGGCGTGGAACCCGAACTCGCACTCGCAACGGCTGTAACCCAGCGCACATCGGCAATGTCCACCGGTCACAGTAGAAAGCGACACGCCCCCGTAAAATTCAAGTGCGAATAGTTCAGCGGATGCGAAATTCAACTGAGGGACGAACATGTCATTTTCCTACATAGTGCTGGGAGCAGGACGGCAGGGAATTGCCGCCGCCTACGACTTGGCCAAATTTGGCGAGGCCACGCGGGTCACGCTGGCAGACGTGGATGCCACTCTGGCGGAACGATCCGCGGCTCAGGTGAACGAACTGTTGGGCCGGCGGGCTGCCACCGCACTCGCCCTCGATGCGAGCGATGAAGCAGCGGTGCGTCGCGCTCTGAAGGGCTACGATGTGGCGCTAAGCGCCGTGCCCTACTTCTTCAACCTGGCCCTGACGCGCGCCGCGATTGCCAGCGGCGTGTCGTTCTGCGACCTGGGCGGCAACACCGATATAGTCCGCCAGCAGCATGCGCTGGATGGCGAAGCGCGCCGCGCGGGGGTGCGCGTAGTGCCGGACTGCGGCATGGGGCCAGGTATGGGCAACACGCTGGCGGTTTATGCCATGGGCCTGCTGGACAGCGCCGAACACGTTTACATCTATGACGGCGGCCTGCCGCAGCATCCTTCGCCACCCTGGAATTACCAACTGACCTTCAGTATCGAAGGCCTGACCAACGAATATTACGGTGGCATGACCGTGCTGCGCGAAAGCAAGCTCACGCACATTCCCTGCTTCACCGAATTTGAAATGCTGGAGGTGCCGCCGCTGGGCGACCTGGAATGCTTCTTTATCGCGGGCGGCGCTTCCACGGCGCCCTGGACGTTTGCCGGCAAACTGCAGACCTATGAACTGAAGGTGCTGCGCTATCCCGGCAATTTCGCGCAACTGAAGGCATTCTCCGACCTCGGCCTGTTCGACACTAAGCCGGTGAAGGTGGATGGCAAAGAGGTGGTGCCCCGGCACCTGTTCCACACTTTATTCGAGCCACAGGTGCGGGCTGAGGTGATCAAGGATGTGTGCATCGTGCGCGTGCGCGCCCTGGGCAAGAAGGATGGAGCAGCGGCCGAAGCCACGGTGGAGGTGATTGACTACTACGACGAGACCACAGGATTTTCCGCCATGCAGCGCACCACCGGCTGGCACCTTTCTATTGTGGCCGCCATGATGGCGCGGGGCGAGATTCGCGTGGGCTCCTTCCCGGTGGAATTGGCCGTTCCTGGAGATGCATTCGTGCGCGAGGCACGCCGGCGCGGGTTTCGCATCACGGAGTCCATTGCCGAGAGCGCCAGCCCGGAAATGCTGATGGAAGTTGCCGGGTAATCTCAAACAGTTTGTCGGAAAATTCCCGGACCGCCTGACCACAGCGGTCCGTTTTCTTTTTAGGAGATTGTGTGTCCGAACCGTCATCGTCGCGAGTGAAAGCGAGGAGCACAAACGCAGGCAAACCAGCCGTTCTGCGGGTCGAAATCCGGCGCGAGATCTATACCGGCAAATCCACCATCGGCCGCCTGTTCGTGAACGGGAAATTCGAGTGCTACACGCTGGAGGATTGCGCTCGGGCACCGGGCACAAAGGTTCCTGGAGCCACCTGCATTCCGGCGGGCAATTACTCGCTCACCGTCAACTACTCCAGTCGGTTCAAGAAAATGCTGCCGCAGTTGCTGGCGGTGCCCGGATTCGAAGGTATCCGCATTCATGCTGGAAACACGGATGCCGACACCGAGGGCTGCATCCTGGTGGGACAAACGTGGGCAGAGAATTTTGTGGGCAAAAGCCGGGCGGCGTTTAGCAAGCTGTTTGCCAGGCTGCAAGCGGACATCACAGAGGGCTACGAAGTCTGCGTGCGCGTGATGGACGGCGAGCGAGCAGTTCCGAATTTGTCCATGGCTGGTGAACCTGTGTAGCCCGATGCCGCTACAATCATCTGCATGAAGGTGGAACGCGCGGAGGCGAAGCGTCAACCCCTTGAGCCGGTGAAGGCGGCCGACTCCCCGCTCACGATTCGCCGCGCCCTGGTGCGCTGGTGGCGCGAAAACCTGCCCCGCCTGGGCCTGACCCGCGCCGCCGGAATGTTCCTGGGTGAAATGTGGGAGTTCGCGCGCGATGCCACTCCGGGACGGCGCAAGCAGCGCTACGGCGACATTGATTTTGACTGGGACTACCGCGTGGACACCACCTCCGCCAACGTTAGCCGCCGCGCCGACCTTTTAGCCGTGCTGGCCGGACATGCGTACCAGCCCAGTGATCCGGCGCAGTTTCATGAGAGCATCCGCGGGCTGGCGATTGATTACCGCCAGTTTGAGTTCATTGACCTGGGATCGGGGAAAGGGCGCACGCTGCTGATGGCTTCGGAGTATCCCTTCCAACGCATCCTGGGAGTGGAAGTGGTGCCGGCGCTGCACCGGGCCGCACAGGACAACCTCCGCCGATACAAAAGCGAGAGCCAGACGTGCTTTGCGGTGGAGTCGGTTTGCGGCGACGCCCGCGATTTCCAGTTTCCGCCAACCCCCCTGGTGCTATTTCTCTTCAATCCCTTGCCGGAGGCGGGCCTGCGAATGGTGATGGCGCACCTGCGGGACTCGCTGCAGGAACATCCACGCCCGGTCTACGTGGTTTACCACAATCCGCTGCTGGAGCACGTGCTGGCGGAGAATGGCGGCCTGCGGCGGCTCCACGGCAACCTGCAGTACGCAATTTATGCATTTCCGCGGGCTGGCGGACAGCCGGCACTTAGCTGAATAGGTTTGAAAGCCCTTGGCGAATATGCCGCCGGCGGTGTATTGTTTGTTCCTTGCCTTTACTGCATGCCACTCGTCTACCTTCAGGACGTGCGGAGGGCGCGAATGCCGGTAGGCCAAAAGAATCTTCTTTGCATTGATGACCACAAACCCTCCCTGGCGGGCTGGTGCCTGTACCTGCAAAGCGCCGGGTACTACGTGGAAACCGCCCATAGCGCGCAGGAAGGCCTGCAGCTATTTGCCACTCATCCGGTAGATCTCGTCCTGCTCGATTACGCCATGCCGGAGGTAGATGGAGGCGAGGTCGCCGCCACCATGAAGCGAATCAAGCCACAAGTGCGTATTGTCATGTTTTCGGGTGTGGCGGAAGTCCCGGAAGATGCCCGCATGCACGTTGACGCTTTCCTGCAGAAGGGTCAGCACCCTACCGCTGTCCTGCAAGCCATTGACGAACTGCTGCGCGCCGAGGAGAGGGCCGCCTGATTCTTGCCGCGGCTGCATTGCGGTTGAGGAGAGCGCAATCGGCGGCCGGCCCGCGCAGTCCTCATCACCCCACCCAGTGACCTGAATCACATCCCGCTGAGACAAGCCCCGGCTAGCATTCCTGCAGCGCCCGACCCGCGCGATTCAGGGAAAACATATATGAGCGACGACCTGTTCCATGCCATGCGGCAGAGCATTATTGACGGCGCCGCCGACCACGCCACGGAACTGGCGCAGCAGGCGCTGGCGGCGGGCATTGATCCGCTGCAGGCAGTGAATCGTGGTTTTGTTCCCGGGGTGGATTACGTAGGCGAACAATTTGCCCGGCGGCAGATGTTTCTGCCGGACCTGGTGATGGCGGCGGAGGCCATGAAGGCAGGCATCGGCGTACTGGAGCCGGAGATGAAGCGCCGCGGGACTCAGCGCGAATTCCTGGGCCGGGTGGTGCTAGGCACCGTCAAAGGCGATATTCACGAGATCGGCAAGACGCTGGTGGGGATTCTGCTTTCTGCCGCCGGCTTCGAGGTGGTGGACCTGGGCGTGAACGTGACGGCGGAAATGTTTGCCGCCAAAGCGAGCGAACTGCAGGCGGACATCGTCGGCGTCTCCTCGCTGCTGACCACCACCATGGCGCTGCAGCGCGGGGTAGTGGAGGCGCTGGACCGGGCGCAGCTGCGGCCGCGAGTGAAAATCATCGTGGGCGGAGCGCCGGTGACCCGGAGGTGGGCGGAGGAAATCGGCGCCGATGGCTATGGCAAAGATGCCGTGGGCGCGGTGACGCTGGCCAAGTCGCTGGTGGGCAAATCCAACGGGCAGGCAAAGTAGCGAGGTCCTCCTCATGCAACCCAAAATCGAACTGCTCGACGGCGAGTTCATTGACCGCATTCTGGCGGAAGCTTTCGAGTTGCTGGAGCGTCCGGGGGTGAGAGTGCAGGCGCCGGCGGCCCTGGAACTGCTGGCCTGTTCCGGAGCGCGGGTGGAAACCACGGCTCAAGGCGAAGTCGCACATATCCCGGAGGCGCTGGCGCGGAGGGCTCTGGAAACGACGCCACGCGAGTTTTTCCTGTACGACCGTGCCGGCAACCCGGCGGTGCACTATGGCGGAGATGACGTCCACTTCGATCCGGGATCTTCTTGCGTCTATCTGCTCGACCCGGACACGCTGGAGCACCGTCCCGCACAAGCCTTGGACCTGGTCCGGTTGGTGCAGGTGTCGGAGATGCTGCCCCAGTACGCGGCGCAGTCCACCGCCATGGTATGCACCGAGGTGGCTGCCGAGAGCGGCGACCTGTACCGGCTGTTCCTGGTGTTGTGGCATTCCAACAAGCCGGTCGTGACCGGGGGATTCAGCGCCGCGGGCGGACGGCGCATGCTGGACCTGCTGGCCATCGAAGCCGGCGGCCGGCAGCAGTTACGGCAGAAGCCACGGGCGGTGTTCGATGTGTGTCCTTCGCCGCCGCTGACCTGGACGGAATTCGCAGGCCAAAGCCTGATTGACCTGGGGCGCGCGGGCGTGCCGGCGGAAATTATCTCCATGCCGCTGGCGGGGGCGGCAGCGCCAGTCACGCTGGCGGGCGCCGTGGTGCAGCACGCCGCCGAGTGTCTGAGCGGAATCACGATCCATCAACTGGCAGCGCCGGGAGCGCCGGTGGTTTGGGGAGGCGCGCCCGCCATTTTCGACATGCGCACCGGCAACACGCCCATGGGCGCGGTGGAGACGGCGATGATTGACATCGCCTACGCGCAGGTGGGCAAGCGCCTGGGCCTGCCCACGCACACTTACCTGATAGGCGGCGACGCCAAGGTGGTGGATGCGCAGGCGGGGATGGAAGCAGGCATGGTGGCCGTGTTGGGCGCGCTGGCGGGCATCAACATGATTTCCGGAGCCGGCATGCTGAACTTCCTGGCCGCCATGAGCATAGAAAAGCTGGTGATTGACGCGGAAGCCATTGGCTACGCCCAGCGATTGCTGGCCGGCATTCAGCCGCGCACGCCCACGCTGGCGACGCACATGTTTGCGGCGCTGGGGCATAGCGGCGATTTCCTGAAGTTGAAGGAGACGCGGCAGCTGTTCCGCAGCGAGCAGTACATGCCTTCGGAGGTGATTGACCGCGACTCGCTGCGCGGCTGGCAGGAGGCGGGCTCGCCCAGCACATTTGACCGCGCCCGCGCCCGGGTGAATGAATTAGTTGCTACATACCGGCGGCCAGACCTGCCGGTTTCGCTCGAGCATGAGTTGTTTTCCTATATGGAAGCGGAGGTAAGACGCGCAGGGATGGCGCGACTGCCGGGAATTGCCGAGACGGTATTGGCGGTATAGTGCCGTCCCTACGGGACTCGGACACTCCATAGGAACGGTACCCAGGACTTCCGTCCTGGGCTTTAGTGTGTCGCCCCTTTGGGGCTGGTCTCAGGATTTATTTCTCACCAACACGCAGCGCCAAGGCCCGTTCTTTCGCCCCTTCGGGGCTGGTTTGGCTCGCAGAAGGCGCGACGCTGCTAACCAGCATTAGCGCGACCAGGCACCCTTCAAGTAAGTAGTTCATGGGTTCCACTCCTTTCGACCGTTTCTGACAGCACGATCACCTCCGGCTCCGTAACAAAGGCGAATGGTTCTTAACTGAAAAGACAACGGCAGATATGGACCGGACAACGGCGCCCGGTTGGTAAAGGTAAATTTCATGGCCGCTCCCTGAAATGATTATGTGGCTGCTGTTGGTGGAGAGTTGTGTCAAATCGTTCTGCAAATGCAAATGGTCTCGTCGGGCCTGTTCGAGCGTAATGCCGGGTCCTCGCACCACATCAAATTGGGACGCAGTGAGCACTTCCAATGGCATGTTGCCCAGGGGATGTGGGCTTGCGACACGAAGTTGGTGAAGTCGGCTCAGATCAAACTGAAGATTCAGCCCCCAGCTCTCCACCAGCGGAAGCACTTTCTTGAGTGCCCACAAGTGCAGATTCTGAAACTTGGCCGGCAGCCTGTCGTAGGGCGGAAAAATGGTAGTCGGGGCCAGGTTCGGTTCCGCGTTCTTAGGGGGATTTGCCTTTCCCTCGTCAATGAGAGCGTGGAACTGTTCCGCGGTAAGTTCGGGAATTCGGACCATCTTTGGTCCTACGCGCTGCAGACTTTGTTCATGCGAACTGTCCACCAGCACCATTCCGACGACATCCTTTGGATATTTGGCTTGGTAAAAGCGAATCAGCATCCCGCCCAGCGAATGTCCGACCAGCACGTATGGGCCAGGAACATCCGCCCTTGCCAGTAGGAGATGAAGGTCGTGCGCGGCCTGGTCAAAGGTATCGAAATGCGGTCCGGCATCGCTCCAGGCATATCCGGCGCGATCGTAGGTGCAGATTCGTGTAAAGCGGGCGACCTCTGGCTGAACGAACCCCCAATCAAACGAGAATGCGGCGCCGCCATTCTCCACCACTACCGTCGGGCTGCCCCTGCCTGTGCAATGAATGTGGAGCTTACGCCCGCCGATGTCAATCATCCGGCCAATGGGTGAGGGATCATGCGGGCTGGCCGAGCACACCACCGCAACGAGAGCAATCATGCCCACTCGCGTGATAGTGTGGAACCTCCGCCTGTTGAGGCACACTTTCAGCGCATGCTTCATACGTTCTGCTCCGTTCGACCTGTTCAAGTGTCAGGGTTTTGCTCCGCCGAGGGACGCGGTGGCCAGGGTTCCGCCGAGCCCCATAGTCTCTACCGCAGACGAGGGCACGATCACCATGGAACCGCGCTCCTTGATGGCTTCATACAGCATGTTCATGGCGCGCAGGGTGCAAAGCGGTGGGATTTTCGCTGTAGGCGGCTGCCGCCTGCACAAACTTGTCGGAGATCTCCGTTTCGGCTTGTCCCAGGATGATGCGCGCCTGCCGTTCGCGTTCCGCCTGCGCCTGGCGCGACATGGCATCTTCCAGAGCTTGCGGAATTCTCACGTCGCGCACCTCCACCGACTGCACGGTTATTCCCCAGGGATTCGTTTTTTCATCAAGGATGCGCTGCAGTTCGCGGCCCAGAGTTTCGCGCTCGGTAATCATCTGCGCCAGTTCGTGGCGTCCAATGGACTCGCGCAGGGCAGTCTGGGCGCTCATATTTATGGCTTCCAGGGAATTTTCTACTTCCAGGATTGCCTTTTCCGCATTCCACACCAGCCAGAAGACGATGGCATCCACGTTCACCGGAACCGTGTCGCGAGTAAGGGTGGATTCGGCGGTCACACTGGCCACGCGAACCCGCTGATCCACAAACGGGCTGAGCGTCTCAATGACGGGTACGATGTGGAACAGTCCCGGCCCTCGCAGCCCCACATAGCGGCCCAGGCGCAGGAGCGCGACCTTTTCCCATTGCCGGACCACTTTGATGGCGAACAGGAGATAAAGGCCGAGCAAGGCACCCGCAATGAGGGGCGCGGGATGATGGACAGCGGCGCTGACGGCCGCTCCCGCGGCGATACAGGCAACCAGGGCCATAACGGCGACTCCATTGATGGGAGCAATCTGGAATTTCGTCATAGGTTTATCTCCTGCGACTTGGTTGCGGAGCCAACTCGCGCAATTGTTCAAGTAAATCCTCGACGGTGAAGCCGGCCGCCCCCGCACGAGCCACACAATCGCTGACGATCTGGGCCAACTGGCGCTCGCGCTCCTGTTCTCCGCCGCGTATCTTTTGCGCGCTGATGAAGGTGCCCGTTCCCTGGTGGCTTTCCAATAGGCCGCCGAGTTCGAGTTCGCGATAAGCACGCACTACCGTGTTGGGATTAATGGACAAATCCACAGCGAGCTGGCGCACGGTGGGCAGCTGATCGCCGACCACAAGCTGTCCGGATGCGATACCGCCGCGCACTTGGTCTATGAGCTGGCGATAAACAGGAACGCCGCTGTGCAGGTCGAGGCGGAATCGGAACGGAGGCGCGTGCATTGATGGGTAATGTACTAGAATATTAGTACATTGTCAAGCTGATTCAAGAGAGGGCAATTCCTCGCGGATTAAAGTCCGCTCGGAATGAAAAAATGAGAGAGCATTTTGGCGCAACTGAAGCTGCGCCCTTTCAAAGTAGCAAAAGGCAGCGCGGCCAACACGCACGGCCGAAGGCTGGTTATGTCGCCCCTCCGGGGCTGGTTTCAGGGTTGGTTTCTTTCGCATGGCTTACGCCGTGGGCTACATCCTTGTGCCGCTACGCGGCTCGAATGTTACCTGGACGGACTTGTGCGTACCGGCTCGATGTCAACTGGTGCCGGCAGTGGTGTCGGCGGGAACGGCGAGCGGCAGGGTAAAAAAGAAGGTGGAGCCGTGGCCGAGCGCGCTTTCCACGCGGATGCGACCACCGTGGGCGAGCACGATGTGCTTGGCAATCGCCAGGCCCAGGCCGGTGCCGCCTGACTCGCGCGAGCGGGCCTTGTCCACGCGGTAGAAGCGCTCGAACAGCCGGGGCAGGTGCTCGGAGGTGATGCCGGCGCCAAAGTCGCGCACGTAAAATTCCACGCGGCCCTCCACCTCGCGTGCCCCCAGCACGATGCGGCCGCCAGCGGCGCCATACTTGGCAGCATTGTCAATCAGGTTGGTGAGTACCTGCTGGATGGCGTCGGTGTCCACCTGAACGGCCGCGGGCGTGCTTTCCGCAACCTCTAATTCCATTCCGGAGGACTTGAGAATCTCCTGGAAGTTCTGCTGAGCTTCGCGCAGCAGTTCGGCGGCGGAGTGTGGCTGCAAGGCAAATTCAGTTTCGCCCGATTCCACCCGCGCCAGGGTCAGCAAGTCTTCGGTCAGGCGGCTCATGCGGGAAGCATTCTTCCGAATGATCTCCAGGAATTCCCGGGTATTGCCATTGCCGCCGGAATCGAGCAGGGTTTCCGCATAGCCCTGAATGGAAGTGAGCGGCGTTCGCAGCTCGTGGGAAACGTTGGCGATAAAGTCGCGACGCGTCTTCTCCACCCGCTCCACCTCGGTCAAATCGTGCAGCACGACCACAGCGCCGCCGCCGGGCAGAGGAGCGGCAATCACATCGAAACTGCGCCCGGCTCCCAGGGAACTGGCGCGCGCGGTCCTGACCTGACGGGTGCGCAAAGCCTCGTCCACGGCGCGCAGGAACTCGGGGTCGCGCATGGTTTCCACCAGCGGCGCGCCCACGCGCACATGCCCGTAGGCCAGGCGCTTCATCACGCCATTGGACCACTCCACCTTGCCTGCGGGCGAAACCGCCAGCACCGCATCCTGCATGCTGTTGAGCAGAGTTTCCAGCTGTTTGCGCCCGGTTTCCAGCTCGGCAAAGCTGCGCTCCAGTTGGCGGGCGGTGCGGTCGAGCGCGGCGGCGACGTGAGCAATCTCGTCCGCGGAACCTTCCTCGATGCGCGCCGTCAGGTCGCCGGCTGCAATCTGGTCAGCGAAAACCACGATCCGCTGCAGCCGCCTGGAAATAGCTTGCGAGATCAGCACCGCCAAAACCAGGGCTACCAGCAAGGCCAGGCCGGAAGCAAATAAGAGTTGCAGACGAACGTGCCGCACTCGCTGGGCAATAGAGGAGAGGGGATAAGCCAGGCGCACAGCGCCGCCGGCAACCGGGGCGGCCACGTAAAGGAAGGGAATGCCCACGGTGTGGCTTATGCGCTGAGCGCTGCCGATGTTGCCATTCAGCGCGGCGATGAACTCCGGCCGGGTGGCATGGTTCTCCATCTCCTCGGGATCGGCGCGGGTATCGGCCAGCACGTTACCGCTGGACTCAATGATGGTGGCGCGGGCGTCAGCCGCCTGGGACACCTCATTGGCAATCTGCTGCAAGGGGCGGCGGTCGCGTGCGTGCTCCACCTGCATGGCAAAAAGGCGAGCTTTCTGGGTGAGCGTGGTTTCCAGTTCATGGCGCAGGGAAGTTTCCCAGGCGCGGCGCACGGCAAAATCCAGGGTGGCAGTGGCGACCGCGATGACCAGCAGAAATGCGCCCAGCAGCTTGAAGAAGATGCGCCTGGTCACCGCGGGACCTCGAAGCGGTAACCCGCCCCGCGCACGGTGCGCAGGTAGCGGGGATTTTCCGGATCGCGCTCGATCTTTTCCCGGATGCGGCGCACGTAAACGTCCACCGAGCGCGGGGTGACGTAAGAGGTGTCGCGCCACACGGCATCCAGCAGTTGGTCGCGGGTAAAGACGCGGCCGGTGTGGCGGGCCAGGTATTCCAGCAGGCGAAATTCGGTGGCGGTGGCGGGCACGTTCTTGCCGCGCACGGTGAGGATCATGGCCCCGGTATCAATCTCGATGTCGTCGAGCTTCACGACGGCCGGCTGCAGGGGTTGTTCGAAGCGGCGCAGCACGGCTTTGACCCGGGCCACCAGTTCGCGCGGGCTGAAAGGCTTGGTGATGTAGTCGTCGGCGCCCAGTTCCAAGCCGAGCACGCGGTCGGCCTCGGCGGTGCGGGCGGTCAGGAATATGACCGGGGTGGCGGCAATGGCCGGCGTCTCGCGCACGCGGCGGCAGAGGTCGAGGCCGTCGCCGCCGGGCACCATGATGTCCAGCAGCATGAGCGAGGGCCGCTCCTGTTCGGCCTGGGCCAACACGCCGGAAGCGGAGGCAAACGGCCGCACCGCAAAACCGGCAGCCTCCAGGTGATGGCGCACCAGGCGGGCGATGTCGGAGTCGTCCTCCACCACGAAAATTGTGGATCTCACATCGTTATTGTATGGGAAAGGCGCGGAGCAGAGTGCCGGTTCTCGGTGGGGCGGGGCTTTCCCGTCCAGATGGGGCAGAGCCCCGTCGCCACGAGCTATGAGAGTACGAAGCGCTCCATGGCCTGGGCGAAGCCTTCTTCCTGGTTGGAAGTGGTTACGAATTTGGCCGCCTTCTTCACCTCATCGCTGGCGTTGCCCATGGCGATGCTGATGCCGCTCTTCCGAAACATGAGCACGTCATTGGGTCCGTCGCCAATGGTGGCGATTTTTTCCGGCGGAACTTTAAGCATCTGCGAAAGCACCGTAACCACCTCGCCTTTGTTGGCCTGAGGGTGAGTTATGTCCAGGTAGTAGGGCTGGGAGCGGGAGGCGGAAACCTGGTCGCCGCACTTCTTCTGCACGTCCTGCTCGCAGCGGGCGACTGCGGCATAGTCGTCGCTGACGCCCACCAGTTTGGCCGCCCGTCCCAGCAATCCGTCGTAGCTGGGCGCCACTTTGGGCGGGAACTTCACCGTCCACTCCTCGCGGTCCACGTGGGGCGCCTGTCGGCGGCGCACGAACCAGTCCTGGTCGGTGTAGAGCCACACGTCGAGACCGTGCTGGGCAATAATTTCGCAGGCGCTCTGGGCGGCGGCTTGGGGCAACAAGTGCTGGTGCAGCACGGAAAGATCAGGGCGCACGAAGACCCCGCCATTGAAGGCGGCGATGGGATCCTTCAAGCCCAGCGGCTCGACGAGCATCTTCATGCCCAGTGGCGGGCGGCCGCTGGTAACGGTGAACGCAATGCCTGCCGTCAAGATTTTGCGCACAGCTTCGCGGGCACGCTCGGTCAGCACCTTGTCCTGTGTGACCAGGGTGCCATCTACATCAGCGATGACCAGTTGGACGCGGTCTTTTGCCGCCATGAGCGAATTAAGCCGCCTTTTTGCCCAGCTTTTTTTCGAGGAAATCCTTCAGGGCAACCGCATTATTGTGCTCGGTGTCGTGCGAACTGTAAACCAGGGTGACGCGGCCGCGACGGGCGGCGGCGAGCAGGGGCTCCCAAGGTTGGGGATTAGTCCTGAGCTCCTCGAAGTAACGGCGGCGGAACTCGGACCACTTGGCGGGATCATGCGAGAACCACTTTCTCAGGTTCGTGCTGGGGGCGACGTCCTTGAGCCAGGCTTCCAGCGCCAGGGAATCCTTTTTCACGCCACGCGGCCAAAGCCGCTCTACCAGGAAGCGGGCGCCATCGCTCTTGGCGGCCGCATCGTACGCGCGCTTGAGCTGAATCATGCTTTTGCCTCCTTTCAAAATCTCTCTGCGTCCCCTCCATTGAACCGTGTTATGCCGGCCACTCCGGAGGAAAACATTCCGGACACTGCCGGTTGACGAAGTCCAGCCAATCCAAAATATCCTGTGGGCTGGGGACGATGTCGCCCTGGGCGGTGCGCCAGGCGGCAAACACCTCCGCATAGCGGTCGGTTACATAAACAGCCAGTCGCGGGTGCCCGTTGCCGTCCAGCGCGCCCAGGGAGCGGTGTACCAAGCCTTCTGAGTCAGCCAGCACAGCAAAGGGCAGGTGACCGCGCGACTTGACCGCCTGGGCCTGCTCGCGCGCGCAGTAAAGCACGGCGATAACCTGGGCTTCCTGTTCCAGAATCTCCGAATGGCGGGAAGCCAGCTGGCTCAGCAGGTCCAGCTTTGGTCCGGTGCCCTGAGCTCCCGCCAGCACCAGCACCAGGTTGGCGCGGCCGCGGTAATCGCTGAGCTGCACCTGCTTGCCAGCGGCGGAGAGCAGGGCAAAGTTGCGGAGCAGTTGTCCGCGGAGCGGATACTGCTTCCCGCCTGCGTCGGCGGCAAGTTGGGCGTGAGTCATGAGCTTTCCTCTCCAGGAACAATAATATCGTAACACGATAGGTAAGCGGCTCGTGGCAGCGCCGCGGGCTTGCGATGTATCATAGAGGTTTCGCAAAGGTGTGCCGAGGGACGTGGTGGTGAGTTGGCCGCCGGGCAAGCCGCAATTTGTAACCCCGGCAGGGTTGGCTTAATCAAAATAGGCTGGAGCCAGAAAGCAGGCGCCAGCCGCCTGATTGCAGCACGGGCGCCAGGAGCCACATCATGCCTGTGTACCAGAGCAAGCTCAAATCGCGCGAGCAGGTCGCCGAGGGCACCATGGCCTTCCACTTCGAAAAGCCCGAAGGCTTCGATTTCCAGGGCGGCCAGTCGGTGGACATGACCATGCTCAACCCGCCGGAAACCGACGACGAGGGCAACACCCGCAGCTTCTCCATCGCCAGCCCGCCTTCGGAAAACGAGCTGGTATTCGCCACCCGCATGCGTGACAGCGCTTTCAAGCGTAACCTGAAGTCCGTGCCGCTGGGAACCGAACTGAAGATTGACGGCCCCATGGGCTCCTTCACGCTTCACAAGAATGCCAAGAAGCCTGCGGTGTTCCTGGCCGGCGGCATCGGCATTACTCCCTTTATGAGCATCGTCGCTCAGGCCGCGCACGACCGCCTGCCCCACCAGCTCTACCTTTTCTATTCCAACCACCGGCCGGAAGATGCTCCCTTCCTCGACTTCCTGCGCCGGCTGGAAAAGGACAACGGCAACTACCATTTCATTCCCACCATGACCGACATGGAAAAATCCAAGCGGCCCTGGGAAGGCGAACAAGGCTTCATTGACCGCGCCATGCTCATCAAATACCTGAACAATCTGGACGGCCCCATTTATTATTTGGCGGGACCTCCCGCCATGGTTGCCGCCATGCGCAAAACCCTGCTGGACACAAAGGTGGACGAGGATGACATCCGGACTGAAGAATTTGCCGGCTACTGAACACGAGGGCGCTATATCCCAGGGCCAACCCAAGGGCAACGAACTGGATCGGCTGTGCGTGAACACCATCCGCATGCTCGCCGTGGACGAGGTGGAGAAGGCGCACTCCGGGCATCCCGGACTGCCGCTGGGCGCCGCCCCCATGGCCTACGTGCTCTGGGACCGCTTCCTGCGGCACAATCCCAATAACCCGCGCTGGTTTAACCGCGATCGCTTCATCCTTTCCGCCGGGCATGGCAGCGCACTGCTTTATGCCTTGCTGCACCTTTATGGCTACGACATGCCGCTGGAGGAGCTAAAACGCTTCCGCCAGTGGGGAAGCGAGACTCCTGGACACCCGGAGTACAACCTGGATCGCGGCATCGAGGCCACCACCGGGCCTTTGGGGCAAGGCTTCGGAATGGGCGTGGGCATGGCGTTGGCGGAGGCCCACCTGGCCGGCTGCTTCAACAAGGAAGAACTGGGAGTGGTGGACCACTACACCTATGCCATTGTTTCGGACGGCGACCTGATGGAGGGCGTCTCCGCTGAAGCGGCTTCGTTGGCCGGCACTCTCAAGCTAGGCAAGCTGATTTATCTGTACGACAACAACCACATTTCCATCGAAGGCTCCACCGAGCTGGCTTTCACGGAGAGCGTGGTTGAGCGTTTCCGCGCTTACCACTGGCACGTGCAGACGGTGCCCGACGGCAATGATCTAGATGCGGTAGAGGCGGCTATTCGACTGGCGCAGGCATATGAGGACCAGCCTTCGCTGATTTCTGTGCGCAACCACATCGGCTACGGCAGCCCGCTGCAGGACACGGCCGCGGTGCATGGCGAGGCGCTCGGTCCCGATAACGTAAAAGCCACCAAGGAAAAGCTGGGGTGGCCGCTGCAGCCCGATTTCTACATTCCGGAAGCAGCAGTGGCACACTTCCGCGAAGCCGGGCCTCGCGGCGAAGAACTGGAAGCGCAGTGGAAGGATCGCTTCGACGAATACCACGGCCGTTATCCCAAGCTGGCGCAGGATCTGCAGCAATTGATTTCCGGCAAGCTGCCGCAGGGGTGGGATGCCGACGTGCCGGTGTTTCCCGCCGATCCCAAGGGCATGGCAACGCGCGATGCTTCCGGCAAGGTGATGAACGTGCTCGCCGGGCGGGTGCAGGCTCTGGTGGGTGGCTCCGCCGACCTGGCGCCTTCGACTAAAACCACGCTCACCGCCTATGGCGACATCGGCATGGGGAGCGATAGCGGCCGCAACATCCATTTTGGCGTCCGCGAGCACGGCATGGGAACCATCGTGAACGGCATGGCGTTGCATGGCGGGATTATTCCGTATGGCTCCACGTTCCTGATTTTTTCCGACTACATGCGCGCTTCCATCCGCCTGGCCGCGCTGATGGACACGCACTCGCTGTTTGTTTTCACGCACGACAGCATCGGGCTGGGCGAGGACGGGCCCACGCACCAGGCCATCGAGCATCTGATGAGCCTGCGGGCTATGCCGAACATGACGCTAATGCGGCCGGGGGACGCCAATGAAACCGCGGAAGCATGGCGGATCGCGCTGCAGCGGCAGCATCCCATGTGCATGGCTTTGACGCGGCAGAAGCTGCCGGTGCTCGATGCGCAACGCTATGCCATCCGCGAAGGCGTGGCCAAAGGCGCTTATGTGCTGGCGGAGGCCGAAGGCGGCAAGCCGCAGATTGTGCTGATCGCCACCGGCTCCGAGGTGCAGCTGGCGCTGGCCGCGCGCGAGGAACTGGGAAAGCAGAAAATCGCCGCGCGCGTGGTTTCCATGCCCTGCTGGGAGCTGTTCGACGAGCAACCGTCGGATTACCGCAAGCAGGTGCTGCCCGCGGCCGTGCCCAAGCTGGCCATCGAGGCGGGCGCGACCCTGGGTTGGTGCAAGTACGTTGGCGAGGCCGGCGATGTGGTCGGCATTGACCGGTTTGGCGCTTCCGCTCCCGGCAACGTGGCCATGGAGAAGCTGGGCTTCAACGTGCCCAACGTGGTGGAGCACGCGCTGAGGTTGGTGAAAAGCGGGAAGTGAATGTGCGGCGGAACCCAAATGCTGAATGCTTCATTTCAGCAACGAGACAGAAGGGAACTCGAGATGAACCCACTCAAGCAACTGCAGGAATACGGACAATCGGTTTGGCTGGATTACATCCGGCGCGATCTGCTAACTGGCGGCGGCCTCAAGCGGCTGCGCGATGAGGATGGCTTGCGCGGAGTCACCAGCAATCCCACTATTTTCGACAAGGCCATCGCCGGCAGCGCCGATTACGACGAGAGCCTGCGCTCCCTGCTGGCCAAGGATCCGCACGCTTCAGCAGAAAATATGTTCGACCACCTGGAGATTGAAGACATCCAGATGGCGGCCGATATCCTGCGGACTGTGTATGACGAAACCGGGGGCGCCGACGGGTTTGTCAGCATGGAAGTGCCCGCCGCCATGGCGCACGACACGGCGGCAACAGTCAGAGAGGCCAAACGGCTGTGGAGGGCTGTGGTGCGCCCAAACGTGATGATCAAGGTGCCGGCCACCCCCGAAGGCGTGCCTGCTATCGAGGCGCTGATCGCGGAAGGCATCAACGTCAATATCACGCTGATGTTCTCGCTGGCGCACTACGAGGCAGTGGCCGCCGCCTACCTGCGCGGCTTGCGGCGCAACCAGAACCCGGCCAAGGTGGCGTCCGTGGCCTCTTTCTTTGTCAGCCGCGTGGATACGCTGGTGGACGCCGCGCTGGAAAAAATCGGGACGCCGGAAGCGCTGGCGCTGCGGGGCAAGATCGCCATCGCCAACAGCAAGCGGGTTTACCGGCGGTTCAAGGAAATCTTTCTGGGCGCGCCCTTCAGCGAATTTCAGCAGCGAGGCGCACGGCTGCAGCGGCCGCTCTGGGCCAGCACCAGCACCAAAAATTCCGCTTACCGCGATGTTATGTATGTGGAAGAGTTGATCGGGCCGCACACCATCAACACCCTGCCGCCGGCCACCCTTGACGCCTTCCGCGACCACGGCAAAGTTGCACCGACGCTGGAAGCCGGCGAGGAGGAGGCAGAAGCCGCTTTGGCCCGCCTTGCCGAGGTGGGAGTTGACTTGAACCAGATCACCGAAAAGCTGTCCGTGGATGGGGTAGAAGCTTTCGACAAATCCATGGCGCAACTATTGAACAGCCTACGCGAAAAACGAACCAAGCTGGTTTCGACTCCGGTGGATCGCCAGCAGCTCAGCCTGGGGCCGGCGCAATCAGCTGTGGATACGCGCCTCTCGCAGTGGCAGAAAGACGACTTCAATCGCCGGCTGTGGGCCAAGGACTTCAGGCTGTGGTCGCCCAAGCCGGTTCCGGAACTCACGGACCGCATGGGCTGGCTGAGCCTACCGCAGGCCATGCACGAGCATGTGGAAGAATTGCAGACCTTCGCAGCGGCGGTTAAGGATGCGGGCATCAACCACGTGGTGCTGCTGGGCATGGGCGGCTCCAGTCTGGCGCCGGAGGTCTACCAGCGTACTTTCGGCAATGCCGCCGGTTATCCGGAGCTGATCGTTCTCGACAGCACGCATCCGGCGGCGGTGCGGGCCGTGGAGCGGCGCATTGACCCGCTGCGCACGCTGTTCCTGGTGTCCAGCAAATCGGGCACCACCACGGAGACGCTCTCCTACTTCTATTATTTCTGGAAACTGGTTAACGACCGCAGCAAGCAGCCGGGGCAGAACTTCAGCGCGATCACCGATCCGGGCACGCCGCTGGAAAAGCTGGCACGCGAGCGCAAGTTCCGCCGCGTTTTCTCGGCGCCTCCGGAAGTTGGAGGCCGCTACGCCGCGCTCACTGTATTTGGGCTGGTGCCCGCTGCCCTGATCGGCATGGACCTGAAGCGCCTGCTGGACGAGGCTTGGACGATGGCCGAGGCCAGTGCCTTCTGCGTGGACGCAAAGAAGTGTCCGACCCTGGCTTTGGGAGCCGCCTTGGGCGAACTGGCGCGCATGCAGCGCGACAAGGCTACATTTCTGGCTTCGCCGTCACTGGCGGCATTCCCCATCTGGGTGGAGCAGTTGATTGCGGAGAGCACGGGCAAGGACAACAAAGGCATTGTGCCCATCGCGGATGAGCCGGCGGGCGCCCCCGAGGTGTACGGCAAGGACCGCTTCTTCGCCTTCCTGCATATTCCCGGCGAGGACAAGGGTCTGGAAGCGAAGGTGGCAGCCCTGGAGCAGGCGGGACATCCCGTGGCCCGACTCGCCTTGAAGGACAAGTACGATCTCGGCCAGGAATTCTTCCGCTGGGAGATGGCGGTAGCCGCCGCCGGCGCGGTGCTCGGCATTCAGCCCTTTAACCAGCCGGACGTCCAATTAGCTAAGGACCTGGCGAAGAGAGCCATGGAAGGCAAAGCCGGGGGCCAGCAGGCGCCAGAAGTGCCGACCGCGCAACGCCAGCCCTTGCAGGGCGCGCTGCAGGAGTGGCTGGGCAGGGCACAGGCGGGTAATTATATTTCGCTGCATGCTTATCTGGAACCGACGGCGGCTGCTGACCAGGCGCTGGAGCAATTGCGCGTGCTGCTGCGCGAGAAGTCGCATCTGGCCACCACCGCGGGCTACGGACCGCGCTTCCTGCACTCTACCGGGCAGCTGCACAAAGGCGGTGCCAATACCGGCCTGTTCCTGCAACTCGTAGACCAGCCCGGAAGCGACGTGCCGGTGCCGGAAACCAACTACACTTTTGGGCAGCTGATACGGGCGCAAGCACAAGGGGACTGGCAGGCGCTGACGCAGCGCGGCCGTCGTGTGGTGCGGGTGCAGTTGGGCGCGGACGCGAAGAGCGGGCTGGCGCAGTTGCTGGAGGTGGCGCGGGAGTTGCGCTCGGAACTGAATTCCGGGCACCGGGCCGCGTAACTGTTCCGGGCCATGAACATTTGAGCGCGTACGAGGAGCGAATGTGGCTGCCCTGACCATGGAAAATCCGCTGCGCGAAGGCATTCGCCTGGAGCGCACCCCCGACCCTTGCGTGATGGTCATCTTCGGTGCCTCCGGCGACCTGACCCGGCGCAAGCTGATGCCCGCGCTCTACAACCTATCGCGCGAACGCCTGCTGCCCGCCGGCTTCTCCGTTGTGGGGTTCTCGCGAACCGAAATGAACGACGAGCAGTTCCGCGCTGCCATGAAAGAGGCCGTGGAACAGTTTGGCGAGCAGGGGCCGGTAGACCGGGAAGCGTGGGAAAGCTTCGCCGAAGGCCTGTTTTATCTTTCTGCCCATCCCGGCCACCCCGAAGACTATGCCAGCCTTTCCTCGTTGCTGGAGGAGGTTGACCGCCAGCGAGGCACCAACGGCAATCGCGTTTATTACCTGGCGGTGCCGCCCAGTTCCTTTGCCGGCATCGTGCAGCAACTGGATGCCGCCGGGCTGGCGCAGGGGGAAAAGGGCTGGCGGCGGCTGATCATCGAAAAGCCTTTCGGCCACGACCTGCAAAGCGCGCGCGAGCTAAACCAGGCAATCTCCAAGGTCTTTCATGAAGAGCAGATCTACCGCATTGACCACTACCTGGGAAAAGAGACGGTCCAGAACCTGTTAGTGTTTCGCTTCGCCAACGGGATTTTCGAGCCTATCTGGAACCGCCGCTACGTGAACCACGTGCAGATCACGGCGGCGGAAACCGTGGGGGTGGAGAACCGCGCCTCCTATTATGAAGAATCGGGCGCCCTGCGCGACATGGTGCAGAATCATCTCTCCCAGGTGCTGGCGCTGACCGCCATGGAGCCGCCCGCTTCCATGGGCGCCGACGAGGTGCGCGCGGAGAAGCTCAAGGTGCTGCGCGCCATTCCGCCACTGGTCGGAGATCGCGTGAACTCCTGCGTGGTGCGCGGGCAGTACGGGCCCGGCTGGGTAGACGGCAAGCAGGTCGCCGGCTATCGCTCCGAACCCGGCATCAATCCCAATTCCACCACTGAAACGTTTGTCGCGCTCAAGCTCTTCGTCGAGAACTGGCGCTGGGCGGGGGTTCCGTTCTACCTGCGCACCGGCAAACGCCTGCCCAAGCACCTTACGGAAATCGTCATCCAGTTCCGGCAGGCGCCGCTGCTGCTGTTCAACCACACGCCCACGGACCAGGTTTCGCCCAACCTGCTGGTTATCCGCATCCAACCCGATGAAGGCATATCGCTGAAGTTCAATGCCAAGCAGCCGGGCCCGGCGGTTCACGTGCGCCCGGTCACCATGGACTTTCGTTATTCCACCTCGTTCGGCATGGCTTCGGCCAGCGCCTACGAGCGGCTGCTGCTGGATTGCATGCTGGGCGACCCGAGTCTGTTCGCGCACCGCGATGCGGTGGAGACGGCATGGTCCATCCTGACCCCGATTCTGGAAGCCTGGGCGAGCCAGCCGGCGCCTTCATTTCCCAACTACGCTGCCGGAAGCTGGGGACCGGCGGAAGCCGACAGCCTGCTGCAGGGCGGCTGCTGCTGGCGCCAGCCATAGGAGAAGCAGGGTTGATGTCTCATACGGAAGTTCCGGCGGATGCGGGCAAGGTGGAGAAAGAACTGCGCCACCTGTGGCGCAGCGAGGCTGAAAAGTCGGGCACGGGACCGGTGCTGTGCTCGCGAACGTTGAACCTGGTGGTGTACTGCCTTGCGGCTGCCGACCTGCAAGCCGCCGCCGAACTGCTCGACCCAATTGTGATGCAACACCCTTGCCGGGCCATCCTGGTCTCGCCGGCTGCCGCCAATGCGGAGCAGGAAATCCACACCGAAGTGTCTGCTTCCTGCCTCACCTCTCACACCGGCAATCGCTATATCGGCAGGGAATTGATCAGCATCGTTGCCAAGCCGGCGGCACAGGCGCGCGTCGCCAGCATTGTTCGCGCGCTGGTGCTGCCCGATCTACCCGTGTTCCTGTGGTGGCGGGACGCGAACTCGCTGGGGAACGACCTGTTTCAGCAGCTACGCGAGTTGGCGTCGCGCATCATTGTGGATTCCGCCGGGCTGGAGGATCTGCAGGCTGATTGGCCGCGGGTGCACTCCCTTTTCCAGAGCCCTGATACGGCCGTCAGTGACTTGGCGTGGTCGCGCCTGACCTCCTGGCGGCAACTGATCGCACAACTGTTTGATGGTCCGGCCCGCACTCCCTATGTTCACCGCCTGCGCAGGGTCGTGGTCGAATTCGGCAACGAGGGATCGAGTGTGCAGGCCGACGCCTTACTGCTGGCGGCCTGGCTGGCGCGGCAGCTGGGATTCCGAAATCCGCAGCCGGTCCCCCCGCAAGGGGCGAGGGAACAGAATGTTTCCGCCGTTTGGGAATTGAGCCGTACCGGCTCGCGCCTGCGGCTGGAGTTGCGGCAGGGCAAACGTCCCGGCCATGGCGTATGCGCCGTGTTTCTCAGTTGCGACGAAAAAGACGCGGCGACCTTTGTGGTATCGCGCACGCAGGATGGCAAGGGCCTGGCTACGCGTTCGGAACTGCCCGGCCAACCCCCGCTGCGCCGACTGGTGCGAACCGGGGAGGACTCTCCCAGCCGGTTGGTGAGCCGCGAGCTGGAAATTTTGGGGCGGGATGCGCTCTACGAAGAAGTGTTGCGGATGGCCAGCGATCTCACGCCGGCGCTGTCGGCCGCCTGAGCCGGCCTAAGCATCGTAAGCCGGGACTGCCCCTTCCTCTTGTTCTTCGCCCAAAAGGGATTTGGCGCTTATGGAGGCCTGCAGCGCACCATCAATGGCATCGAGAATGGAATTCAGCATGTCCGGACGTTCGCCCAGTGCGGCGAAGCTGGCCCGGTCCAGCATCAACTCACCCAGGCGGTAAGAGGCATCCGTGTCGGTAGGCGCGACAGGATCCTGGGAGCCAGGGGCAGGCGAGAAGCCGTAATCCAGGCTGCCCGAGACCATCCACTGCGAGACCAGATCCTCGACATGGGCGGCCGAGCAGAGATGGCGCATTCCCGGCTGCTCCGCCAAACGGCGGTTCCACTGCAAGATCTGGAGAGTGTCACGCTCCGGATCCTCGGTTATCAGGAACCAACCATCACCCTTTTGTGGGGCGCCGCAGACCTCGCAGCAATACATGCCGGACGCTTTCATGGGGTGCCCTCCTTCACGTCAGATGCCATGCTTTATCGGGCCGATAGCTGCAGAACGGGGCCGCTTGCTCGGGGTGAACGGGAGCGAGATCCTGCTGCCGCGGTGCCACCCTGCCCTGCCGCGGAAGCGCGGCGCTCAGAACCGTTGCCGGCAACTGGATGCAGGCGCGCTTCCACCTCTTGCTCATCGCCATCGCTGTTGGCAATTTCCTGCAGCGCGGCCCGATCGCGGATTAGCAGGGTTGAGCCATGTACTTCGATGTAGTTGCTGGCGCGAAAGCGGGCCAGCATACGCGTAACCGTCTCCCGGCTGGAGCCGATCATCTGCGCCATCTCTTCGTGGGTAAGACTTAACTTGAGGACGGTGGAGCCGTTGCCATTGGCCCGCGTCTCTTTCCAATCCAGGAGCAGGCGTGCCATTTTCTCCGCCGCTGAGTGGGCCAGTCCCAGCGATCCGATCTCATGACAACGGACTGGTACTCACGGCTGAGAAACTCCGCCACCCGAAACATAGCGTTGGCGTGGGAGCGAATGTAGCGCAGGAAATCTTCGCGGCGAATGAAATTCACTTGGCAGGGAGTCAGCGTTTCCACCGTCCCCTGGTAAGGTTGGCTGAGCAGGCAGGAACTCAGGCCCAGGACGTCGCCCGGCTCGGAGATGCGAAGGATTAAAGTCTTGCCCTCTTTGGAAACCATGGAGAGCTTGGCCTTGCCCCGGCACAGGATGTACACCCCGCGGGGCATCTGCCCTTCCACGAACAGCACCGATCCTTCCGGGTAAACGGTGGAATAGGAAATCGCTGCCAGAGCCTGGAGTTCCTCTCCCGCCAGGTGGCAGAAATAGCCCCGTCCCCGGAGTTGGCAGTTCAGACACGTGTCGGCAACTTCCAAGTTGTATGGTGCGTGTACTGTGGACATCATCGCCCCCTTATATGTGTTTTTCCTGGCCCACAGAATCAGCAATTTGCTCAACCAGAGCCCGCGTCATCAGCCCATCAGCCGTTAGCCGTGCACCAGCGCGGCAAAGCCGTTCCAGAAGCTGCTTGCCTTGCGAACTGACAAACGTCACCTCTTTAAGGTCCACCACTATCCGGTGGGTGCCGTTGCCGGCATGG
The DNA here is from genome assembly GCA_025934735.1 of Terriglobales bacterium. Taxonomy (GTDB): domain Bacteria; phylum Acidobacteriota; class Terriglobia; order Terriglobales; family Acidobacteriaceae; genus JAICWP01. The sequence goes on along the minus strand of JAICWP010000005.1, from coordinate 98,535 downwards.
ATTTGGCTCCAGCATTGTTCCAATTCCGCAAGACACGGTCCGCTTAAACGTCCTTCGATCCGCAGCGTCACCAGGTCACCGTTATGCTCTACTGTTGCTCGGAACATGATGTTCGCCTTCCCTGACTGGCTGATGGAAGGGCACGCCAGAGGCCAGCAGTCACGGCCGACTGTGACCGCGGACACAGTGCAAACACAGGCATTTAGAAAATAAGGATTGGGTGAGCCAGGGAGAGTGTCAGTGCATTGCGACGGCCCGCCGTCAGGGTGTCAGCCGGCTGTCGCCGGGGCTAATCAAACATCAACGCGGCTGATGCCGAGCTTTTTCATCTTGAAGTGGAGAGTGGTACGCTTCAGGCCAAGGCGGACAGCAGCGCCGTCAGAGCCGCCGATTACGCCTCCGGCTTCGCGCAACACCCGCAAGATGTGCTCCCGCTCGGCATCTTCCAGCCGTTCCAGATTGTGCACGTCCCCATTGGTCGGACGCAACTCCGCAATGGGCACATTCAGGACCGGCCCGGGCGAGAGAATGACGGCGCGTTCTACCATGTGTTCCAGTTCGCGGATGTTGCCCGGCCAGGACCACGCGACCAGGGCTTCCATGGTTTCGGAAGGGATGGTCTCGATGCGCCGGTTAATAGTCCGGCAAAACTTCTGGGCAAAATAGCGGACCAGCAGGGGAATGTCTTCGCGGCGTTCGCGAAGGGGCGGGATGCGCACCGGGAAGACATTCAGGCGATAGTACAGATCGCGCCGGAAGGTGCCTTCCTCCACCATCTGCGCCAGGTCGCGATTGGTGGCGGCCACTACTCGCGTGTCCACCCGCTGGGTGCGCGTGCTGCCCAGGCGCTCGAATTCTTTTTCCTGTAGCGCTCGCAACAGCTTGGGTTGGAGCTCCAGAGGGATGTCGCCCACCTCGTCCAAAAACAGCGTACCTTTGTGGGCCAGTTCGAGGCGGCCGACTTTCTGCACGATGGCGCCGGTGAACGCCCCTCTTTCATGCCCAAACAGCTCGCTCTCCAGCAGGCCTGTGGGGATGGCGGCACAGCTCATTTTGACAAAGGTCTGCTCCCGCCGCGTGCTCAGGTCGTGAATGGCGCGGGCAATCAATTCCTTACCCGTGCCCGTCTCTCCCAAAATGAGTACTGTTGCACTGGTAGGCGCGACCGTCTCCACCTGCTGCAGCACGGTCCGCAGCAGGCGGCTCTCGCCCACAATTTCTTCGAAGTTGTATTGGGAGTGAATTTCCTCCTGAAGATAGAGCTTTTCCTGCGCCAGCTTGTCCTTGAGTTGGGCAATTTCACGGAACGCGAGCGCATTCTCCAGGGCGATGGCCACCTGGCTGGCCACCTGGGCCAGCAGTTCCACGTCGTCCTGGCGGATCGCGTGTTCTGTTAGGCTGGCGACACTCAGCGTGCCCAGCACAGCGTTGCGTGTGACCAGGGGCAGCCAGCAGGCGCAGCGCACGCCTTCGGAAACCATGCGAGAGGTGATTTCGGCGGGAAACTCTGCCGGATCCAGCGGGTCGGCCAGCAAGGGCCGGCATTGGGCCAGAGCGCGGCCCCCGGCGGAGCCTTCCACAGCAAACAGCATTTCCTCATGCACCAGGCCTTTGCCTTCAGGAAACACCAGCGCGTGCAAACGCAGGAGCGAGGCATCGGGTTGGAGCAGGGCGAGGCTGGCATAATCGTGCGCCACTACCCGGCGCAGACAACCAGAGATGGCGGGAAACAGATCGCGGATGTCGCGGTTGGAAACCAGCACATTATTGACTTCCAGCAGGAGCCGCAGGCGGTCGCGCTCGCTGGCAATCTGTTCCTGGTAAGCCAGGGCTTGCTGCCGCTGCGCCACATTGTCCACCGCCAGCCCAACTTGTTCGGCCACGCGTTGCAGGAACTCCAGATCGGCGCTACCGTAGGCATTTTTTTCGCGGCTGGCTAGGGCCAGCGCCCCCAGGCGGCGATCCACGACGGTGATCGGCAGCACGCAGCAGGAGTGAAAGCCGCACGATTGCAAGGCCTTCAACACTGGGCCCAGTGGCGGTGCGGTGCTGAGATCGGGCAGGACCAGCGGCTCTCCTGTCTGCCACACCCGTCCTGAGGCGGAGTCGTTGATAGCCATCGTTTTCGGTACGGGGAGATCTTGTCCGAAGCTTTCGATGTGGGCGATGCGCATGAGATTGGCGGCCGGATCGTGCAGGGCAAAGCTGACGGAATCGAAGCGGACAATTTTGCGCAGGCGGTACGCCAGATCGTGCAGCAGTTGGTCGAGGTCGTGGTGCAGGGCAACGGCGTCGGTTACTTCCAGCAGCGCCCGGTAGCGCTGCTCGGCGGAAGCATCCTCCGCGGGCTGGGGAACGTGTGACATCCGACTGCTTTCTGCGTTCTGATCCGTAGGCCGGGAGGGAGTACCGGCGCCTAACCGCTACCCAAACATGACCGCGGAACCGCTGCTAGCAAACGGTAACACCTTGAGTTTTGACCCAAGCTAAGCTAGTGATAACACCATTCATGCGGGTTGCAAATAGGCTAAGGCAGAATTTACAGTGCGCGGAGAAATGTAAAGATGCGCGCGCGTGGCGGCGGCAACCTGCAGCTCACAGTTTCCTGGCGGGTTCAGGAAGCGGCAACCTCGTTGTAGGAGCACACTTTGCCATGGTGGAAGGCGCAGCGTGTGCACACTGCCTCGCCACAGCAGTCGCAGCGGGTCAGGTGCAGGGAACAGAATTCGCCACCACATTCGGCACAAATCTCGCCGTCTCCCGGAACGGGAGCGCCGCAGGTGAGGACTTCGTAAGGCATGCCGGCGCTTGGCACTTCGTGAGCACACGTCTTCATCTGTGACTCCAGGCGGGCAGGTTCCCGCAAGATCCAGACAAATGTGGCGCACTGATTACAGCTAGCCTAACGCTTGGCGGACGCCCCGTCCACCGCTTTTACCGGCAAATTGGCGGACGGAAATTGCGCGACTCCCAGCTTGACAATGGTGCGATGTTGCTCGGGCTGAGCCTTCGCCGCCTTTTCCGTTCCCGGCTTGGCGGGTGGCACGGGCGTGACCTCCGTCCAAATGCCGTACACGCGTCCCTGCCAGGCGGTTATACCAAGGTAGTCGCCGACGAACTGGCGATGGCTGGCAAATGGTTCCGCGGTCCAGGCGTAATTAGTAAATGATTTGCCCCCATTGCTCGAGCTGGCCAGAGTCACTGTGGTTTTCACATTCTGCGCGTCGGCGCGTCGGTCATAAAAAATAATATTGGCAGCTCCGGTTCGGGGATCCACCGCCAGCCACTGAAAGAACTGGTCAGTGCCATCATGCACTGGGTCGGAATTGACCCGCATTGCCGGCGTCCACCTGCGGCCGTGGTCGCGGGAAGTGGAGCAGAAAACGTCCACGTCGCCGTTGCGGTAGTCGCTCCAGGTTACATAGAGAATGCCAGCCTTGCCGCCGCTCGGGCCAATCCCGATTTCCGGGAAGCCGTTGGAGCGGGACACATCTTCCACGTCGAAATACGAAGGCGCCGTATCCAGAATCTTGTGGCTGCGCGAGAAGCTGTGGCCACCGTCACGGGATTCAGTGAAGGCGATGCTGCTGCCGTCGGCCCAGACCACGTAGAGCGCGCCATCCCGTCCGACCGCCCCGGTGAAGCCTTCGACCGCGCCATTGTCGTCGCGGGGCAGGCCTTCATGGGTGCTGATCTCGATGGGCGCGGACCAGGTCTTGCCTCCATTGGTGGAACGCGAAAACAGAATCACCGACTTGGTCAGCGTGAACTGCGTCCAGCCCACATACAGGTTGCCGGAGTAGGGGCCGCTGCTGTTGTCGGCCGCAATGTAGGGTTTGTCCTCGAAGGGGATGCCGGGCAGGGTGGCGTGCTCGATAACCGGGATGGCATTCTCCTCCCAGGTCTTGCCGCCATCCAGCGAGCGCTTGATAAAGATCCCGTTGCGCGTGGCATTGTGGGCCCAGTAGTTGGCGGTGCCTAGCTTATCGAAGGCGATGTAGCACAGGATGGCGTGGCCATGGGCGTCGTAGGTGACGGAAACGTCGCCCGATATTTTGTAATTCTTGGGCGCGATGCCCGGGACTTCACTCCAGGTGCGGCCGGCGTCGTGCGAATAGGCGACGTGGGCAGGCACCTGGTAGGCGGCTACGATCTGCTGCGGGTTGCGGGGATTCACCGCGATGGAGGGCTCATTGAAGTAGCCGGCTTCCGGCGTCACCTGAAGAACGTGGGTTCCGGGTGCGGGCGCAAGCTGCTGCGCGGCCAGCAAGGCGGAGAATAGCAGGGGAAGCGCGGCGGCGGAGCGTAGAATTCGACAGGCCATGCGGGGTGATTATATGCGTTGCGCCTAGGGGGATTTGTAACTCGGCAATTTGTAATTTGTAATTCATTACCGCGCACTGAAATTTACAATTTACAAATTACTCAATTACAAATCGGACCTACTCAATTACCAATCGGAGGACCCATGGCGACCACGGGCATGCCGGCATCCATAATCATTGACCACCGCATGGTGACAACCGCTTTTGAACTCGAGGGCTACCGCACAGTGCGCAACCTGGGCGTGGTGCGGGGGATCACGGTGCGGTCCCGTTCTGTATTGGGAACGATCGGCGCAAGCCTGCAGACGCTGGTGGGCGGCAACATCACGCTCCTGACCAAGTTATGCGAGAAGACGCGGGAGGAATCCTTCGACCTCATGCTGGAGCACGCCGGCCAGCTTGGCGCCAATGCGGTGGTGGGCGCGCGCTACGACGCCACCGAAATCATGCAGGGCGTCACCGAAGTGCTGGCCTACGGCACCGCCGTGGTGGTGGAGAAGGTGCGTTCGTAGCGGGAGTTGGGAGTCGCGAGTCGGGAGTAGCGGTACGAATGAAAGGCAGCGGCTCCAACACGCGTGTTTTTGTCATATGTCGAAGCGGACATTGCATATTGTCGACGGCGACTCGGCGAGCGGAACACTTCGCCAAACTGCACTAGGCCGCGAAGGTGAGGTACTTTCGTGGCGTGATGCACTTTACTCCGGGCCTGTGCCTGAGGGCATGTCATTGCGGCAGTTGAGCCGATCACGCTCTAAGTTCTGGACAGCTGGCAAGAGTTCCAGGGAGTTTGTCAGTCGAGACGCCAATCTCGCAACCTACGGCGACTACGAAGAGGTGGTGTTATGGTTTGGGTCCGACTGCACGCTGTGTGAACTGAGCCTGGTCCAGTTGCTTTCATGGTTCGGTGAGGAGAAGAGAGCACCGAAGCGGCTGTCGTGGGTTGCAGAGCACGGCGGAGTTCTGAATCCGACGCAGATGGTTCAGGCTTACTCCAGGCGGCGAGCCGTGACCTCGGGCCACATGCGAATCGCAAAAGTAGTCTGGCAGGCCTTTCGGTCTCCCACGCCTGCCCGCCTCAGCCGGTTGCTGAGCAGGCGTCTAAGCGTTCCAGGACTGAAGCGTGCCATTACTTGGGTGCTCCGCGAGTATCCAGGGAAAGGGGACGGACTCTCCCGACTACAGCGCAAGCTGCTGAAGGAAATCGAATCTCGAGAAGAGACAAGAATTTCGGTTGCTGTCGCGGCGGTTTTGAGCGCCGAATCGGTAGGCGACTCCTTCTTGTTCGACCTACTGAAGCGTTGTGTGGAAGTGAAAAATCCTTTGGTGAAAGTTGTGCGAAATGGCAAAGGGCATCTGCGATATAAGTCCCAGGTCGTTCTGACCGATCTCGGTCGCGGTGTGCTCAGGCGTAAGGCCGATCACGTTCAACTCAACGGAGTAGATTACTGGATCGGCGGCGTACATTTGGTCGGAAACGAGGTTTCTTGGCGCTGGGACAAGGCCGTCCGCCGGATTGTATCGGCCCGCGGCGGGAGATGAGTCCAGAAAGAACGATTATGAATATTGCAAACCACCAATTCCGCCTGGCTGTCCGCCCCGTGGGTATGCCCAAATGCAGCGACTGGAATTACGCCGAAGAGCCGGTGCGCCAGCCCGGCGACGGAGAATTCCTGATCAAGGTGCTGCAGATTTCGCTCGATCCGGCCATGCGCGGCTGGGTGAGCGCGATGCGCTCCTACATGCCGCCAGTGGGTATCGGCGAAGTGATGCGGGCGCTGGCTGCCGGCCGGGTCGTCGAATCGAAAAACCCGAATTTTGCCGTGGGCGATCACGTGTACGGCATGTTGGGCGTGCAGGAGTACGCCATATCCGACGGCAAAGGCCTGAGCAAGGTGGATACCCGGCTGGCGCCTTTGCCCAAATACCTGAGCGTGCTGGGCATGCCGGGCATGACCGCCTACTTCGGCCTGCTCGAGACCGGCGCTCCCCAGTCCGGCAACACCGTGGTGGTCTCAGCCGCAGCGGGGGCGGTGGGTTCGGTGGTAGGCCAGATCGCCAAAATTAAAGGCTGCCGCGCGGTGGGCATCGCCGGCGGGGCAAAGAAGTGCCAGTACATCACCGGCGAGCTGGGATTCGACGCGGCCATTGATTACAAAAACGAAGAGGTGACGGTCGGGTTGCGCAAGAATTGCCCCAAGGGCATTGATGTTTATTTCGATAATGTCGGCAGCGACATTCTGGATGCGGTGCTGGCGCAAATCAACCTGGGCGCGCGAATCGTTATTTGCGGCGGCATTTCGCAATACAACAACACCACTCCGGTGAAAGGGCCAAGCAACTATCTTTCGCTGCTGGTGAACCGCGCCACCATGAAAGGGATGCTGGTTACCGATTTCATGGATCGCTATCCGCAGGCCGCACGGGAGATGGCGGGCTGGATGGCGGCAGGGAAGCTTAAATCGCGCGAGGACATGGTTGATGGCCTGCAGAATTTCCCGGAGGCGCTGCTCAAGTTGTTTACCGGCGAAAATTTTGGCAAGCTGATCCTGAAGGTGGCGGAGGCCTGAGGCGCTCGCCGAGGGTTGTTGTTCTCCGAAGGCGACCCTCAGCGGCTGAAGCCGTCATACCAGGCCGATCTTACGGCGCAGCTGAAGCTGCGCCCTTCCGAAATAACATACAGTCATTGGGGAAGGGGCGAGACCGGCGCACCAAATACACCCAGATCGCCCCGAACCCCACCTCATAGCCCACAATCGCGAACAGCGTGCCCGCGGCCCATCCCGTGGCTGGGGGAACAAATTTGTGGCAGGACTTAAACCGCTTTGGTCCGTTATATCGGTAAAAAGGGTCACTTTCGCACTCCGTAGCGCGCGCCAGCCACTTGCCTCGCAAGCGAAGCCCTGGAACAAGGCGGAACGAGGGCACCATTTCACGGCCCGCGTCCATTACCGTCAGCACCTGATCGAAACCCCTGTTGTGAGCGTTAGAGAGCTTTAGGTTCAGCAGCTTGAACTGCATTGCCGTGGGCATGAGGCGGGGCGAATTGCGAGGTGGTCGAGCAAGAAAAGCACTTTTCCACAGGTCTTTCCAGCCATTGCTCTGATTCAAAACGGGATTTCAGGCCGCAAGTCCTCACGAACCAGGATGGTAAACCGCAAGTCCTTGGGGGGCGCTTCGCTAAAAGCACAAGCTGTGGAGTTTTTATTTTTGCGATCGGAGCGCGTCCAATGACCTACGAAATTCCTATTGACAGCAAAGAAGTTGATAGTAGGATGGTGGTCGAAAGTGGTAGAAAGTGGTCAAGCAGTACGGTCGCCATGGGCAAAGTTGCTGTTTTCAGGAGCGCCAGTGGAATTAAAGGCTGACAGCCCAAACAACAGCCCTAACGCAAGTGAAAGCAAGGAATTAGCGACCTTTTTGACCTCCTCCCTGGCTGCCGTAGTAGCAGCCCACGTAAGAAAAACCCCGAACCGGGGCCGGAATCATGTTTCGCGGCAATCACCCAACCCGCGTGGACGAAAAAGGGCGGCTCAAGGTGCCCGCGGAATTCAAGCGCGTTATCGACGAGAAGTACAGCACGCAATTCTACATAACCAGTCTGGATGGGAAGAGTGCCCAGATTTATCCCTTCGAGGAATGGGAGCGCATCGAGCAGAAACTGGCGGGCCTTTCCACCTTCAACCCCACAAAGAAGAAGTTCCTGACGCGCACGAACTACTGGGGGCAGGTGGCGGAAATGGACAGCCAGGGACGGCTGCTGCTGCCGCAGTTGCTGCGCGACTCGGCGCAACTCAAAGGCGAGGTAGCGGTAATGGGCTACCTGAACCGGTTGGAAGTACAGAGCATGGAAGGCGTGCGCCAGGAAGTGGAAGAAGCCTTCACCGCCGAGGATGAGAAGAACCTCGACGACCTGGGGATCTAGGCAGGGATTTAGGGGAGTGAGGGGCCCCTCAGCGGGGCGGCATGGTCGACAAAGCGGAACTTGGCCATGTTTCGGTTCTTTTAAAAGAAGCGATCGACTTTTTGGCCGTTCAGCGTGGCGGGACCTATATAGATGCCACCGTGGGCCTTGGCGGGCACAGCTACGAAATCGCAAAACGCCTGGGCGCACGGGGACATTTGATTGGCCTCGATAAGGATCCCACCGCGCTGGAGATAGCCCGGCGCCGTTTGCAGCCGCCCCCGCAAGGGGAATGGCCGCAGGTGAGCTTGCTGCAGGGTTCGTTCGCCGAGATTGGGCAGCGGGTAGAGGCGGCTTCGGCCGACGGCCTGCTGGCCGACCTGGGCGTGAGCAGCCTGCAGCTTGACGATGCGGCACGGGGATTCAGTTTTCAGGCGGAAGGAGCGCTCGATATGCGGATGGACCCGCAAGCCGAGCTGACCGCCGATCAAGTGGTAAATCGCCTCGACGAGAAAAGTCTCGCCGATGTGATTTACGAATTCGGTGAGGAAAGGAGGTCGCGGAGAATCGCCAGAGCCATTGTCCGGTCGCGGCCGATACGCTCCACCAAGCAATTGGAGGAGGTGGTATGGGCCGCGGCCCGGTCAATGAAACATGAGCGCATTCATCCGGCGACGCGCACTTTCCAGGCAATCCGAATATTCGTAAACCGCGAACTGGACGATTTGCGGGGGCTGCTGAGCGAAGGCGCGGCGCCCCATGTGCTTAGGCCGGGCGGGAGGCTGGTGATCATCAGTTTCCACTCGCTGGAGGACCGCATCGTGAAAGACGCGCTGCGCGAAGGAGCCCGCAACGGAGTTTACCGGCTGCTGACAAAAAAGCCGGTGGGAGCAACGGCAGAGGAGATCGCTTTGAACCCGCGTTCGCGCAGCACCAAGCTGAGGGCCGCGGAAAGAATTTGAAATCAGGTTCACCAGGCTGAGGGTAGGGCAGGAGGAACACGATGTTCAGCGGAACAATCATTGACGAATTGATGGCGGCGGTGGCCAGAGCGGAAGAGAACGCGGAAGCCGAATTGAAAGCGACGGACGAGGCGTACGCGATGCTTTTACCAGAATACTGCGGCGAACCTGCCCTCGCGGGGGTGGCATGATGGCAGCCCCAGCCATGGCTTCCTCCTCTCTGCGAGCGGCGCGGCGCAACCCCTGCTGGACGGGCACGCCGGAAGTTTATTTCGGCAAAAATATTGATAACTCGCGGGTGGTGCGGGTGGCGGATCCCAAGCGCACGCGCGAGATGGCCATGTTCCTGGCCACGATCTGCTGCCTGTTCCTGCTGGTCATGACCTATGCGTGGCAGCACTTCAGTGCCATCGAATACGGCTATCGCATTGAAGCCCTACAGGCGCAGAAGTCTGGACTGGTGGAAATCAACCGGGCGCTGCGGCTGGAGGACGCTTCGCTGCGCGATCCCGGGCGGATCGACCAGCTGGCGCGGCACATGGGCTTGCAATCGCCGACGGCGGGGCAGGTCATCATGCTGGATACCGCGCAGCCCGATCCCATCGCGCCGCAGATGGCCAGCGTGGCTAACCCGGTTTCGGTGGTGTCTGCGCGATAAACCAGGCGAACGGTTTCTCGGAAGCAAGCTGGCAGCCTGGCTTTGGGCTGCCATTCTTGTCTTAGGCTGGATGAGAATCCGGCCCTGAGGCAGAACTCTTCGATCCGGCAACGGCACGATTTCAGAGGGCGGCGTGGCAGCGAGTAATCCGGGCAAGGACGCACAGAAACGCATTTATATTTTGGCGGTGGTTTTCGCCTTGTGGGCGCTGCTGATCTGCGGGCGCCTGGTGCAGCTGCAAGTGTTCGATTACGGCAAGCTGGAGCAGCACGCGCAACGCCAGCAGCAGCGCACCATCGAAGTGGCGCCGCGCCGTGGGCTCATCTTCGATCGCAGCGGGCACGAACTGGCCATGTCCATCGCGGTGGACTCCATCTTCGCGGTGCCCAGTGAAATTCCCGATCCCAACACCGCGGCCACGCTGCTGGCGCACATCCTGAAGCTCGATCCCGCCGAGGTGCGGGCCCGCTTCCGCGCTTCGCGCACCTTCTGCTGGGTGGCGCGCAAAGTGGATGCTGACGCCAGCGACCGGGTGCGCGCCCTCAACCTGCGCGGCGTCTACTTCCAAAAGGAATCCAAGCGCTTCTATCCCAAGCGCGAGCTGGCCGCCCAGGTGCTGGGCTACGTAGGTATGGATGACGAGGGGCTGAGCGGGATAGAACGCGAATTCGATGATGAGCTGCGCGGTCAGCCCGGGCGCATGCTCATCTCGGTGGACGCTCGCAAGCGCTGGTTTGGACGGGTGGAACGCCAGCCGGAGCCGGGCGAAAACGTGGTGCTCACGGTTGACCAGGCCATCCAGTACATCGCCGAGCGCGAACTGGATAATGCGATTCGGGAAAACAGTGCCGCCGCCGGCACGGTGATCGTAGAGAATCCGCACACCGGAGAAATCCTGGCTCTGGCCAACCGGCCTACGTTCAATCCCAACCTGAGCAAAAAGATTCGGCCTGAGGAACTCAACAACCGCGCCATCAGCGACATCTATGAGCCGGGCTCGACGTTTAAGCTGGTAACGCTCTCAGCCGCCATTGACCAGCATCTGACCAACCCCAACGAGCTGGTGGATTGCCAGATGGGTTCCATCGTGGTGGCTGGCCGGCGCATACACGACTGGCATCCGTTTGGCGTGATGAAGGTGGCTGACGTGCTGGCCCATTCCAGCGACGTGGGCACCATTAAGATCGGGCTTCGCCTGGGCGACGACCGCCTCTACCAGTACATCCGCGGTTACGGCTTCGGTTCGCAGACCGGGATCGACCTGCCGGGAGAGACGCGGGGCATGGCCAAAGCGGTGAACCGCTGGTCGAAGATTTCGATTGGCGCCATCTCCATTGGGCAGGAGATTGGCGTTTCCCCAATCCAGCTTGCATCCATGGTGTCCACCATTGCCAATGACGGAGTCTGGACGACGCCGCACATTGTGGCCGGCACCCTCGAGCCCCGCAGCACGCCGCAGACGGTGGTGTTTCATCCCGGAGACCAGCACCGCGTAATTGCCCGCCTCACTGCCGCCGAGATGAAGCAGATGATGGAGGGCGTGGTTCTGCGCGGCACCGGGCGCAAGGCGTTGCTGGAGGGCTACACCACAGCCGGCAAAACCGGAACGGCTCAGAAGGTGGATCCGGTCACGCACACCTATTCCCATACGAAGTACGTAACCTCCTTTGCCGGATTCGCTCCTGTCAATAATCCTGCCGTGGTGGTTGTGGTCATTCTGGATTCACCCATCACCCATGGCCACGAGGGCGGCATAGTGGCGGCGCCGCTGTTCCAGAAGGTCGCGCAACAGGTGCTGGAATATATGCACGTGCCGCACGACCTGGACATTCCGAAGGAGCGCCAATTGCTGCTGGCCAGCAAGTCGGCCACCGAAAAAGATGTGGCAGAAGGCACGCCGGATCGGTTAGGTGCGCCGCTGGATGTTGCGGGCGCCGAACAGGCCGCTCTGATTCAGCCGTCGCGACCGATGCCGCCAAGTGAGCCCAGGGATTCTGGAGTTGAGCCGGTAGCCGCGGTCACAGCCGAGCCCCTAGCCATGCGGTCAAGGCCTGAGAGCAAGCCAGCGGAGGCTCCGGTCCGCGTACCGAGTTCGGGCACGGTGGTGCTGGATGTGGAGCAGGGCGGCATCGTGGTGCCTTCCTTCTTCGGCAAGCCTCTGCGTGCGGCGATCGAAGCTGCGCAGAACAGCGGCATTGAACTTGACGCGATTGGCAACGGCGTGGCTCGGGAGCAGTCGCCCGCGGCGGGATCGCATGTGGCGGCGGGCGCGCGCGTGGAGGTCAGGTTCGAGCAGTAGGGAAACATGTGTGGGGAAGGGGTGTCGCCCGTCCGGGCAGGGGCAAAGCCCGCCCCCGCACGGCCACTCAGAGTATGCTCATTCCTTTATCAACTTTCCCCAGGAGTGTGCGATGACGCTCGAAGAACGCCTCACCAAACTGGAAGCGCAGAACCGTCGGCTCAAGCGCGGAGCTGCGGCAGGGCTGGTAGCGGTAGTAGCGGTGCTGTGCATGGCCCAGGCGCGGCCTTCGCCGGAAGCGCTCGAGGCTTCGCAATTCGTGCTGCGCGATGCCCAAGGCCGGGAACGGGTGCGAATCGAGGTCGGCCGCGACGGCAATCCCGCCATCAACATGCTCGACCAGGAAGGCAGGTTGCGCTCATCTTTGGGACCGCACGGCATCAGCTTCTATGACGATACCGGCCGGATGCGGACCACGTTGATGAGCGACCTGCTCTACATGTCGGACGAGCGCGCGCACGAGATCGCGCACATCCAGGGCGACATGCACGGCGTAGAACTGCTGTTGTTCAGCGGGCTGGGATCGGGCTCGACCGTGTTGCGCGCCGATCCTGCGGGCTCCCAGCTGAAGCTGACCGGCAGTGGCCAGCAAAAGGTGCTGCGGCCAGGGGAGTAGGAACGGCCGTTAGGCGTTGATCGTTAGTCGTTAACAACAGGCCGCTAGATGCGCGCAGGCCAACGACCAGCGACCAAAGACGGCGTGGCGCGGGGCAAAGCCCCGCCCCCACACAGTTATAATGTGGTAAAGGGATGACCTTCCAACAACTTCTGGACGGGGTGGAGGTCCTGGCGCAAGCCGGCGACGCCGAGGTCAGCGGTGTGGAATACGATTCCCGCCGCGTGCGGCCGGGGTGTCTGTTCGTGGCCATGCAGGGGGAGAGCAGCGACGGCAACCAATTTATCGCCACAGCTGTCGCTGCCGGGGCCGTGGCCGTGGTCAGCGATTCGCCAAATTTTGTGGCGCCCGCGGGCATTGCCGCTTGGGCGCGGGTGGCGCATGGCCGGCGCGCATTGGCCCGCCTGAGCGCCAACTTCTATCATCGGCCGGCAGAGAAGCTGGCCATAACCGGCATTACCGGCACCAACGGCAAAAGCACCACCGCATTTGTGGTCGAATCTATTTTGATGGCCGCGGGTCGAAGCACCGCGTTGGTGGGCACCATCGAGTACCACGTTGCGGGCCAGATCCTGCCCGCGCCGCACACCACGCCGGAATCACTGGAGCTGAACCGGCTGTTTGCGGAGGCGTGGCAAGCGGGCGCGACTGAAGCGGTCATGGAAGTCTCGTCGCACGCGCTCGCCCAGGAACGCACCTTCGGGATTCCGTTCGACACGGCCGTGTTTACCAACCTCACCCGCGATCATCTCGATTACCACCGCACTTTCGAAGAATACTTTGCCGCCAAGCAAAAGCTGTTTGAAGGCTGCGGCACGGAGCCGCCGCGAGTGGCGGTACTGAATCTGGAAGACGAATACGGCGCCCGCCTGGTGGCGCTGAGCAAAAAAAAGAAGTCGCAGTTGGTGGGCTACGGGCTAGCTAAAGGTGAATTCTGCGCCCGGGAAATGGAGATCACGCCGCGGGGCACGCGCTTCCGCATGGTGACTCCGGTGGGCGACCTGCCCATTTTCTCGCCGCTGATTGGAAAGGTGAATGTGTATAACGTGCTGGCCGCGGCCGCGGCCGCCTGGGCGCGCGGCTGCAGCGGCGATGCCATCACCCGGGGCGTGGGAGCGCTGACGCGAGTGCCGGGACGATTTGAGCTGGTGGATTGCGGGCAGCCCTTCACTGTCGTGGTGGACTACGCGCACACCGATGACGCGCTGCGCAATCTGACCGCGCTGGCGCGCGAGTTCGTCTCCCGCGGCCCGCGCAAGGCGCGCGTCATCACCCTGTTCGGGTGCGGCGGCGACCGCGACCGCGCCAAGCGTCCGCTGATGGGCGAAGCCGCCGGCCGGGGCAGCGATTTCGTGGTACTCACTTCCGATAACCCGCGCAGCGAGGATCCACTCACCATCATCAATGACGCGCTCACCGGCTTGCAGCGCACCGGAACACGTTATGTGAGCGAACCCGACCGCCGGAAAGCCATTCTGCTGGCCCTGGGTGAGGCGCGCGCCGGCGATATTGTCCTGCTGGCGGGCAAGGGCCACGAGAAGGTGCAGGTCACGCGCGCCGGTTCGGCGCCCTTTGATGATGTGGAAGTGGTGCGCGCCGCATTGGTCACTCTGGGCTACTGCGAAGATGCCATGCCGGCTTCCCGGGCCGCGGGGAGCAAGCCGTGAAACTGCCGCTGGCGCGCATCGCGGAATTCATTTCCGGCAGCGGTGAGTTTGACCCGGCCGCCGTTGCCCAGGGCTACTCCATTGATTCGCGCACTCTGCGGCACGGCGAGCTGTTCTTTGCGGTGAAAGGCGAGCGGCTGGACGGGCACGACTTCGTTGCTCAGGCGCTGGACCGGGGCGCCGTGGCCGCCGTGGTGGCGGCTGACCGGCTGGCGAGTTTTCCGTCCCCCTCGCGCCTGATGGCCGTGGAGGAGACCCTGGCGGCGCTGCAGAAGCTGGCGGCTGCGGTGCGCCGCGCCTGGGGCAAGCCGGTGGTGGGCATTACCGGCTCGGCGGGCAAGACCACCACCAAGGAAGCCATCGCCCACCTGCTGGCCACACGCTTTCGGGTGCACAAGTCCGAGGGCAACCTGAACAACCACTTCGGGCTTCCGCTCATGCTGCTGCGGCTGGAGCCGGAGCACGAGGTGGCGGTCATCGAGATGGGCATGTCGCACCTGGGCGAAATCCGCGAGCTGGCGCGCATCGCCCAGCCGGAAATCGGCGTGGTGACCTGCGTGGCGCCAGTTCACCTGGAGTTTTTCAAATCGGTGGCGGAGATTGCGCGGGCCAAGCACGAACTGGTTCAGGCGCTACCGGCCAGCGGAACCGCGGTACTGAATGCCGACGACGAATACGTTTCGCATTTTGGGCGCGGATTTGCCGGCAAGGTGGTGACCTTCGGGGTGACGAATCCGGCCAACGTTAGCGCCGAACACATCGAGCTTCGCGGCGCCCGGGGTTCGGCGTTCGAGATTGCCGCAGGCGGCGGCCGCGAGCCCGCCACCTTGCCATTGGTAGGCGCACACAACATTCCTAATGCTCTGGCGGCTGTCGCAGTAGCGCTGGAGCAGGGCATTCCTCTAGCGGACGCGGCGGCCGCGCTGGCCAATCTGGCTCCCGCGGATAAGCGAGGCCAGTTGATCGAAGTTGGCGACGCTACCGTTATCAATGATTGCTACAATTCGAATCCAAAAGCCCTTGATGCCATGGTGGATGCCCTGATGGCTTTGCCGGCGCAGCGCCGGATTGTGGTGGCAGGAGAGATGCTGGAGTTAGGTCCGGCGGGCCCGGAACTGCACCGCGAATGCGGACTGCGCATGGCCAAGCGCGGCGTGAGTGTGCTGGTGGGAGTGCGGGGCGCGGCCGAGCACATGGTGGAAGGCGCACGAAAAGCAGGAATGCGGGCGCAGTTCATGGCGACTCCGGAAGAAGCGGGCGAGTGGCTGGCCCGTGAAGCGCGTTCCGGCGATGCCGTCCTGCTCAAGGCTTCGCGCGGGGTACGGCTGGAGAAAGCCCTGGAACGATGGCGCGCGCGGGTGACCACGCCGAGTAGTGCGTTGCAGGCAGGAAAGTAGGCTTCCGGCGGGGGTCTCGCCCGCCGCAAACGTTGGTAGGCTGCGGATCTGCAGGGAGGACGATTGCTCTACTGGTTGCTGTACCTGAAACTATTTCATTATTTTTCGCCCTTCCGCATCTTCCGGTTTTTGACCTTCCGCACCGCCTTTGCCAGCCTGACGGCGTTGTTCACGGGATTGATTATCGGGCCGCTGGTGATCAACCGCCTTCGCGACTTCCAGATCGGGCAGTTCATCCGCGAAGAGGGCCCGCAGGCGCACCATAAGAAAGCCGGAACCCCGACCATGGGTGGCGTGCTGATCGCCATCTCCATCATTGTTCCTACCCTGTTGTGGGCGGACCTGAGCAATAAATTTATCTGGGTGGCGGTGCTCTCTACCGCAGCCTTTGCCGGCATCGGTTTCGCCGACGACTATTTGAAAACGGTGCATCGCCGCAACCTGGGGCTGACCGGGCGCACCAAGCTGCTGCTGCAGATCACCACCAGCGTGCTCATCGCCATTGCGCTCATCGGGCTGCAAACCCGGGGCTTGTACTCCACCAAGCTGATTGTGCCCTTCGTGAAGACGTTCCGGCCGGACCTGGTGGTGGACCGGTGGTTGGTGATTCCCCACATGTGGCTGTTTTCGTTCCTGCCCTTCATCGGCTTCGTGGTGCTGGTGATCGTGGGGTCGAGCAACGCGGTGAACCTCACGGACGGGCTGGACGGGCTGGCCATCGGCTGCACCATCATTGCAGCAGGCGCGCTGGCGGTGCTCACCTACATCAGCGGCCATGCCGCTTTTGCCAATTACCTGGAACTGCAGCGCATGCCACAGGTGGGCGAACTGACCGTATTCTGCGGCGCCATGGTGGGTGCGGCCATCGGCTTTCTCTGGTATAACGCGCACCCGGCCGAGGTGTTCATGGGCGACGTAGGCTCGCTGGCCCTGGGCGGCGCCATCGGCACGGTGGCGGTCATGATCAAGCAGGAACTACTGCTGCCCTTTATTGGCGGAATATTCGTGATTGAGGCGGTATCGGTGATCCTGCAGGTGGCCTCCTACAAGCTGCGCCACAAACGCATTTTTAAGATGGCGCCGCTGCACCATCACTTCGAGCTGCTGGGCTGGTCGGAGTCGAAGATCATCGTGCGCTTCTGGATCGCGTCGCTGGTGTTT
Source organism: Terriglobales bacterium (assembly GCA_025934735.1). Taxonomy (GTDB): domain Bacteria; phylum Acidobacteriota; class Terriglobia; order Terriglobales; family Acidobacteriaceae; genus JAICWP01. Next base: position 81,549 of record JAICWP010000005.1, on the reverse strand, counting down.
GCACTTTTTGCTCTAACCACGCTCAAGTTAAGGTAGGCGGGCAGGGGAGTGGCAGAATGCGGGAAGGGCCATCGGCCTGCGACCCTCGGCTTTCGGCCACAGACTAGGGCAGGTTGGCAAACGTCGGAGCCGAAATCCGAGAGCCAGGAAGCTAGCCAGCCAGTCAGCTAAATAGCTTGAACTTAAAAAACCAAAGCGTGCTGGTAGTCGGCCTGGGAAAGTCTGGGGTGGCCTCGGCGCTGTTTCTGAAGGCGCGGGGTGCGCGGGTCACGGTTTCCGATACCAAGAGCCAGGACGAACTGCGCGGGGAAATCCCCAAGCTGCTGGACCAGGGCATCACGCTGGAAACCGGCGGGCATGGCGAGCGGACGTTCCGCGGCCAAGACTTGATCGTGGTCAGCCCGGGCGTGCCGGTGGACGCGCCGCAACTGGCGCAGGCGCGCGAGCGGGGGATTCCGGTGATCGGCGAGATTGAGCTGGCGGCGCGCTTTCTCAAGGGACGAATCGTGGCCATCACCGGCTCCAACGGCAAGACCACTACCACGGCGCTGACGGGCGAAGTCATCGCCATGGGCGGGCGGGAATCGCTGGTGGGCGGCAACATCGGAACCGCCGCCATCTCCCTGGTGGACCAGAGCACGGATGGCAGCTATGTTGTCCTGGAGGTTTCCAGCTTCCAACTCGAAACCATCGAGACCTTCCGTCCTTTTATTGCGGTGGTGCTGAACATTACTCCCGACCACCTCGACCGGCACAGCACGTTTGAGGCGTACGTGGACGCCAAGGCGCGGATCTTTGAGAACCAAACCGGCGAAGACTTTGCCGTGCTCAACGCTGACGATCCCACCTGCGTTGGCTTAGCCGGCCGGACAAGGGCACGCAAAATCTGGTTCAGCCGCAAGACGGAAGTAGAGTCCGGCGCCTGGGTCCGCAGCGGCCAGATTGTTTTTCGCGATGGCGGCCAGGAACGCGAGATCATGCCAGTAAGTAAAATCAAGCTCAAGGGCGCGCACAATCTGGAGAACGTGCTGGCGGCAGTGTGCGCGGGCATGCTGGTGCACACGGAACCGCAGCGCATCCGGCGGGCCGTGCAGGAATTCAAGGCGGTGGAGCATCGCCTGGAATATGTGGCCACGGTGCGTGGGGTGGAGTTCTACAACGATTCCAAGGCCACCAACGTGGATGCCACCATCAAGGCGCTGGAATCGTTTTCCGCCAACATCCACCTGATTCTTGGCGGCAAGGACAAAGGCAGCGACTACACCGTGCTCAAGCCGCTGTTGAAGGAGCGGGTACGGCGGGTTTACACCATCGGGGCGGCGGCGGAAAAAATCGAGGCGCACCTCGGTGACGCGGTGGAGGTGGTGCGCGCGGGCACGCTCGACGCAGCAGTCAAGCGGGCGGCAGCCTCGGCCCAAGAAGGGGACATCGTCTTGCTGGCCCCAGCCTGCGCCAGCTTCGACCAGTTCGAGAATTACGAGCACCGCGGGCGCGTTTTCAAGCAGACCGTGCAGGCATTGGCGGAGCAGGCGGCCGGCGAGGGCGCGGCGTAGACCCGGAAATTAGGTTCGAAAGTTTCGCAGGTTGCGAGGGCGGTCACTAGGGTTGCGGAAAGCACAAGGTCCCTCGACTCGCGCTTCCTCGCGTCCGCTCGGTCGGGCTCGCTCGGGATGACAATTGAAAGCTCGAATCTTCACTTGAACCTTGAACCTTGAAATCTTGAAATCTTGAAATCTTTCCCTCCCTTTAAGGTTTACTCCGAAGGAGCCACTCCACAGCTTTTTTTAGAATCCTCTGTGCCTCTGCGCCTCTGGAATGAGAAATTCTTTTCAGGGCAAATGGCCAGACGGGTTAGTGTCGACAGAACGCTGTTCACGGTTACCGTGCTGCTGGTATTCATCGGGCTGGTGATGGTGTTCAGCGCCTCGGCGGTGATGGCCAAAGACCGCTATGGCTCGCCCTATACTTTCCTGATCCGGCAAGTGGCGTGGGCGGCGGCGGGGCTGGCGGCCATGTTCGCCACCCTGAAGATTGACTACCGCCGCTACAAGCAGCCGTCGGTGGTATTTTCCGTGCTGAGCCTGACCACCCTGCTGCTGATCTCGGTATTCTTTCTCGACCGCTCGCACAACACGCACCGCTGGATTCACGCCGGCTGGTTCTCGCTGCAGCCCTCGGAAATTGCCAAGCCCGCGCTCATCCTTTTTCTGGCCTATTTTCTGGAATCCCGCACCCGGTTGATGGACGACTGGCGCAACACGCTGCTGCCCGCCATCATGCCCACGGTGGTGTTTCTGGGGCTGATCGTCAAGGAACCGGACCTGGGCACCGCCATCGCCTGCGCCGGCATTACCGGCACCGTGCTCTACGTGGCCGGCATGCGGTTGCGTTACTTCGGCTACGGGCTGGCCGCGTCGGCTCCGGTCCTTTATGGCCTCATATTTCGCGTGAAGTGGCGCTATGAGCGCATACTCGCGTTCCTGAATCCCTGGGCCGATCCCCAGGGCCACGGCTTTCACATCATCCAGTCCATGATCGCGGTGGGAACGGGCGGGCTTATGGGCGTGGGCTTGATGGAAGGCAAGGAGAAGCTGTTCTACCTGCCCGAGCCGCACACCGACTTCATTTTTGCCGCCACCGCCGAGGAAGTGGGCCTGCTGGGCTCGGTGGTGATCGTGGCCCTGTTTCTCCTGTTCCTGTACCGCGGCATTCGCGCCGCCGTCCTCATCCAGGATACCTTTGGCAAGCTGCTGGCGGTGGGCATCACCAGCATGGTGGTGCTGCAGGCGCTCTTTAATATCAGCGTGGTGCTGGGCATTCTGCCCACCAAGGGCATCCCCCTGCCCTTCATTTCCTACGGCGGTACATCGCTGTTCGTCACCTTGGCTTGCGTAGGGGTTTTGCTCAATATTACCCAGCAGGTGGACTGAGCTGCCGCGAGCAGCGCGGCAGCGATTGAGTAATTGAGTAATCCGGTAATTGTGTAATTGAAACCGGCAGCGGTCCTGCGGGCAATTACCCGATTACTCAATCACACAATTACTCAATTTTCTCCCCATGCCCTCAGCTGTCGAAGTAACGAAGAACCGAACCGAAGCGCCACCGGCCCGCAGCGGCGTGGCGTATTCTGCTACTTCCATGCGGGCGGTTATAGCGGGTGGAGGAACGGGCGGGCACGTGATCCCGGCGCTGGCCATTGCGCGGGAGTTGCGGGAGCGTTTCCGCGCCGAAGTGCTGTTTGTGGGCACAGCCCGAGGTATGGAGAACCGCCTGGTGCCGGCGGCGGGTTTCGAGCTGCGCCTGATTGAGGTCGGGGCGCTGAATCGCGTCAGCCTGGCTACCCGGCTTCGCACCCTCACCGCACTGCCCCGGGCCATCCTGGCGTCGTCGCACATTCTTGGGGAGTACCGCCCGGACGTAGTGGTGGGTGTGGGCGGTTACGCCTCCGGTCCGGCCATGCTGGCGGCTGCTTTGCGCGGTCTGCCCACCCTGGTATTCGAGCCCAATGTGGTGCCCGGATTCGCCAACCGCGTGGTGGCCCCCATGGTGTCCATGGCCGCGGTGCATTTCGAGAGGACCGCCCGCTACTTCCGCCGCGCCTTGGTGACGGGCGTGCCGGTGCGGCGGGAATTCTTTCTGGTGCCTCCCTACTGCGCCTCCAGCCACTCACCCACGGTGCTGGTGTTTGGGGGTAGCCAGGGAGCCAGCGCCTTGAACCGGGTGATGGTGGAGGCGCTGCCTGCCCTACAGCAGCAGATATCCGGGATTCACATCATCCACCAGACTGGCGAGCGCGATTATAATCAGGCCCAAGGGGCGTACCTGCGTGCGGGAATTTCCGCGGAAGTGTATCCGTTTATAAACGATATGCCGGGCGTATTTGCCCGTGCCGACCTGCTGGTTTGCCGTTCCGGAGCAAGTACGGTGGCCGAGGTGACAGCAGCGGGAAGGCCGGCGGTTTTCGTGCCTTTTCCCAAGGCGGCGGACGACCACCAGTTGCGCAACGCGGAGGCGCTGGCTGGAGCCGGGGCTGCGGAACTGATTATAGAGGCGGAACTTAGCAGCGAGCACCTGGTGCGGACACTGCAGTCGCTGCTGAACGACCCGGTGCGGTTAGGGCGGATGGCACTGGCGGCTCGCGGGTTAGCCCATCCCCGCGCGGCTCAGGAGATTGCTGATTTGGCGGCGCGCCTCGCCGGGGTGGCTGCCTGATTGGCCACGGATTTGCACGAATAATCGAGGACTTCACGGTGGCATAATCCTGAGCGACTTCAGTCGCGAAGGATCTGGCGTGCAGCAACGGTGAGTTTGTAGCGGTGCACGCGAGATGCTTCGGGCCTAAACGCCCTCAGCATGACGCCATCTATACGCGAGATGCTTCGGCGCTCAAGCACCACAGCATGACGGCATCTATTAAGAGGCACTTCAATAGTAAGAGGCGTTTCAATAATTCAGTGGGTCCGCGTCACTCAAGAGCGAAGAAAATCGATATTGGGTTTGAATGTTTGCCAAGATCCAACGCGTGCATTTTGTAGGTATCGGCGGCATCGGCATGAGTGGCATCGCCGAAGTGCTGCTAACCCTGGGCTTCAAAATCTCCGGCTCCGACCTGAAGCTTTCGCCGGTCACGCAGCGGCTGGCTGACCTGGGGGCGACCATCTTTGAAGGCCATTCCATCGCCAATGTGGCCGGCGCGGAAGTGGTGGTCACCAGTTCCGCCATTTCTCCAGATAACCCTGAAGTGCGAGAGGCGCACCGGCTGGTTATTCCGGTAATTCGCCGCGCTGAGATGCTGGCCGAACTTATGCGCCTGAAGTACGGCATTGCCATCGCTGGCATGCACGGCAAGACCACCACCACTTCGATGGTGGCAGCGGTGCTGGCGGCAGGTGGGCTCGACCCCACGGTGGTGGTCGGGGGCCGCGTGGATGCCATGGGCTCCAACGCGCGTCTGGGCAAATCGCAATACCTGGTGGCCGAGGCGGACGAGAGCGACCGCTCGTTCCTGACCTTGTCGCCCATCCTGACCGTGGTCACCAACATTGACCGCGAGCACATGGACTGCTACCGCGACCTGCGCGATGTGAAGCGCACATTCCTGGAGTTCATGGACCGCGTGCCCTTTTACGGCATGGTGGTGATGTGTAATGACGATGCGCCCCTGCGCTCACTGCTGCCGCAACTGCGGCGGCGGGTGCTCACCTATGGGCGGCGACCCGATTCCGATTTCCGCATCATGAGCTCGCAGGCCGAATTCGACAACGGTTGCACGGGGAGCCGGTTCCAGGTGCGTTATCGCGGCGAAGACCTGGGGGAATTTCACCTGTGCGTCCCTGGGGCCCACAACGTGCTCAATGCCACCGCCGCCATCGCCGTGGGCGTGGGACTGGAGGTTCCCCGGGAGAAGATTCACCAAGCACTGGACAGCTTTCGCGGTGTGGACCGGCGCTTCCAGTTGCGCGGCAAGGCTGCGGGCGTGAGCGTGGTGGATGACTACGGCCATCACCCCACCGAGATTCGCGCCACCCTGGCTGCGGCCCGCGAGTGCGGCTACCGGCGTATTCACGTTATCTTTCAGCCGCACCGCTACAGCCGCACGCAGGCGCTGATGGACCAATTCGCCACCGCCTTCACCGACGCCGATTCCGTGTTTGTGCTCGACATCTATCCTGCCAGCGAACAACCCATTCCCGGCGTAACCGGGGAGGCCCTGGCCCAGCAGGTTATCAAGCTGGGCGGAAAGACCGCGGTGTACCTGGGCTCATTTACCGAGGCCGCCAGCGCCGCTGCCGCCGTGGCCGAAGAAAAAGATCTGATCCTTACCCTGGGCGCCGGCAACATCTCGCAGCTCGGCCCGCAAATCCTGCAGCAACTGCAAGCCCGACCGCACGCTGTTAAAATCACGGCCGGCTAAATTTTAAGTCCAAGTTCTAATTGCGAATCTGGAGGCTTCATGGTCTCTCGCCGCAGCTTTCTTTACGGCACAGCGCTGGCTGCCGGCGCCACCGCTTTGCCGGCGCACGCCGTGCCGCAAACCGTGGATAGCGACTGCCGGCCCCTGCCGCCCTCCATTGCCGCGCTCAAATCCATGAAGGAGCAGGCCCGCCCCATTTCCAATGATGAGCGCCAGGCGCGCCTGGCCAAAGCGCGCGAGCTTATGGCTACCCACCGTCTGGACGCCATCATGCTGACCGCCGGCACCTCCCTGGATTACTTCACCGGCATCCGCTGGTGGGGCGGCGAGCGCCTGTTTGCCCTGATTCTTCCCGCCAAGGGCACTGCCTTCTTCGTCTGCCCGTATTTTGAAACCGACCGCTCCCATGAGCAGATCGCCAAGAGCCCGCTGGCCGATGCCGAGGTCCGCTTCTGGAACGAAGACGAGAGCCCTTACCGGCTGGTGGCCCAGGGCCTGAAGGATCGAGGCCTGGCTACCGGAAACCTGGGAATGGATGAGACCACGCGCTTCGTGTTCAGCGATGGCGTGGCTCTGGCCGCACCGCAGGCCAGAATCAGCAGTGCCACGCCGGTGACTGCAGGCTGCCGCACGATCAAAAGCGCGCACGAGATCGAGCTCATGCGGCTGGCTGCCAAGGTGACGCTCACCGCCTACGCCGCCGCCTACAATGCCTTGCAGGAAGGCATGACCCAGCATGATTTTGAGGACCTGGTCGCTGCCGCGCATCGCCAGCTGGGGTTTGAAGGAGACGCCGAAATCCAGGTGGGCGAGTACTCGGCTCTGCCCCACGGTTCCATCACTCCGCAGGTGATCCGCGACGGCGCCATTCTGCTGATGGACGGCGGCTGCAAAGTCGAGGGCTATGTTTCCGATATCAGCCGCACCTTTGTTCTGGGCAAGCCGACCGACAAGATGCGGCAGGTGTTCGACATCGTTCATCGCGCGCAGGCAGCCGCGCCGCACGCTGCTCGCCCAGGCGTGCCCGCCCAGGAGGTGGACGCGGCCGCGCGCAAGGTGATTACCGATGCGGGTTACGGGCCGGGCTACAAGTACTTTACCCACCGGCTGGGACACGGTATGGGCATGGACGGCCACGAGTGGCCATACCTGGTGCACGGCGATACCCTGCCGCTGCGGTCCGATATGACCTTCAGCGACGAGCCGGGAATCTATATTCGCGGTGAGTTTGGGGTACGCCTGGAAGATGACATGCACATCACCGCTAATGGCGCCGAGCTATTCACGCCGCAGAGCCCGTCACTGGAGCATCCCTTCGCCAACATCTAACTTCCTTCGCCACGGATCAACGGGGATGTACACGGATTCTTAAAGAACGATTGGCGAATCGTTAACGAACCTCCATGCGAACAAAATGGATTTTGCTGATGCCCCGATGTTGATCCGCGTAAATCCGTGTTTATCAGCGGCGATGAATTTGACCTCCCTGTGGAAAAATTGTTGTCTCAATTTTGAACGAAAGCAGCTATAGTGACTGCGGCGATTCTCGACGACAACTGAATACGGCTGATGGCGCGTAGAAGCGTTCCACCTGCCCAGGACGACCTGGAGCTCACGCCCAGTGCGGAGTATGTTCCCGCTACTCTGGACGATGCCCGCCTGGTTGACTTGGAATCCGAGCAAGAATCGCCGTTTTTGCGCGCGCAGAAGCGTGTTTCCGTACGTCGAGGGTCTCTCCCCAGGAAAACCGCCCACCGGCTGAAGCGGGCCGCGATTGTCGCCATTCTTCTCATTCTGATTGCCATCGTAGCCGGTATGACCATGCAGTACGGCTCGCACTCCTGGCGTTTCACCATAGAGTCCAGCGACAACATCGAGGTGGGCGGCAACCAGAACGTCAGCCGCTCCCAGATCATGGACGTGATGGGCGGCGACATAGGACGGAATGTCTTCTTTGTCCCCCTGGCGCAGCGCCAGAAGCAGCTGCAGCAGATTCCCTGGGTAAAGTCGGCGGCGGTGATGCGCTTCCTGCCTGACCACCTGCAGGTGCAGATCCAGGAGCGCACGCCGGTGGCATTCGCCCGCATCGGCTCGCATATTTCCCTGATTGATGCCGATGGCGTGGTCATGGACCTGCCCGTCGGCGGACACCACCAGTACTCGTTTCCCGTGATTGTGGGCATGGGAGAAGCCGAGCCGCTCTCCACGCGCGCCGCCCGGATGGACATCTACACCCAGCTCATTCAGGACCTGGATTCCAGCGGCGCCCGCTACTCGCAGGACCTCAGCGAAGTGGACCTGTCAGATCCTGACGATGTGAAGGTGATGGTCAACGACCCTTCCGGGGCGGTGCTGGTGCACCTGGGTTCGGGGAATTTTCTGGGCCGCTACAAGATTTACGTTACCCACGTGGCGGAATGGCGGCAGCAGTTCCAGAAGCTGGATTCGGTGGACCTCCGTTATGACCGGCAAATCATCGTGAACCCGGATGCGAGCCTAATGTCACAGAAACCGCTGAGCGCGCCCGCTGTGCGCGCGGCCATCGCCGCCGGGGTAAAGCCGGCAGCCCTGACCACCGCCGATTTGAAGCGCGCCACCAGCCCCATCACCCACAGCAGAAAGCCGGCGCGGGCGGCGAAGAGGAAAACCGTGGCGAAACATCGTCGCGGCCGGCATTCGAAAGGAACTGGTCGCGCCGCCCAAGGCTGAGCGACAAAGGATCATGGCACACAGCAACGAGCATCTTCTGACCGCAATTGACGTAGGCAGCGCCAAAACATGCGCGCTGGTGGCGGAAATTACCGAAGCCGGGCTGCGCTACCGCAGCCACGGAGTGGCTGATTCGCTGGGCTCGCGCAAAGGCGTCATCATGGACCTGGAGCGGGCCGTAGCCTCGGTTCAGAAAGCGGTGGAGCAGGCCGAGGACGGCATCTCCGCTCCCATTGAGCGCGCCATCGTGGGCGTGGGCGGTTCCCATGTGCGCGGCGTGAACAGCGTGGGCGGCATCAGCCTGGGACAGCGCCCGCGCGAAATCACGCGTGACGAAATCCGCTCCGCCGTGGAAAAAGCCAAAGCCATTTCTCTGCCCGCCGACCGTGAGTTCCTCCACCTGCTGCCCCAGGAGTTCATCCTCGACCACCAGCCCGGAATTCGCGATCCCCTGGGCATGATGGGCAGCAAGCTGGAAGTGAAGGTGCACGTGGTCACGGCGGCCAACAGCGCCACCCAGAACGTGGTTACGGTGCTCAATCGCGCCGGGGTGCACGTGAACGACACCGTGTTTGAGCCCCTGGCCTGCGCCGACGCGGTGCTGCGCCCCGAGGAGCGCGAACTGGGCGTTTGCCTGCTGGACATCGGCGCCGGCTCCACCGACGTGGTCGGATTCCGGGATGGCGCGGTGGCTTACACCGCGGTGCTGCCGGTGGGCGGCGACCATTTCACCAGCGACATTTCGGTGGGCCTGCGCACGCCCCTCGCCGAAGCAGAGAAGCTAAAGCGCAGCTTCGGTTGCGCCGTGGTCACGCGCATTCCCGAGGGCCACGAGGTGGAGGTGCCCTCGGTGGGCGACCGGCCTTCGCGCATGATCGCGCAACGCGTGCTGGGGGAGATTCTGGAGCCGCGCGCCCGCGAGCTGTTCGAGATGCTGCGCGACGGCCTGCGCCATGGCGGGCTGCTGGAGAGCTGTGGCGCCGGAGTGGTGCTCACCGGGGGCGGAGCGCGGCTGAGCGGCATTCTGGAGATTGCAGAATCGGTGCTGCGCAAGCAGGTGCGCCTGGGCTGGCCTTCGCCGCTGGCCAAAATGCCGGCGCTTCTGGCCGAACCCGAGTTCACCACCGTGATCGGCATGATTTTTTACGGTCACCGCGCCCGCCTGGCCCGCGGCGGCCAGGATGACAAGTGGGGAGTCGGCAAACTGAAGGCGCTGTTTGGCAAAGGGCAGCCGGTGCAGGGGATACGACTGTAGCGGGCAAGAGATCGGAAGTGGCACACAGGTTCTGAAGAAAATTTCCGTAAGAGGAGCGGAGAGCGCAAGTCATGACGCCAAAAAAGGAAAACACACTGAACCCGGCGGAGACGCCCAAGAGCGGCATCCGCATCAGCTTTCACGAAGAAGCCAAGAACGACGCCAACATCAAGGTGATTGGCGTGGGCGGCGGCGGCACCAATGCCGTCAACCGCATGATTGACGCCGGGGTGGAAGGTGTGGAGTTCATCGTGGCCAACACCGACCTGCAGGCGCTGCGCCTGTCACGCGCTCCGGTCAAAATTCAGCTTGGCGTCAAACTCACCAACGGGCTGGGCGCGGGCGCCAATCCGGAAGTGGGACGCAAGGCGGCGCTGGAGGATTCCGACAAGATCATCGAGGCGCTGGAGGGCGCGGACATGGTGTTCGTTACCGCCGGCATGGGCGGCGGCACCGGCACGGGCGCGGCTCCCATCATCGCCTCGCTGGCCAGCGAAATGGGCGCGCTCACCGTGGGCGTGGTCACCAAGCCCTTCGGCTTTGAGGGCAAGCGCCGCATGATGCAAGCCTCGAACGGCCTCTCCGAACTGATTGACTCGGTGGACACTACTATCGTCATTCCCAATGAGAAGCTGCTGGCAGTGGCAGAGAACGCCGGCTTCTTCGAGTCGTTCAAGGTCGCTGATGACATCCTGCGCCAGGCGGTACAGGGTATATCCGACATCATCACCATCCCCGGCATCATCAACCGCGACTTCGCGGATGTGAAGGCCATCATGGCCGGCATGGGATATGCGGTGATGGGCACGGCCACCGCCACCGGCGACCGCCGCGCAACCGAAGCGGCGCAGCGCGCCATCGCCTCGCCGCTGCTGGAAGCTGGCGCTATTGATGGGGCGCGCGGCATCCTCATCAACATTACGGGCTCCAGTTCACTGAAGTTGAGCGAAGTGAACGAGGCCTCCAGCATCATCCAGAGCGCCGCCCACGAAGATGCCAATATCATTTTCGGCGCCGTGCTGGACGACAAGATGAAGGACACCGTGAAGATCACGGTGATCGCCACCGGTTTCAAGAGCGACGTGCCACAGCGGCGTGAGCGCGGGATTTCCTCCTCGGCGCAGGCCATCTCGCGGCAGCGCGTGACCTCCGGGTTCACTATCCCGGATGCGCCCCCTCCGGTGGTGAACCATGTGGAGGAATCGCCCAGGGTGGCCATGCCCACCCCGCCGGCTCCGGTGCCCACGTTCGAGCACGATGATCTCGACGTGCCCACCTTCATTCGCAAACGTACCGAAGTGAACTAAACCAGCGCTTCGGGCTCCGGACGTATTGGTTCAATACGTCCGGAGCGTACCCGCGTTATCAGACCAGCGCCGCAGGCGCAGCGGCTGAAGCCGCATTCCTCTCCGGTTTTCTACGGCACGCCTGAAGGCGTGCCCTGATACGAACCGCCCAGCCCGTACCGCAATCCAGCCCGTACCGCAATAGAGAGTCGCCGGAAATAGCACCATTTTGCCTAATTCTGTCACTCTGCTGACCACCACCGTCATAGGTGCAGAACTTTTCACCCCTTGCGCTGCCAAACAGGGTGGAACGGGCGCCGGTCGCAAGCCCCTGGCTTAACACCGAGGTCCCGTATCCGAAAAGTAAACATGATGTGGTTACGGAAGGCACCTTCACCCTGGTAACTCTGGCCTAAGTAGCTGCATCAGTGTCACTTAATTGGGGTAAAAAAGGTCATGCGCGGTTACCGTTTTTTGATTGCGCAGCAAACAGCAACTCTCTTACTATCTAAGCGTTAGTAATAGTTAGTTGTAGAAGGCCACCGCGGTTCGAGTGGCCGGTTTCGTGCAAATAACACTGTTGGCAAAGGCCCCAGGGATGGTCAGGCGCTGATGAAAAAGAGCTCGGTGGTCGCCCAAGTCGCCCTTCTGGTTTTCGCAATCATTGCCCTCGAACTGAGCGCGCTGGCGGCGACTATCAATACGCATCGCACTACGCGGACGAAATCCAAGCACAGAATCACGGAAAACGCCCGCGCCCGGCGGAGGATGAGCCGGCTGCGCCGCAGCCGCGCGGTTTATGCCCATCGCCGTGAGCGGCGCTCGCGTTATGCCCGGCGCCATCGTTCCTACGAGCGCTTCTATACCAGTTCTTTCAGCGATGACATCTCTGACGGCGACATAACCGCCGGCGAGGACCCGGTGGTGCGCGCCGCCGCAGTGGATGCCCTGGGCAACATGAACGGCACGGTAGTCGCGATCGAGCCCACCAGCGGCCGTATTCTGGCCATGGTCAACCAGAAGCTGGCTCTTTCCAGCGGCGCCCAGCCCTGCTCCACCATCAAGCTGTCGGTGGCGCTGGCGGCGCTTAATGAAGGCTTGATTGACAAGGACACCAGCATTCGCCTGGGGCGCCGCTTCCGGCTCAACCTGACGCAAGCTTTGGCGCATTCCAACAATGCCTACTTCGAAGCGGTAGGACGCCAGCTGGGCTTTGAGAAGGTGGCCTACTACGCGCACCAGTTCGGCCTGGGCGAACTGGCGGGTTACAACATCCCTGGCGAACAGCTGGGCGAATATCCCGACCACGTGATCCCCGCCAAGGACGGCGGCGTCGGCAAGATGTGCTCTTTCGGCGAAGGCGTGTCCATGACCCCGCTGCAACTGGGGGCGCTGACTTCCGCTATCGCCAACGGGGGAACGCTCTACTACCTGCAGCACCCGACCACGCCGGACGAGGTGACTAACTTCCAGCCGCGCATCAAGCGCCAGCTGAACATTGCGCCTCTGATTCCTGAGATTTCCGACGGCATGGCGGGCGCGGTGGCGTACGGCACCGCCCGCAGCGTGCGCGTGAACTTCAACGAAGAAGAGATTCTGGGCAAGACCGGCACCTGCTCCAAGGACGGCACCCGCTTTGGCTGGTTTGCCTCCTACGCGAATACCACCGCGGGACGCATTGTGGTGGTGGTTTTCCTGCAGGGCGGACGGCCCACCTTCGGGCCCAAGGCCGCGGAGATCGCCGGCCACATGTACCGTGACCTCTACGACCACAGCTTCTTCATGGTAAAGAACCCGGCCGTGCCTGAGTCCACCTCCAGCGTGCAGACCACGGGCGCGACGCAGTAAGCTCTTAGCCGCGAACAAAATTAAAGGCCTCCGCAAGGAGGCCTTTTGCGTTAGCGGTGCCGCCCCTACGGGGCTCGAATTATTTTCCGCACTGCTAACCCAGGACTTCCGTCCTGGGCTTGACTATGACGCGCCTCCGGCGCTGAGAGAAGCCTTGAACGAGAGAATCTACACCCAACCTAGCCTGCGGCACGTGACAACCTAAAAGCAAAGGACAACTGCCCTCCCCCAGTGCCCCTGACCGATGCCCGCGGGAAAATGAGAACTGACCATTAGCCACTGATGGCTGACCAGTAGCCATTGACAAGTGCCACCGGCCACTGCTGTTTAAAACCCCATAATGTTGTAGCCGCAGTCCACGTAGATGGTTTCGCCGGTGATGCCGGAACTGGCGTCGGAGGCGAGGAACACTCCCGTGCTCCCCACCTCGTTGACATCCACATTGCGCTGCAGGGGAGCGCGCTCGGCATGGGCTTTGAGCATGTCCCCCAGGCCGGAGATGCCGCGCGCGGCCAGGGTCTTGATGGGACCGGCGGAAATGGCGTTGATGCGGATGCGCCGCTTGCCCAAGTCGGCAGCCAGGTAGCGCACGGTGGCCTCCAGCGCCGCCTTGGCCACGCCCATTACGTTGGAGCGGGGCACCACCTTTTCCGCGCCGTAATAGGTCATGGTAATGATGCTGCCGCCATCTTCCATGAGCGGAGCCGCCGCCCGTGCCAAGGCGATCAGGGAGTACACGCTAACGTCATGGGCGATACGGAAGCCCTCGCGGGTGGTGCTGAGGAACTCGCCTTTCAGTTCCTCGGCGGGTGCGTAGGCGATGCTGTGCACCAGCACGTGCAGCTTGCCGTAGCGGGCGCGCAGCTCGGAGAAAAGCCGGTCCAATTCCTGGTCCTGGCTGACGTCGCAGCGGAAGGCCTCAGCGCCCGGCAGGGAAAGGATCAGGTCCTTGGCTTCCTCCTCCAGGCGCTCGTTCTGGTAGGTGATGGCCAGGCGCGCGCCCGCGGCGTGCAGCCCCTGGGCGATGGACCAGGCAATGCTGCGCTTATTGGCCACTCCAAAGACCACGGCGTTACGTCCGGCGAGGCTGGTCATGCGGGCAGTCCCTTCGTGTCGGAGGTTGTAAGCCGGACAGAATATCAGAGCGAGGGGAAAGGTAGCCGGGAGTCAGTTGTCGGGAGTCGGTTTCGAGTTTACTGACCACTGACCGGCCGACTCGCGACTACCGGTTCTAATCTCCTGTCGCTTCCCCGGGAGCCAGTGCGGGCACGGTTTCCAGCGGCCAGGCGGCGGTGAGGAAGGCCACGAAGTACACTCCTGCGATCAGGGCGAATCCCAGGGCGAGGCCGACGTGATGCGCCGCTGCGCCCACAATAAGGCTGAGGCACACCTGTAGCACAGTGCCGGCAAAGTAGAAGGCGTTTTGCACGCGTCCCATGAAGCGCTGCGGCACATGTTCCATCATGCTGCTGGAAATGGCGATGCCGCCCACGCCGCGGGCCGAGCCCATGAGCGCATAAAGGGCCACAGCCGCCGCCAACAAGCGCGAGTAAGGCGCCAGGAAAATGCTGCCCGCCAGCAGCGCCATGGAAATGGCCACGGTCCGGCGACTATCCAGGCGTCGGATGACCTGGGCAGCGTAAAGCACGCTCAAAAATGCGCCGATGCCCCATCCGGCGTTCAGCCAGCCATAGCCGACAGCCCCGGCGTGCAGCAGGCGATCGCTGAGCGGGGCGGTGACTACGCTCTGGGTGGACATGGCGCCAATAAACATTGCCCAGCTGGCGCCCAGCAGGACCACGTAGCGGTTCCCGCGCAGGTAGCTGATGCCCTCGCGCAATTCCCGCCAATACCGGTCCCAGGCGCCTTCGCGGGCTATTGCCGGCAATTTCTCCTGCTGCACCACGCGGCGCTTTCCTTTGCGCAAGGCAAAGTAGCAGCTGAAGGAAACCACGTAGGTCGCAAAGTCAATCAGCAGCACGCCGCCCAGGCCAATGTGGTTGTACATGAATCCCACCAGGGCGCCGGCAATCAGCCACCCGCCCTGCACGCCGGCCAGCAGAAAAGTGTTGGCGTGCACGAACTGCGAGTCCGGGGTCAGTTCCTGGATGAGCGCGGTAATGGTGGGCCAGAACATCCAGAAGCCGGCCGACACCAGCATGTTCATCAGGTAAAGCTCCCACACGTGCACGCGATGCAGGAAGGCGAGGCTGGCCACGCCCACCACCATGAGCGCACGGATGGCGTCCAGCGCCATGACCAGGTGGCGGCGGTCCTCGCGGTCAATGATGACACCGGTGAAGGGCAGCATGAGCATGGCGGGCAGGGTTTGCAGCACCACCAGGGTACCCAGCGCCATTTCCGAGTGCGTGGCCTGTAGGATGAACCAGGTGACGGCGGCGGAGTTCATCCCGCTCCCCAGCATGGAGATCAGGTTGGCGGTAAACACGTACCGCAGCTCGCGTTTTTGCAGAATGCTGCGCATGCCAGGTGAGGGTTAGATGAGTTCTCGGGTGGGGAAGCCGCGAAGATTTATTAAAACCGGAAAGACGGGGCCGCGCAATTGACGGAGTGGCTTCGTACTAACGTAACCTTGAGCAAGGTAAACAAGCTCCTAGCTCGTGCTCGCGTGCGCCGATTGCCAACTGCCAACTGCCAACTGCCAACTACTAACTACTAACTACTATTTCCCATCTTCAACACGACGAAGTCTGGGCCAACGTACTTGGCGTCCGTGGGCCAGCCACAGCGCGTAAATAATGAGCAACAGCATCTCCGGCTCGATGGCATGACGGTAGCGCGGCGCCGGGAAGGCAATGTAATAAGGGATGGGATAAACCAGCAGGGCACAGGCCAGCAAGAAGGTGCCGCGGACCCGGTGCCGCCAAGCCAGCCAGAGTCCGGCAAACGCGCCCAGGGTGGAAAGCAGGAAGGCGAGGTGGCGAGCCGGCGCCAAGGTCCAGCTGCGGGCCAAGGCTTCCTGGGGATTGCCCGCCCAGAAATAGAAGATGCGACGGGCGAAGAAGCCGAGGAACTCGCCTTGATGAGCAGCAATGAAAGTAAAAGCCGCGCGTTGTTCCGCTTTCATAAAGGGCAATTCGCCCATGGCGGCGAACTGCCGCATGGCCTCCGGGTTGTTGCCCGGATGTTCCGAGCGGGTCCAGAGCCCGCCGGACTGGTCATTATTAGCCATGTGAACTTCCAGGCCGAAGTTGTCGCGGATGAAAACGAACTCTCCGAACACGCGGTAGTTGCGGACCAGCCAGGGTGCGATCAGCAGAGAACAGACCAGTAGCGACAGCGCTATATTGGCCAGCACGGCGACGGAACGCCCGCGCAGGCGCCACCACACCCAAGCCAGGGAAAACGGCAGAAAAGACAGCAAGGTGGGATTGGTAAGTGCAATCACGCTCCAAAGCAAGCCGAGCAGCAGCCATTCTCGGCGGCGGGGATTTTCTGCCAGACGCAAGGGCAGCAGCACGGCCAGGCACAGCAGCAGCGCCGAGAGGCTGGTTTCCCACACCACGCGCACCGGCCAGTAAATGAAGTAGGGGAAGAGCGCCCAGGTCCAGGCCGCCCAGCGCGCGGCCGTGGAGCCGAACAGGCGCTGGCCGATGCGGTAAACCACCAGGCAGGTCAGCGCCGAAAACAGGCTGTTGAGGGCCAGGATCACCCAGGCGGAGGCCAGCGAGTACACCCCCAACACCTTGAACACTAGTGCCAGCAGGTAAGGGTAGAGCGGCGCCTCCCAGGCGGTGGGTCCGGTTTCGAGATCGGTGGGGTTGCCGAAGCCGTGGCCGGTGGCCACGGAGCGGGCGATGCGTCCCATCTCCCAGCCAAATTGAAAGTGATCACGTCGTGGAGTAATGCGGTAGGTGTGGCCCGCGGTAATGACCAGCAGGCGCAGAAGCAGAGCCACCACAATGATGAAAGCAGGGGAGCGAAAAAGCTTGTGCCGTCGAGAAAGTTCCAAGCTGGAAGAAGCGGGCGCCGGGACTGCCGCCTTGGGGGGAAACTTCGCCTCAGCCGCATCCAGACTCATGTTGTGCCAGTCTAGCACGGTAGAAATCGGGCGATTACAATCGAGCCCAGTCACCCAAGATCTATGGAGCATCTCATCTACCTGGCCTGCGGGTACCGCAACGTGCACGTGCAGGCGCTCTATGCCGCCTACTCGGCGCTGGCCTGGAAAGGTGCGCTGGACGTGCAGGTCCACGTGTACAGCGACGCAGTTGGCGTTTTTGCGCCGCTTGTCCACGAAATCCAGGTACACGAATTAAGCGCCGATCGCGTGCGGGCGTGGCGCGGCCCAGGGAACTATCCGTTTCGCATCAAGATCGCGGCGCTGGCCGAGGCGGCGCGAGACCATGGGGAAGAGCGTGTTCTGTTTGCCGATTCGGATACCTTTTTCTTTGCCGATTTCACCCCGGTGTTTGCCCGCATTGGACCCGGCGATGCGGTGCTCCATCGTAAAGAGTATGCAGTTCTGAGCCACCCGACCGGACAGCTGCAGCGCTTCCGCAAGCGCGTGGGCAAGTTTCATTTCCGCGGCAGCCCCATTGACCTGAATGCCGACATGTGGAACTCGGGCGCCATTGGCCTTCATCCCTCCCAATTCCACCTGCTGCACACCGCGCTGGCCTTCATTGACGCCGTTTCACCGCACTATAAGAAGCAGCTGGTGGAGCAGTATGCGGTGTCCTACTTCCTGCAGAAAAATGCTCAGTTGCACGCCTGCGACGACGTGCTGTTTCATTATTGGGCGCAGAAGGCGGAGTATCAGCAGAAGATTGAAGAGCGGCTGGAGCGATGGAAGTCGCTGCCGCTGGAAGAAGCGCTGAGGGAGCTGCGCGCCGAACCCATCGTGTTGCCTCCCTTTCAGGCGCACCACGGCTGGGTCCGGCGGCTGAGCGACCGAGTTTTCGACCGAGAATGATACAAAGGTGGTTCTGCCCTATTCCTTCCGTCCACTTAAGCCATCGTGCCCTTTGTGGTGATTCTTAGGTGTTGCGAAAAGAATTGCCCCCGGGTGAAAACGGCGCTAGCATGGCCCGCTGCAGATACTGTGGGCATGCCAGCGGCGCGTTTTCCGCGGCTGCGTCCGCCCACTCCCCCGGTACCGGCATTTGCGGAGGTGAGAAATGGTTCGCGTTCGCTGGTCGGCCCTGTTGATACCCGTTCTGTTCGTGGCATTCGCCCACGCGCAGCTGGAAAAAATACTTATTCCCGCCGGCACGCCGGAAGACCAGGCGCTGCAGGCCATCAGCAGCGAAACCGATGCGCAGAAGCGCATCTCCATGCTGCAGGATTTCGTGCAGAAGTTTGCTTCCAACCCGCAGGCCGTAGCCTACGGCAATTGGCAGCTGGCCCAGGCCTATTCCACCGCCGGTGACAATACTAAGGCGCTGGAAGCCGGGGACAAGGCGCTGGCGGCCGCCCCACACAATCTCGACATACTGGTGTCGCAGGCAGGAACGGCGCAGCAGTTGAAGGATTGGGGCAAGGTGCTGGATTACTCGGTGAAGGGCGGCGAACTCTACACCTCCTCCTTCGGAAAGGCAAAGCTGACCAACGCCGCGGACAGCAGCAGCGATCAGTCCGGCGACGCTGACAAACAGTCGTATGAGTTCCTGGAAGCGGCCGGCTACAACGCCATCGCCGCCGAGCAGAACCCGAAGACGCGCATGGCTTATATCGAGCGCTACACCCCGGCGTTTCCTGAATCCAAGTTCGCGGAGCCGGTTTCGCAATACGCCATCTACAGCCTGCAGCAGTTAAATGAGCCGGAGCGGCTGGTGGCTTACGGCGAGAAGAGTCTGGCCACCGATCCCAACAGCCTGCCCACGCTGATCCTGCTGGCCAACGCCTATTCCGAGCAGCCCAAGGAAGCGAACCTGGGCAAGGCGATCATTTACGCCCGCAAAGCCATCGAGCTGGCCAAGGCGGAATCGCCCGATGCCACCCGCCAGCAGAAGCTCTCGGCCGGAGTGGCTCACTCCGCTCTGGGGTACGCCCTCATGCGGCAGGAGAAGACGCCCGCCGCAATCACCGAGTTCAAATCGGCAACTTCGCTGCTGAAAGAGGATCCCGCCTCGTATCAGATGGCGCTTTACCGCCTGGGCTACTCCTACGCCAAGCTGGGCCGTCTGGCCGAGGCGCGCACCTCATTAACGGAAGCCGCCGGCATCGAGGGCGCCTATCAGCAGCCGGCCAAGGACCTGCTGGCCAAAGTGAATAGCGCGAAACCAAGGAGAAGATAGATGCCGCTGGAATTGCAAGATCGCCAGTTGGGCAGCGTGATGGTGGTGAAAGCCGCGGGCCGAATTGTGGCCGGCTCAGAAGCGCAGCAAATTGAGTCGCACGTAAACAAGCTCTACGCCGAGTGTCGCGACCTGGTGCTGGACGTGGCCGATGTGAACTTCATTGACAGCAGCGGGCTGGGCACGCTGGTCCGGCTGGTGGCCAGGATTCGGCGCTCCGGAGGCGACCTGAAGCTGTGCGCCGCGCCTCCTCCGGTGCACCGGCTGCTGAAGCTTACCAATCTGCTGCAGGTGTTCGATGTCCACGACTCCGAGGTGAGCGCGGTTTCGGCGTTCTATAGGCGCTCCCGGCCGGCTGAAGCCAAGGCCGATGCTCCGGTGTGCCGGGTGCTGTGCATCCATCCCAGTGTGGACACGCTGGTGTACTTGCGCGAAGTGCTGCGCCGCTCGGGCTACGATGCGGTCACGGCCAGCAATCTGCCGGACGCCATCGTGTTGCTGAAGGCCATCGGGCCTGCTCTGGTGATTTTTGCCGATGAAATGCACTCCGCGCGTGGCCGGGCCACCGCTGCCGTGCTGGAGGAAACACGGCCCGAGGTGCCGGTAATTGCGCTGCAGAAGGAATTTTCCCAACAGGAAGCCGGAGAAGCCGGCAACTGGCTGTTGCAGGCGGTTCGTTCCCGGCTGGGCACGGCGGGCGCCGCGCAATAGTCGGGCGGCGGCCGCTACTGTCGAGCCAGAGCGTCGCACAGCTGGTGTGCCTTGACCGCCAGGTTCCGGGCGCGTCCCAGGTCTCCCTCTTTGTTCGCGGAGCGGGATTGCTCCATGTACAACGTGATCTGGCGCACCATGTCCTGCTGGTCGGTCGTGAGATTCCGCCGGGTGATGTTCTTCAGGCTGGCGTCGGTGGATTGCAGGATCTGCTCGGTGGCCTGGCGCTGATGGTCGGCTTGGGGCGCGGGCACGCCGGGTTCGAGCAGGCCGCCGGTATCGCTGGTCCCGCCCCGCCGCACCACAATGTGCCGCGGTCCGGGATCGTCCGCGGTTTCGGCCGGCTTTTTTGGCTGCGCCTTCCTGTGCTTCTTCCGGCTGTGTCTTTTCTTTGTGGCTGCTTTCTTCTTGCCAGTTTTGACTGATGAAGGCGGAGCTTCCGTGGCCGGCGCCTTCTGACCGCCTTCAGGAATGGAAGGCTGCGCCGGCGCCTGCGAGGACGGGGGCGGAGCTGTCGCTGGGGCAGTTTGCGATTGGTCCTGTTGAGCGAATGCCGGCCAAGTTAGCATCGCCAGCAGCAGACAAAGTAGTGCGAGCCGCATCACTCCTATTGTAAACACTTCAGGAGCGCGAGGGTTGTTGCCTGCATCCGGCGGTTGAGTAGATCGCTACGCCTCCAATGTTCACGGGTGGCTCCGGCCTTCAGGCCTGCATAAAAAGCTCAGCTGATGTTGGCTTCAGCCGTGAGGGACTTTGATCTTCTCGTTATGTTCTTGTATACGGCGGCACCTTGGTGGCTAACGCGGTCCATTTCCTAAGCCGCACGGCCAGGCCTCGGCTCGACGCTGGGGACGTGGTAGCTATGAGATAGGTCTAAGCTTCGGAGACCACTTCGGGCGCGGGCTCAGGAGCGGCCTGCAGCAGCGGGAAGGTGAGGTGGAACGTGGTGCCCTGGTTTTCCGCCGATTCAAATTCGATGTCGCCGTGGTGCAACTGCATGATGCGATAAGTCATGGGCAGGCCGATGCCGCTGCCGGTCTTCTTAGTCGTGAAATAAAGATTAAAGACCTTGTCGCGCACATCCGCCGGAATGCCATGCCCCTGGTCGCGGATGTCCACCGTAGCGCCGCCGTTGGAGCGGGTGGCGGACATCGTAAGCGTGCCTCCCTCCGGCATGGCCTGCACCCCATTGTTCACCACATTGAGCAGGGCCTGCTTGACCAGGTCGGAGTCCACGCTCACCGGCAGTTCCTCCGGCGGCAGGTCGCGGATGATGATGACGCCGTGGCGCTCGGCCTCCGGCGCGGCCAGCACCGCCACATCCTCCAGCAGCTTCCGTAAATCCATTTCGCCCAGGCGCAATTCCACCGGCCGGGTGAAGTCCACCAGGGTCTGCACCACGCGGTCGAGGCGCTGAATTTCGCTGCCGATCACGTCCATGTGGCGCTTGGTGTCGGGATCAATCTGCTGCAGCTTCTGACGAAGTACTTCCAGGTGGACCACGATTGCATTAATAGGATTCTTTACCTCGTGGGCCACGCCCGAGGTGAGCCGGCCGATGGCGGAAAGCCGGCGCGAGAGCTCGATTTCATCTTCAATGCGGCGCACGGATTCGGCATCGCGCATCACCAGCAGCGCCCCAATCTGCTCGCCGCCTTCCTGGATGAAATCCACGGATACCTGTATGCGGCGGCCGTTCTCGCCTTCCACTTCGCCCCCATTCAGCGGACGCCGCGAGCGGAAAGATTCCAGCACCACGTGGCCCAGGCGAGTGGACTCGGCGAACACATCGTTGACGTTGCGGCCCAGGATTTCGCCGCGCGGGCGGCCCACGAAGCGCTCGGCGGAGGCGCTGACGAGCACCACGCGCGAGTCGCGGGTAAACAGCATCAGGCCGTCCTGCAGGGTGGCCATGATCTGGTCCAGGTTGTCCTTGAGGGCGGAGAACACTTCCTTCACGTCGCGCATCTGGCGGCCCAGGTGGGCAATCTTGAGGGTGACCAGCCCGTACTCGTCCTGCCGTTCTTCGTCCGGGTGCAGCGCCTCCACCTTGCCGGCGGTAACGCTGTCCAGGCGCTGGCTGATGCGGGCCAGCGGCGAGAGCGCCAGGTTGGAAAGGCCGGCCGCCAGAATCAGGGAAATCAGAATGGCGCTTACCGAAATCACGATGGCGCGGTGCAGGTGCGGCTGGATTTCGTTTTTCAGGAAGACCGTGGAGACGCCCACTCGGGTGCTGCCGAAGGGGGTGCCGTTGAGCTGCAGGGGCATGCGCACGTCATAGACCCGCGGCGCGCTGAACACCAGCCGAAGCTGCTCGCGGAACCCGGCGTCGCGCACCTGTCGCAGGTCGGGGCGGTCCGTCAGCGTTTGCCCGATCAGGTTGGGATCGGTATCAAGAATGGCTCTGTCGTCCTGGCCGGCTACGGCGGCGTCGTAAATGATCGACGAGTTGGCCACGATCGAGTCGAGAAACGTGTTGAGGTTGGGATCGGTCTGCAGCGTCTCGATGAGGGCGGCACGCACCGCGTCGGGATTGCTGGTATCCACCCTCGTGTCGCTGAAATCGGGTTGGGCGTCGCTGGCCGCGTCCTGCAGTTCGCGGCTCAGCAGGGTGGCGGTATCGTAAGCCGCAACGATGCGCTGTTGCAGCAGTTGCGAGATGTAGATGTAGGAAAACAGCACCACCAGCGCGACAATCATGCCGGTGATGGCCAGCACCAGTTTGGCCTTTAAACGCATGAAAAAGTCAGCCGATTACCGCGGCACCTGAGCGCGGCGAACTGGCGGGTCTGCTAACCGCCCTGCCAAAGTCAGAGCCCGTGCCCACACACTTGCTCTCAGCGAAAAGAGCCCTGCCGCACTACACATTGGATTCGGCGGCCGAACCCGCCGTGGCCGCCGCCCCATACTCTTTGAGCTTATTATGCAGGGTTTTGAGGCTGATGCCGAGAATTTCCGCGGCCCGGGTCTTGTTGTTATTGGTGGCTTCCAGCGTCTTCATGATGAGCTGCCGCTCCGCTTCTTCCACCGTGGTGCCCACCCCGAGATGTAAAGCATTGGGATCGTGGGCGGCCGCGCGCGTTGGGGCATGGCCGAACCCTGGGGGCAGGTGCCGGGTCTCGATTACCGAGCCCTCGCAAACGATGACCGCGCGTTCCAGCGTATTACGCAACTCGCGCACATTACCGGGCCAGGAATAACCCTGGAACAGGTTCATGACTGCGTCGCTGAGCATCTGCACGTTGCGGCTGTGCTTGGAATTCATGTCGCCGATGAGCGACTGCACCAGGTCCGCCAGGTCCTCCTTGTGCTCGCGCAGGGGCGGCATGTGAATGTTGAACACGTTCAGGCGATAGTAAAGGTCGTTGCGCAGTTGCCCGCTGGCCACCGCTTCCTCCGGCACCTTGTTGGTGGCGGCGAGCACGCGCACATCCACCGTGGTTTCAATCTTGCTGCCCAGGCGGCGAAGCTTGCGGTCCTCCAGCACGCGCAGCAGCTTGGCCTGAGTGGCTACCGGCATTTCACCTATTTCGTCCAGCAGCAGAGTGCCGCCCTCGGCCAGTTCGAAGCAGCCCACCCGCCGCTCCATCGCGCCGGTGAACGCGCCTTTTTCGTGGCCGAAGATCTCGCTCTCGATCAGGGTCTCAGGAATGGCGGCGCAATTAATGGCAATAAAAGGCTTGGTTTTACGCGGGCTGAGGTCGTGAATAGTGCGCGCCACCAGTTCCTTGCCGGTGCCGCTTTCGCCGGTGATGAGCACGGAGGCGGTGCTGGGCGCCACCATCTCGAGCAGATGGAACACCTCCTGCATTTTTTTCGAGGCGCCTACCAAGGAGCCCAGCGCGCCCTTGTTGCGCAACTGGCGGCGGGTGACCTCCAGTTCCATGCGCGTGCTGCGCAGTTCCGCGGCATTTTGCAGGATGCTGCGCAGGCGGTTAAAGTCAATCGGCTTCTGAATGTAGTTGAAGGCGCCGATTTGCATGGCCTGCACCGCGCTTTCAATCGTCCCCTGGGCGGTAACTACAATAACGGCAATGCTCTCCGCGCGCTCCGCCAGTTTGGAGAGCAGCGCCATGCCGTCCATGCGCGGCATCTTCAAATCGGTGAGCACGATGCCGGGAGAAAACAGCTCGACTTTCTCCAGCGCTTCCAGGCCATCGTGGGCCGTCTCCGTGCGGTAGCCCCAGCCGGAGATGAGTTCGGCCAAGCCTACGCGTTCATTCTCTTCATCCTCGACTATAAGTACCTTTTCCGGCGTCATAGATATCTCTCCATTATTCCGGGTTTTGCCGGATACCTGCAACCATGCAGGCGGAATGGGCTCCCAGCATCTTATTTCCCGGGTCTTACACTAGCCGAACCCGGGCTACGGTGAAGAGAACACGTGCATCTCAGGATAGATAGTTTGAGGAGGAAGCGTATGCAAAAGACTTTAGGATACGGGCTTGCTGCCGTGTTGTTGCTTTGGACGGCGGCACTGGCGCAGGCACAGGCGAACCCGGTGGCGAGCCAGCCCGCGGCAGCGCAGGCCGGGCCGACGCTGGCCCCGGGAGCTGTGCTGGGAGCGGAGCTGAACAAGAGCCTGGACGCCAAGAAGGCCAAGGCCGGCCAGGAAGTGGTAGCCAAATCGTTAGGCGATCTGCGCGACAATGGCGGCAATGTTGTGATTCCGCGCGGAAGCAAGCTGGTGGGGCACGTTACCACGGTCAAAGCCGCCAGCAAGCAGGATCCACAGTCAAGCCTGGGCATTATTTTCGATAAGGTCGAAGTAAAACAGGGTAAGGAAACCAAGCAAATAGGCATGCACGCCGCCATCCAGGCGCTGGAGAAGCCACAGCCTTCACCCATGATGCAGGAACAGGAGCCGGCGGGAGGCGGGGGCGCGCCCTCCGGGTCGGGCGGAGGCGCGATGGGCGGTGGTCAACCTGGCACGATGTCCGGCGGCGGCGGCGGAAAAACGTCAGGAGGGGCTTCGGGTTCCCAAGCAGGGGATATGGGTGGCGGCAACATGGGCGCCGCACCCGCCGCACAACCTGGCGCAGGCAGCGCTCCTGCCATTAATGCTAACTCCCGCGGAGTGATCGGCGATTCCAATCTGACGTTGAGCCAGCAGGCTTCGCCGACGGAGGGCTCGGTCATCAGTTCTGCACATGGCAACGTCAAGCTGGACGGCGGGACGCTGCTGGTGCTGCGCGTAATGGGTCAGTAGCGCCCAGCTTTCAGCGAACCTGCGGAAACCGCAAGGCCGGTCGGGAGAGCCAGCCCGATCGGCCTTAAGTCTTTTGTCCGAAGTAACTTGCCAACTTCTTTCCCTGCTGTCAGGCTGTTCTCCTCTCCCCCAGACCGTCAGGCGCAAGAATCCACAAGCCAGAGCTGGTGCAGCCCGGAAGAAACTACATAGCTGGATATTCCGAGCAGATTGTAAGTAGCTGATTTTCAAGGGGCGAACACTGGCAGCTCAGGTGCCTCGGCAATGGGCAAGGCTGTTCCACTCAGGGGAGGGTTAAAAGCATGAAGAAGTCGGTTGTGAGCATCATTCCGGTTTTATTGGCATTGGCTTTGGCAGTGGGCTGCAGCAAGGTGCCCTCGGCCAACGCGGATAACTCTGATAGCGGCAATAGTAGTGGCGACAATGGCACCAGCGCAGTTATACCGGCAAGCGAGGTTGTGCCGGCGCCGCAGGCAATCCCCGCGGGAACGCCGCTGACGGTGCGGCTGCAATCGGCGGTTTCGAGCGCAAGCGCCCAAACCGGCGACACCTTTGACGCGGTGCTGGATGAGCCCGTGGTGGTGAAGGGCGAAACCATGATTCCCAAGGGCGCGGAGGTGACCGGGCGAATAGTGGAATCCAACGCGGGCGGACACCTGCACAAACCGGCCTACCTGCGCATCGCGCTGGCCTCGCTCCACGTGCACGGTAAGAATGTAGCAGTACAGACTTCCAGCATTTCCCTTTCCGGGAAATCGCACAAGAAGCGTAACCTGGAAATGATTGGCGGCGGGGCCGGAGCCGGGGCGCTGATTGGCGCGCTGGCCGGTGGCGGCAAAGGCGCCTTGATCGGCGGCGCGGTGGGCGCGGGTGCCGGCACGGGCGCGGCCTATGCCACCGGTAAAGAGAATGTGGGCTTCGGACCGGAGCGCCGTTTGACCTTCCGCTTGGCCCAGCCTCTCCGGACCAGCAAGAGCTAAGAACGTACAGTGCAGAATGGGCGCGGCTCCGGCCGCGCCTTTTTTATTCCCTTCTTTTTGCAAATGTCACATGGGGGCGTGAGAGGAATCACTTACCCGAAACGGGAAACGTGACACAAAGGTATTGCTAGGGCGTGCTTGAGTAGCGGGTAAAAGATCTAGTGTTTTGAGTATCTTCCATTTTTGGGAAGAGAAGGGCCGTGCGTGATTCCCGGACCGGGCAGAATTTCATAGGTTTCCAGTACTGGCATCATGCTGCAGCAGTGGATTAGAGATAACGGTTTAAGAGAAGTTTGATCTCCTGCCTTGTCACGTCGGGAATATTTTCCTGGCACGCTTCGGCCCGGTAAACCCGCTTTTCTTGAGTGCTGCCCTTTCCCGGCATTTCCGGCCAGATGAATTTGGGTGTCCGCATGAGCACCGCCCTTCAGCCCGTTCCCGAGCTATCCCGCCAGACTGTGCCCACAGCCTTGTTGAGCGCCGCCCTGGCCGCCTGTCCGGAGGCGGTAACGGTGGTGGAAGCAGGTAAGATTCTGTGGTGCAACGCCGCCCACGCCCATCTTTTCGGCTACAGCCATAGCCGCGAGCTGGCGGGCCGCCCGCTGGCCGATCTTTTGCCCGAACATCATCCCTGCACCAACGGGGTAACGGAAAGGCCGATTCTCGATTGTGGTTTCCCCGCGTGTCAGTTTCGCGGACGGCGCAAGGACAATTCTTACCTGCAGATGGAAAGTTCCTGCCGGGAGTTCCGAGCAGGCAAGCGTCGCCTGCTGGTCATTACCACACGTGATATCAGCCAGGGGGAGCGGCGGCGAGTGTCGCGCGAAGGCGAGGCCCGATTCCGCGCCATCTTCGAAGCAGCCGCTATCGGCATCGGCCATTTCACGCTCGACGGCAAAATCGCGGAGAGCAACCACGCCCTGGAACAAATGCTGGGCTATAGCCATGAACAACTGCAAGGCATGCCCTTTGCCCTCATCACCCATCCTGACGACCGGACCGAGGATGCCCGGCTGTTCTCGGAAATGGCCGCGGGCCACCGCGACCGCTATCAATTGGACAAACGCTATGTGCGCCCGGACGGAACGGTCGTTTGGGCGCGGCTGAACGTCTCCCTGGTGCGCGGTCCCGGCGGCGAGCCCCAGTTCGCCATCAAGATGGTGGAAGACATCACCGAGCGTAAGCGCGCCGAGGGGGCGCTGCGCGAGTCGCAAAAAATGGAAGCGGTGGGACGGCTGGTGGCCGGCCTGGCGCACGATTTCGCCAACTTGCTGACCGGCATCGGCATTCTGTCCGACCTGCTGGTGGCGGAACTGGGCGCGCAACCCGGCGCTCAACGCGCGCGGGAAATCCAGTTGGCCAGCGAACACGGTTGCGCCCTGATTCGCAAGCTGCTGTTTGTGGCCCGGCAGCACGTGAGCGACAGCAAAGTGCTTTCGCTGCAGACGGTGGTGGAAGACATGCGCGACCTGCTGGCGAAACTGGTGGAGGAGAGCACAAAGCTTGCTGTCAGCAGCGCTCCGGGCCTGGGATATGTGAAGGCGGACCCGGCAGAGATGCAGCAAGTCATCCTCAATCTGGTGCTCAACGCCCGCGATGCCGTGGCCCAAGGCGGCGGGAGCGTCAGCCTGGAGTTGAGCAATTGCGCTTTGGATGGTGCGGCCGCTTCCGTTGCCGGCTTGCCGCCCGGCGACTACGTGATGCTGCAGGTGGCGGATGACGGGTGCGGCATGGACGAAAACACGCGCACCCATCTTTTCGAAGCATTCTTCACCACCAAGCAGCCGGGGCAGGGAACGGGATTGGGACTGGCCACCGTAAAAGCGATTGTGACCCAGGCCCATGGAGACATTCTGGTCGAGAGCGCGCCCCGCCAGGGCACGCGGATGCGCGTGCTGTTGCCGCGAGTGCAAAGCGAGCTGGAGTGGCGCGGGTCGGAAGCGCACACCGAGCCTTCCCTCGAGGGCCGGGAAACCGTTCTGCTGGTGGAAGATGATGAGCGGGTGCGCGCCTCCATCGAGCAAGTGCTTACGCAATGCGGCTACCAGTTGCTGGCGGCTGCCAATGGAGATGAAGCTTTGCGCCTCGCTCAGCGGCACACCGGGCCCATCCATCTTTTGCTGGTGGATATGGTGATGCCGGGGAAGAACGGCCGGGAAGTCGTGGAACAGATTAGTCCTCTGCACCCGCAAGCCAAGGTGCTGTTCATTTCCGGTTACGGGCCGCGGAGTGAGCGAGAGATACCGGACAACAGGATATTTCGCAAGCCCTTTACCGGTGGCGCTCTGGCGCGCAAGGTGCGCGAAGTGCTGGACGCGAGCGAGCGTTCAGAGGAATCGCGCGGGGCGAAGAGCGGCAAGAAGAGAAACGGGAAACCTAGCCCGAGGAGGAAATCATGCTGACAGCGGAAGCAGCAGCCCCAGCGCCAGCGCAGATTGAGAAAGCAAATTTTCTCAATCTGCTGATCGTGGACGATGAGCGCTCCATTCGCGAGGCCTGCCGGGAAGTTGGGCAAATCCTGGGGTTCAACACCTTTGTGGCCGATTCCGCGGAACACGCCTACCGGGTGATGGATGCGCAGCCGGTGGATGTGGTGCTGCTCGATTTGCGACTGCCCGGAGCGGGTGGCCTGGAGGCGCTGCACCACATCAAGAGCCAGCGACCGGATGCCGTGGTGGTAGTGGTGACCGGCTATGGCACAGTGCAGTCGGCGGTTCAGGCCATGAAGGACGGCGCTTACGATTATGTAAGCAAGCCCTTCAGCCTGGATGAATTGAAGCTGCTGCTGGAGCGGGTAAGCACGCACCTGAAGCTGAAGAGCGAGAACCGCATGCTGCGGGAGAAGATCAAGTCCAAGCAGGGCTTCGGCAACATCGTTGGGCGGGCGCCGGAGATGGAAAAGATCTACCGCATCATTTCCAAGGCCGCGCACAGCACGCACCCAGTGCTGATCCTGGGAGAGAGCGGCACGGGGAAGGAACTGGTGGCCCGCACCGTTCATTTTTCCGGCCCGCTACGCGACCGGCCCTTCATCCCCGTGGACTGCGGTTCGCTGGTGCCAACTCTCATTGAGAGCGAACTGTTCGGCTACGTGAAAGGCGCCTTCACCGGGGCGCAGCATTCCAAAGAAGGCTTGCTGGCCATTGCCGATGGGGGCACCGTGTTTCTGGATGAGATTGCGGAACTGTCCGTGGACTTGCAGGCCAAGTTGCTGCGCGCCATCCAGGAAAAGGAAATCCGCGCCGTGGGCAGCACCCGGAACACGCCGATCCATGTGCGCATCCTGGCGGCCACTAACCGCGATCTGGAGCACGCCGTGGCTCAGGGAACTTTCCGCCGCGACCTCTACTTCCGGCTAAATGTGCTGACTCTGCGCATCCCGCCCCTGCGCGAGCGGCGGCAGGACATTCCCCTGCTGTCCAATTTTTTCCTGGAGCGGCTCTCGCGAGACAGCGGCATGTCGCGGATTTTGAGCGACGACGCTTTGAAGCTGATGCTGGCCTACGACTGGCCGGGCAACGTGCGCGAACTGGAGAACTGCCTGGAGCGGGCCTGCGCCCTCAGTTCGGGGCCGGTGCTGTATGTTTTCGACTTGCCCAGTCCCATCCGCAGCGCGCAACAGCCACCCGCCAGCAGCGATGCCAAGGACAAGATCATTCCCATGCTGGAGATGGAGAAGCGGACCATCCTTGGCACCATCGAGCAACTGAACGGCGACAAGTTAATGGCGGCCAAACTCTTGGGTATCGGGAAAACTACGCTTTACCGCAAGCTCAAGGAATACTCTTCCCAGGAATGAGCGGAAGCTGGGCGATGCTGTTCCAGAGTGGGAAATGCAGTGACGGTGCGGTTCGCTAACTCCTGTATTTCCATGCGGTGAGGAGTTGGCGAGGGACGTGCAAGGACAGGAGCATGATACTGCTGATTACCTCTTCGCCACGGGCCAAAGAATGTGCCGCGGTCATTCAAGAAGCCACCGGTGAAGCTACAGGGTGCGCCGAAAGCATGCGCGCCGCCAGCAAACTGCTGCGCAGTGGTGAGTATTCCGCGCTGGTGATTGATCAATACGTGGTGGAATGCGATCCCCTTGGCACGGAGGTGCTGCTGCAGCATACTGGCGCCGCGATACCTGTTTACGTGAATTTGGCCATCAGTGGCAGCGAACGGGTCGTGCGGGAACTCAAGCAAGCGACCCGGCGCAACTTGAAAGAGCGAGAGGCAGCCCACCGGGAGGCGGAGCTTGCCCTGCGCAACGAACTGAAGGATAGCGTCACCGCCCTGCTGCTGTCGTGTGAGCTGGCTTTGGGCGTGCCCCAGGTCCCGCCGGCTGCGCAGGCCAAGATGCGCTCCGCCTGCGAACTGGCCAAGACTATTCGGTCCCGCCTGGAGATAGAGGAACCTGCGAGTGTAGCCAGAGGCGATGGCGGAGCCAAGTCCTGAAGCCGTGCCCCACGGCTCTGGGAGCCATCGCCTCCGTGATTCGCGCTCACAGGTAGGCGGGCTGGCGCCTGGAGCTAGATCATTTCGCCGCTTCGCGGCTGAGTCCGGTATAGGATGACGTGTTCCACCACACAGAGACATTTGGCGGCCCGGGCTGTCTGCTAGAATTAGCAGTTCTTCCGCAGCATGCGCCGGCTCCGCATCTCCGCCATCTCTTATCTGAACACCGCTCCTTTAATGTGGGACTTCGATCACGGCGGGGCAGCCAAAGACTTCGACATCTTCTATAGCGTGCCGTCCTCCTGTGCGGCGGCGCTGCGCCAGGGAACGGGCGATATCGGCATCATTCCCGCCATCGCCTACAACCGCATTCCAGACCTGGTAATCATCCCGGGGGTGGCCATCGCTGCCCGCGGCCCAGTACGCTCCATCCTGCTGATCAGCAAAGCGCCTCTGGAAGACGTGCGCACCATCGCCACCGATAATTCGTCCATGACCTCGGTGGCGCTGACGCGGGTGCTTTTCGAGAAGTGGTGGGGAGGAGGACGGGAATTCCGTAGTCTCCCGCCGGAACTCCCGGCCATGCTGGGGGAGTGCGACGCGGCGCTGATTATCGGAGATCCGGCGCTGAAAGTGGATCGCTCGCGATACCACGTCCTTGATTTAGCGGAAGAATGGCGGAGACTCTCGGGCAAATCATTCGTATTTGCCTTCTGGGCGGTGCGCGAGTCGGCGCTGGCGGAGATGCAGTCGGGATTGGATTTAGCAGCAATTTTTCAGGGCTCACGCGACCACGGACTGCAACCAGCGGCCTTGGAGACGATTGCCGGAGAGTGGTCGGTGCGGCTGCAGATCAGCCCAACCGAGGTGAAGGACTACCTGACCAAGAACATCTACTACCAGCTTGACCCAGATTGCCTGCAGGGGATGGAGTTGTTCTTCCGCTATGCCGCCGAATGCGGGGCGGTGGACCGGCTTCGTCCCGTCAACTTCTTGCGCCCCGCGGCCGCCCAGGACCATCTCCGCCGGGCCTAAACCGCCATTGCACCGCTTCTGAGTATCTCCCCGGGCGAATGGCGCTTCTAAAGCTTGTAGCTAGTGACTTAGCGAGTGGCCCACCAGATACGGTGGCCCCAAGCCCCTCATGCGCAATCTCCTCGCATCAGTTTTGCTGATTAACCCTATCTGGACGTGGCTGCACCGCCTGGGTGGCCCGGGACTGATCCTGCTGGGCTTGGCGGACAATTCCCTGGTCCCGCTGCCCGGCAGCGTGGATGCTTTCGTGATCCTGCTTTCGGCGCACCAGCGGGCGTGGTGGCCCTACTACGGCTTCATGGCCACCGTGGGCGGGGTGCTGGGCGGATATATAACCTATCGCCTGGCGGAAAAGGGCGGCGAGGAGACGCTGGAAAAGAAGGCCGGCAAGCAGCGGTCCGAGAAGGTTTATAAGCGATTCGAAAAACGCGGCTTCATAACGGTAGTGATCGGGTCAATCCTGCCGCCGCCCTTTCCCATGGTTCCCTTCCTAATGGCGGCGGGAGTGCTGCAATACCCGCGCAAGAAATTCCTGGCCGCCCTGAGCGTCGGGCGTGGCGCACGCTACTTTGCGGTCGCCTGGGTAGGTCATAGGTATGGCGATGCGATCATCGGATGGCTCTCGCAGTACTACAAACCCGTGCTGTATGGGTTGATTGGACTGGCTGTGCTGGGGGCTATCGCGGCCCTGGTCTATTTCAAGTGGTACCGTCCCAAGGTGCAGCGGCAGGAGAAACAGCGGGGAGAAAAGGTGGAAGAGTTCCCGGTCCCGGGTAAGCGGCGGAAGAAGTCAGGGCAGAAGCGGGCGTAAGAGCAGCAGCATTCAGCAATCAGCCCCTGAGCGCTCGCTGAATTACAATAGTTGTTGTCAATCTGCCTATGTCCCTCACCAAAGCGCAAGCGCTGGAAATGTTCAACTCGCCTGACCTGATCGGGATCGGCATGGAAGCCGACGCCATGCGGCGCAAGGTGCACCCCGAGCGCGTGGTCACCTACATTATTGACCGCAACATCAATTACACCAACTTCTGCACCGAGTACTGCACCTTCTGCGCGTTTTACCGGCCGCTGAAAGGGCCCAAATCCAAGGAAGGGTACATCCTGGATTTCGACACTATTTACGAAAAAATCCGGGAGACGGTGGAGTTGGGGGGCACGGGAGTGCTAATGCAGGGCGGGCTGCATCCCGACCTGAAGATTGACTGGCACGAACAGATGCTGCGCGGCATCAAGCAGCGGTTTCCGCGGGTGCACCTGCACTGCTATTCGGCTTCGGAAGTGATCGCTATCGCAGAGTACAGCGGATTGACGATTCGTGACACGATCTGCCGGCTCCGCGATGCGGGGCTGGACTCCATTCCCGGCGGCGGCGCCGAAATTCTGGACGACGAAGTGCGCTTCAAGATCGCCCGCCTGAAGTGCCTGACCGAGGACTGGTTGAACGTGCACCGCACCGCGCACCAACTCGGCATGCGCACCACCGCCACCATGATGTTCGGGTGCGGGGAAAAATACGAGCACCGGGTCAATCATCTGCAGCGGCTTTACGAACTGCAGGAGGAGACAGGCGGGTTTACGGCGTTTATCCCCTGGAGCTTCCAGCCGGCCAACACGGCGTTGGGCGGGCGGCACTGGGACGAGGCAACGTCAGTTGAATATCTGAAAACGCTGGCGATTTCGCGGCTCTACCTTTCCAATTTCCTCAACGTGCAGTCGAGCTGGGTAACTCAGGGGCTGAAAGTCTGCCAGTTGGGGCTGCGCTTTGGCGGCAATGACGTAGGCTCGGTAATGCTGGAAGAAAATGTGGTGAAGGCGGCCGGGGTCAACAACTGCACCACGGAAGAGGAGCTGCGGCGCATTATCCGCGACGCCGGCTTCCGGCCTGCCCAGCGCGACACGCTCTACCGCACATATTTCCTTAATTAACAATAGCTTAGGCCAGGTCTGGGTTCGACCCTGATGGGCAGAACCCCGTGCCCACACGTGCCCACTTTAGGTACAATGAATAGTTTGTGTATGTGCTTTGCAGCTGATTGTGGAGGTTGTGGTTGCTGGCGGAATCTATCTTCGGGCTGTTCCTTGCGCCCCACGGACTGACCAACTACGTCCGCACTCATCTGCTGGACACCACGTTCAAGGGCCTATACCAGGCCAATGCGTTTGACCTGGCGCTGCTGATTCCTTACTTCATCGTGCTGATCTGGCTGGCTTCGTACGGCATCCACCGCTATACGCTGGTCTACCTTTATTACAAGCACCGCAAGGACAAACCGCAGGGCCCGGCGGGACAGTTCGCCGATTTGCCGCGGGTGACGGTGCAGCTGCCCATCTTCAACGAGCAGTTCGTGGTGGAGCGGTTGGTGGACACCGTGTGCCGGCTGGACTACCCCAAAGACAAGCTCGACATCCAGCTGCTGGACGACTCGACCGACGAGACCAAAAGCGTGGCCCGGCGACTGGTAGATCGCTACGCGGCCGAGGGCTATCCGATCACGTATCACCATCGCACCAACCGTGAAGGCTACAAGGCGGGGGCGCTGCGCGAGGGTCTGAAGACGGCCAAAGGCGAGTTCGTTGCGATTTTCGACGCCGACTTCGTGCCGCCAGCGGACTTTCTGATGCGGGTGATCCACTACTTCACCGAAAGCAAGGTGGGCATGGTGCAGGGACGCTGGTCGCACATCAACCGCAATTATTCTTTCCTGACCAACGTGGAAGCCATCCTGCTCGACGGCCACTTCATTCTCGAGCACGGGGCGCGCTCGCGTTCCAACGTATTTTTTAACTTCAACGGCACGGCGGGCATGTGGCGGCGGCAGGCGATTGACGAGGCCGGCGGCTGGCAGCACGATACGCTCACCGAAGATACCGACCTTTCCTACCGCGCGCAGCTTAAGGGCTGGAAATTCGTTTACCTGGAAGACGTGGAGTGCCCGGCCGAGTTGCCGGTGGAGATGACCGCCTTCAAGACGCAGCAGGCCCGCTGGGCCAAGGGCCTGATCCAGACGGCGAAGAAGATTCTGCCGCAGGTGATGAGAAGCAAACAGCCCTGGCGGGTGAAGCTGGAGGCCTGGTACCACCTGACGGCCAACATTAGCTATCCGCTGATGATCGCTCTCTCGGTGCTGCTGCTGCCGGCCATGATCATCCGCTTCTACCAGGGCTGGTTCCAGATGCTGTACATAGACCTGCCGCTGTTTT
This sequence comes from Terriglobales bacterium, assembly GCA_025934735.1. GTDB lineage: Bacteria > Acidobacteriota > Terriglobia > Terriglobales > Acidobacteriaceae > JAICWP01. Next base: position 46,701 of record JAICWP010000005.1, on the reverse strand, counting down.
TGGCGTCGAGCTTCTCGATTTCCAGCTTTTACCTGGTGTCGCAGAAAGTGCTTTACCCTAAGAGCTGGTATCGCTGTCTGGTGTATCTGCCGTTTCTGATGGCGCTGGGCATTGGGCTGACGGTTACCAACTCGCGGGCGGTGCTGGAAGCGCTGTTCGGAAAGCAATCGGCGTTCGCGCGCACGCCCAAGTACCGCATCGAATCGAAAGCCGATAGGGCGCGCTCCCGTACCTACCGCCGGCGGCTGGGCTGGGTGCCATGGATTGAGCTGCTGATCGGCACCTACTTTGTGCTCACGGTGTACTATGCGGTGGAGAACGAAAACTTTGTGACTGTGCCGTTCCTGCTGCTGTTCGTCATCGGGTACTGGTACACGGGACTGATGTCGCTGTTCCAGGGCATCTTCTTGCGCTTCAGCTTCAGCAGCGAGCCGCAGCAGGCAAAACCCTATCCAGTCGGCGTATGAAAAAGAAAATCTGGCTATGCCTCGCAGGCCTGTTCTTCGCCAGCGCTCTCGCTCACAGCACAAGCGCCGACGCCCATTCCGGATGGTCGGGCGTAATTATCTATAGCAGCTGCGGCGCTGACGAGGCGTTTGCGGAATCGCCTGAATGCCTGAAGAAGGTGCCGGGGGCTAAGCTGTCGCTATACGACGACACCGACCGGGTGGTTTACAGCCTGGAGCCGCAGCAACGAATTACGGGCCGTGTGGGCGAGATTGTGACCGTCCGCGGCAAGCTGCTCGAAGGCGACACTATTCAGGTGGCTTCCGTGGAGCCGCTGTCCATTGGACTTGCGGCTGGGCAGAAGGCGCCCGCCTTCTCTGCCCCCGACCAGTTTGGCCGAACGCAAACCCTGGAGACACTGAAAGGGAAGAACGGCACCGTACTGCTGTTTTTTCGTTCCGCCGACTGGTGACCGTTCTGCAAAGGGCAGCTGGTCGAGCTGCAGAACGCAATCCCGCGATTCGAGAAGCAGGGAGTCAAGCTGGCCGCCATCAGCTATGATTCGCCGGCGATCCTGAAGTATTTTGCCGGACAGCATAAGGTCAGCTATCCCCTGCTCGCCGATCCTGACTCCAAAATCATCCGCTCCTATGGCGTTCTCAACTCAGAAGCGACGGGGATGCAGAAGGGATTCGCGCGCCCCGGGTATTTCTTCATAGACACGAAAGGGGTTATTCAGGAGAAGTTTTTTGACCCGAAGTACCGCGACCGACTGACGGGAAACGGATTAATTGGCAAGCTTTTCCCCGAACTGGGGCAGGAAGTGACCGACAAAATTGAGGCTCCGCATTTGCAGCTGGCGCTGGAACAATCGGACCGCACCGGGGTTCCGGGGACTCGCCTTACCCTGGTTGCGGGGGTGCGCCTGCCGCCCGATGTGCATGTGTATGCCCCCGGGACCGCAGGGTACAAGCCGATCAAGCTGGTCTTAGATGCGGTACCGGGTGTGGAACCCCGAGCGGCCTCTTATCCCCAGCCCAAAATTCTTTACCTGCCGGCGATTAAGGAGCGTGTGCCCGTGTACGAGGGAACCTTCCGCATCAGCCAGGATGTGGAGATAAACTCCGGATCCGCATTCGCCGGTTCGCTGGGCAAGGAAGGGAAAACGATTGCGGTCACGGGGAAGCTGCAGTATCAGGCTTGCGACAAAACTACCTGCTTTTTTCCGACATCAGTGCCCGTGAAATGGCAAGTGCAGGTCTTCCCTCTGGATCATTCCCGGGCTCCGGTGGAAATCCGCCACAAATAAGGCGGCCCAGCCTCTCCTTGAGATGCCTGAGAAGAAGGCTAGTCAGAGAGGGCTGGCTTCGCCCCGCATCCATTCGGATAACGTCCCACCAATTTCAGGATGAACCCGTGCAGGCGATGGAACCATGGCGCAGCGGGAAGAAACATATAAGGGCAATAACCCTCCACCAGACCGATGCCCTTCTGGCGGCAAAGGTCGGCGGCGTCCTTGCTGACCGCACCTTGGCCGCCGCCACGATGCATCCAGACGCGGTGAACGCCAGCTTCCGCACAATCGCGCACCACGCGTTCGGTGTCTCGGGACGCAGTCATGATGAGTGCGCCCGCAACGGGTGGATCTATCTCCTGTACGTAACTGAAACAGCGACGGCTCTCCAATTCATCTGCGGCTGGATTTACAGGCACCATGTCGTAGCCCCTCGCGCACATGTCACGAAAGAGCATGCGGCTGAAATCCTTCGGGTCGCGCGATAGGCCGACGAAGGCGATACGCCGCTGCCCTAGGAATTCACGAATCTCATCAAGAGTGGTGGGCATGGAAGTAGACCTCCTCCGGAAGTGATTAATAACATTCAAAATGCTTAGCGCACAGGCCGGCAGTGATCGAGGTCACCGGTCAAAGTGCGCTTAATCTCCATCCTGAGTTGGCTGGCACCGTCACCGCCTCCTCGCTCCGGGTTCTGATATCCTGTGCGGTACGAAACGGTGATAATTATGAGCTCGCAGCAGATTGTTACCCGCCCTCTTCCGGCTCGTTCTCATGCGGTGGGACGCAACTTTGCCCTGGTGGTGGGCGCCAGCCTGTTCGTGGCGCTGTGCGCGCACATCACGGTGCCGCTGCCGTTCACTCCAGTGCCGCTGACACTGCAGAATTTCGCCGTGCTGCTGGTGGGACTGGTGCTGGGCAGCCGGCGCGGGTTCGCCGCACTCGCGCTATATCTGGCACAAGGCGCGATGGGATTGCCGTTCTTCAATCCCACCGGCCCGGGCGGAATTGCGCAGCTGCTGGGACCCACTGGCGGGTATCTGATTGCCTACCCGGTGGTGGCGTTCGTGGCAGGATGGATGTGGGAGTGCAGCAGCCGCGGCTTCGCACGCGCGCTGGTGGCGTCGGTAGCGGCTGAGATCGTGCTCTTCGCGAGCGGCGTTTCCTGGCTGATGCTGATCGCCCATGTGCCGTTCCTGCAGGCGGCGGCTTTCGGGCTTTATCCCTTCCTGTTTGCCGAGGTCATTAAGGTAATGGCTGCTGCTGGCGCGGCCAGCCGCTTTCGCCGCACTTTCCAGGTGAAGCGGTGAATCCTGGCACCCCATCGCGCATGGCGGAATCTGAGAGTGAAACCGGCATCCGGGAGATCACGGTAGCCCACAGCCCCGATTCCGACGACGCCTTTATGTTTTATGGGCTGGCCACGAATAAGGTGCGTGTTCCCAGGCTGCGCTTCACTCACACGCTTTGCGATATTGAAACGCTGAACCGGAAGGCGCACGAATCGGTGTACGACCTGACCGCCATTTCCTTCGCTGCCTATCCTTATATCCAGGAGAACTATGCCCTGCTCTCCTCCGGCGGCAGCGTGGGCGAAGGCTACGGTCCCATGATCGTGGCCACGCGGCCGTTTTCGCAGAGCGAGGTGAAGAGCATCAAGGTTGCGGTTCCCGGAACGCTGACCACCGCTTACCTCACCCTGCAACTGTTCGCGCCTGGTATTGAAACCGCGGTGGTGCCCTTCGACCAGATTATTCCCCAGGTGGTGGAGGGCAAGTACGAAGCCGGCCTGATCATCCACGAAGGCCAGCTCACCTATTCCAAAAGCGGGCTGCAGAAGGTTGTGGATTTGGGCCAGTGGTGGCTGCACATGACCGGGCTGCCCCTGCCGCTGGGTGGCAACGCCATTCGGCGCAGCCTGGGGGCGGAGGCCATTGCCGGCGTAGCCAAGGCGCTGCGCGGCAGCATCCAGTACGCGCTCGACCACCGCGAAGAGGCGCTGGAGTATGCTAAACAGTTCGGGCGCGACCTGGATTCGCAGCTGGCCGACAAGTTTGTGGGCATGTACGTGAACGAGCGCACGCTTGATTATGGCGAGGACGGCCGCGAAGCAGTGCGCCGCCTGCTCGACATGGGCCACCATGCCGGCATCATTCCTCATCCTGCCAAGGTGGACTTCGCGGCCTAGCCAGGCCGCATGTAAAGCGGGCGGGACGCCCACCAGACATCCGACGACGGGCCGCTGTTACCCGAGATCTGTAGAAAATCCTGCTTAGTTCAGCTCGCCCATGCCGTGCATCTGGCCGTCAATTTTGCAGAGCGAGGGCTTCTCCGTATTGTCAATGCGATGGCGTACCGGGGGAAGGGTGCGCAGGTAGGCGTAGATGGACTTCAGATCCTGGTCGGTCAGGCCGCTGAAAGCCCAGGTCGGCATCATGACGTTGAGCTTGCGCCCTTTTACGGAAGCGGTGCGCATTACACGGACAAACAGGCCTTCATCGTAATAGGAAATGCCGGAGGGATCAGGAGTGATATTGGCGGTGGCGACGGGGTGACCGCTGTCGTCGAAGATGTTGCCGCCGGCCATGCTCATGCCGGCAATAGGCTGGCCGTGGCTGTCGCGGGGGGTGTGGCAGTCGCCGCAGACTCCCACGGCAGTGACCAGGTACTTGCCATAAGCGACCGGATTAGCCGAGTCCGGCGCGGCGACGGTAGTGACCGGCTGAGGCGCGCTGTTGATGAGCCGGGAGACGGGAAACGGCAAGTGGGTCTTGCCGGGATCGTGGTGGTCCGGCGGTTGCGAGCGCAAATAGACGATCACCGATGCCAGGTCCTCGTCCGACATGTGGCGGAAACTCTTGTACGGCATCATGGGAAAAAGCGCCCGGCCATCGCGCCCAATGCCCTCGCGAATGGCTCGCGCCAGTTCGTCATCGGTCCAGTTGCCGATGCCGGTCTCGGGGTCGGGAGTAATGTTCGGCGCCACCACACGGAAGTCGCCTTGGTCGGCCATGACCCGTCCTGCGCCCTTAGCCTCGAGGAACTGGGGAGTATCGCGGTCCTTGGCATCAAAGGCGGTGTGGCAGCCGTAGCACAACGAGGTGTGCTCCACCAGGTATTCGCCACGCTTCAGGCGCTCCGGCGTGGGTTCGAAATGGCGTGCAGTAAGAGGTCGCTTCTGCGGGCCGATGAAGGGGCGCCAGCCCACAGTCAAGGTAATTCCTATTGTCAGCAGCAGCAGCACAACGATGCAGGCGTATCCAGCAAAACGGACGAGGCTCCGTCCAGACATGGCTCTTCTCCGTGCGGGGAACTGCGAACGGCAGGGTACCCCAGAGGTTTGGCCAGTTTTTTACCTGAATCTGCCGGACGGGTCAATAGCAGCGGACGCAACCAACCTTATGAGCCCTGGCTGACTCCGGCGCCTACACTTTCAAGCGCGAGGCATCGGCCTCCGGAGGAAGGCCGCTCTGGGCCGTCGTGCCGCTCTGCGCCTGGTCAGAAGCCTTAACCGCGGCTTCGGCAGCCTGGAAGCCGATCTTGGAGTGGGTGCCGTCGCAGAATGGCTTGTTAACGGAGCCCCCGCAGCGGCAGAGAGAGAAGGCCAGCTTGCCTTCCTTCATCCGGGCGGAAAGGTCGTAGGCGTTGCCGTCCGCGTCCACCACTTCAATGCTGCCCGGGGCAGCCTCCACACGAAATGGTCCATTTCTGCGCACTGTAATCTTGACGTCAGCCATGTAGCCTCCAGAGCAGATTGAATTGCCTAGACTAAAGGAAGCAATTAGTACTTAGCAATTAGCACTTGGCCAACGATCGTTCTTGTGCCGCTCCGAAATTGCCACGGAGGTTCATGGGCCAAATGCTAACTGCCAAATGCTGACCGCTACTTCTTGAACGCCACGTTCACCAGCAGCTTGTCGCCCTCAATGTCCACGACGTTACAGAAGGTGCGGTCGCGGCGGCGGCTGAAGTCCAGGCCCACACGGCTCTTGCCCACGCGCAGATTGCGGATGTGCAAGTGGTCGAGCCAGTCGGGCAGCGCGGGATTCACGATGTTCAGCTCCTTGCGCGGGGCGCTGGGGCGAATGCCCAGCACCGAGGACAGGATCAGCAGTAGCGCGCCTGAAGCCCAAGCCTGCGGAGAGCAGGAAACCGGATAGTGCACCGGCTCATCATTTTCGCGCCGCTGCACGCCGCAGAACAGCTCGGGCAGGCGGTAGTCGCGGAAGTTGAGCGCCGCCTGGAACATGGCGGTCAAAATCCGTAGCACGGGGCGGCGAAATTCGTTGAGCGCCATGCCGTGAGCGATAAGGGAATTGTCGTGCGGCCACACCGAGCCCCGGTGATAGCTAAGCGGGTTGAATACGCGCTCCGAGCTGGCCAGCGTGCGCCAGCCCCAGCCCGTGAACATGTCCTCGTGCATCAGCCGGTTCACCACGGCGCGGGCGCGGTCGCGGGTCAAGACGCGGGTGAACAGCAACTGCCCGGCGTTCGAGGAGATCACCTCCAGCGGCCGCTTTTTGTCGTCGAGCGCCATGGCATAGTAGCCGGGCTCCGCCATCCAAAACGCCTTCTCCAGGCGCTTGGCCAAATCGGCAGCCTCCTTGCGCAGGTGCTCGGCCCGGCCCGTGTCGCCGAAGGCGCGCAGCAGAGAAGCCATGCGATACTTGGCCTCGTACACATAGCCTTGCACTTCAACCAGGGCGAGAGGCGGGCGTGCCACTGAGCCGTCGGGACGCATGTTGGCGTCCCAGGAATCCTTCCAACCCTGGTTCACCAGCCCTTTGGGCGAGCGGCGCAGGAACTCCACGAAACCATCGCCGTCGAGATCGCCGTATCGGTCAATCCAGTCCAGAGCGCGATAGGCGGCGGGCAGCAACTCGCGCATGAGTTCGTCGTCGGCTGTCCAGTTGTACGTTTCGCTGAGCAGGATAAGGAACAGCGGGGTAGCGTCCACCGAACCGTAGTAGGGTCCGAAGGGCATCTCACCGCTGCGTGTCATCTCGCCGTCGCGCAACTCATGCAGGATTTTGCCCGGCTCCTCGTCGCGCCAGTCGTTGTACTCGGTGCCCTGGTAGCGGGCCAGCACGCGCAGCGTGTCCATAGCCAGCTGCGGGTTCAGGGCCAGGGCCTGGTAAGAGGCGATGATGGAGTCGCGCCCGAAAATGGTGGCGAACCAGGGAATGCCTGCGCCGATGGTGCACTGGTCGCCTTCCGGAATCTGCAGGGCGTGGAAGTCGCCGATGGCGGTTTGCAGAGCGGCATCGAACACTCCATGGCTGCTGCTGAAGATGGTGGACAGGCTCTGCCACTCGGAGTAGGTTTCGCGCCTGCGCTTGAGATTGGCGGCGAAATCGTAATTGCTGGAGACCGACCGCCGGCCCTCGACCATGGGCGTGACCGTTACCTCTATGTGAAACCGCTTCAGCGGCGGCAGCTTCAGGTCCCAGCGCGCGGTGCGTTCGCCGATGTGTGCTGGGGCCGGCTGCATGGCGACTACGGTGTACCGCAGCATCCCATCCAAACCACGGTAGTAGAAGGAAAGTCGGTCACGCTCAACCACCGGGCGGTAGTACTGGCCGTGCGCGGAACGAGGGCAGCCCCGCACCTGGAACACGTCCACGAAGTCAGCCTCAAAGGAGAGCTCAATGAACATATCCACCGGCGCCAGGTTGAAGTTCTCGAAAGTGAAACGGTCGAAGAACACATCGTTGCCCAGCAGCTGCTCGCGCCGGATGTGGATGGTGTTTTCCGGCAGGTCGAACGAATCGCGCAGCGTGATGTTGCCGGTGGTCAATTCGATTTGCGAGACAAACGTGTTCTCCGTGCTGGAGGAGAGCACGACCGCGCGGTGCCCGCCTACCTTCATCTCCAGGTAGCTGAGAAAGCGGGTATCGTCGTGGAAGAAGCCTACGTCGGGCGCACCGGCGGGGGTGATGTCGCCCGCCACCGTAGTAGACAGGAAGGTCTTGCCCTCGATGAGGGTAAGATTATTAACCTTGCGCGGCTCCAGGGTCTGGAAGGCGACCCGTGGTTCCACGTAAGGCGAGGGAATTTCGACCAACTCCGCTTGCGGAATCGAAGTTCGCGTGCTCATGCCACCGCGCGATGCCCCTCAACCAGGGCGGAGATTTGGGCTCTTTCACCCGCCGTCAAAATGCTCTGGTACAGCTTAGCGTAACGCGCCGCCATATGCTCCAGCGAAAAGTGCTGGGCCACACACTGGCGTACCCTGGCGGGGGCCAGGGCCTCAGACACGGCGCGAGCACGGGCTGCCATTTCGTCCAATGAGCGGCAGATGAATCCATTCACGCCATCCTCGATGACCTCGCGGACCGATCCCCCGGGCAACGCCAGCACCGGGGTGCCGCAGGCCATGGCTTCCAGCATGACCAGGCCAAAAGGCTCGTCCCACTGGATGGGAAAAAGCATAGCCAGGGCATTGCCCAGCAACTCGTTTTTGGCTGCTAAATCAGCTTCGCCCAGGTACTCGATGAACTTTCCGTCCACATGCGGCTTTATTTGCGCTTCAAAGTAGTCGCGAAACATGGGCTGGACTTCGCCGGCAATTTTTAGCGGCAGGCCCGCCTTCTTCGCCACCTCGATAGCGAGATGAGGGCCCTTGATAGGCGCAATGCGGCCCAGAAATGCCAGATACCCCTGCTTTCGCTCACGATACTGGTATTGCGAAATATCAATGCCGTGATGAATGGTCTGCAGGTGAGGCAGGGTTTCCTGAACCCGCTGGAAATCGCTGATGGTGACGTAATGGACTTCGGGGAAATAGCTGTAGAAATCGCTCAATTCTGGTATGTGAGGATGGTGCAGCGTGGAAACGAAAGGACGGTTGATGAACCGGGAGCAGACCAGGCCGGGTGCATTATTGATATGAATAATATCGCAGGTACGAGACGCGTCCTTGATGGCCCAGGTGGTGTGGTTCAGGTCTTTGAGGTTGTCGTAGACTTCGCCTTTGATTGGCCACTGCGCTTTGGGAAAGAGCCAGCGGGTTTCCGCATCCACGGTGGATTCCCCATTGGCATACACCACAACGTCCACTGCCGAATTCCGCAGCCCCGCAGCTAATTGCGCGATGAACAATTCGGTCCCGCCATAGCGCGGCGGCGGAACACTTATGAAGGGTGGCGCGACTATCGCTACTCTCACTAGATACACCTCCTACTCAGTCTGGTGGCTTGCAGGTGGAAAGGAGAGGGGTGTCAGCCCCTGTGTAAATGGATGCTGCGAGATCTTAAGGAGTTTTCCTCAGGTTCGCTCGGGGCCGCGAGCGAAGCTGGTTTGGCGAAATCCGCTCCGAGTTCTACACCGCAATCGCAGGCTGCTGGAGAGAAGAGAGCGGGCGCGTCCTGACGGTGCTGACGTATTGCTCGAACTGCTCCGCCCGACGCTCAGCTGTGTGCTCGGCCAGCACGCGTTCCTGGGCACGGCGGCCAATGCGCCGCAACTCGGCTTCGTCTGTCTCCGCCAGGTAGCTGACTACATCGTCGGGGCCGGCAGGGACCAGGATTTCCCTTCCCGGCACGAAGAACGAATCCAGCCCGGGCCAGTTGTCGGAAACCATGGTGGCAGCACAGGCTGCCGCTTCGAACAGCCGCACTGAAGGCGAGTAACCGGCCTGCACCATGGCCCTTCGAGTGACATTCAGCGTGAGCCGGGAGGAACTGTAGAAGCGGGCATGCCAGCGCGGGTTGAGGTGGCGAATACGGCGCACGTTGGCCGGCCAGCGCAACTCTCGCGGGTACTGCGGCCCAGCCAGAAGGAAGCGATGCCGCGGCAATTGTCGAGCCGGCGCGCAGAACAGTTCTTCGATCTTGGGCTGGCGATCGGGCGCGTAGGTGCCCATGTAGCTCATATCTGACTGGTAGCGCTTGTGCACTGGCCATGCACGATATTCTTCCGCGTCCACCGAGCAGTAGAGCGGAACCGCACGCTGGGCTCCGAAATCCTTTTCTAATTCGCACAGCATGGGACCGCCGGTGAAGCTGAGATACAAGTCGAAGCCGGGAATCTGACAGCTTTGCAGGTAATCGGTGGCGCCGGAGTCGCGCAGTTGCGCTACCGTCACCGGAGTGTCTATGTCATAGAACGCTTTAACCGGAGCCGGTGATTCCAGCACCTCGTCAATGGCGCGGATGCCATCGGGAAAATACGAGCCCACCATGGCCACATCGCAATCCTTTAATTCCCGGCGCGCCCGGGGCAGAATTGTGTCCCAGTCCTGGAATACTCGCATTTCACAGAATGGCGGATCGGGCAGGTCGCGATTGGAAGCGTACCATTCCAAATCTTTTTCGAAGAAGACAACCTGGTGGCCGCGAGCATGCAGGGAGCTCACCAGCGAGCGGAATGTCGTGGCGTGACCGTTCCCCCATGCGGAAGTGATCGAAAGGCCGAAAATGACGATCTTCAATTTCGTTCCTCCGTTATCACGCGGCTACTGTGACCTGTGGTTCGGAAATCGTGCTCTCCGGCTGGGAGCGCAGGAGGGCGTCCACCTGCCGGGCGCGCAGCGCATAAGTATGATCGCGGAGAGCACGCTCCCGCATGGCAGCGCCGATCTGCGTGGACTGAGTTTTATCAATCGAGCGCAGTAGCCGCACGATTTCTTCCGCGGACGACGCCAGCAGGATCTCTTTCCCGGGCTGGAAGAAAGTCTCCACGCCGCTCCAGGAGTCGGTGATTACGCATGCGCCGGCGCCCGCCGCCTCGAACACGCGGGTGGGGGGAGAGAATCCTACGGCCGCCATGGAGTCGCGATTGATGTTCAGCACCATGCGCGCGGAGCAGTTCACGCGATTATGGTCGCCGGTGCCTACGTGGCCGATCCAGCACAGGTTGCGGGGCATGGCTTTGCCGGCCCAGCCTTCTCCGCCAAGAATAAAGTTCATTTCCGGAGCCAACTCTGCCGCGCGCAGGAAGAACTCCTCCACGCGCCGCTCGCGGTCGGGCAGGCGGTGTCCAACAAAAGCCAGGTCGCAGTGCAGATCAGGGTCAGGCGCAACGGGGTGGTGAGTCTCCGGATCCACCGCGTTGTAAACGGGGTAGCAGTTTCGCGCGCCCAAGTGCAGGTAATGCGCGACCACCGGCGGACCGCCGCCATAGGTGAAGATGTAGTCGTATGCTGGAATCAATCCGAGGAACGGGTCTTCCGGGTTGGCTTCCACCCGAGCCAGCGTGGCGGGTGCATCCACGTCCCAGAAAGCAGCCCGGGTGCCGCAGCAGCGGCAGCGCAGCACTTCTCGCTCCAGCAACTCATCCTCAGCGCCCACGCCGCTATGTTTAATCACCAGGTCGGCATCGCAGGCTTGCGCCAGCATGAGGTTGAGGTCGCGCGGGGTGGAGTAAACCACCACCTCGGCGTAATCAATGTCGCCGGTGTCGCGATTCTTCTGGCGATCGTAGATGTCGGGTTCGGCGAAAGTGATATTGTGCCCGAGCGCATGCAGGTTCTTGTAGATGCCGCGGTAATAGGTGGCGGCTCCGTTCCAGTACGATGAAGTCAGGCTGGACCCGAAGACGAAGATTTTCATTTTCCCAGTTCCTCGCAAATATCCAATAATTGCTGGGCACGATGAGCGCAGGTATGCCGCGCCCGAATGGTTTCAAGGCCGTTGGCAGCCATTTGCCGCCGCGCGGCCGGGTCCGAAATGATTTGTTTCAGTTCCGACGCCATCGCCTGGCCATCGGGCACGCACACGTAATCGTCTCCGGGACGGAATAGGCCCTCGATGTCCGTCCATGGTGCGCATACCAGCGGAATGCCGCAGGCCAGCGCCTCAAACACACGAATCGTGGGCACCCCGCTCAAGCCGTTGGCATATTGCCGTCGAGGCACGTGTATTGTGACCAGGCTCTCCGCGTAAACGCGTGGAGCGCGCAGGTTGGGCAGGTAGCCGCGAAACTCGATGCCGGAGGAGGCCAGCTTCTGGCGACCCTTTTCTGGGTACCGCACCCCGTGCACAGCTATCTTGTGCCCGGACAAAGCTGCCGACGGCCCAATCAAGAATTCCTGCAACTCCTGGCTGCGCTCTTCGTCGCCCCAGTTTCCTACCCAGATCACGTCGGTGGTTTTTTCCGCTTCCACAGGGTGGAAATTGCTGGTATCGGCCGCCTCGTGGAACGTCCATGCTTTCTGCACGCCAAACCCTTCGCGATAAATGCGGCGAATAGCCGCGCCAAAGGCGAGCACGCCGTCGAATTCGCTCAAGGGCATTCGCAACATTTCCTTGGGATTGCTGTAGGCGCGGTGGTGGGTATCATGAAACAGCACGTGGAAGCCCAACTCGCGCTTGAGTTCCACAATGGCGCGCACCACTTCCGGCGGATTCCATTCGTGGACAATGATCACGTCGGCGCCGCGCAGTTCCTCGCGCGCAAAATCGAGAAACCTGTCGTCGTTGTGATAGAAGCGGATGTCCAGTTCCGGGAATGTCCGCCAGAACTGCTTTACAGCGTCGTTTCCCCGCTTGTCTTCTTGCAAGAGATTGGCCAGCGACCAGGCTCCATACTGCTCGTAGCAGCGCACCTCGTGACCAAGGCGGATCAACTCCCGCACCAACCCGCGCAGGAAATGGGCATTGCCGTGGTTCCAGTCGGAAACCCAGGAGTGTGCGAAAAAACGCAGCTTCAGGGTGTGGTTCACGCCGCCAGCGCCTCCACCCCTGCCAGGGAGTAATAAAGCTGCAGATATTCGCTGACCATGCGCTCAGCGGTAAAGCGCTGCAGCGCCCGTCGGTAGGACTTAAGGGCATAGGAGCGGCGCAGGCCGGCGTCAGCGGCAAGTTGGCGGATTTTTTCTGCCAGATCGGCGCCGTCGTTCCGGCGAAAATACACGGCTGTATCGCCCCACAGCTCGTGGAAAGTGGGGATGTCGTTCGCCACCAGCGCGCAACGCGACAACGCGGCTTCAAGCGGCGCCAGGCCAAAAGGCTCGTATCGAGAAGTAGCGGCGTACATAGCGGCTCGCGTGTAGAGCATGCGCAGCTGCTTTTCCGGCAACGGCCCTTTCAATTCGACATTGGCTCCGCCCGCCAATCCTGATTCGCCGCGCAAACTTTCTTCGGGATGAACTTCCGAGCCGGCAATCCATACCGGCACGGCTTGCGGATAGCGCGTAAGCAGCGAAACCTGCTTGGCGCAATCCCAAAGCCGTCCCACGCCCAGCACGCTCTCTGTCTTGGTCATGTGGGGATTAAACAGCCGTGGGCTGCGGCCGTTATGAATAACCATGCTCTCTGCCGGGCGGCCATAAATCTCGGAGAGCATGTTCAGCATCCACCGCGAAGGCGCCACCACCGTGCTGGCTGAGCGCAGCCCGCGGCTCACCACCTGACAATACCAGCGCAGCCATGGGCTTAGCGGTGGCTCTTCCCCGTGCACGGCAATCCACCAGCTCACCACATCGCTGTGCGCCACCACGACGCGCGGAATGTCCGCCCCCACGCAGCCGTAGCAATACTGGTTAAGGTGCAGCAGGTCAGGACGAACCTCGCGAATCACCCCCTCCAGGTAGCGGACTGACTGCTCTACGTCCTTCTGCGACTCCTGCATCCACTCCAGACGAAAGGCGGTGGGACGGTAATCCAAACCGTGTAGACCGTCCATCCACGCGCTCTGCCGCGGGGTAGGAATCTCTCCAAAACTGATGAGCGTGACCTGCACGCCGTGATGGATGAGGCCTGCGACCAGTTCGCGCGCATAGGTCCAGACTCCGCCCACCGTATCAGCGGTGACTAAGACGCGCATTCCAGTTTCTCGATGGCAGCCGGACGCTGTTCCTGGATGTCGCTGTAACCCTTCGGATCGAACGTCGAGGTGTAGTAGTGATGAGCGCGCTCCCAGGCCAGGTCGTCAGGCGTGCCGAACATCTGCTGGTACAGCGGAGTGCCGGGGTACGGGAACATGGGTACGGGCTCACTCACCCACACGTCATGTGCCTTCAGTTTCTGCTGCCACTTGCGGATTTCATTGCGATCATCGTGGTCGGTGAGAATCAGGTTGGCTTGCACCCAGGGAATTCTCTGCCGGGCGTAAATCAGCAGGTCGGTGAGGCGCTCGGTGGACATGCGGCAATTCTTGTTGAGCTCGTCTCGGCCGGCATCGGTAATGGATTCAATGCCGCATTCCAGGGAGATGCAACGCGCGCGGCCCAGCAGATCCAGGGTCTCCTCATTCCACAAATCAATGCGCGTCTGCAAGCCGATACTGACCTTGCGCTCGGCAATGCCTTCCAGCAGGCGCAGCACGTTCTTGCCCACCCCGAAGATCTCGTCAATAAAGTAGATGTAGTTCACACCGCGCTCGATTACGCGGTCCACTTCCTCCAGCACCGCTTCCACAGTGCGTTCACGGAACTTATTGCGGAACAGGGTTTTGTTGCAGAAACTGCAGGCCCATGGGCAGCCACGGGCAAACTCCAGTTCTGCGCCGCGCCCGGAGCCATTAAAAACATGGTGCCGGTGGTCGTGCTTCTCGGCCGCGTAATTGTGGAAGTCGAGCGCGCCCAGGCCTCTCATATCGGCTACACCCAGGGTGGCGCTGATGTGCTCCTGGTTGTGATCCCTCCAGCAACAGCCTTCGATCTGCGACCACGGTTTGGAAGCCAACTGGGCCAGTGTGTAATCAGGCTCTCCGCGCATGGCCACGTCGCATTGCAGCTTGCGCAAAGTGACGCTGGGCGTGGCCGAAGGATGCGGGCCGATGGCCACGCGCACCGATTTCTCCCCTAATTCCGCGAACCACTGCTGCGGCACCCGCAACTCGGGCTGAGGGCAGCGCCAGAACAGGTACGAAGGCGCCGTGGGAATCACCAGGAAGTCGGGCTCGAAGCGGTCCACCCGTCTCTTGACTTCCTGCAAGCTTAGCTTGTCGATGTGCGCGTCCACCAGCAGCGGGTCGTGCCCGGCGGCGCGAATCTTGTCGAAGCTGAAGAGGAGTTCCAGAGGATAATGCGGTTCCTGGCATCCGAAATAAGTGGAACCCTTGAAATCCCAATGCGGGTTGACCAGCGCGAATCTCATGCGGCCACCCCCGGCACCTGCTCCAGCTGCGCGGCCGGCACGCGCTCCACGGCAGGTGCTGCAGCGAACAGCTCGCGATTCCGCTTCCACCAGGCATACATCATTTCCAGGGTCTCGCGAAGGCTGATTTGCGGCTGCCAGCCAGTATCGCGGCGCAGCTTGGCGCAGTCGCTCACGTAAACCAGCTGATCACCGGGACGCATGGGGCACGTTTGATATTGCAGTCGGCGGCCGGTCAGCCGCCGGATCTCCTCCATTAATTCCAATAGCGAAACTGTGTTATCAGCTCCGCCGCCCACATTGTAAATTTGTCCGGCGGTATTGTTCTCGTTCACGCGCACCGCATCGAAGGCGCGCAGCAAGTCTTCAACGCAGAGCACATCCCGAATCTGCCGCCCGTCGCCGTAGATCACGATGGGGCTGCTCTGCAGCGCGGAATAGAGAAAATGCGCCACCCAGCCCTGGTCCTCGTTGCCGAACTGCTGCGGCCCGGCGATGCATGACATCCGGAACACCACAGTGGGGATGCCATAAATTCTGGCATAGTCGTGCACGTACTGGTCAGCCGCGCCCTTGGAGCAGCCGTAGGGAGAATGAAAGTCCAGCGGCTGGTTCTCCGCCACGCCGCGGATATCCGCGTAGCTGTAACGCGTCGGGCCGGCCATCAGGCGATGCGAATTCAGTTCTCCATAGACCTTGTTCGTGGAGGTAAACAGCAGGAAGGGACGGCGGCCGCTCTTGCGCACCGCTTCCAAGATGTTGAAGGTTCCCCTGACATTCACCTCGAAGTCGAGGCGCGGATCGGCCACCGAGGTGGTCACCGCCACCTGGGCGGCAAAATCGTACACCTCAGTGGCGTTACGCACGGCGCGCTGCACCATGTTGCTGTCGCGCACGTCTCCCACCGTGATCTGCAGGCGTCCCGAGCGCCCCGTAATGCGCTGCAACTCTTCCACATTGTGCCGAACGCCAGGGCGTGACAGGTTGTCGTAAATATGCACCTTGGCGTCTGTGTTCTCCAGCAGGTACCGTGCCCAGTTGGAGCCGATAAAACCGGCTCCGCCGAAGATCAGGGCCGAACGAAATGACTGTGGTTTTCTCATGCGTGTGCCTGTACTATCCGGTCCCACTATCCAGGGATGTCGCAACCGCTCCGACAAATAGGGGCCCAAAATTCCAGGAAGTGATCAGGCAGCCAGACCGTAAAGCGTGAGCCGCTCCACCGCTTCTGCCGAGCGGTCCACAGCTTTTTGCGAGCCTAGCCACTGCACCAGTTCCTGGATTCCTTCGCCAAACCGAACTTTGGGACGATAGCCCAGCACCTTCTCCGCCGCCGAAATGTCGGCGAAGCAATGCCGAATGTCGCCCGCCCGATACTTACCCGTAATCTGCGCGGGAACTTCCGTGCCCAGCGCCTTCGCCAGTTCCTCGGCAACCCCTTGAATTGTTATGGGCTGTCCGGAGCCGATGTTCAGCGCCATGCCGTCGGCCTGGGGACGCTCCATGGCCAGCAAGTTGGCCGCTACCACATCCTGCACGCTTACAAAGTCACGCCGCTGCTGGCCATCTTCAAACACCAGAGGCGGATTGCCATTAATCAATCGCGAGGCAAAGATTGCCGCCACTCCCGTGTAAGGGTTGGAGAGTGCCTGCCGCGAGCCGTAGATATTGAAGTAGCGCAGCGCGACCACCGGCACTTCGTAAGTGCGCCCAAACAGCAGCGTCATCTCCTCCTGATCCTTTTTAGAGAGAGCGTAGATGGAGGTGCACTGCAGGGGTTTGGACTCGTCAGTGGGCACTGGTTTCAGCGCCGACCCGCACAGCGGACACAACGCTTCCCAACTCTTCTGCTTTAATTGCGAGAGCGGCCGCGGCGGAGGAGCCATTTCGCCGCAAGCCTCGCATACGTACTTGCCTTCCCCGTAGATGGACATGGAGGAAGCCACAATCAGCTTCTCTACCCGGCAGCGCGTGTCCAGCAAAGCCTGAAGGAGGTTAGCGGTGCCCTGGGTATTCGCGCCCATGTAGTGCGAAATCTCGTACATGGATTGTCCAACGCCCACGGCGGCAGCCAGATGGAAGACAACATCTATGTTGCGCACCGCCTCCCGCACACGCTCCGGGTTGCGCATATCGCCTTCTACAAACTCCACTCCCTGAGCGAAGTAGCCGGGCAGGCCGTCGCTGTGTACCTGGGGAGTCAGGTTGTCGTACACTCGCACCGTGTGGCCCTGGTGTAACAGCGCATCCACAAGGTGCGATCCCACAAAACCCGCCCCGCCTGTCACCAACACTCGTTTCTTATTCATTTCAGGTTTCAAGAGCGCGGCGGAAAAAATTAGAAGAGTTGATTCCGGCAGCTTGCTCCGCCGCAACTTAGTCCTTTGGATGGGTATGTACTTTCCTGAGATGCCATCCCAGGTGAGAGAGAATTGTGGGTTGGCACGGGCCCGGAATTCCGGCCGGCAAAACGTCCGCTGCTCGCCCCTGAGTGCCCGAGCAGCCCCGTCCCATTCTCGCCACAGACACCGCGATCAGGAACCGGTGCTGCCTCTCAAGAGTGTGGCTTCAGTCGAGGCATGAACTGCTGAGCTCACTCACCCCAGCAGAGCCGTCCCCGAGAGCTGCGGGCCTGGTGTTCGGAGCATAACGTTCCACCGCCCACGCCGCGAAGTCGGCAAAATCATGGTTGCGCCGCGGCGGACTCGTGTAATGTGGTTGGAGGCCCAGGTGCTCCGGTGTAAAACAAAGAGTTAAGGTGGTGTCGAATTCCTGCAGCGCGTGCATTTGCCGATCGAACCACTCCTGCGCTGCGGGACGGAACGAGTCAGCCCAGCTGATCCCCGTGCGCAGATAACGAACGCCCAGACGACGCAGCCACTCCACTCCCGAATCCAGGCGCGGGTCTTCGAAGTGGAACCACTGGCAGATCCCTAACCCCTGCGGAAACTGCGACGCCGCCAGCTTCGGTGTGCCGTCCTCCCGCACCAGACCCATATAGTAATGACGGTAATAGGCGCTGCCTTCCGACTCCTTGTGGCGGGTGGTAGCGGTCCAGGTAGCGGGCAGATCGAATAAGCTGTACCAGTGAATCCGCTCCACCGTGGGCAGCAGCAGTTCGGCCGTTTTCTGCATTCCAAATACCTGCACCTCTTCCGCCCCAAAGGAGGAGGCGCCCGCCTCGGAAACCCACACCGGCTTGCTGGTCACGGCTCGGATCTCCTCGATCTTCTCCGGCCAGGCATGGATGCTCCAGTGGTTCCAGTCCAGCGGGAAGCCGTGTACCGCTACGATGTCCACCGCGTCCAGCACGCCATGCGACCTCATGAGCTGTACGAAATTGGGATCAATGGGGGAAATGCCGCCCAGCACGATTTTCAGCTCCGGATTCACGCGGCGGACCGCCTGCGCCGCCTGGATGGCCATATCGGCGAACATCTTCCAATTGCGATCAATCTTGAAGTCCCAATGAGAAAGATTATTGGGTTCATTCCAGAGCATTACCGCTTCAACCATGACTCTCCTCGGCCCATGTCTGGCACGCCGCTCACACTTATAAGATGCCGGCCAGCTCCATATCCAGGATGTACTGGCCCTGGCGGGCGACCTCCCGGGGAACACAAAGCCAGGTTTCGGGTTCAGGATGGGCGGTGATCTCCAGCCCGGAGCTGCGCAACATGGCTTCCGCCGCTCCCCTGTTGGGCAGCCACCAGTTGGTGGGATCGTTGGCGTAGCTGTTTTCGATGAAGTACATGCAGGGAAACTCGGGATGGGTAAAAATGTCCTTATTCCAGAAATGGTAGTTCTTTTCCCACGCCCGCACCTGCTCCGACCCTCGGATCATGGTCTGGAACAGCAGCTTGCCGCCGACCTTCTTCACCACCTTATCCAGGGCGAATAGCGGATAGCGCAGGTGATACAGCACTCCCATGAATAAGACGTAATCGAATTGCCCCGGGATGCGGTCCACCTCGTATACCGAGCGTTTTTCAAACTCGATCTCAAGCCCCAGCGTTTTGGCGGCAAAGCGTGCCTGGTTCAGATACCGGTCGTCAACGTCAATGCCCAGCACGCGCTCCGCTCCCCGCCTCTTCATCTCCAGAGAATAGAACCCGCCATTGCACCCGATGTCGAGGACCGTGGCCCCGCTCAGGTCTGGCGGGATTACGGATGCGATATGCCGCCACTTGACGTTGGGAAAATCGCCTAGAAAATGATTGGGGGCAGTGGGCACGCCATAGAGGTCGAGGTTGTGAAACCATTCCCCCAGTTCGTCAATGCGGCGCGCCAGGGCTTCGCGATCAATTTGCGGAGGAACGGCCGCCTTGTTTCCGCTGGTTGTTTCCTGCAGATTGCCGATAGACATTGGTGATGGGAGGAGAGCGCCCGGAAACCAATCCAGCACGGCTCCTCTGGGCGGGATTAGATGCGCTGTTCTCACCCGAGATGCCTCCGGGGAGCCGACCCGGCAAAACGTCCCGGCGGTCAGGCCGGTCCTGCGGTGCGTAAGCGAATAGAGGCAAGAAACGGCTGGAAATTATAGATCCGTCGCTTATATCAACAGCTTATCCGAATAAGCCCTACTTCAACAGATGGATATAAACTACTTTGGTTTTAAGCGGCTTCGCTTTCGGCTACCGGGTCGGTCCGTGAGCCGACTACACGCAAAGAAGCCCGCTATTTTCGTGGGCGGTCTGCGAATAGGGGGTCACCAATGAACCGATTTTTCGATCGAGCTGTGCAAGGGAGTTGTATGTTGCTAGTCGTTCTTATGTTGTTCCTAAGCGGCGGGACAGGTACAGCCCATGCAGCCGATCAGCAACTCAATCCTGAGGTTGACAAGGTTTTCTCTGATTTTCAAAAACCGGGTTCGCCGGGTTGTGCGCTGGGAGTTTTTCGTAATGGCCATGTCATCTATGCGAAAGGGTATGGCTTGGCCAGCGTTGAACTGAATGCTCCTATATCTCCGCAAACGATTTTTGACATTGGCTCCACTTCCAAGCAGTTCACCGCGGCCAGCATCTTGCTCCTCGAACAGCAAGGCAAACTCTCGTTGAGCGACGATATACGGAAATACATACCCGAGCTGCCCGATTACAGCAAGGAAAGTGGGCGGGCTATCACAATCCTCAACCTGCTGAACCACACCAGTGGCCTGCGCGACTACATCGCCTTATTGCAGCTGGCGGGAGTAAACATTGACAGTGTCACGACCGATGAGGACGCACTGGCTCTTGTCGTAAGGCAGAAACGGCTAAATTTCACTCCAGGCAGTCAGTGGTCTTACAGCAACACGAATTTTTTCCTTCTGTCAGTCATTGTGAAGCGGGTGGGTGGCGTCAGCCTTAAGGAGTTTGCATCGCAGAACATTTTTCAACCCTTGCACATGACGCACACCACATTCCGGGACGACCATACCATGCTGCTTCCCAACCGCGCGCTCGCCTATGATCCGGCCGGGAAGGGCGGCTACAAGCTGGACGTTTCCTATTATGAGCAGTTGGGAGATGGCGCCGTACATACCTCGGTCGAAGACCTCGCAAAGTGGGACGAAAACTTCTATTCCGGGCAGGTTGGCGGCAAAGTGTTTGTCGCGGAACTTCAACAGCCAGGCAAATTGAACAATGGCAAGATTCTCGACTACGCCAAAGGGTTATTTATCCAGGACCATCGTGGGTTACATACCGTCAGACATGGAGGCGCGTGGGGCGGGTATCGCGCTGAGTTGCTCCGTTTTCCCGATCAGCATTTTTCGGTTGCCTGCCTATGCAACGTGGCGAATGCAAATCCGGAACAGCGCGCGGACCGCGTAGCGGATATCTATCTTGCCGGCCTGATGAAACCACAGGCAGAATCGCGCTCAGACGCGGCATTGACAGCGGCGCAGATGACTGTGCTTTCGGGAATGTATCGCAACCCCGACGGGGATGTGGCGAAGATCTCGGCAACGAATGGCAAGCTCGAATGGCAGATATTTGGCAGCAGCTTTGCTCTCCGCCCGCTAAGCCCGACGGAGTTCGTTCCGATCGGTTTTCCGGCGGATGCAAAGCTTACATTCAAATCAAACGGTGCGGATGAGCTTATGGAGGTTAGCGGCGATCCTATGGTGGCTGCGACTTATAAACGCGTGACACAATTCACGCCATCAGTGGCGGAATTGGGCTTATATGCCGGGGATTACAAAAGCGACGAACTCGGAGTGGTTTATCGTCTCCGCGTTGTTCACGGAAAGCTAGGGCTGGCAGGCATATCAGATAAGTTGGGCATTCCCCGAACCGGAGTACCGTTGCCCAGCACGCTGGAACCCACCATTACTGATGAATTTGAGATCCCCGACGAAGGAGTGATGGTTCATTTCGTGAGGGATCCTCAGAACTCTGTCAGTGGCTTCGACCTCAGGACCGGGCGAGCGCACGGCATTGACTTTTCGCGAACGACACAAATGACTGCACGCTCGGCACAGTGAATGGCAGCCGCGGATTAAAGAGCGTAACAGTATGTGGGGACCAGCAGGATTGAACTGGTTCACAGATGAAACGCAAATAGCCCGGGGGCCGCACACGACGCGAAGCCAGCCCCATGCACACTTGCCCTGTGCTGTGCATCCTTGACACCCTGTCTCCCTGGTGCTCTAGTCCAATTATGGGCACTAATCCCTCCGCCGCGCCCATCGAACAAACTCGCGCCCTGCATTGGATTGCGCTGTCCCTCACTCCCGGGCTGGGGCCCACCCGCGCCCGTCACCTGGTCGAGTTTTTCGGCTCGATTGACCCCATCTTTCATTCTTCTCTCACCAGCCTGGAAGCGGCTGGAATTCCCGCGGCGGCGGCCCAGTCCCTGGCCACCGGCAAATCTCTGGAGCTTGCCGATGAAGAACTAGTGCGCGCCCGTGCCGCTGGCGTGAAAATGGTCACGCTCGACGACCCCACTTACCCGCCGCAACTTCGCCAGATTTACGACCCTCCGTTAGCTCTCTACGTGCGCGGCAATCCCGACCTGCTCTCCCAGCCTTCCCTCGCACTTGTAGGCACGCGCCATCCCACGCCCTACGGCTTAGGCATGGCGGAGCGCCTCTCTTGCGATTTGGCGGCGCGGCACCTGGTAATTGTCAGCGGCCTGGCGCGCGGCATTGATGCTGCCGGCCATCGCGGCGCGCTCGCCGGCCGCGGCAAGACCGTCGCCATTTTCGGCACCGGCGTGGACGTCATCTATCCCCGCGAGAACCAGCGCCTGGCCGACCAGATCCTGGCCACCGGAGGCGCCTTGTGCTCTGAATTCCCTATGGCCACCTTTGCCGCCCCCCAGAATTTTCCCATTCGCAACCGTATTATTAGCGGCTTGGCCATGGGTGTTCTGGTGATCGAGGCGGGCGAATATAGCGGCACCCGCATTACCGCCCGCTGCGCCCTGGAGCAGAACCGGGAAATGTTCGCTGTCCCCGGCAATGTAACCAACCGCCAGGCCTGGGGCCCTAACACGCTGATTAAACAGGGCGCCAAGCTGGTCGCCACCTGGGAAGACATCTGGGAAGAACTGCCGCCCCAAATCCGCCTGCAACTCGCCCCTCCCGAGTCTGAATCCTCAGCCCCCTCTACTGCATCCCTCTTTGAAGAGGACACGCTCTCTCCTCACGAGCGGCGCATCCTCAGCCTCCTTCGACGCGACGAGTCCACCCACATTGACGAACTGGTGGAACGCCTCGAGCCCGAACTTTCTTCTTCGGAGATTTTTGCCGCCCTGTTCGAATTGGAGCTGGCCGGAAAGGTGCGGCAGCTGCCGGGAAAGAATTTTGTAAAAAGCTTCTAGCGAACTAGCTGGCTAGCTGGCTGGCTGGCGACGCGAAAGCGAGGCCGTTATGAAAGACTATAGACATCTCGACGTTTGGACGAAGGCACACACATTGGCGCTTGCGGTCAGCCAGCCAGATAGCTACCGAGCGCCATTTCGTGCTAGCTTCAATATCAACCACCGTCCCCCGAGGGGTATTTTGGCAAAAGGATTAGTCATCGTCGAATCGCCGGCCAAGGCGAAAACCATCAAGAAATACCTGGGCCGCGGATACGAGGTCGAAGCCTCGCTCGGCCACGTCAAAGACTTGCCCAAAAGCAAGCTGGGCGTGGATATCAAGAACGACTTCGAGACCGATTACATCGTTATTCCTGGTAAGGAAAAAGTCCTGATCAAGCTGAAGAAGCTGGCCAAGGACGCGGATGCCATTTACCTGGCTCCTGACCCGGACCGCGAAGGCGAGGCCATTGCCGCGCACCTGGCGGAAGAACTGGGCGACGGCAACGCCCGCAAGAAGAAGAAGGACGGCGTACCTGTACGCCGGGTCACCTTCAACGAGATCACCCAGCGCGGCGTGCAGGAAGGGTTTGCCAATCCCCGTGACATTGACTGGAAGCTGGTGGACGCGCAGCAGGCCCGCCGCGTCCTCGATCGCCTGGTGGGCTACCAGGTCTCCCCCCTGCTCTGGGACAAGGTGCGGCGGGGCCTCTCCGCCGGCCGCGTGCAGACCGTCGCTTTACGCCTCATCGTCGAGCGTGAGCGCGAAATCAAAGCTTTCCAGAAAGTCGAATACTGGACCCTTGACGCCCACCTTGCTGCCGACAAAGGACCAGCCTTTGACGCCCGGTTTCTGGGCAAAGGCGAAGAGAAAGTTGATATCCCCAACGGCGAGGAATCCGAAAAGTTGCGTGCCGCCCTGGAGCAGGCGACCTGGTCGGTGCGTTCGGTGGACAAGAAGGAGCGCCGCCGCAATGCCGCTCCGCCTTTCACTACCAGCAAATTCCAGCAAGACGCCTCCCGCAAGCTGCGCTTCAGCGTGAAGCGCGCCATGATGCTCGCCCAGCGCCTCTATGAAGGCGTGGAGTTGGGCGACGAAGGCCTGGTCGGCCTTATTACCTATATGCGTACCGATTCCGTGCGCGTCTCCCAGGACGCGATCACAGAGGTGCGCGAGCACATCGGTTCGCAATACGGAAACGAATATCTGCCCGAAGCGCCCAACACGTACAAGTCGAAGAAAGCGGCGCAGGAGGCGCACGAGGCCATTCGTCCCACGTCGCCCGCCCGCCATCCCGATTCCATCAAGCAGTATTTGCAGGAAGACGAATACAAGGTCTACAAGCTCATCTGGCAGCGCTTTATAGCTTCACAGATGAATCCCGCCGTTTTCGACCAGACCACCGTGGATATTGACGCCGCCACCGGCCAGGAGAAGTACTGGTTCCGCGTCACTGGTTCCGTGCTCAAGTTCGACGGCTTCCTCAAAGTCTATGAGGAATCCAAGGAAGGCAAGGACGAAGAGGACGAGGCGCTGAAGCACAAGCTGCCGCCGCTGGATGCCGGACAGGCGCTGACTCTGCGCGAGCTCAAGCCGGAACAGCACTTCACCGAGCCGCCCCCGCGCTACAACGAAGCTTCCCTGGTCAAGGAACTGGAAGAGCGCGGCATCGGACGCCCCTCCACTTACGCCACCATCCTGGGCACCATCCAGGAGCGGCAATACGTGCAGAAGTTGGGCGGCAAATTTGTGCCCACCGAGATCGGCTTGGTGGTCACCGACCTGCTCGTGGAAAATTTTAAGGACATCTTTGACCCCGAGTACACCGCCAAGCTGGAAGAAGAGCTCGACGAAATCGAAGAGGGCCAGGAGAAGTGGACGGACGCGCTGCACGACTTCTACAAAAAGTTCCAGAAGGATCTCAAATACGCTGAAAAGCATATGGAAAACATCAAGCGTATGGAGAAGCCTACGGAAGAGAAGTGCGAGCGTTGCGGCGCGCCGCTGGTCATCAAGTGGGGCCGGCACGGTTCCTTCTACGCGTGCAGCACCTACGATAAGGACGATCCCAACACCTGCACATTTACTAAGGAAAATCCCATTGACCTGCCGGATCTCGATTCCGCGGACGTGCAGGAAACCGCGCAGGAGGAATACTGCGAGAATTGCGGCCGCACCATGGTGCTCAAGCGCGGGCGCTTCGGGCAGTTCATGGCCTGCACCGGGTATCCAGAGTGCAAGACCACGCGCCGTCTCGACCAGGGCCGCAAAGTGCCCGACATTCCGCTCGACGAAACCTGCCCCCAGTGCGGTCGCAACATGGTGATTCGCCACGGCCGCTACGGCGAGTTCACTTCCTGCAGTGGCTATCCCGAGTGCAAGTACGTCAAGCAGAACTTCATTGGCGTGAAGTGCCCCGAGTGCAAGACCGGCGAGATCGTGGAGAAGCGTGCCCGCCGTAAGGGCAATACTTTCTACGGCTGTTCCAACTATCCCAAGTGCAAGTTCACCTCCGCCAACAAGCCTATTGCGGAGAAGTGCCCGACCTGCGGCAGCGAATACCTGGTGGAGAAGACTTTGAAAGCCGGCCCCGTCATCTCCTGCCCCAACAAGGAATGCGACTACGAGCGCCCGGCTCCCGAGCCGGCGGCGGTTGGATCAGCGCCCTCAGCCGACACCTCGGCCTAGCACGGCATCATCCTCCGCTTCGGAAGAGCGCAAATGCCCACACGCCGGCTGTCGAAACGGCCACACCCAGCACCCAAAGCACCCGAAAGAGAAGTCTCCACAGCCCAGCCAAATCGGTTAAAATTCCTGCATCGCAGCCCGTGGGGTTCCACTCCAACGTTCAGCCGTCCCAGTTCCACACCATCAAGGAGGAAGCACTGATGCCGAAAAAGACCAAGCCCGCCACCAGCGCCGATGCGCAAATCGTTCTCCAGCTCTACGACTTCCGACGCGAAGCCGAAATGCGCAAGGCGCGCAACTTCATCGCCAATTTCTGGCCCAAGAGCGCCGATGATATCGTCAATCTGGCCATGGCTTTTGGCACTCCGGAAAATGCCTGGATGCGCCAGGTGTTCACATATTGGGACATGGCTGCCTGCTTGGCCTCGCGCGGCGCCATTCATTCCGGTCTGGCCTTTGACACCCTTGGTGAAATGTGGTTCGTTTACGCCAAGGTAAAGCCGTTCATCAAGGAGTACCGGCAGAAAATGGGGGTTCCGGAAGCGTTTGCCAATATCGAGAAGTTTGTCGAAGGCACGCCCGAAGGGCGGCAACGTCTGAAAATGATGCAGGAGCGCCTAGCCCGTTTCTCGGAACGGCTCTCCAAAGCTAAAGCGGCAGACTGAGGCAGTTGCATTATTCAGTCCGAAAGGGCGCGGGCGAACACCGCGCCCTTTTCCCCTCAAAGGACTGAAGAATCTGGGGAAGCTGCGTAATTCAGGGCATGGCTTTCAGCCGTGCCGATCACAGGCCGCTACAAGATTCGCCTTTAGGCGCTGCCACAAAACACAGCGGCTAAAGCCGGGTCTCGCCGCAGCTTCGTTCGGCACGACTAAACTCGTGCCCCGATACCAAACTTCTAAAGCGCCGGCCCCCAGGACCCTCACGAATCCAAATAGTTCAGGAGATGTATTCGCGGATGTATTCGTCGCGGCTGGTGGCCAGTTCGTGGGCGCTGCCGTCGAAAATCACTTTGCCGTCGCGCAGCACCAGGAAACTGGTGCGGGTGTCAATAGGCGCTCCGTTCACCGGCACCATGCGATTCTTGCTGCGGTCGAAGTAATGCGTGGCCATGGTGAAGGCGTCCTGCAGGCGGTGGCTGACCAGCAGCGAACTGGTGTGATACACGTCGCGCTGCTTGACGATGAGTTCGATGATGGTGGTGGAGGTCACCGGGTCGAGCCCCCCGGTGGGCGAATCGTAAAGCAGGATTTCCGGCTGGTCCACAATGGCGCGGGCAATGGCCACCCGCCGCCGCATGCCACCCGACAGTTCCCCGGGAAACATATTCAAGGTGTGTTCCAGTTCCACAAAGCGCAGCGCTTCTTCCACCCGCTTCTGGATCTTGTCTTCCGGCACTCCCTCTTCGATCAGCCGGTAAGCGACGTTGTCGCGCACGGTCAGCGAATCGAACAACGCGCTCTCCTGAAAAACCATGCCGAGCTTGCGGCGCAGCTCGAACAGGTCTTCTTCCTTCATGGCGCTCACTTCCTGGCCCAGCACCCAGATGTTGCCGTGGTCGGGCTTCACCAGGCCCATGGTGAGCTTCAGGATGGTGCTTTTACCCGCCCCGGCCACGCCCAACAGGGCCTTGGTTTCGCCGCGCTCCAGAGAAAAGGAAATGCCATCCAGAACCGTGTTGCCTTCGAAGCTGATGGAAACGTCTTCCAAGACAATGGCGGATTGGGGCTGGCCGTCAGTGGTGCGGCCTGGCGATTCGGCGGGAGCAACAGGAGCGGGCATGGGCTCACTTGAGCAGGTAGAGCAGGAGCTGCGATGTGAAATAGTTTACCGCCAGAATCAGAATGGATGCAGCCACCACCGCCTGAGTGGTGGCGCGGCCCACTCCCTGGGTGCCGCCGCGCGAGGTGAGGCCGTAATAGCAGCCGATGGTGGCCACCAGAAAGCCGAACAGCAGCGGCTTGATGAGGCCGATGATCACGTCGCCGAATTCCAGGGTCTGGTAAGCGTTGTTCCAGTACTGGTGCGCGTCCAGGTGCAGCCCCAGCTGCGATACCGCGAAGCCGCCGGTCAGGCCGAAGAAGTCGCAAATGATGGTGAGGAAGAACAGCATGATGATGGTGGCCACCACGCGCGGGGTGACCAGCTTTTTGGAGGGATCGGTGCCGAGGGCCCGCATGGCATCGATCTGCTCGGTCACCTTCATGGAGCCCAGTTCGCTGGCCATGCCGGAAGCATTGCGCCCGGCCACCATCAGGCCGGCCAGCGTGGGGCCCAGTTCGCGCACCATGGAGATGGAGACCAGTTGTCCGGTGAGGCTGAGCGAGCCGTACTGCTCCAGGGTGCGGGCGGCATTCAGCGCCAGCACGCCGCCGGTGAAAAAGCCGGTGAGCACCACGATGGGCAGCGAACCCACGCCAATCAGGTCGGCCTGCTGCAGCGTGTCTGAGACGTAGCGTGGGTGGCGGAAGATATTGCCGATGGAGCGCGCCGCCAGGTAGGTCCAATCCTGGATGGCCTGCACCAGGTCCTTTGCCCACTCGGTTGGGGAGATAAGTTCCATCTTGCGCGTTATCAGAAATATAGCAGCAGAAGCGGGTGGCTGGTAGTTGGTAGCTGGTGGCGGGAGAAACGAGGAGTCGGGGGAGCGCTTCGCTAGCGAATCGCTCGCTGCGCTCAGGGATGACAGAGGAAGGCGGTAGTTGGCGCCTGGTAGCCGGCAGCGGGCCGGGAGAACTCCCCGGAGCGGCGGAGGAGAGTCGGATGAGTAGGGGTCCCTCGACTTCGCAGACCAGTTCGCAAGCGAACTGGTCCGCTGCGCTCGGGATGACACTCAGGTGAAGGAAATGCATAGGTCCTTCGGTCGCGCTCACCGCGCAAGCGCGGCTCGCACTCCCTCAGGATGACAGCGGCGAAGAGAACAGGATGACAGTCGTGAAGAGGAATTACTCTCTCATGCGCTTTTTGATTTCGATGTTGAGGCGCTTAATCTTCTGATTCAGCGTGGAAAGTGGCACGCGGAAGCGCTCGGCGGCTTCGGTCTGGTTCCAGTTGCACTTCTCCAGCATCTCCAGGATGATGCGGCGCTCGCACTCCTCAACAATGTCGAAGAGCGAGGCGTCGGGGCGATGCTCGAGCACGGGCAGGCTGGAGCCGCGCCCGGCAATGTGGTCAGGCAGCAGCTCAGGGCCGATGCAGGGGCCGACGGAGAGCACCACGGCGCGCTCAATCACGTTTTCCAGCTCGCGCACGTTGCCCGGCCAGGAGTAGTTCACCAAGGGCCGCAGGGTTTCGGGGCTGAGGTCGCGCACCGGGCGCTGGTTTTCCTGGGCGTACTTCTTGAGGAAGAAGTCCACCAGCAGGGGAATGTCCTCGCGGCGGCGGCGCAGGGGAGGCAAATCAACGGAGATGACGTTGAGGCGGTAGAACAGGTCCTCGCGAAAGCGGCCCTCACGCACCAGCTGTTTCAAATCCACGTTGGTGGCTGCGATGATGCGCACGTCCACCTGGACTTCATGGATGCCGCCCAGGTGCATGAACTTGCGGTCCTGCAGGACGCGCAGGATCTTGGACTGGGTGTCCAGGTTCATGGTGCCGATTTCATCGAGGAAGAGGGTGCCGCGGTCAGCCACCTCGAACAGGCCCTTCTTCGAGGCGATGGCGCTGGTGAAGGCGCCCTTGACGTGGCCGAAGAGGGTGGACTCGAGCAGGTCAGCGGGCATGGAGCCGGCATTGACCGGGACAAAGGCGCGGTCAGCGCGCGGGGAGTTGAGGTGGATGGCCTTGGCGATGAGTTCCTTGCCGGTGCCGCTTTCGCCCTGCAGCAGGACGGTGGAGCGGCTGGCGGCGACCTGGCTGACCAGGTCAAAGATGCGCAACATGGGCTCGCTCTTACCCACGATGTTCTCGAAGTTGTAGCGCTGCTTGAGAGCGCGCTTGAGCTGGATGTTTTCTTCTTCGGCGCGACGGCGGGCGACGGCGGCACGCACGTCAGCCAGCAGCTTTTCGTTGTCCCAGGGCTTCTGGATGAAATTGGCAGCGCCGCCCTGCATGGCGAGCACGGCGTTCTCCACCGTGCCGTAGGCGGTGATCATGATGACCGCGAGCTGAGGATCGCGGGCGCGGATTTCCTGCAGCACCTCGATGCCGTTGCGGTCGGGCAGGGCCAGGTCGAGCAGCACCAGGTCGAAAGGGCGGTCGCCCAGGTGGAGCAGGCCATCCGTGCCGTCCACGGCGGCTTCCACGTCATAGCCTTCCAGCTCCAGCAGAGTCTGCAGGGACTCGCGGATTTCGGCTTCGTCGTCAATGATAAGCACGCAGCCGGCCGAGCCCTCGCGGGGCTGACTCAGGTTGCGGCGCGGAATAACAGCAGCTTCAGCCATATTGTTTGCTCCCCAGGCAGCGCGCGTCCGCGGCGCCACGGGAAATTAACCTCGCGCTAGGCGTTGACCGCCTTGCGAATCAGGGGGAATTCCAGGTGAAACGTGGTGCCTTCCCCCGGGCGGCTTTCCACGGTGATCTTGCCGGCGTGCTCCTGGATGATGCCGTAGGTGACGGAGAGCCCCAGGCCGGTGCCGCGGGGCTGGCCATCGCGCGGCGAATTCTTGGTGGTAAAGAACGGGTCGTAAATGCGGTGAATGTGCTCCTGGGCTATGCCCTCGCCGGTATCGGAGATGGCGACATTCACGCCGGTTCCGTTCGCGGTGCGCACGCGCAGGGTGCCGCCGCCAGGCATGGCATCTTTAGCGTTCAGGAACAGGTTCAGGAATACTTGCTGCAGCTTGCCGGTGTTGCCCTGAATGCAGGGCAGGTGATCATTCAAATCCGCATTCACCTGCACGCGCGCGGTCTTGAGCTGGTGCTCGAGCAGGGTAAGGGTGTCGCGGATCACTTTGTTGACATCCACTTCCGTGAACTCGGTGCTGCTGGTGCGCGAGAAATTGAGCAGGTTGTTAACGATTTCCGAGGCACGGAAAGTCTGGCGGGTGATTTTGTCGAGCAGCGCCGATTTGCGCTCGTCGTTTTGCACCTGCTTGGCCAGCATCTGGGCGTAAGAGGAGATGACGGCCAGGGGCGTGTTGACCTCGTGCGCCACGCCGGCGGCGAGCAGGCCGATGGACGACATTTTCTCGGCGTGCGAGAGCTGCGATTCCAATTCGATGCGGTCGGTGATGTCGTCCACAATAATGAGGCGGCCGATGACGCTGAACTTTTTGGTGACCAGCGGCGCGATGGCGACGTTGGTGACGCGGCTTTCGCCGGAAGGCGTGCCCAGACGGAACTTGTAGAGGTTGTGCACGCCCGGGCTCTGCCGCACCCGGTAGTACTCCTCCATGAAGGCGGCTGGAAAAATCTCGCTGAGCGGGCGGTTCAACACCTGCCAGCGGGGCAGGGCATACATGACTTCCATCTGCGAGTTCCAGGATTCGACCCGGTCCTCCAGGTCCACGGCTAGGACGCCAACGCTGATGGATTCCACGATGTTCTCGTTAAATTCTTTCAGACGCTCGTACTCGGCTGCCTTCTGCTCGAGCGAGGCGTAGAGGCGGGCGTTCTGGATGGCGATGCCAATGTAGCCGGCCAGCGTCTCCAACAGTTCCACGTCTTCGCTGGAGAGGTAGTCGCCGTCCACCGTCTTGCCCAGGCCCAGCACCGCTACCGTGCCCTGCTGCGAAGTGCAGGGGATGTAGTAGTTGAGGTCTAGGCGGGCGATGGTTTCCTGGGCGCTGGTAGTTTCGCGGATGGTCTGGTGCGTGTTCTCAAAGAACAAATGTCCGGCGCCGGTTTCGGGGCGCTGCGCGCTGAGGAAGCTGAGGTCCAGACCATTGGTGTGGCTGATGCGGAACGACTTGGCCAGGGTGAAGCGCGCCGGCTGCTCGCCTCCGGCCAGGAAAATGGCAATGCGATCCACGGCCAGTGTATGCGACAGGCGGTCCACCACCATGCTCAGCATCTTGTCCAGGTCGGGTTCGGAGCTGAGCTCGCGGCCGAAGGCCACCAGGGTGCGCCGGTAATCGTAACGCTTGTGGTAGAAGACCTGGTCAAGGCGCGCCTGAATCCAGTTCTTGACCGGATTGAAGAGCAGGGCGGTGACCGCGATGGCTACGAACATGCCCACCGTTCCCGTGCTGGGCAGGCGCATGTGCACCAGTTCGGCAATACCTGCGACCACCGCGAAGTAAGCCCCGGCGATGGCAGCAGCGGTCAGCGTGTAGGCCACGCCCCGCTTGAAGATCAGGTCCACGTCCATCAGGCGGTAGCGGAAGATGGCGTAGCCGAAGGTCAGGGGCAGGAACACCAGCGACAGCACCGACACCTTCATCAGCGTGGTGGGCACGTCGCCGCGCAGGTAGGGAATGACGTAGAAGAGCGTAAAGGGCGCAATGGCCAGGATGGTGCCGCGCGTCACCCACTTCATTTGCTGGCGCAGGATGGTGGTGCGGGCCTCGCGGTAGCTGTGCCACAGCACCGCCGCGGAGAGCGCGAACAGCAGCGCCAGGTACGACATCTCCACCCGGTCCAGGTTCCAGCGCAAGGTTTCGCTGGCCTGCAGGAACTCGCGCGCCCCAATGTGCAAGGCCAGCAAAATCAGGCCGGGAAGATAAACCAGCGGCTGCACCCAGCTGTGGCGACGCACGAACTGCTTGTTTTCCGGGAAAGTCAGGGTGAAATGCAGGAAGAGCGCTGGTTGCAGGAGCAAGGCGACGGCATTGACCCAGTAGATCGCCGTGTCGAAGGTGCTCCAGTTGCCTACGTAATGGAAGGCATAGAGAATGAACGAGACCAGGCAGAAAATGTAGAAGTGCAGCGACTTGGGGGCGGTCCAGCGGCGCAGCAGGACGTAAATGCCGATGCCCAGGTAGAAGAGGGCAATAAATCGCAGGCCGATGAACAGGGACTTATCGGCGGGAACCAGAACGACCGAGGTTTCAAGGGGAATGGAGCCGCGGTTCAGCTGGTACTTGGCCTGGCTCCAAACGCCTACGCGGTAGAACTGGTGTTCCAGGCCAGCCACGCTGGAAATTTTTCTACCATCAACTCCGCGCAGCCGGTCACCCTGCTTGATGCCGGCACGGGCGCCGGGCCCGTCGGCATCCACACGCTCAGCCACCAAGTGGCCACCTTGCTCCACCCACCACACGCCATCCACAGGAACCTGCAACTGGCGCTCTTTGGAGAAGTTGAGGATGGCAAAGGTAGCTGCCGCTACCGTAAGCAACGCCAATACCACGGCGGTGAACCGGATCTGCAGCTCCTTGTTCATGGGCGTGCGCGGCGGCCCCGGGGTGCGCTGCGGCAGCCGCACAGACCGGTCCTTAGGGGGTTGAAGCAACTCAGGTGCCACGTCTACGGCCATGGGAGAAAAGCTAAGCCCCGGTAGAAGCACGGGTTACATGATTATAAAGCGGATTCCCCCAGCGATTTACAATTATTGGAAGGTGGCTTCGGATAATGGGATTTCGGAGGCGGATATGGTGTATGTAGTTTGTTTTAAGCTGTTTAGGGTAGGAAAAATAGATGTATCCTGAAGAACGTCGCACCGTTTTGTTGGGATTCCGTTAGAATCCCGAGTTCGGGAAGGCGGTTGTGGGAATGTGTAGGTGAAACCTAAAAACCGGTGTGCCGTGCCTCTGGCACTCAGGATTGACTTGCAACCCCACCCGGGACTTCTGTCCTGGGCCTTACTGTGACGTTCCTGCGGGACTGGCTAATCGTCCTAGGTATTATTAGACGTTCCTGCGGGACTGGTTAATTTGGAGATATGGGCTTGCCAACTGATCTGAACTTGGACGAATTGAAGCGGCGCCTGCGGGAAGGCGATTATCTGGAGATCTCAACCGGGGGAGGCGCCTACGAGGTTTGGGCCGAGCCCCTGGGCAATCCGCCGGCCGTGTATTACGAGGGCGAGCAGCACCCGCTGGCCCAGTTGGACTCCATTGCGCACAAAATTCTGCGTGAGATGCACGCGGGAGAGATCAGCTGCAGATGGGTGGAAGACGACTAGAAATTTGTAATTGAGTAATCGGGTAATTGTGTAATTGAAACCCAGGGTGTGGACGAGGACGCGACTAGAATAGCCAGAAAAATTAGCAATTAGAATTGCTCAATCACAAATCCCATCCCATACAATTAAACAATTACCCGATTAATCAATTACCCCATGACTTTCGAAGAGATCGCCGCACTCGAGCGCCGCTACCTGATTCCTGTTTACAACCGTTACCCGCTGGCCATCGCCCGCGGCAAAGGCGTTTTTGTTTATGACCAGGAGGGCCGGCGCTACCTGGACTTCATCACCGGCATCGGGGTCAATGCGCTGGGGCACGCGCATCCGCGGATCGTGAAGGTAATTCGCGAGCAGGCAGCCCGCGCCATCCACCTTTCCAACCTCTACTACAACGAATACCAGGGCGTGCTCGCCAAAAAACTCTGCGAGCTTTCCGGACTGCAGCGGGTGTTCTTCTCCAACAGCGGCACGGAGGCCATCGAAGGCGCGCTTAAGCTGGCGCGCGCTGCCGGCCACCAGCGGGGGGGAGAAGCGAAGAGCAAGGTGGTGGCGGTAGAGGGCTCCTTCCACGGGCGTACCTTTGGCGCGCTCTCCGTCACCGGCCAGCAAAAATACCGCGACCTCTTCCAGCCGCTGCTGACGGGCGTGACTTTCGTTGCGCTTAATGACGTGGCCGCTTTGCGCCAGGCGGTGGACGATTCCACTTGCGCGCTGGTGATGGAACCCATTCTCGGAGAAGGCGGGATTCGCGAGTGCTCGCCTGAATTCCTGCAGGAGGCGCGGGCGGCCACTGAGCGCCACCGCGCCGTGCTCATCTTTGATGAAATCCAGTGCGGCCTGGGGCGCACGGGAAAGATGTTCGCGTTCCAGGAATCAGGCGTGACGCCCGATATCCTGGTGGTTGCCAAGCCTTTGGCCGGCGGTATTCCGCTGGGCGCGTTCATCGCCCGCGAAGATCTCTCCGCGGCGCTGCCTTCGGGCCAGCATGGCACCACCTTCGGAGGCGGTCCGCTGGCCTGCCGCGTGGCGCTGGAGTATTTCGCCATCATCGAAGAAGAAGGGTTGTTGCAGAATGCCGCCCGCGTGGGGGCGTACTTCAACGAACAGCTCAAGTCGCTGGCAGAAAAATCATCGCTGGTGCGCCAGGTTCGCGGCCGCGGGCTGATGCTGGCCATGGAATTGACGATACCAGCGCGCCCGCTGGTAGAGCAGGCGCTAGGCGAGGGTGTGCTCTTCAACAGCACGCATGACACCGTCCTGCGCTTCCTGCCGTCGTTCCTGATCCAGGAGAAGCACGTGGACCGCGGCATTCGCGTGCTGCGCAAGCTGTTGCGCGAGGCCAAGAAGGCGGCGAAGTCGGCTGCGGCAAACTAAGGAGCATTCAGCATTCAGCTAGTAACGCACTCTGTAATAGACCAGTAATCTTGTTACGCCTCCTCACAACACCATCGCCACTGCACTGAAGTTTGTACCACGTTACAGGCAGCATCCCGGCCCCAGAAAACCGCAGTTCAGGTCTAAAACATCCAAAATGCTGTGACCGTACTGATGCTAGGCCAGCAGTTGGAACTCGGCCATTATCGAACCGAGTTTCTCAAATCCCACGGCATTGGTGTGATCTTCCCCGAAAGCAAGGACGCCGCCTTCGAAGACATTCGCAATGGCGGATTCGATAGCGTCATCTTGAGCTACTCGTTGAGCGATCAGACGGCGAAAGAGCTGGTGGAACTGCTCAAACAAGTGAATCCGGGCTGTCCCCTGATTTGCATCAGCGAGCAGCGTTGGTACGACCGCGAACTGAAACCGGACGCGACGGTGC
Organism: Terriglobales bacterium; assembly: GCA_025934735.1. Classification (GTDB taxonomy): domain Bacteria; phylum Acidobacteriota; class Terriglobia; order Terriglobales; family Acidobacteriaceae; genus JAICWP01. The sequence goes on along the minus strand of JAICWP010000005.1, from coordinate 11,619 downwards.
TGGCCACGGATCCACCCCAAAAGCTGCTCGACGCTCTCCACCGCGTGCACGCACGCAGGGGGTCGGGGATCCGCCGCGTGAAGTAAACAGTCCGGTTGAAACTTCCGACAATGAACAGTTACCCTTCGCTTATGGCGAGCGGCGCTCCACCCTCGTGCGCCAGTTCCGAGGGCGGCATTCACGAACATTGGGCGGAGGTGGAGGGCCGCCGCATGCGCTTTCTGCACGGGGGCAGCGGGCCGCCACTGCTGCTGATCCACGGGCTGCTGGGCTATTCTTTTTCCTGGCGATTTAACCTGGCGACACTGGCGCGAAAAGCGACCGTATTCGCGCCTGACCTGCTGGGCGCCGGCTTTTCCGAACGCGTGCCTGGATTGGATTGCTCGATGGCAGCGATTGCCGCGCGCCTGCTGCCGTTTTTGCAAGGGCAGGGAATCGAGTCATTCGATCTGCTGGGCACTTCGCATGGCGGCGCGATCGCCATGGTTCTGGCAGCCATAGCCGCGGATGCAAACCTCTCGGTGCGGCGAATGATTCTGGTGGATGCCGCCAATCCCTGGTCGCACCCGCGGCCGGTGCTCATCAACTTGCTGAGCCGTCCAGCTGGCGCGGCGCTCTTTCGGGCGCTTCTTCCCGCCATCAACCTGACTCACGAACACTATCTGCGGCGCATGTATGGCGATCCGCGGCGCATCTCGCCGGGCACACTGGCCGGCTACTCCGCGCCGTTGGCGGCTCCCGGCACTTTCGAATATCCGCTGTCCATCGTGCGCTGCTGGCGGGAGGACATGGACAAGATCAAGGCGGCGCTCCCCAAAATTGCTGATCTTCCCACCCTGCTGATCTGGGGCAGCCGCGACCGAGTGATCCCCATGAGTTCGGCGGGACCGTTGCAGCGCCAATTCCGCCATTCCAGGCTGATCGTGATGGAGGGCGCGGGACATTTACCCTACGAAGAGATGCCGGAAGAGTTCAACCGAGCGGTGCTGGAATTCCTGGAGGCGGACTGAGTCTTCAGTTGCCGGGAGTGATGTAGTAGCCGGGGCGGGCGCGGATTACGGTGCCGTGCCGCAGGGCGACCAGCTTCACCGAGTGGAATTCGCCTTCACTCAAGCTGCCCACGGGCCGGAATCCCAATACGTACTGGCCGCACAGTTCATTTTCAATTTGCGAAAATATTTTGCCGGCCTGCTGGTAGCTGGGCAGCAGGTAGGCGCGGCCGCCGGTAGCAGCCGCGATCTGCCGCAGAACGCGGTCGCCGGGATATTCCAGGCGGGAGCTGTGCACGGTGATGGCGTAGACCGTCACGCTGCCATGCTGCAGGGCGGCGAGGGCTTCGGCCAGGTTCGCGCGGCTGTAGTTGTCCTCGCCATCGCTCAGCAGGAGCAACATTCTTCGCCCCGGCTCCGCTGCCTGCAACGTACGGGAAGCCGTGATCAGAGCGTCATAGAGAGCGGTCTGGCCCCCCAGGCGGACAGTGGCGAGCGCGTCGGCTGGATCATTTGCGTTTCCCCACACCTCGGTGGCAGCAAAGGCCAAACTGAGGATCTGAGCGCCACCCGAGCGCTGCGCCCGGCGCAAAAAGGCGATGGCCGCCTGGCGTTCCGCCGCGAAGCCGGGCCGCATGGAATCGCTGGCATCGAGCAGAAGAGCAATGTGCAAAGGCAGGCCGGCTGCCGACTGGAAGCTGGTGAGGGGGGCGGCAATACCGTTGTCCAGGACCCTGATTTGCGGCGCCCCCAGGTTGAGCACCGGGCGTCCGCGATGGTCTTCAGCGGAGAACACCATCTGCACCTCTGGCACCAAGCGGCGGATGTTCAGGGAGGCTTTTGCCGGCTCGCCACGGTCAGGCGATAACAGGGCAGCCTCTGTCTGCGCGGCGGAAGAGAGGGGCAAGAGCCCGCCCAGCAACAGGGCCAGCATGGTCCGAATAATCAAGTGCAGAGCACCCCACACCATTGCACCCGGGGTGAGAAGCTGCCGGCCAGATGCAGGATGGCTCGGCGCCCCCGGTTAGTTCTGATTAGGAACCCATTCCCGGGAGCGGAGTTGCGCGCCGTGGGGCCACCGACCTTGGTGACTCTAATCACTGCGCTGGCCGCATATGTTCTCCATGCTGGAAGCAGATGAAGGGGAGATAAAAGGCGAAGGTGGGGTTTGCCTGGAGGCACCTCCGTCGAGAAGCGGGAGAGCCCTGCGGGGCCGTGCGAAAATCGCGGGGCTGAAGTGCGGGCGGTGGGTGAGGAGGAGCCATGTCAACCGGTTTCGCCGTACTGATACTGCTGCTGACCGCGGCAGTGTTCTATTTCCGCTGGCGCCAGGCGTCTGCAGTTGCAGTGCTGGTCGCAGCAGATCTGCCACCGGCGCAACCCCAACCCTCTTCGCAGCCGACCGAGGCGGTGGGATTCGATTGGCCGAGCGGCTATCGCTTTCATCTGGGACACACGTGGATGGCGGAGCAGGGACGGGAGATGGCGCACGTCGGCCTGGACGGCTTCGCCGCCCGGCTGCTGGGAAAATTGGAATGCATCACCGTGATCGGCGAACAGCGCTGGGTCCGGCAAGGGCAGAAGCTGATGACGGTGAGTGGCGACGGCGAGACGGTGGATCTGCTTTCGCCACTGGAAGGGGTGGTGACCGCGATCAACCCGGAGGTGATCAGGAACCCTCAGCTGGCTCTAGAGGATCCTTATAAAGCTGGCTGGATTTGCGCCATCAAATCGCCGGAGATGGGGACGAACCGGCGCAACCTGGTGCAAAGCGCGTTGGCCGCGAGCTGGATGCAGGACAGCATGCAAAGGCTCAAGACAATGCTTGCCGACCCCGCTTTGGCGCAGGATGGCGGCATGCCGCAGAGTGGGTTGCTGAGCAGGCTGGGACCAGAACCGCGCCGGCGGGTGGTCAGCGAGTTCTTTCTAACGTAGCGAGATGGATAGTGGCGCGGGTGTGATTTGAAACCTTGAAACCTTTCTTCGCCTGCTCGTGCCTTTGCGTGTAACCTTCGGCAACCGCCCCATTGCTACAATCCTTGCACTGATGCCGCAGATAAGCCCGGCCGCGCTGTCGGACGCCCGCATCATTGCGGCCTACGCGATTTTCGCCGCCAGCTACCTGGTATTTGCGCTGGGCAAATTTCCCGGCATGAAGATTGACCGTCCGGGCGCGGCCATTATCGGCGCGGTGCTGATGGTGGCGGTTCGCATCGTGAGCCCGGCGGGGGCGCTGCGGGCCATTGATTTCACCACCATTGTGCTGCTGTTCTCGATGATGCTGATTGTCGGCAACCTGCGCCTGGTGGGCTTTTTCGAGTGGATCACGCGCCTGGTGCTGCGCTGGATAAAACCGGTGCACCTGCTGCCCACGGTGATTGTCACCTGCGGCGTTCTTTCCGCGTTTTTCGTTAACGACATTATCTGCCTGGTCATGGTGCCGATAGTGCTGGCGGTGTGCCGGCGCATGAACGTGCGCCCGCTGCCCTACCTGCTGGCGGTGGCCACCGCCTCGAATATCGGCAGCGTGGCCACCATCACCGGCAACCCGCAGAACATGCTGATCGGATCTTTTTCCGGCATTCCCTACCGGTTTTTTATCGCGCACATGGCGCCCATTGCGGCGGTGGGCCTGCTGGTGGATTGGGCGATTCTGCACTGGCTGTATGTCCCGCATGAAAGTCCCCATCCGGCGGTAGCGCAGGCCATCGAAGAAAAGCCGCTGCAGCGCGCGCAACTTGGCAAGCCGGCGGCGGTGGTGGCGGTGGTAGTGGCTGGTTTTTTTGCCGGGGTGCCGCCGGCCATGATGGCGGCTATTGGCGCCGCGTTGCTGCTGATCACTCGTACCCTGGAACCGCGCAAGCTGTACCAGGAAGTTGACTGGGGGCTGCTGGTCTTCTTTATTGGGCTGTTCGTGATTGTGGAAGGAGCGCAGAACTCCGGCCTGGTACACGACCTGCTGAATCTGGCCCGGCCCTGGAATCTGCAGAACTCGGCCGTGTTCACGGTGGCGACGGCGGTGCTGGGCAACATTGTGAGCAACGTGCCGGCGGTTATGTTGCTGAAGTCTCTGGTGCCGGGCTTCGCCAACCCGCACACCGCCTGGCTGATCCTGGCCATGGCCAGCACGCTATCCGGGAATTTGACCATAACCGGGTCGGTGGCCAATATCATCGTGGTGGAGAGCGCGAAGCCGGAAGTGGAAATCGGCTTCCGTGAATACCTGCGGGCCGGCGTGCCTATCACCCTGGCCACGCTGTTGATTGGCTGGGCTTGGCTGGCGGTGGTGCGCTGATTGCGAGACCTGCCAGATGGGTGAAACCTTTACATATCGCAGGACTCTCTAATTCCAGAGGAGATGCCATGAAACACATTCGCCAAATGCTGCGCAGCGGAGTGCTGGGGCTATCCGTTCTGAGTTGTATGACACTCGCGCTCGCCCAAAACCCGAGTGCGGACTGGAAACCGGTGGAGCAGGCCATGGGCCGGCCGGGACAGGAACAGTCGGGAGGAGTAATGAAATTCGGCATGCCGCGCAGCGATCTGCACGTGATCGTAAAGGGTGTGCCAGTGAAGGCGGGGCTGGCGCTGGGTTCCTGGGCCGCCTTCGACAAACCCGGCAGCGGCGCCACGGTAATGGGAGACCTGGTGTTAACGCTGGAAGAGGCCGAACCGGTGATGGCCAAACTGCAAGAAGGGGGAATCGAAATTACGGCGTTGCACAACCATCTGCTGTGGGAATCGCCGCGCGTGATGTACATGCACATCCACGGGCAGGGCGAGGCAGTGAAACTGGCACATGCCATCCATGGGGCTCTGGCGCTGACCAAAACTCCCGGGCCACAGCCCAAGGGAGCTGCTTCCGCAGCGAAGTTTGAGCTCGACCAGAAACAGATTGAGACGGCGCTGGGCCACGCCGGCAAGGTAAATGGTGGAATCCTGCAGGTGGCTGTGCCGCGGGCAGAGAAAATTACGGACCACGGGATGGTGGTTCCGCCGTCGATGGGCGTGGCCACTTCGCTGAACTTCCAGCCCGGTGGCAGCGGGCTCGCGGCCGCCACCGGCGATTTTGTGCTCACCGCCAGCGAGGTGAATCCGGTAATACGGGCGCTGCGCGAGAATGGAATCGCGGTGACGGCGTTGCACAGCCACATGCTGGAAGAGCAGCCACGGCTTTTCTTTATGCACTTCTGGGCGAATGGTGATGCCGTGAAGGTGGCCCAGGGGCTCAGGGCGGCGCTGGACAAGACCAACTCAAAAAAGTAGGCATTGGCGTTTTTTCGGTTGCTGAACAGCCAAAGTTTGGCTCGGGCGGGCCTCTCTGCCCTGTCGTGCCGATGTATACTCAGCGCCCGGAAACCAAAGGAAAATCATGAATACTCCGAGTCGGGCAGTTGCAGCAGTTGCGGTGTGTGTCCTGGGATTGATGACGGCGGCGGGCGCGCAGCAAACCATGCACCTGGGCACGCCCGGAGCGCGGCTAGTGAAGTATCACGCCACCATTAACGACGTGAAGTACACCTATGGTGCGGCGCCTCCGGTGGCGCGCCTGCGCTCGGGCGACGTGCTGGAGACCAACACGCTGGACGCGTTCGGCAACGTGCTGAAGGGGCCGGGCGATACGCTGGATATGGTGAAGGGCGATAACCCGCTGACGGGTCCGTTCTACATCGAGGGCGCGGAACCGAGCGACACCCTGGCCATCAAGTTCCTCGACCTGCAGGTGGACGGGAATCAAGGGGTGGGCGCTTTCGCACCCGGTTTCGGAGCCCTGAACTCGAGCACTTACACGCCCATGCTGGGGCCGCCCTTGCCGGAGCGCATCTGGTATTACCCGGTGGACCACGCCGGCAGTACGGCGATGTTCCACGCCCATGATTCCAATTTCTCGGTGCAGATTCCGCTGCATCCCTTCTTCGGCTGCATTGGGGTGGCGCCGGCCGGGGGAGAGGCCCGTTCTTCCATTGTGCCCGCGGAAAACGGGGGCAACATGGATGCGCCGGAAGCCAGCGCAGGCAACACGCTCTACCTGCCAGTGAACGTGGAGGGGGCGCTGCTCTACGTTGGCGATGGGCACGCCGCCATGGGCGATGGCGAGGTGGACGGCACCGCCATTGAAGCGCCGTTGCGGGCACGCATGCAGGTGCAGGTGATCAAAGGGCGGAAGATCGCATGGCCGCGTTTCGAAAACGAAAATTCCATCATGGCCGTAGGGATCACCCGTCCTTTGGACGACGCACTGCGTGTGGCGTTTACCCAGCTGATTGGCTGGATGCACCAGGACTACGGGCTTTCCGAGCTGGACGCGTACGAACTGCTTTCCAAAGTTGCCAAAATCCACCTGGATGAGATGGTTGACCCGAACTACGTGGTCGTGGCCTCGATTGACAAGAAGTATCTGCCGGCCAAGAAGGCAAAATGAGCCGGGTCCTCCTTTGGTTACTGGCGCTGAGCCGCAGGTCACGTAGACAATAGACGATGCGGGGACGAAACTGCCCCGCAGTATTTGTCAGTGATTCGAGCGGTTTAGGGAGCGGAGCGCGAGGCGGAGGAAACGCGTCCTGGCGCGGCTTCCGTGGGCCAACCTTGCACCTAGAGCCAGATACCCGGCCAGGAGAGAGCCCTGATTCGGGGGCGCCCGCCAGTGCTTCGCGCACCGGTTCCTCCCCTTCCAACTCCGAGGAAAGCCACGCGGCGGAATTGCGCCTGATCGTGGAGCAGGCGCAGATGCTGACCCAGGCCACCGGTGCGGCCATCGCGTTGCGCCAGGGGGAACTCATGGTGTGCCGGGCGCGCGCCGGGTCCACCGCACCCGATCTGGGCGCGCTGCTGGATACAAAATCTGGCCTTTCGGGCGAGTGCGTGCGCAGCGGCAAGGTGCTGGTGTGCGACGACACCGAGAGTGATTCCCGCGTCAATCTGGATGTGTGCCGCTATCTGGGCATCCGCTCCATCGCCGTGCTGCCCATCCTCCTGGAGCGGGAGATTGTAGGCGTGTTTGAAGTGTTCGCGCAGGATCCCGGGGCTTTTGCCGGCAATGAAGTGGCTGCCCTGGGAAGCATGTGCGAGCTGGTGATTTCAGTGATACGGCCGCAGCCGAAGGCGAAAGCTGATTCGCAGGCTGAGGTGGTGGCAGCCCTTTCGGCGCGGGCGGCTGGCAAGCCGCTGGAAGCATGGCTCGCAGCCAGCCTGGAGGAGCCGGGGGATGACCTGGTCTGCGAAATTGAACAGCGGACGCCGGTTCCACCGCAAAGAGATACTCTGGCGCGCCCGCTGGAACTGATCAGAAAAGAACGGAGCGAGGAACCAAGACCGGCGCCGAGGGTAGCCCCGCTCTTGCCGAAGGCAGATCCGGATGACGACCTGATGTGTGAGATTGCCATGCGTCCGGGATTTGAGCCCATGCCGCTGCCCGCCCGGGGAGAGCACGCGCGCGCACTCAGCGCGTTTACTCCAGCTGCCTACCATCCGCGGGAACATACCATTTCGCGCAAGCTACTCGGAGCCGGGGTCGTAGTGGTATTGGCAGGCCTGATCTGGCTCGGGTGGTGCAATCACGCGCCAAGAGCAGCAGGGATTTCGGTGGAGCCGGGGAGCACCGTGGAACAGGCATCAGGGGCTGGCGTGCTGCCCGATTCGGCAGAAACTGGAGATTCCAGCAATGACGGCTTGCGCTTGCTGCAGGAGAAGGCCGAGGCGGGAGATGCCAATGCCCAACTGGCGCTGGCCGTGCGTTATGCCAACGGAGATGGGGTGTGGCAGAGCTATCCTGAAGCACTGAAATGGTTTACGCGGGCGCGGGAGGAGGGGGTGAGGGTGCTTCGGGGCCCAGCGGCGGAAGCCTGGCGCAGGGTGAGACGGTGGGCGAAATCGGGGCACGATTAGCTTAAGGGCTGGCCGGTTTTTTCGTTAGTCCTGTGGCCGGGGCTGTGGGTTACTACTGTCAGCCGCGGAGACCACAAAGTAAGATGACCTTTGGCCTAGTGCTTCCTCCCTCCCTAGTCACCTTGACACACCCGGCAATTGATACGAAACTCGCCTGTGTCGCTCCCGGCGCGCAATTCAAAGGGTTAGTGTCTTGATTTGCGGACGGAAGAAAGTCCCAGGGCCTTAGGACCGGGTTCCACAGTCGCATGGATCATTACTCGATATTCGAGCCTTCATCGCCGGAGAAGGACAAAAAAGCAGCGCCTCCGGAGACTGCGGAAAATACCAGCCAACCTGCGCCGGAGTTCTTCGGCACGCCGGCAGGGACAGGGGAAATCGCGCCCAGCGAAACGGCGGCCGAGCTTGCCGAGGCAGCCGCGTTCTCTGCACCAGTCCCGCCCACGATTTCTGAACCAACTGCGGAAGGAAATCTGCCTGATCTGGATGCAGCGCTGCAAGCCCTGCTGCAAAAGGCCCAGTACATCAGCAATGCCACGGGAGCGGCCATCGCACTGCGTCAGGGTGGCGATGTGGTTTGCCGGGCGGCGAGCGGCAGCAGCGCTCCCGACCGTGGCGCCAAACTGCAAATCAAATCGGGCTTAACGGCGGAATGCCTGCGCAGCGGGGAACTGCTGCGTTGCGACAACGTCATGCTGGACCCGCGGGTAGACCTGGAGAGTTGCAAGCGTCTGGGCATTGAATCCATCATCATCACCCCCATACGCCGCAAGGAGAGCCTGGCAGGGGTTTTGGAACTGTTTTCTTCGCACGCTTACTCCTTTCAGGAGCGCGATGTAGAGACGGTGAGGGGGGTGGCGGAAGAAATTGGCAAGATGCTGGACCGGGGAGAAGAAACGGTTGCTCCGCCGTCGCAAGCAGTCCCGGCTCCGGCTTTTCTGGCCGACGAGGCAAGCGCGCCCGAACCGGAAGAAGATCAGCATACGTGCACCCATTGCGGAGCAAAAATCGTCCCCGACACCGTATTTTGTACGGAGTGCGGCTTCTTTCAGGAAGGGACGCCGGGGAGTCGAGAGGCGCAGCCAGGCGGCTGGAAATCCAGGATTACTGGCCGGCGTATGCTGGTGCCGGCTGCGTTCGTCGCCATGGCCTTGCTAGTGGCAGTGGCGCCAATTCCACGGACTGCAAACCGAACCGCGGAAAGGGTTCAGCCCTTCCGGCAGGCAGCTTTGACTCCGCCAGTCGCTCCGGCGGCTCAACCGGGCACGCAATCCGTCACCAACCCCGTGCCGGCTGCGGCTGCCGCCAGCACTCCTGTGGGCGCTACTTCCTCGCCTAACGCAGGTAACCCCAGCATCGCCAAGAGCGTAAAGCAACTGCTTGGTGGCGTAAGCTCAGATTTCTCTAAGTTGCTGCCGGTGAACGAGAAAGCGGAACCGCCCTCCAATGGCGATCCCACCCTGAAGGTCTGGGTGGACACCCGCAAGGGCTTTTACTACTGCCCCGGGGATGAGCAGTACGGGCGCACAGGGAAAGGCTCCTACATGACGCAGAAGCAAGCGGAGTCCAACTATTACATTCCGGCGCTGATCAAGCCGTGCATGTAAGGTGACAGCGCCGCATATTGTTCTTGACAAGTCGTTTAGGGCTGCATAAATTCCGGATATCTAGCAACATAGCCTGACAGACTGGGTGCTAAATATGAAGAATGTGTACGAGGTTTTGAGGCAAAAGGAACTGGAACTCACGCGCCTGGAAAAAGAAGTGGAGGCTCTGCGCATAGCGGCACCCCTGCTTTCGGAAGAAAAAGAGAGCCTAAGTGATACGAGCACCGTGGGCAAGACCTCTACGGCCACTCCAATCCCGCAGCAGCCTTTGCGGGTGCCGCAGCCGGCGGTAGCCAGCGCGGTGCGCGACAACGCCCGGCCGACGGGCTGGGAAGAAACAGCCAAGCGCTGGCCGTGATTCGAGTTGCGGGCGGAGCCTCGGTTCCGCCTCGGTTTGCCTCTCTTGTGCGCCCGGGTTGCGCTCTGCAACCCTAAGTAAAGCAGGTATTTACCCGAACTAGCACGTTCTTCTCATTGACATTGCGCGACCGGCAAGGCTAGGCTGCTGACAGTTTCGGACGTTGCGACGTGGGAGCGTCCGAGGGGCCAAGACTTGCCAGCCAATACTCATCTACCAATTCAGCCCCGTGCGGAGGCAGCTCCGCGTGGGTAGCGCAGTTCCCATCCCGATGCCAGAGCCGGGGGAGTTCGCCAACCGCCGTCATCCACGCTACCAGTTATCGGTTCCGTTTGACGTAACCGTGTTTCGGCCGGGAGCGGTAGTGCGGCTGAGCGGTCGCACCCAGGAATTGGGCGAAGGCGGCTTGGGCGGCGTGATATCAGGGGCGATCTTGCCTGGCGAGCGCGTGGACTTGAGCGTTTCGCTGCCCAGCTCTACTCAGCCCCTGAACATGCGCGCGATCGTGCGCCATGAATGTGAACTGCAGTGCGGTTTCGAGTTCCTGAGCCTGGGGCAGGAGCAGCGGGAGCAGTTACAGCGCCTAGCCGATTCCGGGCTGTGCGGACGGATGATCAACAGCGCGGAATTGGAGCCGGGCCTGGCGCCGCCACCGCGAGGAGCAACGGTCGCGTGCGCCACATGCGGCTTCGAATTCCCGGAAGAGTTGGAGGTGTGCGCCGCGTGCGGGGCAACACGGGATGCAGAAACAGCGGAAGAGGCCGAGGTGACGCCGGCGCCGGAGGTGCTGAGGAGTCCAGCCAAAGCAGCGGATGAGAAGAAAAGCAGGCCGCAGCGGGATGCGGTTTTGGATTCGGTGGTGGCCATCATTTTTCTGATCACCTTAAGCATCGGGCTGTGGCAGTGGCTCTACAGCCCGGCGGATGCCAGCGCCAAACCGAACCCGGTGACCGTGGAACTGGAGAACGTGTTTTTGCGGCCTATGCCCAGCGTGGCCGAAGAAGAGAAGCCGCAGTCCCGGTCCACTCCGGCTTTTACGGCTGCCAAAACGTTAGTGAGCGCGGTGATCGGGACGGTCACTCCGGCTCCACAGACGGAACCGGTAGGAGTGCCGGGCAGCGCAGCCCGGGAAACCACGCGCAGGAGAGAAACGGTAGCCTCTCCGCCGACGTCAGAGTCCCACCGCACGCCTCCGGCGAGTTCGCCCGGGGCTCCTAGTCAGGCCTTAGCCGCAACCCCGCCGCCGAGCAGCGCCAGCAATAGCCTGTTAGCCGCAGCGAGCAGTGGCACGAGCACAGCTGTAAACAATGTAGCGAGCGAACGCCCCTCGGGATCTGACCTTGCAGGGATGCTGCTGCAAAAGGTCCTGCCCATGTACCCGGCGCGAGCCCGCAGGGACGGTGTACAGGGTCAGGTAGTGCTGAAGGCGGTGATCGGAAAAGATGGAACCATTGCGGACCTGCAACCCTTGCAGGGCCCGCAGGAGCTATCCGCTGCGGCCATGGATGCGGTACAGCATTGGCGCTTTCGTCCCTACGAACTGAACGGCAAGCCGGTGGAGGTAGAGACCGATATCCGGCTGAACTTCCAGCTGCCGAAATAGACCCCCCTGCTGAGATTATTAAGCAATGAGGAGTGCCGCCCCTACGGGGCTCGCGTTCCTGGCTATTCGGTTGCCCAGGACTTCCGTCCTGGGCTTTACTATGTCGCGCCTGTGGCGCTGGCCCGGTGATGCATAATGCGGCGCTGCGCGAATAATGCTGGAGGGTAGCTCACACGC
>JAICWP010000011.1 GCA_025934735.1 Terriglobales bacterium | reverse complement strand
TGGCTCCTCAGGTAGGACTCGAACCTACAACCCTCCGGTTAACAGCCGGATGCTCTGCCATTGAGCTACTGAGGAGTGTGGCATTCCACGTCCACGCGGGGAGCGCGGGCGCACAGGATATTTCAGAGCCATCATATCACGGGCATTCGACATTGAGGATTGCCGATTGACGATTGAAAATCAGCATTCAGCAATCAGCGGTCGGGATTCAGCCCCCCGGAGCCGTCCTCAATGTTCAATCATTACTGCCCAAATCCCGAGTTTGACCGCTCTTTTCACCCCATGTTATAAAGAGGTGCTTTACGTTTGCGGGCGCCGCGGACAGGTTGTTTTCCCCTGCTGTCAGGCGGCCCGAAACGGCTACTCCGACGCGGCCAAACTCAATCCAGTCTGGAAGTGGAAGCGTGTTCGGAATTCCGGCGTACGCCCTGCATAAAAGGTGAGCGTTGCGGGGATTCGGAGCTGGAAAGACGTGCCTACACACGTGGTCGATCCGAGCGTTCGTGAGTGGAGGATTCGTATGCCCGCCTGGTTCCTTTGCCTGGCGACCCCGGTGCGCCGTTTGGCGCTGAGCGTGGCCGCCATTTCTGGTGTAGTGTTTTTCAACGCTGTCGCCGCACTCGCCCAACCGGGCCCGGAAGCCACCGGCGAAGCCAACCTCAAGCTGCCTGACCTCTCCAGCGTCAATTTCATGGGGGTGGACGGCCACCGGCTTCTGGTTTACGGCATTGGCTTCTGCGTGCTCGGCCTGGTCTTCGGCCTGGTTATGTACATGAGCCTGAAGAACCTGCCGGTGCATCGCTCCATGCTGGAGATCTCCGAGCTGATTTACGAAACCTGCAAAACCTACCTGATTACGCAAGGCAAGTTCCTGCTCATCCTGGAAGGCCTGATCGGCGCCATCATCCTGCTTTATTTCGGCGTGTTGCTGCATTACGAGGCGATCCGGGTGGTGGTAATTCTGGCCTTCAGCGTGGTCGGGATCCTGGGCAGCTACGGGGTGGCGTGGTACGGCATCCGGGTTAACACCTTCGCCAACTCGCGTACGGCGTTCGCCGGGCTGAGCGGCAAGCCTTATCCCATCTCGCAGATTCCGCTGCGCGCGGGCATGAGCATCGGCATGATGCTGGTGAGCGTGGAACTGCTGATGATGCTGATAATCCTGCTGTTTGTGCCACGCGACTACGCCGGGCCCTGCTTCATCGGATTCGCCATAGGCGAATCGCTAGGCGCGGCGGCGCTGCGCATTGCCGGCGGCATTTTCACCAAAATTGCTGACATTGGCTCTGACCTGATGAAGATCGTCTTCCGTATTAAGGAAGATGACGCGCGCAACCCGGGCGTGATTGCCGACTGCACCGGCGACAATGCCGGCGATTCGGTTGGCCCCAGCGCCGATGGATTTGAAACCTACGGCGTCACGGGCGTGGCCCTGATCACCTTCATCCTGCTGGGTGTGAAGGACCCCACCGTGCAGGTGCAGCTCCTGGTGTGGATCTTCGTGATGCGCATCATGATGCTGATCTCCAGCGCCGGGGCGTATTTCCTGAACGGCGCCATTGCCAAAGCGCGCTACGCCCACGCCGACGAGATGAACTTCGAGACGCCGCTCACCTCGCTGGTGTGGCTGACCTCGCTGATCTCCATCGGCCTGACCTACCTGGTTTCCTACTACACCATCCCCGTCCTGGGGGGCGACAGCAGCCTGTGGTGGAAGCTCTCGTCCATTATTTCCTGCGGAACCCTGGCCGGCGCCGTTATTCCCGAACTGGTCAAAGTGTTCACTTCCACCGAATCGCGCCACGTGAAGGAAGTGGTGGTCTCGGCCAATGAAGGCGGCGCTTCGCTGGGCATTCTGTCGGGCTTTGTGGCCGGCAACTTCTCCGCCTACTACCTCGGCATCGTGATGGTGGCGCTGATGGGAGTTTCCTATCTGGTCAGCACGCAAGGCTTGGGCGCCATCATGCTGGCCGCTCCCGTGTTCGCCTTCGGTCTGGTGGCTTTCGGGTTCCTGGGCATGGGCCCGGTCACCATCGCGGTGGATTCTTACGGGCCGGTGACCGACAACGCGCAGTCGGTTTATGAGCTGAGCCTGATCGAGCAAATCCCCGGCATCGAGCGCGAAATTGAGCGTGATTACAAAATGCCGGTGAAATTCGAACGGGCCAAGCACCTGCTGGAGGCCAACGACGGTGCTGGCAACACCTTCAAGGCTACCGCCAAGCCGGTGCTGATCGGCACCGCCGTGGTGGGCGCAACTACCATGATCTTCTCCATCATCATGGCTCTCACCAAGGGGCTGACGGCCAATGTGGGCATGCTCTCGCTGCTGCACGCTCCCTTTGTGCTTGGCCTGATCACCGGCGGCGCCATGATTTATTGGTTCACCGGCGCATCCACGCAGGCCGTTACCACAGGCGCCTATCGCGCAGTGGAGTTCATTAAAGCGAACATCAAGCTGGAGGGCGTGGAGAAGGCTTCCGTCGCCGACAGCAAGCGGGTGGTGGCCATCTGCACCCAATACGCTCAGAAGGGCATGTTCATCATCTTCCTGGCCGTGTTTTTTGCTGCCCTGGCCTTCGCCTTCCTGGAGCCCTTCTTCTTCGTTGGCTACCTCATCTCGATCGCCATCTTCGGTCTCTACCAGGCCATTTTTATGGCGAATGCCGGCGGCGCCTGGGACAACGCCAAGAAAATTGTGGAAGTGGAACTTAAGCAAAAGGGTACCGAACTACACGCCGCCACGGTGGTGGGCGATACGGTAGGCGATCCGTTCAAGGATACTTCGTCCGTAGCGCTGAACCCGGTGATCAAGTTCACGACGCTGTTCGGTTTGCTGGCAGTGGAATTAGCGGTGCGCCTGACCTACGAGATGGGTCCAGGGCTGACCCGGATGCTGTCTGCTATCTTCTTCGTCATCTCGCTGATCTTCGTGTACCGTTCCTTTTACGGAATGCGGATCAAGGTGGCGGAAGCAGGTACGCCGGCAGCGGCGATGCCCGTGGAGGCTGACCTTCCCAAAGCGGCTTTGCGGTAACAACTTTCCCATTTTTGCGTAGGGTAAACAACTCTACGCTGTTATCCGGGCTTACGCCCGGGGCTACACCTGGAGCCGCTCCGCGGCTGCATCTATTCCGGTCCGAACAGGGCGCCGTGGACCAGGGCGCGGCCGGCTTTGCCGTGCGGCCATTGCTGGCGATCGAAGCTTATACCGGGTGCAGTTGCGCCGGGCTCGCGGAAACTCTGGTCCAGGCTCAGCGTGCCTTTATCGGGATCGAAGCGCGCCACCAGCACCCAGCTTTCCATATCTCCTGTAACCACCAACCGGTCGCTCTTGCGGTCCGCCGCCAGCCAGTGCGGCATAGGGAACCGCCCACCAAAAACCAGCCGGGACACCTCCACTGGCTTTTCCGGATGGCTGATGTCGAGAACAATTAGTCCCGGCAGGGCGGCTACGGTCTGGATCCAGTAATGTCCGACCACCACCGGAACCGAGCAGATGGTGTGGGGACTGTCGCCCCCGGGGAAGGTGTACACCAGTTCGGCCGACGGATGTGCACCGCTCACATCCCTCATGCGATACAACCCGCAGGAGAACGTGTTCACGTAAACGGAACCGTCGGGCAGGAGTCGCGGCTCAGCCGGCCATTGGTTGTGCTTTCCGACATCGGAGGGAAGCGTAACCGTGTTCAGCAAGTGCAGGTCGGAAAGGCGCCAGACCTGCACGTGCGAGGTTACCTGGTCATTGATTTTTTTGAGAGTCCACGAGCCGGGGGGAAGCTTACCCCAGTCCGGCCAGCCCATCGGCGAACTGCTGCTCACCACGCGGTCGAGTTGGGGCACAATCGCCATGCTGTAGGGCCAAATGACGTCCTTATCCGCCGCCGGGTCCATGGCGGAAGACGAGCGTACCACTGAGCCATCGTTGCGCAATTCGACCAGCCCGCCATCGGCAGCCAGCGCACCATCGTGCGATTGAAAAGTAGCAAGCACGTTGCCATTGGGCAGGCGAACAAAGCTGTGGGGGAAGCTATAGCCGGCGCGGTCCTGGAATTGGGCGGCGATGCGCGGCTTTAGGGGCTGGCTCAGATCCCAGATAAACGTGTGCCCAGCTACCCAGCCGTTGGCAAATAGGAGGTTGCCTGCGGGAAATTCGTACTCGGTGTGGTGAGGCATGGAGCCGGTGATGCCCACGGGCACGCTGCTGACAATGCGGCCGTAGCTGGGAGAGGAGGGGTTGGCGTCAATCACACTCAGAAAGTCGCTGGATTGCCGAGCTTCATCCCCGGCCCATACAAAAAGGTAAGGCGAGCCTGAGGCCGCCGCGGCCGGCGTCCTTGCCTCGGCTTGCGAGATGAGTACGCAGACCGCCAGCGCCGCCACCACGAACGTGCGGAATTTCATGGAATTCCTTTTGGAATTGAAAGTATACGGCGGGTGATACAGATTGCAGTCCGCCTTGCAGCGCGGGAAGTATATCCGAAAGAGCTGAGGACCGATACGCGAATTTCGGGCGAGGACGGGAGATGCCGTCGCGTCAGCCGGCGCTAGGATAGCGCGGCGATACGCTCCATCACCGCCTGAACCATGCGGTCGCAGCGCGCCCCCATGAAGGGGAAGGTGTTGCCGCGCTGGGCGCCAGCGCGGGAAAACAGTTCGCGGCGCAGCAGGGCGCGGGCGCGGTGCAGGCGCACCTTGACGTTTTCTTCCGTGAGCTCCAGAGCCTGGGCGGTATCAATGGTGCTCATTTCTTCGATATCACGCAGCATGAGCACGGACCGATAATTGGCGGGCAGGGCGAGCACCGCGCTTTGCAGCAGTGCCACCAGTTCATGATCGGAGGCCTGCTGCTCGGGGTCGGGCGTCTTCGAAATCAGCGGGTCCATGTAGCCTCCGGACGGTTCCGCATCCAGTTCCTGGACGCGGTTGCGGCGCTGGGCGCGCGCTAGGGCCTCATGCACCGCGATGCGGGTGAGCCAGGTGGAAAACTTGGCCCGGCCCTCAAACTGGGCCAGGTGCTGATAGGCGCGAACGTAGGCGTCCTGCATGACGTCCTCTGCCTCAGCGTCATTGCGCAGGATGCCGTAGGCCACGCGATAGAGCCGCTGGTTGTAGCGGCGCATGATGATCTCAAACAGCGCCGTCTCCCCATCCAGCACACGCGCTACCACCTCTTCGTCGCTCCAGCACTCCGCTTTCGCCTGTTGCAGCAATGCGCTTGTGGCCATGGTCGCCTCGCACTCATACCGAGTGGCAGCCCGGCAAAAGGTTACAGCTAGTGCCCCTTGGACTTGTGCCCCTGGGGCGAATCCTTCTTGCCTTCCCCGGAGCCTTCAGCGCCGGTGCCGCTGGCGTCCTTCAGGGTGCGCAGGAAGGTAACCACATCCCAGCGGTCGGTTTCCGGCAGAGAGGCGAAGGAAGGCATGCCGGCGGCGGTGTTGCCGTTGCTTACCTTCCAAAACAGGGCGCCATCGCTCTGCGCCTGCACTTCGGGGGAACGCAGGTTGGCGGCCCCGGTATCTTTGCCGCTGCCGTCCTCCTCATGGCAGCCCACACAGGTGCGCATGTAAAGCTTGCGCCCGACGGCGGGGGCATCCGGATTCTTGGCTTCCGGATTGGGCTTGGCCGCCGCATCGGCGGGCGCTTCCCACTTATCGGCAGTGGGTTTGGCGGTCTGCGCAATTGCCAGGCAGACCAGGCTGGCGAAGGCAAGTACGGCTATCGAGAGTGGCCGGTATCCCATCTTCAGTGGCTCCCAAACAACCTCCGTAGTTTATTACGAAAACCGCGGATTTCGTAACTGTAGCCGGCGCGCAACAGCACCGGATTGCTATACCGGGTAAGGCCGAACGCCGGCGAAAAGCTAAGGGTTGACTTGTCGCTCAACCCCCAGGCAAGCACGGGAGCGGCATAGTGGGCCGTCTGCTGCAGGCCGAATGATTGCGTGCTGCCCAGGCCACCATAGAATTCCAGGCCGGCCACAAAGTTCTCGCGGCAGAAATGGCAGGGCCGCGGCGACACCGACTGAGTCAGCCGCCGCGAAGTGGCGAACGCATAGCCGAGTTCGAAACCTTCGTTTTCAGAAAGGTTGCGCTCCACAATGAAGTTCTCAGCAATGTTCCAGTGCCGGACATCGCTGGAGAGAATGAGCTTAGCCTCCAGTTCATGGGCATGCGCCTGGCGGAGCTCGGAGTTGGGTTCGAAATCGAGCGGCGCTTTGCCCACGATTTCCTTTTGGATGCGGCTGGCCTCGTTAATGTTCTCGTATTCCAAATACAACACAGGATTGATGCGATGCTCGGCCGCCAGTGGCCGGAAACGGCTTTCCAGCCGCCAGCCGGTGAAGATGGTGCTATCGCTCGCTGTGGACTGTCCCTCCAGGTAAAGCTCCGATGTCCACCAACGGTTCACGCCATACTGCAGCTCGGCAAAGGGAGCCACGTAGGCATGCTGGCCGCTGCGCGGCACGCCCGTGGTGCTGTTCATTTCCAGTTCAAGGTTCCCTGGTTCTTCCAGATGATGGTCATAAGTGACGAAATAGGGCGCGTCTTCCTGCGCACACGCGGGAAGAACCAGCAGCAGCAGGAGCAACCATCGGCAGGTAGTGTGCATAACAAGTATATTTGCAACTTAGTTGCAAGTAATACCTACTCTGAATGTAAGAGTGAAAAAAGAGCGGGTCAAGATGGGCAGAAACATTTTCTGTTGCAGTCGGGATGCAACAACCTGCAACTGGCGATCAGACGGAGCGAAGGTCAGTGGAGTTGCCGCGGCATTTAGCGCAGTAGCCGCCGATTTCCACCCGCGTAACCAGAATGTGGAACTGGCAGTCGCGCTGGATTTGTCCTTTCAGGCGCTCGAAGAGGTCGCTTTCGAATTCCAGGATCTTTCCGCAGCGCACGCAAGCCATGTGCAGGTGGTCGCGCTGAGGATGGCGTTCGTAATAATGCTTCTCCCCCTCCAGATGGAGCAGATCGAGTTCATCCACCAGGCCGTGGCGCTTGAGCAGGCGAATGGTGCGATAGACGGTAACACGATCAATGCCGGGATCTAACTTGCGGGCTCGGCGCAGGATCTGGGCGGCATCCAGGTGCTGGCTGGCGGTCTCAATGACACTCAGAATGGTGCGGCGCTGGCGGGTCATGCGCACACCGCGGGAGAGCAATTCGGCAACCAGGCGCCCCGGGGCTTCGGTTTGCGGCAGAGGCATAGGTCGCTTTCCCTCAGAAGTTGCAACAGCGTTGCAATTACGCACAGTCTATAGCAAGCATGCGCTTCGACCCAAGAGGTACAGCGTTTTGCAGGCAGGAACCGCCGCCTGGAATGCTGAGTTACGTCAGTTCTGCCCGCGCATCTTTTCGCGCACGCTTTTCGCCAGCTTTTCGATTTCGCCGGCTTTCTTAATCACATCCAGGGAAAGGGTATTTTCGCTGGACTTATCCACGGCGTGCTTGAGTTGGGTGGCGAGCAGGAGAAGCTTGTCAGTGTCGCGCTTGAGGTCAGCCTGGCGCTCCTGGTTGAACTTCTTCTCGCGGTCGTGCTCCATCTTCTGTTCGGCCTCAGTAGGCACATCAGGCTGGCCGGGACGGCCGATGTCACGGCTGTAGGGCGGATACTGAGCGCCGGGGGGCGGAGCAGCCGGCTCGTCCGTACTCTGGGAGCATCCCGGAGCGGCCCACCCCGAGAACAATAAGCAAGTGGACAAGAGCGGGATCAGCAGCTTGGACACGCACACACCTCGAGCTCTCGCGGGAATAAATAAAGCCAAATTTACCACTCTCGAGCATTGGGTTGCGGGAAGCGAAGGAGTATGGCTGTTGCCTTGCTATAATCGGCGCTCAACTCGGTGCAGTTGATCTGCTGCCGCGAATTACCCATGTTGATGGAACCCCAAAACCAGAATCTGAGCTCGGTGCTAGCGCATTGGCGGGCCGACGCGCTGGAGTTTCTGCGCGTGGACGTCCCCAAGATCCTGGTTATCGTCGTAGTCGCCTTCGTGCTGATAAGGTTGATGAAGATGTTGATCAAGCGGCTGCTGGCCTTCAGCCGCCACGAAACTGGTTCGCGGGCGCAGCAACTGCGCACCGCCGCCGGAGTCATCGGCAGCGTGGGCACGTTCGTCATCATCTTCCTGGCGCTGATGCAGATCCTGCCCGTGCTGGGCGTGAACATGGGACCGCTGCTGGCCAGCGCGGGCGTAGCGGGTCTGGCTATCGGATTCGGCGCACAGACCCTGGTACACGATGTCATCAACGGTTTCTTCATTCTGCTCGAGAACCAGTACTCGGTCGGCGATGTGGTGCGGGTGGCGACCGTGAAAGGGACCGTGGAAGCTATGAGCATGCGCAACACTACCCTCCGCGACGACGACGGCACGCTGCACATCGTTCCCAATAGCGAGATCAAGATCGTTTCCAATCTCACGCGCGACTGGGCGCAGGTTTCGCTGCACGTTTCCGTGGCTTACAACGAGGAGAGCGACCGGGTGGTCAGGCTGCTGAACGAGGTTGCGCAGGACGTACGCAACGATCCCGCGTTCCGCGACGACATTGTGGCGGACCCGCAGGTACCCGGCATCGAGCGCGTGGCCACCGGCGAGGTGGATTACTTGCTTCTGGTGAAAACCCGCCCCGGGCGTCAATACGCCGTCACCCGCGAACTAAGGCGGCGCATCAAGGAATGCTTCCAGAAGAACAAGATTCAGGCCGGGAACCCTGCTCGCGTGTACGTGCTGGAAGGAGCGCCGGGCTCCGGCCAGCCGTAGCCGTCGACCGCGCTTCCGAAATGCAGACGTCATTTCTGACGGGCTTCAGCCCCGAACAACCTCGCGTGCACACCGCGTCAGTTCCCTTCCCCGTCGGAACGCCCTCGCGACAGGCGCCGCTAAGGAAATCTCCAGCCAACTGCCGGCGCAGGAACGCTATCCAAATCAGAAGTTCAGCGGGAGGGAAAATTATGCCGATATCAGTTCGCGACGCGGTGGTGGTGATCACGGGAGCCTCGAGCGGGATTGGACGGGCGACAGCCCATGAGTTTGCCCATAAGGGGGCAACCGTAGTGCTGGCGGCACGCAACAAGCGCGCACTGAAGGACGCCGCCGCGGAATGTGAAGAACTGGGCGGGCGCGCGCTGGCCGTAGTCACCGATGTCACCTTTGAGGAAGAGGTAGAAGAACTGGCTCGGCAAGCGGTGGATCATTTCGGCGCCATTGACGTTTGGGTCAACAACGCGGGAGTTGGCTTATATGCGCGTTTCGCTGAATCGCCGAGCGACGATTTCAGGCGCGTCCTGGAGACCAATCTCTTCGGCTGCATCTACGGAGCACGCGCCGCCCTGCGCCAGTTCGAGCAACAGGGCCGCGGCGTGCTGATCAACATTTCCTCCCAGGTCGCGCTGGGCGGCATTCCCTACAGCAGCGCCTATGACATCTCTAAACACGGAGTCCGCGGGCTCGGCGATACCCTGCGCCAGGAGTATGTCGGCACCGATATCAACATCTGCACCCTCTTCCCCGCCTCCACAGATACACCCTTCTTTCAGCACGCCGCCAATTACACAGGCAGAGCCATCCGGCCGCTGGGTTCGGTGAGCGAAGCCCGCAAGGTGGCGCGCGAGATTGCAAAGCTGGTCGAGGATCCCAAGCCGGAGGTTCTGGTAGGCACGCATGGCTACTTCATGTCTCTGGCCCACGCGCTCACTCCCAAGCAGTACGACAAAGTGATTCGCGGCATGACCGAGAAGCAGCACTTCCAAAAAAAACCGGCGGCGGAGAGCGAAGGCAACCTGTACGAACCGCAAAAGCCGGAACGAGTCTGCGGGGGTTGGCGTAAGGGCGGAACGTTAAAGAAACTTTCCAGACTGGCGCTGGCCGGAGTGGCGGGAACGGCGGCAGTCTCCATCCTGCGCGCACGGCGGGAGGATCAGGAGCGGACGAAACGGTCAGTGGCTTGACAACACCGGACCCTCTACACCTGGAACAGATCGCCGACGGGATATTTAAGATGCCCGTTCGGCAGAAGCCAGCCTCGCCTGCAAGTCGTCTCTGAGGGATTCGGAGACGAAGGCGGCCTGCACGGCATTGCGCTGGCAGGCCCAGAACTCGGCCAAGCCCCAGCCGTGGAAGCGCTGCATGATTTCAAATTCCTGCGTCACTGAACTGTCGGAGGTGGTGCGCGCGTCGGTGCTGATGGTCACCCGCAATCCCTGGCGCAACAGGCGCGGCGCGGGATGGCTGGCCAGCGCGGCCACCGCCCCGGTCTGCAGATTGGACTTGGGACACATATCCAACGGCGTGCCACGCTGGCGCAATTCCTGCAGCAACTGGGGAGGCTCTTCCACGCGCACACCGTGACCCAGGCGCTCAGCATGCAACACATCAAGAGCTTCGCGAACACTGGCGGCTCCGGCTGCTTCTCCGGCATGAACCGTACGGTGCAATCCGGCCTGCTCCGCCAGCGCGAATGCCGGCTGGTGATTGGCGGCGCGAAAGCGTAGCTCGTCGCCGGCCAGGTCGAGGGCACAAGCCTTATCCATGTTGTTCACCGCCAAGCGGGCGACCTGCAGGCTCTGCTCGGCGGGTTGGTGGCGGACACAGCAAACAATCAGACCAAAGCGCACGCCAAACTTCTTCTGCCCGGAGGTGAGGCCGGCATGCACGTGCTCGAGCACCTGCTGCATAGTCAACCCACGCCGAGTATGGAGCTGCGGGGCAAAACGCGCTTCCCCGTAAATGACGTTTTCGGCGGCCCAGGATTCAACCAGTTCTTCTGCTATTCGAAACAAGTCTTCCGGGCGCTGCATGAGTTCAAGCGCGAAATCAATGCGACGGATGTAATCCGCCAGGTCGAGGCACACGTCGGGGGCAACCAGCGCCTGGCGAAGTGAAGGCGGAAGCGGCACGCCGGTAGCGAGCGCGATCTGCCGGGCGGTCTCCAGGCGCACGCAGCCATCGAGGTGGCAATGCAGTTCGAGCTTGGGAAGCGGGTGGAAGTCCATAAACAGCGAGCTCATCAGCGCGGCGTCTTGCCGATGGCGCTATGCCGCAAGATCGGCGATGAAGTCGCCGAACTGCTCGCGCTCCGGTTGCGGCAGCGCGCGAAATGCCTGCACAAACTGCTCGGTGCGGGTGGAACCAAACCGGCGCGCGCCGGCACGCAGGTAGTCCAATACCTCGCCGATCTGGCGAACGCCGCCCGCGGCCTTTACCTGGCATCTGCCCGCCACGGCCTCGTACATCAGGCGCACATCTTCGAGGGTGGCTCCGCCAGGAGCATAGGCAGTTGCCGTTTTCACGAAGTGAGCACCGGCTTCCGCAATCCACTGGCAAGCGCGGCGCTTCTCCTCCTGGGTCAAATAGCAGTTTTCCAGAATCACCTTGACTATGCGGCCATCGGCTGCCCTGACCACGCATTGAATGTCGGCCAGAAACACACCTTTTTCGCCGTTCTTGAGCGCGGGAATGTTCATGACCATGTCAATTTCTTCGGCGCCTAAATCGAGCACGGTTTTGGCCTGATATTCCTTCATAGCGGGAGTTTCGTTGCCGTGCGGAAAACCTACAACCGTTCCCAGCAGGACGCCTGTTCCCTTCACGAGCGATGCGGCGAAACCAATGTAGTGCGGCTGCACGGTCAAGGTAGCAGTGCGCAGCCTGGCCGCGGCTTCTGCAGCGGCCGCCACTTCCTGCCGGGTTACGTCGGGGCGAATCACCGAATGGTCAAAAAGCTTGGCGAACGTGGCTGCCTTAGCGCTCTTTGCCGCCGCCGCCTGTGAGACTTCGCTAATCGGCATGAGCGTGCTCCTTGGCGGGCGAGACCACGGTCAGCGCTTGTTCCAGGTCGGCGATCAAGTCGTCGGCATTTTCGATGCCGATAGCAAGTCGCACCAATTGGTCTGTGATGCCCATCCGCTTGCGCTCTTCCGGGCTGACCATGGAGTGGGAAGTTACCACCGGCAGCGTGACCAGCGAATCCACGCCGCCCAGGCTGGGAGCCAGGGCAAACATGCGCAGCGACTCTGTAAACCGCCGCGTCTCTTCCGCCGTTCCATCCACCTCAAGGCTAAGCAGGCCGCCGCCGCCGCTCATCTGCTTCGTCGCTAGCGCGTGCTGGGGATGGCTCGGCAGGAACGGATAATTCACGCGTTTCACGCGGGGATGCTTCTCCAGGAATTGAGCTACGCGCAACGCGTTCTGATTATGGCGCTCAACCCGCACCACCAAAGTCTTGAGCCCGCGCAGGAGCAAGAAAGCCGCGTGCGGATCCATGGTCCCGCCCAGCACCGTGCGCGTCTCCCAAATCTGCTGCATGAGCTTTTCCGAGCCGGCGGCAACGCCCGCGATCAGATCGGAGTGGCCGGCCATGTACTTGGTGGCCGAGTGCAGCACAATGTCTACCCCAAATTCGATCGGGCGCTGGTTGATAGGTGTGGCGAAAGTGTTGTCAATCAGCGTTGTCAGGCCGTGCTGTTTGGCGATAGCCGCGGCGCGGCGCAAGTCCACCAGCTTCAGCGTTGGGTTAGTGGGCGACTCCAGGTACATCAGTCGGGTATTGGGACGAACCACCCGCTCGAAGTCCTCGGCCCTTATGGTTTCGACAAAGGAGGTTTCCACTCCGAACTTGGGCAGCCATTGCGACAAAAATTTCAGGGTCCCGCCGTAAAGGTCGGCTTGGGCCACAATGTGGTCGCCGGCGCGCACCAGGGCCAGCACTGAGGAGCTAATGGCGCCCATGCCTGAGGCGAACAGGAGCGCGGAATCCGCTCCTTCCAGTTCCGCAATGGTCTTCTCGGCTGCCGTATGCGTGGGATTGCCATAGCGGGTGTAGAACTTGTCGCTATGCGTGACGCGCCCCTGCTCGTCGTTATCCTCAACGGCGAAGGTGGAGGTCTGGTAAATGGGGGTGGCTAGAGGGCCGCTTTTGTGCTCCGGCTCTGAACCGCCGTGCACGGCTACGGTCTCGCGATTGCGCTTCTTCATACCGGGCTCCTTGGTCACAGCAAATGATGATAGCCGGAACCCGAGGTTCGGGAAAGTTTCGAGAACCCGGCCTTTACAGTTTCACAGGTTTTAAAGTTTCCGTCCGCAGGAAATGCGCGAAACCGTTTTCGACCGCAGCCATGCTGGGTTAGAATCCTCGGCCATGCGCAGTGTTCTGTTTCGCGCCGCCGTCGTGCTTACGGTGTTGTGGTTAACTTTTGTGGGGTTCATCGCCTGGTCCATGCACCAACCGCCGGAGACGTTCGGGCGGGTGATGGCGCGCATGCCGGTTGCAGCCTACTTCGTGCTGCCTTTCGAAACTCTGTGGACGCAGGCGCGGGCCGGAACCCTCCAGGCTGGCGAGGCGGCTCCCGACTTCTCCCTCCCGCTCCTGAACCAAAGCGCCGCGGTTGAACTTTCCTCGTTCCGCGGCAAAGAGCCAGTGGTGCTGGTGTTCGGCAGCTACACCTGACCGCCTTTTAGGCGGGAGGTTCCCGCTCTCAACAAGCTTTACGACCAGTATCACGACCGGGTGCAGTTTCTAGCGGTGTACATCCTGGAGGCGCACCCCAGCGACGTGTGGCAAATGGAGAGCAACATCAAACAGGGAGTGGTCTTCCGCAGCCCGCAGAACGAGCAGGAGCGGGATGAACTGGCCGGTACCTGCGTGCGCAAGCTGGGCATCAAGTTTCCCGCCGTGGTGGACGGTTTCAGTAACGCTACGGAAAAGGCCTACACTGGCTGGCCCGACCGCATTTATCTGATTGATACATCCGGCAAAATCGTGTTCAAGAGCAAGCCGGGGCCGTTTGGCTTCAAGCCGGAGCTGCTAGCCGCTCAAGTGTCCCGCTTATTGCCTGATTAAAAACAGTTACTAAATAAGTAGTCTTCGCACTGTCCGTGTTCTCCATTACAGGTGGCAGACATCGCCAGCTGCTCTTGGGGACCTGTTTTTGTGCAATCCAACCCCGTTTTCCGAATTCCGCACGCACAATTCACAAACGCGCACAGCCGTAGAACGGGCTAGGATAGATGCATCAATTGTGGTGCAGGTCATGAATAACCAACCAGGGCGTGTGCTTCTTTTTGGCTATCCCGAGGAGGGGGAGAAATTTAGGAAGCGTCATCCGCTGTGGCCAGAACGTTTCATGAACCTTGTGAGAGCCATTGATTTGGCATTTACGAGAGTGCAGGCAGTGGCGGAGCCAGAGCATAAGTTCGTCTATCTCTACGGCCGCATGTGCATGGAAGACTTCATGGAGGTGCTTCTGGTTTGCGGCAATGGGTACGGAGCAGCTGGGATGAAACTGCTCCGGAGTTTATACGAGCACACGGTCACGCTCAGATACCTGCATGAGCACCCGGAAGAGATTTCAAGATTCTTGGACTACCACCATGTCCAGCAGCACAAGCTAATGAAGGCGATAACTGAGACCTTCGGCGAGGAAGTATTCAAGCCTGAGATGATAGCCGAGCTGAAGGCAAAATATGAGTCCGTCAAAGAAGACTTCATGGTCACCGATTGCGAGAAGTGTGGAACTAAGAAGCTAAATCACAGCTGGAATAAACTTAACTTTGTAGCTCTGGCCAAAAAGACCGGCCCCATCGGTTCCATGATCGTCCATGGCTATTTCCTCCCACTACGCCACTCCCACAGCACACTCGGCGGCCTTTTTGAGCGGTTGGAGATAGTGGACGGCCGCATGGGTGTCCAGCACCAGACTGACCCACAGATGGCTGATGATGCCCTCCTCGTGGCTCACAACTGTGTCCTAAATGTTCTGGAAGTACAGAATGAGAGGTTTAAGATCGAGGGCCTTGGAGATCAGTTGCAGATTTGTTTGCGGGATTATCTGGAAATTTGGGCTCCCGACTCCTTAGCTGGAGACGCCTGAATGCACACTCAACTGCAAATCCCATGGTGGGCAGAGCGCCTGCTTTTGCCCATTGTCTTCACCGTGGTAGGCGCGGGACTAGGCTTTGTTTTAAGCCGCTGGAATGCCACTCTCGATGCCAGAGGGGCAAAAAAGGCATTCCTGGCGGCCATCCGCCTGGAACTCTCTGGTTTACAAAAGCAACTGGAGGCATCATCGGATGAACTGCAGGGCTCGCGGTCGCGATTCCAGAATAATCAGGGATCACCGCCTCACATTATAGGTACGACTCGCAACACCGTGTTTTCCTCACAACTGGGCAAGCTGAAGGATCTCGCAGATCCGCTCTTGATGGAGATCATCGAGCTTTATTCCGACCTGGGTGTGCTGGAGAAAGGTATCGAAGCTCTGAACAATTGCAGCCAGGAGTACTCAGACGCCAATGTCGTGAGGCAGCCGGAGATAAGAGTGCAGATCTTGTCGGTCTGTCAGGCCCTGGATGTGAAGCTCACGGAATTCCTCAGGCGCATTAGGACGCTTGAGAGTAAACTGTCTTCATCGTAGCCTGCCCCCGCTCCCGCGGCCCTTCCTGGTCATCCTGGCGCGACGGAGCCATTTCCGCAGTTGAGGGGACGGAGTCATTCTGAGGTGCTTTCAGCCCCGAAGAATCCGGCGTGCAGCGCCACGTTCCAATATCCCCATAACACCTTTGCGGGACGCGCGAGATTCCTCGGCACTGAAGCGCCTCGGAATGACGCCTTCTCGCGGCAGGCGAGAACGAGACGCCTTAGCGACAGGCGGAGGGACGCCGGCGCTACCTAGCGGGCGAGGGCGCCCGCGCCACAAAGCAAATACTTCTCCTGATCAATCCCGCAGAAAGCCGATCACTCCAGCACAAAAATATTCTTGCGGGCACAAATATCCTTCAGAATTTTCGGCCAGACGCTCACCGTTACTTCTCCCAGATGAGCTTTTCGCAGCAGCAGCATGAGGGTGCGCGCCTGTCCCACCCCGCCGCCGATGCTGAGTGGAATTTGGCTGGTCAGAATCGCCTGGTGATAGGGGAATTTCAGGAAATCCATCTGCCCTGCTATGCCCAGCTGCTTGCGCAGCGAGTCGGCGTTCACGCGGATACCCATGGAGGTCAGCTCATGGCGGCGCCGGGTGACCGGGTTCCACACCAGGATATCGCCGTTCAGTCCGTGCTTGGGCCGGCCATCCTGGGACCGGGTCTCGGTCACCCAGTCGTCATAGTCGGCGGCGCGATTCTCATGCGGGTAGCCGTCGGCCAGCGGCCATCCAATGCCAATGATGAAGATCGCCGGATAATCCTGCAGCACTCGGGTCTCGCGCTGCTTGCGCGGCAGGTCGGGATACATCTCGAGGATCTCCTCGGCGTGCAGGAAGGTGAGCTTCTCCGGCAAACTGGGGTACCTGCTGGTCCGCAGCTGCGGAAATAGTTCCTGGGCGTAATGTTCGGCGCCCACCAGCACTTTCCAGAGTTTGTTAACGATTTCCTTGAGGAATTCCAGGTTGCGCTGCTCGGGCGTGATCACCCGCTCCCAATCCCACTGGTCCACATAGACGCTGTGGTCGTGGTCGAGGAAGTAGTCCTTGCGTACGGCGCGCATATCGGTACACAGGCCCTCGCCCACGCCCATGCCAAACTGGCGTAGGGCCATGCGTTTCCACTTGGTCGCGGCCTGCACGATTTGGGCATCCACCGGGTGCTGCTCGCGGTCATTGGAGATGTGGAAGGAGATGGGCGTGCGCGAGCCGTCGCGGTCGAGCAGGTCGTTCACCCCGCTCTCCACGTCCACCAGCAGGGGAACGGTCACCATCATCAGGCTGAGCTCGCGGCAGAGATTGTCCTCGATGTAGCGCTTGACGGCAAAAATGGCCTGCTGCGTCTGCTTGCGATCGAGCAGCGAGGTGTAGTCGTTGGGGAGCACCTTCTCCAGTTCGCGGTAATCGCCGATGCCGGGGCCCGCCAAATCTGCCCGCTTATCTGCCAATACGGTGGACATAGCTCATCTCCTTGTGAAGCTGCGAAGCTCTATGTTCGCGCAGAGAGGGGCGGGGCTCAGTAACCGCGGTCACAGGCGAATGTGCGCAAGAAGAGGGCTCTTCCGGGCACCTCCGCGGGCAGAGCGGAGCAATTCGAGCAGAACTACGAGGTTTTCGCTGCCTTGGCCGGGATCCAGTAAATCTCTTCTTTAAGGTTGTCCTTGCTGAAGCCGATTCGCTGCAGGATGCCTTTGCTGTTCTCGATCATCTGCGGGTGCCCGCACAGATAGGCGGTACTGTTTTCCGTGGTCAGCCCCCAGAGGTCGGCATATTTGCGAATCAGGTCGTCTACGCGTCCGCGCTCGCCCTTCCAGCCAGCGTCCTCCCAGGGGCGGCTCACGGTGGCCACATAAGTAAACCAGGGAACCTCGGCCGCTACCTTGCTGAGTTCGTCATAATAGCCGAACTCCCAGGAGCGGCTGGCTCCGTTGAGGAGGTAAAGCTTTTGGCCTTCAGGGAATTTGCTCTGCTTCCAGTCGCGGTAGAGCGTGCGAACATAGCTAACGAAGGGAGCCACCCCGGTGACCGTTGAGACCAGCAGGTGGTTGCGTGGGCCGCGCGCCGAGTCAAGCACAAACCTTCCCTTGGACGACTTGCGCATGCTGAGTTGGTCCCCAGGCTTTAGGGTGTGCAGCAGTGGGGTGAGTTCGCCGGCCGGAACCAGCTCAAAGAAAAACTCGAGCTGCTCCTCATAGGGTGAAGAAACAATGGAATAAGCGCGCTCCACGAGCCGGAGCGGACCCTGCATGCCCAGGGTGGCGTACTGGCCGGGAGCGAAGGTGAACGGTCCGCCGGGAGCGATGCGCGCCGCCCACAGGTCAGGGGCGAATTCCTTGCATTCGACAACCGTGGCTCGATAGAACTTGCTTTCGTCCAGCGGCATAAAGCGGCGGTTGAGCGGCCAAGAATCTAGGCGGCTTCTTTGCTGCCGTTCCTTCCGTCAAGAAATAAGATCCTTTGCGCCGGGTCCGTAGCCTTGATGCGGCGGGCGAAATCTTCGCCCTGGTCCGGATCCCGGCGGAGGTCCAGCAACACTACATCATAGTAGCTGGGCTTCCAGAGCACGCAGGCTTCCAGCCGACTTCTGGCCCAGTGTACATCATACCCGGCCCCCGACAACTGGTCGCGGATTACGGCGCCTACGATCGGGTTATCGACGACCAGCAGGACCCGATTGAGAAAGTGCTCCGGTTGTACTGCCAAAACTGCACCTGAAAGAATTGGGTCTTACTTGTGAGATGCAAAGCGGGCTCCCACCGGTTTCAGAAGACCCCGTAGATAGGCACTACGCAGACGCGTTGTGGCAGGCGCAGGTGCAGCCCGGCAAGGTACACTCCGCGTGCCGATCGCTAGCCTGGTCAGAGCAGCAGGGCGAGACCACTGCCGGCCAGGCGCCGGAAGCGTAGCCGAAGCAGGCGCTGGCCGCGGCTGCCGTGGCTGAGGTGTGAGATGTGTCTTCCGGGCTCATCAAGTTCCTCCTGAAAGCGGCAGACTTCAAATGGGTGGGATCAACCCAACGCCGAGTTCCGGTTGGACCCATTCTCAGCGGTTTACATTGAACCTGCCCTGTTTAGAATAACAAGATGCCACAGCCTCCGGCAGAGCGGGAAGTGATTCAGGCGCTACAGCAGAACTGGCGCGCGGAGGTGCAGAGCGCGTGCATGTACCGCGAACTGGCGGAGCAGGAGCGTGATGACCGGCGCAAGGCCGTGTTGCTGCGCATGGCCGAAGCTGAGGAACGCCACGCCGCCCGCTGGGAGAAGAAGCTGCGCGAGCATGGCATCGAGCCCAGCCAGAAGGATAATTGGCGCCAGCGCCTCAGCCGCTGGCTGAGCCGGCAGGCGGGCACGGCAGCGGCCATTCGCCGCATGGAAGCCGCCGAAGAGCGCGACAGCGCGCGCTACTCGGCGCAGCGCGACCGCGCTTTGGGGGCTGATAGCGAGGTCAAGGAAATTCTAGGCGGCATTGCCCTGGAAGAGAAAGCGCACCGCCGCGCTTTGCAGTCCATGGTGCCGGTGCTGGGGCCGCGCAGTGTGCTCGACGCCATTCTCAAGCGCGAGCGCTGGCACGGCCGCGGTGGCAGTTGGGTGGCCGACGCGATCTATGGCGTCAATGACGGGTTGGGCGCCGTGTTCGGCATCGTTTCCGGTGTGGCCGGCGCCACCGACAACCAGCGCCATTACGTTCTGATCGCCGGTTTGGCAGGCATGATCGCTTCTTCCCTTTCCATGGGCGCCGGAGCGTACCTGGCGGTGAAGAGCGAGCGCGAGGTTTACGAGGCCGAGATCGGACGCGAACGGGAAGAGGTAGAGGAGAATCCGGAAGAAGAAAAAGAGGAAATGGCGCTGTTCTACCAACTGCAGGGCTTCAGCGAGGAAGAGTCGCAGCGCATGGCCGAACGTCTGGCCGAAAACCCGGAGCAGATGGTGCAAGCCATGGCCCAGCAGGAACTAGGCCTTTCCGAGCACCACTTCCCCAGTCCCTGGGTGTCGTCAGCCTCGGCGGCCCTATCCACCGCAATTGGCGCTTTCATTCCCATTATCCCTTTCTTTTTTGTCGGGGGATTTAAGGCGGTTGCAATTGCGTTTGCCATTAGTATTGCGGCGCATTTTGTTGTGGGAGCGTCAAAGTCGCTCATCACCTCTCGTTCTTGGTGGGCTTCCGGGCTGGAAATGACGGTAGTCGGCGTCATAGAAGCAGCCGTAACCTACAGCCTGGGGTTGGCCTTCGGAGCGGTGGGATAAACCAACTTCTTCGGTACGGATGAACGCGATGGGCGCGGGCTTAGACGTTGTCAATAGAGTTAACGATCAGTGGAGCTTGGTACTGTCCCCGAGAAAAGCAGAATCGGGCGGTGCGGAGCTAGACAGCCAGTCAGCTAGTTAGCTTGTTGTCCCCTCAGTGCTGCGCCGGGGTAGCCTGGTGGAACAGAAGTTCCCAATGACCGCCCTCCCGAACCCAGACGGAGCTGGCGTATTGCTTCGTCGGAGCGTGCTGCCCGGCGGCGCTAGCCTCGATGTCGAGATCATAAGTCAGTAGCGCACCTGACCGGCCGATACGCCGCACCTTAAAGTTCTTCATCGCATACCGCGTCACGTCCAGATAATTCAGCTTGCTCAGCAGTTCCGGCTTGGTGAACACCAGGCCGTTGTAGGCCACCATCAGAAACTGCGGGCTAAGGGCGCGGTCGAAGAAACTCTTATTCCTCTGTTGCTCGGCCCGGGCCAGCTTCTTCTCCATATTGGTCAGGGCGTCACGGAGTTGATGGCCATCATCCGAGCGGGCTGTGCTTTTCGGTTCATCGGAGGCCTGGGTTCGAACGCTTCCGGCCAAGAGCAGGAAGGCAAGCGCGAGGGCTAAAGCGGAACGCATGTTGTCACCGCAAGCTTCGATGCGGGACCGGAATGCCAGGCAGGGGAACAGCCGCCGGACTGCAGCCCACACCTAAATGCCTTAGATTCAATGTAGAAACGCCGCCATTTAATGGGTCACCCGTTGCGGCCAACCCCGTCTGGCTGCTAGAATCATACTGTACCAACCGGGTCCTATTTTTACTGTACCGATTCAGTCTGGTTTAGAGTCTAAGCAATAGAAGGGCGAGGCGGCCGTAAGGAGCTAGCCACATGATCAGGTTAGGCAAGCTTACAGATTACGGGCTGGTGCTGATGACGCACATGGCGCGGCAGCAGGATCGGGCGCTTTACACCGCGCGCGATCTGGCGGCGGAGAATTCCCTGCCCCTGCCCACGGTGAGCAAACTGCTGAAGCAATTGCTGCAGGCCAAACTTCTGGTGTCGCACCGCGGCATCAAGGGCGGCTACAGCCTGGCCAAGCCGGCGCGGGAGATCACGGTGGCGGAAATTATCGCCGCTCTGGAAGGTCCCATCGCGCTCACCGAGTGCAGCACCGACGTGATTGGGCTGTGCGACTTCGAGGCGCGCTGCCCGATTCGCACCAACCAGCAAATCATCAGCAAGGCGGTAAGCGGGGCGCTGGAGCGCCTGATGCTCGCTGACCTGGTGCAGCCGCTGCAGCTGGCGGCCATCAAGGATGCACAGGGGAATCTTGTAAGTATTGGTCCAATCTCCGGGAGAATGCAATGAGCACTAATGTCAATACAATTCACGACTTGGCGAACCGCGAGTACAAGTGGGGCTTCGTCACTGATGTCGAACAGGAAAAAATCGCCAAGGGGCTGAATGAGGACGTCATCCGTGTGATTTCGGCCAAGAAGAATGAGCCGGAATTCATGCTGGAGTGGCGTCTGAAGGCGTACCGCCACTGGGCCTCGCTGGAGAAGGCGCAGGCCGAGCCTAAGTGGGCGAACATTCATTACCCCGCCATTGACTATCAGGACATTCACTATTACTCCGCGCCCAAGACGAAGAACAACAAGGCCAGCCTGGAGGAAGTGGACCCGGAAATCCTGAAGACCTACGAGAAGCTGGGCATTCCTCTGGACGAGCAGAAGATGCTGCAGGGCGTGGCGGTGGACGCGGTTTTTGACAGCGTCTCCGTGGCCACAACGTTTAAGCACAAGCTGGCGGAAGCGGGCGTGATTTTCTGCTCCTTCTCCGAAGCGGTGCAGAAGCATCCCGAACTGGTGAAGAAATACCTGGGTTCGGTAGTGCCCTACAGCGACAACTTCTTCGCGGCGCTGAACGCGGCAGTGTTCAGCGATGGCTCCTTTGTATATGTGCCCAAAGGCGTGCGCTGTCCCATGGAGCTTTCCACCTATTTCCGCATTAACGCCTCCGAAACCGGCCAGTTTGAGCGCACGTTGATTGTGGCCGAAGAGGGCGCCTACGTCAGCTATCTCGAAGGCTGCACCGCTCCCATTCGCGATGAGAACCAGCTGCACGCAGCCGTCGTCGAACTGGTGGCCATGGATAACGCGCAAATCAAGTACTCCACCGTGCAGAACTGGTATCCCGGCGACAAGCAGGGCAAGGGCGGGATCTACAACTTCGTGACCAAGCGCGGCAAGTGTGCCGGCGTAAATTCAAAAATTTCCTGGACGCAGGTGGAGACGGGTTCGGCCATCACGTGGAAGTATCCCAGCTGCATTCTGCAGGGCGACA
The DNA here is from genome assembly GCA_025934735.1 of Terriglobales bacterium. Lineage (GTDB taxonomy): Bacteria > Acidobacteriota > Terriglobia > Terriglobales > Acidobacteriaceae > JAICWP01. Next base: position 157,430 of record JAICWP010000011.1, on the reverse strand, counting down.
ACTCGGTGGGCGAGTTCTACTCGGTGGCGCTCACCAACAACTACCAGCAGGCTGACACTGGTACCAAGATGATCCACATCGGCAAGAACACCAAGAGCACGGTGGTGTCGAAGGGCATTAGCGCCGGCCACGGCCAGAACACCTACCGCGGGCAGATAAAGATTCTGAAGAACGCAGCCAGCGCCCGCAACTACACGCAGTGCGACTCGCTGCTGATTGGCGACCAGTGCGGCGCGCACACCTTCCCCTACATCGAGGTGCGCAACGCCAGCGCGCACATGGAGCACGAAGCCTCGACTTCGAAGATCGGGGAAGATCAGATGTTCTATCTGCGGCAGCGCGGGCTCAAGACGGAAGACGCGGTTTCCATGATCGTGAACGGATTCTGCAAGCAGGTGTTCCGCGAGCTGCCCATGGAGTTTGCCGTGGAAGCGCAGAAGTTGCTGAGCGTGAGCCTGGAAGGCAGCGTCGGTTAGGGGATAGCTAGCTGAAGGCCCTCAGCATTGCTGGACAGCTAGCCAGCTAGTTAGCCATTCAGCTAGCTAGCTGTCGTACACAAATTCGCAATCTTATTGAAATGGAAGAGGACGATGGCACTTTTAGAAATCAGAAACTTGCATGTCAAGGTAGAAAACCACGAAATTCTCAAGGGCATTGACCTAACCATCAACGCTGGCGAGGTGCACTCCATCATGGGCCCCAATGGGTCGGGCAAGAGCACGCTGGCGCAGGTGCTGGCGCGCCGCGAGAACTTTCAGGTCACCCAGGGTGAGGTGCTCTACGACGGTAAAGACCTGCTGGCCATGAAGCCGGAAGAGGCGGCGTGTGAGGGCGTGTTCCTGGCCTTTCAGTACCCGGTGGAGATCCCTGGCATCAGCAACGCGTACTTCCTGCGCTCGGCGCTGAATGCGGTGCGCAAGTATCGCGGCGAAGACGAACTCGATGCCATGGACTTCATTCCCATGTTCAAGAAAAAGATGAAGCTGCTGGACATGGATGACAAGCTGATGAACCGTTCAGTGAACGAGGGCTTCTCGGGCGGCGAAAAGAAGCGCAATGAGATTCTGCAGATGGCGGTGCTGGAGCCGAAGCTGGCCATCCTGGATGAGACCGATTCCGGCCTCGATATTGACGCGCTCAAGATCGTGGCCAACGGCGTCAATGCGCTGCGCAGCCCGGAACGCGCCATGGTGGTGGTCACTCACTATCAGCGGCTGCTGAACTACATTGTGCCTGATTACGTGCACGTGCTGGTGGACGGCCGCATCGTGAAATCGGGTGGCAAGGAACTGGCCCTGAAACTCGAGGACAAGGGCTACAGCTGGGTGGAAGCGGAAGCGACCGCGTGAGGAGCGAAGCGGAAATGAGCAACGTCGCGACTACATCCCGGGAACTGGGCAACTACCTGGAGGCGTTCACCGAGTTTGCCAAGCGCGCTCCCGGACAGAACCAGGGCTGGCTGCGCAAGCTGCGCGAAGACGCATTTGCGTACTTCTGCGAAGTGGGGTTCCCAACCACGCATGACGAAGACTGGCGCTTCACCAATGTCTCGGCGATTGCGCAGACCGCGTTTCGCCTTCCGCCGGAGGCCGTCAACGTTAGCGCGGAGCAGGTTGAGCCTTTTCGCCTGGGCGGAGCCGCGTGTGAGCTGGTTTTCGTCAACGGCAGGTTCGATCCGAAGCTGTCTTCGGTCAATTCGCTTCCTAAGGGCGTTAGCGCCGGCAGCCTGGCGGAAGAAATCCGCCGGGATCCCAAGCCGCTGGAGCGGTACCTGGGACAATACCTGAACACGCAGCGCGACGTTTTCTGTGCGCTGAACACCGCTTTCTTGGAAGATGGCGCCTACGTGCACATCGGCCGGGGAACGGTGCTGGAAGCGCCGATCTACCTGCTGTTCGTGACCACCGCCGGCGAGGCGCCGGTGATGACCCACCCGCGCAACCTCATTATCGCCGAAGAGGACAGTCAGGCTACCGTGGTTGAAGACTACGTTTCGTTGGGCGCGGGCGTGGCCTTCTCGAACGCGGCCACCGAACTTGTGGCCGGCGAGCACACCGTGCTCTCGCACTACCTGATCGAGCGCGAGCACACCGACGCCTACAACGTTTCCACGTTGCGGCTGCAGCAGGGGCGCAGCGCCAGCGTGGCGTCGCACTCGGTTCTGCTGGGCGGCGGACTGGTGCGCAACAACGTCCACCCGGTACTGGCCGGCGAAGGCGCGGATTGTCTGATCAACGGTCTGTTCATCGGCAACGGGCACCAGCATATGGACAACTACATGCTGGTGGAGCACGCCAGCCCGCACTGTGCCAGCCGCCAGTTCTACAACGGCATTCTCGACGGGCACTCGCGCGGCGTTTTCCACGGGCGCATCATTGTGCACAAAGAGGCGCAAAAAACCGACGCCAAGCAGACGAACCGCAACCTGCTGCTCTCCGATGACGCGCAGATTGACACCAAGCCGCAACTGGAAATCTACGCTGACGACGTGAAGTGCACCCATGGCGCCACCATCGGCCAGATCGAAGAAGACGAGCTCTTCTACCTGCGTTCTCGCGGCATTGACGAACCCGCGGCGCGGCGCCTGCTGCTCTACGCCTTCGCCAGCGAATGTCTGGAGCGCATGAAGCCCGGGCCGGTGCGCGCGCGCATCGAAGAACTGGTGAACGAGTGGCTGTTCCATACCGAGCCCGGCAGCCCCGAACCCGGTAACGCCGCGCAAGAACGCGCTCTGCACTGGGAGGAAGTAGGATGACGACCGCCCCCAACACCTACACTGATCTTCGTCCTTCGGGTCCCGCCCCCACCGATGCGGGTTATGACGTGCGCCGTGTCCGCCGCGACTTTCCCATACTCGCGCAGAAGATCCATGGCAAGCCGCTGGTGTACCTCGATAACGCCGCTACCACCCAGAAACCCCAGCAGGTGCTCGACGCCATCGCCCGCTATTACAGTGAGGACAATGCCAATGTGCACCGCGGCGTACACCTGCTCTCGGAGCGCGCCACGGAAGCCTACGAGCGGGCGCGGACGATTGCGCAGAACTTCCTGAACGCGGCCCGGCCGGAAGAAATCATCTTCGTGCGCGGTACCACCGAAGCCATCAACCTGGTGGCGCAAACCTACGGCCGTCGCAACCTGGCAGCGGGCGACGAAATCATCATTACCGCCATGGAGCACCACTCCAACATCGTGCCCTGGCAGATGCTGTGCGAAGAAAAAGGCGCGCGGCTGCGGGTGGTGCCCATCAACGATCGTGGCGAACTGCAGCTCGAGGAATATGAGAAGCTGCTGGGACCAAAGACGAAGCTGGTGGCGATGGGGCACGTTTCCAATGCACTGGGCACGATCAACCCGGTGCGGCGCATCATTGAACTGGCGCACCAGCAGGGCGTTCCCGTGCTGGTGGATGGAGCACAAGCAGCGCCTCGCATGAAAGTGGATGTGCGCGAGCTGGATGCAGACTTCTACGCCTTCTCCGGCCACAAGATTTACGGTCCCACGGGCATTGGCGTGCTCTATGGGAAAGCAAGCCTGCTGGAAGCCATGCCGCCATACCAGGGTGGCGGCGACATGATCAGTTCGGTCACCTTCGAGAAGACGCTCTACAACAAGCTGCCGCACAAGTTCGAGGCCGGCACACCCCACATGGAGGGTGCCATCGGCCTGGGAGCGGCGCTGGACTACGTGAACCGCCTGGGCATGGAGAACATTACCGCGCATGAGCAGGATGTGCTGGCCTACGCGACGGAGAAGGTCGCGGCGCTGCCTGGCGTGCGCCTGATCGGTACGGCGCGGCAGAAGACGGGCGTGCTCTCGTTCGTGCTCGAGCCCATTCATCCCCACGATATCGGCACCATCCTCGACCAGGAAGGCATCGCCATTCGCACCGGCCACCACTGCGCACAGCCGGTGATGCTGCGCTTTGGCGTTCCGGCCACGGCAAGGGCGTCATTTGGACTCTACAACACGCGGGAAGATGTGGACGCGCTGGTGCGCGGCCTCAACCGCGTGCGGGAGGTCTTTGCCTGATGGCTGACCTCCGCGATCTTTACCAGGAAGTAATCCTGGAGCACAGCAAGCAGCCGCGCAACTACCGCGAGCTGGGCGATGCAAATCACAAGGCGGAAGGCTACAACCCGCTGTGCGGAGATCACTTCACCGTCTATTTGAAGCTCGCGGGCGAAAAGATCCAGGACGTGAGCTTTCAGGGCTCGGGCTGCGCCATCTCCAAAGCCTCGGCTTCCATGATGACCCAGAGCGTCAAAGGCAAGACTATGGCCGAGGCGGAAAAGATTTTCCGGCAGTTTCACGGCCTGGTAACCGGCGCCGAACACAATGGTAGCCAGGAGGAACTGGGCAAGCTGGCGGTTTTTTCCGGCGTCTCCGAATTTCCCGTGCGCGTCAAATGCGCCACCCTGGCCTGGCACACTCTGCATGCCGCCCTGGAAGGCAAGCAGGAAGCGGTTTCCACGGAGTAGTTATGAGCACCACTTATGAGCCCGTAAAACTCAGCCGCCCGGTAGAGGTCACAGAAATTCCCAGCGGCATTCGGGGGCAGATTCCCGAAGGCACCGTCGCCAAGGTCATGCAGTCGCTGGGCAATGCCTACACCATCATGACCGAGTACGGCTACATGTACCGCATTGACGCGAAGGATGCGGACGCGCTGGGGATCGAGCACATCAAGCAGGAGAGCGCGGCGGCAGCCAGCGGCAAGTTCAGCGAGGAACTGGCCTGGGAAGAGCTGAAGACGGTCTACGACCCGGAGATTCCGGTCAACATCGTGGATTTGGGCCTGGTCTATGAGTGCAACATTGCCGAAGCGGAGCCGGGCGGCAAAAAGCTTGACATCAAGATGACCATGACCGCTCCCGGCTGCGGCATGGGCAACATCCTCAAAGCCGATGTGGAAAACAAGCTTTCACACCTGCCCGAGGTTAAAGAAGTGCACGTAGAAGTGGTGTTTGATCCCCCCTGGACGCCGCAACGCATGACTGAAGCGGCCCGCCTGCAACTGGGCCTGGACATTTAGGGAAGGCTCGGCAGTCCCGCTTTGCCGAGTTGGTGAGCGTTAAGACGGAACCTCTGGGCAGCGGCTACTCCAACCGAATTGACGGATTGCGAGTGCACGCCGGCGTGCGCTGGCATGTGCGACTCGCGCTCACCTGCCCTGACCGGGGACATCGCTCCTACGAACGACACAAATGCGGTTGCAACTACCGCCGCAAGTGTCACCAGCAAGACCGGCAGGGGAGCAATCGGTTGGGCAATAGGTTCAGGAGGGGTTCGCACTACCGGCTCAGCCACCTGCTTGGTGGCTATCGCCCTGGACTTGTGAGGCCGCTTTTTGCTCCTGACATGAGCGGCCGCAGAACCGGAAACCAGGAGCAGCACAAGCATCGTGATTGCAAGACGTTTTCGCATTGCCGCTGCTTTCAAGGACAGTCTAGGGTTTCGGCCAGATACCGCCAAATGGCTTCGGTACTGTCGCTGTCAGAACCCTCGTAATTGGTGCTCTGCAAGAGCTTGAAAACAAGGCCTCTGCCGACCGAATAGCAAGGATTCACGGATCGCTGATGGGAGCCCGCAAAGCCCTCTTTTGGATTCTTCGCGAGCCTAAACCGCTGTTTATGCATGGCCAAGGCCTGCTCCACCGAGAGGACGTGCAAAGCGAAAGTGCTAGTGCATGTGTCCGGCGGGGCGGAAGCGCAGCAGTATCGCCACTCCAACGGGATGCGCGACGTAGATGGGCGTCAAAAAAGCAGGTTTGCCATAGAACGTAACCTGCCCGCCCAGTGCGGTGGATACGCGCGGCAGCCAGGAGAATTCCCGGTCATAGCCCGCTGTGTATGCCTGTACACGGGCAAGGAACCGTTCCGGCGCGTTCGGCGGCTCAGCAGCAGCCCCCAGCAAATCGCTGGTGCGATCCACGTTTTCCACCCTTCCCCAAACGTTGTTCCGACCGAGGAAATGCAGGGTTGATTCCGCCAGGTAGCCATTGAACACCTGGTACCCGTTCAGGTCGCTGTTGCGCCCCCAGAGCAATGTAGTCGCCCAATTGCCGCGTGCGAAAGGGCGATTGTACATAACCGATGCAGTCATGCGCCGCACATCTTCGCCGGGATGGATTGCTTCCGGGCTGGTGAGGTGCGCGATGGAATACTGCAAACTCCAGTTCTGCGCCGGGCTCACAGTCACGCGCGTGGACCAGGAATCTATCTTGCCCGCATCCATGTCCCATCGGTCCTCATCGGGCTCGCGCCCATGGAAGCCGGATACCTCGAAGCGTAGCGCCCGGTAGGTCAGGCCACCGGTAATCACATCATCGGCGATATGGGTTGAATCCTCCAGGTGGTGTCCCAGCGCCGCCATGGGATTCTCGGCGGCGGAGGCTCGGTGGGGGTACGCGGTTGGTCCCATCGCGGGATCGCCCACTGGCCCTCCGTAAAATGACACAAGGGTATGCTCGCCCAGCTTCACGTCATAGAATGCCGCCAGTTCCATGAGGAAATCGTGCGGGTGCTGCCCGTCCACAACGGGCCGGCCAAACGCGGTTTCTCCCTGCTGAAACAGCTCGGGATAGCGGCGCTCCGTAACCGTCGCCGGCTCCAGGCTGATCATGGTGCGCAGCGTCAACTGTCCAGGACCGAGGTCGCGTTGCGCCATGGGCATAAACCAGTTGGTGGAGAAAAATTTGTCGCCGCCGCGTGGGCCGCTCTGCTGCAGTTCATTGAGGATGGCTTCGCCGTGAAACATCACCCTCCACTTCCCTGCCGCCGTCATCAGCATGGGTACAGGCGTGGAGGCCGGTTGCATGCTGGTGCCTGAGTCGGTGTGCTGGAGGATGGTTGCGATCAGCGTCTTCTCCCCGGCTTTGCCAGCGTGCATTCCCGGCATGCGGCAATGCTGCCGGCTATCTGGCGTGCTCTTTCCCATGCGGGACATTTGCCGGTCAGCTTGCGAGCATCCCCCAGCAGAGGCGCCCCAGCCGGGTTCGGCAAGGGCAAACAGCAGCGCAAGAATTAAGAGCAAAGACGCTCGCAAAAGGACCTCCAGCAGGATCGGACGCCGGCAGACAACGCGCGTTCTTTCGTCGCGGGCAGAATGCGAAGTTGGGAGGCTAAATGCGAAGGACAGAGGCCAAAGGCGGGCTGGGGGCGACAGTGATTGCGGTGATCTCGCAGGTATGTGCTGTATGCGTCAAAACTCTTAGAACAAATGCCGGCACTTCAAGAGAGCTAGAACTCTCCGGGATGGTCCTTACCAGCGCCGGCTGGTGATGAGCAGTTCCACAGCAGGAATGCCGGTCACTGCTGGGATGGCGGTCATGCTGGCACTGCTCCTTGTGAACCTCTGCCAGCGACATCGCTGGAACCAGCGGACATAAGCCTGCGAGTGCAAAGTCCAGGGCCAGCAACAGCCATGTTGTTCTGGCAAGCGCCGCACGCATGCTATTCAAGGTAGCGCCACCTTAACAAAAATGCCAGCGCTGCTGCCCCGCCTCAGATCTCGATGATCATCTGCTGCAGGCGCGTTGGATATTTATTGAGAATCTGCCCGCCCGTCTTGGTAACCACCACCGTATCGGAGTGGCGGAAGCCGCCAAAGTTAGGATCATAAACTCCGGGTTCGCAGCTGAATGTCATGCCCGGCTTGAGCACGGTTTTGTCGCCTTCCGCAATCCAGGGCGACTCGTGCGCTTCCAGGCCAATGCCGTGGCCGCAACGGTGGCGGATAAGCGAAGCAAACCCGGCGGCGCGAATCTGGTCCAGCCCCAACTTGTCCACGTCCTGGGCGATCGCGCCCTCCTTCATGGCCGAAGCCGCCGCATCATGCGCGGCCAGCATGGCGTCAAACAGCCGCTTGGCGTAGTCGCTGGGCTTCCCGACACAGAAGGAGCGCTCGCACTCCACGTTGTAGCCGCCTACCTGCGCCCCGAAGCTCAGGATGAGAGGGTCGCCGCGCTTGAGCACATCCTTGCTGGGCACGGCATGAGGAAAAGCGGAACGCCGCCCGAAGGGGACGAGCCCGCCGAAGGGAGCGTCAATGCCTACGCCTACTACGTCGTGCAGTTCGCGCGACATCTTGTCCGCGACCGCGTCAGCGCTGGCCTTCAGAATCTGGTCTTCCGTGACCGCGCCATGGCGGGCTACGAAGTCGCGCCCCGCCTCCACGGTGTAATCGGCAAAATACATGGCGCGGCGCATGATGCGCAGCTCATCCTCGTCCTTCACCCAGCGCAAGTGCTCCACTATATCGTCGGCAGTCACGAAGCTGGCGTTGGGCGCGCCCAGGCAGAACTGTGTCAGCCGACCCTGGGTGGGCTCCTCGATGCCGATGCGCCCCCGGTCGAAACCGCGGCGGGCGATGCGTTCCGCTATCCAGCGCACCCGGTTGACCGGCCCGGGATAATCAAAATAGGTTTCGTAATCCTTAATCCACCACTGCTTGACCTGGTCGGCTTCCAGTTCCGGAATAAACAGCGCCGGGTCGCCCGTTTTGGGGATGAAGGCCGCCAGCGGCCGCTCGGTGGAGAGATGGAAATAGCCGGTAGTGTAGATGACGTTAACGGCATGCAACAGCAGCAGCGCGTCCAAGCCGCGCTTGTCCAACTCGCCCTGGACCTGGGCAATCTTGCGGCGGTACCAGTCCGGCTCGAGGCGATCATGCGGCAACGGCGGAGCAACGGCCGAAACTCTAAGCAGGCGCGTGCGCCCCAGCAGGCGAGTACTGGCCGTAACCACCACCGTTCCCGCCATGGTGCGCAGAAAGTCGCGCCTCGCAACACCGCTCGCGTCGTCGTTTACCAGCTACAGGCCTCCTGGGAGAAGTCCCGGAAACCGGGAATTATACCGGGGCGGAACGCGGCTAAAAAGGAAAAGCCTCGCGCGGTGGAAACGCGAGGCTTTGGAGATTGGCTCAGCTTTACTTGCTGGCCTTGGCTTGCATATTGGCCTGGGTCACCGCGGCGATGAAGGTCTCGGCCGAAGCCGGCACTTTCACTTTCCCGGTCAGCACGTCGTTGGCAGGTAGCATGTGGCCATACACTTCGCGCATGGCATCTTCGTCGGGCTCGATGACGGCGCCTTCCAAATCCACTCCTGCGAACACGCCTTTGCTGCGCGAGTAGGTCAGAATCGGCGAGTTCATCTTCCAGTCCACCCCGGCGGAAGCGTGGCGTCCCACCGGCCCAGCGGAGGCGGAGGCTGAACCGCCAACCTGGAAGCGGTTTTTCAGCAGTTGGTCCATGCCTTGCTGATTCATGATCATCATGACCAGGTCAACACCTTCGACCCCGATCTGCGCTCCCCAGCTGCCGCCGCCGATAGTGAAGAATTCCGGCGCGCTCCAGCCCGAAGGCGTGCGGCAAATGGCCACGCCTTTGCCGTGTTTGGCGCCAAATACGAATCCGCCTTTCAGCATATGCGGCACCACGGCCACGCACTTGGCTTTATCGAACACCTCGTTAGGAATGCCTTTGTCGGGTGTTCCCATAATCTGCTGCAGCACCTGCCCGGCTTTCTGCATGCGGTCGGTGGGCGTGTCGGCCAAAGCCACACCGGCCAGCAGCAGAACGACAGCGAAACCTATCAGTTTTTTCATAAATCCCCTCTTGGCCGGCCTACACCGGCGTTTGCCCCGTGCTTGCTTAGAAGCAGGAGCCCGCGTCTGAGTTCGCCACGCGTAAGCAGAGGCAGCACAGGCCAGCACTGCACCTTCGGCAGGAACAACAACTGCGCCGCTTCGGCCATCGAAGAAGCAGGATAGGAGACTGATATGCGCCGCTATTCTGGTGTGATCGCGTTTGTGCTGCTGTTGGCCCTGGCGGCTTGGGGGCAGGAACTTCGACAGTTGACCATCAGCTCGGCTCTGCCGGGAGCCAGTGGGACCATGGGAGTCTCCCATGACACCAGCGGCACCACTTACATCAACATTGCCGCCAAACATCTGGCCAGGCCCGATTCATTGCATCCGGCCAAAACGGCCTACGTGGTATGGGTTCAGCCGACCGGTGAGCCGCCGCAGAACCATGGCGTGCTGGCGATTAATGACAAACTGGAGGCCACGTACTCGACCACCGTGAAGACGAACAATTTTGACGTGTTTGTCACGGCGGAAGACAATCCCAACGCCTCAGTGCCGACCGGCCCACATCTCCTGAGCGCGCACAACTAATAACTGCGCTTAGTGCCCGGGCCAGGCACTCGCGTCTGGCCCGGCGAGAAACCCGCCCTTGCAGATTCCCATCCCATGGGAAAGCCAAATGTAACTACTCGGACCCGGCAGCGTTGCAGCCAAAATCTGCTGGGGAAAGGAATCAGCTTATGCGTTTACTGCTTATACCAGCCGCCCTGCTGGTGACTGCGGGATTGGCGGTCGCTCAGGCCGGCACAGGAACCACGGCCGGATCTGCAGGGCAGTCTGGAACCGCGGGAACCACGGCGACGCCATCCACCACCAGCCCGGGCACGATGAACGGTCAGACTTCGACGCCTCAGACCGGCACGAGCACTTCGCCTAGCAATCCCAGCTCTACAACCGGGAACACGACGGGATCGACGGCCACGCAGAACGCCCCCCAGAGCGGAACCAGCACCACCACGCCGTCGAATCCGAATGCTGCGCCAGGACCGACTACGGGAACTCCCACCGGCACTCCTGCTCCAGGCACGGCTACTCCCCCTCCCGCCTCTACTCCCAGCGCCAACCCGGGCACTACCACCGGAAATGGAGCCAGCGGAACCGGCGCGAGCACGCCCAATACCACCACCGGAACTCCCGCAACGTCGAACACGCCTGGAGCCGCGGGCAGCACCGGGACCCCGGGAGCAACCAGCCCTTCGAACCCTGGTGCGAACACGGGCGCAACCCCGGGCACGGCCACCCCGCCGCCGGCGTCGGGAACGGGTCCGGGCGGAAGCACCCCACCGCAACTCTGAAATGTACGTCTCTGCCGGAGTGCCGACTCTAGCCAAAGAACAGGCACGCCGGTAGAGACGCAACGCTGAACCGGGCAGGAAACTACCTCTACCTTGAACTTTGCGGGTGGTTTATTTGGAGGCGTGGCGCTGCTTCAGCCAGTCCAGAAACATCTGCTCTTCTGACTTGCTGGAGTCGCGCAGCGCGTGCCGCAGAGTCTTGCCGCTTACGAAGTGACATACCTCTTCCGCCACGTTCTTCACGTGGTCGCCGGCCCGCTCCAGAGCCTGCGCCATGAGCAGCACCTGAATGCTTTCGCGGCAGGGCTCGCCTTCGGGATTATCCACATGTCTAACAAACAGCAGGTTGCGCAGCCGGTCCAGTTCCCCGTCGGTGCGCAGCACATTGATGGCACGATTGACGTCTCGCCCGGAGAAAGCCTCGTAGCCTTCTGCCAGCATCTTCTCCAGCACCGAAGCCATGCGAATAAGCTCCTGCACATCGCGGCTGTCCAGGCGGCGCCCCAGGGCGCGCGCGGTGGAGGCAAAGCTTGCGACCAGGTCGCCGATGCGTTCCAGATCGGTCATGCACTTCATGCACGCCAGCAACTCGCCGCGCCCCGCTTCACTGGCGCCCGCCAGCGCCGTGCTCAGCCGCTGGTCGAGCTCCCGGTCCAATCGGTCCAGTTCCTTCTCGCATTCATCAACTTTGGCATAGAGCGCGGGGGCGCTCGAACCCAAGGCATCGGCGGCGTGGGCAGCCGCGTTTTTAGCCAACTGGCAGGCCCGCAGGGTCAACCCGACCAGATAATTGCGTTCGGCTTCCAGGCCTTGGGGAACCGATTCCGCGGGCAGCGCCATAAGACACCTCGAGCTGCATTGCTCCAAAAAACTGTCACTACATTAGCGCGCCGATGTTAATGGCGGGTTACACCGGGATGAATTTGCGGTTAAAACCGCCTCTCGGCAACGGCACCCCACGGTGGCCCGGCTCTGGTTCTCAGGACGAGATCATTCACCAATGTCCTCATTCCACAAATCGGGGTGGGCGGCGATGAAATCCCGCATCAAGGCGATGCACTCCCCATCGTCCAGCACCGTGAGGGATACGCCCGCTCTGTGGAACAGTTCTTCGGCGCCTTGGAAATTGCGGTTCTCGCCCACGATGACATGGGGAATCTTGAAGAGCAGGGCCGTGCCCGTACACATCACGCACGGGCTCAGCGTGCTGACCAGGGTCAACTTGCGCCAATCGCGGCGGCGGCCGGCGTTGCGGATGCAAGCCACTTCCGCGTGAGCCGTGGGGTCGCCGCTCTGCACCCGCAGGTTGTGCCCCCGCGCGACAATGCGTCCCTGCGTGTCCGCCAGCACCGAACCGATCGGCAACCCGCCTTCCGCCAGGCCCGTCCTCGCCTCCGCCAGCGCTTCCCGCAGCAGATCACGCATGACGCTTCCTCCCCATCCGCATCAGCCTAGATTACATCTGCCCGCCTCCGGCAAATCCAAATCGCAGAGGACACGCAGGGCACAGAAGCAAACGCATTTTGAATTTTCTCTATTTAAATGTCTCTATACTTCAGCGTCCTTAGCGTCCTCGGCGGTTTTGATCAGTTGGGATCTGCACATCCATGCGGACCGCGCTAGAATTGGCGCGTCATGGAACTCACGCTGAACGACAAAACCGCCCTGGTAACCGGCGCTAACGGCGGACTGGGTACCCACGTCACGCGAGCGCTCCTGCAGGCCGGCGCGACGGTGGCCGGACTGGCGCCGCAAATTCGGCAATCAGACTTTGATCATCCTTCCTTCATTCCGCTGCCGGCGCAAATCTCCAATGCGGAATCTGCCAGGAAGGCTGTGGACGGGGCTATCGCACGCATGGGCAGACTGGACATCGTAGCCCACCTGGTGGGCGGATTTGCCGGCGGCAAGCGGGTGGACGAAACCGGCGAAGCCACCTGGCAAAGCATGTTCGACCTCAACCTGAACAGCGCCTTCCAGTTGCTGCGGGCCGCCATTCCCTACATGCGCCGCGCAAGCGGTGGCCGTGTTATCGCCATTGGCAGCCGCGCTGCGGTGGACCCGGGACCCGGCCTCGCCGCTTACAACGCTTCCAAAGCGGCCCTGGTTTCGCTCATTCGCACCATCGCGCTGGAGAACAAAGAAACGGGCATCACGGCTAATGTGATTCTGCCGGGAACTATGGACACTCCCGGCAACCGCGCATCCGATCCGAAGGCGGATGTTTCGCAATGGGTGCAGCCGGCCACCGTGGCCAGCCTGATCGTGTGGCTGGCTGGCGATCAAGCCAAAGATGTAACCGGGGCCGTGATTCCGGTATATGGCGCGGGCCTATGAGATAGTCGCTCCTGCTATTGCCATCGCACCCTCGCCGCGCAATTCTCCTCGCCTGAAAGCGGATGCCTGTTTGGCTTCCGTGCTCGCTTCCAGGGTCAGATCGCGCGCGCCGAATTGCACGCCAATCTTCTTCAAGAAATCGTAAGGTGGCGTGCCGCCGGCGAAAATCCAAACGAAATCGTTCGCCAGTTCATGCAATTCGCCCTTCACCTCCAGCAACACCGAGCTCTCGCGAATTTCCTTCAGATTCGAGCTGAGCACCACCTTAACCTTGCCGCTGCGGGCGCACTCGGACAAGCGCTGCGTATTGCGCTCCTTGATACGGCTGAACTGTTCCCCGCGATAGGAAAGCATGACCTCGTTGCCCTGCTGGTGCGCCAGGCCCATGGCCGCTTCCACCGCGCTGTCGCCGCCGCCCACCACCAGGATTTTCTTGTTGATGTAGTGGTCGGCCTCGATCAACCGGTACATCACTTTAGACAGGTCTTCCCCCTTAACCCCCAGCTTGCGCGGCGTCCCGGTGCGTCCCAGCGCCAGCACGACGCCGCACGCCCGGTATTGGCCCTTGCTGGTGGTGATGCTGAAAATCCCGCCGGCGTCCCGCTTGATGTCCTCCACTTTTTCGCCGCTGCGAATTTTGAAATCGGCACGATGTAGAACCTTGTCCCAGAAGGCCAGCAGTTTTTCCTTCGAAAGCTCCGTGCTCTTGAACTTGCCGTACATGGGAAATTCCACCGGGCTGGTCATCACCAGCTTCTGCCGCGGATATTTCGCAACCGTGCCGCCCACTTCGTCCTGCTCGATGGTCAGGTAATTGAGCTTGTGCTCGATGGCGCGCAGCGAGGCGCTGATTCCCGCCGGGCCCGCTCCAACAATGAGCACGTCATAAACTTCCGGCCTTCCTCCCGCACTCCCCGTTGCAAACCGGCTGACGATGGTGTCCACGCAGGCGCGGCCCTGGTTGACCGCATTTTTGATCAGCGCCAGCCCGCCCAGTTCGCCCACCACAAACAAGTTGGGGATGCTGGTTTCATACTCCGGAGTCAGGAACGGCATGTCGGCGCCGATGCTTGGGGTGGCCATCACCATGGTGATCGCTCCTACCGGGCACGCGTCGGCGCACAGCCCGTGGCCGATGCATTTGAAGCCATTAATAATGGCGGCCTTCCCCCCGATCATGCCCAGCACGTCTCCCTCGGGACACACCGACGTGCAGGTACCGCACCCAATGCAGTACGCCGTATCAATATGTGGATGTTGCGCCTTGGGACCCTCGGAGAAGAGCTTGCCCTTCTCCGCCGCCTCCCGCGCCCGCTCTTCCCTTTTCCGCAGGTTCGTCAAATAGCCACGCATGAAGAACAGCGTGATGATGGCGGCGATTACAAAAGCAAAAAGATTACCCATGATGTGGCCTCACATATATCCCAGCAGCAGTACGACGCCCACGTGAATGGCGGCGAGCACCGCGAAGGAGTAGCTGAATGGGCGGTGCACCACGTGCCACAAATGAAACACCTGTTGCGATCGTGAAAGAAACAGAATGCGCTTGGAAAGGCCGGCTTGCGCGCGAGCCGTGCGAACCACCTGCTCGATGGCGGCATCGCCGCTGGGCAACAGACCGCCCATGGTGGTGAGAACGCCTCCCCACCCCAGCACCCGTTGCCGCAAGCGCGCCACGTGCAAAGGCCGGACCGAATCCAGCGCCAGCATATAGACGAGCGCCACGAGCGCCGGCAATTCGCTCACCCGCTGCGGGCTAGGCAGGCGGAACAGCGGCCGCAGGTGCGCTGGGGAAATGAGCCTCTGTGCTGCCAGCTGCCGCGTCAGTTTCTCCTGCAGCTCCTGCGACTCCTTCAGCGATAGCTCGGCCGTGCTCAGGCTGCGCGGAATCTGCCCGTAGAGATACCGCCCTACCACGCCGCTCAGCGCCACCGCCGCCATGATCCAGAAAGCCATGCCGGCGATGCCGCGAAACTTGAACGAAGCGTGGAAAGCGATTACCAGCGGCGCGGTCAGCCCCAGCAGCACGTGGGCGTCCAGCCAATTCCGGGCGCTGCCCTGGCGCGAAAGCCACTTCCATCGCTTGCGAATGGGATACAGAAAAATGGCGAAGAACATCGCCAGACCCAGAATGCCAAGCTTCAGCCCGATAGCGCCGCTCGGCTTCAGCAGGTCGTATTTCGGGGAAAGCGGCCGCTGCGCCGCACCCAGCGTGTAGTAATCAAAACCGTAAAGTGACAGCGCCAGGAACAGCGTGCCCGCCAGGCAGTAGCCGCCAATCAGAAAAAAACGGTGCCGGCTCCGCTGTGCCTGCGCGGGCAAAGCTGAAGCCGCAATCGTGGCATTTGCGTTCATTGGTTCGAAACCGCCTCCTCGGTGCTGACGGAGAAACGCTTGTAGTCGGTGAAGCGGTGCACATTTCGCCAGTGCTGCTTGGGCGTTTCCACGTCAATGGTCGCTACCACTGGGAACCAGGAGGTCTCTGAAGCATTGCGGAAGGGTACGGGAGCGAACTGCACCTCGGTCTGCAGCTGCTGCAGTCCAAGATCGGGGAGCCCACTTTCCAGGCCGCCGCTGATTTTGGCGATCGCGCCGGTTGCAGGGTCAATCCAGGCCGTGCCCGCCAGGTCCAGCGGGTACTCGCGCCCGCGCAGCACCATGGCCATGGGCGAGCGCGTCCCGGGAATATGCCGGAAGCCCACGCCAGCCAACTGCCGCCCCGCGATCGTATCTTCGTCCAGTGCTGTGAATTGGAAGCTGCCCTGGTAGTAAGGGTGGAACACCAGAAACAGCGTGGCGAATCCGTTGCTGACCAGCAGGGACACGCTCTTGTCAACCTTCTTGCCTTGCTTGACGGGCAGCCGCGACTCGCTCAGGCTCAGGTTGCCGCCGGCGCTGGCCAGGATAGCGAGATAGTCGAACGCGCTCTCCTGCCTGGCTTGGACCTTGCCCTTGGCATCCAGTTTTTCCTGGGTGACCAGCTCCGTGCATTTCACCTCCAAAAATTGTTCCAGGAACCGCGCACTGTGTTCTCCGGCGCGCTCCAGCAGAACCTTAAGCGCCTGCTGCTGCAGCGCCGCCTGGCCAAACGGCTGTGCCTGTGTCGGTTGTTGTGCAAAGGAGGCGCAGCTCAGGGCCAATGCCGCAATGGGCACGCGCAGCCGACGGCCTAGCCTCGGCGCAAATTGTGTTCTGGCCATCACTTCGCTCCCCTGGCTCGGCTATCGAAGCGGTAGCCCAGAGTGAAGTACCACTGGTCGTAGTTTTGCGCCAGCCCGCGCTGCAGGTTATAACCGCCCGCCAGAAAATAGTGGGTGCCGAACTGGGTTTCCAGGCGCGTGTTTAGGAACTTCGAGCCGTTGTCGCTGGTGAGCGGCGAGACGAACGCCTGTTTGCCCACCTGCACCTCTCCCTGAAATCTCTCGCCGAAGCTGCGCGATAGCGAAAACGCGCGGTAGGTGCCGCGGGCAAAAGCGCTGTCGAACGTGGCGTAATGCAGGTCGGCCGTCATGCCCGTTTTCCACAGCCGGCCAAAGGTGATGCCGTACATGCGGTTCCAGGAATTGCGGGCATCTCCCGAACGCGAACTGCGGCCCTGCTCGGTATAGAGATAGATTTTCTTCACCGTTTCCACACGTGCTCCGGCGCTAAAGCCCTGGAACAGCACGGTATCCAGCAGGCCGGTACCCACCAGGCTCAGGTTGTAGGTGGGCACGTCGCGAAAATAGTTGTGGTTGAAATCCAATGACAAGCGGGAAAAAGGCTGCACCCGTACCGTAACGTAACTGCGGCTGATCCCCGCTCCCGGACTGGGCGTTGCCGGTGTTCCGCGAGGCTTGTCCGCCTGCAAGGCCTGGTAAACCGAAATAAATCTTTTGTAGGAAACTCCGTTCTCCAGAAAGATGAACGGCCGGTCAAGTTGCCACACGAGCGTGCTCACGCCCATCCCCATGGTAGTGGTGTAATGCACCCCGTCGTAGCTGCCGCCTTCGAAGTTCACAAAGTTCCCGGCGACGCGTCGGTCGGGGTTATACGACCATGACGTCGGATCTGGCGAAGTGCCCGCGAATACCCCCGCCGTCACGTGCTTCCCGAAACGCCGCCCGCCATAGCCGCCGTCAATCACATCCAGGCTGGTGGCCCACGGCAGGTAGAGGCGGCCCACACCCGCCACCCAGTGCGACTGTGGATTTTCGTAGGTCAGCCCGATGGTGTAGGTGCGGTTGAGCAGATCCTGCATTGTGGGCTGGCTGGAGGAGGAGGCCGAGTTCAGTTCCCCACGCCAGTACCCGCGCAGGTTCCAGTAGCTGCCGCCTATGCGCGTCATATCGGTGCGCATCACCATTCCGAGTTGCGAACTGCTCATCGCTGACGAGCCGCGGCTGCTGATCCCGCCGTAGTCGAAGCCGATCAGCACCCGGGTGCGGTTGATTTCCGGCAGCGGCGGCCGCGGCACCTCATCGCGCACCTCTTCATCCATAGGGTCGCCTTCGGAGAAGGTAATCACCTGCGGGTAAATGCGCGTGCTGCTCAACGCCCGTTGTTGCACCAGGGCCTCGGCATCGCCGGAAGTCAAATAAGCCAGGTCGCCCGGCTTAACCTGCCGGGTGGAGGACCCGATTTCGCATACCGCCGAATTTTGTGCCACCGAACTGACCTTCAAGTGAGCCGCGATCACGGGCATGGGCGCCGGTGCCGAACTGCTCTGGCTCGGCGGTTGTGCTGAGGGTGCATCCTTTATGACCAACGCCACGCCTTCGGCCAAACCGTCAGCCCGGCCGCCATCCAAATAGACGGCGCCATCGGCTACGTACTTCACGCGGAACACGGTGCGTATGTCAGGATTGGCGGCCGCCGCCTCGTCGCTGGCCGTGTCCGCGGGCACAGCGGAGGGCCGGGCAGAGAGCTGAGGTTCGCTTCCGACGGCAAGCGGGGGCGTCGCTTCGGTCACCGCGGCTTGCGGCCGCTGCGGTGCTGCCGGCTGCGGGGCTGATGTCGGCGCCTGCGCTTGCACCACCGGCTGCCGCAGCGGCGCCTGGCCGAGTGCGGGCGACGGCGAAACCGCAGGTGGCGACGCAGATCCACGGGATATTGGCGGCGCCGGCAAAGCCGTGCTTGCGGGGGTTCCCGCTGATGCCGTGCTGCTCTGCTTTCCAGACAGGCTGATCCACGGAGCATTGGCCGCTGCCGGCGGAACGAAGCGCCGCCGGGTCCGAACCGGGGTGTTGGAGGCGCTGGCAGCCGCGCTAAGTCTAGGCATAATGGTCAAGACAATCTCATTGCCGGCGGTTGCCAGTTCATACTTCCCTGCCCGCTCAAGAACCACCACCAGGCGTGTGACCGGGGGCTTGGATTCGTTCAGCCCGTAACGCACCGCCTCCACCCCGTCCTCCCCCACGGTAATGTGCCGCTGGTGCGGGCTCGAACGGGTATTGGGAAGATCCAGCAGCACGCGCTCGGGTGCCATTGCGGTGCTCATTACCGGAGTGACCGCACGGCTGAGCACAATCTTTACCTCGACCCTAGGCCCCTGGCGCTCCACCGCCACCCGCTCGATGATCGCCGGCGAATCGGCAGCTTGTGCCCACGCACCCGCCAAAAACGTCAGCACCAGCAAAAACTGGCAGCATTTGTCTATTCGCAGCCGCACTCTGCCGCCCCGCTTTCCGCAATCGCTTCTGGTTGCAACGCCGCGAAAACCCTGACCCATTTTCCTTCCGCATCTGCCTTCCGTGAGTCGCACGTCAGTTGCCACCCTGGCCTGTGGGATGGCACGAATAACAACTGGTGGCGTTGTAAATGTAGTTGGGGAGGCCAGAGTGGTTGGGGTCCGTATTCGACTGGCTGTGCGTATGGCAGTTGATACAGGAGAAAGCCGCGTAATTCGACGGATTGATATGGCAGGTGGCGCAGGTCGTCCACACTCCGGCGTGCGTGCCGGAGTAAATCGGGAACCAGGTGTGATTGAAAGTGGCCCCCGCCCACGAAGTTGTGTTGTGGCACAGCGTGCAGTTGGTGGGGAAGGCTGCTGCCACGTGGTTGGGATCGGTGGTGCCCTGGTAATCCTTTTGGTGGCAGGAATAGCAGGCTGTCGGCGTTCCTACGAACTGATTATTAATGTGGCAACTGGCGCAGGGCACGGTGGTGTGCGCGCCGGTCAGGGGGAAGCTGGTCAGGTTGTGGTTAAAGCTGGCCGGCATCCACGCCGTGGTGGTATGGCACACCTGGCATTGCTGCGGGAAGCCGGCGGCCGTGTGATTGGGATTGTTGGTGTTCTGGAAATCCTTCAGGTGGCACGAAACGCACAACGGGCTGAGGTTGGTGAACTTCCCGCCGACGTGGCAGGTCTGGCATTGCAGTGTGGCATGCGCGCCGGTGAGGGGGAAACCGCTCAGCGCGTGGTTGAACTTCGCATTCGCCCAGGAGATGGTGCTGTGGCAAATGGAGCAGTCCGTGGGGAATCCGCCGGCCACGTGATTCGGATTGTTAGTTTTCTGAAAATCCGCCATGTGGCAGGAAGAGCAGGTGGTCGGCATCGCCGTGTAGCGGCCGTTGATATGGCATTGCGAGCACGCCACTTTCGCGTGCGCCCCGCTCAACAGCCATCCTGTCATGGCATGGTTGAAATTCACGTTCATCCATGAACTGGTGTTGTGGCAGGTGGCGCAACTGGTGGGAAAACCCGCCTTGATGTGATCGGGATTATTAGCAGTGGCGAAATCCTTGGCATGGCAGCCCACGCAACCAGCCGGAGTTCCCTTGAAATTGCCGCCGGCGTGGCAGGACGTGCACTGCAGGTTGGCGTGCATGCCGGTCAGGGCAAAGCCGGTGAAGCGCAGGTGATCAAACTTGGCTCCGAACCACGTGTCCATGCTGTGGCACGCCTGGCAGGTGGCAGGGAAACCGGAGGCGGCATGGTTGGGATTGGTGGCCTGCTGGAACTGGGCCGAATGGCAACTGATGCAATCCGTGGAGAGTCCCTGGAACTGGCCCACCGCCGCATTCTTGTGGCAGCTGTCGCATTGCAGCAGGGCATGCGCTCCCACCAGCGGAAAGCGGTTGAAGTGCTGCTGCATGGACTGCACGCCGACCCGCCAGCCTTTTACGGTGTGGCAATTTTCGCAACTAGCGCCGAACTGGCGCCGGTGGATATCCGCGTGGCAGTCCGCGCACTTCGTGCTCGCGTTCCTGAACACCAGGTCGGTATGGCACTGCCGGCAGGCTACCCCTTCATGCATCCCGCGCAAGGGAAACTTGGTGTTGTTGTGATCAAACTCCGGGACATTGCGGATCGGCTTCCAGGCTGTGAAGCTGTGACAGTTCTGGCACGGCAGATTCAGATTACCGTGCGGGTTGCGCGTAGTGGTCTCGCCCTGGCTGGCTGCTTGCGCGGCATGGCTAGGCGCCTGCGCCGGCAGTCCTCCCGGAGCACTCAGCAGGAACCAGACGACCAGGTTTACCAGCAGTTGCGAGCCCAAGGCATCTCACTTGTTTTGTTGATGTCACACGAAAGCGGCTACTGACAGATATTGCAATCGGTTGGCCACCGAGAATAGCTGCTGGGTGGAAAGCTCTGGAAATTACCAAAGGCGTACTGCTGCTCTGTTCACGCGGACAGGAGCACCATCTGCCAAATTCTTGACTGGGACATACGATACATTTTGTGACACAATTCTTTCAGCCACATACAGCAGCGGGCGAAAGATGTTGAATTCTGCAACACCGAGGACGGTGAAATCAGCAGTAGCCGATACACCGCTGCATGTTTCGCCAACTCACTCCACTAACTGTGTCCTTTGGACCCACGTTGGGGCCCAAACTACCCCATGCTTTCGATTGCCCTGGGCGGATCAAAGAGCCGAAGGATAATCGCCGAGAACGGATATTAATCATCCGGACCTTCCGGCTTGTTGTCCTGGCCGGATTGCTGCCCAGTACCCGGGCGCTGCCCCGCGCCGGGCTGCCCCATGTTTGGCCCTTGTTGTCCAAGTCCACGGTTCATCATGCCCAATTGATTAATTTGCTGTGGTACCTGCGGCTGGCGGCCGGGTTGAACCTGTGTCTGGTATCCAGGCTCGATTAACACCGCCTTCGGCTTCTCGCCCAAGCCTTCCACTTCCACGATGCCCTCGAACACCTCTACGAGGGTCTTGCCCTTCTTATCCACCTGCACGGAAAACCGTGTGCCGCGCACCGTAATGACCGCGCTGGGCGTGCCCATCCGGAAAGGAGGGCTCTCCCCCAGCCGCTTTTTTACTTTGGCCATGATTTCGCCGATCAACATCTGCAGGAAGTGGCCCTGGCCGGTCTCAGGCGATTTGATCACCACGCGCGTTTTGGCTTTCACCAGGACTTGCGAACCATCCGACAGGAGCAGGATCACGCTGCCCTTGCCCGTATCAATGACGGTTTCCGCCGGCAGCACCATTCCACTCTCCGCCATGGCCGCCGCACCCTGGGGAGGAGTCACAGAAACCTTGCCCTTCACCTCAGCCACCAGCGCCGAACCGGAGGGTACTGTGATCGGCGGCGGTTCCGATTTTTGTATTGCCGCTAAAGGAAGAACCAGAGCCAGCAGCAGCGCCACTACGCCCATGGTTTTCATACTGTGCCTCTCTCCACGGCTATTTCCGCCGAGGCGGGCAGGCGAATTTCGAACGCCGTCCCGCCAGCCTCGCTTTTCACCCGTACCGAGCCGCCATGCTTTTCGGCAATGCGCTTCACAAACGCCAAACCCAATCCCCAACCGGGCAAGCCGGCGGGCGCGCCCGAACCCCGGTAGTACGGTTCGAAGAGCCGGGGCAGTTCCTGCGCCGGCACCGGTTCCCCCTGATTGTGAACCGCTAAAACCATTTCACCGCCTTCGCGCCGGCAGTGCACGCTTACGTCGCCGCCGGGTTCGCCGTACTTGATGGCGTTGCTCACCAGGTTTAACACCGCACCCTCAATCAAGGTTGCGTCTCCCATCACTGCGTGGGATTCCCCGTCTTTGAAAACCAGGCGAGCATGCGCGGCGGCGGCCAGCGGCTGCAGGATATCGAACACTTGCCGCACCGCTTCCTCCAGCTTGACTAAGTCGGAACGGATGGGACGCGCTCCAGCGTCCAGTCGCAGCACGTCCAAATAGCTGTTGATCAGCGCCAGCAGCCGCTTCGATTCGCGAAAAATGGTTTCCGGAGCCTGCGCGCACGAAGGCGACCCGGGATACTGCATCATCAGGTCCGCAAAGCCCTGAATGGAGACCAGGGGAGTGCGCAGCTCATGCGTAATGAATCCCAGAGCTTCGGCGCGGGCCCGGTCGCGCTCCACGCGCGTGCGGAGACTGGCCAGTTCCATCACCGTTCCCCCTCCCGGAGAAAGCGTGGTCGCGGGCAGAGGCACAATACGCACCAGGTAGAGCTCACCATCCAGGTAGGCTTCGCCTTCCACTCCCGTTCCCTTCGCCGAAAGTGGCGCATCGTCCTTCGGCGCCAGCCGGGCGCGCACTTCGTCCAGCCTCAGTCCGGGCTGCACGGCTTCAAAGCCGGAGGTAAAGGCCTGGTTGTGCAGCAGCAGCCGGCCCTGCTCATCAAAAATGGCGACCAGGTCCTGCGTCGTCTCCAGCAGGGTTTGGTGGAGTTCGTAAAGCGAGCCCAGTTCCGCCTGCAAGCGGCGCAGCAGTTCCAGTTTCCACGAAAGATCGGTGGCGTCGCGCCGCCCCGGGCTCTTGGCGCGTGACGCCAGCCAGCCGCGCAGTTCCCCCAGTTGCTGGGTCAGGCTGCGTTCCACCAGCACGAAATCCGCGCTATAAACCGCCACCGGTCCTAGTAGGACCGCCAGCAGCAACTGGCCTGCCGGCAGCACTCGTGAGCCCCACAGGAACACCAGCAACCCGGCGAAATACACGGCCCCGGCCAAAAACAACAGCCATCCAACCGCCTGCCAGCCACGCCAGCGGCGGAAGAATAAGACCACCAATCCGCAGGTGACCAGCACGAGCAGCAGCGCGAGCCATGGGGAAACCGGGCGAAGCCTGCGCCCCGCAAGAATGCTGTCCAGGATTTGAGCGTGGACCATCACGCCCGGTGAAGGCGCGACGCTGGTCAGGGGAGTGGAAATGCGGTCGCCCAGTTCGGCGGTGCCGAAACCGACCAGCACTGGCCGGCCACGCACGGCTGCGAGTTCGCCGCCCTGCAATACGGTAGCGGCGGAAATGGTCTCAAAATTGTCCCGCCGGAACGCGATGGGCACCAGGGTGGGCCGCGCCACCAGCACCGAGCCTTCATCGCTGCTGGGAATCCCGTAGGCATCCAGGAAAGCGCTGGTGCGCAGCGGAGCCACCCGCCGCGCCACTTCCACCGCGAAGGCCCAGCGCGAGCCGTCCAGTGCCAGTTCGCGCGCCGGAAAACGCCGGCAGATGCCGTCCCCATCCAGCGCCGCTTGCCCATGCCCCACCACAGCCGCCAGCGCAAAGGCGGGCAGCGGCTCCACCCAATGCGGCCCGTCCGGATAAGTCCCAATTTTGTCCGCGATTACCGCCCGCCCGCTGCCCTGCAACGCCGCTGCCAGCGCTCCATCCGTTTGCGCAGATTGCGGTTCGGAAAGCAGAATGTCCAGCCCGATCACCTGCGCCCCCGCCTGCGACAAGTTGTTGGTCAGTCGCGCCAGCAAAATTCGCGACCAGGGCCAGCGCCCGAACTTCTGCAGGCTTTCATCATCAATCAGCACCACCACCACCGGCGAGCGTTGCCGCGGCTTCGGCGCCAGGCGAAAGTAGCTGTCGGTGAGCTTCGCCTGCGATTCGCGGATACCGGGGACAGCGGAAAGCGCCACCACCATAGCGAACAGCAGCAGACATAGCCCGGCGTTCTGCCCCCATGCGCGCCGCCCTGGCTCCACCGCGTTCATTTCTTTTCCAACGACTGCAGGTCAATGCCCAGGCGCAGCGCCTTCTTGTAAAGCGTCTTGCGCTCGATGCCCAGCCGCCGCGCCGCCTCGGACTTGTTGCCGTGCGTCAGCTTCAGAATGCGCACAATGTGCTCCCGTTCCAGCTCCACCAGCCGGTCAGGCGCGGCCGTGGCCATGGCAGACTCCGGGTGCACGCCTTCCTGCGCGCGCCCAGCTTCCGCTTCTACATCCGCCTGCGTGATCTGTCCTGTAGGCGCGAAAATGGCCAGCCGGTTCACCGTGTTCTCCAGTTCGCGCACATTCCCCGGCCAGTTCATCTCCTGCAAACGGCGCACCGCCTCCGCCTCAATGCTGACCTCGCGCTCATTCTTCAGGTTGAATTGCTGCAGGAAGTGCCTCACCAGCAGCGGAATGTCCTCCCGCCGCTCTCCCAGCGATGGAATCGCAATCTGCACCACCGCCAGCCGGTAAAACAGGTCCTCGCGAAAGTGTCCCTGCCGGATCAACTCCGCCACTTCCCGGTTGGACGCGGCCACAATGCGCACATCCACCGGCACGTACCTGTTTGACCCCACCCGCCGCACCTGCTGCTCCTGTATTACGCGCAGCAGCTTCACCTGGAAACTGAGCGTGGTTTCCGTCACCTCATCCAGGAACAGCGTGCCCCCATCGCTCGCCTCCACCAGTCCTTTATGAATGGCGTTGGCCCCGGTGAAAGCGCCTTTCTCGTGCCCAAACAGCTCGCTCTCCAAGATGGTTTCGGTGAATGACCCGCAATTCACTGCCGTAAAAGGCTGCAGCACCCGCTTCGAATGCTGATGGATGGCACGAGCCACCAACTCCTTGCCGGTGCCGCTGGGGCCCGTGATAAGCACGTTCACGTTGCTGGCCGCCACTCGCCCAATCGCCTTATAAACCGCCAGCATCTTGGGGCTGCCGCCGATGATCGCCGAGTCCTGTACCGGGGCAGGCGCGTCCTCCACCGGCTCGGCCTTCTGCGCGCGTGATCCCCGTGCCCGCTGGCAGATGGCGCGAATCTGCTCGATGGTGAGCGGCTTGCTTACATAGTCCACCGCCCCTTCCGCCACCGAGCGAGCGGCAGTCTCCACGCTCACGTGCGCCGTCATGATCACCGGATACAGTTCGGGCTTGAGCGCGCGCAGCCGGCTCAGTAAATCAATGCCGTTCACTGCCCCCAGATAGACGTCCACCATCGCCAGATCGGCATCTTCCTCAGCCAGATACTGCTCCGCCTCTTGTGGACGAACGAAGGTCTGGCACTGGTGCCCTTCCGCCGTGAAGGCAGCCTGCAAAAAGGCGCAGGTGTTGGGCTCGTCATCAATCACGATTACACGCAGTGGGCGCATAAATTATTTCTCAGCAGTCAGGCCTCAGGTGCAGTCCTCGGTGGTCGTTCGCTGATTCCTGAGCCTTGACTCCTGGGTAAGCAACTACATTGCCATCCTGGGTCGCAGCTCTACCCAGCCGGGTCGAAGCGCTCCAACCTTATCCAAGCGCTCTGGCTTTCCCGTGGGTCCATGGCAATCCACACAGCGCGCCGGCGTGGGTTTATAGAACAGAACCTGTTTAGCCCCCAGCAGGCGAACATTCTTGTGACACGCCTCGCAGCGCACATTGCGGTGCGCCCCCTTTAGCGGGAACGTGGTGCGCGTCTCATGATCGAACAGCGAAGGCCGCCAGCGCGCGCTATTGTGGCAAGCGGCGCAGGCCGTCGGCTGGCCTGCCCTGGCGAACTGTCCTCCGTGAATGTCCTGGTGGCACTGCTCGCAGCGCAGAGGTGCGGCGCGGAAATCCACGTTGCGCAACCGCGTCTCCAAATTCGGAGGCTTGTGGCAGTCCATGCAGGCGACCGCCCGGTGCGCTCCCACCAGCGGGAACTTGGTGGCGGCGTGATCAAACCGCTGCAGGTCAGACCAGGTTTCGGTCGAGTGGCAGGCCTCGCAGCCCATCTCCTTCCCCCCGGCGCTTATTCGCAGCATGCGGTCGCGGAACTGTCCCTGGTGCGGATCCTGGTGACAGGCGATACAGGAGCGGTCCTCGAAGTGATACATCACCGCCGGCTTCACTGTCCCCCTGCCGGCGAAATCGGTCTTCGCCCTGTGGCATTCGTTGCACGGGGTAGCCAGGTGCCCGCCGCTCAGGCGAAAGCGCGTCTGCTGGTGCCGTGCCAACGTGAAGGTGGACGGCCGGTATCCGTTCAGGTCGTGGCACTGCTGGCACTGGTTAAAGTAAGGAGCGCGCGCAAACTGGCCCTGGTGTTCGTCCTTATGGCAGTCGGTGCACTGCGCAAATTTCACCTTGTAAATCGTGGCCCGGCCCGCGGGAATGTGGCACTGCTCGCAACGCACGGCCGCGTGCTTGCCCTGCAACGGATACGCCGTGGCGGCATGCTCTTTTACTCCGAACAGCGCCGGCTTAAAGCCGTTTACGTTATGGCACGACGAGCACTCGCCCTGGTCGGCGCGCTGCACAAACTGCCCCTGGTGCGCATCCTGGTGGCAATCGGAACACTTCTGGAAGCCGACCGGCTTCTTGAAATCGCCCCCGGCATGGCACTGGCCGCAGCGCACATCGGCATGTTTCCCCAGCAGCGGGAACTTGGTCCGTGAGTGGTCGAAGCGCTCGCTTACTGCCGCCGCCGAAACTCGCTTCCAGCCCCCCGTGTTGTGGCAGGACTGGCAAGTACCAGCGAAAGTGCCGCGGTGCGGGTCGGTATGGCAGGCATTGCAGGTGCTGAACGACAGACCTACATATTTCGGCCGGCCATCGGCGCCCGGCAAATGGCATTTCTGGCACGCCAGCTGTTGATGCACGCCGGTGAGAGGATAACGGGTCCGGCTGTGATCGAACCGGCCCAGCGGCCCGGCCACCACCTTCCAATCATTAAACCCATGGCATTGCTGGCAATTCTGCCCCAGCCGGCCCTGGTGCTGATCACGATGGCAGGTTACACATCCATTCGATATTCCCAGGTAAGTGCGGTTGAGGTCCTTGATGGAGATGGTTGCGCGCTGTGCCGGCGCAATGTGGGCCGCGGTGTGACAGCGCGCGCAGGCCAAGCCCACGTGCTTGCCCTCCAGTGCGTAGCCGGTCTTGCTGTGATCGAACGCGCCTGGGGTTGGATTCCAGCGGATAAGATTGAAGTTCTCCCCGTTGTGCTCGGAGTGACAGGTGGCGCACTGCTTCTGGCTGGCGCTGATGGCGCCGAAGGAGGCGTGCAGGCCGCGCTTGGCCGCCACTCGCCCGGCAATATCGGCGTGGCACTCCAGGCATTTGAAGCTGGCTGCCCCTGCCCCCAACTTGTGGCAGCTGGTGCATTGGGTTGCGCCGCTCAGGGACTGGTGCGCCCGCGAAAGCGGGCCGGGAGAAATCTGCGCCCAGGTTGCTGCCAACGCCAAGCAGAACAACGCCAGAACCGCGAGCTTCGGCACTGCCCGCAGCATCCACTTCGATGGGCGGACATCCTCCTTCTCATCGCCACAGCATTCCGCTTGACTGTCTTTCAGGCTCAACGTTCCCGCCAGGCAGGCGTTTCCCTGCTGCCAATACATACGGCGAACGATAGATTGAGGAAGTGGACAGGCGGAGTTTAACACGGCAACTCCCTGTACCTTGTACTTGCACGTACATGGCCGCTCGGCCGCCCAACGGAACTGAATGGTCAATGCCTGCGATCGCCCGGCTCGCGGTCCCTGCTAGAGCATTCCACACCCCTGGCCGCACAGTTTGTGAGGCCGGTCACGCTGCGATGGTCGCAGGCGGGCGAGTGCCGCAAGCGCGACCTAAATCCTGGCAGCTGAACGCTGATTGCCGAGTGCTGAACCCTGGATGTTAAGCTAGTCAGCTAGTTAGCTTAAGAATAACGATGACAAGATCCGCCACCGCCGCCACTACCGCCCTCTCCCGCATCCGCGTTCGCTACGCTGAAACCGACCAGATGGGAGTCGTTTACCACTCCAACTACTTCATCTGGTTCGAAGTGGGGCGTGTGGACCTGCTGCGCCAACTGGGCTTCACTTATCGTGAAATGGAACAGGAAGACGGCTGTTATATCGCGGTCGTAGACGCCCGTTGCCGCTTCAAAGCGCCGGCGCGATACGACGACGAAATCGTGGTGCGCACGCATCTGAAGAATGTGCGCGAGTCGCTGATTCACTTCGGCTACGAGGCGGTGCGCGAAAGTGACGGCATCCTGCTGGCCGAAGGCGAAACCACTCACATCGTTACCGACTCTGACATGCGCAAGCGCGAACTGCCATCGAAATATGTGGCGGTGTTTAAGGCGGCGGTGAAAGCAGCTGGCTAGCTACCCATGAACGCACTGCACATTGACGGCAACTCTCTCCGCCTCGCCGACGTGCACGAGGTGGTCTACGAATTTCGCCCGGTGCTGCTGGGCGCCGATGCCCGCGAGGCGGTCAACCGCGCCCGCGCCGTGGTGGACGACCAGGTGGCCAACAACCGCGTGGCCTACGCCATCACCACCGGCGTGGGCAAACTGGCCGACGTGCGCATCCCTCCAGACCAAATTCGCCAGCTGCAGCTCAACCTGATCCGCTCCCACTGCGCCGGCGTCGGTGAGCCGCTGACCGAGCCGGAAGTCCGCGCCATGATGCTGTTGCGCGCCAACTCGCTCTCCAAAGGCTACTCCGGGGTACGCCCGCTGGTGATTGACACCCTGTGCGAAATGCTTAACCGCCGCGTGCATCCCGTGGTGCCGGCGCGGGGCAGCGTGGGCGCCAGCGGCGACCTGGCTCCTCTGGCCCATTTGGTGCTGCCTATGCTGGGAGAAGGCCAGGTGCTGATTGCGGATCGCAGCGGCAAATACAGCGGCGCTCATCTGCCCGCCGCCGACGCCCTGCGCGAGGCCGGCATCAAGCCTCTGGTCCTGGAAGCCAAGGAAGCGGTCTCGCTCATCAACGGAACTCAGGGCATGCTGTCGGTGGGAGCGCTGGCCCTGCTCGCCGCCGAGGTGCTGGTGGATTCCGCCGACGTGATCGGTGCGCTCTCACTCGACGCGCTGCGCGGCACCGATGCCGCTTTCGACGCCCGCATTCATCAGGTCCGCCCTCATCCCGGCCAGCTGCGCACGGCGGAGAACCTTCGCCGTATGCTGGAAGGCAGCGGGATTCGCGAATCGCACCGCGACTGCGCCCGAGTGCAGGACGCCTACTCTTTGCGCTGCATGCCCCAGGTGCACGGCGCGGTACGCGACACCCTGGCCCACTGCCGCCGCGTGATGGAGACCGAGATCAACTCCGCGGTGGACAACCCCCTGGTCTTTGCGCCTGCTCATCGCCCGGGAGGACAGAATGACGAGGCCGAAGGCGACATCCTCTCCGGCGGCAACTTCCACGGCGAGCCCGTGGCCTTCGTTCTCGATTTCCTGGGGATCGCGCTGAGCGGACTGGCCGGCATTTCCGAGCGTCGTTTGGAGCGGCTGGTGAATCCATCGCTCAATGAAGGCCTGCCGCCGTTTCTCGCGCCCGGCGCCGGCCTCAATTCCGGTTTCATGATGGCGCAGGTAACCGCCGCCGCCCTGGCCAGCGAGAACAAGGTACTGGCGCACCCGGCCTCGGTGGATTCCATCACCACCTCAGGCAATAAAGAAGATTACGTTTCCATGGGCATGGCGGCTTCCCTCAAGCTGCGGCAGATTGTGGCCAACACGCGCCATGTGCTCGCCATTGAAGCCATGGCCGCCGCCCAGGGGATTGATTTCCTGGCCCCGCTCAAAACCAGCAAGCGCCTGCAGGCCGCGCACGCCGCCATCCGCTCGGTTTCGCCACCCATTGAACACGATCGCATGCTGGCCGAAGACTTCGCCAAGATTTCCGACCTGATCGCCAGCGGCAAGCTCGCCGAGCCACTGCGCTAACTTCTGTTCGCCCCAGATTTCCACGGATGAATACGTTGCATCTGTGGAACATGCTCCTTGACGGTCTTGAACTGTCATTCTTCCTGAACGTTTTCAGACAGTTATCTTAAGCGTTCTTGAACTGTCATCCTGAGCGCAGCAGATGGGTTCGCTCGCGAACCCGTCTGCGGAGTCGAAGGACCCCAGCTCTGTCGCACCTCAGTTCAGCAGATCGCAAGCATTCTGACCACCATGCTGGTTTTTGATCGTCAATTTAAAATCAACAATCGTCAATCATTCTCACCCTTCTCTATGCACCGTCTCCGGCGAAAACGCTGGCAGGCAGATGGCAATGTACTCGGCGCCTTCGGGAGTGGAGTACTGCACCCATTCGCCCCGATGCGCAATCACCGCCTGCCCAGCGCGCACCTCCACGTGTCCGCTCTTGTGTGCGACCCGAAGGACCCCTTTGAGCACAATGGTGTACTCGTCGAACTCCGGTGTCTGCCCCGGTTCCGACCAGCCTTCCGGGCTGCGCATGTGGGCGACGCTCACGGCTGGGCTTTTTGAGTTCACCCGGCCAATGTACTCGTCAATGAGCTTGGGTTTAGTGCCAGCGGCCTGAATCCGGGTGGGGTGAGAAATTAAGATAGGCATTTTGTTCTTTTGAATCGTTCCGCTTTAATCTAATCCGAGGAAAAAGAAGCCCTTTGTGCCGTGCGCGACGCGGCTACCGGCCATCAGTACAGCACAAGGATCACGGCCCAATGCTAATTGCTAGCTGCTAGTTCCTGCCTTGCTCCCATCCAGCCCCAGCTCTCCCGCGATTCCCCTCATGGCTTCAATGCAGAAAGCGATGTGCTGCTCCAGTTCCACTCCCAGCTCCTGCGCGCCCTTGGTGATGTCATCGCGGCTCACGCTGCGGGCGAAGGCTTTGTCCTTCATCTTTTTGCGCACCGAGCGCGCATCCACCTCGGCCAGTGACTTGCCGGGCTTGACTAGCGCCACCGCGGTGATGAACCCAGCCAGTTCGTCGCACGCAAACAGGGCATGTTCCAGCTGGGTCTGGCGCGCGATCCCGGTATGGTCGGCATGCGAAAGAATCGCCCGGCGAATTTCTTCCGGCCACCCCCGCTGCTCCAGTATTTCGCTGCCCCGCATGGGATGGTCATCCAGGCTTGGATATTTTTCGATAGTCGAAGTCGTGAATCAGTCCCACGACTCCCCACTTTTCCTCGTCCTCGCCAAACTGCCGGGCGTAGGCGCGCATGCACGCCTCCACCGCCATAGCATGTTTGCGCAAACTTTCCGACTGGGTGAACTCAGTTAGTAAACCCCAGGCAGCCTGGCGATTGACCGCGATTTTTTCTTGATTTTGTCCAGTGTTCATGAGTGTTTTCGGAAACCATGGAATTTATTCCGCTTTTTTCACAGCAAATTACTGTTGACACTGCACCATCCATGCCGCACATTACGCGAAGAACCAAGTTGGTTAGGACGTGTCCGCTCTGGCACTCCCACCAATCCATGGCCACAACCCTGGCGCCGGTCGACTCACGGGAAGTTGTGAGATGCGACCACTGCAAGTTAGTCCAATTTCGCACCTCGAATAGTCTCTGCCGCCGCTGCCATGTCAGCTTAGACGAAGAAGAGCTGGAAATCATGGCCGCGGTCCAGCCAACCATCGCGCCTCCGGCGCGCAGCCACTTGCCCGGCCACTTGCAACTGGCCTCGTCCATCCGCTCTTTGCGCCAGCGTAACGGCCTGAGCCAGCGGCAACTGGCCCTGCGCATGAGCGTGCCGCGCACCTACGTCTCCAAAATCGAGAACGAGAAAGCCACGCCTACGCTCTCTTCGCTGGAACGGCTGGCGCGCGCCCTTGAGGTCACGGTTCCCGAGTTGCTTAACGGGGGCGAGCGTACCCGCCAGGAAGAGATGCGCGAACTGCTGAGCGACAATTTTATCGCGGAGATCATGCCATTTGTCTCTCAGCTCAGCGCCATGCAGCTGAACAGCGTGCTGGCGCAGGTACGCGACCTGACCCTGCATCCGCGCCGCGGAGCTTAACGATAAGTGTGTGGGGACGGGGCTCCGCCCCGTCCAGCCCGGGTCGAAGACCCGGGTCCACGCCAGATTTTCCGGGCCACAATGCCAACCACTAGCCGGGGCCAACCAGCCCCGGCGTTTTTTTTACCGACCGCTGGCTTTGAAAGGGCGCAGCTTCAGCTGCGCCTGCCACACCGCAACCCGCCGAGTCCTCACTCGTTGCCCAGGGCTGAATCCACCTCTCCGCTCCCAGCATCTCTACTCCATGAATTTTGAATTGCTTCACGATCCTGCCTCTCCCCTGGGCCGGGAAGATGCGCGCGAAGCGCTGCACGCAAGCGCCCTGCACGGGGAAGACTCTGCGCTGCTCGACGCCTACTCGCGGGCGGTGGTGGGCGCGGCCGAGCGCGTAAGCCCGGCGGTAGTCAACATCGAGGTCACCCAGCGCGTCCAGCGCCGCCCCGGCGGCACGGAACACGAAGCGCATGGCGGTGGCTCGGGGTTCATTTTCACTCCCGACGGCCTGATTCTCACCAATAGCCATGTGGTCCACGGCGCCAGCCGCATTGATGTCTCGCTCTCGGATGGGCAGCGTTTCCCGGCCACGCTCATTGGCGACGATCCGGCCACCGACCTGGCGGTCGTCCGCATTGACGCGCCCCTGCTTAAAGCCGCCGAGATGGGCGACTCGCAGCAGCTTCGCGTGGGCCAGTTGGTGATTGCCATTGGCAATCCTTTCGGCTTTCAGTATTCGGTGACCGCGGGCGTGGTCAGCGCTCTCGGCCGATCGCTGCGTTCCCGCACCGGGCGACTGATTGACGATGTAATCCAGACCGATGCCGCGCTCAACCCGGGCAACTCCGGCGGGCCACTGGTCACCGCGAATGGCCGCGTGGTGGGCGTGAACACCGCCACCATCCTGCCGGCGCAAGGCATTTGCTTCGCCATCGGCATCAATACCGCGAAATTCGTGGCCAGCCGGCTGCTGCGCGATGGCCGTATTCGCCGCAGCTACATTGGCGTGGTCGCCCAAACCGCGCCCCTGCCGCGTCGCCTGGTGCGTTTCCACGAATTGCCGGCGGAATCTGCCATAGCGGTAGTGTCAGTGGAAAACGGCAGCCCGGCGGAAAAAGCCGGGCTCCGCCAGTCGGACCTGGTGGTCGCGCTGGACGGTAAGCACATCGCTGGGGTGGACGACCTGCACCGCCTTTTGACCGAAGCCCAGGTCGGCGTTCGCGCCCATCTCACGGTCATTCGCGGGCCGCAGAAGCTGGATCTTGCCATCGTGCCCGAAGAAGCCGCGGTGCAGTAGTTGGCAGTTGCTAGTTGGTCTGCCGCTGCTTCTACCACCTACCAACCACTATCTACCAACTACCCGTGATCGCTATACTGCGTTCGCCATGAAAGCAAGCCGGATTTTCAAACACTCTGCCATTGTTCTCGCTGCGGTAGTATTGGGCTTGCCTACCGGATTTATCGCTGCGGTTATTTCGGCTCCCTTCTGGGGATGGTTCGAGGGTGCCACCGGCATTGAGTCGCTGGGCCATGGCGGTCCGGATGACTGGGTTTTTTACCTGATGTTCGCCCTATGTGTGGTTTCATTGTTTGTCATCTTGGAAATTGCCTTTCAAGGCGAAAAACAGGTGCAGCCTACGGCACACTAAAGCGGAGGCCGCGCTACCGACTGCTAACTGCCAGCTCCCAACTACGGTTCATTGCGCAATGCCAACCTGTGTGGTAACTTCGTGACACAGAAGAGGTTTCATCGTTGTCGCAAGCAAAGGTTCCTGCCGGTCTGGACCGCAAGGAAGCGGAAATTTACCTGCGGCTTGACCCGGAAAGGCTCCCTCAACACATCGCCATCATTATGGACGGCAACGGGCGCTGGGCTCATCGGCGCCACCTGCCGCGCATCGCCGGCCACCGTGCCGGGGTGGCATCTGTGCGCTCCACGGTGGAAACCGCAGCCCGCGTGGGTATTCCCGCGGTCACTCTCTACGCCTTCTCGGAAGAAAACTGGAAGAAGCGGCCGGCCACCGAAGTCGGCTTTCTCATGACCTTGCTGTGCCGCTACCTCAAGCAGGAAGTGCCCACGCTCGACCGCAACAATATTCGCCTGGAATACATCGGACGCCAGCACGAGTTGCCGCCGCAGGTGCGGGAGCGCATGCAGTGGGCGCGCGAAGCCACCGCCAAAAACACCGGCATGGTCCTGACCCTCGCGCTGAACTACAGCGCGCGAAGCGAACTGGTGGACGCTTTCAATTCGCTGGTGAAGGCCGCGGCGTCCAACGGCGGCATTGATCACCTGCTCGTGGACGAGGACTCCATCGCCCGCAACCTGTACACGCGCCATCTTCCTGACCCTGACCTGGTCATCCGGACCAGCGGCGAAATGCGCCTGAGCAACTTTCTGCTGTGGCAACTGGCTTACGCCGAAATCTATGTGACCCCGACGCTGTGGCCCGATTTCCGCGGCCAGCACCTGCTCGAAGCGATTGCCGAGTACCAGAAGCGGGAGCGGCGTTATGGCGGCCTGGTCAACCCTCATCATGGCAACGGAGCCGTCACCCATAACAACGGCAAGCACTGAGCGCGGCTCCGGTCCGTGGAAGCGCATTGCCACCGCGGCGGTGCTGATCCCCATCGTACTGGTGATCGTGCTGCGCGCTCCTGTTCCCCTGCTCGCGGCGGTGGTTGCCGTGGTGGCGCTGCTCACCACGCATGAATTCCTTCAGCTCTCGCGGCACTACCATGTCCAGCCGCTGTGGAAACCCACCTACGTCTATGTGGCGCTTCTCTTCCTGTCTGTGGCGCTGACCGCCATCAGCGGCAAACCCCTGATCGCTACTGCCAGCTTCATAGTTACCATGGGCTTCTCGGCGGCGCTCGCCCCTTTTGTGTTTTTGGTGATCGGCATGGCACGCAACGATTTCAGCACCTCGCTTCCTGCCGCTGCTGCTTCCGCATTCGCTTTCGGCTACATCGCCCTGCCCTTGGGATTTCTGGTGCAACTGCGGCAGCAGTGGGCGGGAGCGATCCTGCTGGTGTTCGTGCTGCTGGTGGTGTGGGCGGGCGATACCACCGCCTACTTTGTCGGAAGGGCCTTTGGCCGTCATCGGATGACTCAGCGCGTCAGCCCCAAGAAGACCTGGGAAGGAGCAGCGGGCTCCATGCTGGGAAGCCTGGTGGTGGGCTGGGCGTTTCTGGCCAACGCGCAACCGATCAGTTCGGCGCTGTTGCAGGCACACCTCATTCAGCGTCGCGACGGCTACTTTGCCCTGCAACCCTGGCCCCTCGTCACAATCCTGGCGCTCTCGGCGGCAATTAATGTGGCCGCACAGTTGGGTGATCTGGTGGAATCGCTAATCAAGCGCGGCGCCGGCGTGAAGGATTCCGGAACTTTATTGCCCGGGCACGGCGGCATGCTGGATCGTATTGACGCGCTGCTTCTGGCTGCGCCCGTAATCTGGTTTTACGCCGCGTTGCGGGTGCTGTCGTAAGCCGTCAGCACTTAGCCGTCAGCATTTACCATTCAGCCCTCTAGCTGCTGTACTGGGCCGGGGAGTCATAGCAGGACTCAGTAATCAGTGCGTACAATAGCCGGGACAAGGCGCATGAGGGTTCCCGACGACGCTTCACGGCCAAATGCTAACGGCTAATTGCTAACTGCTGATGAAGAACCTCGCCATCCTGGGCTCCACCGGCTCCATTGGGCGCAGCACGCTCGATATCGTCGAATCCTATCCTGAGCGTTTTCGTGTACTTACGCTGGCAGCGGGCAAAAACCTGGAATCCGCTTACGAGCAGGCCCGGCGCTGGCATCCGCGCGTGATGTCGATGGCCACCGAAGGCGATGCGGCCGAACTGCGCTCCCGCCTCCGCCGCGACGGCATAAAGGAGATCGAGGTATCCCACGGCTCTCCCGGAACCGTGCAGGTTGCCACCCATCCCGAGGTGGATTTCGTAGTCAGCGCCATCGTCGGCGTCGCCGGCCTTGAAGCTACTTACGAGGCGGTCAAGTCGGGCAAGAGCGTGGGCTTGGCGAACAAGGAGTCCATGGTCGCCGCCGGCGAGCTGCTCACCGCGGAGGCCCAGCGCCACAATAAGCCCCTACTTCCCATAGATAGCGAGCACAATGCCGTGCACCAATGTCTGCGCGGCGGACGCATGGAGGAGGTCGAGTCCATCTGGCTCACCGCATCGGGCGGACCCTTCCTGAACACGCCGCGCTCGGCATTTGCCTCAATAACGGT
Organism: Terriglobales bacterium; assembly: GCA_025934735.1. Taxonomy (GTDB): domain Bacteria; phylum Acidobacteriota; class Terriglobia; order Terriglobales; family Acidobacteriaceae; genus JAICWP01. Next base: position 121,083 of record JAICWP010000011.1, on the reverse strand, counting down.
GCAGCAGGCGCTCAACCACCCCACCTGGAAGATGGGGCAGCGCATCACCATTGATTCCGCCACCTTGATGAATAAGGGTTTCGAGGTCATCGAGGCCTGCCGCCTCTTCGGCGTACCGCCGGAGAGGGTAAAGGTCATCGTCCACCCCCAGTCCACCATCCATTCCATGGTGGAGTTCGTGGACGGCAGCATCCTGGCGCAATTCTCAGTGACTGACATGCGGCTACCTATTCTTTACGCCCTGACTTACCCGGAGCGCATCGCTTCCAGCCTGCGCTTCCCGGTCATGGACCTGCGGCACCTCGACTTCACACCCCCCGATATGGAAAAGTTCCCTTGTCTGCGGCTGGCCTACGAAGCAGCTCGGGAGGGCGGGTCTAAGCCCATTGCCCTCAATGCTGCCGACGAGGTCGCCGTGGCCGCGTTTCTGGATGGCAGCATTCGTTTTGATCAGATTCCTGAGACCATTGAGCAGGTTCTTGGTGAAACTGAAAGCCGCAAACCTGAATCTATTAATGAGATACTATTGACGGACGCAGAGGCACGCACCGCCGCCAAGAAACGGGTGCAGTACCTGTCCCGCAGCAAGTCCCCATTGCCCTGGACGGCTTCCGCAATCCACCACGGAGAGTAGCTTCCTAACCGTATGAACGGCTTCTTGTTAGCAGTGGTCGCGACAGCCGCGGTGCTGGGATTCATGATCCTGATTCATGAATTCGGGCACTACATCACGGCCAAGATGTTTGGGGTGCGGGTTGAGGTGTTTTCCATCGGTTTTGGCACCCGCCTGCTGGGCTGGCGCAAGGGCGATACCGATTACCGCATCAGCGCCATTCCCCTGGGCGGTTACGTGCGCATGTCGGGGGAAAACCCCATGGAACCGCGCACCGGCGATCCCGGCGAGTTCCTTTCCCATCCCCGCTGGCAGCGCTTCATCATCGCCATAGCCGGCCCCTTCATGAACATTTTCCTGGCCCTGGCGCTGCTTACCGGGGTGTACATGGTGAGCTTCTCGCGCCCCATCTGGGCCAATAAGCAGGCACTGGTGGGCTATGTGATGAAGGATTCGGCCGCCGCCAAGGTCGGCATTCAGCCCGGCGACAAGATTCTGCGTATAGACGACGGACCTCTGAACCCCACCTGGCAGCAAGTGATTCCTCAGATGGTACTTAGCCCCAACCAGCCGGTTAAGGTGGAACTGCAGCGGGGCAACCAGACCATTACCAAAACCGTGGTTCCCGAGCCTACCGGCCCAGACCAGTATGGGAGCGCGGGCTGGGTACCGGACCAGCCCAACATCGTAACCTCCCTGGAAACCGGGCTGCCGGCCGATAGAGCGGGCATGAAGCTGGGCGATAAGATCATCGCCGTCAATGGCGTAGAAGTGCGCTCCGTCCCCGCCATCATTGACCTGTTGCAGGATGAACAGGGAAAACCGGCGGCGTTTACCGTTTTGCGCGATGGCAAGCAGCTGACCCTGACGGTGAAGCCGGAGCTGGTGGATGTTCCCAGCGAGGACGAAAAGCGCTGGCGTATCGGCATCAGCTGCGAGCCAGACGAAGTCACGCAGCTGCCCTTTGTCGCCGCCATGCGGCAATCCTGGGATGACAACAAGAAAAGTTCCTACCTGATTCTGGAGCTGGTGCAAAAGATGGTGCGCCGCCAGGTTTCCATGCGCCAGATGGAGGGACCAATCGGCATCGCGCGCGCCTCGGGCGAAGCCGCGCGCCAGGGCCTCTCGCCCCTGCTGCAGCTGACCGCGGCCATCAGCCTGAACCTGGGGATTTTTAACCTCTTCCCCATTCCGATTCTCGACGGTGGCGTCATCCTGATGCTGTTCATTGAGAGCCTGATGGGACACGACATCAGCCTGCACGTTAAAGAACGCGTGTACCAGATGGCATTTTTGTTCCTGGTGCTGTTCTTCGTGGTCGTAATTTATAACGACCTGGTGAAGACGCTGCCCGGGCTGGCGCAAAGGCTGCCGTAACAGAACGGAGTTTTTCGCCCTTGCGAATGCATTCCGAGCTGCACCCGCCTCTCGTGGCCGATGCTTTCATCCACAACCTGGACGGTCCCGAGCATCTCGTTCCAACTGAAGCGGCTCTGCGTGCTCCGCTACATTGGGTTCGCCAACTACCGCTTGAAAATGTGTGGACCTGCGCGGGTTTAAGCGGCAAAGCTTATCGCACCAATGGTCTGCATACATGTGGACGAATAGGAACCCGCACGTGCGTCATGCAGTGCGGGTCCTTGTACCAAGCTGCTTAATGTGGCTCAGCAGCAATCAGTTGAAGATTTCCATCTTTGACCGAGAGAAATGTGAAACGGGCGGGTGCTGTATAGCACGCAAGCGCTATACCGAGTTTGCTCGAATCGTAGGTAGCATATTTTTCGCCCGCGAGGGTGACAAGTTCAATTATTGATCTTGTGTCATCGCTATCCCCCAGGAATTGAAATGCCAGTTTGCCATTGTTTGCAACGACAGTACCTATTGTTTTACGTGGAAGATCAGACGCGATCTCAAACGTTCGGACCACCTCACCACCCGGCGATATAACGTACACCTTAGCAGGAGTGGTTGCGCGAACCAGATATAAGTTCCCGTCCGAAGCACGCACAACCGACCCCCCTTCCACCGCCAGGTTTCCACCCCCTCCCCTTTCGCGATCAAAGAACTCACTGTCGCCGCGCTCGGCCTTTTTTTCGTACTCGCTGTCTTCAGGCATAACCAACTTCCTCACGAGCTTACCGCTAGTGTCAAAAATGCCAGTGAAGATCGCGTGGGGGCTTAGGTTCTGATCGGTCTCCCGTGGCGTCCCCGTAACGAGAAATTCTCCCGAGTCGAACACACCGAACCGATTGACAGAAAAATCGGGAGTAAGTTTTATTTTCGACTTTATCGTGCCATTCTTGTCATAGGCAAGGATGTAGCTCTCAAAGTTCTTTCCACCTTTGGCAAGCTGGTAGACCTCGCCATCTTTGCCGAGTGTGAATTCCACCCCACCAGTTCCCCGTGCGGTAAATTCTGTGTCTGAGGAGACTGAAAATGTTGCCTTCTGTTCTCCACGACCGTCAAACTTATAGATTGGCTCGTGAGCTGGATTTTTGGAGTGGTAAAAAGTGACGTAAATATTTCCGTCGGAGTCACATTTCAACGGAAGCAGCATCGAATCACCAGCATGCGAGTTTATCCACATACTATCAGTGACGGTTAACGGTCTCATATCGTTGGTCGAGTTCGTTTGCTGAGCGAGTGCCGGGCAGGCTGTGGCTATTACCGCAATGAGACAACACCACGTTATTTTATGCATACATGACCTCCTCAACGCTCCAGTACGACAGCGATGCCCGATTCCCCTGGTGTTTTATAGGTGTTTCCGGTGTCTGATCGGGAGAAGGCTTAAGAATGACGAGCCTAAATAGTTGTCCCGGTTGCATCCTGTAGCTGGAGGTTGAGCGGTTTCATGAGCTATATGCGTTTACAGGATTGGATTATGCTCAGCCTATCGTGTCCTACCTGTCAGTGATAACGCTCACTTCTCATTGTGATGTTTGATTGTCGTGCGTTGCCTGTTCCATTTATGAGATATACTCCAGCGCCAGACGCGAGCAGGTGGGCCACCCGCCTGACAACACCGATAGAACCTGAGGGGTTGGGATACCCATATGGCCGGACAACAGGTGTGGATTGGTTGGAATGTCGGCTGGGTAGGGCTGCGCCGAGGGTGATCGGGGCCCCATATCAGGAACGGAGGGTGTACTTCTGTGGCAAAGGTCAGATCAGTCATTTTGCTGGTCTTCACGCTTCTTGGTAGTACCACCGGCCAGGTCGCCCATATGCGACTCACTGGCGTCATAACTGACTCGACGGGGGCGTCACTGTCAGGAGCGAGGGTTCTCCTCGTCGATTTGGCTACGCTGGATACGCAGAAGATACAGGTAGGATTGGATGGCGGGTTCCAGTTCGATGTGAAACCGGGCGACTATGCAGTTATAGCTGCGGCACCATCCGACACGCCTTGTTGGAAACCCGCTGTCAGGCAAGTGCGGACGGCAGATGGTGCAGGCGTCCCGATGCGAATCCCGTTGATTCTGGATACGGAGAAGTGCGCTAAAATCGTTGAATAAATCGCAGACCTGGAACTGATATGCATACGTGGCAGGGATCCCTGCGCCGGTCTGGCGGGAGGATTACCTCTCTCCCGTACCTGGAATAGCCTCGCCGCCAGATTTCCCAAGAAGCTGTCCCGCGGCAGTCGGCAAGCTGAAGTGCTAGCATCTTAGTTAGCGAACTCTGTCAGCGAATTCTGCTCTTCGGGATCTGGGATGCACCGTCCGCGTTTCTACTTTCTGCTGCTCGCCTGCAGCGCTCTGCTGTGCCTGGGCGCGCGTGCCGACAACTGGACCCAGGTGCGCTCCGGCCATTTTGTGGTGAATACGGACGCGGGGGGTGACCGGGGGCGGCAGGTGGCGCTGCGCTTCGAGCAGATGCGCGCGGTTTTCGGAGAGCTGATTCTGCGCAGCGAAGTGAGCCTCCCGGTTCCGCTGACCATCATCGCCTTCCGCAACAGCCAGGAAATGCAGGCCCATGTGCCGGTTTACCAGGGCAAGGCGGTGGACCTGAACGGATTTTTTCTGGCCCGGCCGGACCGCGATTTTGTGGTGCTTGATCTTTCAGCCGGCAACAGCTGGCAGACCGTGCTCCACGAGTACGCGCACGTGCTGCTCGACGGCAACTATCCGCCCACGCCTCTCTGGTTTGACGAAGGATTTGCCGACTACTACTCCACCATCAACGTGCTGCGCGATTCGGTGGAGATCGGCAAGCCGCCCGCCGGCTATCTGGACGTGCTGCGCCGTGCCCAGTGGATCCCGCTGGCCGAACTTCTGCAGGTGCAGCCGGATTCCAAGACTTACAACCTGAGGGACCGGCGCTCGCTGTTCTACGCCGAATCGTGGGTGGTGGTGCATTACCTGTTTGACATGCAGAAGCTGCCCGCGGCCGGCCAATATTTCGGCCTGGTTGAAAGCCAGCGCGTTCCGGTGGAGGAGGCGGTGCGGCAGGCGTTCGGTGTAAGTCCGCAGCAGCTCGAACAGCAGGTGAAGAAATACTATCAATCGCCGCAGGCCGTGTATCGCACTCTCAAGCTGCCGGTGGACGTGACCAGGATGAACACCTACACGGACGACAGAATTCCTCCGGTTGACGCAGAAGCCATGCTCGCCGACCTGGACGTGCACATGCAGGATCACCAGCAACATGGCATGCAGGCGCTGGAAAGCTTGCTGCAGCAGCACCCCGACAACGCGCTGGCCCTGCGCAGCCTGGGTTACGCCTATTTGCAAAAAGACGATCTCGACAACGCCGGCGAATACTTCGAGCGGGCGGCCAAGCTCAACTACGCCGATCCCTGGGTGCACTACTACTCCGCCGTATTACGACATCGCAGCGGCGAAAAGCTGACGCCGGAAGAACTGGAAGCCAGCAAAAGCGACCTGAAGGACGCCATCCGCCTGAATCCGCAGTTTGCCGACGCTTACAACCTGCTGGGCCTGGCCTACATGCAGAGCGGAGACCTGCAGTTGGCGGTCAGGAACCTGACTGCGGCGGTCCAGCTCAGCCCGCGCGACGAGAGCTACCGCGCCAACCTCGCCCAAGCGTACATCTTCGCCCGGCAGTGGGATAACGCCACTGCCCTGCTGCAGAACCTGGCGGCCAGCAAGGATCCCAAGATCGCGGAGCAGGCTAACCAGCAACTGCAACAAATGGACCAGGCGCAAGCTCGCGAGCGGGTGCAGATACTGGGCCGTTCGGCGGATGACTACACCGCCCCGCAATGGCGCCCGAAAACGAAACCGGCGGCCGCAGCCGTTCCCGAGGTCAAACGCGCAGCAAAGCCGCTGCTGCCACGCGAGGGTCCCATCCACTACATAAAAGGAACTCTGGTGGCAGTGGATTGTGCGGCCGCGCCGGCGGCCACACTGACAGTGCGCTCGGGCGGAAAAACCTGGAAAATTCTGACCGCCGACTACGAGACAATGGCGCTCATCGGGGCCGATCGGTTTTCCTGTGAGTGGCACGACCGCAAAGTCGCCATCAACTACCGCGCCATGGGCCGGGACCAAGGTGCTCTGGTATCCATGGAATTGCAGTAGACTTTGGCGAAGGCACGGACGGAATCCATGGCAATTTCCCCAGGCTGGACTGAGATCACAGACTTCGGACCGCAGGGCTGGTCACCCTCGGAGGATGCAACCATGCGCGCCCGCCAATGCTGCGAAGCGCTGGAGCAGGGCGCCATCCTGTTCTTCGCCCGGCCCCCCTTCCCGCTGCCGGAAGATGACCGCGAGTTCCTGATCGGCCAGCGCCACATGGATTCCCGCCTGCATAAGAACATTTCTTACCGCCCGGGCGAGGATGTGCTGCGCGGTTTTTCCGACAGTCAGGAAAGCGAAGACCGCATTCACCAGATCATGCGCGCCTACTCCCAAGCAGTGACCGGGTTTGTGAGCCGCTTCCTTAGTCCTTATGCGGGTAAGTTGCAGCTCGACTATGCCAGCTTCCGCCCGCTGGAGGAGCAAGGGCGCGACCTGCCCCTGCACAAGCGTAACGACCTGCTGCACGTGGACGCGTTTCCCAGCCGGCCAACGCGGGGTGGCCGCATCCTGCGCGTGTTCACGAATATTAGTCCCAGCCAGGAACGAATCTGGCTTACCGGCGAACGCTTCCCCGCCCTGGCGCAGCATTACGCTCTGCAGGCGGGCCTGGGGAAATTCTGCCGCGACGGATCCAGCCTGCGGGCGCGGCTGGCGCGCCTGCTGCACGCTGCCCGATTGCCGGTTGCCGAACGGACACCCTATGACAAGTTCATGCTTCACTTCCACGATTGGCTAAAAGAGAATTCCCATTTTCAGAGCGGTACGGAGAAGACGCGGGTGGCCTTCCCGCCTCTGGCTACCTGGCTGGTTTTCACCGACGGCGTGCCTCATGCCGCGCTTTCGGGACGCTTCGCTTTGGAGCAAACTTTCATCATTCCGCCCTCGGCGCTGACTGCGCCAAAATACGCTCCTGTTCAGGTATTAGAAAACTTGTGTGGTCGTCCGCTCGCCTGAGCCGCGCCGCCCAATCCTTCTGTTCGTCGCCTCGTCTTTCAGGTGATAACTGCAGAACCCCAACTGATATCAGCTCCGAACAGAAAAAAACCCTCTCAGGCTGGCGCCGAGAGGGTGCCGAAACAATGGCGGCCTAAACGCGTACCACGTTGGCCGCCTGAAAGCCCTTGGGGCCTTTCAGCAGGTCGAACTCCACGGTTTCGCCCTCGTTCAAGGTGCGATAGCCATTTTCCTGGATGGCGGAGAAATGCACGAACACATCCTCGCCGGTGGACCGCTGAATGAAGCCGTAACCTTTCGCCCCATTAAACCATTTTACTGTACCCTTCTCTCTCACTTAAGAAACTCCTTTCGACATTCGTCAAGTATGCTCTCCGGGTCGTCGCCTTGGGCTCCAGGTTCGGAGGCGGGGGGCAAAACCGAGGAGAAAAGTGATGCGCGGCATCCGCTGCCGAGTGCAACACAAAGGGCCCCCGAGTCACCCGCAATGCCCGGCATGGCCGGCGACTCCGGAGCCCAAACATGTCACGCGTAATAACTCTGCTGCGGAATTGGACATCAACTTAAATCTCCTGGCCTCACGGCCAGACTCGCTGCATAATTTTTGTGCAACGAGCAGGAGATAATATTCAGGAACACCCACTTTTGTAAAGCAAATTCCTCGCTTGCCGATCAATTTAAAACGTTTTTTTCAGGTTATTTTAAGCTTGGCGTTTCCTGGCGTTCTTTGGCCTGAACTGCCGTAACCACTCGCATGGCGACCTATTTTGGTACCATCTTGCCGTGCCTGAAGCGGGCAAGCCGCCGGTTGTTGCTATCTTCGCTGGCGATCCCGGCGCCCGCGACCTGGCGAACTCAGCTGCCGCGGCACCGCGGTCTTCGTGGAAGCGGCACCTGTTACCCACGCTGCGGTACCTGATGCGCACCGAGGTGCATACTTTTGCATTCTCTGTGGCCGCTAACGCCATCCTTTCCTTCTTCCCCTTCGTGGTCCTGCTGATGACGTTGATTCGGCGGGTGTTCCACTCCACCCTGATGTACGGCGTTGTCCTGCAATTGCTGCGCGATTACCTGCCCGCAGGCCAGGAATTCGTCATCCGCAATCTCAACGCCCTGGTTGGTGCTCGCCATCGCGTGCAGTTGTTTTCACTGGTCATGCTGCTCATCACCTCCACCGGCGTGTTCGTGCCCCTGGAAGTCGCGCTCAACCGCGTGTGGGGATTTCCCAAGAATCGCTCTTATCTCGGCAACCAGCTGATTTCGCTGGGACTTGCGTTTGCTTGCGGTTGCTTGGCATTGTTTTCTGTGTTTCTGACCGCCGGCAACCAGCAACTGCTGCAATTCATGTTCCTCGGACACAGCGGCAATTTCGTGTTCCGCGGCGCCGCCTTCCTGGTGATGAAAACTTTTGCCATCGCCGCCAGCATCGCCATTTTCTTCCTGATCTACTGGGTGCTGCCCAACGGCCGGGTGCCGGTGCAGGCGGTGCTGCCGGCGGCGGTCATCACCGGCCTGGTTTCTGAAGTGCTGAAATACGGCTACATCCTGGCCCTGCCAAGGCTCAATTTCCAGGAGGCGTATGGGCCCTTTTCCATCTCCGTTACCCTGATGATCTGGGCCTTTCTCATGGGCTTGCTGCTGCTGGCGGGCGCCTACGTTTCTGCGTTTGGACATAATTCCCGCACTTCCTAGCCTGCTGTCAGCGATCTCAGAGGCGTTCCCGGTTCGGGAAGCCGGTCTGCAGATAAATCACCGAAAAGTGCTTCGCGATGGCCCCAGAGGATTAGGCTTGAGTTGAGGAAACAAAAGCTTCTCTCAGGTTTGTTGTGAGCCCCAGATTGCACCTCCGCGCATTCCGGGTGGCTCTGCTGGCCGTGGGATTGGGATGTTGTCCTCTGACCTACGCCGCCGGCCCCGCTCCCCTCAGTCTGACCCAGCTCAGCCGCAAAGCAGGATTTATCTTCGCGGGCCGCGTGCTGCGCGTGGAGCGCCCGGCGCCACAGCCGGACCGGGTATCGGTGATGCGAATCAGTCTCCGCGTGGACCAGGCCCTGCGCGGCGTGCGCCGGGGCCAAACCTTCACCCTGACTCAATGGGCAGGCGCGTGGGATAACGGCCCGCAGTACCGTCCCGGGCAGCGCCTCTTGCTGTTCCTGTATCCCCGCAGCCGCACCGGACTGACCAGCGTAGTAGGCGGCCGGCTGGGCCAGTTTGACTTGGACGCCAGCGGAAATATCGTCTTACGAGACGACCAACAGCACATTCTGATGAACCAGCAGGACCATCGCCGGATGCGCCCCCGATTTCCTGCGAAGTACCGCTACCGGGACTTCGTCGGCCGCATACAGCGAGCTGGTGACGAATGAAAGGCGAAGCCCACAACGATAGGTATTTTGCTTACAGGCTGCGCAGAATTGCCAGTTTTTACCCGACACTGCTTGCCGGGCTGTTCCTGTGCGCCGGATGGCTGCATGCGGGCGGCCCATTGAAGGTAGCCGGAGTCAGCGGTTTTAATCCCGGTACAGCGGGCACGGCACTCACCTGGTCGCAGGGCGCTGTGCTCTACTACACCGACCAGGGAGATTTAAGCCCGGCACTAACGCAAGCAGAGGCCAATTCCTTTGTGGCGGACGCATTCCTGCGCTGGACTTCCGTCCCCACCGCCGCCGTGAGCGCTACCCGGGCGGGCCAGCTCGATGAGGATGTGAATGGCGGCAACGTTGCTGTCGTCGGTAACGGCCAGATCAACATGCCGGCTGATACCCAGCCTGACGCGCTGGCCAAGCCGATTGCCATCGTGTATGACGCAGACGGCAAGGTAACCGACGCGCTGTTAGGGCAGGGTGCGGGCGGCGCCGATATGTGCTCCAGCAACGCCGTGTACGGTGGTCCGGACAACTACACCGCGGATGCTCACCTGAGCCATGCGCTGGTGGTGCTGAACGGCAACTGCGCGCAGACCTCCGCCGCGTTACCCGACCTGAGGTATCACCTGATCCGCGTCCTGGGCAGAGTGCTGGGCCTGGACTGGGTTGATCTGAACAGCAATGTGTTTACGAGCCAGCCCTCGCCCAGCGGCGATGATTATCTTGGTTATCCAGTGATGCACGCCCTGGAGCCGGTATGCGCGGCGTCATCCGTGTGCTTCACGGCGGCCGAACAGTTGAAGATGGATGATCGCGCTGCTATTTCCCGGCTGTACCCGGTGACCAGCGTGAACCAGGCGAATTTTTCCGGCAAGCAGATTTTCCACGACAGCACCGCACGGATTCACGGCAGCATTTATTTCCGGGGACGCACAGGGCTGGCGGCGCAGCCCATGCAGGGCGTGAAAGTGGTGGCGCGCTGGATCGATCCCGGCACCGGCCTGCCTTCCCATCGCCACACCATGACATCGGTTTCCGGTTTCCTCTTTCGCGGCAATGCCGGCAATCCTGCGACCGGGTTCAATGATGCCAGCGGCGAACGGTACGACAAATTTGGCGCGGGCGATCCAGCTCTGGAAGGCTACTTCGATCTGGCCGGGCTGGAATTTCCTGACGACGCCCCGACCGCGCAATATCAGATCACCGCTGAAGCGGTGCATCCGTTGTGCTCCGAACCCAGCTCGGTGGGACCTTATCGCAGCAGCCAGGTAACGCCCTCGGGTATTGCCATGGCGATTACTGTAACCGTCAGCCGGGGAGATGAGCTCACGCGCGACCTGGTGATGGCGGGCAGCGCGCTTCCAGCAAACCAGAGCGCCAGCAGCTTCGCCAACCCAGCGCCGCCTGCCAGCGAGCGGCTTCTGGGCGGGCTCGCTCTCACCTTATGGCAAGGTTGACTTCTACTCGCTGGCGGCGCGCGGAAAGCGCACTCTGACCGTAAAAGTCACAGCTCTGAACGAAGCCGGAAGAGTCACCCAGAACAAGGCGCTGCCGGTGATCGGCCTCTGGGATGCAGCCGCGGCGCTCGGCTCTCCACCCCTGGCCAGCGCCTTCTATTTCAACAGCGCAGAGGCGGGGACCACGTTGCTGAACGCGCTGTTACCGGCTGCCGGCAACTTCAAGCTGGGGATCGCTGATTTTCGTGGGGATGGCCGGCCCGATTTCCGTTACCGGGCGCGGGTGTTTTATGGCGATTCGGTTGCGCCGCAACGCGTGTCCGTACAATCGGGGGCGGCTCTGACCGGGCGCGGCATCGGATTGGACGCCTCCACCACCGCCAAAATCAATGGCAAGACCGCGACAGTGATTGCCGCCCTGGCCGACCGCATTGTGCTGGCTGCGCCCAGCGTTCCGGATGGCACTTACAACCTGGATCTAAAGGCGGCGGATGGCGCCACCAGCAGCATGGTGAATGCCTTGACCTACGGCGCGACGACGGGCGACCAGATTGCGCTGTTGCAGGGCGGCGCCAATCCGGCGACTCCCGCGGGCGGTGAAGCGCCCAATCCGATTCGTGTCAGAGTGCTGCAGGCCGACGGGATTGCCCCGGTGCCAGGCGCGAAGGTGAGCTTCAGCTCGAGCTCCGGCGGGGTAGTCTTTTCGCGCTGTGGCAGCAGCAGCTGCAGTCTAATCACGGACGAACAGGGGGAAGCTTCGTCATCCATGATGCCGATGGCGGCGGGCACCTTCACGGTCACGGCGGCGATTTCCGCATCGGCTTCCGTCAGCACCAGCGTGACAGCAACTTCGCCAATACTCGCCATCTCGGCGATCTCGCAGTCCATGTGGGTTGCCCAGGGCGGCAGCGGCAGCCTTCCTCTGACCGCCCGCGTGCTGGCCAACGGTCAGCCGGTTGCTAACCGCTCGGTGCGCTACAGCGTGACCCAGGGCACTGCGAGCCTGAGTTCCGCAACCGGAGTAACCGATGCTCAGGGATATGCCACCACCAGTTTGACGGTGAGTTCGTTGGCCGCGGGAGTTAACGCCAGCGCCTGCGTGATGCCCAACGCCAGCCCATGCAGTAACTTTTATATTTATGTAGTTCCCGCGAGCGCGCTGCGGCTGCAATACCTGGCGGGCGATCAGCAGACCATCAACACCGCCCAGAACTTTTCGCCGGTGCGGTTGCGGGTGGTGGAATCGGCATCGCTGGTCGCAGTGCAGATGGCGCCGGTGACGGTGCTGAGCGCGGTGTTTCGCTGGCAGGCGCCGCCGGTTGTGAACGGGCTGAACCTGCCGCCGCCTCCGCCCCCGGTGGTGCTCGGTTCCACGCTGGCCACGGTTTATTCCGGCAGCGAGGGCATGGTCACGTTAACCCCGTCAGCCGCGGCCAGCTTCGGCGCGGTAGTGGTGAAGGTGATTGCCTGGGCAGGAACCGGCTTGCCGCTGCAATTCGAGTTGCAGAGGCTGTGGGCGCCGGCCGGTTGGGTTGCGACCAGCACGGCTGACAGGAGCTTCGCCACTTACCCACTGCGCCCGAGCCGCCTTACTTTTTCACCCAGGTATCTACCCACTGATTGACGGTCTTATACCAGAGCTGGCTGTTCTGCGGCTTCAGCACCCAGTGGCCCTCGTCGGGGAAGTAAAGCATTTTTGAGGGCACGCCCAAGCGCTGCAGCGTGGTGAAAAGCTGCAAACCCTCCGAAACATCCAGGCGGTAGTCCAATTGCCCGTGCACCACCAGCGTGGGCGTTTTGAAGCTGGCCGCGGACAGGTGCGGCGACCAGCGCCGGTACATGGCGCGATTCGTCCAGGGCGTGCCTTTGAACTCCCACTCTGGAAACCATAGCTCCTCGGTGGTGCCGTAGGCGGACTCGGTGTTGAACATGCCGTCGTGCGACACCAGGCATTTGAAGCGCGTGCTGTGGCCCAGAATCCAGTTGACCATGTAGCCGCCATAGCTGGCGCCCAGGGCGCACTCGCGGTCCTTGTCCACGAACGGATAGGTGCGCTCCACGTAGTCCATGCCGCGCATCAGGTCCACGTAGGGGCGGCCGCCCCAGTCGCCGTTGATCTGATCTATAAATTTCTGGCCGTAGCCGGTGGAACCGCGCGGATTGATCATCACCACCACGTATCCATCCGCAGCGAACAGTTCCGGATTCCAGCGATAACTCCAGGTATCATGCCAGGCGCCCTGCGGCCCGCCATGGATGAGGAATTTCACCGGATACTTCTTATGCGGATCAAAGTTCGGCGGCTTGAGCAGAAAGCCCTCTACGCGCGTCTTCTCGGCGCCGGTAAACCAGAAGGATTGCAGCGGCCGCATTTCGATGTGAGAGAGCACCGAGTCATTGACATGCGTCAGCTTTTCGACAGTTGTGTGGCACGGAGGCTTGGGAGGAAACGTGGGCGGAGTCCCGATGTAGCCGGTCCGGCAATACGCCCGCGGATCAAAGGTTGCGGTGTAAATCTCGCTCGGCGCGCGCACCGACATACGAGTGAAAAGCAGGGTGTTGCCATTCGGAGTCACCGTCAGGTCGTCATTGGTGTGCCGTTCCAGCTCGTTTACATCTTCACCAGCTAGCGACACCACGTGAATAGGCTGTTCGCCTTTGTCTTCCGCCACGAAGTAGATACGAGAGGAATCCGGCGCCCACACGAAGCCGCCCACCCAGCGATCGAAATTCTCCGTCAGGCTCTTGCGCTGGCCGGTGGCGCGGTCATAAAGCATCAGGCGGAAGCGGTCGCTTTCGTAGCCCGGCCGAACCTGCGCCAGGTAGGCGATGTACTTGCCGTCGGGCGAGTAGCGCGGGGTGGAATCGCTGGCCGGGTTGTCGGTAATTTTTTTTGGCGTGCCGCCGGTTACCGGAACCACGAACAGGTCGTTATTGGTGCTGGTGGCCTCGACTTCGCTGATGTTGCTGGTGAACGCCACTTCCTTGCCGTCGGGCGAGAAGGCGTACAGATCGTTGCCGCCCAACTGAAACGGCGGCACATCGTGGTCGCCGGGCGTGAGGTCGCGGGCCACGCCGCCGGTCGCGGGTATCACAGACAAGTGGCTGCGCTTGTCTCCGGTGTAGCCCGACCAATGACGATAGAACAGGCGGGTGAAGATGCTGGCCTTCACCTTCGACATGGCTTTTTCTTCGGCGCGCGCCTTGTTGCAGGCATCGTCCTTGCAATCGGGATAAACCGAGGAGACGAACAGGATGTTCTGCCCGTCGGGCGACCACAGCTCGCCATCGGCTTCGGTAGAAATGGAGGTAATGCGGCGCGCATCGCCGGTGAGCGTCCCGGCGGTGCCGTCGAAGTCTGCCACCCAGACCTGCGAGCCACCGTCCTGGGAAGAGATGTAGGCGAGCTGCTTGCCATCGGGCGACCAGCGCGGGCGGTCCTCGCCGGAGATGCCCGACGTTAGCTGCCGCGCCTCGCCGCCAGCCAGCGGCACCACCCATAGATGCGGCGTGCGCGTGTTGGCTTTCAGGTCCACCTTAACAGCGCTGAACGCGACCCAGCGGCCATCCGGCGACACCTGCGGCTCGCCCACACGCTGCAGCGCCATCATGTCCTCAAAGGTGAACGGGCGCTTGGCCTGGGCCAGACACAAAGCGCTTAAAAAGAAAACAGCAACCAGTCTGCGACGGCCCATGGCATCTCCTCAGAAAAGCAGACAAGTGTAGCGGATTGGGCTGCGGAGCGGCTGTGAGGAAGGTCACGGGTGGGGTGGCCCGCGATGAGTGGGCAGCGTTCGCACTCAGCATTCAGCCTTCAGCCCGCAGACGGATGCTTTGTATCAGGGCATACCTCCAAGCCCCGCCGTCCCCGGTGGTCACCCGACGGAAGCAGGATAATCTTTAGCTCGAATCGCGACGGGCGTTATGCTATCTACAGTGCGAATCCGGATGGCAGTAAGCTCCAAAGATTGATTTATTCGGACGATTCTGATTTTTTCTTCCCGGTGCTCTCACCTGACGAGAAGCACCTCGTTGTCTTCGGAGGCCGGATCTTTGATAGCAAAATTCTGATGCGAATGGGTGCCCGCATGTCGATTCTGACGATCACACTGGACGCGACGCATACCACCAAGGTTTTGGATGAAGGTATGGCTCCCACTGTCTTTTGGGGGAAAAACTAAACTCGATCCCGTTGCGTAGCTAAAAGCAGGTCCTTCGCTGCGCTCCCCACCAAGGCTCGGTCGCACGAAGCTCAGGACGACAAACAAGGATAGGTCGGCTGAATGCTGACAGCTGAGTGCTTCCGACTTTCCTGCTGCTAACTGCCGCTTTTGAGCCCCCACCGCTCCCACAGTACCTTCAGCACTTCCTGGATCTGCTGGTCCCACACCGGCCAGTCATGAATCCCGGGTTGTTCGCGGTAATCGTGAGGAATCTTCTTGTCCTCAAGGAGCTGGGAAAAGTTGCGGCTCTGCACCAGCAGGTGGTCTTCGGTGCCACAATCCAAATAAATGAACGGCAGTTCCGCCACCGGCGCATTGATGAACTGCTTCAGATCGTATTCCTTGCGCTGCGGCGAGCCCGCCGGCCCGAAGGCCGCCACTACGGACTGGCGAATCCAGTCAGGAAAGTCGGAGCCCATGTTTTCCGGCGTCCAGTCGGTCACTGCCAGCGCTCCGCTCATGGAGGCGGCAAAAGAGAACAGGTCGCGATGCTTCAGCCCCAGCATGAGCGCACCGTAACCGCCCATGGAGAGCCCGGCCGTAGCCTCCCTGTGCTGCTGCTGCAGGGTGCGGTAGTGGCTGTCCACGTAGGGCATCACTTCCTTCATGATGTAGTCTTCCCAGCGGCTGTTGGGGCCAGTGCCATTGACGTACCAGGCCTTGTCGCCTTCCGGCATAACGATGATCAGCGGGTAAGGCCGGGCGTACTCCACCAGGTTGGTGTTCTTGACCCAGGCGTCGTAGTGGTCTCCGATGCCGTGCAGCAGGTAGAGCACGGGATAGCGGCGAATGCTGTTCTCGTAGCCCGCCGGCAGGAGCACGTTAAAAGGCGCGCGCTGGTGCAGAGCCTGGCTGTCAAAGGGAACCGTGGTAACGGTCGGGTTGGCTTGCGCCCGGGCGAGACAGGAGAGGAGCAGGGCAATGGCAAGGACAGTAGCGCGGCGCATGGCGGGACATTATAGCTGGCAGGTCACAGGTATCAGTCTCAGCAAGCATTCAGCTTGTGGCTTTCGGCTTTGGCCTTTAGCTTTTGGCCTTTGGCTATAGCCAAGAGCCAACAGCCAATCCCCACAGCCCCGTCCCTCGCTGTACACAGCCTAGAAAATCCGCCACCTCTGGCCCGCAGCCCGCATCTAAATGGGTAAATTCCCGTAGAATTGAAGGGTTATGAGCCTCCGTTTCTTCTCCTCCCGTGTCCTGTCGGTTGTCGCCATTTTTGCGCTTGCCGCCCTGCCCGCGCTAGCCCAGCGTGGCGAAGGGCCGTTGAACCCGGCGCAGCCCCAGAACATTACCGTGGACCAGATCATCCAGCGCTTCGCGGCCAAGGAAAAAATGTTCCAGGAGGCCCGCGACAGCTACACCTATCGCCAGTCGGTGCAGGTCATGACGGTAGACGGGGACACCATCACGGGCGAGTACCAGGAAGTGTTTGACGTCCTGTTTGACAACAACGGCAATCGCATCGAGCAGGTAAAGTTCGCGCCCCAGTCCACGCTGGAGAACGGCGGCATCTCCATGACCGAGCAGGACCTGAACGACATCCGCCACTTGATGCCCTTCGTGCTGACCACGGCAGAGATTCCGGAATACGACATTCTTTACAAAGGCACGCAGCAGGAAGACGAACTGCACTGTTACGCTTTCGACATCGCGCCCAAAAAAATCGAAAAGAACAAGCGCTACTTTCAGGGCCGCATCTGGGTGGACGATCACGACCTGCAGATCGTGAAGACTTATGGCAAGAGCGTGCCCGACATCCGCAAAAAGAATCAGGAAAACCTGTTCCCAAAATTCACCACGTGGCGGCAGCAGATTGATAACGTCTACTGGTTCCCGGTCTATACCCGGGCGGATGACGTGCTGCACTTCAGCATGGGCGACGTGCACATCCGCGAAATTGTGAAGTATGAGGACTACAAGCGCTTTGGCTCCAAGGTGAAAATCACCTACCAGGGCCAGGAACTGCCCGGGCAAGGACAGCCGGGAGCGCAGCAAGGCCAGCAGCCGCCGCCCAATCAGCCTCAGGGCCAGCAGCAGCCACCCAATCAGCCTCAGGCCCAGCCGGCTCCGCCTGCACAACAGCCGCCGACGACGAAACCGCAGTAAGTGTAGTTATGAGTAACGGTGCCCGGTACCTGGCCGCAAGGCACGGCTGAAGCCGTGCCTTCCGAACACACTTTTGAAACGTGGCTGCCGGGGGCTGACAACTGGGCATGGGGAACTGCTGCTACGCTGCTGGCGCCAGCGAGCGCTCCGCCGCCTGCTGGATGAAACGCTTCATTACCGTGGCCCACATCACTTTCTTGCGCAGGGCGCTTTCCTTGCCCCGGCGTCCCTGAGCGAACATGCTGAGCAGGGCGCGCATTTTCATCACCCGCAGCACTCCCATCTCCGCCGAACTGATGCCGTAAGCGTCCAGGAATTCCTGCTGTACCTGGCCGGTGATGGCTCGGTTGCAGAAGGGATATTTCTCCAACGCCTCCACGGCCGCCAGGAAATTGGCTACGTCGTTGAACGACATGCCATGGGGCGCCATCTTGGCGAAGTCGGCGATGCCCACTCCCTGCTCGCCCACAATCACATTCAGGGGAGTGAAGTCGTTGAGCACAGCGGAGCAGGGCAGGGATTTGCGGGCGCGCGCCAGGGCTCCCCGCGATCCGGCAATGATGGTTCGGATGGAGCTATCGTCCAGACCCTCGCCGCGGCACTTTTCGCATAGTTTTTCCAGTTCCGTGATCAGGCAGGAAGTGTCCAGCGCGGCCGCACCGTCGGCCACCGCGCGATGGTAGCCGCGCAGCCATTCGCCCGTTTTGCGAGCCGCCGCCTTCAGGATGGCGCCATCGGCATAGCCGGGCAGCAGCGCCGCTTTCATGATCAGCGACTGGAGAGGAAACCCGCTGAACTTTTCTGCTACCACGGCTCCCATCGCGGTGAAGTCACCCACCGGGCGGGGTACGCCGCTCAGCTTCTTTTTCTGAAACGCCTGGTACACGCGCTCCAGGTTGCCGTATTCCTGTTTCGCCATGCCGTGCGCAGTCTTGGTGCCGCAGCGATTGGCTCGATACACCTTGGCCGCCACGCGTTCGCTGCCGTCGGCGAAATCAATCACCATGTCGTAGATGTAATGGTCCGGCTTGGGCGTATGTCCCACCACGCGGACGCTGCGGGGTGTTCCCCGCTCGGGATAGTACTGCCCTCCATTGGCCCGCAATTCTGAAACTATTTGGTCCATTACACTTTCAGGCATCGTCTCTCCGGCTATCCTAAATGTTCGCTGGTTCTGGCCACTTGCCGGCCGAATAGGCCGCTGGCTGGATGTGCCCGCCACCGCCCCTGGGAATCCTGCGCGGTTGCGGCAGCAATGTGACTTCTGCTGTGGTGCAGTTTGGGTTCCAGCCGCTGGGCTAGTACCCTATTTTATGTGCTTGAAAATACAGGGGATTGCAATCCGAGAGGGCAGGGCCGCACGGCAGAATTCCCGTATGTGGTACCAGGAGGGATACCTTGGGCAGGCCGAGGGTTAGGGTTTGTTCCTGGATTGCTGATTGCCAGGTCGAGGGATGACGAGTGCCTCCTAATCAGATCCGCTATCTATCTTAGGAGAAGGGTTTAAATCGCCAAGGAAATCCTCAAAGTGTCAATAAAACAGGTATTTCCGCCACTTGGCATCGGAGTGCCCCATCAGGCGCATGATGTGGCGGCTGGTGTGGAGGTTGAAAGCGCGCGGCTCGCGCATCAGCTTCATCTTGGCTTCGCCGGGCAGTTGATTGCCCTTACGCCGGTTGCAGGTGTGGCAGCAGGTGACCAGGTTTTCCCAGGAAGAAGTTCCGCCGCGGGAGCGGGGCACGACGTGATCCAGTGTCAGTTCGCCGGCCGGCAGGATGGTCCCGCAATATTGGCAACTGTTGCGGTCGCGCAAAAGAATGTTCTTGCGGGAGAGCGCGCGGCTCTGGTGGGGAATGCGGCGGTATTCCAGCAGGCGGATTACCGAGGGCACGCGGACGGCAAAGCGCGCGGCATGCAGGTAATGGCCGTTCTCCTCTTCCGCCATGGCCACTCCTTTCAGAACCAGCACGATAGCGCGGCGTGCGGCGCAAACATTGATGGGCTCATAGGAGGCATTCAGCACCAGCACGGGAGCGTGCATGGAGTGGCCGTCCCCCTGATTGTGCGCGGCCTGCAGGGCGGGATGCAGCACCTCCCGGCCCGGCATTCCCATCGAACTGTTCATCTCCAGAGACATAGCTGAATTCAGACGGTGGCCGCCATGGCTCGCGGCTCCAGCGAGCACTCTTCCTCTACTTCTTCAGATGCAATTTCCGGAACAGCAAAGCTGGCTTCTGGCCGCAGCACACGCGCCACAGTGGCCACCCACACCCGCTGCGCCCCGGCTTTGCGCAGCACCCGGGCGCACTCGGAAACCGTGGTCCCGGTGGTGAAAACATCATCTACCAGCAGGACGTCACGCCCGGCGACTTCTTCTGGACGCAAGACGCGAAATGCGCCGCGAATGTTCTCCCGGCGCTGGTGGCGGGTCAGTCCGGTTTGCGAAACGGTGGCCCGCGCACGCTCCAGCACAGAGGTGTGCAACGCCAGGGAAATACCAGCCAAGGCTGGCGCCTTCAAAGCCGCCCTCGCAATTAATTCTGACTGGTTGAAACCACGCTGGCGCAGTTTGGCGGCGTGCAATGGCACAGGAATGACCAGCGGTGAAATCTGACTGAATAAGGGGTTCAGCATGGCCATGGCTTCGCCCAACATGCGGCCTAATACGCTGGCGCTGGGACGGACCTGCTCGTATTTCAGCAGGTGAATCAGTTCCCGCAGGCCGCCTTCGTAGCTGCCGTAAGCGGCTGCTCGGGCAAACATGGGCTCCAGTCGCTGGCAGGCGCCGCAGCGGGCCATGCCTTCTTCAACTGTGTAGCGACTGGCCAACCGCTCCCCGCAAATACCACATACCAGGCCATCAATGGGGCGCAGGGCAGAAAGACAAGACTCGCATACAGGAAGGCGGGTAATTCTGATGAGGGGAGCGCTGCAAAGACGACAATTGCCGGGGAACAGTGTGGCGAACAGACTTTCGGCGGCCGCACCCAATAGGGAAATAAGCGAGAACTTACTTCCTGAGGACTCAGCCCTGGTAGCCCGAGTTAGGTCTCCGCTACTGCTGAAGACGACCCTCCCCAGCCCGGATACAGCTCAACCAGTCCACTCCGGACGCTGCAGGCTCAGTATACCGATGTTGCTGGAGCATTCGCAACGCCGCAATCCCGTTACCAAGGTGGAAGCACCATGGGTATGCACTGCGGGTTACCCTCGCCTCCGACTCTTATTCATGCTCGCCAGCATACCTAGTCGAAACCTGCCATGAGGTCACAATCGCGGGCTAGAACGTAGTTGTAGCCTGGTGCGTGGCGAGGGACTGCTCCCAATGAGTTCCTGATAACCTAGGCGTGACACTTGCCCTTGTAGGCAAGCTACCCGCCATGCTAAGTTGCGCGGTCTTCCCGGTTCGCGTGTCAGCTAGTCGCGAGGAGTTTCTATGAGCGCCAACACCACTGTTTCCCCATCGCTGGGTGGCAAGAAGAAGCACCAGCCTTTCGTTCCGCCCAGCATGCAGATGCGCGAATTCTCCCTGCGCGCCCTGATTCTGGGCATGATCATGACCGCGATCCTGGGCTCGGCCAATGCCTACCTGGGACTGCGCGCGGGCATGACCATTGCCGCCACCTATCCCGCCGCCGTGATCGGAATGGCGGTGTTGCGCCTGCTGAAAGGATCGGTGCTGGAAGAGAATATCGCGCGGACCATCGGCTCGATTGGCGAATCGGTGGCGGCAGGCGCGGTGTTCACCATCCCCGCATTCGTGCTGGCCGGCCTGTGGCCGGGCCTGGCCGGCAAGTACT
Source organism: Terriglobales bacterium (assembly GCA_025934735.1). Lineage (GTDB taxonomy): Bacteria > Acidobacteriota > Terriglobia > Terriglobales > Acidobacteriaceae > JAICWP01. The sequence goes on along the minus strand of JAICWP010000011.1, from coordinate 100,015 downwards.
GGCAATCGGTGGCGCTGATGATCATCGGCGGCACACTGGGCATTCTGTTCGTCACGCTGCTGCGCCGGGTGATGGTGGAGGACCCCGAGCTTCCCTTTCCTGAATCTGTGGCCGCTTCGGAAATTCACAAAGCGGGCCAGCAGGGGGCGCGGGCTGCCAAGGTTCTTTTCGCCAACATGGGCTTCGGCGCGCTCATGTACTTCCTCTCGCAGGTCAACCTCTTCTGGTACACGCGGCAATTACTGGTGAAGATTCCTTCCATGGCCAGGGGTTTGAAGATAGGCGGCAGCTCCACCGCGCCCACCGTGGCCACCGGCGGCATGACCACGTTTACTTCGCCGGCCATCAGCCCTGCCTACCTGGGCGTGGGCTACATCATCGGCCCGCGTTTGGCCGCCTTGAACTTTGCCGGCGGCGTAGTGGCGTGGGGACTGCTGGTGCCGCTCCTAATTTATTTTCTTGGTCCCAACCTGCCCATGCCCGCGGGGAGCAACGCCATGGGCTACTGGGGCGGAATTGCGGGAGCGGTCTGGTACTCCATCGTGCGCCCCATCGCGGTGGGAGGCATGCTGGTGGGCGCCGGCTTCACCCTGTTCCGCATGCGCAAACAGTTAGGGGCGGGGATGGCGCGCGCCGTTTCAGATTTAAAAAAATCGGCCGCTGCCCATGAAGTTACCGACCGCACCGAGCGCGACCTGAACGCCAAGATTGTGTTTGCCGGGGTTGGCGTGGTGCTGCTGGCCATGATTGCCCTTTACTACTTCTTTATCGTGGGCGCGGGCAATCTGACGCTGTCGAAAGTGGTGGGCGGGGCGGTGGTGGCCGCGCTGGTCATGGTGATCCTCGGGTTCTTTTTCGCTGCCGTTTCCGGCAACCTCGTGGGATTGATTGGCTCTTCGAATAATCCTGTGTCGGGCCTAACCCTGTGCACGCTGGTGGTGGCGGCGCTGCTCATGGTGGCACTGGGCGTTTCCGGCGTGGGCGGAGTGGCTGCTGTGCTGGGGGTCGCGGCGGTGGTTTGCGTTTCCTCCGCCGTTGCCGGCGAAATGCTGCAGGATTTGAAAGTAGGCCACATTCTGGGCGGCACGCCCGCCAAGATGCAGATTGGCGACATGTTCGGCGTTGTCGTTTCCGGCCTGGTTTTGTTCTTCCCTCTAATGATCCTGGACAAGGCGTACCACTTCGGCAGCGCGGCCCTGCCCGCGCCACAAGCCGGGCTGATGGCCATGCTGGCCCAGGGCATCGTGGGCGGCAACATGGCTTGGCCGCTGGTAGTGGTCGGAATTCTGATGGGCTTTGCCATGATCCTGATTGAAGTGCGCAGCCCCATGCTGTTCGCCGTCGGCATGTACCTGCCGCTGGAAACCACGTTTGCCATCTTTGTGGGCGGCGTGATTCGCTGGGTTACGGACCGCATGCGCGACCGTCGTGGCTTGAATGACGCGCAAAAGGCTCGGGTGGACAACGCCGGCGTGCTCACCGCTTCCGGCTTAATTGCCGGCGAAGCGTTGTGCGGTCTGGTGATCGCCGGAATTGTGGGATCGGGGCACTCGCTGCCACAGATTTTCGCCAACCCGCACTGGATTTCCGGGCTGATTGGTCTGGCCATTCTGATTGCGGTCATGGTCAAGGTGCCGCTTGCCAACGCCGGTCGTCCGGAAGATCCGGCGCCGCCAACCGCCATCATGTGAGGTCTCTTTCACCGGAGAGGGCGAAGGAAAAAGCGCTTAGCAATTGGCATTTGGCATCTAGCCAGTGAATATCTTCGGTGCACCCGAAGAGTTTTTGATGTCAATCGCGAACAACATTGCTGAAGTGCGGGAGCGAATTGCAGCGGCGGCGAACCGGGCGGGGCGCCGGCCGGAACAGGTCGCCCTGATGGCGGTCAGCAAGACGTTCCCTGCGCAAGCGATCCGCGAGGCCTACGACTCCGGCCAGCAGCTCTTCGGCGAAAACCGGGTGCAGGAGTTTGCCGAAAAGGCGGGCGCCCTCGGCGACCTGGTGAGCGCGGAATGGCACCTGATCGGACATCTGCAGAGCAACAAGGCGGCCAAAGCGGCGGAACTGTTTGGCGCCGTGGACTCCGTGGACTCTCTGCGGCTGGCGGAAAGATTGAACGCGGCGGCGGAGAAGGCGAACAAGCGCCTGCCTGTGCTGATCGAAATCAAGGTGGGCGGCGAAGCGGCCAAGAGCGGAATTGCCCTAGACTCGGACGAACTAGAACGGCTGCTCACGGCCGCGCCACGGCTGGAAGGGCTCGAGTTCCGCGGGCTAATGACCATCCCACCCTTTACCGAGGACCCGCAGCAGGCACGGCCCTACTTCCGGAAATTGCGCGAACTGCGCGACCAGATCGCGGCCCGTCATCTCCCCAGCCTGCGGTTCGACGTGCTCTCCATGGGCATGTCCCACGATTTCGAAATCGCCATCGAGGAGGGCTCGACGTGCGTGCGCGTGGGAACAGCGATCTTCGGGGAGAGGACAAAGCCGTAACCACTGTCCCGCCGCAAGATGCAGCAACCAATGCCCTTTCCTGGAGTTCCGCTAGGCCGTGCTCATGCTCGTTTCTCTTTATCGCGGCGGATTGAATCCTGCATTCCAACTCAGATCGGCGCTTGATTGCGGCGCAGGCGCACTGCCGCGAACAAGAACGCTGCAGTGATGGCTAGGCCGATCCATAGACCTGGGCTTGTGAGAAATTGCCCCAGGTGGTGCGGCGCCAGCATGTCCATTGTCATCCTGCCCGCGGGCGCGGCGGATTCCGGGCCGCCCATTAAGCGGTACTTCACCATCGTGGCGAAGTGCGAGGTGTTGAAAGCAAGCTTCTCGACGGTACCAATCGCCACCGGCGGTAAAGTGGCCCAGAGAAATGGGGCGCGCTTCGCCCAGGCCGACACCATCAGCAGCCATCCGTAGAACGGCGCGTACCAGATGCCGTGGAACACGACCAAGTGAAAGAGATTTATTGCCGACGTCCTGAAGAATGGCACGTTGGCCCACAATGTTGCGACGCTCATGTTGCTGCCCGCGAGGACGGCGCTGCTCACCAGCAGCATGATGAAATGCGTCGCCACGGTAACCGCGAATGTCACCAGCGGGAGCACCAGGATTGGAATACTCGTTTTCGCCAGCACGGTCGTGAGATCTGACACCGGCAGCGACTTCCAGAAAAGAACGCTACGATCGCGGCGCTCCCCATACAGCGCGTCGAGGCAATAGAACAGCGCGACCACAAGATCGATGGCCATCAGCATGAGTGCGACGAGCACATACGGCTGCCCGATGGCCGCATGCTGCTGCATGGGACTGAGAGCGGCCGCGGCACGCATCCTCTCCGGCAGATGGATAAGGCCGATGAAGAAGCCGGCCAGGAAAAGGGCGGCGACAGACAGCGGCGCGAGATAGATGGAACGGTTCTCCCAGAGCTCGCGTCGCACCGACCAGTACATGCGCCCCGCCGCCGAGGTCTCCCCTGGTGCCACTGCCTCCGACCGCAACTGCGATTCCGCCATAACATTTGATGGAGTATTCATTGGGTGCTCCTTACGCCCGGCCGGCCTGTTGGGCCGACAACGGCAACGAACAAGTCAGCGATGGTGGGCGTGCGTACCTCGCCCATCGCGGCCAGTTGCTGACGCTCTACGCCATCGAACAGCAGGAGGGTGCGGCCGAACACCTGGCGCTCCCGGATAGGTTTGAGCGCCCGCGCCGCGGCAACCTGTTCGGGGCTGACGGTGACTTCCGCATAGCGAGACTCTAGTTCTTCCATGCTGCGATTGAGGACGATGCGGCCGCGATTGATAAACATGACGTCGGTAAGCACGTTCTGCAGCTCTTCCACCTGGTGAGTCGTCACAACGATGGTGCGGCTGCGATCGAAGTAGTCGTTCAGCAGGGAATCGTAGAACTGCTTGCGATACAGAATGTCCAGGCCAAGCGTCGGTTCATCCAGCACCAGCAACTTCGCGTCGATTGCCATGACCAGAGCGAGATGCAGTTGAGTCACCATGCCCTTCGACAATTCCCTGACCTTGCGGTCGCGGCTGATGTTGGTCTTGGCCAGAAAACCTTCCGCCTTGGTTCGATCGAAGCGGGGATGCACTCCCGCGACATAATTGAGCACTTGCGAAACCCTGATCCAGCGCGGCAGCACGGCGACGTCGGAAATAAAACAAACGTCGCGCATGAGCTGATCGCGCTCCTTCCAGGGCTCGCGGCCGAGCACCTTCAGTTCTCCCTGATATGGGATAAGACCGAGGATCGCGTTGAGCGCGGTGGTTTTGCCGGCGCCATTGGGACCGATGAGTCCCAGGATGTGGCCCTCTTCCACGCGCAGATCGAGGCCGTCCAGCGCGATGGTTGTACCGAAGGCCTTGCGCAGGCCGCGGGCTTCTATGCATGCCATGGTGTCAGCGCTCCTCCTTTGAGGGATTCGACTCGGCAGGTTGCGACTGCGCATTATCCGAAGACAGCTGGTGGTTGGCACCATTCAGAAGTTCTTCCGCCGTGAGGCCGAGCCGCTGAATGGTCGCGTAGACTCTGGGCCATTCCTCGCCAAGAAACTTCTGGCGTTCGCCCTGCAGCAGCAGACTGCGCGCCCCAGCCTTGACGAACATGCCGAGACCCCGCCTCTTCTCGACAAGGTCCTCCTCCACCAGTTGCTGATAGCCCTTGAGGACCGTGAGTGGATTAACCCGGTATTCGGTTGCGACATTGCGTACGGAGGGCAATGGATCGCCCTCCTTCAGAATCCCGTCGAGTATCATCGCGACAACACGGTCGCGAAGCTGGCGGTAAATCGGCTGACTGTTGTTCCACTCACGGTCCATCAGTTTTTTCCGATCAGCTCAGTTACCGGAGACACCGCTCCCAGCATTTGTCCGCTGGAGATCGAAGTGCACTCGGGTTGGCTTATCCCCAGGTGCCATCCATGTCCAGTCCTCGATGTGGTGGTTGGCATCAATGAAGGTGAACACTGCATGATGCATGTGGCCGTAGTGATTGCTTCCAGCGAGATCGAGAAAATCGAATTCCAACGTTTTTCCGTCCGGCGAAACTTTGCCGGCCATTCGCGGCCGGTTGCCGGCGTCACAGTAATGCGTCAGCAGCAGGCGGTCCCCGTCCAGATAGAACATGGTGACCGGATGGTCGGGTCTTCCGGAGACCGATAACTCATGAACTAGCGCATTGCCCATGGAGGTCACGCGCAGCGAAAACTGGGCGAAGTTGCCGTCCACGCTGGGCTCCTTCGGGAAGGTCGTCAGTTGGCCCACCCATGAGCCCGCCAGCGTTTTCAGCTTCTCGAAAGACTTCTGCGCGTCCGAGGGCGCGGTTTGGTCAGAGGAGTTGTGGGCGTCTGAGTGCGCAACCGGTTTCGGCGCGTCGGACTGCGCCAAAGCCAAGGTTGTGAATGACATCAAAATAACCGGCAGCACAAATCGAAGGGATTTCATGGTTTCATTCTCCTCACAATGCCTTTTTCTTCTTTTTTGCAGGGCGCGGTTCGCTGGCGTAGTCAGTTTGCTGAACTAGCTCGTTTGCGCCCGCATAATTCACTGTTATACATCACTACAACACCATATGACATGTCAAGGGTTTAATTCTGTCGCCCCTCGCTAATCCGTTGAACTACGTTGAGAAGGAAGAAGATAAGTCAGATAGGAAGTGAGTTTTTTTAATTGGGTGATTGAGAATAGCCGTCAGAGTTTCTCGTGCCTCTATGGTGAAATGAATCTGTGATTGCAGTCCGCGACACGGCCGCCGGCGCCACCTTCGCAGTCAAGGTGCATCCACGCGCCCGTAAGAATGCCATCACCGGCGTCCTCGGCGAGGCTCTGAAGCTGGCGCTCACGGCCCCGCCAGTAGAAGGCAAAGCCAACCAGGCCTGTGTCGAGTTTTTTGCGGAGTTTTTGAATGTGCCGCGAGGCTCAGTTACCATAGTCGGCGGCCAAACCAGGCGTAACAAAGTGATTCGCATTGCCGGGCGCACGGCGGCCGAGGTCGAGGCACGATTGCGGGCTGCCATACCCTAGCGGCGGGCCCGAGGAGAACAGTTTGAGCCTGTCGCAGCGCTGGCGCGAGATCCGCACCGGCTTCGAGCGTCCCTTCTGGGTCGCCAATATCAGCGAACTGTTCGAGCGGCTTTCCTACTACGCGGCCTTTGCCTCGCTGGCCCGCTACCTGCATGAAACCCTGCGCTTTCCCTCTGAACAGGCGGGCAGCCTCGCCGGCCTGTTTGGCGGGCTGGTGTGGTTTCTGGCGGCGTTTGGCGGGGCGGTGGCCGACCGCATGGGATTTCGCCGCTCCCTTTCTCTGGCTTACCTGATCCTGACCTGCGCTTATTTTCTGCTGGGCTCGCTGGGCGCGCCTTGGTTTGCGCCGGTTCGCGACGCTCTGCCCCTGATCGTTGTGGTGGCTTTTGTACTGGCGCTGCCGGCGCTAGGCATCGCTTTGGTCAAACCGTGCGTAGTCGGAACCACGGCGCGCGCCTCAAAGGAGAACGTTCGTTCCATCGGGTATTCCATCTATTACACGCTGGTGAACATCGGCGGAGCAGCCGGACCTTTTGTGGCCTCTGAGGTGCATCGCCATCTCAGCGTGAGCAATGTGTTCCGCGTGGCCGCGCTCAGCGTTTTCCTGATGTTTTTTGCTGTGGTGTTGCTGTTCAAGGAACCGCGGCGGGCCGACGAAGCGCAAACCGCCAGCCTGGGCCAGGCGGCTCGCAACTTCTGGACCGTCATTTCCAACCCGCGCTTCATGCTTTTTCTGCTTATCTTCACCGGTTACTGGATTGTTTACTGGCAGGAGTTCATCATCCTGCCGCTGTACGTGCATGAATTCGTGGATTCGAAGTTCGACACGGAACTCATGCTGGTGACGGGACCGCTGACCGTGATTGCGCTGCAGATGGTGGTCAGTTTCCTGACGCAAAAGATTCCGGCGTTCCGAGCGGTAATTCTGGGCACGCTGATCTCCGCCCTCGCGTGGCTCATCCTGGTGGCGCATCCCACCGTGCCCATGGTCATTGTGACCTTGTTCGCCATCTCGCTGGGCGAGATTACGCAGTCGCCCCGCTATTACGAATACATATCGCGCCTGGCACCGCCCGGCCAGCAGGGCACATACATGGGCTTCGCCTTTCTGCCCATCGGAATTGGGTCGCTGATTGGCGGCTGGTTCGGCGGTCTGCTCTTCCATCACTTCGGCGAGGTGATGCGACGGCCGGCGCTGATCTGGTGGGCGCTGGCGGCAGTTGGAGTAACAACGGCGGCACTGCTGTGGCTCTACGACCGGGTAGCAGGGGCGTCGCAGCCACAACCGCTACCGCAAGCGGTGAACGGGTAGTTACCAGGTAGTAATGCTCCGTGTTCGCTTGCAGATTTCAAGCAATCTCGAAAACGCAACACGGTCCATCTCCAGCGCGATTCGTGATTGTGCGCGGCGCTTTGTGCAGCAGTGGTGAGCTGCTGGCTGGCCGGTACCTTGGCCAGGTGACCACCGTTACTTGTCGCAAACTGCGAAAAGCCCGCCCAGGATTGTTTCTGCACGGCTTTCTGTGATAGCTTAGCCTCAGTTCACACCCCCTTTAGTTCTTCACGCAAGCATACAGGGTGTTACTTCCGCGCGAGAGCGTGCGCGATTGCAACCATGGACGGTGGTCACATGAAGGATAGCGTGGATGCGACAGCGGTTGAACGCGCGCTGGAGGCGGATGAGTTTTCCAACCGCAAGCTGATTCGCCCGCTGCTCAACCACAACAACACCAACCATCGCGCCGAAGCGCCTATGGAGCGCCGCGAGCGTTCCAACGGGCCTGCGCCTCGGAAGAATGTTCCTTTGGAGCAGACCAACGCAGAGAATTTTTATTACCAGAAGCAGATGCAGGGCCGCACCCCCATGGTCCTAGTGCTGCAGGACGGGGAGCAAATGCACGGGGTAATCGAGTGGTACGACAAGCACTGCATCAAGCTGATCCGCAACGGCCAGCCTAACGTGATGGTGTACAAACCCTGCATCAAGTACATGTACAAAGAGTCGGAGAACGGCAGAAAGTAGCTGGCCTAAACAGCTAAGCTCCTTGCTGTTAGCTTCTTGGCTCCAGATCCCCCTCAATTGTTGAGCTCTTAAAAACGCCGGCGACACAAACAAAGGGCGCGGCAAAGCCGCGCCCAAACTACTCGCCAGCCACTCACCACGAGTTTACGGCGCTTCGATCAGCTCCATTTTGCCGTCCTTGGTGCGGTGCAGGACCATGACCTTGCCGTTGGGATCACGGAACACAAACACATCGTGATCGCGGAACTGCGCCTCCTTCACCGCCTCCTCCAGGGTCAGCGGGCGCATGGCCACGCCGTTACGCGAACGCACAATGTGGGGCTCGGGGGCGCGGGGCACAGCCGGGTAGTTGTGGGCTACCAGCGGCACGGCGGTTTCGGCATTAGCGCCCACCGCGGCCACCAACTCCTCCTGGGCCCCTTGTCCGTTCCATTTATCTTTAGGCTGGCGTTTTTTGGTGCGCCAGCGCGCTTTGTACTTGACCGCCTGCTGCTCGATGCGTTCCATGGCGGCATTGATGGCGGCCATCATGTCGGCGGCTTCCGCCAGGCCAACCAGGGGATGATTGCGGGGACTGATAGTGATTTCCGCCTTGTGGCGATGCTTCTCCACGGTCAGAATCACTTTGGTTTTGAAGTTGTCGCCGAGGATCCTTACCAATTTGGCTAAGCCGGTTTCTACTTCTTGTCGGATGCGGGGAGTGATTTCAAACTGCCTGCCGGTGTATTCCACATTCATCGACTGCCCCTCCTGATCGGAATACCTACAGTTGCCGGGCAACAGCGACTGCTACTAGCTTTTCACTCTGCGCTGGTGGGTACTCGGGATGCGCATATCCTCCCGATATTTCGCGACCGTGCGGCGAGTGACCTGGATTCCCTGCGACTGGAGGATGCGGGTGATCTGCTCGTCGGTCAACGGCCTGGCGGGGTCTTCTTCCTCGATGAGCTTCTTGACCCGGCGTTTGAGGATGAGCAGCGAGGTGCCGCCACCCTCCGGGCCATTCACGCTCTCGCTGAAGAAATAGCGGAGCTCGAACACACCCTGGGGTGTGTGAGTGTATTTGTTGGCGACAGCGCGGCTGACGGTGGAAGGGTGCACCCCGATTTCCTCCGCCACTTCCTTGATCATCATGGGCTTGAGCTGGTCTATGCCACGTTCCAGAAAGTCGCGCTGGCGCCCGATGATGGCGTAACAAACTCGGAGGATGGTCTGCTTGCGCTGCTCGATGTTCTTGATGAGCTGAATGGCGGACTTGTAACGCTCCTTGACGTAGTTGCGCACGTCCTTTTCGGCGGCGTCGCGTTGCAGCAGGCGGCGGTAAGCCGGGTTCAGGCGCAGCTGCGGCACATCGTCTTCGTTCATCAGGACGAGCCACTCGTCCCCCTGCTTGATGAAAGCCACGTCGGGCTCGATCAGCCGCGGCTCGGTCTTGTTGTAACGCTGGCCGGGGCGGGGGTCGAGTGTCTTGATGAGTTCCACCGCCTCCATCACCGCCTCCAGCGGGCGACCGACGGCTCTGCCGATTTCTTTGTACTGCTTGCCCTGCAACTCGCGCATATGCAGGTCTACGATGGCGACGGCGTCCGCAGTCAGCTGCGAAGCCGCGGCCGATTCGCCATTCTTGAGCTGCTTGTGGTCCTGCGCCTGATGGGTAAGCTGCACCAGCAGGCATTCACGCAAGTCGCGGCTGGCAACGCCCACGGGATCCAGATGCTGCACCAACTCGATGGCTTCCTTCAGGGCGGCGGCATCGAATAACACCGTCCCCTGATGATGGTTGACCGATACGGCTTCAAGGGTCGCAGTGGCCACCGGCAACGATTCCGGCAAACCGGCCACAGACTCATCACTGGACGCAAATTCGCTGGCGCTTTGCAGGCCAGCTTCGTTCCCGGCCGCTGATGCCGCAACACTCGGTGCAGCAGCGCTCTCACTGGGCGAAGGACCGGGGCTTCCGGCGGGACTGGCGCCGTTACGAGAAGGCGAGCCTGGCTCCGGCATAAGCGCCGCTGAAAGCAACTCCTCGTCACTGGCAATCAGGTAGCCGTCTTCATTCAAATTGCCGATCACCAGTTCGGCGGCCGCCGCCACTTCCGGGCGCACCGGCAGCGACCCCAGTTGCCACATCAGGTGGTCAGTGAGCGTGGAAGGCCGGGAAAGGAAGTTCTCGAAAGAGGGCTTCTCCACCGACTCCATCTCGCTCTGGCTGCGGTATCCGGGGTCGAGATAATCCTGGAAAAACGAGCCAAAGTCTATTTCGTCGAAGGGGTCCTTCTTCTCCGCCTGTACGATAGGCTCATCGGCGGCGGCCACCCTGTCGCGGTCTTCTTCGCGGCTCGCTACCTCGTCCAGCAGGGGGACGGTGGAATCCATCTCCTCCAGCACCGGATTTTCCACGATTTCAGCGTTGATCATGTCCTTGAGCTCAAGCTTGTTGAGCGCAAGCACGCTGACCATCTGGACCAGGCCAGGCGTCAGAATTTGCTTCTGCGTGACCTTCAGGTTCAATCTTGGCTGGAGTAAGACCATAGCGCCCCAAGGTTCGGCTAAGCTCAGATTACACCCTACCGGGGCTCCGCCCCAAGAGGTTGGCAATTAAAATGCGTGACGTAGGTAAGACAAGTATCCTCTTGACACATATACTTTTATGAGATTGAGGGTCGGAATAGCCCTTTAGTAATCTGTGGAAATGGCGTCAGGAACCCCACATTTTGTAAGCGGCAGGATAAGGCGAAAAAGTGACACAGAAACTGACGCCCAAAAATGAAGGGTCAAAAAGTGGCCTCGAAAACTGACACGGAAAAAGTTGACCTTCGCAGACATGTCTGTGTACGCTACTTGGTAGCTACTAGTCAGTAGTGGTCAATACTGGCACTGCCTGGGAAAATATAGCAGGCAAAATAACAGGTTCTTTACATTGGAGCGGAGGATGGCGGAATCGAACCGCAATCCGGCTAGGGATTTTGTCGCGGCTATAAGTCCGCTTAGGGTCACCAGACCCGCATCCTCCGCACAATAAAAAGGGCATCAGATCGTGGTCTTGGACGCCACAATCTGATGGAGGCTAGGGCTCTGGGGTCTTGGACACCTCAGAGCCTTTTGCTTTTGTTAATATAGCCGTCAAGAGGATACTTGACTACACCCAACGTGGCTAAAAAAGCAGCAGCGGAGAAAACTCAGGAATTGACGGTCAACCGGGAAGACTTCAACCGGAACCTGCAGAAGCTCATCCATGCCCGCCCATTGAAGCAGTCCCAGGTCAAGCCAGCCAAGCGGAAGCCAGCGAAGATAATCCAGCCAAGATAGACCTAATTGACCGCGCGGGCCTACTAAAGCTGCGTTGATGCGCTACGGCGCTGGTAGTGGTGCAGTTTGAATTTAAGATTTGGGAATAGGGGCGGCAAGCTCCAGAGATTGCTGAGCTGGTGGGTGCGGCCTCTCGCGGAACCGCTCATGGAAGCAACTGTGTGATTTGATCCAGAGTGCCGTAACAGGACAAATCCAATGAATTGACTCGATGATGCGCGCGTAATCGGAGTGGAGATTACGAGCTAAGATGGATTCATGGTGCGCGACCCGATTGCGGAGCTTGCGAATCTTTTCCATTCGGCGATTCACGGCTTTTCTCCCAAGACTGATGGCGAATGCCTTGTGCAGATGTTTGTCCCAGAGGCGCTGCGCGTAGGCAGGACCGGTGAGGGCAACCCAGAATCCAAACGTCAATTCAGCTACCACTTTGCATGGCACGACTACCTTCCCGTCCTGCACGAGTCGCACTTTCGCCTTGCGTACTGCTTCTTGTTGTTCATGCTGGAGAAGTCCCGGGGTGTCGTACCAGCCAGGGCGACCGAAGGCCACCGCCATTGTGCGGTCAAATGAGTTACGGAGAGCTATCTCTAGGCCCTGGAGAATGCCATAGAACGCCTCTGACATGGCAGTATTCCACTCGTACAGTCGGATCGCATGGTGCCGATCGCCCCCGGCAGCCTTGAGGTACGGGGTCAGCCTATCTAGTGACAAGGTGAGTATCAGGCCGTCAAGTTGTTCATTTGAATAGACAAAAAGTTGTTGATTTTGGTCCATGTTAAGCGCATCCTAGCTTAAGTACACCCCGGTGACCCCTCTACCGAAAGGTATGTGCCCGGGGTAATGATCTAGGCCGCCCCTTGGGTGGCCTGTTCTTTTTCTGTATTCGCCAATAATCCCACCAATTCCTCCAAACTCCAAACGTGGTAGGCAAGGCAGCGCAGGCACAACCCATATCCTTGAGCAGCTTCAGGAGGGTGTGCTTGGCAACCCAGGTCATGCGGCAGGTGGCATTAATGGAGGTTCCTTCCACCAAAGCGGCGATCACCGCGACGCGCTTCTCGGTAGTGAGGCGATTCATCAACAGCAAGGTAGACCAGAGCAAGTTAGTTGTCAAGCTAAATTTATACTAAAGTCTAAATTTAGTTGACAAACGAACTGACACTTGATACCTTTCCTGCTGTGGAGGGAAGGCCCAAGATGCCAATCAACTCTGCAGCAAACCCTTTTAGGCCGGGAGCCGGGCATATGCCACCCTTCCTGGCTGGTCGGAAAAATGAGCAGGATGAGTTCAGTCGGTTGCTGGAGCAAGATATTGTGCTCAAGAATTTGGTTTTAACCGGACTGCGGGGAATTGGCAAAACGGTGCTGCTTGAAACATTTAGACCGATGGCCATTCAGATGGGATGGCTTTGGGCAGGAACCGACATGTCGGAGTCGACCAGCATAAGTGAATCGAATTTAGCAATCAGACTCCTTACCGATCTTTCCGTGGTAACTAGCTCAATCGTTGTTTCCGTGTCGGAGCGCCAAGGCGCGGGCTTCGGCCAGCAGCCCGTAACCGTACCGACCTCCCTCAATTTTCAGACGCTGGTGGCGATCTACGAGAGCACTCCAGGACTAGTAGCGGACAAACTTAAAGGAGTGCTGGAGTTTGTTTGGCCTTACATCAAGATGGGAGGCAAGCATGGGATTGTGTTCGCTTATGATGAGGCCCAAAATCTCGCCGACCATAGCGTCAAGGAGCAATTTCCGCTGTCATTGCTCCTTGACGTTTTCCAATCAGTGCAACGAAAGGGCATATGCTTTATGCTAGCGCTCACTGGTCTCCCCACATTATTCCCAAAACTAGTGGAGGCACGCACCTATTCGGAGCGAATGTTTCATGTGATCTTCCTCAAACCGCTGGATCAGCAAGCCACACGAGAGGCTGTTAGGAATCCCATAAAGGCAGCAAAGGACTGCCCGATTGGATTTAACGACGAATCGTTGACCACCGTTTGGCAACAAACCAAGGGGTATCCATACTTCATTCAGTATGTATGTCGAGAAATATTCGATATTTGGGTGCAAGCCTTAAATTCCGGCCAGCCGCCGCCCTCAGTCCCAGTTGACGAAATTACACTTAAGTTAGATACGGATTTTTTCGCTGGCCGATGGGCGAAGGCAACAGACCGGCAACGTCAACTTCTCTGGGTCATCTCACTGCTACCAAACTGCGAAGAGGAGTTTACAGTCCAAGAGGTAATTGCTAGCGAAGGCAACAAGAGCTTACCTAAACCGTTTAACAACAGCCACGTTAATCAAATGCTTGGCTCGCTCGCTGAAGCCGGCCTTGTATATAGAAACCGTCATGGCAAATACTCATTCGCTGTTCCGCTACTAGCCGAATTCATCATGCGGCAGGCCGCCCGCAATTCTGTTTCTCCATTGTTTAGTGGTCTTGGTCTTGAGTAGACTCTCTCACGATCCTGGCGGCAGCTTGGCTGAAATCCTCGGTGCGAGGATGCTTTTCCTTCAGATGATGCCGGAAAAGCTCCTCCAGCTTATGATGATTGTCGCTAGTGAGGCCGCCACCCGCGCGGAGGGCAGGAGCATGGGAGCGTGAGCGCTGCAGGGGAACTGGCGAATTATAGAACATCAGTCCGCAATGGGAAGACCCATGTTTCGCAAGCGTCCAACACTATCCCTTTTGTCACTACGTGCTTTGTCGTAACTCGTCAGCATTTGAACCAAATGTTCAAAATTAAATTCTTTTGACTGCAATCTCAAAACCAGACGTTGGGAAGGATATTCCTCCCTTGCGGGAGCTACACTCAGATCAGATTGACTAGGCAAGAATCTGTATGCATCGGGATTTTTTAGAACATCTGCGAGACCATTCAACTTCTCACTGAGGCTGTTCATCTCGTTTTCGAGAACAGTTTTCGCCTCGTTCGCCGATTTGAATTTTTCAATAAGGCTGTTGGTAGCGGTATTCGAAGCTTCATCACTCACAAAATAACTCCCGATTGACATGGACAACCCCGCGCATTACTCTGAGATTGTCAAAAGATATTTTAGAACAACAGCCCGCTGGCAGGCGGGCTTTTATTATTTCTGCGCTTCGTAATTTGGCCGTCCGCGCTTTGCTTCCAGAACAAGCTGACGGAAGGGCATCTTGTCAGTCTTGACCATGCGGCGGACGGTCTCGCCAAACATGTTCTCTTGCTCATCTCTGCGGTTGAAGCGGTATTCAAATTCCGCCAGATAGCGCGGGAGATGGCGTATGGAAACCTTGTGGAACTGGCCCACGATTCCGCGCTTTAACAACGAAAATGCGCTCTCAATCGTGTTCGTATAAACATCGCCGCGCACGTATTCGCGGGCGTGCATGATGGTTTCGTGCTTGGGTAGAAACTCTTTTGGAAGGCCAAATGGATAAATGACGGACTCGTCCGTGATGACCCGCTCCACATCGGAGGAAACATTCGCTTCGATGATTGCGCCGACAGCCTCAGAGGTAGCAGAGCCCTTGCCCAGATGGCGGAGCCGGAGTTTGCCGCCGCGCTCCACCATGCCGACCACGCAATCCTTGACCTTATACTTGCCCTCTTTGCGAATCTGTTTGCGGCGGGCCTTCCCGCCCACGTATGTCTCATCAATTTCGACGGTGCCTGTTAAAAGCCCACCGTCCTTTTCTTCCATCGCCTTGCGGATGCGATGGCAGAGATACCATGCCGTTTGATAGCCGACTTTCAGGTCGCGTTGCACCTGCTTTGCAGAGATGCCCTTTTTGGCATTGGTAATCAGCGCCAGGGCCATGAACCACTTCGTAAGCGGCAGGTGAGAATCATGGAAGATGGTGCCAGCGGTAGCCGAGAACTGCTGGCCGCAGCTTTCCTCTAAGCACTGGTAAATGCGGTTGCGCTTGTTCTTGCTCTCGGTTTTGCGGGTGATGCGGGAGATGTTGGCGCTACCACAGAGGGCGCAGCGGACGCCTTCCGGCCAACGCTGCTTTTCGAGGTAATCCAGGCACTGCTCGTCGGTTCCCAGCTCTTTGGCTACCTGTATGAGGTTCACGGTTCCAACCTCCAAGTACAGGGTCAGAGTAGCAAAAAGAGCCATCTGTGTCAACTAGATAATTGTGTAGGTAACCCTTGTTTTTCAACGGGATAAAGAATACCGGATGTATTCTTTCCAACTTTCAACAGCTTGCGGGTTAACTTAGGTGTAACCCCCGACCGGACCGGCCTGCCACCGACTCGACCTACACTAACGAAAAGCTTTCGCCAAGATAGACGCGCCGAACCTCCGGGTCGCCTCCCAACTGTTCCGGGGTCCCGGTACGGAAGATGCGCCCTTCGTTGATGATGTAAGCGCGGTCGGTGACGGAAAGGGTCTCGCGCACATTGTGATCGGTGACCAGGATGCCGATACCGCTGGATTTGAGGTCAAAAATGATTTTTTGCAGGTCGAGCACGGCGATGGGGTCAATGCCGGAGAAAGGCTCGTCCAGCAGGATAAAACTGGGGGAAATGCACAGACTGCGGGCAATCTCTACTCTTCGCCGCTCGCCCCCAGAAAGGGCATAACCCTTGTTTTTGCGGATAACGCCCAGGCCAAGTTGTTCGATCAGGCGCTCGGTTCTTTCCCGCCGCTCGTGGCCGGACATGGGTTGCGCTTCCAGAACGGCAAGAATGTTTTCTTCCACCGTAAGTTTGCGGAAAACCGAGGGTTCCTGGGGCAAATAGCTGATGCCGTAATGCCGCGCCCGCAGGTACATGGGCACCCGCGTGATCTCTTCCCCATCCATCAGGACGCGGCCCTCGTCCGGAGGGGTAAGGCCCACGACCATGTAGAAGGTTGTGGTCTTGCCGGCGCCGTTAGGGCCAAGCAGGCCCACCACCTCGCCTTGCTCAATGTTGAGATTGACGCCGTTAACGACTCGCCGGCCGCGATAGGATTTGCAGACTTCCTGAGTGGAGAGCGTATGCATTTACTTCGTCACTCTTGACTGAGCGATGGGAGGAGGAGTGGCGCTTTCGACTAGCACCCTATCATCGCGATTATAGAAAGTCAACGAATCGCCCTGCACGGTGCCGCGTTCGGCATCAAAAATGCTCGGCGATCCGCCGCTCAAAACGTACCTGCCATCCGCCGCCGTGTACACCAGATGATCGCCCCGGCCGTGCCGCGTAGGCTGGGTCAGGACCACATGGCCATCGGCCACGATGCGGTCTAACTGGCTGGCATTGGGCTCATTGGCGGGCGCTTTGGTGCCCGGCTTCTGCTGCCGCGGCAGCAGGTAAACCGTGGCCTGGTCGGTGTTCAATGTGCCTTCCGCCATCCTCGCCACCACCCCTCCAACAAAATGCGCCTGGCGAATCTGATCCAGGTAGGTGAGCTGGTCAGAAGTGACATTGACGGGAGTGAACTTGCCGTTGGCGTCAGTCTGCACAAACAGAGTCGCCACCCGGTGCTCGGAGTCGCTCTGTGCCTGTACGGTACGCTGGTTGCGGTCAAATGTGATGGTGGGAGCTTGCACGATGTTGCCGTCCTGCCACAGGCGAGCCGCACCCACATATACTGCGACACCGGTATTGCGATTGGCGGTCATGCTGGCCGAGGTAACGTGAATGGGATCGGAGCCGGCCAGCATGGCGCCGGAAGGATCGGGCTTCAGGTCGCTGTAGGTGGACTTTACATTCCCTTGGGCGAAGGCATTGCCGCTGGGGCGCACCATGCGGATCAGGTCGGCGCTGGTGGTAGTGCCGCCGTCCACCACGCGGGGAGAGCCGGTGAGCAGCAGGTTGCCGTCGCCAGGGTTGTAGTTCGCGTTCTGCGCCCATCCTTCGCGCTGGGCTTCGGTGTAGTGCACATTTCCGGTTTGCACCAGATTGCTGACCTGCCCGTCAGGGGCGAAGGCCACGTCCAGCACGCGGCTGGTGCTGACGCGCTGCGGCTGGCCCGGAGTAACAGACACGATCTTTGCGTTGGGAGCGCCGTGCAGGGTCTGCATGCGGTTCTGGTCGGTGAAGGTGGCGTGGAATGTACGCGCCGTGACGACAGTGCGCACCGGGCCGGCGGGTTTAGCGCGACCTTGGCCAGGGCGTGTCCCGGGCCGGCTTTGCGGGTTATTAGCAGAGAGAATCACGATCTGCGCTTTGCCCGCAGTATCAGCATGGTCGAGGATACTGCCCGGCTTGAGGCTGAAGTCCACAGCATCGGCATCAACCTCCGTCTGCTGCGGCTGCTCATCGGGCGAGGGCGCGCGATGTTGCACCATCTGTACCCGTTCCACAGCGTGAACATGAGTCAAGACGTTTCTGGGACCAAAACGCAAGTAGGCCCGGCGGGAGCGGCCTTCCGCCAGTTGCTTTCCGGTGGCCTGCACGAAGACGCCGCCGGAAAGCACGCCGGACTGCACCTGGTTATGTGGCGCGATCTGGAAATCGCCTTGTGCCGCTTGCAGGTGGGTGGGGGCATCGCCGATGGTGTCGGCATGCACGTTGCCTACGGCCAGCAGGCGGTAGGCGGTATTGTCGCCGCGCAGAAAGATCGTGCCCTGGTCGGCGGAGAGATGCTCGTCGCTGCGGGCCACCTGGGGCTGGGTCATCAGGATTTCCCGCGGAACCTTGGTCATGACAGCATGGGTGGCCACGATGTGCATGGAATCATCCCCAGTGGTGATCAGGTCCACCTGCGTATTCAGCGTCAGGGAATTAGTCTTGGCATCATAGCTGGCTCCCACAGCGGAGCCGTTGGCCTGGGGCATGCGGAAGCGCACCAGCGCGAGGGTGACGGCATTCCCCGTTTTCTGGTTGAAGGTGAGATTGCTGGTATCAATATGGACGGGATTTTTCATCACCTCCGGCGGCGCCTGATCCGGCCGGGATGGGCCTTGGGCATTACTCTGCAGGTCCATGTGGACCTCGCCGATGCCAATCACATCGCCGGACTTGGGATTGTATTCAAACTGTTTGCCGTAAATCTGGTCGAAGCGGTTGGACTGCTTGCCATAAACGACGATGGTCACGTCGTGCAGTAGGGCCCGCCCACCCGCCTTGAACTGCACCGCACGCGAGGCGCGCACCGTGAACAACGTGCGCCCCCCCTGGGATTTGGAGAGCGCGAAGCCTTGCGTGGTTTGCTGAATGGTTACGCCCAGAGGCTTAGGGATTTCGTGTACCACCAGGCTCGACTGCCAGCGCGCGTAAAAATAGAAGGCTGCCACCACTGCCACCAAGAGGAACGCGGTGGCGGCAAACCAGTAGCGCAGGCGGGTAATGGAAACGGGCATAAATCAGTGGGCGTTTGAGACGTTTAGATGCAGTGTAGCAGGGGCAGGAGGCAGCATTCCGCAATCGGCATTCAGCCGGTCAACAGTGTTGAGGGCCGACTGCTACGGTGTCCCGCTGCTGGCAGCAGCATTGCGGACGCTTGCTGGCGATGGGGTCACGCGCACTACGTCGCACAAGCGCAGTTCCAGGCCGCCGAAGTCGGGATGGTCGTTGTGCTCAATGGTGAAAGCCACGTCGAGCACATCCCCGGCCAGCACTTGCTCCTGGCGGAAGCGCTCAGCCATACCCCAGCCCAGCGCGGGTATGCCGGTGGCGAACCTGCGGCCGTTCTGCTCGATGCCCAGCTTCATCTTGATGTGCTTGTCCTTGAGCACGCGGGGCGGAATCAGCACGCGAACGTTGCGGGCGAGAAATTTAGGCTCGGGGTTCCCCAACCCGAACGGCTCCAGGCGGCGCAAAGCGTCGAACAAGTCGGGCGTGACCTGCGACAATCCCAGCTCGGCATCCAGAGCAAGAATGGGCTCGAAATCCGCGGGCGTGAGCTGGGTACGCGCGTAGGCGTCCATATCTGAACGCAGCTGCGGAACGCGCGCCGAGGGCAGGGCGAAGCCCACCGCGTGCGCGTGGCCGCCATAACGAGTGAACAGCGTCTGGCAAGATTCCAAGGCGTTCAGCAGATGAAACGCGGGAAGGGAGCGGCCGGAGCCGTGAGCTTCCTCGCCCAGGCGGGATATGACCAGGGCGGGGCGGCAGTAGCGCTCGACCACGCGGGTGGCGGCAATGCCGATGACGCCGCGGTGCCAACCTTCGCCATCCACGACGATGCAGTAGGCCTCACGCTGCTCGGGCGAGCCATCCAGGGTACGGCAGATTTCTTCCACGATGCGCGCCTCTTCCGCCTGGCGCTCCGTGTTCAACTGATTCAGGCGTTCGGCGATTTCGCGCGCCCGCGGCAGGTCCTTCACCGTGAACAGCTCAATCACGTCACGCGCCACGTCCATGCGCCCAGCGGCATTCAGGCGGGGCGCCAAGCGAAAGGCAATGTCGGTGCTGTTGAGCGCGCGCGAGCCGTCCAGTTGGGCCACTTCCAACAGCGCCCTGAGTCCCACGTTCACCGGGGAGCGAAGTCCGGCCAGACCCAGGCTGGCGAACACCCGGTTCTCATCCACCAGGGGCACAGCATCGGCGATGGTGGCGATGGCCAGCGGCTTCAGAAAGGATTCCAGCAGGGGCTGCAGCTTGCGTCCGTCGGGCAGCGCTTTTTCCATGAGAGCGTGGGCCAATTTAAAGGCCACACCGGCTCCGCACAGGGCTTTGCAGGGATATTCGCAACCGGGCTGGTTGGGATTAAGCACCACCAGCGCCTCCGGCACCCCTGCTTCGTGAGGCAGGTGGTGGTCGGTAACGATCAGGTCCACGCCCACGCGGCGGGCGGTTTGGGCGGCTTCGAAGGCGCGAATGCCGGTATCCACGCTGACGATCAGGCGCACGCCCTCGCTCGCGGCGCGCTCAATTACGTCGTCCTTGATGCCGTAGCCTTCGCGGATGCGATGGGGTACGTGGAAGTCGGCTTCTCCGCCGCAAAGGCGAATAGCGGTGACCAGAATAACGATGGCGGTGGTGCCATCCACGTCATAATCGCCGTAGATGAGAATTTTTTCTTTGCGCCCCAGGGCGGCGCGCAGGCGCTCCACCGCCTCCGCCATGCCGCTCATAGCGTAGGGCGAATGCAGGTGGCCAAGAGCTGGGGAAAGGAAGCGCTGCGCCGCTTCCGCACTGCCGATGCCGCGCATCAGCAGCAGGCGGGCCAGCGTGGAGGAAATGGCGGCTTCAGCCGCCAGCCGCTGCACGTCCATTCCATTGGCGGAACGGAGATTCCAGCGCACGGCTCAGTGCTCGTCTTCCTGGTCGGATTCGTCGATGGTGATGCCCCCGAAGTCGTCCAGCAGTTCGACGATGCGCTGGTAGCGCTCATACCATTCGGTGGAAGCTTCGTAGAGAAAGAGAGTGCCCTGGTAGGCCCAGCCCAGTTGGAGAAAACCGGTCTTGTCCAGATAAGCCCGCAACCAGCGAACCTCCTCAATATCCTCTTCGTTGGTGTAGTGGGCGGTGCGCACGCGTTCCAGCAGGTCGTCCAGTTCTTCGCGCTCCAACACCCAGTCATCCATGGTGAGGAAGGTGGCGCCGGCGGCTTTGGCCAGCTCGACAAAATCCTTCCATCCATCGGGATTGTCGGAGTGCTTCCACATCACCGCCTGCACCTGGTCATAATCCACGTAGGCGGGCAGGCGGCGCATGCCATGACCTTCAATAAAGGCGGTCATGTCGTCTTTCAAAGTACTCAGGTCGTCGGCCATAGAATGGCTGTGGCGTGGTTGTCGCAAGTAAACATTCTAGACCGAATTGCGGGCAAGGGGCTAGGGTTGGCTGAGGACCGCTGCCTTTCCGCGTTAGCTCTTGGCTCTTAGCTCCAACGAGATGTCGGGAGCCCCGGGTAAAAGCCAAGCGCCAAAGGCCAAGAGCCGATGTGCTAAACTCAAAACTTGCGCTGAGCGCGTCTTCCGCACCATGGTTCTCTCGAAAGAATACGTGAGCTATCTGGCTCGCGAACTCACCAAGAAATTGATCGCCGGGCAGTTCATCGAGACGGCGAAAACGCCTGCCGTCACCGAAAAGGTGCATGCGGCGATGCTGGAGGAACTTACCCTGGAAGACCGCATCAACGATGAAGTGCGCATCATCCTCGATACTTACTCTGACGAGATGCGCAAGACTGGGGCCAACTACCAGGAGATGTTCAAGAAAGTAAAGGGCGAACTGGTGCGCAAATACAAGGCGGTGCTGTGAGGCTGAGCCGCGATAAGGTGAACAAAGTGGCGCACACCGTGACCGACGCGCTGGCCGGCATGGACGAAGTGGAGTTCGTGGAGGATCGTAACACCATCCGCCTGGAGGCACGCCGGATTCTGGAAGAACTTCTGGGACACGAAGCCAAAATTGATGCCGCCGCCCGGCAGAAGATCGAAAGCCAGAAGCGCACCATCCTGGAAGGCTCGCAGGAGTGGGACATCCTCTACCGCAAGTACTACAACGAGGAAGTGAAGAAACTGGGAGTGTAGGGCAGTTCTCGGTACTCAGTTCTCAGTTCTCGGTTGTCGGTTATCACTACCCTTCCCAGCGAATACGTCTCAGTTTCCGCTTTTCTCTTCGATTGACTGATAATCCGGTCCACCGTGGAAGCGCACGGCTTTCAGCCGTGCGATAAATTGCATTTACACACCTCTGGGCTTCAGCCCTCGCGCCATTCCTGCACTAGCTACTCCGCACTCGCAACCGGCATCCGCAGCACACCCTTCTCGCCCACGCCCAAGGCCTGCAGCTGCTTAAGAAATGGCTGCACTGATTCCAGAATGCCTACTCGGGTTTGAGTGGCAGCGCCTTCCTGCTCGCTATTGTCGGGGCTGCCGGCCAGCAGTAACTGCAGCAGGCCTTTCTTGCGGGGGAAGACCTCGATCTTGACCTCTTCGGTTGGCGAAACTCCGATGGCCTTTTTCACCAGGCTGATGGCCTCATCGAAGCCGCCCAACGCATCCACCAGGCCAAGG
Organism: Terriglobales bacterium; assembly: GCA_025934735.1. Taxonomy (GTDB): domain Bacteria; phylum Acidobacteriota; class Terriglobia; order Terriglobales; family Acidobacteriaceae; genus JAICWP01. Next base: position 77,763 of record JAICWP010000011.1, on the reverse strand, counting down.
TTCTTGGCGTCGGCGCCGGACCAGATTCGGCCCTTGGCAATCTGCAGCAACTTGTCCTTGGGCAAGTGGCGGCCCTCGGCGGCCTTGGTAGTGAAATCGCCATAGACGCGATCCAGCCAGGCCTCAAAACGCGCCCACTCCTGCGGGCTGTAATCCATGGTGCTGGTCCAGATGGTGGCATTCGCGCCATTGTGAACCTGGTCCCAGCTGAGCCCGACTTTTTTCCAAAATCCGGAGGTGAGAAATTTCCCGCCCAGCACGCCGATGGAGGCGGTAATGGTGCCGGGCTGGGCTACGATTTTGTCGGCATCCATGGCCACAAAGTAGCCGCCAGAGCCGGCCAAGTCGCCCATGCTGACGATGACCGGCTTGCCCGCTTTGCGCGCCCGCATCACCTCGCGCCAGATGGCGTCAGAAGCCACATAGGAACCGCCCGGGCTGTCCACACGGAAGAGGATCGCCTTCACATCTTTGTCATCTACGGCGGCGCGGAAAGCGGCGGTCACGGTATCGGAGCCCATGCTGCCGCCCCCGGTGAGCGCATCGAAACTGCTCCTGCCGCGCTGCACCGAACCCACGCCGTAGATGAGCGCCACCGTCTTGCCACTCTGGTGTGGCCGTCCGGCGGCTTCCAGGTACTTGCCCAAGTAGAGAAGCTGCGCGCCCTCTCCGGCCTTCTTTTTCGCCTGGTCGTAAACTTCGTCCCGATAGGCCAGGCCGTCCACCAGCTTGGCATCCAGTCCTTCCTTGCCCAGGTAGGGCCCGCGATCCACCAGCGACTGCCACTGGTCCTTCGGGATGTGGCGGGCATCACAGATGCCATCCTGCATCTGGGTAAACCAGGAGTTGAGAATGGCGGTATTTTCTTCGCGTTCCGCCGGTGTGTATTTCTTCTCGGTGAAAGTGTTAAGCGCGCTTTTGTACTCGTAGCGGTGGTCGCCATGAAACGGCATGCCCAACTTTTGCAGGGTGCCGCTGAGAAAAGGCGATTCCAGCATCAGCCCGGTCAGGCCGATATCGCCGGAGGGCTGCAGGTAAATCTGGTCGAAGGCAGTCGCCAGGTAGTAGGACTTATTGCCAGGCCCGACCTCACCAAAGGTTTCGGCAAAAGCCAGCGCAAATTTCTTTTTGGCGCGAAAACGCAGAACCGCCTCGCGGATTTCCTGCACCTCGGCCATGCCCATCTGCTCGGAGCCAACGCGCGCGACCAGGCCAACCACGCGGCTGTCATTGCCGGCGCGGTCCAGCGCGTCCACTACGTCACGCAGCACCAGCCGGTCCTTCATCATGACCTGAACGAAGGAAGCATTGGGAACGTACTCCACCATCGGCTGTTCCAAATTGACTTCGAGGATAGTCTTGCCAGGTACATGGGGCTTGCGTCCCATGATTAAAACCACAATCACAACGGTGTATATGAGGGCCAACGCGCCGATTACGGCGAGCAATCGCACGATAAACTTCTTCATGGCGTTCTCCAGAATTTTAGGTGGGAACGAACGAGTTTAGCGCAGAAGAAAAGCAGTACCTAGTACCTAGTTCACAGTACCTGGTTGTCTTGCGCCCATTGCATCTGGACAGATTGCAGCGGAGTAACCACCGGGGGAACTGCGAGCCAGGGTACTAAGTACTGCGCACTTGTTTTCTCGCTCTCATTGATTCCAGTTTGCTGTGCATGTCGAGCGCAGCTTTGCGGGCAGCGGCTACGGCAGTTACCACCAGGTCGGCGCCGCGCACATTGTCTCCTGCGGCGTAGAGTTCTTCGCGGGAGGTACGGCCCGTACCCTCGTCTTCGACCAGGATGGTGCCCCACTTGGTCATTTTGAGGTCGGGAGTGCTCTCAGGAATTTCCGTTTCCGGGTTGTAGCCGATGGCCAGCACCACGGTATTGCAAGCCAACGTGAAGTTGAAGCCTTCGATGGGCACTGGCGAACGGCGGCCTTTGGCATCAGGAGCGCCCAGCTTCATGCGAATGCACTCCGCCGCCGCTACCTCGCCCTGATCGTTGCCCAGCAGTCGCACGGGCGCGGTGAGCCACTCGAATTGCACGCCTTCCTCGATGGCGTTCACCCGTTCCTCGTAACGGCCAGGCATTTCCACCTCGCTGCGGCGGTAGACGCAGTACACCCTGGCGGCAGGATTGAGGCGGCGGGCGGTTCGCACGCAATCCATGGCGGTGTCGCCGCCGCCAATCACCAGTGTGACCTCGCCGGCGTGGGGTTTGGGATTGGCAGCATCGCGCCAGTGCTCGGGCAAGAGTTCGGGCGGCAGATTTCCCCGGACCAGGTATTCGGTGGCCTGGTAGACGTGCTTGAGCTGATCTTCACCTTCAATCTTCATCACTCCGCCCTTGACGGCGCCATAGCCCAGGAACACGAGATCAAAGCCGTGGTCCTTAAGAAAAGTCTCCACCGGCCGGTCCTTGCCGACACGGTAATTGCAAACGAACTTCACGCCCAGATCTTCCAGATATTGAATCTTGGTAAAAACCACTTCCTTGCTCAGCTTGAAATTGGGGATGCCGTAGAGCAGCAGGCCCCCGGGGAATGGCCACATATCGAAGACCGTAACAGTGTGGCCGCGCACTGCCAGTTCTTCGGCCACTGCCAGGCCCGCGGGGCCTGCTCCCACCACGGCCACTGTCATGCCGGTGGGTTCGGCTTTCGCACGTAGCGGGTAGCCGTGGTTGCGGCGCACGTAGTCCACCACGAACGCTTCCAGCTTGCCGATACAGACGGCGGTCTTTTTGTAGCCGAGCACGCACGCGCCTTCGCACTGCTTCTCCTGCGGGCAGATGCGGCCGCAGACGTCGGGCAGGTTCGAAGTTTCCATGAAGCGGACAGCGGCGCCGATGAAGTCGCCCTGGCCGAGGAGGAAAAGGGCGGCGGGAATATCGTTGTGCAGGGGACAGGCCTGGGTGCAGGGAGCGTGATCGCAATACAGGCAGCGCTGGGCTTGCTCCACGGCGATCTGCGGCGTGTAGCCCTGCGAAACCTCGTCGAAGTTGTGGACCCGCTGCGCAGGATCCTGCTTGGGCGGCTTGACCACATCCAGCCGGTAGCGTTCGCGGCGGTTGATCATTGCGCCACTCCTTGGGCCGCGCATTCGCGGCCTGGCGCGGCGGCAAGGAGCAGTCACACCCCGCCGCCAGCCTGCTCCAAGATGCTCCGGCGTTGGCACGTAAGGCTGTGCGCCGTGTCACAAGGCGCCGTGATGTGCCGTAGCTGGCCGGCTAACTGGCTGAGTGGCTGGGGCTTTCCTCAGTGTGTAAACCTCGCGCGTTTGGTGCTACGAACCGCTCAGCTGAAGCCGAACCCTTTCCGAGAAGCTGGCCAGCCAGATGGCTTTAAAGCTGCGAAAATAGGGACATGGCCGCGTCAATATCCCCGTTCGTATCGGAGATGGTGCGCCAGGTGAAGGCCGCTGCCGCCGAGGCCGGCTTCGATCTGGCGGGCATTGCCGGGGTGGCGGAATTTGCCGAATTGTCCTATTTTCCAACCTGGATTGCCGAAGGCCGCGGCGGAGAAATGGCGTACCTGGAGGCGCGCGATGAGCAGGGCCGGCTTAAACGAGCGTCGCTGCGCTCAGTGGCGCCCTGGGCGCGCAGCGTGGTGGTTTGCGCGCTCGATTACAACACCGCCCAGCCCTATTCGATCGAGGTCAACGATCCCGACCGGGGCTGGATTTCGCGCTATGCCTGGAGCCGGCGCGATTATCACAATGTGTTGCTGAAAAAGCTGAAGCACTTGGAAGCGAAGATCCGTGATCAGTCGCCAGCCCGCACCGGGCAGGAAATTCGGACCCGCGCCTATGTGGACACGGGGCCCGTTGTGGAGCGCATTTATGCCAAACACGCGGGCGTGGGCTGGATCGGCAAGAACACCTGCATCATCAACCAGGGCCTGGGGTCATGGCTGTTCCTGGGAGTGATTCTGACCTCGCTGGAGCTGGCGCCTGACCTGGCCGCGCCTGATCGCTGCGGTACCTGCACGCGATGCATCGAGGCCTGCCCCACGCAGGCGATCACGGCTCCTTATCAGCTCGATTCGAACCGCTGCATTTCCTATCTCACCATCGAGAAGCATGGCGCGATTCCTGAGGAGTTGCGCGCCGGCATGGGCCGGCAGGTGTTCGGCTGCGATATTTGCCAGGACGTTTGCCCGTGGAACCGCAAGGCCCCAACCGGCTCCGAACCTGAGTTGCAGCCCCGCCCGGAACTGGTGAACCCGGCGCTGGACTGGCTGGCGGAGATGACGGAAGAGCACTTCGAAGAGAGCTTTCGCGGCTCACCGGTGCGCCGCGCCAAGCTTTCCGGTTTGAGGCGGAATGCAGTTACTGCCATGGGCAACAGCGGCAACCGAAAATTCATTTCAACTTTGGAAAAATTGGCTTCGGACGCGGATCCCTTGTTAGCGGAGCACGCAGCATGGGCGCTGAACAATCTGAAGAAATAGCTGCGCTCAGCCGTTCCCGCCGGTGAACCGCCGCATGCTAAACTGAAGTATCGGATGGCAACTACCCAGCGCAGAAAGAGTTACACCTGCAACGTAGGCGCCGTGCGCGTCGGCGGAGATGCCCCGGTCGTGGTCCAATCCATGACCAACACCGATACTGCCGATGTCCCCGGCACTATTAAACAAGTCGCCGCCCTGGCCCGGGCCGGCTCGGAACTGGTGCGCGTCACGGTGAACAACGAGGCTGCTGCCGCCGCCGTTCCCCACATCGTGGACGGCCTGGAAAAGCAGGGCGTGCGCGTGCCCATCATCGGCGACTTTCACTACAACGGCCACCTGCTGCTTAAAAAATTCCCCGCCTGCGCCTGCGCTCTGGCCAAGTACCGCATCAATCCCGGAAACGTAAGCGTAGGCCGCAAGGACGACGACAACTTCCGCATCATGATCGAAGTGGCCGTCCAGAACGACAAGCCGGTGCGCATTGGCGTGAACTGGGGTTCGCTCGACCAGGCGCTGCTTACCCGCATGATGGACGAAAACTCCCGCCTGGATGAGCCCAAAGACGCTCGCGACGTGACCATGGAAGCCATGGTGGTGAGCGCGCTGAATTCGGCGGCCAAAGCGGAACAGTACGGCTTGCGCCGCGACCAGATCATCCTCAGCGCCAAAGTCAGCGGCGTGCAAGATCTGATTGACGTTTATCGCAGCCTGGCAGCGCGCTGCCAGTACCCGCTGCATCTCGGTCTTACCGAGGCGGGCATGGGTATGAAGGGCATTGTGGCTTCTACCGCCGCGTTGGGCGTGCTGTTGCAGGAGGGCATCGGCGACACCATCCGGGTTTCGCTAACGCCCGCGCCCGGAGGCGACCGCACTGAAGAAGTTCTGGTCGCGCAGCAAGTTTTGCAGTCGCTGGGCATTCGCAGCTTCACCCCGCAGGTCACGGCCTGCCCCGGCTGTGGCCGCACCACTAGCACCTTCTTCCAGGAGATGGCGGAGCAGATCCAGTCCTACCTGCGCCAGCAGATGCCGGTGTGGAAGCAGCGGTACCCGGGAGTGGAGGAACTGAAGGTCGCGGTGATGGGCTGCGTGGTCAACGGCCCGGGCGAATCCAAGCACTCTCACATCGGAATTTCGCTGCCCGGCACCTTCGAGGAGCCTAAAGCACCGGTCTTTGTGGATGGCCGCCTGATGACCACCCTGCGCGGCGACAAAATCGTTGCCGAGTTTATCTCCATTCTCAACAATTACGTGGAATCCCACTACGCGGCGAGAGAAGAAGCGGAGCTAACCAGCTGACGGCTCGCAGCAAACAGTGTTGGCTGAAGCTTCTGCCGTCCCGAAAGCCCCGCCTGCTGCGCGCACCCGGAACGTCATCTCCGCCCCAAAAGCGCGGTTGACAATGTCGCTCATGACCTTTAGTATCTGCAGTTTAGCGCCACCTAAAGCCGAAAGCGTTCCGGGGAATACCCTCGGCGGAGCGATTTGTGATCAAACTGGACATCATCAACGAAGTGGTCAACAAGACGGGCATCACCAAAACCAAGGCGGAGCTGGCGGTGGAAACCGTCTTCGAGAGTATGAAGAAGTCGCTGGCCAAGGGCGATCGCATTGAGCTGCGGGGGTTTGGCGTGTTCAACGTGCGCCCGCGCAAGACCGGCATCGGGCGCAACCCGCGCACCGGCGCCGAGGTCAGTATTCCTCCCGGCAAAGCAGTTCGCTTCAAGCCGGGCAAGGAATTGCAATCCATTGATTAAGAACAGCACTTGGCATTTAGCAATAGCATTTGCCCCTGGGGCATTTTCTTCTGTGGGCGCAACTGGGCTAACTACTAACGGCTAAGTGCTTTGCGTCATCCGGCAGCAGGCGACTTCTAATCCATCCTTGATACAATCAGCCAAGACTGATGTCCGACCCTCTTTCCCCAACTCCCTCCACCTACGAACTTCCCGCGCCGGTAGAAGTTTTCATCGTGCCGCGGCGGAAGGTCCGGTACTGGCTGCACGCCTTGCTGCTGCTGGGTACGGTGTTCACCACTCTGGTGGTGGGGGCGCGCATGGAGTACAACTTTTTGCACAATCTGCCGGTATTGGCCGCGGGAGGCGAGTTCCCGCCTTTCTTCCAGTTGGGCTGGATACTGCAGAGCCCGGCCCGCCTGCTGCTGGGCATTCCCTTTGCCGGGGCGCTCCTCATCATTCTGCTGGCCCACGAGATGGGGCACTACTGCTATTGCTTGAAGTACGGCGTCTATGCCACGTTGCCGTTTTTTATTCCGGCGCCGACGCTGATCGGCACCATGGGCGCTTTCATCCTGATCCGCTCACCGATCCGCTCGCGCTCCGACCTGTTTGATATCGGCATTGCCGGGCCAATCGCCGGTTTTGTGCTTTCCGTCATCGCGCTCTTCTTTGCCATTTTCCTCTCCCGGCCGATGGCGCCTGGTATGGCCGCTCCCGACATTCTGCTTGGCTACCCGCTCATTTTCCATTTCGCACACTGGCTAGGCCCGTATTCGCGCCTGCCCATGGATCACATGCAGCTGCACCCCATCGCCATTGCCGCCTGGGTGGGTATGTTCGCCACGGCGCTGAACCTTCTGCCCGGCGGACAACTGGATGGCGGACACATCGTCTTCTCGCTGTGGCCGCGCGCCCATCGCTGGGTCTCGATGCTGAGCCTGGTGGGGCTCATTCTTCTAGGCTACTTCCGGCACTGGGAGGGCTGGTATGTGTGGGCGGTGCTGCTTTTCCTCAGCGGGCTGCGCCACCCGCGGGTGAGTCCATGGCCCGGACTGGACAGCAAACGCAAACTGCTGGCGCTGTTTGCTTTGGCCATGCTCATCCTGACCATCGTGCCCACACCTTTTCACTTCGCCGCCTGGACGGGGCAGTGAGAGAATGAAGATTTTCGGTTGACGATTGTGCTTTGTGAGTAGCCGGCATTTCACGTGCTGAGTGCTGCCCCGCTGCCCACCGCTTCACATCAGCCACACCGCATCCACATCCACAATCAGATGATTGCGCGGAATTTTCTGCTCGCCGGCGTAGGCCAGCATCGAGCGCAATAGCGCGTTGAGTTTCTCCCGACTGGGGGACTTGAGCAGGAAATGGTAGCGGTAGTCGCGCTTGAGTCGCGTTAAGGGCGCTGCGGCCGGGCCCAGCACGCGGATTCCCACATGCGAGCTCTTCTCGAACCAGCGGCCCAGCAGGCCAGAAAATTTCAGCACGTCATCCAGTTTCTCGCCGCGTACCAGGACGTTAGCCACGGCATTGAACGGCGGGTAGTGCATCCAGCTGCGGTAGCGCAGTTCCTTGTCGTAGAAGCCGCGGAAATCGTGCGCTCCGGCAAATTGCACGGCGTAGTGCTCGGGGAAACAGGTCTGCAGCACGACCTTGCCCGGGCTTTCGCCGCGGCCGGCACGGCCGGCCACCTGGGTGAGCAACTGGAAGGTGCGCTCGGCGGCGCGGAAATCAGGCAGTCCGAGGGCAATGTCGGCGCCTACCACGCCCACCAGCGTAACCCCGTGCACGTCATGGCCTTTGGCGATCATCTGTGTGCCCACGAGGATATCCAGTTCACCCGCGCTTAGCTGGTTGAGCATGCGTTCGAAGTCGTGGCGCCCGCGTACCGTATCGCGATCCAGGCGACCGATGCGCGCCTGGGGAAACATGCCATGCAGCAACTCTTCCAGTTTCTCTGATCCTGTCCCGGCGAAATAGACGTACTCGCTGCCGCACTCCTCACAGACCTTGGGCACGGCCTGCATGTAGCCACAGTAGTGGCATTGCAGGCGATGCTCGCGTTTGTGGTGGGTGAGGGCGATGGCGCAATTGGCACACCGCGCGGTGTGGCCGCAGGCACGGCAGAGCACCACCGGGGCATAGCCGCGGCGGTTGAGCAGCACCATGACCTGCTCGCGGCGGGCCAGGCGCTCGCCAATTTCCGCCGCCAGCCGGCGCGAGATCACCTGCTCGTGCCCGGTATCTCGAAGCTCCTCCTTCATATCGAGAATTTCGATTTTGGGCAAAGGTCGCTGCTCCACCCGGTCGGGCAGTTCCAGCAGCGAGTACTTGTTCTTTTGGGCGTTGAAATAGGACTCCAGCGAAGGCGTAGCCGAGCCCAGCACCACCGTAGCGCCGCTCATGCGAGCCCGCATCACGGCAACGTCGCGGGCATGGTAGCGCGGCGTTTCCTCCTGCTTATAGGAGCTGTCGTGCTCTTCATCCACGATGATGAGGGCCAAGTCAGAAACCGGCGCAAACACCGCCGAACGCGTGCCCACCACCATGCGCGCGTCTCCGCGGCGGATGCGGTGCCATTGTTCGGCGCGCTCGCGGTCCGTGAGCCCGGAATGCAGGATGGCCACCTGCTCGCCGAAAATCTGGTGCAGGTCGGCGGCAACCGCCGGGGTGAGCCCGATTTCCGGCACCAGCAAGATGGCCGAGCGCCCCGCCTGCAAAACAGCGTGCATGGCGGTGAGATAGACGGCCGTCTTGCCCGAGCCGGTTACACCGTGCAAGAGAAAACCACCGTATTTCCCTGAGGCCACGGCCGCCCGGATCCGGTCCAACCCATTTTGTTGCGCGGATGTGAATTGAAAGTGGAAGGGCGACGGCCGGGGCTTGGTAGCCGATACGGAAAAGTCAGCGGGTTCTTCGATGATTTCGACTAGTCCGCGTTTGACCAGGGTTTGAAGTGTGGTGTGCGGGACGGGGAGCTCGCGCAGATCATCCACGCGAATGCGGCCATCAGCCCTTCTTAGAGCCTCCAGAATCTGTTGCTGGTTGGCGTTGAGCTTCGTTTTGTGTGCCGCCTCTACCGGGCCCGAAGTCGAATTGTGGGGCTCTACCCGGGGCTGACGCCCTGGGCTAAAGGCTGTTTCCCGCTGGGGGCTGGGGGGTGGCAGCATTCCCTCTGTCATCCTGAGCGAGCCCGAGCCGAGTTCGCGAGGCGGTGACGAGTTGAAAGGCTGCCCTGAAGTTTCCGAACAGGACCTTGTGGTTCCTTTCAGCACCGCCACCTTCACCGTTCTGCGGGCTTCGCCGACTGAGGACAGGTCTTCGCGAGTGATCCACTTCTTGCGCACCAGACCGGTAAGAATTCTCGTGTCGGCATGGGTCGCCGATTTCAGCACTGGCTCGCGGGCGTTTTCCCGTTCCGCGAGGTAATCGAGCACGCGAAACTCGAGCATCTGCTCCCCCCGCTCCTTGCGGGAGAGAGCGGAAGAGCCGGCCATGCCTGCCTGATGCAGCGCCAGTTGGCCGGCTTCGGTAATGCGATAAGCACGGGCGCGGCGAAACTCCGCCGCCAGCGGCAGCATGGTACGGAATACTTCTCCCAAAGGCGCCAGGTAATATTCGGCAATCCACTTCGCCAGGCGCATGAGGCCCTCGTCAAGCACGGGCGCGGTATCCAGCACCTGCAGAATCAGCTTGGTTTTGACGGAAGGCTCGCGGTCATGCAGTGCCACCACCACCCCGGAGAGGCGTTGCTCGCGGAAGGGTACCAGCACGCGCCCGCCGATCACCGGCTGCACGCCATTGGCGAGCAAACCGTTGCCGCCTGGCATGCGATAGGTAAATGTGGCGTCCAGCGGAACGGGCAGCGCAATGTCACAAAATTGTGCCATAGACCGCGGCAGAGGAAGCCATCATGCTGAAGGCCTTCAGGCCTGAAGCATCTCGCGAGCGGTGCTGGAGCCGTTTGCTGGTGCACGCGAGATACTTCGGCGCCTCAGCATGACGCCAAGTAACATACACCCCGCAGCTGGCACTCAGCAGTCGGCCAGCCACGGTCCGCGCAGATGATCAAGAAAATCTTCAACGGCTAAGTGCCAATCGCTAATTGCTAACTGCCGCTTTTCTTCAGTCCCAGGAACTTCATTACCATCTGCAGGTCTTTCCAGGTCTCTTTCTTCTGACGCGGGTCGCGCAGCAGAAAGGCAGGATGGTAGGTGACGGCCAGCTTGACCGTAAAGCTGCTGGTGTCGGGGCGCCCCTGGCTGGTTACGTTTACGCGAAAGTCGTACCAGCGGCCGCGCAACTCGGCCATGGGCGCGTTGATAGCCAGCAGATTTTTCGCCGCAGTCGCGCCCAGGGCCACAATCGCTTTGGGGCGAATGGCGGCGATCTGCCGCATCAGGAAGGGCATGCAGGTTTCGCACTCATCGCGCTCCGGGGTGCGGTTGCTTGGCGGGCGGCACTTGACCACGTTGGCGATGTACACATCCTCGCGGCGCAGTCCCATGGCCGCAATCATGTTGTTGAGCAACTGCCCGGCGCGGCCCACGAAGGGCAGTCCCTGCTCGTCTTCATCGGCGCCCGGGCCTTCGCCCACGAACATGAGATCGGCATGCATGTTGCCGGTGCCGAACACGATATTGTTTCGTCCCTTGCACAAGCGGCAGCGGGTACACTCGCCGATGTCTTCGCTGATGGCCTGCAGTTCGGCCTGAACATCGCGCGGCGCTTGCGCTTGTTCCAGCACTCCCACGGCGGCGGATGAGGAAGCAAACACCTCCGCGCCGGCTACAGACCCACGGCTTGATTCGCGTTTTCTCGCCATCTCGTCGCTAATTCCCTCGGCCGCACCCAGAGCGGCGCCGCCTTCGCGGCGGTAAAAATCGTAGATTCCCATATCGCGGTAATACTGCAGGCGGGCGGCTAACTGTTCGCGCAGCTTGGGATCGAGGGCGCGCGCCATCTCTATTTGCCGGGCACGTGCGCAGGCTGGTTGCGGTGCTGGCGCAGGCGGACCACCTGGTCGAGAACGCGCTGCGCCACTTCCCACTTGCTGGTCTCTGGCACCTCGATGACCTCATCGTGCGTGATGATGGTTACCGCATTGCGTTCGGAGTCGAAACCGATGCCCGGCCGCGAAACATCATTTACCACGATCGCATCCAGAGACTTTGCGCCCAGCTTCTTGCGAGCGTTTTCCAGCGCATTTTCGGTTTCCGCGGCAAAGCCGACCACAACCTGGTTTTGGCGGCGCCGGGCTACCTCGCCCAATATGTCGGCGGTGGGCTCCAGTTCCAGCGCCATGGGCCCGGAGCGCTTGATCTTCTGCCGCGCGGGCGTCCTAGGACGGTAATCAGAAACGGCAGCGGTGGCGATCACAACTGAGGAGTGTTCCAGGCGCTGCAGCACCGCTTCCCGCATCTGCTCCGCGGTTTCCACCGGCACCACTTCCGCCCCACCCGGCGGCTGGATGCTGACCGGGCCGCTCACCAGTACGACTTTCGCCCCCCTCCGTAGGGCCGCTTCGGCGAGCGCATATCCCATGCGCCCGCTGGAGCGATTGGTGATGTAGCGGACCGGATCAATCTGCTCGCGGGTGGGACCGGCGGTAAGCAGCAGCGTCTCGCCGGCTAAATCCTGGGCTGCGCCCAATACCTCCAGCACAGCGGCGAGAATGGCTTCATTGCTGGCCAGACGCCCGGGGCCGGTCATGCCGCAGGCCAGGTAGCCGCTGTCGGGCGCCACGATCTTCACCCCGCGCTGCCGTAGCGTTTCAACGTTGGCCTGCGTGGCCGCGTTCTGCCACATGTTGATGTTCATGGCCGGAGCGACCACTACCGGCGCGGTGGTGGCCAAATATAAGGTGCTGAGGAAGTCGTCGGCCACGCCGTGGGCAAATTTGCCGATGACGTCAGCGGTGGCGGGCGCGACCAGTAGGGCGTCAATGCTCTGGGCCACCGCGATGTGCTCGATGGCCGATTCCACGTTGGCCGGCTGCTCGGAGGCGCCAAACAGATCGGTGATCACCTTTTCTCCGCTCAGCGCGGCGAAAGTGAGCGGGCGGACAAACTCCTGAGCCGCTCGGGTCATGACCACCTGCACGCGAACGCCCCGGTCCTGGAGCAGGCGTACCACTTCCGCCGCCTTGTAGGCCGCTATCCCGCCGCTGACGCCAAGTGCAATCTTCATGAAGTTCAGTTCCACCGCGGATTGACGCGAAGACACGCCGACAAAGCCAAATTAGGGATAAGGATCGCCACGCACAAATCCCTACAGTACAGATGAACTGCCCCGCAGCCACGTTTCACGGGAACGGCTCCTTCGACTGGAAGCCGTCCGCGCAGTCCGCGTTCATCCGCGGAAAAAGAGTTGACCGCAGAAGTTATCGCGGCGAGGAACTATTCTTTGGGTACAGCCTTGTCCAGCAGCTCGCTGGCGACTTCGCTGGCGGACTTCTCCACCTGCGGGACCTCCCACTTCACTTTGCCGGAGTCAATCTCGTCCATGGCGATGCGGCAGGGCTTGCGCGACATGGTTTCCACCATGGGCTTGGCTCCAGACTGCAGTTGGCGGGCCCGCCGGGCAGCCACCAGAATGTAGCGATAGTTGCTGTCGAACCCTTCAATGAGTTTCATGACACCTCCATGCTGCCACTAGCTGGGAGTCGCCGAGAGGGCGAAGGAAGCCAGGATGGGCTGCAGCCGCTCGCGGATGTTGGGCAGCAGGCAGCGCTCAGCCGTAGCCAATATACGCTTGTCGCCGTTGGAGAGTTTCGCCCCGGACCGGCGCAGGCGCTCGGACAACACAACCGCCTTGAGTTCGTCAATGGATTGTTCCAGGCGGTCGTTGATGAGAATATAGTCGTAACTCTGATAATTCTCAATCTCTTTTGCAGCCGTTAGTAACCTCCGGTGGATCACCTCCTCGGTGTCCAGGCTGCGGTTGCGAAGCCGCCATTCCAGAGTTTTCTTGTCCGGGGGGAGGATAAAGACGCTGACCGCGTCCTTGATTTTGCGCTTGATCTGCGCTGCCCCCTGCACGTCAATGTCGAGCAGCAGGTCCCGGCCGCTTTGCAGGGCCTGCTCCAGGAAGCGCTTGGCGGTGCCGTAGTAGTTGCCGAACACGTTGGCGTATTCCAGGAACTCGCCGCGCGCGATCATCTCCTCGAAATCCTGGATGGGCACGAAGAAATATTCGCGCCCGTTCTGCTCGCTGCCGCGCGGGCGGCGGGTGGTGTAGGAGATGGAGAAGTCCAGGTTAGGCACCCACTTTCGCAACTCGTTTACGAGGGTGGACTTGCCCGAGCCTGACGGCGCGGAAATGATGTACACGGTGCTCATTCGATGTTCTGGACCTGCTCCCGCGACTTCTCGATTTCTGCTTTCATGGCCAGCCCCAGCTGTGTGATGCGCAGGGCTTCGCCGGCAACGCCCGTGGTCTTGGAGAGCAGGGTGTTGGCCTCGCGGTTCATTTCCTGTAGCAGGAAATCCAGCTTCTTGCCCACCTCGCCGCCACTGTCCAGCAGCCCGCGGAAGTGCTGGATGTGAGTATTGAGCCGGACCAGTTCCTCCTGGATGTCGCTGCGTTCGGCCAGCAGCGCGGCTTCCTGCAGCACGCGCTCGGGCTCCGCCTGGCCGCCTACGAGTTCCTGGATGCGGGCCCTCAGCCGCTCCAGGTGCGCCTGCAGCATGCCCCCGCGCAGTTTTTCCACTTCCGATGCGCCCGCCTGCAGCCGCGACATGCGCTCGCGCAGTTCCCGCTCCATGCTCCGGCCCTCTTCCGCCCGCATTTCGTTCAGCCGGCCCAGAATCTCATTTACTCTTGCCAGAACCGCGTCCTGCAGCTCGCCATCCCCCGCGGCCCCGGACGAGGAATCCATAGCTCCAGGTATTTTGAGCGCCGCATTCAGGTCAGGTTCGCCGCTGATGCCGAATTCCTCGGCCATGTGGCGGTAAGCTTCCACGTAGCCCCCGACCAGCTGGCGGTTGACCGCAAAGCCCTGCTCCGTCACCGGCTCCAAGCTCAGCGTGACCTCCACGTGACCGCGAGCCATTTTTTCCTTGAGCAGGCGGCGGAGCTTCATCTCCAGTTCGCTGCTTTCCGGCGGCATGCGGAAGTGCAGGTCCAAAAAACGGTGATTGACGGACTTCAGCGCCAGGGTGAAGCTCAGGCTCCCGTTCACCTGCCCCTTGGCTTGCGCGAACCCGGTCATGGAATGGATAGGCATATGCCTCAGCTCTCCGCCGCTCCCGCCTGGACCTTCTGGCTATCCCAGTCGAGAAACTGCAGGTTGTACAAGCGGCGGTAGGTGCCCAGATGACTCATCAGGTCCTGGTGGCTCCCGATGTCGGTGATAACCCCATTCTCCAGCACCACGATGCGGTTGGCGTGGCGAACGGTGGAGAGCCGGTGGGCAATGACTACCACGGTGCGGCCGCGCATCAGGTTCTGCAGCGCCGACTGCACCAGCGCCTCCGACTCGCTGTCCAGCGCCGAAGTGGCTTCATCCAGGATGAGGATGGGGGCGTCCTTGAGCAAGGCGCGGGCGATCGCTATGCGCTGCCGTTCGCCACCGGAAAAACGCACGCCACGCTCCCCGATTACCGTCTTGTACCCTTCCGGCAGCGCTTGGATGAAGTCATGGGCCAGCGCCGCGGTGGCGGCTTCGACCACCCGCTCGTGAGGAACTCCGGGCTGGCCGTAAGCGATGTTGTTGCGCACCGTGTCGTTGAACAGCACGGTTTCCTGGGTCACGATACCGATCTGGGCGCGCAGCGACGACAAGGTGAGGTCGCGCACATCTTGGCCGTCAATCAGCAGTCGCCCGCCGGTCACGTCGAAGAAGCGCGGGATCAGGTGCACCAGCGTGCTTTTGCCGGCGCCGCTGGAGCCGACCACGGCCAGCACCTCGCCGGAATGCACGGTGAGCTCAATGTCGCGCAGCACGTCGCGGGACTCACCGTTGGCTCCGTAAGAAAAACTGACGTGGTCAAAGCGGATGCTCTCGGTAAAATTCGGCAACTGCCGGGCGGCGGGCTTCTCCAGGACCGCGTCCTCCTGGTTCATGAAATTGAAAATGGAAGCGGAAGCGCCCAGCGCCTGCTGGAAATTGTTGTTGAACACCGCGAACTTGCGCACCGGCTCGTAGAGCTTGTAAACGGCAATGATGAAGGCGACGAACACTCCGCCGGTGAAAACCTTGGCCTTAATCAGGTCGCGGCCCAAGAGCAGCAGCAGGGCGATGCCGATCGCCCCAATGATGTCCATGGTCGGCGAGCTGATGGCCGCGGCGGCTACCGAGCGCAGGTTGGCGCGGAACAGGCGGCGGGCCGCCGCGCGAAAGCGCCCGATTTCCCACTCCTCCATGCCGAACGCCTTCACGATTCGATTGCCCGTAATAGTTTCGTGCAGCAGATTGTGAATGTCGGCCAGCTTGTCCTGGCCGCGCCGGGTGGTATGGCGCACGCGGCGGCCGATCTTGCGGGCGGAAAGAATCACGAACGGAACGAACAGCACCAGCAGCCAGGCCAGCTTGCCGCCCAGCACGATGACCACTCCGGCCACGAAGATGAGCGTGAAGACCTGCTGCAGAAATTCCGCCAGGACCGTGGACATGGCGTACTGAACGCGCTCAATGTCGTTGATGATGGCGGAGAGCAGCGTGCCCGTGGAGTGCCGCTGGAAGAAGGCTGCCGAGCGGCGCAGGATGGAGTCGTGCACGTCATTGCGCAGGTCGGTGATCATCCCATACCCGGCGTAGTTCACCAGGTAGGTACCCAGGTAGTCGAAGATGCCCTTCAGAACCGTGGCCGCAACCAGGGCAAAAGCCACCACCGTCCAGGCGTTAGTGAAGTGGGAAGGCACCAGGTGCTGCAAATAAACGGTGTGTTGCGTGCCGGGGAAGGTGAACAGGGCCAGCTTCTTGGACTGTGTCGCCGGGTTCAGAACGGCGTCCAGGATGGGGCCGATCAGGAGCAGGCGAAAGGCATCCAGCAGCCCGACCAGAGCCATGGCAATGACCGAGGTCAGCAACTGGACCCGGTAGGGTCGCACATAACGCAAAAGGCGCGTTAGTTGGCGCATAGGCCTGCGAAAAACGAGATTTCCAGGGCGCAGCGCGAAAGCTGCTCGTCAATGACCATGCCTGCTCGGAACCGTTTCTTCCAGCATTTTACTGGAAATCCCCTGCTTTCCGCTTGGTGAACTTGAGCCTCAGGCCCGGACCGGAGGGCCTGCGGAATTGGGTCTATGACGGATTCGCTGGACTTCAATCGCCAATCTGCAACCCGCGTCCTTAGCGTCCTCTGCGGTTTTGATTTGTGTTTCCGTGACCGCCTCATCTGCTTTGTGATTAAATTGAAGGTTCGATGGTGGACGACCGCAAAATCCGTGTGCTGGTGGCCAAGCCTGGCTTAGACGGCCACGACCGGGGCGCCAAGGTGATCGCGCGCGCCCTGCGCGATGCCGGCATGGAAGTCATCTACACCGGCCTGCGCCAGACTCCGGAGATGGTAGTGAACGCCTCCCTGCAGGAAGATGTGGACGTGATCGGCCTCTCCATTCTCTCTGGAGCGCACAATGCCATCGTGCCGCGCGTCATGGAACTGCTCCACCAGAACAAGATGGATGACGTGCTGGTGCTGGTGGGCGGCATCATCCCCGACCAGGACATCGAAGGGTTGAAGAAAGCCGGCGTGGGCGGCATCTTCCAGCCGGGCACTTCCATGGACGAGATTGTGGAGTTTATCCGCCGCAATGTACGGTCGCACAACGTGACGGCGGGATAGCCACCCCAGCACTTACCATTAACATCTAGCATTTGGCCCTTGAATGCTATTGCCGCTGGCGACCAATTCTAGGGCTAAGTGCCAACTGCTGATTGCTGCTTTTCATGACCACTCATCAACGCGAACTGATTGAGAACGCCACCGGGCCCGCTCCCTGGTACTGGAAGACTTTTCCCGTCGTCCAGGCCAGCTCCGGCCAGGAGTTTGAGTGGCGCTACCATGGCGATCAGGGGGAACTGCCCTACCTGGTCACGCTGGGCCTGGCGCAGGAGCCGCACACCCCGCGCCTGGCGCTCAATACTTATTGCCGCGTTTTCCACCTTCCGCCCAACCTATTTGGCATCTGGTGCCCGGAGCCGCGCACCGTACGCCTGCTGTGCTTTGATCCTGACCAGCTTAAAGCATTCTCTTTCGTGGACATCGTGGGCTGGTTCAAGCAGTCTACGGAGCGGGTTTATTCCACCACTGAGCCCCTGGCCGAATTGGAAATCAGCTCGACTTTGCCCGAAGGCGTCCACAAGGTAGAAGTGCCCGAACCCTTCCGCTCTTTGGATGAACTGCTGCTGCTTACCTCTTACCCGGCCCGCACTCGTGATGAGGCCGCTTGCGCCGTTTACGTCTTGTACCCCCAAGCCGGGCTGGTGGAAGTGGTGCCGCAGAAGTGGTTCACACCAAACCAGTACGATGTGGGCCGCCAGTGGATTTCGCGCGTGGCTCGCGACCCCGATTCTCAGCGCATCCTGGGCGAAGCCGTGCGCGTGGGCAACTTCCAGCTGACCGAAGACGGCAAGCAAGTTGAGACATGGCTGAGCCGGGCTGAGTGAATTTGTAATTTGGCAATTGCGATTGTTTTTTAACCCCGGCCCAACATATGCGAGTGGACCAGCGCTTCATGATCAGCGGCAACAATAAGTTCGGTTTTCTTGCTTCGCTGTGAGGACCTGGAATGGCTAAGTGCTAAATTACTACCTGCTAAGTACTTCAGTTCCTTGCGCCGCCTGTTTGCTCCCCCTCCCTCCCCTGTATTACCGTAACTAGTTTCCGTGCCTGATGCCATGCCTGACCGTGCCAAGCCCGTTTCCGAAGCGCCCGATAACCTGCTTCTCACCACCATTGACCCCACGTCTCAACGCTTCGAAAAAAACATGCGGTCCATGGCTGACCTGGTCACCCGCCTGCGCAACGAGGAAGAAAAAATCTGTGAAGGCGGCGGGCCCAAGGCGATCGAATCACAGCACAAGAAAGGCCGGCTCACGGCCCGCGAGCGCATCTCCCTGCTGCTCGATCCCGGCACGCAACTGTTCGAGCTCGGCATTTACGCCGCTTACGGCATGTACGAAGAATGGGGCGGCGCGCCTGCGGCCGGCGTGGTCACCGGGCTGGGACGCATTAATGGCCGCCTGTTCATGCTCATCGTGAACGACGCCACGGTCAAGGCCGGCGCTTTCTTCCCCATGACCGCGAAAAAGGTCATTCGCGCGCAGAACATTGCCATTGATAACCACATCCCCACCATCTACCTGGTGGATTCGGCCGGAGTATTTCTGCCGCTGCAGGAGGACGTGTTCCCTGACACCGACGACTTTGGGCGGGTCTTCCGCAACAATGCCGTCATGTCGGCCATGGGCATTCCCCAGATCGCCGCCATCATGGGCATGTGCGTGGCCGGCGGTGGCTATCTGCCGGTAATGTGCGACAACGTGCTGATGACCGAAGGCAGCGGACTGTTTCTGGCCGGCCCGGCACTGGTGCAGGCCGCCATTGGACAGCAGGTTTCGGCGGAGGAGCTGGGCGGCGCCAAGATGCATGCCGCCATCAGCGGCACCGTGGATTACCGCGAACCCAATGACGAAGCCTGCCTCGCCCGCATTCGTTCCCTGGTCGAAAAAATGGGCCACCGTACCCGCTCGCCCTTCGACCGCAAAAAAGCGGAGCCGCCGCGCTATTCACCGGAAGAGCTTTATGGCATTTACGAGGCCAATCCTGCCCGCCCCTACGACATGAAGGAAGTGATTGCTCGCGTGGTGGACGCCAGCCGTTTCGATGAGTACAAGGCCGAATACGGCAAGACCGTTACTTGCGGCTACGCCCGCATTGGCGGCTTTGCCGTGGGCATTGTGGCCAACCAGCCGCAGCACCAGCAGCAGGTGGACGAGCAGGGGCACAAGCGGGTTGAGTTCGGGCGCGTGGTCTACACCGAGTCAGCGGAGAAGGCCGCGCGCTTCATCATGGACTGCAACCAGAACCTGGTGCCGCTCATCTTCCTGCACGACGTGAACGGCTTCATGGTGGGGCGCGATGCCGAGTGGAGCGGCATCATCAAGGCAGGCGCCAAGATGGTGAACGCGGTGTCCAATTCCGTAGTGCCTAAGATCACCGTAATTATTGGCGGCTCCTTCGGCGCCGGACACTACGCCATGTGCGGCAAGGCATATGACCCGCGCCTGCTTTTCGCCTGGCCTAGCGCGCGATATGCGGTGATGAGCGGAGAGTCGGCCGCGGGCACGCTGGTGGAGATCAAGATCAAGCAACTGGAGCGCGGCGGTAAGAAGCTAAGCGACGAGGAAAAGCGCCAGCTGTTCGAATCAGTGAAGAAGACTTATGACGAGCAGCAGGACCCGCGTTACGGCGCCGCCCGGCTCTGGATTGACAAGATTATTGATCCCGTGGAAACGCGCGCCGCCCTGATCGAGGCCCTGGAAGCAGCGGCTCTAAATCCTGACGTGGCGGAGTTTAAGGTGGGAGTGCTGCAAACATAGTGGCCGGTGGTCAGTGGGCAGTGGTCAGAAGCACTTGGCATTTAGCAATTAGCACTTAGCCCGTGAGCTGCATGGCACTTCGGAAGCAGCAATCAGCGTGGCTGGCCAAATGCTATTTGCCAAGTGCTAATTGCTGACTTCAAGAGAAGTACATGGCTGAACCGATTAAACTCATCGAATGTCCGCGCGACGCCTGGCAAGGGCTACAGGGCCAGATTCCCACTGACGCCAAGGCTGCCTACCTGAACGCCCTGATCGGCGCCGGGTTCAAGCACATTGACGCTGTGTCATTCGTTTCGCCCAAAGCGGTGCCGCAAATGGCTGATTCGGAGAAGGTTCTGGAAGAACTCGATCCACCCGACGACGTGGAGCTCATCGGCATTGTGGTCAACAGCAAGGGGGCGGAACGCGCCATCGCCACCAACGCCGTGGGCACCTTGGGTTTCCCGTATTCGATCTCCCCGACCTTCCTGGAAAAGAACCAGCACCAGACTCTGGAGCAGTCGCTGGAGGAACTCGAAGCCATCGAGAAGAAGGCGGACGAGGCCGGTATGGAAGTCGTGGTCTATATTTCCATGGCCTTTGGCAATCCTTATGGCGATGACTGGAGCGTCAATGAGGTGCTGGAAGCCGTGGGCATTCTGGAAGCTTCCGACATCCACATGATCTCGCTGGCCGATACTGTAGGCGTGGCCGGGCCGCAGCAGATTAAGGATTTGGTTTCGGCGGTGCTGGCCAAATACCATTACCTGGAAATTGGCGTACACCTGCACAGCCGCCCGGAACAGGCCGTGGATAAAATTCTTGCTGCCTACGACGCCGGTTGCCGACGCTTTGACTCCGCCCTCGGTGGCCTGGGAGGATGTCCTTTCGCCCAGGACAAACTGGTGGGCAACATCCCCACGGAAAAGGTCCTAGAGGCTTTGAAACAGCGCGGCGTGACCCCGCCGGTGCAGCGCTCGTTGGATAATGTGCTGAGGATGTCGGCGGAAATCGGCAGCAAATTTAAAATTTAGCAATTTTGTAATTTGTAATTTTTGGGCTGCGTAACGGTGCCCTTTCAAATTACCAATTGCAAATTAGTCAATTAGAAATCTTGTCATGCCCACAAACCTCCAACTCGCCCACGACGGCCCCCTCGCCACCATTACGTTCAACCGACCCGACAAGCGCAACGCGCTTAGCTTCGAACTGCTGGAGGAGTTCACGACAGCGCTGGATGAAGTGGAGCGCGGCCCAGCGCAGGTGCTCATCATCACCGGCGCGGGCAAAGCCTTCTGCGCCGGACTCGATCTGGAGGGCCTGAAGGCGCTGCTGGGCAAAACTCACGACCAGAACGTGCAGGACTCGGCGCGCATGGCGCAAATTTTCCGCCGCCTCTACGATTTTCCCAAGCCCACCATCGCCGCCGTGAACGGCGCCGCAATTGCCGGCGGCACCGGCATCGCCACCATGTCGGATTTCACCCTGGCGGTCCCGGAAGCGAAATTCGGCTACACCGAAGTGCGCATCGGCTTCGTACCCGCTATCGTTTCCTCAATTCTGGTGTGGCAGGTGGGCCACAAAATCGCCCGCGACCTGCTCATGACCGGGCGCCTGTTCGATGCCGCCGAAGCTTACCGCCTCGGACTGGTCAACGAGGTCGTCCCGCCGGAGCGCCTGATGGACCGCACCCGCGAACTGGCGGCCCTGCTGCTGGAGAACAGTCCCTCCTCAGTGCGGCTCACCAAGAAGCTGATCAACAGCTTTATCGCCCGTTCCTTGGATGAGCAGATCGCGCAGGCAGTGGAAGACAATGCCCGTATCCGCACCACCGCCGACTTTCGTGAAGGCATCACCGCATTTTTGGAAAAGCGCAAGCCCAGGTGGTCGGGAAAGTGACGTTATTCACCACGCAGGACACACTGGCCACAGAGGAAGATAAAAATCAGTGGCGCCATTCTGAACGCCTTCAGCCAATAGACGGTCGCCCAACAAATAAAGAGATGACACCGACCGGCCAGCCGCGGAGCGGCACAGGAATGCAGTCCCGGGTGTAAGCCGGGGAAGATAACGACAAGTACGAGAGCCCAGCGGGGCGAAAGAGACTTCGAGCGACAGACCGGGTCTTCACCCCCTGCGACTTTCGCGAACACTGACGCCTGCGTTGTTATACACTGCCGCGTTCCCATGTTCGCGCGACTAGCTGCATTTTTACTGCTTAGCACCTGCGCTTTCGCCGCCGCGCCCGCGGGCGTGCCGCGGGAACTGGCGCGAGAGCGCGCGGCGGAAATCTCCAACCTGCGCTACCAGGTTTCATTCGCGCTGGCGCCGCACGCCGCCACCACTGCCGGCCACGAAGAGCTCAGCTTCACCTTGAAGGCCGCGCAAGCCGTGCTGCTCGACTATCGTGACGGAACCGTCCAGCGCATGACCGTGAACGGGAGCGAGGTCGCTCCCACCCCGGATAACGGTCACCTACAACTTCCTGCGGACAAGCTGCGCGCCGGCGCGAACACTCTCACGTTTGACTTCACTTCCGCCATTGCCCCGGCCGGCAAACCCATCACCCGCTACGAAGATAAAGACGACGGCAGCGAGTACATCTATACCCTGTTCGTGCCCATGGACGCGAGCATGGCTTTTCCCTGCTTCGACCAGCCGGATCTGAAAGGCCGCTTCCAGTTGGAGATTACCGCGCCTGAGGATTGGACGATCATCTCCAACACCGACCCCAAGGATGCGGTGCCCGCGGCCAATAACCGCCGGCGTACCGCGTTCGCGGAAACCCGCCCCATCAGCACATACCTCTTTGCCTTCGCCGCTGGACCTTTTCGCAAGCTCGACCGTCCCGGAGTGCTCGGCCTGCCCGGCCTCTACGTCCGCAAATCGAAGTGGGAGCGCGCGCAATCGGAAGCGCCAGAAGTGCAGCAGATCGCCAAACAGGGTATTGCTTATCTTTCCACCTACTTTGCCCAGCCGTTTCCCTTCTCCAAGTACGACATGGTGCTCATACCCGGGTTTCCTTATGGCGGTATGGAGCACGCGGGCGCCACTTTCCTGCGCGAGGAATCAGTGCTGTTCCGCACGGCGCCTACGCACAATGACCTGCTGGGCCGCGACCTGCTGGTGCTGCACGAACTCACGCACCAGTGGTTTGGCGACCTCACCACCATGCGCTGGTTTGACGACCTGTGGCTGAAGGAAGGCTTCGCCCAGTACATGGCGTACCAGGCGCTGGACGCGCTCAAGCCCCGCGAACACATCTGGATGCGGTTTTATGAGTCCATCAAGCCCGCCGCTTATGAGATTGATTCCACCCAGGGCACCACGCCCATCTATCAGGACATTCCCAATCTGAAGGACGCTAAGTCGGCTTATGGCGCCATTGTTTACTCCAAGGCCCCGGGGGTGCTCAAGCAACTGGCCTACGTGCTTGGACCGGAGCATTTTCGCGATGGGCTGCGCCTCTATCTGAAAGAACACCTTTACGGCAACGCCGAGTGGAGCGATCTGGTCCACGCTTTCGAGCGCGTATCCGGACAGAAACTGGACCACTGGGCCGACATGTGGATTCGCCATCGCGGCATGCCGCAGGTGGACGTCAGCTGGTCCTGCACCGAGGGGCGGGTGAGCCGGCTTTCCCTCGCGCAGCAGGACGTGCTCGGCGAAGGCAATCTCTGGCCCATCGCCACCCAGGTGCTGCTCAGTTACGGCAATGCCGGCCCGGGCATTCGCTTCCGCGCCAGCTTTGCTACCGCCACGGCAAACTTCAGCCAGGCTGTGGGCAAGCCCTGCCCGCAATTCGTCTTCGCCAACGACCAGGATTACGCTTATGGCCGCTTCCTGCTCGACGCTTCCAGCCGGGTGGAGGTGGTGCGCCAATTGGGGGATGTGCACGACGTCTTCCTGCGGGCTCTGCTCTGGGGATCGCTGTGGGAATCGGTGCGGGTAGCTGAAATGGAACCCCGGCGCTTTGTTGGGCTCGCCAAACTTCTGCTGCCTGGGGAACGCGACGAGTTACTCTTGCGCAGTACCGCGGCCCACACTCTCACCACGCTGCATCGGTATGTGAGCTCTGAAACGCGCAGCCAATTCGTTCCTTCTTTTGAGAAGATGGCGAATGACCACATGCTCCACTCTACCCAGAAAGACCTGCGCATCCTGTGGTTTCGCACTCTGCGCGCGGTGGCGGAAACGGCCACGGGACGCGGATACCTGAAGGATCTGCTTAGCGGCAAACTCTCGGTGCCCGGAGTGGAACTGCGCCAGCTCGACCGCTGGAATCTGGTCACCGCGCTGATCGCCCTCAGCGATCCTCAGGCCGACTCTGTCTTTCACGCTGAACAGCAGCGCGACCGCACCGGCGATGGTTTGAAGTATGCCTACGTTGCTGCTGCCGCCCGCCCCGACGGCAAAACCAAGCAGAAGTATTTTGACGATTATCTGCACGATGCTTCGCGCCCGGAAGACTGGGTCGCCGAGAGTCTGGATGCTTTCAACTACTGGAACCAGTCGCAGCTGACCGAGCCCTATCTCAAGCCCGCTCTGCAGGCCCTGCCGCAGATCAAGCGTGAGCGAAAGATCTTTTTTCTGGTGGATTGGCTGGACGCGTTCATCGGCGGACAGCAATCCGCTGCTTCGCAGGCGCAGGTTCATGATTTCCTTCGCACCGCCGATTTGGATCGCGACTTGCGGCTGAAGATCCTGCAGGCCGTGGATGAACTGGACCGCACGGTAAAGATCCGCCAGAAATTTCCACAATAATCCACTGCAGCAATCCGCTTACGAGCCCACCTCCGCCTCTTGCAGTACGCCTTCCTCCACCCGGTTCTTGCCTTTGGCTTTGGCGCGGTACATGGCCTGATCCGCTGCCCGCACCAGGGCGTGGGGTTCGGGCAAGGATCGTTGCCCCTCAATTCCCACGACACCGATGCTGGCCGAGATTCGCAGCATCCCGGCGCTGCTGTTGATCGGTTCCGCAATACTGGCGCGGATACGCTCAGCCTGCTGCTGCAGCGCGGCTGCAATGGATCCCGGCGCTACTATCAGAAACTCTTCTCCTCCGTAGCGCCCTATCAGGTCATAAACGCGCACCGTTTCACTCATGCGCCGCGCGCTGGTCCGGAGTACCTCATCGCCCACCAGGTGCCCATGCACGTCATTCACCTGTTTGAAGTTATCCAGGTCCAGCATCATGATTCCCAGCGCTGTCTGCATGCGCCCGGCGCGCTGCAGTTCGCGGTCAAGAGCCTGTAATATCGCGCCTCCGTTCCAAACCCCGGTGAGCCCGTCGTGCGTGGCTTCAAAGCGCAGCGCTTCCTGCGCGGCCAGCAGTTGCTCCTGCAGTTCGAGAATGCGCCGCCCCACATTCAGTCGGGCGTGCAATTCCAGCGCATCGAAGGGTTTGCTCAGGTAGTCGTCCGCACCTGCCTCCAGGCCTGCCACCAGGTCCTGCTTTTCGCTGCGCGCCGTCAGCAGAAGCACATAGCGGTAGCGCAAGTCGGTCCGGGACCGCAGCTTTCGGCATACGTCCGGTCCGGAAAGGCCGGGCATCATCCAGTCCAGAATCACCAGCTTAGGGGAGCGCTCGGCTTGCAGTTGATCCCAGGCCTGCTGCCCGTTCTCGGCGACCACGACGTCGTAGCCGCGATCCTCCAGCCAGCTCTGCAGAAGCACCCGGAACATGGGGTCGTCTTCCGCGATCAGGATGGGTGTCTTGTCCACGAGGTCAAACGGCAGCTTTTTTCAAATGATCAGCGCCAAGCTGCGGATCAGGTCAATTTTGCTATTGAATCGCGGAGTTTTAGCATATTCCGGAGGGCTCGGAGGGACGGGGAGAAATCAAGTTAGTTCAAGTGTCAAAAAGGAACACAGGGGAAACTGCTCAGGAGCCCAGAGCGAGGCCGTAATCTTTGATCTTTTTGTAGAGCGAACTGCGGCCGATGCCCAACCGCTTGGCCGCTCGCTGCACCCGTCCATGCTCCTCCCGCAGCACCCGCGCAATGTGCACTTTTTCCAGGTCATTCAGAGTCATGCTTCCCAACTGATTGGGAGGCAGGTTCATATCCTCTTCGAAACTCAGCTGTTCCGGTCCGATGGTGCGGCCGCACCCGAGCACCAGGGCACGCTCCAAGACATTGCGCAGCTCGCGCACATTGCCCGGCCAGGCGTATTCCTGCACCATTTTCAGTGCAGGCGGGGTCAGGCTGGTCTGTGGAACCCGCATTTTCAACGCCAGCATGGTCAAAACCCGGTCGGCAAGCACTGGAATGTCCTCTCTGCGCCGGGCCAGCGGCGGGATGGTCAAACGGATCGTATTGATTCGAAAGTACAAATCGCTACGAAAACGCTTTTCCTGCACTAGCTGCCCCAACTCTTCGTGCGTCGCCGCAATAAAACGGACGTCTACCGAGCGGTCGCGCACGTCGCCCAGGCGGCGGAAGTGCCTTTCTTCCAATACTTTCAACAGCTTGGGCTGGACCTGCGGGTCCACATCGCCGATTTCGTCGAGGAAAATCGTGCCCCGATCCGCAATTTCGAAGAGTCCGCTCTTGGCCGTAACCGCCCCGGTAAATGCCCCGCGTTCATGGCCAAACAATTCAGTTTCAAGGAATTCGCGTGAGAGGCCGGCGCAGTTCAAATCCACAAACGGCTCCGCGGCACGAGGGCTGTTGGCGTGCAGCCAGCGGGCCAGGACGCCCTTGCCGGTGCCGGTTGCACCCTGAATCAAGACTGGACTCTCACTGTGCGCCACCTTGTGCGCCTGCTCCGCCAGTTCGGCAATTAACGAACTGCTGCCTACGAAAGGATCCGGAATTTCCAGATTACTGGCCGGGTTTGCAGGGGTCAGTGCTTCATGGTCTTTTTCTTCGATGGCTTTTTGCAGGGTAAGGGCGAGACTGGCCAGGTGAACCGGCTTGGCCACGAAATTCTGCGCTCCCTGCTTGATGGCTCGGACCGCCAACTCGATGCTGGCATGCCCGGTGAGGATGACCACTGGAATGCCGGGCTGCAAGTCCTTGAGCCGCCGCAGCAAATCGAGGGCAGTGGCATCGGGCAGAGCATAATCCACAAGGGCTACATCGGGGTGGAAGGTGGTCACTAACTCCTGGGCGGCGCGGCTGCTCTCCGCCTCTGCTATCTCATAACCTTTGGACCGCAGGAACGAGGAAAGCATGGAACGAATACTGCTCTCGTCATCTACTACCAGGACCTTTCGCTTCAAAGCGATTCCCCCATTTCGGCAGCAGTAAGAGGTGCCCCTACCGCTACAGAGACATTGCGGCACTGTTCAGGAAGCGATTGGTTAAGGAATGGCAACACGGGAAAGATCAAGTTGCACCGAATCCAGTGCTTTGTAAATCCTCGAAATGTCCGACATGTACCTACTGTAGTCAGGATATCCCTTACATCGCTGGACGACATATCGGATGAAATCCCCACAGCTAACTGGCCGTATATGGGCTCCAGCGGATCAAGCCGGAACGGGCTAATCGGCAGCCGCACTGGCTACCTCCCGAGGGTGGTCGTCCCGCTTCCTAAGAGCCTCATGCAGGGCACACTCGTGACAATAGACGCTGTTGGCGATGCGGTGAGCGGCGGACATTATCGCCTGTAAGTGGTCCCGTGCAGGAAGAGACGCTGCGTATTCTGTGGTCAAAGAATCAGTATGGGCGAGAATAACGGTTAAGAGGTTATTGACTTCGTGCGCTAAGGCGCACTTGACAAGGTCGGACATTTACTCCTCCGTTGCTTGGTGCCATGCGCTTTGTACCTCTCCGCTGGGCGCACTTCGACTATGCGGTGAATGGGCGTGATAACACTGTGACTGCTGTCACAGGAGGAGAGCAGAGGTTCTACTCCTTTCGGCACCGCGAGCCCAGCCGTCTGTCCCTAGGCCGCCAGGCCGCGGTTGCGAAGCCCCTTCCAATGCGGCGGATAGGCCGTTGTTCTGCGCGCAGAACAAAAACCAGTGATTTGTTGGATTTAGCGATACTCCTGTTAGCGTGGTGGGAGGTCCAGGCGCAATGGACAAAATCCGACTCCTGATCGTCTCCGATTACCGACTGACGCGCACCGGGCTTCGGCAGATGCTGAATACCGTGGCCGACCTCCAGGTGGTGGCGGAGACGGACAGCCCTGGGCAGGTGAAGGAAGTCAGCCAGCGATGCCCGGCCGACGTGGTGGTATTCGAAATCACCATTCCCGGGCCGCACGGTTTGCGGATGGCGGCCAAATTGTTGGAAGAAATGCCGAACCGCCGCCTGGTGGTGATCAGCAGCAATGAAAACATCACCTACGTGCGCTCCATGCTGACCGCCGGGGTGCTGGGATACGTCTTGCGCAAGGCCAGCGACATAGAACTATTTCTGGCCATCCGCAATGCCCACCAGGGCCGCCGTTTCATAGACCCGAGGCTCAGTGATTCGCTGGCGGATGTTCTGCTGGGGAAGAGCAATAGCGGGCGTGGCCATGAAGGCCGGCTCAGTACTCGGGAACTCCAGGTGCTGCGGTCCATCGCGCGAGGGTTTACCAGCCAGGAGGTAGCCAAGCAGCTACAACTCAGCGCCAAGACCGTGGAAACGTATCGCGCCCGCATTTATGACAAGCTGGGGCTGAAGACCCGGGCCGACCTGGTGCACTACGCGATTGCCGTGGGACTGCTGGAGACGGAAGAGCCGATGGCGTGATCCAGAGCGGAAAGGCGCAGACGCCAACCTGGCTGGGCTTCCATTCCGGCCGGCAGAACAGAGATATCACTTTACATCCAAAGCTCGCCGGGCGGTTAACCGGGAAAGATTCCGTGGTTCCGAACAGCGCCTCCATGCCCTGCTCTACCCCCCACGTCTAGCGCGCTTTGCCGCGTTTGTCGCGAAGGCGTACGGGTCGCCAAAGCGCCTGCCGATGCAGCTTTCGTTACAGTTTCCGAAATCCCGCTACTTTCCAGCCAAGCAGCCCTACAACCACCCGCGACAGTGCCACAAGCCAGCTAATCCAGCGCAGGGAACCGTTTTTCGTTACGTTTTCCGAATCTCGAGGAACCCAAGCTTGGCGGCTGAAACCGGCTCCTGGAGTGGAGAATCGCGGCGTGCAAACCGCACAAAAGGAGCCAAACAATGAAAAAAATCATCCGTGTTCTGATTGCTTCCCTATTGCTGGCCGGTTCGCTCTCCGTATACTCGCTGGCGGATGGAGGCGGGCCAGTCCCGTGCAGCCCGACCGCCAAGCAGTGCGCTTAAGCAAGCTCCTCGCAGGAGGACAAGTTTCCTGATTGTGGGCCGTCGCGCGGAACGTTATGCTTCTCTAGCGGCGGCCCTTCATGCATGTTCCTATCTTCATCTCGAACTTCATTTGGCTGCTGGGCGCAGCAGGAAACCTGGTGGTGCTGGCACTGATGTTTCGCCGCAGAATGGTGCGAGAATTCCCCTTCTTCTTTTCTTATCTGGCCTTTCACGTAATCGAGGCGCTCGTCACCATGCTCATCTACATGCATTTTGGCCGCAGGTCCTGGGAATATCTGTATGCCTACTGGATGGTGCAAGCTATCGGACTGAGCCTGCGGTTTGGCGTGATTTACGAGATCTTCTCGCATGTTCTTCGTCCTTATGAGGGGCTGCGTCGCGGCGGCGTACTGGTGTTCCGGTGGGTAGTAATTCTTTTAGCTGTGGCCGCCATCGGGGTTGCAGTGGTCGGACCGAGCAATCAGCCCAGTTTTGCGGTTACCGGAGCTGTGGTGGCCGAGCGAAGCATTGATGTAATGCAATGCGGAATGCTGGTCCTGCTATTCCTGTTTGCCTCTTATTTTGCGCTCACCTGGCGCAACTACGTGTTTGGCATCGCACTGGGGTTTGGCGTGATCGCAAGCGTGGAACTGCTGGCTGCAGCCGTGGCCTCGCAATCCTCGGAATCCATTTCCGGCCTTATCCTGAACTCGCTGCCACGCATTGCTTTTGATTTTGCCGGAATTATCTGGATCATGTACCTGGCTTTGCCCGAACCTTCGCGAGTGGAGCTGAAGGCATTGCCGCAGCACGAACTGGAGAAGTGGAACCAGGAGTTGCTGGAGTTGCTGCAGCGCTGAAGGCCCGGCCCGAGGCCTAACTCCCCGCGACGGCCGCGGCCTTGAGTGGAGAGTTCTTAGTCAACAGCTCGGGAACCGCTTCAGCCGCCACGGGACGAGAGTAAAGATAACCCTGGGCACATTCGCAACCCAACTCCTGCAATTGTTCGGCCTGGGCGCGGGTCTCCACGCCTTCGGCCACCACACGCAAACGGAAGTTGTGCGCCAGGTTAACGATGATGCGCACCATCTCCCGGCTTTCCCGGTCACTTTCCATATTGGAAATGAACCCGCGGTCAATTTTGAGGGTGTCCACCGGGAAACGCTGCAGGCGGCTGAGGGAGGAATAGCCGGTTCCAAAGTCGTCAATGCTGAGGCGAACTCCCAGGGATTTCAACTGAGCCAAAACCGAACCGGCCTTCTCCGCGTCGCCCATGGCAATTGTTTCCATGATCTCCAATTGAAGGCACGAAGCGCGCACGTTGTGCTGCTGCAGAATGGAGGAGATGCCCTGGGCCAAATCGGGGTGCTCAAACTCCCTGGCGGACACGTTCATGCTCATGGCCAGCGGCGGCTGGGAAGGAAATTGCTCCTGCCATTGGCGCAAGTGCTCGCAGGCCTGCGCCAGCAAGGCACGATTCATGGCAAGAATAATGCCGGTTTCGTTGGCGACGGCGACGAATTCCGCGGGCGGGACCAACCGTTCAGCGGTCTGCCAGCGGGCCAAGGCTTCAAACCCGACGATCCTGCCATCGGGCAAAGAAATGATGGGCTGATAGTGGTTGAGAAACTCGCCCCGGTCCAGGGCCTTGCGCAAGTCCGTCTCCAGGCGCAAGCGCTTGACGGCGCTGGAGTGCATTGCCGAATCGAAGACCTCGCAGCGAGCCTTGCCGGCGCGTTTGGCGCGATACATTGCGATATCAGCGTCGCGCAGCAACTCCTCGGCGTTGGCGTGCGGAGTGGTGCTGAGAGCAATGCCTACGCTGGCGGAAATGACAATCTCCTGGCCCTTGATGGTGAAGGGGACGGCCAATTTGGTGCAGATGCGCTCGGCTACGCGGATAGCGTCGCTGGCGTCGCGAATTTCGTATAGCAGCACGGTGAACTCGTCGCCGCCCAGACGGGCGAGGGTATCGTCATCCGACGACCCCTCTTCAGTCTTGCTGGCAGAAGGCCGGCCCACGGTGTCGTCGCGCCGCAGCGAGCCAGTCAGGCGCTGGCCGATCTGGATCAACAACTGGTCGCCGGTGCTGTGTCCCAGGCTGTCGTTGTAGAGCTTGAACTCGTCCACATCAATAAAGAGCACGGCAAATTTGTAGTTGGGATGACGTTTGGCCAGGTTGACCACGTGTTGCAGGCGGTCCAGAAAGAGAGCACGGTTGGGCAGATCGGTGAGGCCATCGTGGAAGGCGCTGTGCACCAGCATCTGTTCGGCGCGCTTGCGCTCGGTGATGTCGCGATTGACGATAACAAGCTTTTCAGTTTCGCCGCGGGCATTGCGAATGGCGCTGGCGGTGGATTCCAGAATGCGCCAGGAACCGTCCTTATGACGGATGCGGTATTCCAGGGTCTGGCCGCAGCCAGTGAGGCGGGCTTTGTCGGCGGCTTCGAGCACGCGCGGGCGATCGTCAGGGTGGATCTGCTCCAAAGCCGAAGTCTTCTGCAGCTCTTCGGCAGAGTAGCCCAGCACCTTCTGATATGCCGGACTGTTGTAGAGCCGACGACCCTGGCTGTCCACCAGCGCGATCATGTCAGCCGCATTGTCGCTGATAAGGCGGAAGAGTTGGTCGTGCTCGGCTAACTGGCGGCGAATACGGTGCAGTTGCAGGTGCTGATAAATTGTGTAGATATCGAACAAGAGGACCAAGGCCGCCAGGCCGCGCACCCAGTCCTGCAGTTCGCGCCAATACTCCTCTCCGGCGCTGATATGGAACCAGGGAAAGGTGAAAGAAACGATGGCGAACGTGAGCAGCAGGGTGACGGCAACGGCAAAGCCCCACAGCCACCACTCGCGGCCTTCAATCTGGCGCAATTGCACAGGGGTACGCGCGGGGCTGGAAACGAGACCCGGCTGGCAGTCTGATTGGTCGGTGTAAGCCACAGCGTAAAAGCAATTTTAGGGGTTAGGAAACAGGTGAAAAGTTACGAAGGTCAAGCACCTACTGATAGAGGGAACTGGGCCCGAGAAAGCCGAGTCTCATCGCCCATCGTAGTCCACACACCGTTTTCAGAATCATGGAAAGCATTCTGACGGAGTATCTGTCATAAATATTGATGGCCGCTGTTCCGCAAACGATGTAGTATACGGCGGCTTTTCAATTCCATTTGGTGGTACGGAGCAGCAGCTTCAGTGCCTGACTACGTGGGTAATTGGCTCGAGTGCCGCAATCGAAACTGCGGGTTCCCGATTCGTCTCCCCGACCCAGAGCTGGTGTTGAAGGGCCGGCGCGGGGACAAAGATAGAGCAGCGTTTCTCTTTGCCTGCCCCGTTTGCCTGCATGTGAACCCTTACAACCAGAACCACTTGCGCGAAGTGCGGTTTCGCTCCCGCGACCCCTATCAAGCTGGGCGACTGGTGCTCTATTCAGTTCGGTTTGGGTGTGCCCGCCCGCGCTGCTCGACGGAGCTCTCGGTGTTGACGGTGGCTGCGGTCAACGTCAGCCTTGCCATGCTGTTGGGTTTTTGGGAACGGTGGAAAGCTAAACTCAAGTGCACCTCAGGGCATACTTTTCGAATTCCCGTTCCCGAGGTGTGGTGGATTCAGGAAGAAAAGTCTCTGGGTTTCAGTGACCCTCCTAAGGGGCCACTGTCCAGAAAGTAGACTGTTCTCCAGAAATGGAACATCTATAGCGGTTGCCGAGGCTCTGGTTTGGCAAAAATCCCCAGAATTAAGGCATTCAGCGAAGGCCCCTTTTGGCACCGTGATTGCGGTAACGTTGGTGCGGTTACCGCTGTGCCTGCAACGGGGCGGCCCGAACCTTATTATAGAGTTAAGCGCGGCCGAGCAGCTCGAGGCTTGGCGTGCTGCGAGGGGAGCAACTGATGACGGAGCCGATCCTGGAAGGACTGGTGGTAGCCAACGACCTCGAGGTGGTGAACGTCTTTTCGCGCTCGCTGAACGAGATTGGCCTGAAGATGGAAGCGCACCCCGACGCCGACTCCGCGGTGTCTGCGTTGTCCCGGAAGAAATTCGATGTGGTGATCGTGGACTGCGTGGGGGGAGCCAAGAGCACGGAAATCCTAAAGACGGTGCGCTGGCTGCCTTCCAATAACAAGGCGGTGGTGGTGGCGTTGGCGGCGGGAGGCGCGGGTATGAGGGAGGCGTTCGCCAGTGGAGCCGATTTCGTGCTGTCCAAACCGGTGCAGCAGGAACAGGCGACGCGCACGTTGTGGGCGGGCTACGGTTCCATGCTACGGGAACGCCGGCGCTATTTCCGGCACCGGCTGGACGTGCCCGCGGAGGTACAACTGGAGTCGGGGGAAAAAACGCCGGCGCGCACTCTGAATATCAGCGAGTCCGGGTTAGCGATCACCGCCGACCTGAAGGTGAGGGCAGGCCAGAAGATCTGGTTTTCTTTTACGCTGCCGGACACCAGCCTGGCTATCAGCGGGTCCGGGCAAATCGTGTGGGCCGATGCGCGGGGGCAGTCCGGAATCCATTTTGAGGAACTGAAACCGCAAGCCGTGCAGGAACTCAAGAACTGGCTGGCGCTGAAATTCCTCGACCAACTGGCCAGCAGCACGGAAGCATATTTCGTCAGCCCCAACAAATCCGTAGTCAAGAACTGAGAGAACGTCGCGTCAGGCGGCGCTTCTGGCGTCCAAGGCAGCCTTTACCCGTACAGGCGTGAAGGGCACCTGGCGCAGGCGCGCGCCGGTCGCGTCAAAAACAGCATTACCGATGGCGGCAGCCACAGCCGTGATGGAGAGCTCGCCGGCGCCGTTGGCTTCCGCTCCCGGACGGTTAAGCAGCACGGTCTCGATGACGGGCACCTCGATTCCCAGCGGAAGGCTGCGGTAGGTGGCCCAATTGGTGGAGGTGATCTCGTGATCATTCCAGGTGACCTCTTCAGTGAGCGCACGGCTCATCCCCTGCAAGGCGCCCCCCTCGATTTGATTGCGCAACCCGGCGGGATTGGAGATGGGACCGCAGTCCACCGCCGCCACCAGGCGCCTGACCTGCACCCGGCCGGTGACCTGGTCAACTTCGGCTTCGGCGATTAGAGCCACGTAACCGTTATCGCCCTCGTACGCCACGCAAGCCACACCGCGGCCAGTGGCGGTACCGGTGCGCGAATTGTTCGGCTGCGGCGAGGGCCGGGGATCCCACTTGGCGGCTTGGCCAGCAGCCTTCAGCACGTCAATAATCCGGGTTTCGCTGAGATGTCGCAGGCGAAAAGCGATGGGGTCCACCTTGGCACGCGCGCTGAGTTCATCCATGAAGCACTCATGGGCAAAGGTGTTCTGCAAGCGCAACGGAGAGCGCAGAGGCCCAGTAAAGAAGGGCGATTTGACAGTGTGGGCCAGGACACGCTCGCTGCGAATTTTGCCGGCGCCGCCGCATTTGCCGCTGATGCAGCCGGTGAGGTAGGAAGGCACCAGGTTGTGGCCGTTGCGTAGTTCGCCGGTGGGCTGTGAGGAGCGCTGCGGTACCAGGGGTTCAGGCTCGAAGCCAACCAGCAGGCCGGTGATCACGTTGCCGGGGTGATCGTAGCCGGGACGACCGCCGAAAGAGGCTGCCCAGGACTCGCACTCCCAAGCAGCGATGCTGCCGTGGGAATCGAGGGCGGCGCGCTGATCAATCACGCACGCCTGGCCATAGTTTTCTCCCCAGGCCATCTCATCCTTGCGGGTGAGCTGAACCCGCACGGGACGGCCAACCGCATGGGAAAGGAGCGCGGCATCGTAGGAGACGGTGTCAGCGCCGTTAAGCCCGTAGCAGCCTGCACCTCGGGTGAAGATAACGCGCACATTGTCGAGCGGAATGTCGAGCAACTTGGCCACCCCGCTGCGCGTGGGGTAGACCGATTGTGTGGGAGACCACACGGTGGCCTTCTCAGCCCGGACGTCGGCGACGGCACAGGAGGCGCCGATGGAACCGTGCATCTGGTAAGGATAAGAATAGGTAGCGCGCAGGACAGTGGGAGAGGCGGCCAGTTTCTGCTCCGTATCCTGGGAATCCACGACGAGGACGTCGCGCGAGGGCTGCTGGCGGATGTAATCGTAGAAAGTTTGTTGCGCAGGCAGAACGACGGGCGGTCCCCAGTTAACCTTAAGCTGGCGGGCGGCTTGCTCCGCCTGCCACTGTTTTTCCGAGACCAAGCCAACGAAATTCTTGCGGACCACAACTTTTAGCAGACCGGGCAAGCCACGCACCGAGCTTTCATCCACATTAAGAACGACGCAGCCGAGGGCCGGCGGACGCACCACGCGGCCGTGCGCCATGCCGGGGACATGAAGGTTGTGCACGAATTCGAAACGGCCGGTGGCCAGCTCGCGAATGTCCATGGAAGGAACCGGTTTGCCGAGGACCGTCCACTGGCTTGGCTGCGTGCGCTTGGCGGCGGGATTCAGCGCGAGGTTGAAGCGATTGCCGCCGATGAGTTGGGCGTAGGTGACCCGCTTGCCCGCGCGGGTGCTGATGACGCCGTCGGAGATCGCCAGATCGGTTACTGGAACACGCAGCCGGCGCGAGGCCATGTCCAGCAGCGCTTCGCGTGCAGTGGCGGCGGCTTGGGCGAGCCCGCCAGTATTGAAGTTTATCGGCGTGGACTGGCTGCCCGAGGTGGTGCCTTCGTCGGGAGTGACCGAGGTGTCGCACTGGATAAGCCGCACGCGGCTGAGCGGAACGCGCAGCTCTTCCGCGACCAACTGCGTCTGCACCGTGTACATGCCTTGTCCAAAATCGCACTTTCCCGTATAGGCGGTGACCATGCCGTCGGCCCCGACCGCGAGCCAGGAATCGAGCTTACTGGGGTCAATGTGCGACATGTGGGTGCCGAAGGGCCCCTGGGCGAGAGCCAGGGGGTCCAGGAGCGACGCGGCACTGAAGCTGACGATGAGGGCTCCGGATGTTTTCAGGAACTTGCGGCGGGAGAGAGACGAGTTCATACGCGCCTCGTCTGCGCGTAGCGTTCAATGGCGCGCATCATGCGGGCGTGGACGAAGCAGCGGCAGAGCACGTGCTCAAAGGCATGCTCGATCTGGGCGCTGCTGGCTTGAGGGTTATGGTCGAGGAAGGCCTTGGCGGTAAGCATCACGCCGCTCAAGCAGAAGCCGCACTGTGCCGCCTGCTCATCAATGAAGGCCTGTTGAATGGGGTGGGGCTTTTCAGGCGTGCCCAGCCCTTCCAGGGTGATAATTTCGGATTGGCCGACGGCGCTGACCGGGGTGATGCAGGAGCGGGTGGCGCGGCCATCCATCAGAACGGTGCAGGAACCGCACTGGCCCAGGCCACAGCCGAATTTGGGGCCGCGCAACCCAAGTTCGTCGCCGAGCACATAAAGGAGCGGAGTTGCGGGGTCGACGTCCACGGTGTGGATGCGTCCGTTGACCTTGATAAGGATGGCGCTCATCTAGTCCTCCTGGTTGGTTCTGGGTTGAGCACCGCGTTTTGGAACGAGCGCAGCCGCCAATCCAGCCGGCGTGTTCACCGAAGGTGTATGCGAGTTTACAGCGGACGAAAAATTTAGACGACCCTGCCTTAAGTGAACCTTAAGCCAATGACAGCGGCGCTGGTTGCAATCTCTCCCACCCAGCTTAATCAGTGGGGAGAAGAGGCTTGCGGCATGGACTGCTGCAGGGCAAGCCTCGCGGCACACTGGCGGGCCTGGGCCCCGATGGCCTTGTCACAACTGCATTGTGACCGCGGTCACGGTGCTGATGCCCATTTCGGGATAAAAAGGCACAATCACGGGCCCTATCTGAGACGTAAGGAGGCAGTATGTCAGCCGTATCCGGGGCGGAGGCTGGCCATAGAGCCGCTCGCGCCATTGCACGTTTCTTACTGATTATTTGCGCACTTGTCCTGTTTCTGACACCTCTGTATGCGCAAAAAATCACAGGAACCATCAGCGGGGTCGTGAGCGACCCCACCGGCGCCGTGGTGGCCAATGCCACGGTAACCATAACCAATGTCGCGACCGGGCTGGCCCGCACGGCGACTACCAGCGAGACAGGGGAATATACCGCTCCGGAACTGCCCAACGGTACTTATCGGATTACGGTGCAGGCGCCGAATTTCATGGAATCGGTAGTGGACAAAGTGGAGTTGCACGTATCCAGCACGGCGCTGGTGAATGTGCAGCTCAAAATCGGCAGCGCCAGCGAGCAGGTCACCGTCGAAGCCAATGCGATCCAGGTACAGACCGATAGCGCGCAATTGGGCGAGGTGGTGCTGGGTCAGCAGGTAAAAGATCTGCCGCTTAACGGCCGAAACTTCGTACAGTTGACCCAGTTGCAGCCTGGGGTTTCGTCGGCCAGAACCTTTGATGCGGTCGGCAAGGGGTTGCGCGGGGGCGTGGACTTTGGCGTTAACGGCAATTCCATGGCCAACAACCTGTTCCTGGTGGATGGAGCGAACAATAACGACGTCGGGTCAAATCGCACCATCCTGGTCTACCCCTCCCTGGAATCCATTGCCGAATTCAAGATGCTCCGCAATGCCTACGGTCCGGAATACGGGCAGGCTTCGGGCGCGGTGGTCAACATCGTGACCCGCAGTGGCAGCAATGACTTTCACGGCAGCGTTTTCTATTACGGCCGGAATGACGCGCTCACCTCCTACGACTGGTTTTCAGCGCGCCAGGCGTTCCTGGACCGCGCCGCCAATACTTTCAATCCCAGCACCGGCAGCGTTTACTCCAACCCCAATGCCGACAAGCCGATCTTGCGGCGCAACGACTTCGGTTATTCCTTTGGCGGACCCATCAAGAAGGACAAGCTGTTCTTCTTCTGGAGCCAGGAATGGAACCGCGAGATCCGCGGCGTGCACCGCACCGGCTGCGTTCCCAGCGCGGGCGAGCGCCAGGGAGACTTCTCCGGCGGCATCACCTGCGGCGACGTTTTGACGCAAATCCCGGCACAATTCCAGGCAGCGGGAAATCAGTGGAAAGTCGCACAACCGCTGCAGGGCGCCGTGGCTGAGATGGGCAACTACCCGCTTCCCAACTTGCCTTGCCCCGTAACTCCGGCGGGCGTAGGCACACCGATTGCCGGCAGTTCCGGATGCAACAACTGGCTACAGAACCCCAGCACCTCCCTCAGGTACCGGCAGG
Source organism: Terriglobales bacterium (assembly GCA_025934735.1). Classification (GTDB taxonomy): domain Bacteria; phylum Acidobacteriota; class Terriglobia; order Terriglobales; family Acidobacteriaceae; genus JAICWP01. The sequence goes on along the minus strand of JAICWP010000011.1, from coordinate 39,709 downwards.
AAAACATCCGCGGCGACTACAATGTGGCCACGAACCACGTGGTCACTTTCCGCTATACGCAGGACACCTGGGTGAACCCGGCTCCGGTAGCGGGCTACTGGGGCGATGACGCCTATCCGCAACTGGAAAGCAACTGGGCACAGCCGTCGAAATCGCTTATCGGCAAGCTGACCTCGACGATTGGGGCCAACCTGGTGAACACGGCGGAATTCTCTTACTCCAACAACCGCATCATCATTACGCCGGGAGGTACTACACCCGGGCTGGCAGCAACGCTGAACAGCGACTTTCCGACACTGTTCCCGGCTGATCTGAAAAGCCACCCCGTCGGTATTCCGAACCTGAACCTGGGCAACACCGGCGGCACCACACAAATGATCGCACCCTGGAGCAATAAGGAAGACTTGTACAACGTGCGCGACGACCTAGTGTGGCTCCGTGGCAAGCACACATTAAAGTTCGGCGCCTTCTTGGGCTTCAACCTCAAGAACGAAGACACGGGCGGAGCCTCAGCGGAGCGTCTCAATATTAATGCGGCCGACGCCAATGCCAGCATCAGAACCGGAATGCCGCTGGCCAATGCCATGATTCCGGGCAACGTCTTTTCCAACCTGTCCGAAACGTCCACCGACATCTACAACCAGTTGCGCTGGCGCGACTACGAGTTTTACGCCGGCGACTCCTGGAAGATCAACCGCAGGTTGACGGTGGATTTGGGTGTACGTTGGTCAATGTTGTTGAGCCCCTACCAGCCGAATGGGCAGATGACCAGCTTCCACGCCAGCCTGTATGACCCGACCAAGCCGGCCAGCGACGCCTGCAACGGGCTGTGGACGGTTCCAGGGACCAATCCATGCGGAGCCATCAACGGCATATTCGGCACAAACTTCAGTTCGGGCAGCCCCGGACCGAACAAGTACCTGCGTGACCAGAACTACCACCAATTCGCGCCACGGCTGGGCATTGCCTATGACGTGTTCGGCGATGGCAACACCGCGTTCCGCGCCGGCATTGGCCAGTTCTTCCAGCGTGACCGGACAGCCATCTACACCATGTCGAGCAACGCTCCTTTTGCTCTCACTGCCAGTGGGTATTCGCGTACTCTGGACGGCGCGCCGCTCTCGGCCAGCCAATTTCAGACCGCGGTGACTTCGCCTTACGGCGGAGTTGATCCCTCTAATAAGAGCGCGAACTCCTGGCAATGGAACGTGACATTGGAGCACAGCTTTGCCCGTGAAACCAGCTTGCAGGTGGCTTACGTGGGCAATCGCGCCATTCACCAGCTTTCCACCCAGGACATCAACGAAGTTCCTCCGTCGTTGTGGGGTGTTTCCGCCTTTACGAACCCCAATAACACGGGCGGCAACTATATGCCGGCGGGAGCGACTTCCCCGAATTTCTTCCGGCGCTACAACAACTTCGGATTCCTGACCTGGTGGGGACACCTGGGCGACGCGCATTACCACGCCTTGCAAACTCTGTTCAAAGCGCGGGCCAAGGGCGTGATGATGAATTTCACCTACACCTACTCTCATTCCATCGGCAACGTGCCCCTGGATGAGTCCAACGGCAGCGCCAATTACCAGACGCTCACCTGGGCAGGGACGCCCAGCATGGACCGCGGCAACACGCAAATCAACCGGCCGCACATGTTCGTAGCTAATGTGATTGCTCCCCTTCCGGAACTTAAGAGTAGCAATGTGTTGGTCCGGAATGCATTTGGCGGCTGGCAGTTGTCCACCATCCTCAGCGCGCAGTCGGGTCCCTCCACTACCATCTTCGCCTCCGGAATGTCAGAGAACCTGGCGAGCGTGGTAGGGTGCACCACAGCCGCAGGAGGAACCAGTTCGGCCACATGCATCCAGAACGGGCTGAACAGCCTCTACGGGACCGGCAATATGGGACCACCGTGGGCACCGGGCAGCAACCGGCGTCCCTTCGTGACCGGCACGAGCTGCACCGCCGGCCGCAGCGGCCCCAACATCTACAACCCTGCTGCCTTCTCTGCGGTGGGCCATGCCATCGGTACACCAGGCAACGAATCCCCGGGGGTCTGCGCCGGGCCCAGCTTCTTCAACGACGACTTGTCCATATCGAAGACGTGGAAGTTCTCGGAGCGGCTGAGCATGCAGTTCCGCATGGACGCCTTCAACCTCTTTAACCATCCCAACTTTGCACCAAACGCGAACGGCAATCCGATTGGATCGGTGAACTGCGGGCCGGCGAGTGCACTGGGTTTATATCAGCCGTGCAGCCCGACCAATAATCTGATTACCGCTCAACAACCGGGCGCCAACTTGCAGGCGACTGGCATTGTGGCCAACAATGATCGCGAGTTCCAATACGGCTTAAAGGTAATTTTCTAGCCTTATCGGCTCGCGAAGTCAGACAATCAAAACGGCAGGGCCTGAAAAATCGGGTCCTGCCGATATTTTTAAGGTGGACCGGTTGTGAAACTGAACCTCACTTCGGCGACCGCTGCGCTGAAGGCGGTGACAGGCAGGCTCGCGCATTTCCCGTCGGCCCGCTGCGTGTGCTTGCTCCTCCTGCCTTTACTCTTCAGCCAAGCACATGCATTGCTGCGAGAAAATAGTTCCCAGAACGTCTTGCATAGACCAGCGGTTACCCCTTCCGCAAACACGGGCGAACTGCAATTACGGCTCCGCGCGCTCGATGCCGCCAAAGCCACGGACGATCCCGCCGCAATCGCGAATGCCAGCCGTTCCGTAGCCGCCCTGGCTTTGCGCCAGTTCGCGGAACTACAGCAAGCCAGCGGCAAAGAAGCCCACGCCGCCGAAACCTATCGCCGTTCGCTGGACTTCGAAGACGTGCCCGGGGCGCACCTGGATCTGGCGCTCGCATACCTGGAAGCAGGCCACACGGACAAGGCTCTTTCGCAAGCCACGGATGTTCTGGTTGCCGAGCCCCAGAACGCGCAGGCATGGCGGGTTCAAGGCCAGGTCTGGATGGCGAAGGGAAACTACGGACAGGCGGTCACATCCTTGCGAAAGTCCGCCACCTTGCAGGGCTCTCCCGAAACTACCCGCCTGTTGCGAATTGCGCTCGCTGCCGCTGGGATGAAGGCAAATGCGCAGCCTAAGGAAGATAGTGGGGTAATGATGGGATTTTCCAGAAAAACTCCACCCGCTGAGTGGCAGGCACGGGAGCGCCGCCTGGCTAAGATTGTGGGCAGCGCGCTGAATGACCAGGGCGCCGCAGAAGCACGCCAGCAGCAGTTCTCGCTGGCGCTGGCGCATTTTCATGAAGCCGAGCAATGGGCGGCCAGCACTCCCGGGTTGATGCGCAACATTGGCATGGCCGCGAGCCGAACCGGGGATTACGCCGAAGCCGTACGCGCGCTGCGTCCGGTGGTCGCCGCCGACCGGGAGGACAACGTTGCCCGCTCCATGCTGGGAATGGCGTTGTTCGCCACCGGTTCGTATGATGAGGCCGCGCGCACGCTGGCGCCGTTCGGCGATTCCCTGCTGAAGCAGCCGGAGCTGATGTATGCCTGGGCGGAGTCGCTGGTCAAACTCAACCGCTACCCGGAAGCGGCCGCGCTGCTGGAAAAGCTTGAGCGCCAGCCACTGACCACGAGTACCCAGATGCTGCTGGCACAGGCCTGGTCGGAAATGGGCAACTATCCGCGAACCGTGGCGGTGTGCCGTCGCGTGCTGGAAGCCGACCCAAAGCTGGCCCAAGCCCACTACCTTGCGGGATTGGCGCTGATCCATGAAGATCGCCCCACGGAAGCGGCGGCGGAATTCCGGGCTGAGTTGCAACAGGATGCCAGCGACGCGGAGGCGGAATATCACCTGGCCTTCGTGCTGTTTCAGCTTTCGCAGGAACCGGAGGCGATGCGACTGTTGCACGATGTTCTGGCGCGCAACCCAGATCACCCCGACGCCAATTACGAATTGGGCAAAGCGCTGCTGAATGCGGGAAAAACGGCAGAAGCAATTCCCTACCTGGAAGCGGCCTCGCGGCTGAAGCCCGGACTGGATGCGGTGCATTACCAGCTTCAGTCGGCCTATCGCACCGTGGGGCGCAAGACTGACGCTGAGCGGGAAGCCAACATTTATCGCGCCATGAAGGCCAAGAGCCGTAACATTTCACTACCGGCTCCGCGGCAGGAGCAGGGCGCTCCACCACAATCGCAATGAGCTGATGGAAACGTAACGTGCTGAAAAGTTTTGTTTGCCTATCGATACTGGGGACGCTAGCCGCGCTCGCGCCGGGACAGTCGGGGCACGACGTAGCGCCGCCACCGCCGCCGGGGCTGAAAGCTGCCGTCTGTCAAGCCCGGCGGGTTCCGCAACTTGAAGACGTTACGGAAAAAGCAGGCATTCACTTCCGGCATTCCTACTCGCCGGAGAAGAGGTACATTCCCGAATCCATGAGCGGCGGAGTGCTGCTGCTGGACTACGACCGCGACGGATGGCTGGATATCTATTTCACCAATGCGCCGACCGTGGAGATGGCGCTAAAGCACCAAACAGCGCGCGGCGCTCTTTACCACAATAATCGCGACGGCACTTTTACCGATGTGACCGACAAGGCAGGCATTGCCACTCCATGCTGGGCCAATGGGGGCGCCGTGGGCGACTATAACAACGATGGCTGGCCCGATATTTACATCACCTGCCTGGGCACTAATGTTCTCTACCGAAACAACGGCGATGGCACCTTTACGGATGTGACCGCCAAAGCCGGCGTAGGCGATGTTCGCAATTCCACCGGCGCGGCATTTGGCGATTATGACAATGACGGCCTGGTGGACCTGATGGTAACCAATTACGTTGACTTCCATCTGGAGAGCCTGCCCGGATTTGGCAAGCTGCCCATTTGCACCTATCGCGGGTTGGACGTGCAGTGCGGCCCGCGCGGCCTAAAAGGAGCGGGCGACACCCTCTACCACAACAACGGCGACGGCACCTTCACCGATGTTTCCAAGACGGCGGGTGTGGATGACGCGAACGGCTACTTCGGCCTGGGAGTGGTCTGGGTGGACTTCAATAATACGGGTCGCCAGGATATTTTTGTGGCCAACGATGCCACTCCCAATTACCTGTACAAGAACCAGGGGAATGGGAAGTTTGCCGAGATGGGGCTGGAATCGGGAACGGCAGTGAGCGAAGACGGGGTGGAGCAGGCCTGTATGGGCGTGGCTATCGGCGATTACAATCACACGGGCCGGCCCTCCATCTATGTGACCAACTTCGCCGACGAGTACGACACGCTCTACCATAACAATGGCGATTGGGAATTCGACGATGTTTCCTACAAATCGGGCGTGGGCCTGCCCTCCATGCCCTACGTGAAGTGGGGCGACGCCTTCTTTGACGCCAATAATGACGGCTGGCTGGACCTGATCGCGGTGAGCGGGCATGTGTATCCGCAGGTGGCCAGCCTGCCTTCTGGCGCCGGTTACCAGCAGCCGGGAGTGCTGCAACTTAACCAGGGCGACGGAACTTTCTGCGATGCCAGTACGCAGGCGGGCCCGGGGCTGATGCAGCGCCACGTTTCCCGCGGCCTGGCGGTAGGTGACCTCTTCAATGATGGCGCGGTGGACGTGGTGGTGGAAGACATTGACGGCGCGCCCATGATCCTCCGCAACCGTGGCATCGCCGGACATCATTGGGTGAGCTTTGAACTGGCCGGGACAAAGAGCAACCGGCTCGCCTTCGGCGCGCGGGTGAAGATCACCGCCGGAGGAATGACCCAGACAGCCGATGTACGCAGTGGAGGCAGCTATCTTTCGCAGAGCGATCTGCGCGTTCATTTCGGCTTGGGCGCCGTCAGCAAAATTGACCGGGTGGAAATCCGCTGGCCCTCCGGAGCCGTGAACGTGCTGAGTAGTCTGCCCGTTGACCAGTTCTATTCCGTCCTGGAGGGCAAAGGCGTGGTCGCCGCGGCCGAAGTGCGTCCGCGTCCTCACCTCCAGTAAGCATCAAAGGCGTGGCCGCGGGCTTCTTCCCCCAGAGTTAGCTAAAGCAGGCCCAGACGGCGAAATTCATTGCGCACAACGCCGTAGCACTCGCAGGTGGCTTTTTCCAGCCCGGAGCGGGTCTTGATGGTCACGTGACCTCGGGTGTAGTCAATCAAGCCAGCTTCCTGCAGCATTCCTGCCGCCAGGGTCACCGTGGTACGTGGTGCGCCCAGCATCTGAGAAAGAAACTCATGGGTGAGCGGCATAAAGTCGGATCGCACACGGTCATGGCAAGTTAGGAGCCACCGTGCAAGTCGTTCCGCAATGGGGTGCAGCCGGTTGCAAGCGGCGTTCTGCGCACTTTGAACCAGATTGGCCAGCACATATTTTTGCAAGTGACGCCGTAACTCGCCGCGACGCTCAAAGGCTTCTTTCAGGCGTTTTGCCTTGATGCGGAACCCGGTGCCTTCTACCTGAATGAACGTCTCTCCGGGCATTCTCTGCGCCCCGAGCAGAACGGGAAGCCCAACCACGCCGTCTATGCCAATGACGCCAACCTCGACCGTACCGCCATTTTTCATGGGTAAAACGACGGAAGCAAGACCCTCCTCCAAGAAGAATGCGTAATCGGCTTTCCCGTCCAGCAGTTGTGTTCGCAATTTCAGAGTGACAGGCGCCAGGTGGGGCGCAAGGCGGCTAATTTCCAACCTCGGCAATGCGGCCAACACACGGTTTTCGTAGCGAGGCCGGCTGGCTCGGTTCATAAGGCTCCTTCGCGCGGTCGTTAAAACGCCGCATCTGGATGCGCAAAGGAACCAACCCGTTGGAGGTGGGAAGAGATGCGTATGGAGATGTCAACTGGAGTATACGCTCCTCCTCGGAAGGCAAGATACGAGCCCTCGTCGCTCGCAGGAAGCACGGCGGGGGCATGGTTCAGCTCTGGTCAGGCAGATTTCCCGGTTCCACACCGCCTGCGAGTGGTTGTGAGTACCTGCTTGGACTACCTTGACCCGATGTCTGGCATCAGACAGAAGGTGAGGCCTAACTTTTAACCGTCAGGTGCATACGATGTCCGCAGGCGCCAAAATAGACGAAAGGCTGGAAACGAGAGCGCGGCCACCGAACGGCGGTCTCTCCGCATCGGCTGCCCACGAAATTAACAACCCGCTCGATTCCCTCCTTAACCTCCCCTATCTTCTCGAATCTGAGCCCCTGACCGAAAAAGGACGGCGGCACCTGGCCCTGGCTGAAGAGGAAGTCCGCCGAGTCTCGCAAATCGCACGCGAATCGCTCGGCCAACACAAAGTTGTGGCCGTCGCCGAAAGAACCGCTATAGGAGAATTGCTGGCTGCGGTACTTGAGCTTCACAGAAAGCGGCTTGAGTCATCGGGTATCGCGGTCAAAACCCATTACTCAGGTGATGACAACATTCGGGTGTGCGCTGCGCAGCTACACCAGGCGTTTTCAAATCTTTTACTGAATGCCGTGGAGGCGATGCCGGAAGGTGGAACGATTCATGCGAAAGTGTATGCCGCGCACGAATGGTGTGGCCAACAGCGAGAGGGTGTCCGGGTGACGATTGCGGACGACGGCTCCGGCATACCCAAGAACATGCTGCCCGGGGTCCTGCAGCGCTTCTTCACGACGAAACCGTGCGGCCACGGTCTGGGATTGTCGGTGGTCAACGATGTGATGCAAAAACACAAAGGTTCCGTGCATGTCAGGAGCAGCACGCAACGGGGCCGACACGGCACCGTTTTCACACTGTTCTTTCCCGCGGCCTAGCCCGTACGCGGAGCCCTTACGCTGGCCACAAGGATACAGGTTTCATGCAATGCCAAATGCCTACAACAGGCTCCCGCCGCCCTGCGGCAGAGGGACTCTGGCTTTGACGTCGTGAATGTGCCACCATATCTTTTATGGCGAAGGAGAAGAAGTCCGCGACGCAGAGACGCCAAGCAGGACTGGAAGCCGCCGAATCTTCTCGCAACCTGAGGCGGCAGCAGGAGCAAGCCCAGAGCCTTGCTGAACGCGCAGACAAACAGCTTACCGAGGCACAGAAGCACCAAGCCAGCCAGAAGGGTTTTTTGGCTCAAACCGCGGGGCGGTTCGCCAAGCCAATTGGTGAACTGCACGCCGCAAGTGTCCGCTTCCTGAACACCGAAGCGGATGTGGGGCTGAACCTCGCCCGCATCGCAGCCGAGTCCCGCGATAGCAGGAAAACAGAACGCAACCGTCGCCGCGCGCGTGAGGCATACGACACGGTACTTAAGTACCTCGGCCCAGCAGCCCTCACCAGCGAAGAACTCGAATCCATTCAGGAGAAAATGTCAGTATTGCGAGACCTGCTCCATTCGCTGGGAGAGCGGCTTTAGGGCGTTGTTGACTCGCGCTGTTGCTGCTCTGAGCGCTTTCGCTGCAGGCCTTTCCTCAGTGCGCGCCCTTTTAGCCGCATTTTTATTCGTGATCTGCGTCTTCGATTCTCCCTGGCTTTGTCGCCGTTGAGCAATGACATGCAGCCTCCTCGGTTGATGACCTCAGGCGCGCGCCGTCCTGGTCTTAAGAGATGCGGAAAGCAAGACTGCCCGGCGGTTTGGTTTTCTCGCTTCTTCCACTCTCAAGCTGTATCCACCCAAGAGAGAGTGGTTAATGGATACGATCGCATCGCCCGCTTCCCTGTGGTTTGGCATATGGACAATCGCAAAACCGCAGGAATTACCGGTGCGGGGATCCTTCATCAGGGCGACACTCTGGACTGCTCCGTACAGCTCAAACAAAGCGTAAATGTCAGCCTCAGTGGTGCGGAAAGTTAAGTTGCCAACGAAAATATCAGTCATGCTCACCGTCCTTCCGTTCGCACGCGAGTCATAGACAACCCTGTTAAGAACTGCTATGCGCTGGCCAAGACTTCGAGGAGCTTCATCTTCTTAGGCGCGGGTTTGCTACCGAACACTTCATCAGCGCAGGTAGAGGAAAGATAGTTGGGAGGACCAACCAGAAAAAAGATTCGCTGCTTCGGATGTTCCCGTCGAATCGTTCTCCAAAATGCCATTGTTTCCGTGGGTTTCCGCCGCATGTCCAGCAATACCAGGTTGAAAAAATCCGGCACCCATAGCAGCGCGGCCTCGGCGGTGTCCCTGGCGCAGTGCACTTCAACACCGTGGCTGCGCAATATACCCGCACGGACGTTCTGCGCCGCTTGGCTGCCGGCAACAATAAGGATGTTCTTTTTAGAAGCCAAGTCAGTGGATGAGCGCCACAAGAGACACCTCCATCTCTGGAGGCGAGCGTTTCGAGAAGCAAAGTCTTAAGGAAGCGGGCGTCGCCAGAAGTCAGGTATCAGCATACAGCAATTCCTCGCCAAACGCCGGAGCCTTGATTCAGAAGATGGGTGCCGCATTCCCCCCGCGATATCCCGTGCTATCGAATTATGCCGCGCCTGGTTGCGGAGCGTGTATACTGAAGCTACCGCTTGACCACGAAGACACATCGCAGCCCTTCTCTCTGCGCCTTCGCGATTGAGAGGCTTGGCCTCGCGTAGGGCGCTCACGCGCACAACGAGTCTGCATTCAGAATATAAGGCAGTTGTGTGTGGCACGGTAGGTAAGTGCGTGCGGCGATCTCGACCGCAAGAAGGGCAAGGAGGCCACCCGATGTTCACCAAAGTAATTAAGGTTGTGGCGGCGCTAGCCTTGCTGGCGGGACTTTTCTCACACTCAGCTGCCGATTACCGCAAGCTGATATTCGCCGTGGTGTGGATGGCGGCGTTGGTGGTTTTGGCGCAGGCTTTCCATCGCACTAACTACTTTTGGGCTGCCGTATTTCTCGCCATGGCTTGCCTGTTCAATCCCATCCTGCCGATCGCGCTTCCGGCCAGCACCGGCCTTATGCTGGAGATGGCGGCTGCCATCGTGTTCATGATCTCGCTGGCCGTGTTGAGGTCTAAACCACGTCTTTCGATTGCTTCCATTACTGGTCCCGGATCGGGGAGCGAGTCTTTATGAATCAGCCAGCGGCTCCTGCGTGTAGAAAACGCATCCTCTTGATCGTGACGGATGACGTCCGGCGCGATTTGCGGGCTCGGATCATGCGAAAGATGGGAGTGGACGTGGAGTGCGCCGCCGATATCAGCGAAGCACGATCGCTATGGCGGGCGGACTCCTACAACCTTGTTCTCCTGGACGTCGTCCATGATACGCACAACGTGGAAGAATTCTGCGCCGATGTAAAAGCTGCCAGACCACCGCAGGCTGTCGCTTTCCTGGTGGGCAAGCCTGGGTATATCGCCGCCTCTCCCGGTTGCGCGGCGATGGCTGCTCCTGCCGACGGCAACGGCCATGGCGCCTGGGGAGAGGTGGTGGCATCGCTGTTTGCCAGTGCCTGCCAGGGCCTGGCGCGGCGCTGGGGATTTCAAGAAGCCGCATGGCGGATTGCCGCCGCGCGCTCGATGAAGGATCCCTCCCGCAACCAGCCCCGCGGATATGGCAAAGTGTCGGCACAGATCAAAATAACGGCTCCGTCCTGGGCTGAGGCGGTTGCAAGTTATTCGAACGTCACTTCCGCCGGTGTCACACCAGTAATCGCATCGCAGCCAGAGGCACCTGCCAGTGACACAGCAGCACCCGATCTAAATCTGGAGAAAATCAGATGAAGAACCTTTTTGTCGGCAACTTGGCCCACAGTACAACCGAGGATGAACTGCGAACGTTGTTTGCTTCACACGGCGCAGTGGAGAAAGTGAGTTTGGTCACGGACCGCGACACCGGCCGCTCGCGGGGATTTGCTTTTGTGGAGATGACCGATGCCGGCGAGGCCGACAAAGCCGTGGCCGGATTAAACGGTACCGAGCTAGGCGGGCGAACTTTGAAGGTAAACGAGGCTCGTCCCAAAGTGGAGCGCAGCTCCGGAGGCCAGGGCGGCCGATCGCATGGTTCCGGCCGCGATGACCATCGCGGGCATGCCCGGCAACCGCGCGAACCGCGCTGGTAATTCGCTGCTAAAATTAGATTGCCCTGGGCCACCGCTTTCCGTGGCTGATGGGACGCTGCTGTACATTTCTGGGAGGAGTATATGCCTGGTCGAGGCCGTTCGACTTTCAACAAACGTCAGAAGGAAATATCGCGCCAGGAAAAGCGGCGTGAAAAAGCTGCGCGCAAGCAGCAACGAAAGCTGGAAAAACAGGCGGGAGACCCGGCAATTCCAGGCGATTCAACAGCTCCAGAATCGCCCAGCCCGGACTGGACCGAATCCGAGAACGCAGTCGCGCCTGATTCCGATGTTTCGCGGGAAGAATGATTTGAATACCGAGGTCAAGTTAACGTGTGCCGGGTGGCGGCGCAGTTCTGCCGCGATCGGCTCCACGCCATCACTGTTCGGGCAGACCCCACTCACTCAAGCGTAAAGCCCGCAATAGTTTCTCAGGCACGAACTTCTGGCGCCAGTTCTTCTCAACCCACTCGCGGAGCTGTGGCGACGTTGCGTACTGGTCGGGGTCGAGTTTCAGTCGCTTGACAAGTTGCTCAAATTCAGAGGGAACGGGGGGAAAGCAGTTCTCCGCCTGAAGTCCCTGGGTCCAGCCGGGATTACCTCGATTTTTCCGCATACGTAATTAGACCACGAAATGAGCGGGCATACCCGGGTGAATTGCACCTTCGTGCACTCAATGGGTACACACCGTGGCGATTAGCCTAGTTTCCTTTTTTGTCTTGGGTCGCGCGATGGCAGGGTGTTTGGCCGCCGCCCCCGGGACAAAAAGAACGCACGCGGGATCTACCCTCTGCCCTGGCCGCGCCCCGCAACTACACTTCCCGAATATGTGACTTTTCCCACAGTGACTGTCCACAGCACTAAGTAACCTGGCGCTTCTCCACCATATCACCGACACCTTTTCACATTGGCCCTAGCCTCGGAACATTGCACGCGCGGCGCCGCTCGGTATCGCAAGTCGTTTCCTGGCCGAGGGGAACCCAGCGCGTTGTGAAGCGGCTAGGTCACTCTTGCCCTGTAAGTGACGGGGCGAAGCTTTGGAGGCCCTGTGAACGAGTGGAACGCGCATCCCGAGATCGGAAGCGTCGTCACTGCCGACGATCTGCACGGGCACAATACGGCCACTCATCCTGGCCACGAGAGACGATTTGAAGAACAATTAAAGGGCAGCCTGCTCGGTTCCATGCCGAAGATCCGGCAACCCGGCTGGGAGCGAGTCTGGAGTATCCGGGCGGCACGATCATTCGTGCTGGCTCTGCTTGCGATGGTGGTTTGGTCGCTGGGATTTGCCTGGGCGCAGACGGCAGGGAGCAAGGAAAACGTTGCCAACTTTCTCCGCGAGCGTCCGGAACTTGCCGCCCATATCCGGCAGGTAGTAGGGCAGCAACTCGAGCTGCGCGGACGGCCTCTGCCCGGAAACAGCGATGACGAATCCTTTTTCAGCATCCTGGAGCAGGACGCGCAGGTCCGGGAGGCGGTAGTTGCGGAGCTCAGAACCGAGGGCTACCTGGCCGAGGCCGGCTCCGCGGCCTCGAGTGCGCCCGTGCCCCGGCCGGTGCCGGTGACGCAAGCGCCCGCCGGCGATGCTGATCCGAACCGCCCCGCACCTGCCCTGCGGCCGAATCCTTATCCCGGCATTCCCTCGCTGAATGACTTGTACTCGCAGTTACCGGCTCAACCCCCGGCGGTGGCGCGTTTCGGGATGAACATTTTTCGCAACTCCGCCGGCAACCTGGCTGATCTGGCTATGGACCTTCCGGTCGGACCTGAGTACGTGCTCGGCCCGGGCGACGGACTCAATGTGGACATTTGGGGCGGAGTGTCGCAGCGCTGGACGCGCACCGTGGACCGAGAAGGCCGGGTCGCGCTGCCGGAGGCGGGAACCATTGTGGTCGCCGGCCGCACTCTGGGGGAGGCGCAGTCTTCAATTCAGCATGCCCTCACGCCCCAGTTCCGCAATGTCAAAGTGGACGTCTCCCTCACCCGGGTGCGAACCGTGCGGGTATATGTGGTGGGCGATGTGCAAAATCCGGGGGCTTATGACCTGAGTTCTCTTTCGACCCCGCTGAACGCGTTATATGCGGCTGGCGGGCCCACGGAGCGGGGTTCGCTGCGCCGAGTGCGCCAGTATCGCGGCCAGCGCCTGGTGCGGGAGGTTGACCTGTATGACCTGCTGATCCGCGGAGTGCGCGCCGACCCGGAGCGGCTGCTGCCCGGGGATACGGTGTTGGTCCGTCCGGTGGGCCAGCAGGTTACGGTCAGCGGCATGGTTCGCCGTCCAGCGACGTATGAATTAAAGGAGGAGACACGCCTCTCCGAGGTCCTGGAGTTGGCTGGCGGGGTCCTGGTCTCCGCCACCCTGCGGCAGGTCAAGATCGAACGCATCCAGGCGCACGAAAAACGGGTCATGCTCAGCCTCGACCTGCCGCAAACCAACGATGAAGAAGAACTCGGGCAGATCTTGAGCAGCTTTGTGGTGCGCGATGGCGACCGCGTGAGTATCGATCCCATCCTGCCCTACAGCCAGGAAACGGTTTACCTGGAAGGACACGTCTCGCGTCCCGGCAAATATCCCTTTCGTTCCGGCCTGCAGCTCTCGGACCTGATTGGCTCGGGGCAAGACCTGTTGCCGGAGCCGGCGGAACAGGGCGAGATCGTCCGCCTGGAAGGGCCAGAGCGGCAGCCGCGCACGATCCGCTTTCAGCTCGCGGATGTCCTCGCCGGGACTGATCCCCTGCCTCTGCAGCCCTGGGATACGGTCCGCCTGTATGGCCGCTACGAACTCGATGCTCCCAAGGTTGCGATTTACGGGGAAGTGCTCCGCCCGGGCGAGTATCCGCTTTCCCGGGGCATGACTGCCGCACGGCTGGTGGCTATGGCGGGCGGTTTCAAGCGCAGCGCCTATCGGGAGACGGCCGATCTCTCCAGCTACGTGGTGCAGAACGGCCAACGAGTGCTCACGCGGCAAGCGGTGGTGGAGATTGGGAAGGCGGTAAGCGGGGAGAGCACCACCGCCGATGTCGCGTTGAAACCCGGCGACCTGCTCACCATCCGGCAATTGACAGGCTGGAGCGGCATTGGCGCCGCCGTGTCGGTCAGCGGGGAGGTGCTTTATCCCGGCACTTACGGAATTCAGGAAGGCGAACGGCTCAGTTCCGTGATCCGGCGCGCCGGCGCATTCCGCGGCACCGCCTATCCCTCCGGGACCGTGCTGGAGCGGGTGGAGGTAAAGTCACTTGGCGAGAAAGCCAAGACAGAATTGATCCAGCAGATCGAGAGCGCCAGCGCCAGCGTACGCTTTGCCCCCGCCGCCTCTGGACAGGGGCAGGCGGCAACCATGCAGGCCATGCTGCAGCAGCGCGATCAGGTCGTCACCATGCTGCGGCAACGCCCAGCGACGGGGCGGCTGGTCATCCGCATTTCCTCCCAGGTAGAGCAGTGGCAAAACACGTTCGCCGACATTGAACTGCGGGCCGGGGATACGGTGGTCATTCCCAAGCGGGCGGATTTCGTGTTGGTCAATGGGCAGGTCTATAACCCGACGGCCATCACCTGGACTCCCGGCAAGAGCGCCGGCTGGTACCTGGGCCAGGCGGGGGGAACAACCGAGACGGCCAACCGGAAGGCGATCTTTATCATTCGCGCCAATGGCTCCGTAGTCTCCAGCGCGGGAGGCTCGCGGTTCTTCCGCACCGATGTGCGCAACACCCGCATGCAGCCCGGCGACATGGTGGTGGTGCCGCCAAAAATTATTGGCGGCTCCCCCGCCTGGAAGGCACTCTTAGACACTGCGCAGCTGACAGCTTCGCTGGCCATCGCCGCCCGGGTTGCGACCAGCTTCTAGCCCAACTCAACGATGAAACCGCTTCTGCTTACCTTGCTGGCCATTGCCATGGGATGCACAACCCGACTGGGCGCCGCGAGTTCAATTCCAGCTATGACCAGCCACTGCACCGATCTCGACGGCGTACCCGTGCCCTGTCCCACGAAGCTTGTTGGCCACTCCTCGATCGCGGCATCATCGCCAGAGGAAACGCGGGGGAGGGACCCATCCAGCACGGGATCGGCATACGTGCCGCTGGATAGCTGGGTGTACCCGGTGTTTGACCGGCTGGCGGCCCTTGGTTATCTGCCCAGCGCGTTCCAGGGCATGCGCCCGTGGACGCGCATGGAATGTGCCCGCCTGCTGGCCGAGGCGGCGGAGCTCGACGACATGGCAGATGTCGCCGGGCAGGAAGCGGCGGAAATGCTGCGCACGCTGGGTGGCGAGTTTGCCCGCGAAACCGCCAGCCTCGACAGCGGCAGGAACTTCACAGCTCAGATCGAATCGGTTTACACGCGCATAACCTCCATCAGCGGGCCGCCGCTGCGGGACGGATACCATTTTGGCCAGACCATCATCAATGATTACGGGCGGCCCTACGGGCAGGGCGCCGGCATGGTAGGCGGCGTATCCGGACGAATGCAGGCCGGGCCGCTGTTCTTGTACGTTCGTGGAGAGTACCAGCATGCCCCCGCTGCCGCCGCTCTTCCGCTAGGAGCCAGGCAGGCGATGGGCCGCGCCGACATTACCTATGCCATCCCCCCGGGCTGGCCCGATCCGGCGGTCAACCGCTTCCGCCTGCTGGACACGTATGCCGGCGTGGCCCTGAAAGGATGGCAAGTCACGCTGGGCAAACAGAGCCTGTGGTGGGGACCCTCCTTCAGCGGGCCGCTGATGTTCAGCAACAATGCTCCCCCGTTCTACCTGGCACGGATCACCCGCACCGTTCCCTTCACCCTGCCCTGGATCTTCCGGTGGATGGGCCCGCTGCGGACAGAATTCATCTACGGACGCCTGTCGGGACATCGGTTTGTTAATCAGCAGACGGGAGTGGTCACGGGCAGTTACTTGCGTTCCTTGCCTGAGCAGCCGTGGATTCAAGGGCAAAAACTGAGCTTCAAACCGACTCCCAACCTGGAATTTGGCTTTTCCCGGACCGGAATGTTTGGCGGCCCGGGTATGCCGGTCACGCTGCGCACCTTCGCCTGCTCGGTGTTCTGTGTCGGCAATGTATTCGGCACGCAGGATCCCGGCGACCGCCGTTCCGGTTTCGATTTCAGCTACCGCATCCCCGGCCTGCGCCGCTGGCTGGTGCTCTATAACGACGCGCTCACCGAAGATGAGTATTCACCTATTGCCTATCCCCGCCGTTCCGCCATGCAGCCTGGCATCTACCTGCCGCAATTACCAAAACTGCCGAAGCTCGATTTCCGCGCCCAGGGCGTGTATACCGACCTGCCCGGGCTGCGCGATTCCGGCTATTACTATTGGAACCTGCGCTATCTGGGCGGCTACACCAACCAGGGCAACATTCTCGGGAGCTGGGTGGGCAGGCAGGGACGCGGCCTGCATGTGTCCAGCACGTACTGGTGGTCGCCGCAACGCACCCTCGAAGCCAGCTACCGTCAGCTGCGCGCCGACCCGGAGTTCATGGCGGGAGGCGGAAGCATGCACACTGCGAAACTCGGATCCCGGATTTTCCTGAACCAGGAGCTGCAGTTTTCCGGCTCCATTCAATATGAGCGCTGGAAATTTCCCGTGTTGGGGCCGCGACAGTCCAATTTCAGCCTGGAAATGCAATTTACCTGGTGGGGGCGTGGCGCGCTGGGCCGCCAGCGTTAAGAAGGATCACGGCAAAACCTCCGTCAAGACCGCCCGTGGTTCAACCCGCAACCATGACGAACGACCTGAATTCCGCAATCTCGGATCTGCGCCAAGATCCTAGCTGGCCTCCGGAATGGCAGCGGCAACGAGCGGCGCGTCAACGGCTGTCGGAAGGGGCGCGCCGCCTGTGGGGGCGCCGCCGCCTGGTGTTTCGCTTTACTCTGGCCGGGCTGCTCGCCAGCGGGCTTCTGCTGGTCCTTCTGCCCCGCCGCTATCAGGCCATGGTGCAGATCATGCCGCCGGAAACTCCCTCGGCGGGCAGGGCAGCCTTGTTGTCCTCGCTGGCCGGCGGAATCAACGGCAGCCTGGACTACGACCTGCTGGGCGGGAGAAGCTCCAGCGCCCTGATGGCGGGCATTCTCGCCAGCCCCGCCATCCAGGATGAGCTCATTGACGCCTATGACCTGCGCCGCGTGTACCGATGCCGCAGCTATCTGCAGGCGGAAAAGGTGCTGGCCGGCCGCAGCCGCATTGCCGAAGACCGCAGGAGCGGAATGGTCAGCGTGCGCGTCTCCGACTCCGACTCTGGCCGCGCCGCCGCCCTGGCCAAGGCGTACGTGGAGAAACTCAATGCCTTGTTGTCCCGCGCTTCAACTTCGGCGGCACGCCGGCAACGCATTTTCCTGGAGCAACGGTTGGGCACGGCCAAACAGGATCTCAGCCTGACAGAAAAGCAGCTGGCCGAATTTTCCAGCCGCCAGGGCACGATTGATGTGGCCGACCAAGCGCGAGCCATGGTGGAGGCGGCGGCCCGGCTGCAGGGAGAAGTCATCGCGGCGGAGGCCGAGCTCAGCGGGATGCGGCAGATGTATGCCGAGGGCAACGTCCGCATCCTCTCGCTGAAAGCCCGGGTGGCGGAACTGCGGCAGCAGTTGCAAATGGTGAGCGGCACGGCGGGCCCGCGGCCCGGCGCCATCCTGCCGGATTCCGACCCGCCCCTGCCCTCGCTGCGAAAGCTTCCCTTGCTGGGAACCACCTACCTTGACCTGCGCCGCGAAATGCGTGTGCAGGAGGTGGTGTACGAGACGCTCACCCGGGAATATGAGCTGGCCAAAGTGGAGGAAGCGCGTGAAATCCCCACCGTGCGCATGCTGCGCGAGCCCCGCATCCCGGAGCGGCCCTCTTTTCCCCCATGCTTGCTGCTTCTCGCCGGCGGCGCCGGCCTGGCTTGCCTGGCTGGAATCATCTGCGCCTGCACGGCGGATGCCTGGAGCGAGGCCGCAGCCGATGAACCCTGCAAACAGCTTCTGCAACAAATCATGGGCGACGCGCGCGGCTTCGGGGCGGCTTTCCTCCGGCGCAAGAACTCCAGAGCCTGAACCATCGCTTTCCCTTTTCCCCTCCCTCCCCAGAGAGCAGGCACGAAGTGAACGATCGCAATTTTCTAATTGTCGGCAATGGGCATGCCGCGGGCGCGGTGGCCCAGGCGATGAGCGGCCACCGTCTGGCCGGGCTGCGCGTCATCGGGCACCTGGCGTATGGGCAAGAGGAAAGCGCGCCCGCCGCCTCCCTGCCCCTGCTCGGTTCGCTGGCCGATTTCCCTGATGTAATGCAGAGCCGGATTGTAGATGGCGTCATCTTTACTCCTTCCGGGCGAGGCTTTGGGCAAGCCCAGCCTGCTCTGCAGCACTGCAGCGACTTGGGAGTGCCGGCGTACTTCTACGTCCACTCACTGGCCGGCATGGATGCGCCGCTGCGCATGGAACAGGTCGCCGGCGTTCCCTTGCTGACGCCAGTGCGGCCGCAACACCAGGCCCGCGGTTTGATGAAGCGAGTCCTGGACGTGCTGCTGGCCACGGGTCTGCTGCTCCTGTTTCTTCCCCTCCTGGCCGCCGCCGCTCTGCTGATCAAATTATCTTCGCCAGGACCGGTCATTTTCCGCCAGCCGCGGGTGGGACAGAATGGGCGCCAGTTCCTGCTTTATAAGCTGCGCACCATGGTCAATAGCGCGGAGCACGCCCGCGCCCAGCTCGCCGGGCACAACGAAATGGATGGCCCGGTATTCAAAATGCGCGCCGACCCGCGCTGTACCCCGGTGGGCAAAATCTTGCGCCGGCTCAGCCTGGACGAGTTTCCGCAACTGTGGAACGTTCTGAAAGGGGAAATGAGCATGGTCGGGCCCCGCCCGCCGCTGCCGGAAGAGGTGGAACAGTACCAGCCCTGGCAGCGGCGCCGCCTCAGCGTCAAGCCTGGGCTGACCTGCCTGTGGCAAGTCAACGGGCGCAATCGTATCCAGTTTTCCGAGTGGGTGAAGCTTGATTTGGAGTACATCGACCACTGGTCCTGGGGGCTGGAAATCAAGATTCTGCTTCGCACGCTCCCCGCCATGCTGAAAGGTGAGTAATTCCGCAGGAGGTCCTCGTCATGGATTCAACAAACGCGCAGTTTCCCGTGTTGATCACCGGCGGAGCCGGTTTCATCGGCTCCCGGCTCACGGCTCGCTTGCTGTCGCTGGGTTATCCCTGCCTGCTGGTGGATAACCTCAGCGTCGGCCTGCCTCCCCCCGCCGCTCACCCCCAGCTCAGCTTCCGGCAGGAAGATATCTGCGAGCGGGAGAAGCTGGAGCAGGCGGTGTCCGAGTTCGCTCCACGCCTGGCGGTGCACCTGGCCGCCATCCACCATATCCCCACCTGCGAAAAGCATCCTGCCGAAGCCCTGCGCGTCAATGTCTTTGGATTTCAGGCGCTGCTCGACGCTTTGGCGGAGAGCCCTTGCAGCAAAATCGTGCTGGCCTCAAGCGGCGCGGTTTACGACTGGCAAGCGGGACCGCTCCGGGAAAACAGCAGCCGGGTGCAGGCCCGCGATGTGTACTCGCTTTCTAAAATCACCAACGAGCTGCAACTGAGGCTTTGGGTGGAACGCAGCGGGCGGGCCGGCACCATCGCGCGCATCTTCAATACCATCGGCCCGGGTGATCCGAACGCCCACCTCATCCCGGACATTCTGCGCCAGTTGGGCTCCGGCAAGGAGCACACCGTGGTGCGGCTGGGCAATCTGACACCTAAGCGGGATTACATTTGCGTCGAAGATACGGCGGCCTGCCTGGCTGCCATGGTGGGCGCCGCCAGCGCGTCTGGGCTCGAGGTTTTCAATGTGGGGACAGGAACGGAGCACGACGTGACCGCCCTGGTGCGCCAGATCGCCGGCATCCGGAATCGGGAGTGCGTCATCGAGGTTGATCCCGCACGCGTGCGCAAAGTGGATCGTCCCACCCAGCTTGCCGACATGGCGCACACCAGCAGCAGGCTGCAGTGGCAAGCCCAGTACAGCTTCCGGGAGGCGGTCAGGCTTGCTGTACAAATGCGCTGACCTTCCCGCCAAAGTGCTTCGCCTGCTGCTGGCGGCAGGAAACGGAGCGCTTACCCTGGCGTTTTATTCGCTGGTGGTGCACCGCTACGGTGTGGGGCAGCTCACCGATCTGGTGTTCGCCATCAGCCTGCTGGTGAATGTTCTCTATACTGTCACCCTGGGGCAGCTGAACGAGATTCTAGTGCCCTACTTCACTGAACTGAAGGAAGAAGGCAAAATCGCCACCGCCTATTGGAACCTGACGGCGGGAGTTGTGATCGGCGGCGCGCTGATGGCAGGGCTATTGTTTTTTCCCTTGGCGCGCCTGACTCCTCTGATTTTTCCGGGGATGGCGGCGCAGAGCCCCGGCCTGCTGCGGCAGTTGCTCTGGCTGAACTGCGCCTATTACGTGATCTTTTGCGCCTGGACCGTGAAAAGCTGTTTTCTTGTAGCTCGCGGCCGGACCTGCCTGATGCAGTCGCTCTTGTTGCTGGGCAATAGCTCGGCCGTGCTCTGGCTGGCCGGTTTTGCCCGCCCGCAGGCGCCGGCCCAAATCGTGGTTGCCCAGCTGCTCTCGGCCACGGTTTTGCTGCTTTTTCCCCTGGCGGGGGCGAGCCTGGCGCATTATCAGTCCGGCCATGCTCTCCGCCATGGGGCGGAGGCATACGGCCGGGTTCGCTGGCTGGTGGTGAACGCAGCCATTTGCCGCGCCGAGCCCCTGTTCGACTCGGTAATCGCCGCCTACATCGGGAGCGGAGCTGTGACCGTGTTCTACCTGTTCCAACGCCTGGTGGGATTCACCCATGCCGTAGTGCAGAACGGATACCTGCTGCCCCTCAGCCAGCGCCTGGCGGAGCACGCGCGCGCCAGCCGCTTTCGGTCCCTGCTGCGGGAGGGAACGGCAGAAGCGCTAGCGCTGACGGCGGCGCTGCTGGCGGCAACCGCGGCCGGCCTGGTGGGATTGCGCTGGCTGCCGCTGCCGGCCTTCCGCTCTTTCAGCACTCTTTTTCAGCAGCATGGGCTGTTGCTGCTGCTGCTGGCCGGCTACGCCGCCGGGATCATTCTGGTGAAGATCTACTCCACCGCACTCTACATCCGCCGGCGCGAGTACCTCTATATGCAGGTGAGCGTGGCCGCGTTCGCAGCCGGGGTGCTGCTCAAGGTCAGCGGCGCCTGCTGGCTGGGACTTCCCGGACTGGCCCTGGGCAATTCCGTCACCGCCCTGCTGGCGGCAGGCGCGGTGTATGCCGCCCTATTGCGCGTTTTGAGTCCGCTGGCCAAAGGAGACAAGCCGCTGGCGGTTTCACCGGAAAAATGCGGCTCATGAATATCCTGTTCGTCAACCGTTTTTCTTTTTCCTACCTGGGCGGCGTGGAGTTCCACATTCTTAACCTGGGACGGCAATTGCTGGCGCGCGGCCACCAGGTCACTCTAGTATGCGGCGCCGACCAAGAAGGCTGCGGTGAGTTGCAGGTAGACGGCATTCGCGTGGTCAAGGTCAGGGGCCTGCTGGGCCTATGCGGGTTCCTGCGAAAAGAAGCATGCCGCTTCGATGTGGTGCACGCTCACATGTCGCGCAAGCCTTTCTCCGCCTGCGGGCTGCTGCTGGCCCGTGGTTTGGGCCGCAAGACGGTTTTTACCCCGCACTGCTTCTATCCGGCTAGCGGATGGGTAAGCAATCTCGCCAAGCGCGCTTACGATGCGACTCTGACCGCGGCGAGTTTACGGGCTGCCGACCGCGTCCTCAGCCTGACGCTGCAGGATCTCCGGGATGCGCTGCAACACGGTTTGACACCGCAACAATCGCGCCTTGTGCCCAACAGCATTGATACAGAGAGATTTCGTGTCCGGCCGGAACTGTGCTTTCGCGCGCAGCATGGAATTGAGCGCAATTACTTGCTGCACGTGGGGCGCTTCCAGGAACAGAAGTGCGTTCCATTTCTGGTGGCGCAGCAAGCCTTGCTTCCGGAGTTCGATCTGGTGCTCATCGGGCAGGATGACGGCGCTTTGGGCGGCGTTCGCCAGTGCATCGAGCGACTGGGCCTGGCGACCCGCATCCATGTGTTTCAGAACCTGGGGTTCCGCGAGCTGCATACCGCCTATTGCGAGGCCGCGCTGCTGGTGATGGCGTCACGCAGCGAGGGACTGCCAACGGTGATTCTCGAGGCCATGGCCTGCGGCCTGCCTGTGGTGGCACCCGCCGTGGGCGGCATTCCTTATGTTGTCCAGCACGGCGTTACCGGTTTGGTATATCGCTGGGGGGATGGGGAAGGTTACCGCGCCTGCGTAGCCGAAGCTCTGCGCCGCCGGACCGCCATGGGTCAGGCAGCCCAAGCAAGGGTGGGAGAACGCTTTTCCTGGAAACATAATGCGGAAGATATCCTCAAAATCTATGGCGAACTGCTGGGTTTGGGCGGGCGCCGCCAGCCAGCAGGCGCAGCCTGACAGGTTACAACCTTATGACAGCTGAAGCCGCGGTTACCACCCTGTTGCCCATACCCCTGAAGTTAGAAAGCTGCCCTTGTCCGGCGTGTGCCAGCCGGGACTGCACGGGCTTGCTCGCCTTCGATTCCTTTGGCTTTCCCATCCGCACCGTGGAGTGTGACGGTTGCGGGCAGGTCTACTCCAATCCTCGGCCCACGCGCGCCTATCTGGAAGAGTTCTACGCCAGCAACTATCTGTACTTTTACGAAGGGGTGCGCGGTATCTCGCCGCAATACGTGCGGCGGCACCGCCTGGAAGAACTGGCCGCCATCCGGCTGCGCCGCTATGCGGATTATCTATCGCCGCAGACGCGGCTTCTCGATGTGGGCTGCGGCAGCGGACTGTTCCTGGCGGCAGTGCGCCGCCATTTTCACGAGACCGCGGTAGGGGGGATTGATCCCGACCCGTCGGCGGCCACTTTCTGCCGGCAGCAGCTGGGGTTGGCGGTGCAGCAGGGATTTTTTGAGGCCTATGGTGCTTCTGAACGCTGGGACGTGATCTCCGCCTTTCACGTGCTGGAGCACCTGCAGGATTTGCCGGCGTTCTTCGAGTCCGTGCGCCGGAACCTGCGGCCGGGCGGACTTGTTTTTGCCGAGTGTCCCAACCTGGATGGCTCCTGGCGGGGCATTGGGATGTTTCACCTGGCCCATCTGCAGGCCTTTTCTCCGCGAACCCTGGGAAATCTGTTCCGCCGCTTTGGCTTCCAAGTGCTGGCGGTGGAGGCGATCGAGCATCCGCTGGACCCTTCCAACCTCTTTCTGGTCGCCGCCGCTCCCGCCCGCCCCGGCAGCGGCTTGCCCGTCCGTGACACGGCTGAGTCGGAACGCATACGTCTCCGCTGTCGCCACATTCATGCTTTGCGTCCGGCGCGTATCGGCCGCACCTGGGCCAAGTGGGCCTACCGCCGGTTACGGGAACATCTGTTGCAGCCGGGCGAGGGGAATTAAGATGAGGCTTTCGATTTATGCCGGCGCCGAAGCCAGCAGCAGCGTCGGACGCTATGCGCGAGAGCTGGCGGAAAGCTTTCCCGCCGGTGTGAGCGCGACCGTGGTGCAGGCCAGCAAGCCCCCCGGGCTGCGCGGAGCAGTGAGCAAATATGTGGCTTATCCGCTGCTGGCCCGGCGTTGCCAGCGGGACTTCAGCATCATCGCCAGCGAAGCCAACTCCTTTCTGCTGCTGGCGCTGAATGCGCGCCGCACCATCATTGTGTGCCATGACGTGCATCCCCTCATGTTCGACATCGGCGGCCTGCTTTACCGCTGGCGTTTCCGGCTGCTGCTGCGCCTGATGTCGCGCGCCAAGCACATCGTGACCGTATCCCGGCACAGCAAAGAGGAGCTGCTGCGCTACTGCCCCTACCTTTCTCCCGAAAAGATTGTTCCGCTTTACAACGGCGTCGCAGGCCGCTGGCGGAAGATCGAGGATGACAATACGCTGCGGCGCTGGCGCGAGGCCCACAACCTCGGTGGCAAGCGCATCCTGCTGCACGTTGGCAACGACATGGAACACAAGAACGTCGTTGCCTTGCTGCGTGCTCTCGCCTTGCTTCCTGACCCGGACCTGGTGCTGGCCAAGATTGGGGACATTGGGCCGCGCAACCGGCAGGTGATCGAGCAACTCGGACTGGGCAGCCGCGTCCGCCAGTTCAGCCGGCTAAGCGACGAGGAGCTTGTGTGCTTCTATAACCTCGCCGATGCGCTGGTGTTTCCCTCGCTGCGCGAGGGATTCGGCTGGCCGCCGCTGGAAGCCATGGCGTGCGGCTGTGCGGTGGTCGCCAGCACGGCGGTTGCGGAAATTTGCGGTGATGCCTGCCTCTATGCTGATGCAGCGAAACCGGCAAGCATCGCCGGCGCGATCACCCGCGTGCTTGCTGAACCTGCCTTGCGACAGCAGTTGACTGCTCGGGGAAAGCTGCAGGCGGCGCGCTTTTCCTGGCCGGCCACGGCCGCGGCCATGCTGCAACTGCTGCAGTCGTGAAGAGGAAGCCATGACCTTACAAACACTCAAAGAATGGCTGAAAGACTCGCGCCTGTATCCCTGTTCTTTTTGCGCTCGCTACTGCCTGGAGAAACTGGCGTGGCGGATGGGACGGCAAAAAAGCTTTGCCGAATATGGCGAGGACTTGGCCATCGAACATCTGCTTGGCCGGGTGGATTTCTTCGTGGATATCGGCGCCAATGACGGTATCCACAGCTCCAACACCTTTTATTTTTCCTTGCGGGGCGCGCGTGGAATCTGCTTCGAACCGGTAGCTTCGATTTTCCAGAGCCTGGCCTGGCTGTACTCGCTTAGCCACGCCGTTACCTGCCGCAGGCTGGGGGTATCCGACCAGAACCGCGAGAGCGAGATCGTGGGGATGGCCGGCCTTTCTTACCTGCCCGAAACTCAGGACCTTGGCCACCGCAGTTTGCATGACGATTACTGCCAGCATGCCCGCAAGCAGCCGGAGCGGGTGAGTTTGCGCCGCTTCCCTGACGCACTGCCCGTGCTGGTTCCCGCCCGCATCGACCTGCTTTCTATTGATGTGGAAGGGCATGAACTGAAGGTGCTGCGCTCCATTCCCTTCGAGCGATACCGGTTCGGCCTGATCGTGGTGGAGACCCACCAATACAATTCCAGCCGCGAACTGGTCTGGCGGCATCGCGATTATGACGCCATTACCGGCTTGCTGGCCGGGCACGGATACCGGCCGGTGATGGTTACGGCGGCCAACACGCTGTACGGCAACGGCGCGCTGGCCGAGCGCGCCGGCCCAAGGGAGTCGCTGGGTGCCTAGACATTCCATGGCGCTGGTACGGCCTTGCCGGCCCAACCTCGCAGAACTGGCTATCTACCGGCCAGCGCTCGAATGCCTGGATATCACCTTTTACTACACCGGCATCGATCCGGACGCCTGCCGCGCCGAACTCGACGGGCTGGGGCTGGCGCCGATGCGCGCGGTGCGTTATCGCAGTTACGCCGACTGGGTGCGCAGCCCGCTCCTGCGGCGCGCGCTTGATTTAAAAATCGGAATGGGTTCCGGCATGCTTTCCCGCCTGGATGACGTGCTCTGCCACGACATCATCAACATCGTTGATCCCATCTACGCCCACACGTGGCAGATTGTGCGCCGAATGCAGCCCAGCCAAAAATTGATGCTGGTCCGATGGGAGAACCTCTACGGCAGGTATGAGCAGGTGTGGCGGGCCCGCAATCAGAGCGGGCGCGTGCTGGCCCGCGCCGACGCCATCGTTTGCGTCACCCAGGCGGCTTTGCACACCCTGCGGTTGCCGCCCGCGTTCGCCGGAATGGTGAAGCATATCTATCCCGGAATTGATCTGGCCGGTTTCGGTCCGGAGGAGGTGAGATCCGCGGCCACCATCCTGTTCGCGGGCCGACCGCAATGGTGCAAAGGGTTCCGCAGCTTGCTGGTCGCGTTCTACATCCTGCGCGAGCGTTGCAAGGTTGATGCCGAGCTTGAGGTGATTGGAGTGGAGCCCGGAGATTGCAGCGATCTGGTGCGGGAGCTTGGCCTCTCCGGTCACGTTCATTTTCTCGGCAAGGTGCCCAACAAGGAAGTCCGGTCGCGGATGCGCCACGCGACAGTGTTCTGCGCTCCCAGCCTGTTGAGCCCTACCTGGACAGAACAGTTCGGCTTCGCCATGGTGGAAGCGATGGCCCATGGCATGCCGGTGGTGGCGTTTGATTCAGGGTCTATCCGCGAAATCTGTGGAGAAAGCGGGGTTTATGCGAGCGCCGGCAACGCAGCGGCGCTGGCCGAAGCGCTGCGGAAGCTGCTCCTCAACCCTCCGGAGGCGAGACGGCGAGGCAGTGCGCTGCTTACGCGCTGCCAGAGAGAATTCAATGCGCAAGTGCAAGGTGTCAAACTGCTCGCGGTGCTCGAAAACCTGCTCGCCAGCGGCCCTCCTGCCATCGCGCAGGCCAACGGTTTGGCCCAGCAGGCGCCGTTTCTCTTGTCCTGACCCCCAGTCAACCATGTCAGCGCTTCTGATCGCAATGGTTTGCCTCGCGTCGTTCCTGCTTGTGCGCCGATGGCGGCTGCAAGCAATCTACCTGCTGTTTGCGCTGGCGTTCACGCAGAACTTCTTCACTCCGCTGCTGTACACGGCCGGGATCACGGGAGCGGAAACCTCGAGAGCGCTCATCCTGGTGAAAGAGATTCTTCTCTTCGCTCTGTTTTTGTACTCCGCATGGATGCTGTACGTGGACAGAATCCGCCTGCAGGGCCCAAGGCTGCTTTTGACCTTTTTCGCGGCCTGGTGCGCGCTCCGCGGCGGGGTAGCGCTGCTGAGCGGAGAGGATATCGCCCAGGCAGGCCGGGTGCTACGCAGTGTAGGCGTGCCATTGGAGGTCTTCACGGTCGGCCTCGCTGCGGCGCTCAATGTCGGCCTGGCTGAGCGGGCGCTGCGCTGGCTGACCCGAACTTTGGCGGTCCTGGCGGTGGCTGCCCTCGTTCTCTTCGCCTTTACCGGCGGCGAATTCTGGCAGAAATACGCGAATGTCGGATCCTATAACGTGGAGGTGAAGGGCGAGGACCCTGCCGACCAACTGGAAGATGTGGGAGTCTCCGCCAGCGGTGCTGGCCGCAAGGAATTCGCCTTCCTGTCGCAGTTTCGGGCCATGGGGACCTTTGGCGATCCCATCTCCATGGGTTTTGCGCTGAGTCTCGGCATCCTGCTGCTGGGGTTTTACGGGAAGTGGCACTGGTCCCGCTCGCTCCTGCTGCTGGTGATGATGGTTGCTCTGTTTGTGAGCTTCACCCGTTCGGCGTGGGTGTTCCTCACCGTATCGGCTGCCACCGTCCTGCTGCGACGCCAGCGCTATGGCTTGCTGCTTTCCTTGGCTCTCGGGGCGGCTGTGCTCGCGAGCTGCTTTCCGGCATTTTCAGAGTTTGTCTTCTCCAGCCTTGACAAGTTGGTCACCGCCGATCCCACCGACCTGCATGCTGCCGGGTTGCGCGGCTTTTACACGGACGCCTGGCTTGATTCCGGCAATCTGCTGGGCAAAGGCCTCGATCCGGCGGTTCGCGCCATTCCAGAAAGCGGATACGCGTTCTTAGTCGAGCATTTTGGATTACCGGCATACGCATCGTTTGTAGCCTTCCACCTGTGGCTGTTCGCCTCATTCTCACGATGCCCCCGCCGGCCTGGCAACCTGGGAGAAATTGCGCAAGCCACCATCGCCGGAACCCTGGTGACCATGCACACCTCGCAATATCCGTTCTCTTTCGCTGGCTATCTGGGTATCTGGTTCCTGCTGGGCTGCGCCAGCCGGCATCTAGCGCGCCTTGAGCCGGCCTGGACGATTGCACCCCGGCAACTTCCCGCCGCGCCGCAGGGATAGCCGACTCTCGCTTCCGCCAGTTCGCCCATGAGCAATCCGCACGTCTTCTCATCTCCCGAGGTGGGGAAAAAGACAGCCAGCCCTGTCAGCGGCTTGCCATGGCTATTTCGTTGCGGAGAGATCCGGCTCTGCTGCCTGGCTTTGCCCGAACTTTTCGGCTGTCAGCCGGGGCGGTTGAAGCATGTGGTCACGGTCAATGCGGAGATTTTCGCCCTGGCCCATGAATCGCCGCCTTTCCAGGCGCTCCTGGCCTCGACGGTCAACACCATTGACGGGCGGGTGCTCGAGTGGACCTGCCGCTGGCTTTATCCCGGCTTGGGTGTGACCCGCCTGGCGGGATCAGACTTCATCTTCGACCTGGCGGAGCACTGCGCCGCTAGCGGCGAAAGATTGTTTCTTCTGGGCTCCTCTGCCCATTCCAACCAACTGGCGGTGCAGGCTCTGCGCCTGCGGCTTCCCCGCTTGCAAGTGGCCGGATTCGCCCCTCCCTTCACTCCGGACATCGGCAACCGGGAGTGGAATGCCTCGATCCTGAGCCGGATTGCCTATTTCGGCCCCCAGCATCTGGTTGTGTGCTTTGGGCCACCCAAACAGGAATACTGGATTGCACGGAATTCCCGGGCGTTATCGCTGTCCGGCGTTGTTTGCGCGTATGGCTTGGGGGGCACCATCGACTTTGTCGCTGGCACCCGGCGCCGGGCCCCGAAGTGGGTGCAAGTTGCCGGCCTGGAGTGGCTCTTCCGTTTTTTGTGCGAGCCGAGACAGCGCTTCTGGCGCACTGCCCGGATGTTTAAGATGCCTTATTACGCAACGCTCACCCGGCGTGAAATCACCATCTGCAATTCGGAGAGAGAGCCGCTCCCAACCAGTGCGCCCGGCCTAGTCCGCACCGCCACGCCGGCAGCCGGCGATTCCAAATCTGACAAGTGGTTCCAGCGCAGCGTGCCCGCCACTTCTCCCAACAATGCACCGGTCTAAGTTGATAGAACGAGCTAAGCTGCCATTGAGGAAACGCTTACGTGAGGCATGGCCGATAAGAATGGTCGGGGAGAGAGGATTTGAACCTCCAGCCCCAGGTACCGAAGCAAAGGAAATCAGCTAAAGTGTTGATTTTTCAATCCATCTGAGTGGTGCTTCATGTGAGTGGTGCTTCAACCGTACAAACTCACGCCTTTCCTGTCGCGACTCTCATTCATCTTCTTATGCGTACCCCAGCCTGAGTGCCCCTCGACCAGCAACTCAACCCTATTTGGCGGTCCCGACGACCGTGATAGGCGCAATTACCCGATCCGGTCGTGGAACAGCCTTCCATGTAGCTGCCGCGTCAAGGTTTCCATCGCTTCGTCTAAAACCCACCTTGCGCTATACTCCTGCCCCGCCGTAATTCGCTGCGGCGAGTCATTTTCCGCACAGAGGTGTCCACGCATGGATAAATCGCGCTGTGGAAAAATGTTCCTTGCAGCTCTCACGCTCGGGCTGACTTTCTTAAGCCTTCCCGTTGCATCTCAACGGCAGACTGCGGCGCTTCGCGCAAATGACACCGAACTGCTGATGCTCGGTACTGCGGGGGGTCCGCCTTTGCGCAAGGATCGCTCTGAGCCGGCCACGCTGCTCATCGTGGATGGGCGGCCGTATTTAATCGACTGTGGCATTGGAACCATCCGGCGCCTGGTCGAGGCTGGGATTCCATCGGAAACGATTGGAACGATCTTCTTTACCCACTTGCACCCGGACCATGATCTCGGCCTGGTCGACGTGATGGCCAATGATTACTTCCACCTTGATCTCGCTTCCGACGCGCGCAAGATCAATATCTACGGGCCGCCGCAAACGAGCGAATTGGTCGAAGCCGCCTTTCACTACATCAGCATTCCCTTTGAAGTGTTTGCCGCGGAAAAGCCCGGGTTCCAGTTTGGCCGGCCGAACCATGGCCTGACCAGCCCCTTTGTCGCCCACGAAGTCGATGGCGAGGGAGTCGTTTACCGCGACGACAAAATTCAAATCACGGCCGCCGAGAATTCGCATTACGCTCTCATGCCGGCGCAGTTCCGCGCGCATTTCAAGTCATATTCCTACCGTATCCAGACGCCCCATGGTGTGGTGGTATTCACCGGAGACACCGGACCCAGTGATGCGGTCGTGAAACTTGCGACGGGCGCCGACGTTCTGGTAGCTGAAGTGGAGGCGAGTTCGGATGAGCTACGCGGGTTCATTGACCAGATGGCTGCCCAGAACCACTGGCCGCCTGCCCGCAAACAGGCGTTTGCCGCGCACATGGAGAAGGAACATCTAACAGTGGACAGCCTCGGAGAACTTGCCGCGAAAGCCCAAGTACAATCGGTTCTCTTCTACCACTATGACCCGCAAAACAAAGCTGAGCAGCAGGCTCGCGTTGCCGGCATGAAGAAGTATTTTCACGGACCGGTTCTGGCGCCGATGGATCTGGACCGGTTCTGTCTGTCGAAGGAAGAAGCGCAATCGGAGAAAGCTAAATTCGAATCGTGCGGGCGGAATACAGCGGATCAGGAGTAAGCGCGGGTGGACGCGGTCACGCGAGCGGTAGAAGCGATTTCCGCTGCCACCAAGAACGCAGCGAAAAAGTAGAAGCCCAACCGCATCAGCCTGAAACCCTCAACGACCAATGGGTGCCCCTTGGGGTGCCCCACAGCAGGAAGCGAAGATTGCAAGTTGTTGAGGTATTGGTCGGGGAGAGAGGATTTGAACCTCCGACCCGAAGAACTGGCGGAGCGTTTGGAAGCGGGCGGTTACGACATACCGGCCAGCGAAATCGAAGCCGGAATGGAACTCCATCTTCCTTGTATGGTGAAACTTGGTCAGGGCAACAGCGGCTACAAGATCATCGAAGAGTTCTTGCCCGAAGCTGCCTGACCGGGACTCCACAATTTCGAGTCAGAGGGGCAGTCGCCTCTCTGACTCGGATTCTTCTTTATGGTGAGGAACAATCCGATACCAGTTGGTGTCAAAAAACATGGGCGGGGTACAAGTCGGGCCGAGTCTTTCCGCTCAGTAACAGTCTGCAACGATATCGCTAGGTGCCCTTTTTGTATCCGTAACGGGAGTGAGGTCAGGAATCGAAATGTTTGAGGCATTCGACACTTCTGCTCAGCGAACGTACCCAAAATGGCTGGTGCCGTTGACTGGATTGTTTGCTGCCGCTTGGGCCGCCTACTTAGCGTGCAGAATTCCACCGCGCCAGTTGACCATGGGCGAGTTGTTCAGCTTGGCAGTGTATCGTGTGCTACTAGTCCTTGGGGTCAACGCTGCAATAGGGAGCGTGTTCTTTCTGATCTTCCGGGAAGAAGACCACTCTATTCGCAAGCGATCTCTCTTAGCCACGTCCAGTGCCGCAGTTTGGCTTGCACCTCTCGCGCTCCTTCTTTGGAAAGATTCGCTCTGGGGAATGGTGATCGCAGGTGTATTTGTTTTGATAACTGTAAGGTCATATAGTTCTCTTTGGCCCCGACCCTCCAAAATTGACGACCCGCCGTCAGTCCTTCCACTGACTCTTGAAAGTCCATCTTTCTCGCAGACACGGATGCTCTCACCGGTTTTTTGTGCGCTATGCGTCGAAGCGGGCACGGTAATCGGTTTCGCCGGCCATCCACTAATGGGCGCAATCCTATTGGCCGCTGGTCTGGCAATCTTGACGTGGTTCCGCGCCGACAGGGTTGAACTGGAAGGCATCTCGCGTACTTCGCCTGTTCAAACGATTTCCGCCTTAGCTCTGGCAATCGTTGTCATGTGTGCTTGCTTGCTTCCATACGCGTTGCATGGGCCTGGCAAAGGTGGTCTGGGATTCTGGGCTTTGTTTCACGCGCCACATGGATTCTCTCGTTGGGAACAGCATGGAGTTCCAGGTCGTCCAGAAACTTCCCAAGGAACCTTATCCGATTTCGCCGAAGCTCACCCTGGCATTGTCTTATGGCCTGAAAAACAGGCTCACACAGTCCTCATCGCTCCGCCGCCGACGGTCGGAAACGTCTTCCAGAGCAGCATTAACAGATCGAACCCGATGGTTATTCCATTCGATGGCGTTTATTGGTATTTCAAAGCGCCAGATATCCGACCACCTGCAGGTTCGCATGAAGCTCACGGAAGCCCAGAGTTGCTCAATGCCCGTTCAACAGATCGACGTCAGCTATCTATGGAGGCTCGCCTAAATTTGGGAACTCTACTCAGCGTCAATTGCTGTAGCAGGATAGAGGTCGCAATTCGAAATACAGACCGTTATCCCGAATCAGTGCACATTGAACTCATTTTGATTGACACTAGTCTTCCCGGAAAACCATCCCAATCGCTGGGTAGCATCATGGTTAAATCCACCCCACCGGCGGCGAAGCCGGGACCACGGCGGTCTACACCATCGATCCAACTGGGAAGGAAGTTTCCGATCCCATCCCAGACGCTCCTGGCAGTGTCCGTGTTGCGACTACCAGTTGGAGTGACGGGAAGCTCGTCACGAAATGGAAGATGAAGAGGAATGGAGAGGTATTTATGCATGGCATCGACGTGCACAGCATCACGCCGGATGGTGCTTTGCTTGTGACTCGGGACATTGAGTCCCCGCGCCATCGTGCTGAAGTAAGACTCGTGTTGAAAAGAGTCCACTGATTTGGCGCGGCGATGCCTTTCTACTCATCCAGGTTCTTATGACACAGACGCGAGCGCTGTGCTCGTTATTGCAGAGGATTAACCTACCATCCTTTTACACAGAATCCATTCTTGACTAGGAGAGTTCTGCTGCCCACAGGCGGCAGATCCCATCCCACCCTCTTTCCAAAGCCAAAAACAGCAATTCACTGACACGCATTTCAAGCGCGTTGGTGAATTTCGGCGTGCCCGTAAACTCTCGTGAACCGGCGAATTCGCAAGTTGTTGAAGGTATTGGTCGGGGAGAGAGGATTTGAACCTCCGACCCCCTGGTCCCGAAAACGGGACCAGGTTGTCGGGCTGAACGTTTTCAATCTCTTACAGTGGTGCCTCGACCCTCTCATTCCCGCTCAATCACCTCATTCTGGGGTGAATGTAAGTCCTCAATGGCAGTCCTGGCCAAAGGTTCATTGCGCGCGTCTTGATCCCCTGCGGCGGCGCCAGCGGTTCCGGGCGGATGAACCTTCTACCTACTGATTTTCCGTCAGTGAACCACAAATCAATGGTTTCAACGGTTTTCCCAAGGTTTTCGTAGTCACAAGTAGGCAGAATTAAGCAAGGTTGCTACCTAGTGTGTTACCCAGTCTTGAGCTGTTGAAGTTAACATTTAGCGGAAGTTCTCTTGTCCGGCTGAAGCTCTAAACGTCGGAAACGACTCCGAATGTCGAATCAGTAGAACGGCAAGGAAACCGCTGGCGAGAACGTCGAACGAAAGGCAGAAGCCGGGGAACCAAATCGGGACACCCGGATTGTGAATGAAAACGTGATGAAAAGAGTCGAAAACTCCGTGTCCCCGGTAGGGTAGCCACAATCAACCAAAGATTTTTTTTGAAACCCGCCACGGCCAGCACGAAAAAACTGCCACAATTCTCGGCGATGACCGGCCAAGAACGATTGCGATAGCGGGCGGTTTGGGCGCTGCTTCGTCGTCATGTTCGTATGCCGCGGTTGCGATTGCGCGTGCGCTATTCCGCAAGGGCGCAAACTTCACTGCCATGTGTCGCGTGCCGCACCTCCGTAGCAATGCCGTCTTAGGCGGCAAATGCTTCCATGACCATCAGCGCTTCCGAAACTGCAACCGTCTTGTTCAGCCGGAAGCCCGATGCGGCGAACAAAGCCGCATACTCGTCCACCGTGCGTTCCCTGCCGCCGGTCATGGCCAGCATCACGATATCGAGCGCTTTGCCATAGGAGGAAGTATTGCTTTCACCGATAACGGATTCCACCACCAACAGCGCGCCGTCCGCATTCAGGATTGCGCAGTGTGCTGGCGGACCAGGAGCATGTGCTCGAGCGTGCGCGGCGGCGCGGCTTCCTGACGGGCGAACTACAGCCGCGCGTCGCGTTCGCGCCGTGCAACTTTTTTGAAAACGTCCCGGGCGGCTGCCGCGCCTACCTCATGAAGAATGTCATTCATGACTGGGACCAGCGGGGCACCAGCAACGTTCACGAAGTCCGCGTCGGGAGCAAAAAGCTTTACCGAAGGCGTCCATGTCGTGGTGGTTCCAAGCTGTTTCGAACCCGATAACGACGTTCCGAACGCCCTCCGCATCATCCGACGCAGCAAGCACGCAGATCGCCGGAAAAGACGCCAGCACCACCACGACCGCTAGAAGATTCAACCGTCGGCTCATTGCTTTGCCCCAGACTTCTCGAAATCTGCATTTACGTTGGAATCATAGAACGTCTTACAGAAGTGTAAACAAGCAAGACATTGTAGATCGCTCGACCGCCGCAGTCGCCTTCAACGAGTGTGAACAGGCCCTTAAGCGATTACACTCTTTCGACATTTAGGGCACAGGCCGCTAATCCAAGTGGACGCTCGCGCTTCGTAAAGCGGGCTCTGACAAAACGGGCACATGTACCCCAATTGACGACACAGCTCGTTGTCGTGCTTGATTATTCGATAGATCCCGTAGGCCTCACCCAGCAAAAGCGGAAGGAACCAAGTGAGGCCGAAGCTTGTGAGTCGGTGATTAGCCGTGCGTGGAGCAATATAACGATTAGAAACAGACCAACAAAAAGAACACCCAGCAGGGACACACATTGCAAGTTGTGCGCCCTGGCAATTTTGATGCGCTTTGACTCTAACTCTGGTGGAAGAATCGATTTCATTGCTGAATTGAAATCGTAGGGTAGTGAACAGCCCGACAACAAGTTACGTTTGGCGGAACTGCCTCGGCCTTACATCGCCAATTCGGTTGGGGACTCTCCTGATCGACGATAATGGCCCTCATCCTAAGTTACAAACCACGGACGCGTGGCCCAGACTTACGCTAAGGCTTATTTAACACCAATCACGTGTAATGGCGCATGTTCACAGGAAACCTCGCTCGCCTATTCTTTCAAAAATGGATGAGGTTCAGTTCCCTCAGCACTTCCGTTTTCTGCGTGGCTCGAAGACCCGGATGCTGGCGGGCTGCGATCTGACGCCTGACTACCAGATGCAAGCGCCCCAATTCCGGAGAGAAGCTCGTTCTCAGACAAAGGTGGCACGCGTTGCAGGCGCACTCGTCGAGAGGCCAGGTTTATCTCCGCGTCGCCACGGAGCGCGTCCAAGAATCAATGCGCGCAGCAGGTGCTTTCTCGACCAGCATCTCAGCGATTTTTCGCTGATCAAGGCTTCTAAAAGGCGCTATCGGGATCTTAAGCGGACGCGTTGCGAACCGCGCGCTATCATAAATCGCCCAACCGCGACTCGTTGCTCCACGGTAGCTCCGCACGACGATATCGACTTTCCGAATATCGCAGTAGGTGACCTCGCGTTTCCCAAATAGTGTCTTAAATCGCAAACGGTGAGAATAGAGGTCAACTTCCAGGGAGAAAAACCAAAGCCAAATGGCGGCTAGGATAGCTCCAGAAATCACGGCTGCTACGGTATTCGAGGCCATCGGGCTCCTGCGTGCGATGTATATCCAGGCGATAAAGATTGGGCCTATCAAGACTCCGAAGATCGCATATGTGAACGGTTGAGCCCGAACCCTGTAAGGCTTCTCTACTTCTGTGTCGAATTGATCCATTGATCTATTTGGTCTAGAGCATTAGCTGTGGTTTACCGCAATTACCAGGAAATCCGCGCAAGTCGCAACGAAAATTTCATACGGTCGCGCCACGTGCCGGAGTTAGGGCCATCACTGCCGGCATAGAAATCACAACGCGAAGAACCAGCTCAATGATTTGCGTACTCATTTTGTCTGCGCTTGCCAGCGCCTCGAATATATGCCCAGCGTATTGCCAGGGCCGTGGGCGGTTCTATCCGCTTATTGCTATCTAATTCCGCAAGGCTCGCGCTTTCGTTTACAGCAGCGCTATCACATCAATCTCCACCAGCGCTCCTTTGTCTGGCAGTTGTGACACCGCGACCGTAGAACGCGCCGGTGTCGGCGAGCCCATGTGCTTGCCATAGACCTCATTCATCGCCACAAAATCATCCATGTTTGTCAGATAGACGGTTGACTTGAGCACCTGCTTCAGTCCGCTGCCTACTGTCGCGAGGATCGCAGCCAGATTCTTCATCACGCGTTCGGTCTGCGCGGCCACATCGCCCTCGATTAGTTTCCCGGTCGCGGGGTCGAGCGCGACTTGGCCGGAGACGAAAACCATGCCCGCACCTCGAATCGCTTGGGAGTAAGCTCCCATTGCCCGCGGAGCGTCAGGAGAGAAAATTGCTTGTTTCATACCTCAAATGTTCCATCCCTTAGCGTTAGAAACTTCAAGACGATCTTTGTCTTGTCTCAATATCAATCGTCCCTTGCAGATAGAGCTTTGCTTGACCGGCGATCTTCACGCGATCCCCGACGAGCGTGCACCACATGCGGGCGCCACGAGAGCTGAGTTGTTGCACACTCAATGTCCGTTTTCGCGTGCGTCCGGCCCAGTAGGGGACGAGTGAGCAGTGGATCGATCCAGTGCCCGGATCTTCGTCGATCCCTTCAGCTGGAGCGAAAAATCTGCAGACGTAATCGACATCGTTCTCGCCGGCGGCCGTAACGATTGCTCCTCCGCTGATGCCCATATCAATTCTGCCCAGTGCAGCTATATCGGGCTTGAGTGTTCGCACGATCTCGGCATCGTTGACAACGACCAGATAGTCGCGGACATCGCGCATTACCTCTGCCATCTGCAGACCCAGCGCCGAGAGTAGCCCCTTCGGGATCTGGCATGGGACCGGCGGCCGGGCGGGAAAATCCATCTCAAAACGCCCGTGATCACGCTCGACTGTCAACAAGCCGCCGACGGTGTGGAAGCGGACTGGCCAGGTGTTATGTCGACGCAACGAAAGCGCATATGCGGCAGCCATGGTCGCATGACCGCATAGGTCATCTTCCACGATCGGCGTGAACCAGCGTAGGTCGAAATCGCCGTCAGCGCGGGCGACAACAAAAGCAGTCTCGCTGTGACGGTTCTCGGCTGCGATCTTCTGCATGACTTTATCGGTAGGGAACGCGGGAACGATGCACACGCCGGCGGGATTGCCTGCGAAAAGTTCGCTCGCGAAAGAATCGATGTGGTAATACGGAATCGACATGCTCACACCTTTTTCGCCCAAGAGATTGCGCGGATCTGTGCCGCAACCGCGATCAGCACAAATGCAGAGGGAAACGCGCGGTGATATGCGGTATTGACGATCAGGAGACCGCTGCCTGCTGCATTCAACGATTGAGTGCAAAGGGAATCCGGACGGAGTTTCTTAAAAGAAACCATTCCATAAGCCACTAACAAAAGAGCGGCTCCTGTCCAACCAGCCAACTCCTCCAGCAGAAGTGTCATTCGCGAAACGTCCTTTCTTGACGCCGTAAGGGTCAAGCTCCGGATTCCATGCCCAATCGCTTTCACCCGCCCCCTGAAATCGTGAACGGCCGTTCCACTGTCGCGGCGTAACCATCTATTGCGTCAATCAGAGGTTATAATGCTGCTCTCGGCTGTATAACTTGTCAAGTCGAATATAGACGGTTAGGATAAGCGCATGCGGTTCGAGTTCATAGCGGGGGCCCTGTGCCTCGAATTCGCCAATACCATTCACGACTTGCGTGCGGATGATAAAGAAGAGGAACTGCACGAAATCTCTGACCTGCTGCAGTGGGCCAAGGAAGCCGGGCTGCTCTCCGCGGCGGAGCACGACCGCTTCTCTGTGCATTACAAGCGCAATCCTCGTAAAGCAGCGGCCGCTTTCGCCAAGGCCGTTACGATTCGGGACCTCCTCATCTCGATTTTCTTCGCCATTGCAAATGGGCGCCCGGCGCCACCCGAGTGTCTGTCCAAGCTGAACTCAGCCCTGGCGCAGTCTCCTGGGTTGCTGCGAGTGCAGAAGAAATCCGGTCGTATCGAAAAGGAATGGACAAGTACGGCCTCCGACGGGCTGGAGCAGGTCTTCTTTGCAATCCTCACAAGTACTGCCGACTTGCTCGCGAGCGATCGATTGGGTCGGATTCGTGAGTGTGCCTCTGCCGATTGCACCTGGCTCTTCATCGACGAGAGCCGTAACCGCAGCCGCCGCTGGTGCGAGATGAGCGCCTGTGGCAATCGCTCGAAGGCCCGCCGCCATTACCAGCGATCGAGAGCAGCCCAGCAATGACTGTGCCAAGCCTCCAATCAGTCATTTTGGGGAAGGAGAGTCGCGATGGCTTGTCGTGTTCTCTTGGTCGCTTGGATTGCCGTAAGGAGTGAATGCGATGGATTTCAAGCCCGCGGCGTCTCCGACTTCCTGGCTTGGTTGCAAATTTCCGGCATCACATCGAAATTGAGTTCTGCCTTTGCGCGATTTCCAGCCGCAAACGGTCGCGCAGGTTGCGCGCAAACACATAGACAAACGTCCCCACCCGTTCCGAGGAATTCGAAACCAACTGCAGCGTGACAACTTCTTGGTTGCGCGCTCGCGCGTGAAGTCTGCGTAGCAGTGCTGGCGCGGACTCCACGGCACGAATGTCTGTCCATGGAATCTCCCTCCAGCGAAAGGCGCGACGCAGACGAAGACCCTCCGGCAGGATCTCAAGCCGCCATCCCCAGATGCGGAGCGCGTCCCATAGGAACAGCAACACTAGCGCGGTGCCAACCACGACAAAAAATAAGGGGGAGTATGCGCCGGTTCCCCTATACAGGGAGGTGAAAAGGCCAGCGCCGCCCAGCGCCCAGATCACAGGCTCAATCTGTTCTTGCCAAGGCCGGCGCGAGATAGCAAAAGACGCCTTCTTCGCTTGGCCGGCATCTGGATTCCTAGATAAGCTCAACATGCCGGCAGCAACATCATCTTGGCTGTCAATGATCTGGAAACCGAGTGCGCTTAGTTGTGAAGTGATTTCTCGAACGCGCTGAGGCGACTTGGCTTCTACGGTCAGCATATCCGGCCCCCAGCCCAGAATTGTGATACGCGCCCGCGAGCACAACGCTCGGGCCTCGGGCAGCCATTCCGGATCGGCTTTCCTCATCCCGCGCAGTATAGCTGCGGAGGTCGCAGCCTCAGAGTAACGGAGGTAATATGACGTGCCTGGCTAGGTTATGGCTGCGGGTCCATGTTACGCGGACAATTTACGAGGGTGATGTGGACGCGGTGAAGTCCAAACGCTCAGAGCGCAAGCTGCCAGTCGATCCAATTCTGATGGCGCGTATGGAGAAGCTCGGAACAGGCGAGTGGGTGTTGCGTTCTAAAACGGGCGGGCCTCTGCATCCGGGCAACGCTCTCAAGCGTCACGTCAGACCTGCTGCTGAAAAACGAATCTCGCTGGGCGGGTGGCACCATTTTCGCCAAGGCGCCAATTCTAAACCCACATGATCCTTCATCCGATCATTTAAGAATCCGGGACGGATGCCGTTCGTAAAATCGCTGACACGACTCGAGATGCCGCTGCCAAGCTCGACGATTTGTTACCTAATTTGCTTCCCGATTCGTTTCCAAAATTGGCGAACCCGCGTAAATAGCGGGTTTGGTGAGCGCGCTGGGAGTCGAACCCAGAACCTACTGTTAATCCCTCATTCACCTGAATTCAATGGCTTCAACGACTTCCCGAGGGATTCAGTAGGCAGTTTGAGGCAGATTTAGGCATGGTTGTTACGGCGGTTGTTACGTGGCTCCGCACTCCCCCTTCCGCCAGGCCGACCGTGGGCCGAGGGGGCTGAATCCCGGCGTGCTGGTTACGCCGCAGCTCAGCGGCCTCTGGGCGCGGTCGAAGCGCGGCTTCTTCCACGACGGCCGTTTCCCGACGCTCCTGAAGGTGGTCAACCACTACAACGCCTGTTTCAACCTCGGTTTGTCGCCAGGTGAGGAGAGCGATCTGGTCCAGTTCCTCAAGAGCCGCTAGGCGGGG